>NZ_LT906434.1:1276261-2552522 GCF_900187305.1 Neisseria zoodegmatis | reverse complement strand
GGTGTCGTGAAGTCGGCGGAGGCATTGCGGCCAAAATTCTGCAAGCGTCATATTTTGAATTGCCTGATGTAGCGGTTGGGTGTAACGACAGGAAGCGTGTGAAAAAGTTTTGTTAAACAATAGATTATTGATTTTTCAGACGGCCTGTTGCGTGTGCGGGCGGATTCGGCGGATTATACCGAAAATTATCCACAACCGCCATTTCTGCAACAACCGCCCCGGCGAATGCGCCGCTTCGGTAGCCAAGCTGTTTTATTAATTGACAAAACCCGAGATTTAAGGTGTAATTCGCGGTTTAATTTTCTGAAAAAACTTAGGAAACAGACATGAAACGCACTTATCAACCTTCCGTTACCCGCCGCAAACGCACCCACGGTTTCTTGGTACGCTCTAAAACCCGTGGCGGCCGCGCCGTTTTGGCTGCGCGTCGTGCCAAAGGCCGCAAACGTTTGGCAGTGTAACTTGAGCCAAGGCTTCGCCAAGCGTTACCGCTTATTGAAAACGGATGACTTTTCATCCGTTTTTGCGTTTAAAAAACAACGAACGGCGTCTATGCTGCAAGTGTTTTTCCTGCCTGAAAACGGTTTGCCGCACGCGCGTTTGGGATTGGTAGTCAGCAAAAAAAACGCCAAACGTGCACATGAGCGCAATTATATGAAGCGGGTAATACGCGAATGGTTCCGTTGCAATAAAGAAACTTTGCCGCCGCATGATTTTGTGGTGCGCGTGAGGCAGCGGTTTGACCGCAGCAATGCCCAAGAAGCGCGGCAGCAGCTGGCTTATCTGATTCGGAAATGCTGAAACTGAAAAACATCCCGGCCAAGCTTTTGCTGGCTTTAATCCGTTTTTACCAGTATGCCGTCAGCCCGCTGATTCCGCCGCGTTGCCGTTATACGCCGACCTGCTCGCAGTATGCGGTAGAAGCGGTGAAAAAATACGGGGCATTCAAAGGCGGCTGGCTGGCATTAAAGCGCATTGCACGCTGCCATCCGTGGGGAGGATGCGGGCATGATCCCGTACCTTGATTTGCAGTAGGAATATTGTTCGGCCGGTCGTTATCGGTTTTTTATATAATGCCGTCTGAAACAAACGGTGCTTGTTTGGCATCGGGGCTTAAAGTTTGACCCGAACCACTTCGAAACAGGCGGCGGCTTGCGGGTCGCACACTCACAGTACCATTAGGAATATTCTATGGAAGCTAAAAGATATGTCATTTTTTTCGCCCTTGCTGCGGCGATTTTGTTTGGGTGGGAGCAGATGTTCCCGACGCCCAAACCTAATCCTGCTCAGCAACAGGCCGTACAAAACCAAGCGGCGCCAACCCAAGCGGTTCCGGCTGCTGCCGCTGCATTGACGCCGTCTGTGCCGGTTACCGTGACAACCGATACGGTTAAAGCGGTGATTGATGAGAAAACCGGCGATCTGCGCGGGCTGACTTTGTTGAAATACAATGCCAGTAGTGATGAAAGCAAAGATTTTGTGCTGTTTAACGACAGCAAAGCCTACACTTATGTGGCCCAATCCGAATTGCTGAATTCAGACGGCCACAATGTATTGAAAGACGTAGCGTTTACCGCGCCTCAGAAGCAATACACTTTAAACGGCGATAAAGTGGAAGTGCGTTTGACCGCACCGGAAACCGCCGGCTTGAACATTAATAAAATCTATACTTTCACCAAAGGCAGCTACCTGATTGACGTGCGTTACGACGTGACCAACAACAGCGGTGCGCCGGTGAAATTGGATGCCGTGTACCGTTTGCTGAGAGACAACAGCAAACCCGAAGGCGAAGGTTATTTCAACCAAACCTACGCAGGCCCCGTGGTTTATACGCCGGCGGGCGAGTTTGAAAAAGTGCCGTTCGATGATTTGGACGACGATTACCAATCCGGCAAAGACCAAGCCGAATATGTGCGCAAAACCGACAGCGGCTGGCTGGGCATGATTCAGCACTACTTTATGTCCACTTGGATTTTGCAGCCGAAAGACGGTAAAACCGTTTGCGCGGCAGGTGCTTGTCAGATCGATTTGAAACGCCGCAGCGATAATCTGTATTCGGCTTCCGTTCGAGTACCGATGCCCGCCGTTCAAAGCGGCTCGAAGCTGGATTTCCCCATCGGCCTGTATGCCGGCCCGCAAACCACCAGCGTGATCAGCCAAGTGGCCGACAATTTACAGTTGGCGAAAGACTACGGCAAAGTGCATATTTTTGCGTCGCCGCTGTTTTGGCTGCTGGATAAATTGCATGGTTTCGTTGGTAACTGGGGTTGGGCGATTGTATTGCTGACCATTATTGTGAAAGCGATTCTTTACCCGCTCACCAACGCTTCTTACCGTTCAATGGCCAAAATGCGTGCCGTTGCGCCGCGTTTGCAGGCTTTGAAAGAGAAGTACGGCGACGACCGTATGGCGATGCAGCAGGCGATGATGCAGATGTACAAAGACGAGAAAATCAACCCGCTCGGCGGCTGCTTGCCCATGTTGCTGCAAATCCCCGTGTTCATTGGTTTGTATTGGGCGATTTTCTCTTCTGTGGAATTGCGTCAAGCACCGTGGATGGGCTGGATTACCGACCTGAGCCGCCCCGACCCGTGGTTTATTCTGCCGATTATTATGGCGGCCACCATGTTTATCCAAACTTATCTGAACCCGCCGCCCACCGATCCGATGCAGGCTAAAATGATGAAAATCATGCCGATTATTTTCTCGGTAATGTTCTTCTTCTTCCCGGCAGGTTTGGTGCTTTACTGGGTAGTCAATAATATTCTGACTATTTTCCAGCAGTGGTATATCAATAAGAGCATTGAGAAACAGCGCGCCGCAGGCGAAGTGGTTTCTTAAGCAGGTGTGAACCGAATGTGGCAGAGGCCGTCTGAAAACTATTTTTCAGACGGCCTTTTTGTTTTCGCCGAAGCCGCTTGCAAATGAGTTTCAGAGTATGCAAAAACGCTTAAAAACGCTGAAAATACATAGGAAATCAGGTATAATCCGACAGTTATTTTGCCGTTTGACGACTTATGGAAAATGAGTGGTTCCAGGCGGCACAGCCAGTCTAAAACTAGCAAGAAAAGAATCGATTATGACCCAGCAGCAAGAAGAATACGGTGCCGAGAGCATACAGGTGCTTGAAGGTTTGGATGCAGTACGCAAACGCCCGGGCATGTATATCGGCGACACGCAAGACGGTTCCGGTTTGCACCACATGGTGTTTGAAGTGTTGGATAATGCCATTGACGAAGCGTTGGCCGGCCATTGCGATAAAATCACCGTAGCCGTGAACGCCGATAATTCCATCACCATTGAGGACAACGGCCGCGGCATTCCGACCGGCATCCATCCCAAAGAAGGCCGTTCCGCTGCAGAAGTGATTATGACCATTCTGCACGCAGGCGGTAAGTTTGATAACAACAGCTACAAAATTTCAGGCGGCCTGCACGGCGTAGGCGTGTCGGTTGTGAATGCCTTGTCTGACTGGTTGCGCCTGACCATTTACCGCGAAGGTAAAGAACATTTCGTAGAGTTCCGCCGCGGTGTGGCGGTTGAGCCGCTCAAAGTCGTGGGCGATGCACCGGAAGGCCATACCGGCACCAAAGTGCAGTTTCTTGCCAGCGAAGAAACCTTCGGCGAAGTGGAATACCATTTCGATATTTTGGCCAAGCGTATCCGCGAGTTATCGTTTTTGAACAACGGTGTGGGCATCAAGCTTACCGATATGCGCGACGGCAAAGAGGAAGACTTCGCATTCTCCGGCGGTGTGGCCGGTTTCGTTCAATACATGAACCGCAAAAAAACGCCGCTGCACGAAAAAATCTTCTATGCCTCCGGCGAAAAAGACGGCATGGGCGTGGAAGTGGCCATGCAATGGAACGACAGCTATCAAGAATCCGTGCAGTGCTTCACCAACAACATTCCCCAGCGCGACGGCGGCACCCATTTAACCGCGTTGCGCCAAGTGATGACCCGCACCATCAACAGCTATATCGAAGCCAACGAAATTGCCAAAAAAGCAAGGGTCGATACCAGCGGCGACGATATGCGCGAAGGTTTGACTTGCGTACTGTCGGTTAAATTGCCCGACCCGAAATTTTCTTCGCAAACCAAAGACAAACTTGTTTCCAGCGAAATCGGCCCCGTGGTTAACGAAGTCATCAGCCAAGCCTTAACAGACTTTCTCGAAGAAAACCCCAACGAAGCCAAAACCATTTGCAGCAAAATCGTTGATGCCGCGCGTGCCCGCGAAGCTGCCCGCAAAGCCCGCGAAATTACCCGCAGAAAAGGCGTGATGGACGGCTTGGGTTTGCCGGGCAAGTTGGCAGACTGTCAGGAAAAAGACCCCGCTTTATCCGAGTTGTATCTGGTCGAGGGCGATTCGGCCGGCGGCTCTGCAAAACAAGGCCGCGACCGTAAATTCCAAGCCATTCTGCCGCTGAAAGGCAAGATTCTCAACGTAGAAAAAGCCCGCTTTGAAAAAATGTTGGCCAGCCAAGAAGTGGCGACATTGATTACCGCTTTGGGTGCTGGTATCGGCAAAGAAGAATTCAATCCTGAGAAACTGCGTTACCACCGCATCATCATCATGACCGATGCCGACGTGGACGGCGCGCACATCCGCACTTTGCTGCTGACTTTCTTCTACCGCCAAATGCCCGAATTGGTGGAGCGCGGCTATATTTATATCGCCCAGCCGCCGTTATACAAAGCCAAGCACGGCAAGCAGGAACGTTATCTGAAAGATGAATTTGAAAAAGACCAATGGCTGCTTGGTTTGGCCTTGGATAAAGCCAAAATCATTTCAGACGGCCGCACCATCGAAGGTGAAGAGTTGGCGAAAGTTGCCAAGCAATTCCTGTTGGCGAAAAACGTAGTCGATCAAGAAAGCCGCGTGATAGACGATTTGGTACTCAAAGCCATGTTGCATGCCCAGCCCGTGGACTTGTCTTCGGCGGAAAGCACCGATGCGGCTATTAAGGCGTTGAGTTCTCTGCTTAACGAAAAAGAAGTAGCCTTAGAACGTGTTGACGGCCTTGAAGGCAACCACTTCATCAAAATTACCCGCAAGCTGCACGGCAATGTGGCAGTCAGCTACATCGAGCCGAAATTTGTGAACGGCAAGTCATACCAAACCCTTACACAAACCGCAGAATCACTCAAAGGCTTGGTGGGCGAAAATGCCAAGCTGTACAAAGGTGAAAACGAATACGATATCGCAGACTTTGAAGACGCATTGAATATTCTGATGATCAATGCCCAAAAAGGCATGTCTATCCAGCGCTATAAAGGTTTGGGCGAGATGAACCCCGAGCAACTGTGGGAAACCACCATGGATCCCGCCGTGCGCCGTTTGCTTAAAGTGCGTATCGAAGATGCGATTGCTGCCGATGAAGTTTTCGTTACTTTGATGGGTGACGAAGTAGAACCGCGACGCGCATTCATCGAAAACAATGCGTTGGTTGCTCAAAATATTGATGCTTAGTGAAAGAGGTTGATGTCGGGTAGTCGAATTAACCGGATTGCCTGTTCAGATCTACTAATTATTGGCAAAATATTGATGAATAACACCTGAGGCCGTCTGAAAAATTTTCAGACGGCCTCAGGTGTATCAAAACTCAACATTCCTTTATAGTGGCTATATAGTGAATAAAGGAGCGCATGATGAAATATCCAAGTGTTTTGTTGCTTTGCTTTATTGCGTTGCCCGTGTCCGCACAAACTTATCAAACCCACAATCCCTTTGCCAGTGAAACGCTTACCATTAAGCAGTCTGAATTTATAATTGACACGGTTGGTGCGTCTGGCAACTTATGTTATTTGGAAGGGCAGATTAAAAACAATACTTGGCAGGATGGTGACGGCTGCCGCATACATTTTCGTTCCGCCCGGAACAGCATATCGATAGCGATTCCCGAAAAAGCAAAAGCCGCCTGCTCAACTTATTGCGGGCATAATACTTTTTTCGATAAAACGTATTACAGGCTGCCTACTGCCTGCACAAAACAAGCTGCTGCGCAAACAGAACAGCGTTTTCAGACGGCCTACCGCAAGAAATATTTCCAATCAGCTATCCGTATCAAGCAAACTTATCTTGAACAATGCGGTGAATTTATGCACCTTGTCGACAGAATGCGCACCTGTAACGATTTGGCAGTCAGCTATAAAAATGCCGGCAATCCCGCTGCCTGCCGCCGCGTTTTGCAGCCATTAACAGAATATATGGATAACAAAGAATTTCAGTCTTCTTATATTTATCGCGATGAGTATGAGCGGGAGTTAAAGCATGCCCGCTTTAACCGCGCTGCTTGTAAGTAGCCTCTTATTTGAAATGTTGATATTTTTCGATTTGAGGTTGTTGATTTGAGTATTCAAACCAAATACATGCCGGCAAAACCGGCTAGTAATACGACTAACCACACCGGCACTTTCCAAAACATCAATGCGCAAAAAGCAAGCAAGGCCAAAGCAAAATCCATAGGGGTATGAACTGCGCTGACCCAAACAGGTTGGTACAAAGCAGCCAGCAGCAAGCCCACTACTGCGGCATTTACCCCGGCCAAAGCTGCTCGTGATTTTGGTTGTTTGCTCAAACTATTCCAAAAAGGCAGTAATCCGAACACCAGTAAAAAAGAAGGAATGAAAATAGAAACCAAAGCAACCATGCCGCCTTGCAGGCCGTTTGCTGCCGTGCCGAGGAAAGCGGCAAAGGTAAACAGCGGCCCGGGCACGGCTTGTGCTGCGCCATAACCGGCAAGAAACGTGTCGTTGCTTAACCAAAGCGGCACGGTCTGCGCCTGTAATAGCGGCAGCACGACATGTCCACCGCCAAATACCAGCGAGCCGGTTTTGAACAGTGCCGTTGCCAAGCCCCAAAGGGAATGGCCGTCTGAAAACAGCAGTGATGCTGCCAATAAACCAATAAATACCAACAACCACAACCCAGCCGCTCGATGACTTAAAACAAAAGGCAATGTTTGCTGCCGGGGTTCGGAAGTTTCCTGCAACGTCATCCATCCCACCAAACCTGCTAATAACATCACGCTGATTTGTGCCGCAATATGTGGCAGGAGCAATACGGTGATGCAACTTACCGCCATCAGGGTAACGGTAACTACATTTTTACAGAATGCTTTGCCCATGCCCCAAACAGCCTGTGCGACAACGGCTACGGCCACGATTTTCAAGCCGTGTGTGATACCTTTGAGAGCCTCTCCATCCTGCCAATATGGCAAACCCCAGGCAAATGCGCCTAACAATAAAGCCGAAGGTAAAGTGAATCCCAACCAGGCCAACAGCGCGCCAAGATAGCCGCCGCGTATCAGCCCCACTGTCAAACCAACCTGACTGCTGGCAGGGCCGGGAATAAATTGACACATTGCCACCAAAGATGCGTATTGCGATTCGCTCAACCAAGCACGCTTTTCCACAAATGCCTGTCTGAAATAGCCCAAATGCGCTGCCGGGCCGCCGAATGATGTGCAGCCTAAATACAGAAAAATCAGAAAAAGCCGGAAGTAGGCTGTTTTATGTGAATAGCTGTTTTGGATTTGATGTTTCATATCGGTGTCTTTATCTTTTTTTGCTTATTGATTATATAGCTAGAGCCGTGAACTCTTTGCTTCGTTTCGCGTAACCTGTTACAGCTTGTCGCCTTGGGCTATAATCGGCTTTATTTTTCCGCTGGAAAGAACCGTAAAAATGTCCGATTTCCGTCAAGATTTCCTGAAATTCGCCTTAGCGCAAAACGTTTTGAAGTTCGGCGAATTCACCACCAAAGCAGGCCGTCAGTCGCCTTATTTTTTTAATGCCGGTTTGTTTAACGACGGCGCGTCCACTTTGGCGTTGGCCAAATTCTATGCGCAGGCGATTATCGAGAGCAAAGTCGAATTCGATATGCTGTTCGGCCCTGCTTACAAAGGCATTATTTTGGCGGCGGCCACTGCCATGATGCTGGCTGAAAAGGGCGTGAACGTGCCGTTTGCCTATAACCGCAAAGAAGCGAAAGACCACGGCGAGGGCGGTGTGTTGGTGGGGGCGCCGCTCAAAGGCCGAGTGTTGATTATCGACGACGTGATTTCGGCCGGCACTTCGGTGCGCGAATCGGTTAAGTTGATTGAGGCGGAAGGCGCAACGCCCGCAGCCGTTGCCATCGCGCTCGACCGTATGGAAAAAGGCACGGGCGAAAAGTCGGCCGTGCAGGAAGTAGAGCAGCAATACGGCCTGCCGGTGGTGGCGATTGCCAACCTGAAAGACTTGCTGGCTTTGCTGGAAAACAATACCGAGTTTGGTGCTTATCTGGAGCCGGTGCGCGCCTACCGTGAGCGTTACGGTGTGGCTTAAGAAAGTGTAAAGAAAACCGCCGATGCAGATGGCTGCCGGCGGTTTTTTTGTATGGTGGTTATCGAAATTTGATGAAATAGCAAGGCTTGGAATGGTGTTGCCTTGTGGTTGATTTTGGCTTGAGGCCGTCTGAAAAAAACAGATTCAGATGGCCTTATTTTTCAGCTTTACTCAGGGTAAGGCCGGTAAAGCCGAACATCAGCGTGAGGAGCAAACACAGGTAGCAGAAAAAGGCGTAAGGCAGGTAATCAAGCACAGGCACGCCTAAGACGTTGCTGATAAATACGCCGCACACGCTCCACGGCACGAGCGGGTTGATCACTGTGCCGGCATCTTCAACCGTGCGTGCGATGTTGCGCGGGTGCAGGCCGAGGCGTTCGTAAACGGGTTTGAATGTGTTTCCGGCCAGCAGCAGGCTGAGGTATTGTTCGCCGATTAAGACGTTCACGCTCAAAGAAGTGGCGGCAACGGAGAAAGTGGCGCGGCCGGCATTGACGAGTAAGTGGCTGATGCCGGACAACAAGGCAGGCAAGATGCCTAGGGTGTTGAGCAGGCCGCCGAGGCTGAGGGCGAGAATCACGATGGTTTGGGTGAAAAACATGCTGTTGATGCCGCCGCGGGAAACGAGTTTGCCCACTTCGCCCAAATCCAAGCCTTCAGCCGGTTTGTAGCCGCCGAAGAAATAGCCGCCAAGCTCGCCGATGCTCGGGCTGCTGTGTATGTAGGTAATGATGAGTGAGACGATGATGGTGGTGATGATGGCGTAAATGGCGTTAACTTTTTTCAGTACCAAGGCGAGTAAAACGGCGAAGGGCAGCAGGGTATAGGCGTGAATCAGCCCGGTGTTTTCAAGTTGGGTACGGAAGTTTTGTACACCGGATAAGTCCGCTTGGGCGATGTCGCCGGAGAGCATCCACAAAATAGCGGCGGTGAGAATCCATGCGGGTACGGTGGTGAACATCATGTTGCGGATGTGTTCGAATAAGTCGATGCCGACAATAGAAGCGGCGATGCTGGTGGTGTCGGAAAGCGGCGACATTTTATCGCCGAAAAATGCTCCCGATACTACTGCGCCGGCCACGATGGCGGGATTGGCACCGAATGCACTGCCCATGCCGATAAAGGCGACGCCCAGCGTGGCGCAAGTGGTTAAGCTGCTGCCGATGGAGATGCCGACAATCGAAGTCAGCACAAATACGGAAAGATAAAAGATGTCGGGTGAAATCAGGTCAAAGCCGTAATACATCAAGGTAGGGATGGAGCCGGACATCATCATGGCCGATACCAGTAAGCCGATGAAGAAAAACAGATAAATAGCGCCAATGCCCGACATCACGCCCGAAGCCATGCCTTCCTGCATGTCTTTAAACGACAGCCCTTTCAATTTGCCCATGACCAACAGTCCGCACAATACCAAAATCACAGACAGATGCGGCACCCATTCAAAGCCAATCATGGTAATGCCCATGGTCGCGACAACCAGGGCGGAGACGGGTAGGGCTTCGCGCGGCCGGATGGTTAATAAAGGTTCTTTCATGAAGATTTTCTCCTGTGGGCTGTTGTCGGCTAAGGCTCTGAATAAAATGAGGTTGAGGCGCACAACCGTTTTTTCAGACGGCCTCCAAATGAGATGGACAACATCATGCCGAATTGAAAGACGGCAGCCTGAACTTAAACGGAAATGTGCCAAATTTTACTGTACCGATTTGTTTGGAAAGCTTGAGTTTTCTTTGCTGCCGGTTACGAAAATATCGACAAGATTATTTAGGTAACAATTTAACAAATGTGCCGAAAATAGGGAAGATGCACGGAAATTTTCTTTGCATGAACCCACTTGCATCAGATAGGCGGTTGAAATTTAGGTGTTATCGGTATCGGCTTTGGGGCGGAATTGAAATCTTATGTAAAAAATGCTTTGTGCATGAATGCAGGTTTGTTGTGAAGAAGCGCAAAAGCTGCTGAATGGATTAAAGAAAATTAATAAAACTTTTAAAATATGCGAGTTTAGATATTATGTGCTTCACATATCTTATCAAAAAACATCTATAAATTATGCTAAATTAGACCGACAATGTTTGAAACATGTATTAAATAGGGAATACAAAATGTTGAAGCCTATCGCACTGTTTACCGCTTTATCGGCAGCCGTATTGCCCGTTTCTGCGGAAACGCTCCATTACAATGTTGTCGAATTTTCCGAAAGCGCCAGTATCGAAGTGTTGCGCGACACTGCAACCGCCCGCCTGCGTGTGCATGAAGAAGGTAAAAACCAAGAAGAAGTGAGTGCGAACTTTATTAAAAAGCTCAATCACGTTACCCGCAAGGCAACATCAAACGAGTTTAAAACCGAATTACTGCATCGCAGCGCTTTTCCCCGCTACGAGTTTTCCGATAAAGGCAAGCGAACCCAAACCGGCTGGGAAGAGCAGGCTGTGTTGCAGGTGGAAAGTAAAAACTTCGAAGCCGTCAACAAGCTGGTTGCAGACACGCGCGGCGAAGCCAATTTAGAGAGCCTGACGTTCCGCGTATCCAAGCAGAGCCGCGAAGATACGGTAGATGAAGTGAGCAAGGCTGCGTTGAAGCGTTTTAGAGACCGTGCCGCGTCGCTGACCAAAAACATGGGGTTCCGCAATTACAAAATCGTACGTTTGGATTTCGGGCAAATCGGCAACCGTTCGGTCGGCGCCGCACCTGCCATGATGCGCGCGAAAGCGATGGATGCCGAAGCGGCGCATGTTCCTGAGCAGACCACACCGGGAACCGAAGAAATCAGCATCACGGTGCGCGGTACGATTCAAATGTAACGCGGTTGAAAGATTTCAGACGGCCTTTCTGATTTGGCAGGAAGGCCGTCTGAAAATAAGTTTGAAATAAGTTTTAAGTCGACATAAACACAACACTTTTAGGAGTAGATATGAAATCAAAATTTGCATTACGAGGCAGCGCTTTATTGTGTGCGGCGGTTTTGGCGGTTTCGGGTTGTACTTCGGTGGCGGATTTTGCCGGTTACGACAGTGCAACCTTGAATGAAGGTGCGGCTAAAAACTATGCGCAGGTAATGAATGAGGCGCGCAGCCAAAAGGCATTGGATACGTCTTCCAAAACCGCGCGCCGCGTTCAGGCCGTGTTTAACCGCTTGAAACCGCATGCGGAAAAAGCCAACCAAACCGGCGTACCGTTTAAATGGGAAATGAGCGTGATCCGTTCCAACGAATTGAATGCTTGGGCGATGCCGGGCGGTAAAATGGCCATGTACACCGGTTTGGTTGAGCGTTTGAAATTGAACGACGACGAAATCGCTGCGGTAGTCGGCCACGAGATGACGCATGCTTTATTGGAACACAGCAAAAAAGCGATCGGCCAGCAAGTGTTGACCAATATTGCGGTTGGCGTAGGCGGCTCGGTATTGGCAGCCAAAACCGGTGTGAGCAGCGATACGGTGAATCTGTCTTCCGCTTTGTTGAGCGAATATGGCGTGAACATGCCTTTCTCGCGCAGCCAAGAGCGAGAGGCTGATGCCGGCGGTGTGCGTTTGATGGCCGAGGCAGGATACAATCCGCAAGCGGCTATTACCGTATGGGAAAAAATGGAAAAAGAAGGTGGTCACAACCATGGCGCATTGGCGACGTTGGCTTCTACCCATCCTTCCAATAAAGACCGTATGGAAGCTATCCGCAAAATGTTGCCGGAAGTGATGCCTATTTACGAGCGCAACAAACGCCGCCGCTAATGGTAGTAAAGTCTAATTGGCTGTTTGTTGATATGTAAAAGAGGCCGTCTGAAAATTCAGACGGCCTCTTTTGTATGCTCTTACCAAATGCGGTTGCCAATGGATTCCAAAAAGGCGGAGGTTTCCGAACGCAGGCTGCGGCTGAGCAGTTTTCTGAAATTGTCTTCCTGAGTGTAGTCGATCAACATCGGGGCTTTGATCACATCGCGTGATACGCTGTAAACGCTGCCGTGGTCGTCAATCAGGCCGATTTTCTTGGCTTCGTTGCCGGTGTAGATTCTGCCGCTGAATACATCGGGGTTTTCTTTGTCTTTCAAGCGGCTGCCTCGACCGAGTTTGACGGCTTTGATGAATTCCTGATGGATGTCGGCCAGCATGTTCTCCCAAATTTTGGCTTGTTCAGGCGTTTCCGGTGTGAAGGGGTCGCCCATGCCTTTGTTGCTGCCGGCGGTTTTCAGACGGCGTTTAACACCCAGTTTGTCCATTAAGCCGGTGAGGTCGAATCCGCCGCCGATCACGCCGATGCTGCCGACTACGCTGGTGGGGTCGGCATAAATTTTATCGGCTGCCGAGGCGATGTAATAGCAGCCTGAGGCGCATACGTCTCCGGCCACCACATACAGCGGAATGTCTTTGTGCTCTGACTTCAAGCGACGGATTTCGTTGAAGGCAATATTGGATACCACAGGGGAGCCGCCGGGGCTGTTGGCACTGATGATGATGCCTTTTACATTGGGGTTGCTGTAAGCCGCTTCGAGACTGTCGCGCAGCATGCCGACTTGATCTTCTTCATAATCGACACCGATAGCACCGTTGAGCGTGATCAGAGCGGTGTGTTCGCCGGATTTGGCGGTGAATTGAGCGGTACTGTCTGAATCGCTGCATGAATGCACGGCGATGGATAAAAAGATTAATGTCCAAACGGCACGCCAAATATTGCGCCAAAAACGGGTACGCCGCTGCTCTTGGTAAGAGGCCAGCAAGGCATCGCGCATCACATTGCGTTCCCAATTTCCTTCGGCGTTGTTTTGGGGCGGGGGATTGTCGGGAGAAGTTTGGTTTTCTTGAGGAATGCGGTATTGCATGTTGAAAGCTTTCTAAAATAAACCGCTGCTATTTTAGGCTAATTGAGGCCGTCTGAAAACTTGGCTTTCAGACGGCCTCAATGGGTCTTGATGGAATATAAGTTATTTAGGCCCGTTGTGAATATTGCGGATGGAAACGCTGTGTAGACTTTTGGCTTCCGAATGGTGGGTAGAGGCTTTATGAATAGGGGCGTAGGTTAAAGACTCCAATCGACAATGTGTCTGCATAGGGCTGGACAACATGGTTTTCTCGATACAGGCATGATTCTGCGGGGCGCTGTTGGAGATTTTAGGAAAATTAACCGTGCTGTAAAAACTGCCGTTAATCTGCGTAGTGTTGATGTGGTACATCCGATAGGCGTGAAACAGGTCAGGGGCGGGCGGTGTCGGCTTTTTCCAAAATTCAGCCAGGCTTCCTTGAAATGTGATGCCTGAAATATCGTAGTTTGCACGTCCGAGCACTTTCACCGGCATATCGTGGATTAGCGCTGAAAGACCACTAGTGCTGTTCAGCGTGACCATGCCGATGCCGTGGCGCAAAAATACGGGCAGCGGGGCATCATGCACATAAAAAACGCGGCCTTTTAGCTTGGGATGTTGGCGGATAAACCGATTAATGGTTTTTCGGTAATCAGTAAACCCTCTGTCCATAGGATGGTGTTTGACAATCAGGTTGATGCCGTCAGGTGCATGCGTGGCGAAGGAAGCCAATACATGCAGTAAAAAATTTTGAACCGAAGAAAAGTCGCTGTGTATGCGAACTTGGCTGTCGTTAAATACTTGCAGCGGCAGAATATAAAATTTGCCGTACTTGCCGCTTTGAATTTCTTGACTGAATTTGCGGTCTTTAAACATATAGGCCGCACGTTTTACGCCGGAAATCGCCCACGAACGGATATAATTCGGGATACTGCTGCAACGGTGGTGGATGTAGTGGGGATATCGTTTGTGTTTGCTGTTCTTTGCCCAATAGTAACGGATGGCACATTTGGCCATAGGCACAAAACCACCTTTGATTGCAGGAGGATCTTGATAGTTTTGTTGTTTGAGGGTAGAGAATTGTTCCGTGAAAAAAGAAGCTTCACGTGGAATGGGCGAAAAAGCATTAACGCCATCTTGTTCTAAAGTAACGTAAGCGGGGCGGAAATACCCTTCTTCAAATGCCCAAAAGCTTAATCCAAGCTTTTCGACCACTTGTTTAGCGACGATATGATAAGGACGGGTATCGCCAAAGCACACGATGGCGTCGATTTCATTTTCGGTGATGAATTGGGTTAAAAAATCAGGGAAAGCTTGATAAGTATCTCGGTAGGCGAAAGTATCGCCGGTGCTTAGAGGGTAATAAACTTCATCTCCGTAGTTAAAATTAAGCTTAAACACGGTTTTTTGATGGTTCAAACGCAGCCAATCGCCGAAACTTTTAAAGAAAGACCCGATAGGGCCTTGCAATAGCAGGATGCGTTGATTTTGGAAAATCAAATTTTCCAAATTGCTTTTGGTGTGCACGATTCCCATGATAATAATTCAATTATTTTTTATAAAATAGTTATAACTATAACACTTGTTCTATTTTAGTAGTAAACAAATTTGTTTGAATTTCCCCCATTGCTTGCCAATAAAGTGTTTGGAAAATAAATCGGTGTGTTGTAATTTTGCTTTTTGTTCACACAGAATATCAATGGCTGTGATGGCGTTTGTTGGGTGCTTTGATTCAGGGTGGACATAGCAGGCGTAATGAATCAAGGTGCCAGCTACCAGTTCCCATAACGCTAATTTTCGAGTGCGGCGCGGCAGGTGCAGATAATCTTGAGTCAATCCCCAGCCGGCATAAAACGGCAGGCCGTAGCAATGTACGGTTTTACCGCGCAATAAAGCTTCAAATCCGGACAGTGAAGTCATGGTATGCACTTCATCCGCATGCTTCAGGCAAGTGAGGATGTCGCACTCGGTAACGGTTTGGTCGGCATAGCGTGATGTTTCTTCCGGCGGAATTGCGCCGACGCGGTTGCCGCTCACAACATCAGGGTGGGGTTTGTAGATGATGTAGGCATCGGGATTCAGCTCGCGCACTTTTTTCAATAAACCCAAATTAGTGCGGATTTCAGGCGAACCGTGGCGGATGGAAGCATCGTCTTCTACCTGACCGGGCACCAGCAGTACTTTACGGTCGGTCTCCGGAATATCGAGCGTGCCGTTGCCGACGTTGTATTTGCTGATTTCCGCTTCGGTAAGTGCTTGCTGCAAATAAGAGGCCGTCTGAAAATCCTGTGCGGTAAATTCGCGGCTCTGCAAAATGTGTTCCAAGCGGGAAGGCTGTTCTGCGTTGAAGTAAATGCCTTGATCGTCGATAACGAGCGAGAGCGGCGGCACCAGATTGGAGCCTAATCCCACCGAACGTATGAAACCGTCTTCCATTCGCAGTACGGACAGATTGTGTTTTTGCACAAAATCAGCCGATTCCTGACTGCCGTTTCCCCAAACCAAAAGCCGTGCATCAGGTGGCAATACAGATTTTTCCAGTTTTTTGAAGGACGAAACGAAGTGCAGGCGGCAAGAGGGTACGTTGAAAAACGGCTTGATCACTGCCTGTTTCCACAAAGACATGCCGACGCAGTAAAGATTGCCGCGCAGCTTTTCATTTAAGCGGCGGGCAGAGGAAAGATGGTCGATAACATCGAATATCGTTCCTGTTTTACCTGTGTTCGGGTTGATGTAGCGGCTGTATTGCAGATAGGCGGCAGCGAAAAGCTGCAACAGCGAGCGGGGGGCGCGACGTTTTTGTGCGGTTAAACCGGCTACACCGGAATGGCGGTCGTCAGAAACGCCCCAGCCTGCATACCACGGTAGCCCGAAAGTTACTACGGGCTTGCCCAGCAGCAGGGCTTCAAATCCCATTTGAGAAGTAACGCAATAAACTTTGTCTGCTTGCTCCAAAAGGGAAATCGGATTGATGTTTTCTGCTACCAAACGTACATTTTCCGCATGGGTGGAGAGATCGGTAAGGTAGCCGCGTTTTTTACCGCTCAATACATCAGGATGGGTTTTAACCCAGATTTCCGCATCGGGATTTTCAGATAAGGCCGTCTGAAACATGCGCTTAAAAGTATCTGTATCCGCGCCTCCGTATTGCACCGCCATATCGCCGAAAGTTTGGTCGATAACCAACACAACTTCTTTTTCAGACGGCCTTTGGACAGAGAGGCCGTCTGAAAAGATTGGTGCATGGTTGTATTTGGAAAGTTTGTTTGCAACGATAAGGCCGATTGCTTTTCTAGCATCTTCAATGATTTCAGACGGCATGCTGTCCGCAGCCAAAACCAACTGCTCCAAACGCGACGTGCGGGTGGTGTCGTAGTAAATACCTAAATCGTCAACAACCAAAGCAAGCGGCGGGCAGCCTGTTACGCCTAGGCCGATTGAGCGTAGAAAGCCGTCTTCTAAATAAACAGTGGGCAGTTTAAATAAATGTTGAGCAACAAACTTGCGTTTGGGATGTTTTTTTCCCCACAACACAAAATAATTATTGCATCGAATATTAGAGGGCAAAAAAGCACGCAAATGCTTATGTTGTAGATATAAACCTAAGCTGGAGAGCATCATATTATTTTTTAGAAGCAATCACTGCTTCGATTTTTTCCAAAAATTTTTGCCATGTAAAATGATTCAACACAAAATCTGCACCAGCCTTAGCCATTTCTAAATCTTGTTTGGACGGGCCATGTTTTAAACGCTCAAATAAAGCTACTGCCTCATCTTCAGAGTGAACAATATGGCAGTAATCTTTAAATAACCTATCCATCGCCAAACTTGGTGTCGAAACTAAAATACCACCACAAGCCAACACTTCTACCACACGACGGGAAAACATAGTTGGAGAATCTTCAATCGTATTCACATTAAGCGATACGGCAAATTGCCTGTAGATATCGGCAGTTTGCATATAATCTACGGCAGGGCGTACCGTTAAACTGAATTCTTCTTCTGGGTAGCGGTAATTATCTGATTTTCTATCAGAATTTCGATCAAAAATCGTTACTGGCAGACCTGCTTTGGCAGCTGCTCTAAACAATAATTCTTGCCGCTCCCTGCGCTTATTATGGATATGTTTGCTGTAGCTGCCAATAAAATTGGCGGTCATATACTTAAAATTAAACCCTTGATAATTATGGATTCGAGGTTGAACAGGGAACATGGCTACATCAACCGTAGTTTCTGATGGCACAACTGCTCTATATCGTTCTACGCAATTTTGATCTACGGTAAAAATATGGTCGAAATGTTTGGCAGAATCAATAAAGCGGTCAAAATGAATCGAGTCTTCTTTATTCCAAAAAACAGTTGGGATCCCCTTGTCTTTGGCCGTCTGAACTAACTGCACTAACTTTTTGTTAGTACGGTTGGGATCGTCAGGATATGATGCGATTTTGTATTTCCACCGATTTTTATAGCCGAGCCAAGCGGATTCAACCAATAAAAACGATTGTTTGAGATGGTTAAGATAAAACCAATTAAAGCTGATTTCAGTTTGTTCTAGTGATAAGGATTTTTGAGTTAATCCATCACTAATTAAATATATTTTCATTAATTTATGAGTTTAAGTTACAAATAAATTTATCATGTTCATAATCTAATAATATTTGGGTTTCATATAACTTTATATCACTCAATATTATCCTGCTCGCAGCACCCCATCTCCACGGCTCTAAATTCCGCACTGCCTGTACTGAAAACTGAATGGAAATAAAGCCGTTTGTTTTGCCGGCATTCTCTATCGCAAATTGGCAAATTACATTTCTATGTTCAGCCAAAGAAACCGGCTTGGTTTTACCGTTTACAGTTACAGAAAAAGAAAACCTGCTATCCAATTCGGCACTTAGATGGGGTATTTCTATCCTGAATCTACAGTAATTAAATGATTTGGCTACCGGTATTGTTAATGATATTTCATATCCTTCGTCTTTCATTGGAGGGTTTTTATCAATCCACACATCGCAGTAAGAAGCATGAACGTCAACGGATAAATTGGCTTTAGCTAAAGTACCTAAAGTTTTAACTTTATAATTTTGTATATAAGCATTCAACGGGTCGTTATTGAGCTTGGGAAACCGGTTTTTATTCGTTAATGCGGTATAAAAATCAGCCGATGAAATTTTAACGTTGCCTTGGTAAATTTCCGGCTGTAAATCAGCGTTAAAGCTAAGTGTGCCCATTCCTGAAGATTTTTTGTTGGGAGCCAACGAATCAGGCAATACAGCCTTAAGCAGGGCAAATGTTTCTTGCTTTAGGCTTGGTGGATAAACCTGATTTAATATGTCGGTATAAAAGCAATCTTCAGAGCGAATACTCCTATCGTAATAATGCTCAACCAATAAATCAAAGTTGTTTTGTGCTTTGCGGTTTTGGAAAGCAAAGCCTCTGTCTTTCAATTTGGTAATCACAAATTTGAATGAATCAAAATGAAGTGTAAAAGTTAATCCTTTGAAGAAAGGACCTTTTTTCTCCGATTGTTTTAATTCGTCAATGACTTTGTTTATCCATGAAGATTCACTGAAAAACCAATTTATATCAATATCGGATTGTCCTAAATTATAAAACTCCGAAAATAAAACAAATTCTGCACATTTGGTACAGGAGCAGCACCATTTTTGGTTGACATCAACAGTAGACTCACACATTACGAGCGTTTTATAAAAATCGGCATTATTTTTTGACAAATAGCCAAAACCGGAAAGCTCGGATAGATGCTGGTTGGCATTAAAGATGGTTACTGGCTGGTGTGAAAACAGGTATGAATAGAAGTTGCTGATATTCTGAATGTGGGCTACCTGAGAGCGTTCAAAACCGAATCCCATACCTTTGCTCAAAGGAACAAAGTAATGACAGTATTCATAGCTAAACGTAATGTATTCAAATAAATTTAACCAAGCCAATACGCCAAGAGGTGCAAAATACAATTCTAAATGGTAGCCTTTAATAACAGCACGGGCATTGGTTTTTATTTTAAAAACATTAATATTGTATTGATTGGATATGGGGCTAAGAATCAAATTATCCCTGCGTTCTTCCAACTGCTGAATATTTACATGTGTATCAGGGATAACGAATGAGATTAAATTGACTTGTTTGATTTTGGTATTTTTACTCAAAATATCAAGAGCACAATAAGAATCTTTCCCTCCGCCATATAAGATACCGACAGAACCTTCCGAAGAAGAAATATGATATTTGCTTAAAAAAGCATTTTCAGTATTGGAAAAATAAACATTTTTCAGGTTGTGGTAAGACACCCAAAATTTAGCAATATCTTCTAGTATGGTATCTTGGGTTACTACGATAGTGGGAATAGCAGAGCTTCTTAACTTGTTTAAAAGTAATCCGATAATTGTATTATAGTGGACTTGCAATGGAACCAATGAAATATCCAAATCGCAATAATCAATATATATATTGTTTACTGATTTTTGCTCATCGTAATCAAGGTTCCATTCAAAAAATACAGTATTTTCTTCGACAATAGGTCGTTGAATATAAAGAAAATTATGTATAGATGGCTCGTAAGGGTTTGATTGTGTCATATTAATTAAGTCGCACAGTAATAAAATAATAAATTTATGTATATTTCATGGAATATATATGTCACTATAGTTTAACTGTATCCTCAGCCAAACCTTCTCCTATAAATACACCCTTATCAGTGAAAAATTTATCTTCTACCTGCCAAGTATGGTTAGACAGCTCTTTGGAGCGATAAACAACAAAGTTAAACGGGTCTGCAACATATGTTTTAATTTTTAATTTTTTGGCTTGCTCGAGAATATTTGAGTCTTCTCCCCGATTTAAATCACCGAAAGAAAGCTGTGCTAGGGCTTTTCTTGAAAATACTAGGGTTGCACCTGTTAGAAAATCGGTTTCCATATGGCGTTGTCCTTTGTAACGGACAAAGGTTTTGTTTTGACCCTCTAGATAAATAAAGATTTCTTTTTTACCCACAATACCATAGTCGCCAAATTTAAAAGGTATGAGCATATCTTGTAGGTAACTGGGGAAGTAAAAGTCATCATCGTCAAACTTGGCAATATATTCGCCTTTTGATAGTGAAATTCCCTGATTAAGGCGTTTGCCCAATGTATCTTCCGAGTCGTTACGCACTATCTGAATGGATTTAAATGTTTTTCCGCTATTATTCAGTTTACGTTCCAATTCAGCTAATTGCTCATCAGTATATTTCTGAGCAATCACAATAACTTCTACATTGGGATAAACCTGTTGGCTAAGGTTTTGAACAATCCTGTCGATAAAGTGAGGGCGGTTTGATGCGACTACAATACTGGCTAAAGGTTTCTCCTGCTGAATATTTTTTCCCAATGAATTGGCAATTTGAACAGCACGGTGCTCATAAGTATGCTTGAGCATAATTTCGCGATAGCCAAGATGTGAAATCCTTAGCCATTCCCATTCATTTTCCAGCAATCTTTTGGCAATTTTATTAGCTTCTTTGGCATTTTTGGCTACTTGGACAATGCCTTTAAACTGCTCATCAATAGCCATAGATGGTGTGGAAATCACTGGGGTGCCGCATGCCAGCAATTCATAAACACGACGGGACATCATTGTTGGAGAATCAGTGATGGTATTTACATTCAAAAAGATTTTAAACTGTTTGTAAATATCTACAATTTCTCTGAATGGAACAGCCGGACGTATAAATTTACGGTATTTACGAGGATAGGCATAACGTTCGTTGCCGGTTTGAGACATTCGGTCGTAAATGGCTCCTTGAAATTTGATAATAGTAGGCAATAAGGCATCCATTTGTTTTTTGCGATCGTCATGGCCTACACCGTAATAAGATCCGGCAAAGCAGATATTTTCATGCTCTTTACGGAAACGGTTGGCAGGGTTGCAGATGTTGATATTGGCAGCAAAAAGCAGAGTATCCACTTTGGCATTCGGTACATCGCGTTGATAATCTTTGACCTTATTGCTGTCGGTTGTGAATATCACATCACATTTTGATGCAATGGGTAAAAACTTCTCGTAGTGCATTGGATCTTCTTTATTCCAAAAGACTATTGGGAAGTTACGTTCTTTTGCGATATCTAAGGCTTTCAATAAATTTTGGGCGTTTTGGTGTTGCAAGTTGGGAGAAGTAAAGGCGTATTCCCAAGCACCAAAATTGCCTTTCCAGCAGCTTTCAATTAAAAAGCCCGAAGATGAAGAGCCTTTGATTTGTGCTTCAAAGGTGGTTTTGTTCAATTGGAAAAGCTGAAATTCACTTTCAAACGAGGTATGAGATATTTCATCCAAAATTGAAATAAACCTAATGCCGTACTGCTTTTTAAATTGACTGTCAACTTTAGGGAAAGAGTTTGATTTAACAGCTTTTTTTATGGAAGGTAAGTTTTTATTTTCTTTTTTGGATTTGGCATAGCTCATTAACTTAATTAAATCACCTGGTAAGGAGATAAAATTGCCAAATGATTTGGTTGAATGAATTAAGGTGTAACCTAGCTTAAACGAAAGCGTATTTTCTAACTGTTGTTTGGTTTGTTGAATTTTTTGGTTTGCTGCATTCAACTCTGCTTTTACCTTTTCCAGATTTTTAGTCAGTTCATGAATGGTTTGCTCATATTGAGTGCTTTTATCCTGCAATTGTTGAGTTAGCTGCAATTGCTGGCGGGAATTTTTACGGATGTAGGATAACTGCTCTTTAATGGTATGAAGCTCGTTTGAAAAACTTTGTTTCATATTTGAAAGAGGTTGATTGGTTAATGTATTCGCTACAACTTCTACTCCGCTTGATGCTGAAATACGCTCATTGCGGATTTCTGCGCGCAATGAGTCATCTTTCAGTTGATCTAGCATAAGCAGGTAAAGCTCGTCTATATAATGAAATGGACTTAGTCCCCACATGTGTCCTTTATTCGCATAAAGTACATCAGAGGTATAATTTAAGGTATTATTGTGGTTTAAAAACTTCTCAATAAAGCCATACTGTCGCTCAAGGAAGTTGTTCGCTTGTATCACTTTCGTTTCGTCATAAAATATTTCCCCGTTGGTAAGTTGGGGGGTCCAATATACTTTGTTGAGTAAGATTTTTGGCAATAAGTTGTGTTCTTGAGCTTTTTTAATAAATTGCAAGCAGCCCTTTTGCCATTCTTGAAACCATTCTTCTGACCAACCGGAAACAATTCGGCCTTTGTCTTGGTTTCTTTTAAGAAAGTCGGTTTGTTTTAATTCAGCAGTCAATAAAACCTTACCACCATCGGAAAATTTAAATAAATCATATCTGTCGTCTATAAAATCTAAAATCAGATAATCATATTGTTTATCGACAAGCTCATTGGTAAACTCTTTGCAAAAATCAGCATGTACAATTTTTCGTTGAAATGGTGATTTCAATTGTTCTGTGTAACTATCTTCAACTTTGACAGAGTTAAATGCGGTTGCCAACGAGCTGCGTGCAAAATATCGAACGAGTTTAAATGCATCCGCCTTATCAAAGGTAAAAGCATCTCTTGTTACACAGCTACCAAAAATCAATATATTCATATCTTTGTTTTAAATCTAAATTTAATATGACTTAAAGCAATATTCTTAAGTATAGAACATCGCTTTTGCATGCTAAGAAGTAAGGGAGATTACCAAATACCTTTGGTATCCACTAAAACCGCATTTATTGAGACCGCCTGGATTTCTTTAAACTCTTTATGATCAACCAGCACTACCAACACATCTGCAGCTTCTAAAGCTTGTTGTAAAGATGAAAGTTTAATATTTATAGTGGCTAATTGTTCTGGCAACGCTTCAATGTTTGGTTCAACAGCTGTAATTTGATTTGGATATTTTTCTGCAAGTTGTTCGGTGATTTTTAACGCAGGGCTTTCACGCAAGTCATCAATATCAGGCTTAAATGCTAGACCTAAGCAGGCAATTTTAATGTCCCCTAGGGTTTTATTAGGATTTTTTTGCAAGGCTTCAATCACGGCATCGTTTACTTTATTGATGACCCATTCGGGTTTTCCATCATTCACTAAGCGAGCCATGTGAATCAATTTAGCTAAATCAGGTGTTTTATTGACAATAAACCATGGATCAACGGCAATACAGTGTCCGCCTACGCCACATCCCGGTTGTAAAATATTGACACGGGGATGTCGGTTGGCAAGGTTAATCAATTCCCATACATTGATGTCTAGCTTATCGCAAATAATAGAAAGCTCATTGGCAAAAGCAATGTTAACGTCTCTGAAAGAATTTTCGGTGAGCTTGCACATCTCTGCAGTGCGGGCATTGGTAATGATGCAATCGCCTTTGACAAAAATTTTATATAAGGAAACGGCCTGTTCAGAGCATTTGGGTGTAATGCCGCCAATGATACGGTCATTTTCGATGAGTTCTCGCATTACTTGGCCTGGTAGCACTCTTTCGGGGCAATGAGCGACGCGGATATCTGAGTTTTCTCCGGCTTGTTGAGGGAAGCTTAAATCAGGACGGGCTTCTGCCAGCCATTCGGACATTTGCTCTGTTGCTCCCACTGGGGACGTTGATTCGAGAATAACGAGATCGCCTTTTTTCAGTACCGGAGCAATGGCTTTGCTGGCTGCTTCAATATAGCTGAGGTCGGGTTCGTAATTTGAGCCTTTAAATGGAGTTGGAACGGCGATTAAAAAAGCATCTGCAGGTTCCGGAACCATTGTTGCTTTTAATGTTCCTTTTGTTACGCACTCGTGTACGGCAATATCTAAATCCGGCTCTACAATATGAATTTTGCCTTGATTAATTGTGTCTACAGCGCGTTGGTTAACATCTACGCCGATTACATTAACCCCTTGTTGCGCAAAAGCTGCAGCGGTGGGAAGGCCGATATATCCTAATCCGATTACTGAAATGGTCTCAAATTTTGACATGACGTTTTCCTCTTTGAAAATTTCAAGGTATAGGCTTTTGTAGAAGCCGGTTTACTAAATGGCAAGTTGTTGGTTTATTTGTTCGTTGGTAAAGATAGCGAGAATCCTGTCTACGGCTGTGCCATCTCCGTATGGGTTGTGTGCTCCCGCCATTTTTTCATACTCACGTTGGTTGTTAAGTAACAAATTTACTTGTTCAATAATGGTTTGTTGAGAAGTGCCTACCAGTTTTACTGTTCCTGCTTCTACTGCTTCAGGGCGCTCTGTTGTGTCTCGCATCACCAGCACAGGTTTGCCTAGAGAAGGGGCTTCTTCCTGAATGCCACCTGAATCGGTTAGGATGACGTAAGACATTTTCATTAAGTAAACGAAGCTCAGATAATCTAAAGGTTCGATCAAATGGATATTGGATTTGCCTGCCAGTAAACGGTTTACGGGTTCGCGTACACTTGGGTTGAGATGGACAGGATATACGAACTCTACGTTAGGATTTTGAGCGGCTAATTCTGATATCGCTTGGCAAATATTTTCAAAGCCGTTTCCGAAGTTTTCTCGGCGGTGTCCCGTAATCAATACGATTTTCTTATTTTTTAAATAAGAAAATTCATTCTCGTATTTTTCTAGAAGTTCTTTTTTGCTTTCGATTTTTTGGCAAGCTAAAAATAAAGCGTCGATAACGGTGTTGCCCGTTACATAAATGTTTTGGGCAGACACTCCTTCTTGAAGCAGGTTGTTTTTTGTGCTTTCAGTAGGTGCAAAGTGATATTTAGCTACCGCGGCGGTAATTTTACGATTGCCTTCTTCCGGCCAGGGTGAATAGATATTGCTGGTTCTTAATCCGGCTTCAATGTGGGCAATATCGATTTGGTTGTAGTAAGCGGCTAAAGATGTTGCCAATGTTGTGGCTGTGTCACCATGAACGCAAATAACAGTTGGTTTGTAATCTTCGATAACAGGTTGTATTTTCTGAAGAATGGCTGATGTCACAGTAGACAAAGTTTGTTTACTGTTCATAATGTCTAAATCATAGTGAGGAGTGATCTCAAATAAATCCAAGACTTGATCAAGCATTTGGCGATGTTGTCCAGTTACGCACACTCGAAAATCGATTTTTCTTTTTTTTAAGCCATCAACTAACGGAGCCATTTTAATAGCCTCAGGTCTTGTCCCAAAAACAACCAATAGTCTCGGCATTTTTGAGACTACCTTATTCTCATTATTGTTATGCGAATATGGCAATTTGAAAGTGGGTAAGTTAGAGGGGATTGAAGAGATGTTACCAACTGATAGTTTTTCTTCCATAATGAATATTTTCCGTTAGAATAATGAGTAAGACTTTGTCTTATTTGACTAAGTCTTGAATTATAGTGTAATTTGTTATTATTTTGTTAAAGAAATATTGTAAAATTTATCCTATTCTTACAGATTGGTTGTAAACATCATGGAATTAAATAAATTTTATATTTGTATTGCATAATTAAAAAATGCATTTTTATTTTATAATATATTGAATTAATTAAATTATTTTTAATTAATTCTTGAGATGGGAATCGGGTAATGGTTATATATAAGGCCGTGGGCGTTATTTTTATATCAGTAGCTTTGAATGGTTGTGGTAATTTGCCAACATCAGGGCCGAATCAAATTGAGGTTATAAATTTAAAAAATCATCAGGTGCAGGTAACTGTGCCTGATGTTGCTGTAGTCGATATTGATGAGAGTGTACTGTCCTCTTTTTACTCATTGGCACAACAGCAGTCATTTCTTGATTTTGGTGTGGGCAATGCACGTTTTGCCGATGCAGTGGGAGCAGGAGACGTGCTCGAAATCACTCTGTGGGAAGCGGCTCCGGCTGTACTTTTTGGTGGGGCTTTGAATTCAGTGGGTTCGGGTTCTGCTCAAACAGTCAGCTTGCCTCCGCAGATTGTGGATACTCAGGGCATGGTTTCGGTGCCCTTTTTAGGGAATGTGCCGGTTAGTGGAAAAACTCCGGTGCGGATACAAAAAGAGATTGTAGGCCGTCTGAAAAAAATGGCGAACCAGCCGCAGGCCATGGTGAGGGTTGTGCAAAATAACTCCAGCAATGCTACGGTAATTCGAGCCGGGCGCAGTATCAGAATGCCTTTAACCGGCCATCGCGAGCGTGTTTTAGATGCGGTAGCTGCTATTGGCGGAACGGATAGTGGGGTACAAGATATATCGGTACAGATGACCCGTGGAAACATGGTTCGTACGGTTGCTTTGGAAACGATTACGGCCCAACCGGCGCAAAATGTTGTTTTGCAGCCGGGTGATGTGATCACTTTGCTTTCGAAGCCTCTCAGTTTCACTGCATTGGGGGCACTTGGTAAAAACCAGCAAATCTCCTTTTCGGCCAAGGGTATGAATTTAGGCGAGGCGATTGGCGCTTCCGGCGGTTTGTTGGATCGGCGTGCCAATCCTAAGGGTATTTTTGTGTTTCGATATCAGCCTTTAGAGTTGCTGCCTCAAGAAGAGAAAGAAAAGTGGTTGGCCAAAGGCTATGATATTTCAATGGAAGTGCCAACTGTTTACAGAATGAATCTTCTGGATGCAAATTCGTTGTTTTGGTTACAGAAATTTCCTATGAAGGATAAAGACATTGTGTATGTGGCCAATGCTCCGCTGGCTGAAATGCAGAAGTTCTTGCAGTTTGTGTTTTCTCCAGTGGTAAGTGGTGTAAACAGTATTAACAATATAGCTAATTGATAGCGAATAGAAAGTACAAATTAAAGATGTCTGAAAAAAATACAGATACAGAAAGTGTTCAGGAAAAAGCTGAATTAAAACAGGAAAGTAAAAATAATCCTCAGCATGATATAAATAGGAAACACAAGAAAAAGCAAATTGGAATAGCTAAGCCCGGACCATTGGCTTGGGCTGCGATTATTATTCCCACAGTATGCTCATTGATTTATTTTTCAGGATGGGCTGCAGATCAATATACGTCTGAATCTAGTTTTGTGGTGCGTTCCCCTCATAATCAAGCTTCGACCGGTGGTTTGGGTGCTTTATTACAGAGTGCAGGATTTACCCGCTCGCAAGACGATACTTATACTGTTCGTGAGTATATGGGTTCGCGCACAGCTTTAGGAGAATTGAGCAAAACCATTCCTATTCGCGCCTATTATGAAGAGAAAGGTGATGTATTCAGCCGCTTCAATGGTTTTGGTTTCCGAGATTCAGCTGAGGCTTTCTATCAATATTACAAAGAAAAAATCAACATTGCTTTTGATCCTGTATCCGGCATTTCTACATTGGCGGTGGAGTCGTTTGACGCCAAAGAGTCACAGCAAATCAATGCAGCTTTGCTCAGCAGGGGAGAGGAGTTAATTAATAAGCTGAATGCCCGTGCACGTAAAGATACTATTGAGCAAGCTCAGCAAAACGTTGCTGTGGCGGAGGAGCGTGTTAAAAACGCGGCTGAAGAAATGGCTGTGTATCGCACTAAAAACGGTATTTTTGACTTAAAAGCCCAATCTGAAGCACAGATGAATTTGGTGTCGAAACTGCAGGATGAGTTAATCGTTATTCAAACGCAATTAGACCAAGTAAAAGCGGTTACTCCGGAAAATCCCCAGATTCCCGGTTTGAAAGCACGTGAAAAAAGCCTGCAAAGAGAAATCAAACAGCAAATGCAGATGATTTCAGGTGGCTCAAGTAATTCTATCACTGCACAAGCTGCGGCATATCAGCGTTTATTTTTGGAAAATGAGTTGGCGGAGAAGCAATTGGCTGCAGCAATTGCTGCTTTGGAAAATGCTAAAGCCGAGGCGGAGCGCAAGCAGCTCTATCTTGAAGTTGTGTCTAAGCCAAGTCGTCCGGATATGGCATTAAAACCTCAACGCTTATACAACATTGTTGCAACATTTTTTATTGGTTTAATGTTGTATGGTATTTTAAGTTTGTTGATTGCTAGTGTAAGAGAGCATAAAAACTGATGAAAGCGTTGCACGAAACTACTTTTCGGGAGTCTTTAGCGATTCAAAAACGGGTGGTTGTTGCGCTTTTGATGCGCGAAATCATTACCCGTTACGGGCGCAATAACATTGGTTTTTTGTGGCTGTTTGTAGAACCGTTGTTATTTACCTTTATCATTGTGATGTTTTGGAAGTTTGTAAGGGCTGATCAATTTTCGTCTCTAAATATAGTTGCTTTCATGTTGACTGGCTACCCGATGGCTATGATGTGGCGTAATGCTTCCAACCGTGCGGTGGGCGCGATTTCGGCGAATGCCAGCTTGCTTTATCATAGAAATGTAAGGGTGCTTGATACGATTTTGGCCCGTGTATTATTGGAAATTGCCGGAGCTACCATCGCGCAAGTTGTGATTATGGCTGTTTTCATTGCAATAAAATGGGTAGAGATGCCGGCCGATATTTTTTATATGCTGATTGCTTGGTTGCTGATGGCTATGTTTGCATTTGGTTTAGGCTTAATTATTTGCTCGATTGCGTTCAAGTTTGATGTATTTGGCAAGCTGTGGAGTACTTTAAGTTTCGTCATGTTGCCTTTGTCAGGGGCTTTCTTTTTTGTCTCTACATTGCCGCATCGAGCGCAAGAATACATATTGTGGATTCCTATGGTGCACGGCACGGAGATGTTCAGACAGGGATATTTTGGCAATACGGTTACCACATTGGAAAACCCATGGTATTTATTATTATGCAACTTGGTCATGTTATTTATCGGATTGGCAATGGTGGCTAAGTTTAGCAAGGGGGTAGAACCGCAATGATTTCCGTTGAGCATGTGTATAAGAAATATCAAACCCGTCAAGGTTGGCGTATGGTGCTTGAAGATATCGATTTCAAACTGGAAAAAGGTGAAAAAATCGGTATTTTAGGTAGAAACGGAGCAGGTAAATCTACGTTGATACGCCTGATCAGTGGTGTGGAACCGCCTACTGAAGGTGAGATTAAACGCACGATGAGCATCTCTTGGCCGTTGGCGTTTAGTGGGGCGTTTCAAGGTAGTCTCACCGGTATGGATAATTTGCGTTTCATCTGTCGGATTTATAACGTCGATATCGATTATGTGAAGGCATTTACGGAAGAATTTTCCGAGCTGGGGCAATATCTGTATGAACCGGTAAAACGTTATTCTTCAGGTATGAAGGCGCGACTGGCTTTTGCATTATCGCTTGCGGTGGAGTTTGACTGTTATCTGATTGATGAAGTGATTGCGGTAGGCGATTCGCGTTTTTCTGAGAAATGCCGCTATGAGTTGTTTGAAAAGCGTAAAGACCGTTCGATAATTTTGGTGTCGCACAGCCCGAGTGCGATGAAACAATATTGCGATAATGCCATGGTGTTGGAGGCCGGAAGACTGCATCAGTTTGATAATATGGATGAAGCATACCAATATTACAATAGCCGCATTTAAATATCGGCAGTGATTCATTTTCAGACGGCTTCAGCCGTTATAAAAATAACGTCGTGGTTTGTGTAAACCACGACGGTTATTTTTGTATGTTTTTTTATGCTTTCTCAGGGAGAGAACCTTGCAAAAGATATTGAATGGTTTCCCGTACACTCTTAATGGCATTGCCGAAGGGTAGGGGGTCTTTACCGCGGAAAAACAGCCCTTTATCCACTTCCCCGCGCCATGCTGCGGCCAGTTGGATGTCGATGCAGAATTGGCCTACTTTTTCCAAGCCGTCGCGCAGGCCGCACACGGAGAGACAATTAAGACCTTGAGTGCAGCGGCGTGGGTCTGCTTTGGCATTGGCTTGCAGTTTTGCTTCGCGTTTGATGTAGCTTTCTAGAAATTTAGTACGTACACCGCGGGCGGGTAAGCCGGCTACTGACATAAATTCAACGACTTGCTCAACAGGCGCGCCGGCCAGCGTTTTCTTGAAATTCAAATGTGCGTCGCCTTCTTGGGTAACGGCGAATGCAGTACCGATTTGTACGGCGGAAGCGCCCCACGATTTTAGTGCGGTACAGATTTTGTCAAAGTTCGCCATACCGCCAGCCAATATCAAAGGAATTTTTTCACTTTCCAGCCCGAGTTTTTTAAAAACTTCGCAGGTTTCTTCGATAACGCGCTTAAACTCGAATTTTTCGTCATTTAGGCCGTCTACGGTCATTGCACCTAAATGCCCGGCAGCGTGAGCAGGGTGTTCGATCACAATCGCATCGGGAAGAATGCCTTTTTTCATCCAGCGTTTAAGGACGATATTGATGCCGCGTGATTCGGAAAGAATAGGCAGCAATGCCACGTCTTTATGGTATCCCTCAGTCATTTCGGGAAGGTCAAGCGGCAAGCCGGCTCCCATGACAATCGCATCCGCACCCGATTCGCAAGCCTGACGCACCAATGCTTGATGGTCTTTAACGGCTTTCATCACGTTAACCGCAATAATACCTTTGCCCTCGGCATCTGCTTTTGCTTTGCGGATTTCCCTGTCGAGCGCGATGTGGTTGAGTTTGCAGTATTTTTCTTCGGTGGGGTTGATTTTGGATTCGGCTAACAAGTCTTCATGCAGATGGCGCAAGTCCACGCTGGCGATGGTACCGACGCCGTTTTCGCGGGCGACTGCACTGGATAATTTGGATGCGGAGACACCTACGCCCATGCCTCCCTGCACAATCGGAATCAAAGATTTGCCACGGATAAACAAGGGGTCGAAGCTGTGTTGCATATTGAGTTTTCCTTTATAGAGAGGGACGCTTGTATTGGGAGTATTGGTAAGCGGCTGTTTTGGAAGTTTTTTTTAAATCTTAAAACAGCTGAGATTTTTAAGATTTAGGCATTATACTCTAATATAAGTAAAAATTAGAGTAGAACTATAGTTATTTTATTTGAGCGTGATGTAAATATGTTTTATTTAAGCTATGGGGTGCGGAATAACGTAGTGTTTGACCGGCATGAGTAATCAATTAAGCAATTAATAACGAGCAAATCGCCAAGGTCTGGAGAGATTTTAGATGACAGGATGGGGCAGTTGGGGCAATTGTTGAGATTTATAAAATATGTAAAAGATGCACAGCCGAATTATTATTTGATATCAGGCCGTCTGAAATTCAGCCTAAGTAATATTCTCAAGGAGTTGATGCTGCTTTAGGCGGTGCATTCAACCATTGCCATTGTTCCTTCAATGTTTCTGCCAGCGCCCGTTGTTTTTCCTGCGGTGTTTCCAAACCCGAAGTCAGTTTGTTGTAGTCAAGAGTAACGGAGGGGTTGGCTGCCGGGCCGGTGATTTTGATGGGGATGGGCTTGGCATGGATGTTTTTTATATTGCGGATCAACATGTTTTCAGACATGGTTTGGGCATTGAGGTCTGTTTGACCGCTGCTGGTGATGTCGAAAATATCCGATTTCAACTCGGCATTTTCGTGAGTGCCGATGCCGTCACGTATTTCGCTGGTGAGCGAAAAAGAGCGGAAAGGGGTTTGCACATCGCGCTGTTTGCTGTTGATGGCCGTATTGTTGCCCAAACTTTGCAGTACATTAGAAATATCCAAGCCCAGCCATGCGCCTTGGGTAACGTTGAGCTGCAAAGAACCGTTGAGCGTTTTGGTCAGGCCGGCTCTGTCGTTGCCTTTGGCCGTTAGGTCGATTACGGCGTCGCCAATACCGCCGATACGGTGGTAACCAAGCAAGTCTTGCATGAGCGGGCGGATTTGTACGCCGCGGGCATTTTGTTGCAAGTGATACGAAGGCGGATTGGTGTTGGCGATACTGATGCCGCCTTCGGTTTGGCCTCCGTATAAGCCGGCGCGGAAGTTGGTGAGCGTAATGCGTTGGTTGTCGGCATAGAGGCTGGTGTGTAAATCGTCCATCTGCAGGCCGGGCATGTTTAGGCTGCCGATGTTGATGTCGGCATGAACTTGGGTTTGGGCAGATTGGGTCAGAAAGGCTGGAAAAAGATTGCCACTTTTGGCTTGGAAATCGCTCCAATAGGGATGCAGGGACAGCTTCTGTATGCCCACTGTGGTGTTGAGTTTGGCGGGATTATCTTTGTGCGCTGCGGTATATTGGGCGGAAACTTCGGCATTTTGTCGGTCAAACAAACCTTTTAACGACAGCGTCCAATCTTTGTTGCCGGATAATGCAAAACGGCCTTCCATTTGGCTGATCAGCCGTGAGCGTGGCGCAGCTTTTAAGCTGTCTTGATGTGTGCTTAGAACGAATTTTTCAGACTCGAGCAGCGTATCTTTTTGCCAGGTCAGCGGTCCGGCGATATTGAATGTAGTTTGTCTGCCGAGGTTTTTGTGGCTGCCGTTGAATTCAAACTCGCTGATGGTGGCAACGCTCGGGCGCAGGCTGACGCGGGAGAGCGACAAAGAACCGTCCCAGCTGCTTTCTTCTGAAGAGCCGGCAGTAAACACCGCGCGGATGTCGCTCAGGCTGATGTGTTTCTTTTTCCACAACAGAGCAGGGCTTTGTGCGGTGAGATGTAATTTGTGGAAAGAACTGTCGGCGCGAAGGCGTAAATTGCGCGCTTGTAAAGTGTCGTTTTGCGGTTGCCAAGTTACGTCGGCATCGGCGGAAATCGAAGCGGTTTCTTTTTTGAACGGCACCGTGGCATCCACATGCAGGGCAGGGAGCAGCCACTCTTGTCCGTTATTCATATTCAGACGGCCTGTGCTGTTCCATTTGAAAGTAGATTGGTTGTTGAGACGTGTTGTTCCGCTCAAAGCAAATTCACGCACCGCTTCCGATTCGCCGCTGAGGTTTAGGTTAAGACTTTCCGTATGGTAATGCGCTTCGGGCGTACCTATATTCAGACGGCTGTTTTCAATGATAACTCTGTTGATTTGCACCGGACGGCCGGATGTTTTCCATAAATCCCCAATATTCCACGCACCGTCGGGCTGGCGGGTTGCTTCAGCATCGGCTTCTTTAATTACCCATTTTTCAATAGTCGGCATATCGCTCCACAGATTGCTCCATGCCAAACCGATGCGCATTTCTTTCGCATGCAGAGCCGAAGCCGTGCTGTTTGGCTTGCTAATCATCACATTGTGCAACGTGACGGTAGGGCGGGGCAGCCATGAGCGGTTGATATCGCCGCTGAAACGCACCGTGCGACCGCTTCCGCGCACGGCCTCGTCTGCAAAAGCCTGAATGCGCTGACTGCTGAACAAATAATGCAGCAGAGATTGAGCGATCAGTAAAGCAGAAACGAAAGCAATCAGGCCGTAGAAGGCGAAACGCAGCCAGAATTTGCCGGAACGGAACAGACTAACCATGATAAAAGAATAAAAAGAAACATTTGCAGTATAGCATAGAGGCCGTCTGAAACATCAGTCGGTAGCGCATATCATTGAATATTGCTACCATTCGGCCACGCATTATTGTTGAGACCAAACAGGTTTACCGCCTTGCGCCGATTGGGTTTCAAATCGACAGCACGCTGTATATAGTATAGACGGCCACACTTTGAATTTCCCCGCCGGCAATCACGGAGCGAATGATGATTATTGTTATGCAGAAACAGGCAGCGCCGGAAGCAGTTGAGCGCGTGATCGAATTTATCCGCAGCAGAGGTTTGCAAGAACACGTTTCGCGCGGAGAAGAGCGCACCATTATCGGCGCAGTCGGCGACGAGCGCGTGTTCCACCCCAATGAATTGGAACGTCTAAACGGCGTTGAGCGCGCCATCAGAGTGTTGAACGAATGGAAAATCATCAGCCGCGAAACCAGCCCCAACAATACCGTTATTACCGTGCGCGGCGTATCAATCGGCAGCGGCAAAATGCTCAACATCACAGCAATTGGCGAACGCTCCGATTCAGCCGACATGATATTTGCCGACCCCTTCTACTTACCATCGCGCCCTTATAGCGATCATTCATTCCACAACGAACAAGAGCAGATCCGCACCATGCAGGCCGAGGTGGCCAAATACCACGCCGCCGGCAAACCCGTAATTGTACGCATCCGCGACGTCCGCCAGCTCGCCCCCGCTTTAGAAGCCGAAGCCGACGTGCTTTATCTTGGCGGCGAACTCATGAGCAACCGCGCCCTTCAAGACGAAGTAGGCCGTCTGAATACGCCCGTCGTTTTATGTAAAGACAAACACCACCGTGCCGATGAATGGTTGGTTGCCGCCGAGCACATCGCCCTTCGCGGCAACCACCATCTCATTCTCGGCGAAGCCGGCACACTCAGTTTCGAGCCGGAGCACCCGTACCGTTTAGACGTCGACGCCATCGTGCGCGTGCACCGCGTAACCCATCTGCCCGTTATCGCCAACATCACCCGCCTCTGGCATGGCGATATGCCGCAAGACATTCTGTACAAACTCGTCGAAGCGGCAGGTGCCGACGGCATCGTAAACAGCTTGTAAGGTTGGGGTATTTCTTCCGCGGATTCGTGTGAACGGCGCGCGGGTGGATATGTGTCATCCCTACGAAGATGCGGATATTTTTTCAGACGGCATCGCCAATATATATGCAGTATTGCAGTCGTTTTTTCAGATGGCCTTTATCAAGTCTTACGCGCTAACAACCATCAGCGATCCAAGCCGTATTTTTTCAAGTAGCGGTACACCGTCATGCGGCTGACACCGATGTGTTTGGCCAAAGCGGAGACATTGCCTTGATGTGCCAGCAGCCCAGCTTGCAGGCTTTTAGCGCAGGTCAAAACCGATTTTCCCATCGGTGTGTCTTCCGCAGCGACGGCGGGGTTTGAAGGTTCGTGAAAAAAAGGGCGGGCAGCGGTTTTGATGTAGTCGGGCAGGTCGTCGTATTCGATGCGCGTGCCGGGCGAAGTGAGTAAGGCTACTTCGAGTACGCCGGCCAGTTGGCGCAGGTTGCCGGGCCAGTCGTAGGCGCGGAGGGTGTCGAGCGCACGGGCAGACAGCGCTTTGGGCGGTCGGTCGGTTTTTTCGGCGGCACGTTCCAAAATCATGCGCATGATGTAATCGAAATCATCGCGTTCGCGTAAGCGCGGCAGCTGCACGTGGGTGCTGTTGAGGCGGTAATACAAATCTTCGCGGAATTTGCCGCAGGCAATCCGCTCCTGCAAATCGGCATGGGTTGCCGAAATCACGCGGATATCCACTTTGACGGCACGCACGCTGCCCACCGGCATCACTTCCCGTTCGGACAACACGCGCAACAGGCGCGATTGCAGGTAAAGCGGCATGTCGCCGATTTCGTCGAGAAACAGTGTGCCGCCGTCGGCCGCCTGAATCAAACCGATTTTGCCTTTGCGGTCGGCGCCTGAAAAACTGTGCGGTGCGTACCCGTAAAGCTCGCTTTCAATCAAGTTTTCAGGAATCGCTGCGCAGTTGACCGCGATAAAAGGCTTGTCGGCGCGGCTGCTTGAGCGGTGGATGGCGCGGGCGAGAAATTCTTTGCCCGAACCGGTTTCGCCGTTAATCAGTATCGGCACGGGCGTGTCTGACAAAGCGGCAATACGCTGCAAACTTCGGCGGTAACGGCTTTGCGGGCCGTACAGGGCTGCGAGTGCGGCGGGCAGTTCCGGCTCGCGCGGAGAAGCGGGAACAGGACGGCAGGTTGGTGCGGAGGCTGCGGCAAACAGGCGGTTGTTGCCAAGCATCAAGGAGGTATGGCCGCCTGAAGCGGAGTAAACGCCAGTCAGGCAGGTGTCGGAGAGTAAATCGAACAGCCGGTCGATAAGCTGTCCGGCAGGAATATCCAAATGCGCTGCCGCCCATTCGTGGAAGGCATGGTTGGCACCGCTGATTTTTCCGTCGTCATCAACGGCAATCAGAAATTCAGGCGAAACATTCAGAAATTCGGCAGCGTGACCGAGCCGTACAATCCAATGGCGGCGGTGCGCCTGCAACAGGGCGGCAGTTTCCACCAGACCGGCGAAATGGCGCACCAGCTGCAAAACCCATTGTTGGCTTTGTTTGGCAGAAGGCGGTGTCAGTGCAGACACATCCAATACGGCACGCAGGCGGTTGTGTGAGTCAAACACGGGCGCGGCAGTGCAGGTGAGGCCGATATGGGTGGCGTCGAAATGGTCGGCACGGTGGACAATTGAGGCGTCGCCCGTGGCCAATACCATGCCGACCGCACTGGTGCCGTTGGTGTGTTCGCGCCAAAGTGCACCCAAATGCAACCCTGCGCGGGTAAGCTCGGTTTTTTGCCGGTCGAATCCGAAGGCCTCCACCACCACACCGTGTTCGTCTGCCAGCAAAACCACATAACCCATGTCGCGGATTTGCTGCCACAACACCTGCATCCCGTGGCGGGCAACAGCCGTCAGGTTGTCCATGGCATCCAGATGTTCGACTAAATCATGATGGGGCAGGATGATGGCTTCGCACAGTTGTTCGGGATCAAGGCCGTGCCGGTGCACGCAGCGTTGCCATGAGGCGGCGATGCCCGGGTCGATATGGGGATGGGACAATCCGTCGCCATAGACAAGTGCCAGCACATCGCGGATGTGTCGGGTTTGTTTGGCCAACATATGGCTTGCGCTCCTTATGTATGTGTCGATTGTTTGAAAATACAGGTGCGGGCTTTATGTGTGTGGATTGGGTGTAATAGGCGTAATTTGTTGCTTATTCAGGATATTTTTAGTTCTTTGCAGTATCTTAGGAGGAAAGTAAGTAAGGGTCGGTACATGGATGTGAAAGATATGCAAAGATATCAAAGCACTGAAAGGGAAGAGTGTGTGCCGGATATAGCCGGAAAGGTTTCAGACGGCCTCGGTTAAGTAAATGTGATGACTTTTATGTTTGGAGCAGCGTATCTTGGGCTTTAACAACTCCAAAGGCCGTCTGAAAACTTTTAGCGAAACTCGCTAGCTCGTTTTCAGACGGCCTTTGTATATCAACCAGCTTATTTCTTGATAAACAAACGCTTGCTGGGCAGTTCGTTCAACACGTCTTCGCTTGAATAGCCGCCGATGCGCTCTTTTACCAAACGTGAGTTGACGTAGCCGTAAACGGGAATCACGGCGGTGTCTTTATCGATTTGCGCTTCAGCTTGCGTGTAGAGGCGGGTGCGCTTTTGGTCGTTGATGCCGGCGTTGAGGGTTTTTGCAAGCAAGGCGTCGTAGTCGGCGTTTTTATAGAAGGCGCGGTTGCTGCTGTTGGCCGATTGCAGGGTGTTCAAGAATGTGGAAGGCTCGTTGTAATCGCCGCACCATGATGCGCGGGCGATTTGGTAGTTGCCGTTGCGGCGGCTGTCGAGATAGGTTTTCCATTCTTGGTTTTCGAGGTTCACTTTCACATTGCCCAGTGCTTCCTGCCACATGGCAGCGGCGGCTACGGCGATTTTTTTATGTTGCTCGGAGGTGTTGTAGAGGAAGGTGAAGGTCAGCGGTTTGGCTGCGCTGTATCCGGCTTCGGTCAGCAGTTTTTTGGCTTCTTCCACGCGGGCGGGGTAGTCGAGTTTGGTCCATTCGGGCTGGTGCGAGGTGAAGCCTGCGGTGCCGACGCGGGTCAGGTTGTAGGCGGGTTCTTCGCCGCGGCCCAGTACTTTGGCGGCGATGGTGTCGCGGTCTAAGGCCAATGACAATGCTTTGCGGACGCGCACGTCGTTAAACGGGGCTTTTTGGTTGTTGATTTCAAAATAGTAGGTACACAGATAGGGGCTGCGTTTGAGTTCGTTGGGGTATTTTTCTTGCAGCTTGCTGTACATTTCGGGCGGCAGGGCGTCGGTGATATCAACTTCTCCGGCTTCGTAGCGGGCAACGTCATCGGTTTGCGAGCCGATGGGCAGGAAAACGACTTTGTTGATTTTGACGTTGGCGGCATCGCGGTATTGGGGGTTTTTTTCTAATTCGATGCGCTCGTTAACCACCCATTTTTTCATTACATAGGCGCCGTTGCCGACGAAGTGTTCGGGCTGAGTCCATTTGATGCTGTGTTTTTCCACGGTGGCGCGGTGCACCGGTTTGGTGGCGACGTGGTAGAGCATTTGCGGGAAGTAGGGCACGGCGGCGGTGAGGGTGACTTCCAGAGTATGCGGGTCGAGGGCTTTTACGCCTAAGGTGTCGGGGGATTTTTTACCGGCGAGGATGTCGTCGATATTGGCTACTTTGGCGGCTTGCAGGTAAGAGGCGTATTGTGAGGCGGTTTTGGGGTCAACCAAACGCTGCCAGCTGTACACGAAATCTTCGGCGGTTACGGGGTCGCCGTTGCTCCATTTGGCATCGGGGCGGAGCTTGAAAATCCATACTTTGTTGTCGCTGCTGCTCCACGATTCGGCGGCAGCGGGGGTGACTGCGCCTTTTTCATCGGTTTCTACCAAGCCTTCCAGCAGGTCGCGCACGATGTTGATTTCGGGCACGCCGGTAATTTGATGCGGGTCGAGCGACTGCGGTTCGGTTACATTATTACGTGTCACGGTGTTTTCTGCAGCGGGAGCGGCAGTTTGCGGTGCGCTGCTTTCTTGGTTTCCGCAGGCGGCGAGCAAAAAGGCGGCAAGTGCCAAAGCGGAAAAGCGGAAGGGAACGGCAGGCATGTTTTTCTCCTCTTGTTGTGGAAGGTGTAACCAGTAAAGCCCCGAATATAACGGAAATTATTTTGTGATGAAACCGAAATCAGATGAAAGGCCGTCTGAAAGGTTTCAGACGGCCTCAAGCAGCTGCGGCAGCGGTTTCAGCCGTGCCAAAAATAGCGAACGATATGGAAAAACACCGGTGCGGCGAAGCAAATCGAATCGACGCGGTCGAGCATGCCGCCGTGCCCTTGAATCATGTTGCCCCAGTCTTTCACGCCGTAATCGCGTTTGATGGCTGACATCACCAGTCCGCCGAAAAAGCCCATCAGGCACAACACCAGCCCGATCAGCCCGGCTTGAAAGGGAGAAAACGGCGTAATCGGCGAGAGCAGCACGGCAATCAGGGTGGCCGACGCAATGCCGCCTACCGTGCCGGCCACGGTTTTAGACGGGGAAAGTGTGGGCATGATTTTGCGTTTGCCCAAAGTTTTGCCCCATACATATTGCAGCACGTCGCTTGATTGCACCACGGCGATCATAAAGATCAGCAAGAGTACGTTTTGACCGTGGGGAAAGCCGTCCAAATGCAGGTTTAGCAAGGCGGGAACATGCGATAAACAGAATATCGACACCATCGCTGCCCATTGCGTTTTGGCCGTCCGCTCTAAAAAGTGCTCGGTTCGGCCGCTCAAGCTGGCAATAATCGGCAGCAGCAGAAAGCCGTACACCGGGATGAAAATCGAAAACATGCCGTACCATTCGGTCAGCACAAAATAATATTGGATGGGCAGCAGTAAATAGAAGCATGCCACCATCACGTTGTAATCGCTGCTGCGCTGGTAAACCAGCGTGAGAAACTCGCGCAGGGCGGCAAACGAAATCAGCAGAAACAGAATCACGGTGCCGACTTTGCCGAACCAAAAAGCCAACAACAGCACCAAAGTCATCACCCACCAAGCGTACACGCGGGCGTTGAGGTTGGAAATCGTCGGATTGTTGCGGCCTTTTTTGCGCTTGAGCCATTGTCCGACAAAACTCGCCGCCAGCAATACGGCAAACACCCCGATAAAAATATAGCCCGCCTGCAAAGGTATGGCCGAAGCGTGGGGCTGGGTTGCGAAGAGGTTCATACGATATCCTCCTGTCGGGCGGCTTTTTGCTGTTTTTCAGACGGCGCCAATGCAAGCAGGGCATGGCGTGCGCGCAGTAGAAACGCTTCTTTGCTTTCGTTGCCCGCCAAGCGGATTTCCTCGCCTATGTTGACGTCGCACAATAGAGGTACGGGCAGGATTTTGCCTTTGGGCAGCACATGGTTGATGTTGTTGATCCACATCGGAATAAAGCTCACATCAGGATTGGCGCAGGCGAGATGATAGATGCCGCTTTTAAACGGCAGCAGCACCAAGTCGTCATCCACATTGCGTGTGCCTTCGGGGAAAATAATCAAAGAATCGCCGTTTTGCAGCGCCTCGCTCATTTGCGCGACCACTTGCTGCGGGTCGCTGCCATCGCGGTCGATCAAGAGTGCATTGAAAACATTATTGATGATAAAACGTTTGATTTTATTGCTCAGCCAGTAATCGGCACCCGCCACGGGGCGCACGCACATCCGCCATAAGCGTGGCAGCGAAATCCACACCAGCACAAAATCTCCGTGGCTGCCGTGGTTGGCGTAATACACTTTTTTAGCGGGCGTAAACGACAGGCTGCGGGGCGCTTTAGGGCGCACGCCGGTCATAAACGATACAAACAGGCACAAGGCTTGGTCGGTAAGCCAAGCAGCATGTTTGGCGAGAAATGCTTTCATGATGTTTTCCGTATCCGTGCGGGCAATGATGTTTTCAGACGGCCTCAAGGCTTATCGCGAATCATTGCCCGGAGAAGTTTTTGTTAGACCGAATAATCGTATGCGACAACCAAAGGCGCATGATCGGAAAATTTTTCTTCTTTATACACATGCGCTTCCACCGCTTTGGCCGCCAGCTCGGGCGTGACCATGTGGTAGTCGATACGCCACCCCACATCCTTCGCATACGCCTGCCCGCGGTTGCTCCACCAAGTGTAGCCGGGCACTTCGGGATACAGTGTGCGCCACATATCCACCCAGCCCAAGTCGGCAATCACTTTGCCTATCCATGCGCGTTCTTCCGGCAGAAAGCCCGAATTTTTCTGATTGCCTTTCCAGTTTTTCAAGTCGATGTTTTGATGGGCGATGTTCCAATCGCCGCACACCACGATATCGCGGCCTTCCGCTTTCATCTCGGCCAACATGGGATAAAACGCATCCAAAAAGCGGTATTTCAATTCCTGCCGTTCCGGCGCGCTGGTGCCGCTGGGCAGATAAAGCGAAATCACGCTCAATTTGCCGAAATCGGCGCGCACGAAACGGCCCTCGCTGTCGAATTCTTCAATGCCCATGCCGATTTGCACATTGTCCGGGCGTTGCTTGCTGTATATCGCCACGCCGCTGTAACCGCGTTTTTCGGCGCAATGCCATACGCCATACATACCGTGCGGATTTTTCATATCGTCCGACAAATCCGGCTCTTGCGCTTTCAATTCCTGCACGCAAACGATGTCGGCGCCCGACGCGGCGATGTATTCGTGGAAGCCCTTTTTATAAGCGGAACGGATGCCGTTCACATTGGCGGAGATGATTTTCAACATAATGTTTCAGTGTGATAAAGAAAAGGCGCATTGTACCTGAATTATTTTTTACAGTTTCAGCCTTTGGGATAGGTTGGGTTGATTTACCTACAATCGGTAATATTTCAATGAAGATGCAGTAGTAAGGCCGTCTGAAAACGGGCTTGCGGGTTTCGCTAAAAGTTTTTCAGACGGCCTTAAAGTGTTGGATAGTGTCGGCTTTTGTTTGAATTGTGCACAAACATCATGCTGTCAAACCGATTGTTGAATATTGGTGAGCATGAAAGCTTGCCGGCTAACGCTCCGGCGTAAATAAAATTTCGTTGATGTAAAAATAGTCGTTTTCTATTTCGTGTGCTGCCGCTTTGCCTGTGAGCGTTACCGTTTGCCCTTTTTTCCAATGAGGGCTGTCGAGCAACATCAGCCGTTTATAAACCCCGCCTCTGCCGCTTTTCGGTAAAACGGTATAAAAAGGCTGATGCACCGGCTTGATAAACCAGCGTTTGCGGCGGATTTCCGCATTGGGTTCGCGCGTGCAGTTATGTAAAAACTTTCGGTGTATGTTCGGGCTTTCGTAAACCAATTTGCCCTGTATGGTTGAGGCTCTGCCTTCGAGCGGTATGATGTCGCGTTGGAAATGCTCCCGCGCAGCTTGATCGGATGTTACATCGCTTTGGGCGATAATCAGTTTTTTGCCGTATACCGAACGGGCGCCTTTCGGTAAATCAAGATAGAGATAATCGCCGTCGTAAACGCGGCTGCCCGCAGCGGCCTCTTTTCCTGAAATATACCTGCCGAAGAAATAGACTTTATCGGCATATTCGACTTGATACTTTTTACGGCTTTCTCCCGTGCTCACATCATTTTTCGTTAAACGCCGGGAATAATTTTTATCTTCTTTTAAATCAACAAAATAAGGATAAGTAATGGCGGATGAAAGGAAACATACGTCAGCTTTCGCCGCAGCCGATAGTGCCAAACATAAAACAGGGATGCTCTTCAATAACCGATTCATGATGACCTTCCAAAGTAGGAACCCGGGTTTTGCAGGATAAAACTTTATTCTTGTGGGTCGTTTTCTTCGGCGGCTTGCTGCTCGCGCCAGATTTTCTGCTGTTCGTCGTACTTGGCTTTTTCATTCCAATAAATGGTTTGGATGCAGGCGTCGCCGCAATCGCTGCCGCAGCATTCCCATGATTCGGGGCGTACCGGCTCGGGGAGCAGGTCTTCCGGTTTAAGCTTCTGGGTCATAGCCGTCTACCACTTCGAGAATGGCGCCGTTGAATTCGATGATGTCGCCGCCGCGTATTTTGGCCGTTTTGCGGGTTTCGGTGGCGCCGTTGCGCAATACTTCTCCCGCAGTAATAGCCATTTTCGCCTGCCCGCCGCTGTCGGTAAGGCCGGCGAGTTTCAAGAGGTCGCACAAGGTGATGTATTCGTTATCTTCCAAATAAACAGTTGCTTGCATGGTTTTTGTGTTATGGTGGGAACAGAGTGCGTATTTTACGCTAAAACAAGATGTTCTAAATCATTTAAAAATAAGCTATTGAAATTTATTTTCCAATATAAAATAACTAAAATAAATCGGAATCATAGTTTTAATAGTGAAAATCTTAATGTATAGTGCGCTCTATAGATTAAAGCAAACGTGAAGAGCAGGTTGCCGCACTATGAGCCTGATCCTAAATTTGCTGTTTTACGCTAACAAACACACGCACATCATTTTTCAATCACTACCGACATTACTTAAGGAGCACAAACCATGTCCAAATGTCCCGTAACCCATTTAACCATGAACAACGGCGCGCCCGTTGTCGACAACCAAAACAGCCTCACCGCCGGCCCGCGCGGCCCCTTGTTGGCTCAAGATTTGTGGCTGAACGAAAAACTGGCGAACTTCGTGCGCGAAGTGATTCCCGAGCGTCGTATGCATGCTAAAGGTTCCGGTGCTTTCGGTACGTTCACCGTTACCCACGACATCACTCAATACACCAAAGCCAAAATTTTCAGCCAAGTAGGCAAAAAAACCGAAATGTTCGCCCGCTTTACCACAGTAGCCGGTGAGCGCGGTGCGGCCGATGCCGAGCGCGACATCCGCGGTTTCGCCTTGAAGTTCTACACTGAAGAAGGCAACTGGGATATGGTGGGTAACAACACGCCCGTATTCTTCATGCGTGACCCGCGTAAATTCCCCGATTTGAACAAAGCGGTAAAACGCGACCCGCGCACCAATATGCGTTCCGCCACCAACAACTGGGACTTCTGGACTCTTCTGCCCGAAGCCTTCCACCAAGTAACCGTTGTGATGAGCGACCGCGGTATTCCTGCTTCTTACCGTCACATGCACGGTTTCGGCAGCCATACTTACAGCTTCATTAATGCACAAAACGAGCGTTTCTGGGTGAAATTCCATTTCCGTACCCAACAAGGCATTAAAAACCTGACTAACGAAGAAGCTGCCGCAATCATTGCCAATGACCGCGAAAGCCATCAGCGCGACCTGTATGAGTCTATCGAGAAAGGCGATTTCCCGAAATGGACCATGTATATCCAAGTGATGCCTGAAGCCGACGCAGAAAAAGTGCCTTACCATCCGTTTGACTTGACCAAAGTATGGCCCAAAGGCGATTACCCGCTGATCGAAGTAGGTGAGTTCGAACTGAACCGCAACCCTGAAAACTTCTTTGCCGATGTTGAGCAATCTGCCTTTGCACCGAGCAATCTGGTTCCCGGTATCAGCGTATCTCCCGACCGCATGTTGCAAGCCCGCTTGTTTAACTATGCCGACGCACAGCGTTACCGCTTGGGTGTGAACCACCATCAAATTCCGGTGAACGCACCGCGCTGCCCCGTACACAGCAACGCCCGCGACGGTTACGGCCGCGTTGACGGCAACTACGGCAGCACCCTGCACTACGAGCCGAACAGCTTCGGCCAATGGCAAGAGCAAGCCCAATACGCCGAACCGCCTTTGAAAATCAACGGTGATGCGGCACATTGGAACTACCGCGAAGACGACGCAGACTACTTCAGCCAACCGCGCGCGCTGTTCAACCTGATGAGCTGCGAACAAAAAGAAACCCTGTTCAAAAACACTGCCGCGGGTATGGGCGATGCGCTGGACTTCATCAAATACCGCCACATCCGCAACTGCTACGCTTGCGACCCGGCTTACGGCGAAGGCGTTGCCAAAGCACTGGGCATGACTGTGGCCGACGCGATGGCTGCCTACAAAACCGACCCCGCTATGGGCCAACCCGGTTTGTTGGACTTCAGCGACTACAAAGGATAAGCCGTTGCACAGTTTGAAACCTTATTGAATTAAGGTTGATTGGAAAGGCCGTCTGAACATTTCAGACGGCCTTTGGCTTTGCAATAGCAATCCCGTAGGAGCGGATTACATATCCGCCCGTGTGCGGTTCACGGAAATATGTGAGGGCAATCGGGAATCTTCAGGGATGGGGCGTATATTGATGCTTCAGTAAGGGCTGGCGTGTTTATCAATTTTTTAAACATTTCATCAATCAAAAGGGGATTTGCAAATGGCAGAGCTTTTGCCTACCAGACGCAGAATGCGCTTGCCTGATTATGATTATGCTGCGGTAGGCGGCTATTTTGTAACGCTGTGCATTCATGGCCGCCATAATGTTTTCGGCAGGGTGGAAAATGGTGTGATGCTGCTGAACAGTGCGGGCGAAATGGTGCAGGATGTTTTGTGTGAATTGAACGGACATTTTGAAGGCGGGTATTTAGATCGGTATGTGGTGATGCCTAACCATGTTCATTTTATTTGGGTAAACCGCTGCGGCAGAGTGAATTTGTCTAACGTTGTGCAATGGTTGAAAATAGTCAGTACCAACCGTTATATACGAGGAGTAAAAGAAAGCGGGTGGCCTGCGTTTGAAGGCAAGCTTTGGCAGCGTGGTTTTCATGATCATGTAATCCGCAATGAGGCTGATTATTTCCGTATTGCGGAATACATCGCTAATAATCCGCTGCAATGGCATTTGGATACGCTATATCGCGAAAATTGATTACCCAAACATCTATGCTAAGATGCGCGGCAATGTTCACCTTGCTTTATTCACACAATGATAGACCTCCATTGCCATTCTAATATTTCAGACGGCCTGTTAAGCCCCGCCGAAGTTGCGCGTTTGGCGCATGCCAACGGCTGCACGATGCTGTCGCTAACCGACCACGACCATACCGGCGGGCTGGCGGAAGCGCGTGCCGAAGCGGAAAAGCTCGGCATGCGTTTTATCAATGGGGTGGAGGTTTCGGTAACGTGGCGCAAGCGTACGATACATATCGTCGGGCTGGATTTCGATGAACACAACGAGGTGTTGCAAAATCTGTTGGCCAAAGTGCGCACAGGCCGTCTGAAACGCTTGGAAGCGATTGCTGCAAAGCTTGAAAAGAAGGGCATAAGCGGTGCGTATGAAGGGGCGTTGGCTTTGGCGGCGAACCCTGAAATGGTCAGCCGCACCCATGTTGCGGAATTTCTGATTAACGAAGGCCATGTGCGCAACAAGCAGCAGGCGTTTACCAAATATTTGGGCGACGGCAAACCTGCTTCGGTGCCGCACGAATGGGCTGCGTTGGAGGAATGTGTGGCGGCCATTAACGAGGCGGGCGGTATGGCGGTGATTGCCCATCCGATGCGCTATGGTTTTTCGGCAACGGCCAAGCGCAATCTTTTTGAAGAGTTTAAGGCTTTGGGCGGGCAGGGCATTGAAGTGCATAGCGGCAATTGCGATAAAAACGACCGTTTGAATTATGCTTTGCTGGCGCAACGCTACGGCTTGTTGGCAAGTGCAGGCAGCGATTTTCACCGTTTAAACGATTACAGCGGCGGGATATTGGGCGCATGCCCCGAACTGCCGGATATCTGCCGGCCGGTATGGGAAGAGTTTAGGGCGGTTCAATAAGCGGTAAGAGTTGCTGTTGATGCAAGGGCGCCCGGCCGGAAACGGTGTGAAAATGGTGCGGAAATGTGGTGATGATGCCGGTGTGCAACAGCAAAAAACGGCTTATTATTCGTGCAAATATTTAAATAAATTTATATATATATCAATGGGTTGATTTTGTCTTACTCAAAATTACATTTGGCTGTCTTTTCATAAAACCGAACAAACCTATAATCCGCCGCATGCATTCGCTGCCCCGTTGCCGGGAATATGCAGAGTATGCCGAATATCTTAATTTTGATGAAAGAAAAGCATATGAAAATCTTATCTACTGCGTTATTGGTAGCGGCTACATTGGTTGCCGGTGTTGCCCATGCGGATGCCGGTCAGGCCGTACGCAAATCTTCTGTGAGCTATACTTGCCAACAAGGTAAAAAAGTAAAAGTAACTTACGGTTTCAACAAGCAAAATCTGCCTGTTTACGCTTCTGCCTACATGAACGGCAAAACCCGCTATATGCCGATTAACCTGAATGCTTCAGACAATGTTGATACTGTGTTCGGCGATGAAAACAACTTCAAGTTGAGCACCGGCTATTTGGATCGTTCCAACCACCGCCGCAATTCGATTATGATTACTTCGCCCGGTCAGGACATCCTTTTCAAGAGCTGTAAACCGCGCCGCCGTTAATACCGGTTGATGGATTAGGGAGGCCGTCTGAATAGGTTCAGACGGCCTTATTCATTATATAATTCTGTTTCTAAAACATTTGATACCGATAAATAAGCAAGGAACGCAATATGGCACAATTTTTCGCGATCCACCCCGATAATCCGCAAGAGCGTTTGATTAAACAGGCGGTGGAAATTATTAGAAAAGGCGGCGTTATCGCTTATCCTACCGATTCCTGTTATGCGCTGGGTTGCCATTTGGGTGATAAAGAAGCAATGGAGCGGGTGTTGAATATCCGTAAAATCGATCAGAAACACCACCTTACTTTGATGTGTGCCGACTTAAGCGAACTGGGCACTTATGCCAAAGTTGATAACAGCCAGTTCCGCCAGTTGAAAGCGGCCACGCCGGGCAGTTATACCTTTATTTTGCAGGCCACCAAAGAAGTGCCTAACCGCACGCTGCACCCCAAGCGTAAAACCATCGGTCTTCGTGTGCCCGACAACAAAATCGCTTTGGCGTTGCTAGCCGAATTGGGCGAGCCGTTATTAAGTTGTACCCTGATGTTGCCGGAAGACGACGAACCGCTAACCGACCCGTATGAAATCCGCGACCGTTTGGAGCACACGGTAGATTTGGTGATCGACGGCGGTTGGTGCGGCACCGATCCGACTACGGTAATCGACATGACCGATGGTGTGGAGCTGATTCGGGAAGGCAAAGGCGATAAGGCTTTGTTTGGTTTGTAAGAGCCTGTTGAATGCGCTGTTGTAACGGTGGCTTGGGTCGAAATGCCGGAAGTCTTGCTTTGACAACGATAAGGCCGTCTGAAAATAAATGGCATTGCCTGCCAGCCTGAAAGCATATTGAGAGGGGCATGATGAAACTGTTTTTAACTGCTTATTTTGCACAAACCGCATCGTTGTTGCCGCCGTTTCTCGGCGAGCCGATGCAGGGTAGAAGTGTGGGTTTTATCGCTACTGCGGCGGATGTGGAAGCCGTAGATTTTTATGTTGAAGAGGCACGCCGCATTTGGCATTCGTGGGGTGTGGAAATCGATATGGTTGATGTGGTGGCGTTGAGTGCCGAAGAAATTGCCCGCAAACTTCACCGTAGCGACTATATTTATGTGAGTGGCGGAAACACTTTTTATTTGCTGGCACAATTGCGGCAAAAGCAGGCGGATAAGGTATTGGCGGAGGAAATCGCTTCCGGCAAACCGTATATCGGCGAATCGGCGGGCAGCATGATTGTGGCCGAAAATCTGTCTTATGTGCATGAAATGGATGAAGTCAGCAGGGCGGAATACGATACTCGGCATGGGTTGGGCGTGTTGGATGTCTGCATCGTGCCTCATGACGGCGAAGAGCCTTTTGCAGAAGCCACGCAAGCCATTAGAGAGAAGTATGCGCATCTGCCGCTTTATCCGCTCAACAATTCACAGGTGTTGCTGGCAGAAGGTGGCCAACCGCCGGCAGTAACCGTTCGGGCCGTCTGAAAATAAGATTCGGCAAAGGTGTAAGGCTGGGGGGGTTCAGACGGCATCACACACAAAAAGGAAAATTAAAAATTATGTTTCAAAATTTCGATTTAAGTATCTTTTTACTCGCCTTGTTGCCGGTGCTGCTGGCAATTACCGTGCACGAAGCCGCACATGCTTATGCTGCACGCTACTGGGGAGACCGAACGGCGGAGCAGCTGGGCAGGCTCACACTCAATCCGGTGGCGCATATCGACCCTGTCGGCACAATCGTGGTGCCTTTGCTGATGTTTATGTTTACCCCGTTTTTATTCGGTTGGGCCAAGCCGGTTCCCATTGTGCCGCGTAATTTCCGCAACATGCGCATGGGTTTGCGGATGGTGGCGATTGCCGGGCCGCTGTCTAATTTGGTGATGGCTTTCGGCTGGGGGCTGGCGATGGTGTTGGCACCGCATGTGCCTGAGTCGTTTCAGTATCCTTTAGGCGAAATGGCCAAATACGGCGTGATGATCAATGCCGTTCTGTTTGTGCTGAATATGATTCCGATTCTGCCGCTGGATGGCGGACGCTTTGTCGACAGCTTCCTGCCTGCCCGAGCTTCGATGCAGTTTCATAAAATCGAACCTTACGGTACATGGATTATTTTGATTCTGTTGATGACAGGGCTGCTGGGTAAAATCATGATGCCTTTTGTGGGCGGAATTATCGTATTGGTTACTTCGGCTGTTGGTGTGTTTATGTAAGCCGTAGTGTGTAAGAAAGCCGGAGGCCGTCTGAAAAATATTCAGACGGCCTCCGGCTTTCTGTTCCGGGTTGGAAAGAAGTTATACAAAATTTTGCGCTTTTATCCAGCTGATGATTTCGGCCTGAACATCTTCCGCGCTGCCGACGCTGTCAATACGCACACCTTCTTCATCGGCTTGCAGATCTTCCAAAATTTCAAGCTGAGAGGCCAGCATATCTGCTTTCATATAATGGCCTTTACGCGCCATCATGCGTTCCAAGTTGACATCGTGGGGCGGAGCCAGATGAATAAACACCACTTTACCTTCGGCTTCACGCAGGATGTCGCGGTATTCACGCTTTAACGCCGAGCATGTGACTACGCTTACTGCTTCGCCGCTTTGCGCTTGGCTGCTCATCCAATCGCGCAGGCTGCGCAACCACGGGTAACGGTCTTCATCGGTTAGCGGAATGCCCGAACCCATTTTGTCGCGGTTGGCTTGCGAATGGAAATCGTCGCCTTCGGCATAAGGGCATCGATAATGTTGTTGCAGGGCAACCGCAGCGGTGGTTTTGCCGCAGCCGCTTACGCCCATCACCACAAAATGCACGGTAGGTTTGCTCATCTCGACACTCCTTTATTATTACAACACGCTGAATGCCAAAGCCGACAAAGCAAAGCCGATAATGGCAATCAGGGTTTGATTGACCGTCCACGTTTTCAGCGTAGTGGGAACATCCATATCCAGCAGGCGGCCCACCAGCCAGAAGCCGGAATCGTTGAAGTGGCTCACGCCCACCGAACCGGCGGCAGTCGCCAATACGATTGCGGCAAGCTGCCAGTCGCTGAAGCCGGCGGCAGCAACAGCGGGAGCCATCAGCGCGGCGGCGGTGGTTAAAGCCACGGTTGCCGAACCTTGCGCGATACGCAGAGCCAAGGCCACCAAGAAGCAGCCCAGCAATACGGGAATACCCAGTTGCCCCATGCTGTCGGCCAAAGCCTGACCGATGCCGGAAGCACGCAGCACGCCGCCGAACATACCGCCCGCACCGGTGATCAGAATCACCGAGCAAACCGAGCCGAGTGCGCCGTCGATGGTTTTTTCGAGTGCCGTCGCTTTTTCGCCGCGCTTACGCCCCAGCACAAACATCGCAACCAATACCGAAATCAGCAGCGCAACCGGTGTCGAGCCGATCATACGTAGGGTTTTCACCCATTCGGCGTTGCCGTCGACCATTTTTTGGGCAATCAGCGTGGCTAAACCGGTATTGAGGAAAATCAGCAACATCGGAATCAGCATAATGCCGATAACCGTGCCGGCTCGGGCGGGCGCTTTGGGTTCGTCGCCATCCTGTTTGCCGCCGCTGAGCAAGTCCGGCACCGGTACATGAATGCGGCGGCCGAGAAACTGACCCAGTAGATAACCGCTGAAATACCAAGTGATGAAGGCCAGCGGCAAACCGAGCAGCAGCACGTGGCCGATGCTGGCACCGTAAAATTCGGATGCGGCAATCGGACCCGGATGCGGCGGCAGAAACACGTGCATCACCGAAAACGCGCCGATGGAAGCCAAGCCGTAGGGCAGAATCGGTGCTTTCATGCGGCGGGCGGTGGCAAACACAATCGGCAGCATCACCACCAAACCGGCATCAAAGAAAATCGGAAAACCGAAAATCAGCGAAGCCACGCCTAAGGCGAAAGGCGCGCGTTTCTCGCCGAACGCCCGCACCAACGCATCGGCCAGCGATTGCGCCCCGCCCGACGTTTCCACCAAACGGCCGAGCATCGCGCCCAAACCCACCAGCAAGGCCACATTGCCGAGCGTGCCGCCGAAACTTTTTACCAATACGTCGCCTACGATACTGCCCATCGGCAGGCCGGTGGCAATCGCGGTAAGCAGGCTGACGATCATCAGTGTCAACAGGGCGTGCACGCGGAATTTGATGATCAGTATCAAAATCAGCAGAATCGCCCCTGCCGCAATGCCGAGCAACTCGCCCGTGCCTAAAGTTTGGGTCCAGTTTTCCATTGTTTGAATCCTTTTGTCATTGAAGCGTTAATATGAGGATGTAAATATTAATTTGAAGGCAATTTTGAATAGTAATATTAATATTAGAAGGATGCATATCCTCCGTCAGAAGGTTTGAGGCCGTCTGAAAAGCCATAATGAAAGTTTAGAGAGAGTATAGTATCTATAAATTTCATGAAGCTGATCGTTAATGCAAACGCTTTAGGTCTGTGTTCATCATTATCATGCAGTAGAGATGCCATAGTGGTAAGAGAAAAAACAGGTGGATAAGTTCGGTTGATATGTAAATATATTGTTTCCTTTTTGGCAGCTTAAGTAGTTGCACTTAAATAAAGATTTTCTTGAGTTTTTTTGAAAAAACTATGGTATAGTACAGAGCTTGGCATTTGCCAAGTTTGTATTTTGTGCAAGGCCAATCAATCGTAATTGGCCCCTTTAATTTAAAAAAGGAAAATAATCATGACTTTAGGTCTGGTTGGGCGCAAAGTAGGTATGACTCGCGTGTTTAACGAACAGGGTGCTTCCGTTCCAGTAACCGTGTTGGATATGTCTGCTAACCGCGTCACTCAAGTGAAATCCAAAGATACCGACGGCTATACAGCAGTACAGGTTACCTTTGGTCAGAAAAAAGCAAATCGCATCAATAAAGCCGAAGCCGGTCACTTTGCAAAAGCAGGTGTTGAGGCAGGTTGCGGTTTGATTGAATTTGCTTTAACTGAAGAAAAGCTGGGCGAGCTGAAAGCCGGCGATCAAATCGCTGTTGATATGTTTGAAGCTGGTCAGCTGGTAGATGTAACCGGTACCTCAAAAGGTAAAGGTTTCTCTGGTACGATCAAACGCCACAATTTTGGTGCGCAACGTACTTCTCATGGTAACTCGCGTTCACACCGCGTTCCCGGTTCTATCGGTATGGCTCAAGATCCCGGTCGCGTATTCCCTGGTAAACGCATGGCCGGTCAATATGGTAACACCAAATCTACTGTTCAAAACTTGGAAGTAGTGCGTGTAGATGTTGAGCGTCAGCTGCTGCTGGTTAAGGGTGCTGTTCCCGGTGCGGTAAACAGTGATGTTGTGGTGCGTCCTAGCGTGAAAGTAGGTGCGTAATGGAATTAAAAGTAATTGATGCTAAAGGGCAAGTGTCGGGCAGCTTGGCTGCTTCTGATGCATTGTTTGCTCGTGAATACAATGAATCTTTGGTTCATCAGTTGGTTACTGCATTTTTGGCTAATGCCCGTTCAGGCAACCGTGCTCAAAAAACACGTGCAGAAGTTAACCACTCAACCAAAAAACCATGGCGTCAAAAAGGTACAGGCCGTGCCCGTTCAGGTATGACTTCTTCTCCGCTGTGGAGAAAAGGTGGCCGCGCGTTCCCTAACAAACCGGATGAGAACTTTACTCAAAAAGTAAACCGCAAAATGTACCGTGCCGGCATGGCAACCATTTTGTCTCAGTTGGTTCGTGACGAACGTTTGTTTGTTATTGAGACGCTTAACGCACAAACGCCTAAGACCAAAGAATTTGTTGAGCAAGTGAAAAGCTTGGGTCTGGAGCAAGTTTTGTTTGTAACTAAGCAGTTGGATGAAAATGTTTATTTGGCGTCGCGCAACCTGCCTAATGTGCTGGTTTTGGAAGCTCAGCAAATTGATCCGTATAGCTTGCTGCGTTACAAAAAAGTAGTCATCACTAAAGAAGCAGTAGCGCAGTTAGAGGAGCAATGGGTATGAATCAACAACGTTTAACACAAGTGATTTTGGCTCCTGTTGTTTCTGAGAAAAGTAACCTGTTGGCAGAAAAACGCAATCAGATGACTTTCAAAGTATTGCCTAATGCAACTAAACAGGAAATTAAGGCCGCTGTGGAGTTTTTGTTTGGTGTAGAAGTTGCTTCTGTGACTACTGTTACCACTAAAGGTAAAACCAAACGCTTCGGTCGTACCATCGGTCGCCGCAGTGATGTTAAAAAAGCTTATGTAAGCTTGGCTGCCGGGCAAGAATTAGATTTGGAAGCCGCTGCTGCAGCTGCAGATAAGGAATAAGTGACATGGCTATTGTAAAAATGAAGCCAACCTCTGCTGGTCGCCGCGGCATGGTTCGTGTAACCACTGAAGGTTTGCATAAAGGTGCTCCATACGCTGCACTGCTGGAAAAGAAAAACTCTACTGCTGGTCGCAATAATAATGGTCATATTACTACTCGTCACAAAGGCGGTGGGCATAAACACCATTATCGTATCGTAGACTTCAAACGTAATAAAGACGGCATCCCTGCCAAAGTAGAGCGAATCGAATACGATCCAAACCGTACTGCGCATATTGCATTGTTATGCTATGCGGATGGTGAGCGTCGTTACATTATTGCTCCGCGTGGTATTAAAGCAGGTGCGGTATTGGTTTCTGGCGCTGAATCTGCGATTAAAGTAGGTAATACTCTTCCTATTCGTAATATTCCCGTTGGTACCACAATTCACTGTATTGAGATGAAGCCTGGTAAAGGTGCACAAATTGCACGTTCTGCCGGTGCATCTGCCGTACTGTTGGCTAAAGAAGGAATCTATGCTCAAGTACGTTTGCGTTCAGGTGAAGTTCGCAAGATTCATGTAGATTGTCGTGCTACCATTGGTGAAGTTGGCAATGAAGAGCAAAGCCTGAAGAAAATCGGTAAAGCTGGTGCAAACCGCTGGCGCGGCATTCGTCCGACTGTTCGAGGTGTTGTAATGAACCCTGTAGATCACCCGCATGGTGGTGGTGAAGGACGTACTGGTGAAGCTCGCGAACCTGTTAGCCCATGGGGTACACCTTCTAAAGGCTACCGTACTCGTAACAATAAACGCACGGACAATATGATTGTTCGCCGCCGTTACTCAAATAAAGGTTAATTAATATGGCTCGTTCATTGAAAAAAGGTCCATATGTAGACCTGCATTTGCTGAAAAAAGTAGATGCGGCTCGTGCAAGCAATGACAAGCGCCCGATCAAAACCTGGTCGCGTCGTTCTACTATTTTGCCTGATTTTATCGGTTTAACCATCGCTGTGCATAACGGACGTACTCATGTCCCTGTGTTTATCAGTGATAATATGGTTGGTCATAAATTGGGTGAGTTCTCATTGACCCGTACCTTTAAAGGCCATTTGGCTGATAAAAAGGCTAAAAAGAAATAAGGTGAATCATGAGAGTAAGTGCACAACATAAAAATGCCCGTATCTCTGCACAAAAGGCTCGTTTGGTCGCAGATTTAATTCGTGGTAAAGACGTTGCCCAAGCTTTAAATATCTTGGCATTTAGCCCTAAAAAAGGCGCTGAGCTTGTTAAGAAAGTGCTGGAATCTGCAATTGCAAATGCAGAGCATAACGAAGGTGCTGATATTGACAAGTTAAAAGTGGTAACCATTTTTGTTGACAAAGGTCCGAGTTTGAAACGTTTTCAAGCTCGTGCCAAAGGTCGTGGTAACCGCATTGAAAAACAAACTTGTCACATTAATGTGACAGTAGGTAATTAAGGAAAAGCTATGGGACAAAAGATTAATCCTACCGGCTTTCGCTTGGCGGTAACTAAAGACTGGTCTTCAAAATGGTTTGCTAAAAGTAGCGATTTCCCTACTGTTTTGAAGCAAGATATTGATGTTCGTGAGTATTTACGTAAGCGTTTGGCGAATGCCTCAGTAGGTCGTGTAGTGATTGAGCGTCCTGCAAAATCTGCCCGCATTACCATTCACTCAGCTCGTCCTGGTGTTGTGATCGGCAGAAAGGGCGAAGATATCGAAGTTCTGAAACGCGATTTGCAAAAATTGATGGGTGTGCCGGTTCATGTAAATATTGAAGAAATTCGTAAACCTGAATTGGATGCTCAAATTATTGCTGATGGTATTGCACAACAGCTTGAAAAGCGTGTTCAATTTCGCCGTGCTATGAAGCGTGCAATGCAAAATGCCATGCGTGTTGGAGCTAAAGGTATCAAAATTATGACCTCTGGCCGTCTGAATGGTGCCGATATTGCTCGTAGCGAATGGTATCGTGAAGGCCGTGTGCCTTTGCATACTTTACGTGCAAATGTTGATTATGCTACCAGTGAAGCTCATACAACCTATGGTGTGTTGGGTTTGAAAGTTTGGGTTTATACAGGCGAAGGTAACGAAAAAGTTTCTCAAGCTAAACCTGAGCAAGAAAAAAGACAAAGAAAGGTAGGAGGCCGTCATGCTGCAGCCAACTAGACTTAAATATCGAAAACAGCATAAAGGCCGTAACACCGGTATTGCTACTCGAGGAAACAAAGTAAGCTTTGGTGAGTTTGGCTTAAAAGCGGTTGGTCGTGGTCGTCTGACTGCGCGCCAAATTGAGGCTGCCCGTCGTACAATGACCCGTCACATTAAGCGCGGTGGTCGAATTTGGATTCGAGTGTTTCCTGATAAACCGATTACATCTAAACCTGCAGAAGTTCGTATGGGTGGCGGTAAAGGTTCTCCTGAGTATTACGTTGCCGAAATCCAACCGGGTAAAATGTTGTATGAAATGGATGGAGTTCCAGAGGCCTTGGCTCGTGAAGCGTTTGAGCTTGCTTCTGCTAAACTGCCGATTCCGACAGTATTCGTAGTAAGACAGGTAGGTCAATAATGAAAGCGAATGAATTAAAAGACAAATCGGTTGAGCAATTAAACGCAGATTTGCTTGATTTGCTAAAAACCCAGTTTGGCCTGCGTATGCAAAATGCTACTGGTCAATTAGGTAAACCGAGTGAATTAAAACGAGTACGTCGCGAAATTGCCCGTATTAAAACCATTTTAACTGAAAAAGGTGCTAAGTAATGAGCGAATCAAAAAATGTTCGTACTTTGCAAGGCAAAGTGGTTAGTGACAAAATGGATAAGACAGTAACCGTTTTGGTGGAGCGTAAAGTAAAGCACCCCTTGTATGGTAAAATTATCCGCCGCTCGACCAAAATTCATGCTCATGACGAGCAAAATCAATATGGCATTGGAGATGTGGTTGTGATTGAAGAAACTCGTCCTCTGTCAAAAACTAAATCTTGGGTTGTTAAAGAGTTGGTGGAAAAAGCACGCTCTGTTTAAAATTTAATACAGTAATGCTTAAAAAAGAAACGAAGTCTTGCATTGATGGAAATTTGCATGTAAACTTCGTTTCTTATCTTTCAGCTTCTCTTTGAGAGCTTCTTCCCTTCGGGATCCAAGACTGGTTTACTAGAACCTATGTAGGTTTCAGTTTAGTAGGCACAAAATCTAATATTGTGTGGACTGGCTGAAAGAGGTAGATTAAGTTGGTTTTTTAAAAGGTAATAAAATGATTCAAATGCAGACCATTTTAGATGTGGCTGATAACTCTGGTGCGCGTCGTGTAATGTGTATCAAGGTTTTAGGCGGATCTAAACGTCGTTATGCTTCGGTTGGCGACATTATTAAAGTTGCAGTTAAGGATGCGGCTCCGCGTGGTCGTGTGAAAAAGGGTGATGTATTTAATGCTGTTGTGGTTCGTACTGCAAAAGGCGTACGTCGTCCTGATGGTGCACTGATTAAATTTGATAATAATGCGGCCGTTTTGTTGAATAATAAGCTTGAGCCTTTAGGTACCCGTATTTTTGGTCCGGTTACTCGTGAGCTGCGTACGGAGCGATTTATGAAAATTGTTTCATTGGCACCTGAGGTATTATAAGGAATAACGGCGATGAATAAAATTATTAAAGGTGACCAAGTAATTGTGATTGCTGGTAAAGATAAAGGCAAGCAAGGTCAGGTTGTAAAGGTTTTGGGTGATAAGGTTGTTGTTGAAGGTGTTAACGTTGTTAAGCGTCATCAAAAGCCGAATCCTATGCGTGGTATTGAGGGTGGCATCGTTGTGAAAAATATGCCTTTGGCTATTTCTAATGTTGCTGTTTTCAATCCTGAAACAAATAAAGCTGATCGTGTTGGCGTCAAATTGGTTGAGAGCGATGGCAGGGTAAAGCGTGTCCGCTTCTTCAAGTCTAATGGCTCTATCATTGGGGCATAAGGAGATAACATGGCTCGTTTGAGAGAGTTTTATAACAGTACTGTGGTTCCGGAATTGATGAAGCAATTTGGTTATAAATCAATTATGGAAGTGCCTCGTATTGAGAAAATTACGTTGAATATGGGTGTTGGCGAAGCTGTTGCTGATAAAAAAGTGATGGAACATGCTGTTGCTGATTTGGAAAAAATTGCTGGTCAAAAGCCGGTAGTTACTGTTGCCCGTAAGTCAATTGCTGGTTTTAAGATTCGTGATAACTATCCAGTGGGTTGTAAAGTTACTTTGCGTCGTGATCAAATGTTTGAATTTTTGGATCGTTTGGTTACTATTGCTTTGCCTCGTGTGCGTGATTTTCGGGGCGTTAGTGGTAAATCTTTTGATGGTAGCGGTAACTACAATATGGGCGTGCGTGAGCAAATCATTTTCCCGGAAATTGAATATGACAAAATTGATGCTTTGCGTGGTTTGAATATTACTATCACAACAACCGCTAAGACTGATGAGGAAGCAAAAGCTTTGTTATCATTGTTTAAGTTTCCGTTTAAAGGATAATTCATGGCTAAAAAAGCACTTATCAATCGCGAATTAAAACGCGTTGCTCTGGCGAAAAAATATGCCGCTAAGCGTGAGGTTATTTTTGCTATTATTAATGATTCAAATGCTTCGGATAAAGAGCGCTTTGAGGCTCGTTTGAAACTTCAAGCAATTCCTCGTAATGCTGCGCCTGTGCGTCAGCGTCGTCGCTGTGCTCTTACAGGTCGTCCTCGTGGGACCTTCCGTAAGTTCGGTTTGGGTCGTATTAAAATCCGTGAAATTGCTATGCGTGGCGAGATTCCGGGTGTTGTTAAAGCTAGCTGGTAATAGGAGTAATAACTATGAGTATGCATGATCCTATTTCCGATATGTTGACTCGTATCCGAAATGCACAGCGTGCAAACAAAGTTGCCGTTTCTATGCCTTCTTCTAAATTGAAATGCGCCATTGCTAAAGTATTAAAAGAAGAAGGGTATATTGAAGATTTTACAGTTTCAAATGACTTGAAACCTGTTTTGGAAATTCAATTAAAATATTATGCAGGCCGCCCTGTTATTGAGCAGATTAAGCGTGTATCACGTCCTGGTTTGCGTATTTATAAAGCCTCAAATGAAATACCTAGCGTAATGAATGGCTTGGGTGTTGCTATTGTAAGCACTTCTAAGGGTGTAATGACAGATCGTAAAGCTCGCTCCGAAGGTGTTGGTGGTGAGTTGTTGTGTATTGTTGCCTAAGTAGGAGATTTTTAAGATGTCACGCGTAGCTAAAAATCCAGTGACTGTTCCTGCTGGGGTTGAAGTGAAATTTGGAACAGATTCCATTATAATTAAGGGTAAAAACGGTGAGTTATCCTTGCCTTTGTCTGCTGATGTTGCAATTGAATTGACCGATGGTCAATTGACTTTTGCTGCAAAGAACGACAGTAAGCAGGCGAATGCCATGTCTGGTACCGTTCGCGCTTTAGTTAATAATATGGTTAAAGGTGTTTCTGAAGGCTTTGAGAAAAAATTACAGCTTATTGGTGTAGGTTATCGCGCTCAAGCTCAAGGCAAGGTATTAAATCTTTCTTTAGGTTTTTCTCATCCTGTTGTTCATGAAATGCCTGAAGGTGTTTCAGTGCAAACGCCGAGTCAAACAGAGATTATTTTGACAGGTGCGGATAAACAAGTTGTTGGCCAAGTTGCTGCGGAAATTCGTGCATATCGCTCGCCTGAACCTTATAAAGGTAAAGGTGTTCGCTATGTTGGGGAAGCAGTAGTAATGAAAGAAGCCAAGAAAAAATAATTGAGGTTTTCCTAATGAATAAACATGTAACCCGACTGCGTCGTGCTCGTAAAACACGTGCTCGTATCGCAGATTTAAAAATGGTTAGATTGTGCGTATTCCGTTCAAACAGCCATATTTATGCACAAGTTATTAGTGCTGAAGGTGATAAAGTTTTGGCTCAAGCTTCAACTTTAGAGGCAGAAGTGCGCAATGACCTGAAATCAGGCGGTAATATTGAAGCAGCTGCAATTGTAGGTAAGCGAATTGCTGAAAAAGCTAAAGCTGTTGGTGTTGATAAAGTTGCTTTTGATCGTTCTGGTTTTCAATATCATGGCCGCGTGAAGGCTTTGGCTGAAGCTGCACGTGAAAATGGCTTAAGCTTTTAAAAGATTGGAGATTTCAAATGGCAAAACATGAAATTGAAGAGCGCGGCGACGGCTTAATTGAAAAAATGGTAGCTGTAAATCGTGTAACAAAAGTAGTTAAAGGTGGCCGCATCATGGCTTTTTCAGCTTTAACTGTGGTTGGTGATGGAGATGGCCGTATTGGTATGGGCAAGGGAAAATCAAAAGAAGTTCCTGTGGCTGTGCAAAAAGCGATGGATCAAGCTCGTCGTTCAATGATTAAGATACCATTGAAAAATGGCACAATTCATCATGAAGTAATCGGAAAGCACGGTGCTACTCGTGTATTTATGCAGCCTGCTAAAGAGGGTAGCGGTGTTAAAGCTGGTGGTCCGATGCGCTTAGTATTTGACGCAATGGGTATTCATAACATTTCTGCAAAAGTACACGGTTCTACAAACCCTTACAATATTGTACGTGCTACTTTAGACGGTTTATCAAAATTATACACTCCTGCTGATATTGCTGCTAAACGTGGTTTGACTGTTGAAGATATTTTGGGAGCCAATAGTAATGACTGAGCAAAAGAAAATTAAAGTAACTTTGGCAAAAAGTTTAATTGGTACTATCCAGTCTCATCGAGCTTGTGCGCGTGGGTTAGGCTTACGTCATCGTGAACATACCGTTGAGGTTTTGGACACTCCTGAAAATCGTGGCATGATTAATAAGATCAGCTATCTATTAAAAGTGGAGTCTTAATGATGTTTTTAAATACTATTCAACCTGCTGAAGGCTCAACTCATTCTAAACGACGTGTGGGTCGTGGTATTGGTAGTGGTTTAGGCAAAACTGGCGGGCGTGGTCACAAGGGCCAAAAAAGCCGTTCGGGTGGGTTCCATAAAGTAGGTTTTGAAGGTGGACAAATGCCATTGCAACGCCGCCTGCCTAAGCGTGGTTTTAAATCTTTATCAACTGCAAAAAATGCAGAAGTTAGTTTGAATGAGTTGTCATTGATTGCAGTTGATGTAATTGATTTGCTAACTTTAAAACAGGCTGGCTTGGTTGATTCACGCGCCCAAAATGTTAAAGTGATTGCTTCTGGTGAGATTCAAAAAGCAATTGTTTTAAAAGGTGTTAAGGTTACGGCAGGTGCGAAAGCAGCGATTGAAGCTGCTGGTGGAAAAATTGAAGAATAAGGCTTGGATTTAAGTGGCTAATCAACTATCTTCATTAGTACTGAAAAAGTACGGTGATCTTAAGCAGCGATTATTATTTTTGCTTGGAGCATTAATTGTATTTCGTATTGGTGCTCATATACCCGTACCAGGTGTTGATGCAGTTGCTTTAGCTAAGCTATACGAAAGCGCAAGCAGCGGCATCTTGGGTATGTTAAATATGTTCTCAGGAGGTTCGCTGGAGCGCTTTAGTATTTTTGCTATTGGGATTATGCCTTATATTTCTGCGTCAATTATTGTTCAATTGGCGTCTGAAATCTTTCCTTCGTTGAAGGCTCTTAAAAAGGAAGGTGAGTCAGGAAGAAAAATCATTACTAAATACACTCGTTATGGTACGGTAATTTTAGCATTGCTTCAAAGTTTTGGCGTGGCCACTTTTGTTTATCAGCAAAATGTTGTAGTTACTTCCCAATTTGAGTTTTATGTTTCAACTGTTATTTGCTTGGTAACTGGAACTATGTTCTTGATGTGGTTAGGGGAGCAGATGTCTGAGCGAGGTATAGGTAATGGGATTTCTCTAATTATTACTGCTGGTATTGTATCTGGTATTCCATCTGCTATCGCACAGTTACTGACCTTGACTAACCAGGGATCAATGAGTGTACTAATGGCAATTTCTATTGTGCTTGGTTCACTAATATTAATTTATGCTGTCGTGTATTTTGAAAGTGCACAGCGAAAAATACCAATTCATTATGCTAAACGCCAGTTTGGGAATAGGATTGTACAAGGGCAGAGTACTCACATGCCTTTTAAATTAAATATGGCTGGAGTGATTCCTCCTATTTTTGCTTCGAGTATTATATTGTTCCCTGCAACTTTAGTGGGTTGGTTCGGCTCAGCAGACTCAGGTGGTTGGTTAAGTAAGTTAGCTACCTTGTTACAACATGGTCAGCCTATTTATATTGTTTTGTTTGCAAGCACTATAATATTCTTTTGCTATTTTTATACGGCTTTGGTATTTAGTCCAAAAGAGATGGCTGAGAATTTAAAAAAGAGCGGTGCTTTTGTGCCTGGTATTAGGCCGGGCGAGCAAACTTCAAGATATCTGGAGAAAGTTGTATTGCGTTTAACTTTTTTTGGTGCCTTGTATATTACTATTATTTGTTTAATTCCTGAGTTTTTAACAACAGCTTTAAACGTACCTTTTTATTTAGGTGGAACTTCATTGTTGATTTTGGTTGTTGTTACAATGGATTTTAATACCCAGATTGCTTCGTATAGAATGACTCATCAATACGAACATCTGATTCAAAAAACTGATATAAAATCACTATCACGTCACTAAATAAAAGAAATATGGCTAAAGAAGACACTATACAAATGCAAGGTGAGATATTGGAAACTTTGCCTAATGCAACTTTTAAAGTAAAGCTTGAGAACGATCATGTTGTTCTAGGGCATATCTCTGGAAAAATGCGAATGCACTATATTCGTATTTCTCCTGGTGATAAAGTTACTGTTGAGCTTACTCCATATGATTTGACTCGTGCACGTATAGTGTTTCGAGCTAGATAAAGAAAGGAAATAAAATGCGTGTACAACCTTCTGTAAAGAAAATTTGCCGTAACTGCAAAATTATTCGTCGTAATCGTGTAGTGCGTGTAATTTGTACTGATCCCCGTCACAAGCAACGTCAAGGTTGAGTATTTTTACTTGAAAATGATTTTGTGGTATAGTGACAAAATTTTGCCCTTAAAGGAAATGATATGGCTCGTATTGCAGGGGTGAATATCCCTAACCATGCCCATATCGTAATTGGCCTTCAGGCTATTTACGGTATTGGTTCTACTCGTGCTAAATTGATTTGCGAAGCTGCTAACATTACACCTAGCACCAAAGTAAAAGATTTAGATGAGTCGCAATTAGAAGCATTGCGTGAGCAAGTTTCTAAGTTTGAAGTTGAAGGCGATTTGCGTCGTGAAGTGACAATGAGTATTAAGCGCTTGATGGACATGGGCTGTTACCGTGGCTTCAGACATCGTCGTGGTTTGCCTTGTCGTGGGCAGCGTACTCGTACAAATGCCCGTACCCGTAAAGGTCCGCGTAAAGCAATTGCCGGTAAAAAATAATTTTTGAGGATTTTAATTAATGGCTAAAGCAAACACAGCTTCACGTGTACGTAAAAAAATACGTAAAACCGTAAGTGAAGGTATTGTGCATGTACATGCATCTTTTAACAATACCATCATTACTATTACTGACCGTCAAGGAAATGCATTATCTTGGGCTACCTCTGGCGGTGCGGGTTTTAAAGGTTCACGTAAAAGTACACCTTTTGCTGCTCAAGTAGCAGCAGAGGCCGCTGGTAAAGTTGCCCAAGAGTATGGCGTTAAAAATTTAGAGGTTCGCATTAAAGGTCCTGGCCCTGGTCGTGAATCTTCAGTTCGTGCGCTCAACGCTCTTGGTTTTAAAATTACTAGTATTACTGACGTTACCCCGTTGCCTCATAACGGTTGCCGTCCACCTAAAAAACGTCGTATTTAAGATTGGAGTGATTGAAATATGGCACGTTATATTGGCCCTAAATGTAAATTGGCGCGCAGAGAAGGCACAGATTTATTCTTGAAAAGCGCAAGACGTTCTTTAGAATCTAAATGTAAAATGGATTCTGCTCCTGGTCAGCATGGTGCAAAGAAGCCTCGCTTGTCAGATTACGGTTTGCAATTGCGTGAAAAGCAAAAAATCCGTCGAATCTATGGTGTATTGGAGCGTCAATTCCGTCGTTATTTTGCGGAAGCTGCACGACGCAAAGGTTCTACAGGTGAATTGCTTCTGCAACTTTTAGAGTCTCGTTTGGATAATGTTGTATATAGAATGGGTTTTGGCTCTACTCGCGCAGAAGCCCGCCAACTCGTTTCTCACAAAGCAATCGTAGTGAATGGTCAAGTTGTTAACATTCCGTCTTATCAAGTTAAGGCTGGTGATGTTGTCAGCATCCGTGAAAAAGCCAAAAAGCAAGTCCGTATCCAAGAAGCTTTGGGCTTAGCCACTCAAATTGGCTTGCCAAGTTGGGTTTCGGTTGATGTGAATAAAATGGAAGGCATATTTAAAAATATGCCTGATCGCTCAGAATTGACTGGCGATATTAATGAACAGCTGGTGGTAGAATTCTATTCTAAATAATGCTAGCTCAGTGAGGGACAGTTAAATGCAAAATAGCACTTCCGAATTTTTGAAACCTCGTCAAATTGATGTTGATACTTTATCTGCAACCCGCGCTAAGGTATCTATGCAGCCATTTGAGCGTGGTTTCGGTCACACTCTTGGTAATGCTTTGCGTCGTATCTTACTGTCATCCATGAATGGTTTTGCACCTACTGAAGTAGTTATTTCGGGTGTGTTACACGAGTACTCCACTGTGGACGGTGTTCAAGAGGATGTTGTTGACATCCTTTTGAACCTGAAAGGTGTAGTATTCAAATTGCACGGAAGAAACTCTGTTCAGTTGTCTCTGAAAAAGTCTGGTGCTGGAGTCGTGCTGGCAAATGATATTAACTTGCCTCATGATGTTGAAATCATTAACCCTGAGCATGTGATTTGTCATTTGTCTGATAATGGTCAGATTGAAATGGAAATCAAAGTTGAGCAGGGACGTGGTTATCAATCTGTTTCCGGTCGTCGTACAGTACGTGATGAGAGTAAGCAGATTGGTGCAATTCAATTGGATGCGAGCTTTTCGCCCATCAGTCGTGTTAGCTTTGAAGTTGAGCCCGCACGCGTAGAGCAGCGTACGGATTTAGATCGTTTGGTTTTGGATATTGAAACCGATGGTTCTATTGATCCCGAAGAGGCTGTACGCAGTGCGGCACGTATTTTAATTGATCAAATGTCTATTTTTGCAGATTTGCAAGGAACACCAGTCGAAGAAGTAGAAGAAAAAGCTCCTCCGATCGATCCTGTATTGCTGCGCCCAGTAGATGATTTGGAATTAACTGTACGCTCAGCTAACTGCCTGAAAGCTGAAGATATTTATTATATTGGTGATTTGATTCAGCGTACTGAAACCGAGCTTCTCAAAACGCCTAATTTAGGTCGTAAGTCTTTAAATGAAATTAAAGAAGTACTAGCTTCCAAGGGTTTAACTTTGGGTTCTAAATTAGAAGCTTGGCCGCCGGTGGGTTTGGAAAAGCCGTAAGTTTGAATATTAAAGGATTATGACATGCGTCATCGTAATGGCAACCGTAAATTAAATCGTACTAGCAGCCATCGTGCTGCAATGTTACGTAACATGGCAAATTCTCTGTTGAGCCATGAGACTATTGTAACGACTTTACCTAAGGCTAAAGAATTACGCCGTGTGGTAGAGCCATTGATTACTTTAGGAAAAAAACCTTCATTGGCTAATCGCCGTTTAGCTTTTAATCGTACTCGCGATCGTGATGTAGTTGTTAAGCTGTTTGATGATCTGGGTCCTCGTTTTGCTAATCGTAACGGTGGTTATGTGCGCATTTTGAAGTATGGCTTCCGCAAAGGTGATAATGCTCCGTTAGCTTTGGTAGAGTTGGTTGAAAAAGCTGAAGTTTCAGCTGAATAATTTAATAATCAGCTGAATAATTTAATAAACTGATTCTGCTTTAATTGGAATTATCTAACCCATACTTTGTTGAGTATGGGTTTAGTTAAAAAGCCGTTTGAAATTAATTTCAGACGGCTTTTTTAATTGATTATATTAATCCATCTTTATAAGGGTGTAATCTACTTCAGCTTCAAACAAAATCAATAGTAATAAGCGCGTTGCTGGCCAGAGTTTGTTCTGCTGAATAATATTTTGGATGAAGATGGCCCGAGCTATACAATTTATTAGGGAAGGGTATCAATGGGAGTTTTTGCGATGGCCAATACCGTTTTCAGACGGCCTGAATAGCATATAGGCCGTCTGAAATGATTCTTTTCGCTTACGCACAACTTTATTTCCTAATCCTCCCTCTTGCTAATTGGCAACATAATATTGCTATCCTCAAAAATAGCATCTAAACCTTAAGCCTATTTTCTTAATAGGGAAAATCGGGCAGAATCACACTTCTTGTGCAAGAAGCACTTAATTAGTCTCTCCATAACTCAATATAAAGAACAATCATGCTAACCGTTTACAACACCCTCACCCGCCAAAAAGAAGAATTCATTCCTATCAACCCGAAAAACGTGCGCATGTACGTCTGCGGTATGACCGTTTACGACTACTGCCACCTGGGGCACGCCCGTGTGATGGTGGTGTTCGACATGATTGCCCGTTGGTTGCGCGCGCAGGGCTATCCGTTGACTTATGTGCGTAATATTACCGACATCGACGACAAAATTATTGCCCGCGCCGCTGAAAACGGCGAAACCATCGGCGAGCTGACCGAACGTTTTATCCGAGCCATGAATGAAGATGCGGCGGCTTTGGGCGTGATCCGCCCCGATGTAGAACCGAAAGCCACCGAGCATGTGCAACAGATGTTGGGCATGATCCAACGCCTGATCGACAAGGCCAAGGCTTATGCCGCCGATAACGGCGACGTTTACTACGCCGTGCGCGAATTTGCCGCATACGGCCAGCTTTCCGGCAAGTCGCTGGACGATTTGCGCGCGGGCGAGCGCGTGGAAGTGGACGGTTTCAAACGCGACCCGTTGGACTTCGTTTTGTGGAAAGCCGCCAAGCCCGGCGAACCGGCGTGGGAAAGCCCGTGGGGGCAAGGCCGGCCGGGTTGGCATATCGAATGCTCGGCCATGAGCGAAGAGTTGTTCGGCGACACCTTTGATATTCACGGCGGCGGTGCGGATTTGCAGTTTCCGCACCATGAAAACGAAATCGCCCAAAGCTGCGGCGCGCACGGCGGTAGTTGCGGCCACAACCGTTCGGGCGGCAAAGCGATTGAAAGTCATGTGAAATATTGGCTGCACAATGGTTTTATCCGCGTCGATAACGAAAAAATGTCCAAATCGCTGGGCAACTTCTTTACCATCCGCGAAGTGTTGGAAAAATACGATGCCGAAGTGGTGCGTTTCTTTATTTTACGCGCGCATTACCGCAGCCCGTTGAATTATTCCGATGCCCATTTGAACGATGCCAAAGGCGCGTTAACCCGCCTGTACACCGCTTTGAAAAACACGCCGCCTGTCGAGTTTGCCGTCAGCGAAAACGCCAACGACTACACCCGCCGTTTCTTCGCCGCTATGAACGACGACTTCGGCACCGTAGAAGCGATAGCCGTGTTGTTTGAATTGGCCAACGAAGTCAACAAAACCAACAGCTCCGAGCTCGCGGGCTGCCTGAAAGCACTCGGCGGCATCATCGGTTTGCTGCAACGTGATCCGCAGGAATTTTTGCAGGGCGGCAGCGTTTCAGACGGCCTCTCCAACGAAGAAATCGAGAGCCTGATCGAACAGCGCAAACAAGCGCGTGCCGAGAAAAACTGGGCCGAATCCGACCGCATCCGCGATTTGCTCAACGCCGAAAACATTATTTTGGAAGACGGCGCGGGCGGTACGACTTGGCGACGTGGTTGATTGAAACACAGAGTTTGCTGAATCATTAACTGATTGAAGCTGAAAGGCCGTCTGAAAACTTTTTTCAGACGGCCTGATTTTTATCTGATTCATTGAATAAATTGATTGTGATTATCATTTATTTTTTTGTGTGCGATAATGCGCTTATTGTTTCCGAAGTAAGCACATCAGCAAAGGAGAAAAGTAATGACTACTCGTACCGAACACGACACGATGGGCAATGTGGAAGTGCCTGCCGAGGCCTATTGGGGTGCGCAAACCCAACGCAGCCGCGACAATTTCAAAATAGGCGGCGAAACTTTGCCGGAGCCTTTAATCAACGCGATGGCGCTCGTGAAAAAGGCGGCGGCTTACACCAATGCCTCACTCGGCCGCATTCAGCAGAAACAAGCCGATTTGATTGTGAAGGCGGCAGATGATGTGTTGGCAGGCAAGCTGGCAGGGCAGTTTCCTTTGGTGGTGTGGCAAACCGGTTCGGGTACGCAGTCCAATATGAACATGAACGAAGTGCTGGCCAACCGCGCCAATGAAATCGCCGGCACGGGATTGGCTGCATATCAGCCCGTGCACCCCAACGATCATGTGAACCACGCCCAATCCACCAACGATTCATTCCCGACCGCGATTCACGTTGCCGCAGCGATTGAAATCAACCGACTGCTGATTCCGGCCGTGAAAGCGTTGCGCGATATCTTGGATGCAAAAGCCAAAGCGTTTGCACCGATTGTGAAAATCGGCAGAACCCACTTGCAGGATGCCACGCCGTTAACTTTGGGGCAGGAGTTTTCGGGCTATGTGAGCCAGTTGGATCACGGTTTAGGCCGTCTGAACGATGCTTTGGAAGGTTTGTACGAACTGCCGTTGGGCGGCACGGCGGTGGGCACGGGGTTGAACAGCCACCCCGATTATGCGGTAAAAGCGGCGGAAAAGCTGGCCGAACTTTCCGGCCTGCCGTTTGTTACCGCGCCGAACAAGTTTGAAGCACTCGCCGGCCGCGATGCGTGCGTGTACGCTTCGGGCGCACTCAAAACCCTTGCCGCCAGCCTGAACAAAATCGCCAACGATATCCGCTGGCTGGCTTCCGGCCCGCGCTGCGGTTTGGGTGAAATCAAAATCCCCGAAAACGAGCCGGGTTCTTCGATTATGCCGGGTAAAGTCAACCCGACCCAAGCCGAAGCCATGACTATGGTGTGCTGCCAAGTATTCGGCAACGACGTAACCATCGGCATGGCCGGCGCATCGGGCAATTTCGAACTGAACGTGTATATGCCCGTGATCGGTTACAACCTGCTGCAATCGGTGCGACTGCTCGGCGATGCCTGCAACAGTTTCAACGAACATTGCGCCGTCGGCATCGAGCCTGTGCCGGAAAAAATCGACTACTTCCTACACCACTCTCTGATGTTGGTAACGGCGCTGAACCGCAAAATCGGTTATGAAAATGCGGCGAAAGTGGCGAAAACGGCTTATAAAAACGACAAATCTTTGCGTGAAACGGCAATCGAGCTGGGCTTGCTCAGCGGAGAAGAGTTTGACGAGCTGGTGAAACCGGAAGATATGGTGGCGCCGCGCTAAGCGTAAAAACATGTGAGACACGGCAAAATGTAGCCGATTCACTATTGAGGCCGTCTGAATGTTTTCAGACGGCCTCACGGCTTTTCAAGCATCTTGATAATCAAGCGTTTTTCTCGATAGGCGCGTTTTGTTCTTTCCACGCCGCAAAACCACCGTCGATGTGGGAAACGTTGGTCATGCCCATATCTTGCAGGGTTTTGGTGGCTAAGGCGCTGCGCCAGCCGGCACCGCAGAATAAAATAAACTCGGTATCTTCGTTGGCAAATATCGGTTTGTGGTAGGGCGATTCGGGGTCAACCCAAAATTCCAGCATCCCGCGCGGCGTATGAAACGCATTGGGCACTCTGCCGCTGTGTTCGAGTTCGCGGATGTCGCGGATGTCGATTAAGGTGGCTTTTCCCGATTCGGCACGGCGGCGCGCTTCTTCAACGCTGTGCGTGGTGATTTGGCTCATGGCTTCGTTAACCAGCGTTTTGAATCCTTTTGTAATCGGCATGATTTTCTCCTGTGTAGTGTTTCCGTCACATCAGGCCGTCTGAAACGGAATTTTGCCCGTTTACGATACGGACGGCGAACGGTGCGCGACGGCTTGATAAGTGCAGTCTAAGGGATATCGGCGCAACAGAAAACCGCAGCGTGTTTATCTTGGGACATTCCGTTTTCAGACGGCCTGAATGCTGCGAGGCTCAATGCGGTTTTTGAGTGACCAGCACGCAGCCCCCAGCCGTCGTAGCAGCCGTTGTTTTTCTCAGCCAACACCATCAGCTCGTGCACATATTCGTCAATTTCGTTGGGCAGGGTGTTGTTGTAACGGCTGATGTTGAGTTGGTGGGGATATTCGCCGCCGTCTGAAACATGCTCGAGGGCAAGCATGGTGTAGCCGAGACCTTCAGCCTCGGAAGCAGCCGCTTTTGCATCGTCGGCGGTGGGGAAGTGGAGCCAATGGTCAACGGCGCGCTCGACTTCGTGGAGGTTGCCTTGCTGCTCGAGTTGCGTTCAGATTTTTCTGTTGACGATGAATTGGTATTCGTAGGCGTCGGGATAGAGAAAGCGCAAGTAGGCTTCCCATTCGGGGTCTGCCTCGCTGTGGTAGCTGTATTCGTAGCCGCCGTATGACTTCATCACGCCGTCGATAATTTTGTCGTAGTCTTGTGTGTCGGGAGAGTAGAAAATCAGGCTGAATTGGCCGTGGCCGGTTACGGAGCCGACCATAACTGCGCCCCGCGCTACCAAGGCGTCGGTGATATCGTCTTCGATTTTGCAGATGGCGGGGTATTCTTCCGGTGCGGTTAAGCCGTGTTCGTTGGGCTGGCGGGGTTTGAGCGTAATCCAAGTGCGTTGATCCATTCCGGCCAGAGGAGCAAGGTCTTGCAAGGCTAAATTCAGGCGGTTGCTGGCGGGCAGATTGTCATCGGTTTGATAGAGGTAAGAACCCCAGTCTTCCGGCAGCTTGGGTGCGGAACGGGCGGGAGTGGAGGTGTCGGACAGTAATTGTTTAAACCATTTCATAATCATTGTGTTACTCCTTGTGTAGGGGGCGGCTGTTTTTAGGTATGCCGAGACCTTTGCAAACCCCCCGTCTGCGGCGCATTTCTGCGTTGTGCGCTGCCCGCCCGTTTGCCTATCGTGTGATATGTCTGCACTCGCTGTGCTGCTAAGCCTTGAACTGCATCCACATCTGAGGGTTTTGCAAAGGTCTCATGCCGTTTTAATTGGAAAGTTTCTGAAGACTTCGTGTAATAAGAAAACAGGCCGTCTGAAAAGTTTCAGACGGCCTGTATTTTTAGGTTGGGCTGCGATTAGGCTTCAACCGGAATAATGCCGATTTTCGCCTGCCATTGCTTCGGCGCGATGGCGTGCACGGATTGGCCGCTGCTGTCCACCGCCACAGTTACGGGCATGTCTTTCACTTCAAATTCGTAAATCGCTTCCATACCCAAGTCTTCAAAGGCCACCACTTTGGCTTCTTTAATGGCTTTGGCCACCAAGTAGGCCGAACCGCCTACCGCCATCAGATAAACCGCTTTGTTGTCGGCAATGGCTTCGCAGGCGGCGGCACCGCGTTCGGATTTGCCGATCATGCCGAGTAAGCCGGTTTGCTCCAGCATTTGGCGGGTGAATTTATCCATGCGGGTGGCGGTGGTGGGGCCGGCGGGGCCGACTACTTCGTCGCGCACGGGGTCAACCGGGCCGACGTAGTAAATCAGTTTGTCGGTGAAATCGACCGGCAGTTTTTCGCCTTTGTTGAGCATATCGACCATGCGTTTGTGGGCGGCATCGCGGCCGGTGTAGATTTTGCCGTTGAGCAACAGCACATCGCCCATTTTCCAAGTGGCAACTTCTTCTTTGGTGAGCTTGTTTACGTCTACGCGCTTGCCGTTGTCGGGGCTGTATGTGATGTCCGGCCAGTCTTCCAATGAAGGCGGGTCGAGTTTCACGGGGCCGGAGCCGTCCAATTCAAACTCAACGTGGCGGGTGGCGGCGCAGTTTGGAATCATGGCTATGGGTTTAGATGCGGCGTGGGTGGGGTAATCCAAGATTTTTACGTCGAGAACGGTAGTCAGGCCGCCCAAGCCTTGTGCGCCGATGCCCAGCGCGTTCACTTTTTCATACAACTCCAAACGCAGGGCTTCGGTGGTGGAAAGTTCCGCGCCCGAAGCGGCTTTTTCCTGCAATTCGTGAATATCGACGTGGCTCATCAATGATTCTTTGGCCAGCAAAGTGGCCTTTTCGGGTGTACCACCAATGCCGATGCCCAAGATACCGGGCGGACACCAGCCTGCGCCCATAGTGGGGATGGTTTTCAGCACCCAATCGACAATCGAATCGGAAGGATTCAGCATGGCGAGCTTGGATTTGTTTTCCGAACCGCCGCCTTTGGCCGCGCAGGTTACTTCGATTTTGTCGCCTGCAACCACTTCCATATGGATGACCGCCGGCGTGTTGTCTTTGGTGTTTTGGCGTTTGCCGGCAGGGTCGGCCAAAACCGAGGCGCGTAAAGTGTTGTCGGGGTGGGTGTAGGCGCGGCGCACGCCTTCGTTGACCATTTCCTGCACGCTCATTTGCGCGTCCCATTGCACGTTCATGCCCACTTTTAAAAACACGGTGGCAATGCCGGTATCTTGGCAGATGGGGCGGCGGCCTTCGGCACACATGCGGCTGTTGACCAGAATCTGCGTCATCGCGTCTTTAGCGGCAGGGTTTTCCTCTTTTTGCCACGCTTTATATAAGGCTTGAATGTAATCGACGGGGTGGTAGTAGCTGATGAATTGGAAAGCATCGGCAATACTTTGGATAAAGTCTTCTTGTTTGATAACGGTCATGGAGGGTGTCCTTTGGAGTGGTTTTATGGTTGATGAATCTTTTGGAAACAGCGGGTTAGGGTATTTCATTCCGAGCACGGCTGATGCCGCGCGTGATGTGTACAGCCGATATTTCGCAAGATTTCAGTTTGTGTGTTGTTGTACCGGCCTTTTTCAGACGGCCTTTGGGTAAAGAATACAGGGTTAAAATGTTAATTTGTGTTAATTCGAAAGATGTCGGAGAAGAAAGGTGGAAAGGCCTTAAAAAAGACAGGCTCAGCCGGATTGTGTTGCCGACAGCAGCCAGAGACCTTTGCAAAACCCCCATCTGCGGCGCATTTCTGCGTTGTGCGCTGCCCGCTCGTTTGCCTATCTATATGATATGTCTGCACTCGCTGCGCTGCTACGCCTTGAACTGCATCCACATCTGAGGGTTTTGCAAAGGTCTCAGCCTATCTGATTTGAAATTTTGGGGATAGAAATAGAATATGAATCAACAAAGCAAAGTGCGTTAAATCATAAATCCCATACTTTGATCCATTTCGCCGGCAGGATTCTTGACTGCCTTGCCCGTTTGCTTGGCGGGTACGCCTACCACGGTGGTGTGCGGCGGCACATCGGCTACCACCACGCTGCCCGCGCCGACTTTGGCATTTTCGCCGATACGGATATTACCCAAAATCGAAGCATTGGCACCGATCATCACGCCGTCGCCCACTTTCGGATGGCGGTCGCCGCTTTCCTTACCCGAACCGCCCAGCGTTACGCCGTGCAAAATGGAAATATTGTTGCCGAGCACGGCAGTTTCACCGGCAACAAAGCCGGTGGCGTGGTCAAGCATCAAGCCGTGGCCGAAACGCGCAGCAGGGTGGATATCGACGCCGAACACTTCCGAAGAGCGGTTCTGCAGAAAATAAGCCAACGTTTTGCGTCCGTGTTCATACAGCCAATGATTGATGCGGTGGGCCTGTATCGCGTGAAAGCCTTTGAAATAGAGCAGCGGTAGCGAATATTCGTCACACGCCGGGTCGCGCTCGTAGCAGGCAAGTAGGTCGAGTTTCACGGCTTCAATGATGTCGGTATCGCAGCACAGCGCCTGCTGATACATTTCAAACAGAGCGCGGGCGTCCATAATCGGGCTGGAAAGTTTGCTCGACAGATGGTAGGCCAGCACGGAGTCCAGCGAGGAATGGCGCAGAACGGTTTGGTGCAGAAAGCTTGCCAGCAGCGGTTCGGCTTCAACGGCTTCTTCCGTTTCCAAACGGATGGCCTGCCATAAATCGAAATCGGGGGTGTTGAGGTGGTCTTTTTTCATAGATGGGCCGTCTGAAAAATAGGATCAGGCGGTTGTTATATTATAAGTGTGGCGTTTTTGGCAAGTTTGTTAACGGTGCTTTTTAAGGTGAGTAATGAAACATAAAAAATAGTAAAACAAGTGGTAGTATCTGTATAAGTAAGCTTTTCGCGGCATCTCGGCTTTTCGGTGCTGCGCTTTTTTATGATGAGCGGCTAAACAAAACTTAAAGATATTCGGTTGTTTTTTTATACAGACGGTTGAAAACTGCTTTGCGAGCCTATATGATGCGAACCCTTGTCATCACTATAAAGGTTTATATGTACATGAAGGACTTCACATTCAGAGGAAAAAAAATCAATAACAAACAAGCAAATATTGCACTTTCAGCTTTAGTTTTACTGGCACTTTCCGCATGTGGCGGCGGGGGCGACAAACCTTCGGTCGAATCTACTTCCACCACAACTTCTAATACGGTAACGATGGAATCATCGTCCCAATCAGATGCCCAACCTATTGCAGTAAAAGGTACGCAAGCAAACACTGCTGCACAACCCACAGCCTTCCGTTCTGCTGCCGCGGCTCCTGTCCAGCCACCCTATACCGTGACCATCAACGGCCATACCCATGCAGGTGGTAAAAAAATTGTGTTGGATGACTTTGCCATGTCTGCGTTCAGCAATATTCCGACAGCCAACAACGGATCCGTGCGTGCCTACCGCCAAAAACATTCCATTATTGCAGGTTATTTAGGCCCCAAACGTGTTATCGCAAAAGATGATGATGGTAAGGAAGTGATCATACAAGACCCGATGAAAGTCGGCCTGATCAAAGGCGATATTACGCAAACTTTACCTGATTCAGGTAAGTTTACTTACAGCGGCCAAGCGTTTAGCGATACGAGTGTAGGCCGTCTGAATTATGAGGTTGACTTCAACAGCCGCAAGGGTAGTGGCAGCGTTACTGGCATTGCTGAAACCGGTGCGATTACGTTGAAAGAAGCCGATATTAAAAACGTGATACATCACAATGCCTTAGACGGCAGCCGCGTTATCGGTAAAGGTATCGAAGGTGTGGCGGATACTCAGAAAAAAGGCCGCGGTGATTACAGCTTAACCTTCTTTGGCCCGAATGCCGAGGAAATCGGCGGTGTGGTTTACCATCCGGGCGGTGAAGTCGGTGTAGGCGGTTCGAGAAGATAATTTCTATTTTCTATTCGACAAAACCTTTGCTTAGTAAAACGGCAGAATGCTCTAACAGCGTTCTGCCGTTTGTGTTATCGGGTGGATATTGCCCGGTCGGATTATTAGCCTGAGACCTTTGCAAAACCCCCATCTGCGGCGCATTTCTACGTTGTGCGCTGCCCGCTCGTTTGCCTATCTATATGATATGTCTGCACTCGCTGCGCTGCTACGCCTTGAACTGCATCCACATCTGAGGGTTTTGCAAAGGTCTCAGCCTGTATAAGCTTTCTACTCAAATTAGATTTATATCAATATTTATCCAAAAAATCGTAAGTAAGATTTGAGCGTTTGTTTGGATTGTAATAATATTACATAAAACTATTTTCCGATTTATCGCTATTGCAGAATGATTCGCAGCTTAAACAAAATCATCAATTCGTCTGTTTCAATGGCTTTCGTGGGGATAACCAGTTGGGCAACTGCATATTGCTACGGCTGGGGGCAGGCGCTTTTTCATGGTTATCCGTGGTGGCATGTATCCAAAGGGCCGGATAATGTTGCCCGCAGCTTGGCTTATGTGTGCATTACGTCGCTGGTGTTGGCGGTAGGTTACGGTATCGGCTACCTGCTGCTGAGGGCGGTAAAGAAAAGCAGTTGGTTTGAGCATATCGGTTTCTTAAGGATTTTTGTATTGCTCAATGTGCTGTTTTTCCCGATTGCGGTGGAGTGTTATCTGTTGCTCGGGTATATGCCTTTGAAAATTTTATTGGCTTACTTGGGCGTTTCTTTATTGTTTTCAGCCGTTTTTCACCGCATCGGCAACCGTTTTCAAATGGATATGTCGCTGATTCGTAATGAAGAACAATATTCTCCGTTTTTTACCGCCTTCATTTTTCTTTATTTCACCGCACTTGCTTTCTGTATCGGATACACGCGGCCTTATTTCCGTACTACCTACGACAAAATGGTGTTTGAAAACAAGCCTTACTACATTTTGGCCAGCAGCAGTGACGTGTACATCATGGGCGAAAAAATCCGCGATAACCATGAATTTGTGTTTTTCAACTACCAAACCTTGAAGGGTTACAAAATTGATGTGGTGGAGATGCCGAAATATTTTTCCAACGATTTCGATTTATAAACGGCTTGGTAAGCCTGCTGTTTTTCAGACGGCCTTGCCCGTTTGAAATCCTTTATAATGGCTGCTGTTTGAAATTTTTAATGTAAAGGCCGTCTGAAAAATGACCCAAAACGCAAACCATCTGTGCTGGCTCGATATGGAAATGACCGGGCTGAACCCCGAAACCGACAAAATCATCGAAGTGGCGATGATTATCACCGACCAAGATTTAAACGTGCTGGCTCAGTCGGAAGTGTATGCCGTTCATCAAAGCGATGATATTTTGAACAATATGGACGAGTGGAACACCGCCACCCACGCCCGCACCGGTTTGACCCGGCGCGTCCGCGAATCGCAATACACCGAAGCGGAAGTGGAGCGGAAATTATTGGATTTTATGGCGCAGTGGATTCCCGAGAAAACCACGCCGATGTGCGGCAACACCATTCATCAAGACCGCCGTTTTATGGTGCGGTATATGCCTAAATTGGAAGCCTATTTCCATTACCGCAATTTAGACGTGTCCACGCTGAAAGAGCTGGCGCGCCGCTGGAATCCGGCCGTGTATAAAGGTGTGGTGAAGAAAGGTTCGCATCAGGCTTTGGACGATATTTTGGAAAGCATCGAAGAGATGCGTTATTATCGCGATACTTTTATCAAGATGCCGTAAGGCAAAATCAAACAGCGGCCTGCGGGCCGCTTGTTTATTGGGTTGGAGGTGTCGGATTATTTTCAGACGGCCTCATCAGGCTATTTGAGCTGTCCGGCAAACGTTTTTTTCCTTTTCCAAAACGCCCGACTTGCTTTGGATTTAATGTTCAGACGGCCTCCATGCTCGCCGTCGGTGATGATGTTTAATTCTTTCAGACGGCCTTCTTGCAAAGCCTGCCACAGCGGCTCAAACCAGCAGTGTTCCCATTTTTCCAGTATTTCTTTATAAGCCCACACGTCGGCGGTGTGGCGCGTAACCAGCAAGTCGTCTAAAAATATCAGGCCGTCTGAAACCATAGAGCCGGTTTCCTGTCTCATGCTTTCCCAAGCCGCGAAGTCGTAGGGCGCATCTACGGTTTTGCCCGGATAAAACTGCGCCCACGGGCTGTCGCAAGCCAGCAAAGGCGGGTTGGTTTGGCCGCCTTCGATGTCTTGCCACATCCATACTCCGTTGATGGCCGGTGTTTTGGCGGCAACACGCGCCGCGTTGATCGGATGGGTGTGCAGCCACATTTGAATTTCGGTTTGCTTTTGAAGCCAAGCGCCGCTGCCTGCACCTTCTGCGCGTACCGTGCCGTCTATTTGGCCGAGCACGTCCAACACCGGTTCCGCCTGCCACAGCGGGGGAGAGGGCAGCGTAACCAGCCATAAGTCGGGTCGCAGAGTATAAAAACGCCAGCCGTCATCTTCCAAAAAAGCATTCAACCCGCCGCACAATTCGGCGGCTTCTTGCGCTTGAACCTGAATATCCGTGCCGCCGAGCATGTCCATATGGTGCATGCCCATCTGTTGCCATACGGGGCTGGCAAACACCGCCGCTTGTTCGCGGGCTATGTGTAAATGCCGCTTGGCTTGCTCGAGCAGGCTGCCGTTCCACAGTAAACGGCCGTAAAATTCAGACGGCCTCGACGGTGTTGCAATATAACGACCGAAACGCAGCATTTTATTGAGAGAGGGCAAACTGAGTGTCGGAATCTGTTCCGAACTGTTGAAATTTAAAGCGGGTAGGGCTAAGGTTAAGTTCATGGGAGTAATATGTGTAGGCAATAAAACCGCACATATTTTACGCTATTACGCATATTTTTCACGCAGCAAAACACCCGCTTAAAGCAGGGAAGGTGCTTTTATGGTAAACTTCAATATGAAAAGAAGTGCATAAAATACTTGTGAAAATCAAAGTAATAGCAATACAAAGCCGGATTTATCCGCATAACTAGATAAGCATTTAAGAGGCCTGATATGAAAAAGCCCTTGAGTAATTTTTTAAAGGCACCCGCCCAAAATAACGACGGCAGTTTGCCGGTTGTTACCGCGGAAAGCGAAGCACACACCGCTGACAACAGCATCGTACATACCGAAACCGAATACATTGCCGCAGATGCTGCGGTACTGTGTGCCGAACCGATGATGACCACTCCGTTGGAGGTGAAGTCCGTGCCGGTAGAGCCTGTGGTGGTTAGACCGGAGCTGATCCATTTCGATGCAGCAAAACCTGTTGCCGCGGCAGCCGAGCAGGTTGAAGCGCCGGTAGCGGTTGAAGCCGAAGAAGTGCAAGAGATTGCCGAACCTTCCGCTCCAGTGACCCACATTGTGGCGAGAGCCAAAGTTGCAGCAGTGAAATCATTGGCAACCGGTTTCAAACCGGCAATGAACGTCAAACCTTCTGCCTTCATGCCGCAAGAAAAGACTGTAGAAATACCGGTGGCCAAAGCCGCAGAACCTGTGGCTGACGAACCGGTAATCGAACCTGTAGTACAACAGGTGGAGCAAGTTGAACCGGAAACCGCGCCTATTGCGATTCAGACGGCCGAACAACCGGTTGAGATTGAAGTTGAAGCATCAGAAACTGCCGCAGCAAAAGTGGCGGTGGAAGAAGCAGTTGAGCGGCCGTCTGAAACGGTTGCGGAAGCTGCGGTGAAAACTGAAGTTAAAGCTATTGAAACCGAAGCGCCTGCCGTACAGGTTGCCGCTGCGGTTAGCGAGCAACGCAAGCCTGCCTTTAATCCTGAAACGGTTGTAACGGCACCTGCTGCCGTGCCTGCAAGTGCGCGGGTGAAAGGAAAGGCGGCGGTGTTTAAATCGGCCGTTAAACCGATACGGGCAGCCATTTCCGCTTTGCCTGCGCTGCCTGCCGTGGCTGCTGCGGGACGTTTTTGGCAAAACAAACCTGTCCGCTGGTCGATTTTGGGCGTGTTGCTGCCCGTCTCAGGCATGGTGGCCGCTTATGCGGTTAACGAGCCGCAGCCTGAGAAAGACCTTTACCGCGCCGAGCGCGTGATGGAAGAGTTGCCGCCCGTTTATGTGGAAAGCGGTATCGTGAATGGCAGCTATTGGGCGCAGGAAGCGGTACAGCCGGGCGATTCGCTCACCGATGTATTGTTCCGTATCGGTGTGTCGGAAGAGAACATCCGCCAAGTGCTGGTGCACAGCTCGATTGACCGCGACTTGATCCAACTTCGCGCGGGGCAGTCGGTTAACGTGCGCTTTGATGCGTCGGGCGACGTAACCGATGTGCAGTTCTTCAACGATGACGACAACGGTTTCCGCGATTTGGTGGCGATTGAGAAAGTGAACGGTAAATGGGGCACTTCCACTTCCGCCATTGATATGGAAACCATGCCTACCCTGCGTTCGGTGCAAGTGCGTACTTCGGCGCGCGGTGCGTTGGCTCAGGCCGGTGTGCCGGTGGAAATCCGCGAATCGTTGAGCGAGATTTTCACTGATGTGGTTAATGTTGAAGAGTTGGGCGAAGGTGATTCCATCCGTCTGCTTTACAACAGCATGTATTTCCGCGGTCAGGAAATGGCTACGGGCGATATTTTGGCCGCCGAAGTGGTTAAAGACGGCAAAACCTATCAGGCTTATTATTACAGCCAAGGTAAGGGCGACGAGGAAAGCGGTAGCTACTACGACCAACACGGTAAAGCACTGCACTCAACCGACGGTTTCAATGTGAAACCGGTTGAATACACGCGTATTTCTTCGCCTTACGGTATGCGCGTTCACCCTGTATTGCACACGGTTAAGATGCACACCGGTATCGACTATGCTGCCGCCACGGGTACGCCTATCCGCGCAACTGCCGACGGTACGCTGACTTTCAAAGGCTGGAAAGGCGGTTACGGTAATACGGTGGTGCTGACGCACAGCAACGGCATCGAAACTCTGTATGCGCATATGAGTGCTTTCTCTCCGGCTGAGGGTAAAGTGAAAGCCGGCGAAGTGATCGGTTATGTGGGCAGTACCGGACGTTCTACCGGCCCGCACTTGCACTATGAAGTGCGCAAGAACGGCCAGCACATGAACCCGACCGCCATCGCCTTGCCGACGCCGAAGCTGACGCCGACCAATATGGCCGAATTCCGCAAACAGCAGGAAACGCATTCTGCTACGCTGGCAGCGGTACGCAATCTGCCGGTAGCGGTCACGCAGCTCGACTAAATACGATTTCATTGCAGTATCCAAACACCCAAACGATAAGCATCGTGCGGGTGTTTTTTCTTGGCGATCAGACGGTTAGATTGCGGATTTTTAAAAAGAACGGCGCAGACGGTTAAAGCATAACCTTGCCCGCGCGCCGCAAAATTTTATATGACAATCCGTTGCGCAGATTTCGCCGCCGATTATCGTGCGGGGCATTTTTTACCTGTTCGATAAACTATAATCCGCGTTTTCAGACGGCCTCTTAATTCTTAACCTCTTCATTTTTCTATGAGCATCTACGCCCTCAAACCCAAATTTCAAAATCTGTTGCGCCCGCTGGTGCGCCGCCTGTATGCGCGGGGTGTTACCGCCAATCAGGTAACGCTGTTTGCCTGTGCAGTTTCGATTGCGCTCGGCGTGTGGTTGAGTATTTTTGCCGATACACCGGCATGGTTTTGGCTGCTGCCGGTATGGTTGTTTGTGCGCATGGCTTTGAATGCGGTCGACGGCATGCTGGCGCGTGAGTTCGGCCAGCAGTCGAAACTGGGCGGTTATCTGAACGAAGTTACCGATGTGGCCGCCGATGCCGCGCTGTATCTGCCGTTTGCGTTTATCGCGCCGTTTGGCGGTGTGCAGATCGGCTTGTTTATCTGGCTGGCGGCAATGAACGAATTGTGCGGCGTGCTCGGTCAGGTGCACGGTAACGGCCGCCGTTACGACGGGCCGGTGGGTAAAAGCGACCGCGCATTTGTGTTCGGCGCTTTGGGTTTGTGGTATGCGCTTTCAGACGGCCTGCCGCAATGGTTGGAATGGGGTATGTGGCTGTTGGCTGCATTGCTGGTTTACACCTGCGTGCGGCGTATCCGCAACGGCTTGCAAGAGGCCGTCTGAAAAGATGTTTGCTTGTATGGCAAATAAACTTATTTCCTATGCAAGGCAGCAAGCCGCAGCGGGAATAAAGTTTATTTGCGACAGTGATGATTTGATAAAGGGATGTTATGCCTCAACGCCGCCGTTTTTTTCCGCTGATGCTCGCTTTTGTGTTGTTTACCGTGATCATTTGGTCGGGCATCAATCCCGTCAACCGCGCCGTGTGGTGGGCGGAAATCCTGCCGATTGTGGCCGTTTTTTTGGGCTTGGTGTTTACGTTTCACAAGTTCCGTTTCAGCAATCTGGCTTATCTGTTGATGAGCTTTTGGCTGCTGATGCACACCGCCGGCGCGCATTATACGTTTGCCGATGTGCCGTTTGACTGGGCCAACCGCATGCTCGCGCCGCTGCTGGGCGAGGGGCGCAACCATTTCGACCGTGTGGGGCATTACATCATCGGCTTCTACGCTTTCCCGATGGCCGAATGGCTGATGCGCCGCCGCATGTGCAGTATGAAGCTGGCGTTTTTCTTTTCGCTGTTTTTCATCATGGGCGTGGCGGCGGCTTATGAGATCATCGAGTGGCAGTATGCCGTTATCGAAGGCGGCAGCGCGGGCATCGAGTTTCTCGGTTCGCAAGGCGATATTTGGGACGCGCAGAAAGACATGCTGGCCGATACGCTGGGCGCGTTAACGGCGCTGGCGGTTTACCTGTTTGCCCGCCCCGACAAGCGCATTCAGGCTTCTTGAATTGTGTTCAGACGGCCTCGGGGAGATAAGAGGCCGTCTGAAAAACTTATTCCCTCAAGCAAGGAAACATCATGCAAGAACAACAAAAAACATTTGCTACCGCCGACGGCACCAAACTTTTCTATCGCTACCGCCCCGCACCGGACGGCAGCAACGATAAAGCCATCATCTTGTTCCACCGCGGGCACGAGCACTCCGGCCGCATGATGTTTGTGGCCGACGAACTCGGCTTCGACGATTTTGCCTATTTCGCTTGGGACGCACGCGGCCACGGTCACAGCCCGGGCGAGCGTGGCGACAGCCCAAGTTTGGGTACGTCGGTGGCCGACATTCAGGATTTCGTGCAGCACATCGGGCGCGAATACGGCATTAAACCGGAAAACATCGCCGTTATCGCCCAAAGCGTCGGTGCCGTGCTGGTGTCGGCATGGCTGCACGACTACGCCCCGAAAATCCGCTGCGCCGTGTTAGCCTCGCCCGCGTTCAAAGTGAAACTGTATGTGCCGTTTGCCCGCACCGGCTTGAAACTGATGCAGAAATGGCGCGGCAATTTCTTTGTGAACAGCTACGTTAAATCACACTACCTGACCCACAACAAAGAACGCCAAACCAGCTACGACAACGACCCGCTGATCGCCCGCGCCATTTCCGTGCGTATCCTGTTGGGTTTGTACGATGCCGCCGAGCGCGTGGTGGCCGATGCCCAAGCCATCACCACGCCGATACAGTTGTTGGTGTCCGGCAGCGATTGGGTGGTGCATCACAAACCGCAACACGATTTCTACAACCGCCTCGGCAGCCACATTAAAGAACGCCACATTTTCAGCGGCTTTTATCACGACACCCTCGGCGAAGAAAAGCGCGAACTCGCGTTTGTCGAAATGCGCCGCTTTATCCGCGAGCGTTTCGGCGAACCGCTGCAAACCGTCGACGTTACCCGCGCCCATATCCACAGCGACAGCCGCCGCGAAGCCGACGAATTGGCCACGCCGCTGTCGCCGTTCACCCCGCGCGGCGCATACTGGGCGGCGCAACGCCGGCTGATCGGCCTCGGCGCAAACTGGAGCGAAGGCTTGAAAATCGGCAAAGAAACCGGTTTCGATTCCGGCAGCACCCTCGATTATGTGTACCGCAACCAACCGCAAGGCACCAACAAATTCGGCGAAGCGGTCGACAAATATTATCTCAACGCCATCGGCTGGCGCGGCATCCGCCAACGCAAAGAAAACATCGGCAAAGCCATTCAGACGGCCTTTGCAGAACTGCGCGAACACGGCAAACCCGTGCATGTGCTCGACATCGCTTCCGGCCACGGGCGTTATGTGCTCGACGCACTCACCGCCGAAAGCCTGCCCGACAGCGTGCGCCTGCGCGATTACAGCCCCGTCAACGTCGAAGCAGGGCGCAAACTGATTGCCGAACGAAAGCTACAAGACACCGTTACTTTTGAAGAAGTGAACGCCTACGACCGCGCCAACTACCAAAACCTCAACCCGCGCCCCACACTCGGCATCGTCTCCGGCCTGCACGAACTGTTTTCCGACAACGACTTAATCATGCGCTCGCTCAAAGGCTTCTGCGACGCACTCGAATACGGCGGCTACCTCATCTACACCGGCCAGCCGTGGCATCCGCAGCTCGAAATGATTGCCCGCGCGCTGACCAGCCACAAAGAGGGCAGCCCCAACTGGGTAATGCGCCGCCGCAGCCAGCAGGAAATGGATCAACTGGTCGAGCAGGCGGGTTTTAAGAAAATCCACCAATGGATTGACGAAGACGGCATCTTTACCGTGAGTTTGGCCGTGAAAGTGTAAGAGGCCGTCTGAAAACCGCCGCCGGAGTTGACGGCAATACGCACAAACTTTTCCAGTAATCGGTGCAAATTCCAAACAGAATGGCAACAATCCGCACACGGAAAAACGGTTTTTCTGTATGATGCGATTTTTACTGTTTTTTTACTCTTTATTGCGGCTTTATAAACCGGATTAACATTATGTCAGACACTCAACACAATACTCAGGTAAAACGCCGTCTGAAAACGCGGCATTTATCGATGATTGCCATTGGAGGCTGCATCGGCACGGGATTGTTTATGGCCAGCGGTACCGCCATCAGCTCCGCCGGGCCGGGCGGTGCGCTCATCGCTTATGCCGCTATCGGCTTGATGGTGTATTTTTTAATGACCTCGCTGGGAGAAATGGCCACTTATCTGCCCACTTCCGGCTCGTTCAGCACCTACGCCACCCGCTTTGTCGATCCGTCGCTGGGTTTCGCGCTCGGCTGGAACTATTGGTTTAACTGGGTGATTACCGTCGCCGCCGACGTGGTGATTGCAGCAGTGGTGATTACCTATTGGGAGCCGATGCGCTTCATGGAGCCGTGGGCATGGAGTTTGCTGTTTTTTATAGTGATTTTCCTGCTGAACACCCTTTCCGTGCGCGCTTACGGTGAATCGGAGTATTGGTTTGCCCTGATTAAAGTCGTAACCGTTATCGTGTTTCTGGCCGTTGGCTTGCTCACCATTCTCGGCATCCTCGGCGGAGAATTTGTCGGCCTGAGCAATATGACCGTAGGCGATGCGCCTTTCTTAGGCGACGGCGTGGCCGGTCAATTCCTGACCATGCTCGGCGTGTTCCTGATTGCGGGTTTCTCGTTTCAAGGAACCGAGTTGATCGGTATTACTGCGGGCGAATCCGAAAATCCCGAAGAGAGCATTCCCAAAGCAGTGAAACAAGTGTTTTGGCGCATTTTGATTTTCTACATTTTGGCTATTTTGGTTATCGGTTTGCTGATTCCCTATACCAGCCCGCAACTGTTGGGCGCGGATGTGAATGAAATCGCCAAATCGCCGTTTACGCTTGTGTTTGAACGCGCAGGCTTAGCGTTTGCCGCTGCCGTCATGAATGCCGTCATCCTGACTTCGATTTTGTCGGCAGGCAACTCAGGCATGTACGCTTCTACGCGTATGCTGTATGCCATGGCCAAAGACGGTTTGGCTTATAAAGCCTTCGCCAGAACCAATGTCAGCGGCGTGCCGGTGTTGTCGCTGTTGGCAACCGGTGCCGTGGTGTTGGCCGTGTTTTTACTGCAACTCACCAGCGACAAAACCTATCAATACATTCTGGCCGCTTCAGGTTTGACCGGCTTCATCGCTTGGTTGGGCATTGCCGTGAGCCACTACCGCTTCCGCCGTGCTTACATTGCACAAGGCAAAGACCTGAACGCATTGGTGTACCGTGCCAAATGGTTCCCCTTCGGCCCCTTGCTGGCGCTGGCTTTGTGTGTGCTGGTGATTATCGGTCAAGACACCGAACTGGTTTTGAAAGGCAGCTTGGATTGGGATCGCCTCATTATTACCTACATGGGCTTGCCGGTATTTTTAGGTTTCTACTTCTACCACAAGCTGCGCTATAAAACCCGTAAAGTGCCGCTGAAAGAAGTGGATTTGAGCCAAGACGCTCATTAACCCGCCTATATCCGCATTACCATCACAGGCCGTCTGAAACGCTGCCCGAAGCAGTTTTCAGACGGCCTGATTCACTATACAATGCCTATAAACCCCATACATTAAGGAGCAGCAAAATGATCGGCAAAAAACTGTTTGAAGAAGTGTCTGCCAAATTGAGCGAAACCATCGCCAACAGCCCCGCCAAAGACGTTGAGAAAAACGTTAAAGCTCTGTTGGGCAGCGCGTTTAACCGCATGGATTTGGTAACGCGTGAAGAGTTCGATATCCAGCAGCAAGTGCTGATTAAAACCCGCACCAAACTGGCCGACTTGGAAGCCCGTCTCGCCAAGCTGGAAGGAGAGCAACCGCTCCAGCAAGTAGAAACCACAGCCGAAGTGCCGGAACAAGTCGAATAAGGCCGTCTGAAACAGATGTCGCTCGCCCTTGTTTACAGCCGTGCGCTAAACGGTATGAATGCGCCGTTGGTCGAGGTGGAAGCCCACCTTGCCAACGGCTTGCCTGCTTTTAATATCGTCGGCTTGCCCGATACCGAAGTTAAAGAAAGCCGCGACCGCGTCCGCGCCGCCATCATCCAAAGCGGATTCGAATTTCCCGCCAAAAAAATTACCGTCAATCTCGCCCCTGCCGATTTACCCAAAGAATCCGGCCGTTTCGACCTGCCGATCGCGCTCGGCATTCTTGCCGCTTCCGGTCAAATTGCACCCGATAAACTGAACCAATACGAGTTTGCCGGCGAATTGGCGCTGTCCGGCGCTTTACGTCCCGTCCGCGGCGCACTGGCTATGGCGTGGCAGGGTATGCAGTCCGGCAGAGCATTTGTTTTACCGGGTGAAAACGCCCGACAAGCGGCGGTGATGAAAAACATCACCGTTTACGGCGCCGAAAATCTGTGCAAGGTTGCCGCCCATCTGAACGGCGTTGAGCCGCTGGCCCAAACTGTTTACGATATCAGCCAAAGGCCGTCTGAAAATCGTCATGTGCCTGATTTGAAAGACGTGAAAGGCCAACATACCGCACGTTTGGCTTTGGAAATTGCCGCTGCCGGCGGGCACAGTCTGCTGATGATGGGGCCGCCCGGTACAGGTAAATCCATGCTCGCCCAACGCTTGCCCGGTATTTTGCCGCCGCTGACCGATGAAGAATTGATTGAAGTGTGGTCGTTGCGTTCGCTGCTGCCGAACCACAGGCAGGAATTAGATTACGATAAGCCATATAATTCTCCTCATCATACTGCCAGTCAAGTAGCCATCGTAGGCGGAAGTTCGGGTCCCGGAGAAATCTCGTTATCGCACAACGGAATTTTATTTTTAGATGAACTTCCCGAGTTTGACCGCAAGGTTTTGGAGGTGTTGCGGGAGCCTCTCGAAAATGGCGAAATCCATATTTCCCGCGCCTCACATAAAGCGGTGTATCCTGCCAAATTCCAATTGGTCGCCGCCATGAACCCATGTCCGTGCGGGTATTTCGGCCATCCTTCCAAACCGTGCCGATGCACGCCGGAAAGTATTGCTCGTTACCGTGGAAAAATCTCAGGGCCTTTGCTCGACCGCATTGATTTAACCATTGAAGTGCCGGCACTTTCTTCCGCCGAACTGACACAGCAGGAACCGGGCGAAAGCAGCGCAGAAGTGCGCCGACGGGTGGAAGCCGCAAGAGGACGCCAATATCAACGGCAGGGTAAGATTAATGCGGCGTTAAGCGTTACGGAACTGGATAACGCGGCAATGGCCTCTAAGGAGGCTGCGGAAACTTTAGGGAGTTTATTGGAAAAGTTGTCGCTGTCTGCTCGCAGTTATCACCGCATCATGCGCGTGGCACGCACTTTGGCAGACTTAAACGGCGATGAAACCGTGACCAAACAGCATGTGTTACGCGCAGTAAGTTTTCGTCGGGCTTTGTAAGCTTTTTGCTTCAAACATAATATGTTGCTAAAATGCGCCGTCTGAAAAACAAGCTTCTATTCCTTTTCAGACGGCATCACGAAAAAATAAAGATAAGGTATTTAGGTGTTTTATGAATATACAGAAACCATACGGTAAAGGCCTTTCAGGTTTTATCTTGGGCTTGTTGCTGGCAACCGCCGTTATTGCGGGTATTGTATTCTTCATTAATAAAAGCAACGAAAAGGCGTTTAAAAAAGAAACACCTAAAGAGTTGCCTAAGCCTGAAATCCTCACACCTAAAAGCAGCGAACCTGCTGCGCCGCCAGTGCAAACCAGTAGCGAACCTGTTACCCAAGTTTCCGAGCCTGTTGGCACGGTAGCTTCTCAAGAGCAAGAGGCATCTGCTCCCGAAGAGAGAGAAGCGTCTACCGTTACAACCGAGCAGCCTGAAGCGCCGGCAAAAGAAGAGCCGAAACCTCAAACAGTTGCTCCGGTTAAACCGAAAGCCGAGCAAAAACCTGCGCCGGAAGCGAAAAAGCAGCCTCAGAAAAAGCCTGAAGCGAAGCAGCCTGAAAAAGTGAAAAAAGAAGAACCCAAAAAAGCGGCGAAGCCTTCTCCCGAGCAAATTTTGGAAAGCGGCAGCATTGAAAAAGCCCGTGAAAAAGCGCGTGCGGAATCGGCTAAAAAAGAGGCTTCCAAAAAAGCAGAAGCCCGTCAATCAGGCAGCAGTGAAGGTGGTCGTATCGTATTGCAAATGGGTTCTTTCAACAATCGTGAAAGTGCCGAGTCGCACCGCGCTAAACTTGCCATGATGGGTGTATCAGGCAATGTGATTGAAGCAGAAGCCAACGGCAAGCGCGTTTACCGCGTTCAAAGCGGCAAAATGAACAAAGAAGCCGCTAACCGTACCCAACAAACCCTGAAACAAAACGGTGTAGATAGCTTCGCCCGTACCGTTAAATAAAATATTAGGAATGCACATGAAACTGAAAACCGTATTACTGACTGCTATTGCCTCAATGACCTTGGCTGCAAACGCTTATTCAGCAACAGAAGGCACAGATTACGTTGTTCTGCCGAAGCAGATTCCCCAGCTTCAGGACGATAAAATCGAAGTGTTGGAATTTTTCGGCTATTTTTGCGTACACTGCCACCATCTCGATCCCGTTTTGCTTAAACACAGCAAAACTTTCCCCGCGGATACTTATCTGCGTACCGAGCATGTGGTATGGCAACCCGAGCATTTAGGCTTTGCCCGCGTGGCGGCTGCGGTAAACAGCTCCGGTTTGAAATATCAGGCCAATCCGGAAGTGTTTAAAGCAGTTTACGAACAGCGTATTAATTTGGCGGATACCAATACCTTCAAACAATGGGCGGAAAGCCAAAAAAGTTTTGACGGTAAAAAATTGATTGCCGCTTACGATTCTTTCAGCAATCCGGCACAAGCCAAGAAAATGGAAGAGTTGACCAATACCTACCAAATCAGCGGTACACCGACGGTGATTGTAGGCGGTAAATACCAAGTGAAATTTACCGGCGATTGGAATGCCGGCATGAAAACCATTGATGAGCTGGTAGCCAAAGTGCGTAGCGAGCGCGGTATGAAAGCACCTTCGGCAAAAGCAAAAACTGCGGCGGCAGCGTCTTCTGCTTTGAAAAGCAAAGGTGCAATGATAGCCAAAACCGCAAACAAATAAATACTGAATATCAATTCAGGCAGCTCTACACGGGCTGCCTTAACTGTTTCAAAGGCCGTCTGAAAAAATTATGGATATCTTATTGCTGTTGAAAGCCCTGATTTTGGGCATTATCGAAGGGTTGACCGAATTCCTGCCGATTTCGAGCACCGGGCATTTGATTGTGGTGGGGGATTTGATTAATTTCCGCAGTAATGGCAAAGTTTTTGAGATCGCTATTCAATTGGGCGCAGTTTTGGCCGTGATTTTTGAATACCGCCAACGCTTTACCCATGTTATTAACCATATCGGACGCGATCAGGCGGTTAACCGCTTTGTTGTGAATCTCGGAGTGGCTTTTATTCCTGCCGCAGTGGTGGGATTGATTTTCAGCAAACATATTAAAACGTTTTTGTTCAATCCGATTACCGTGGCAACTGCTTTGGTGATCGGTGGCTTTATTATTTTGTGGGTGGAGCGCAGGCAAAGGGTTGCCAAGCCTAAAGTGAACAGTGTCGAAGACATGCGAATGCGCGATGCTTTGGTGGTAGGCTTGGCACAGATTTGTGCGCTGGTGCCCGGTACATCACGTTCAGGAAGTACCATCATGGGCGGGATGTTGTGGGGTTTGGAACGTAAAGTAGCTACCGAATTCTCTTTTTTCCTCGCTGTGCCGGTGATGATTGCCGCCACAACTTATGATGTTTTAAAGCACTACAAGTTGTTTAGTGCCCAAGATATCGGTTTGATTGTGATAGGTTTCGTATCTGCTTTTGCCGCCGGTTTGCTGGCAGTCAAGGCATTATTGAAATTCGTGGCTACGAAAAATTATGTGCCTTTTGCTTACTACCGCATCATTTTCGGCGCTTTGATTTTGCTGACTTGGAGGATGGGTTGGGTAAGTTGGACTGAGATGTAAAAAGGATTGTTCTATTAAGTGAGGGGCCGTCTGAAAACAGAGCCTTGGGAATCTTAAGGGTTTGGTTTTAAGGAAATCGCTTAGGGCTGGCATAACAGAAATTGGTTTAAGTTAAAGTCTTGGTAAAGACTTCTTGTGAAAAAAGGCTTTCTTGAAATGTTTGTTTCAAGAAAGCCTTTTTTCAGACGGCCTATTGTCTGTTCGACTGATCCTTAGCCGGTCAATTGCTGAGTAATCAGCTTTTTCAGCGGTGGAAGGTTATTGCTGACGCGTAGTACCAATCCACGCAGCAGTTTGGCTGGTGGAGTTTCGTTGGTGAATAGTTTCAATAGCATATTGGTCCCGTAATACAGCGGTCGGGCATGGAGAGAATGTTTGCTGTCATAGCGCGACAACAGAGTAGGCGAAGCAAAATCACGGCCTTGCTGAACCGCTTCAGTAATTAAAGTAGCCAAGATATCGGCACTGGACAAACCTAAGTTGAAACCATGCGCGGTAACGGGGTGCATACCCACGGCAGCATCGCCAATCAAAGCACTACGTGTTCCGTAAAACCGTTCAGCCAGCATGCCCACTAAGGGGTAGGAGTGAATGGAGCTGACCAGTTCCATGTCTCCCAAGCGACCGCCTAATTGTTGCTTGACGCTGGCGGCCAGCTCTTCAAGGGAGAGGCTTTGTATAGAGGAAACCTTGTCGCTGTCTACGGTGATAACGGTATTGGTTAGATGTTCTTCCAAAGGCAGCAGGGCAATCGTTCTGCCGTAATGGAAGCACTCAAAAGCCGTGTGTTGGTTGGATACGGTATGCTTCATGCGGCACAGAAACATAGTGCGGCCGTAATCGTACATATCGGAGGCAATGCCGAGTTGGCGGCGTGTTTGTGAAAACCGGCTGTCGGCTGCAATAAGCAGTTTTGATGTGAGTACGCTGCCGTTTTCCAAAACAACTTCTGCTTGCTCTGTTGATGTTCTGACTTCTTTTACGCCCATTCCGCAGATAAATTCAATATTTTCCGCTTCTGCTACGGCCTCGTATGAAGCTTTGCGGATGTTGTGGTTGGAAATCAGATAACCTAAGCGATCGGTCGGTTCGCCCCTAGCATGTGAGGGTTGGGGAAAGTGGAGTTGATATTCGGAATGACCGTTCAATACTTTGGCATCACGCAAGGGATAAATTTCGCTTTCAGGAATACGTTGCCATGTGCCCAATCGCTGCATGATTTCTCTGGATAGGTGGGTAAGTGCGATTTCACGACCGTCGTAGGGCGGGTTTTGCAGTGTTTCCAGTGTGCTTTTTTCGATAAGGGTGATGCTCAATCCGCTGTCGGCAAGTGCACGGGCAAAACTCAGTCCGGCTGGGCCTGCGCCGACAATGATAATATCGCAATTAGTGGTCATGGCGATTTCCTTTGAATGAAAGCAGTCAATAAATGAAAAATAAGGATGGCTGAAAGTTGAGCGGTTGCGTACAAAACTGTGTAGTGTTGTTTTTAACTAATAAGTGTTCGTGTAAATTTTCAGATGGCCTTATAGGGATTATAGCGGATAAACGGTTTGATTTGCGGTATGCTGAAAATGATTATGGGAAGTAGGGTACTTATAGTGGCCTTTTGAAGCGGCGATATCATGAATCATTAAAAAACCGCACATTAGGCAATTGCATGCTTAATGTGCGGTTTTAATTATGGTCAATTAGATTGACAGCTTATTCGTCAGTGCCGGTATAAGGACGAACGCTCACGGTTTTGCGGTTCAAAGCGCCTTTGGTTTTGAATTCTACATAACCGTCTACTTTGGCGAACAAGGTGTGGTCTTTACCCATACCTACGTTTTCACCGGCGTGGAATTTGGTGCCGCGTTGGCGGACAATGATAGAACCGGCAGGAATCAGTTCATTGCCGTAAGCTTTTACACCCAAGCGTTTGGCTTCTGAATCGCGACCGTTTTTAGAGCTACCACCAGCTTTTTTGGTTGCCATTTTCTTTACTCCTGATTAATTAAGCGATTGCCACGATTTCGATTTGGGTGAAATTTTGGCGGTGACCTTGGCGTTTTTGGTAGTGTTTGCGACGGCGCATTTTGAAGATACGCACTTTTTCGCCACGACCGTGAGCAACCACTTTGGCTGTCACTTTTGCACCTTCGATGAAGGGTGCGCCCACTTTTACAGATTCGCCGTCAGCAATCATCAAAACTTCGTTCAGTTCGATTTGGCTGTCGAGTTCGGCAGGTATCTGTTCTACTTTCAATTTTTGGCCAACGGTAACTTTGTATTGTTTACCGCCGGTTTTTACGACCGCGTACATACTCAACTCCATAAGGGTTTATAAAACATCTGCACACCATGCGCAGAACTGCGTATATTAAGTATATTTTGCTGTTTTGTCAAAGTTTATTTGTTTGGTGTGGTTGTACTGGGTATGCTGGAAGTGGAATGTCGGTGCAGTGTCCAGCCTTTGCTGCTATAATCGCGCGTCGTAATATTTCGCAGTCTTTTCTTAAAGTTTTACACTCAAAGCCATTTAATATCATGTTAGATAATCTGCCTTATTTCCAACGCCATCTGAACGATGATCTTGCTAAAGTCAATGTAGTTGTTAATCAGGCTGTGCAGTCTGAAGTTGCGTTAATTTCCCAAATCGGTACTTATATTATCAGTGCCGGCGGGAAGCGCTTGAGGCCGATTATCACGATTTTGGCAGGCAAAGCTTTGGGTTATGACGATCCTAAACTGTATTCTTTGGCTGCGATGGTGGAGTTTATCCATACATCGACCTTGCTGCATGATGATGTGGTGGATGAGAGTGAGTTAAGACGCGGCCGGCAAACTGCGAATAATCTGTTTGGTAATGCGGCTGCCGTTTTGGTGGGCGACTTCTTATATACCCGTGCATTTCAGTTGATGGTCGGCTCCGGCAGTATGAAGATTTTGGAAGTAATGGCCGACGCCACTAATATCATTGCTGAGGGTGAAGTAATGCAGCTGATGAATATCGGCAATACTGATATTACTGAAGCTGAATATGTGCAGGTGATCCAATATAAAACGGCTAAGTTGTTTGAAGCGGCTGCTCAAGTTGGGGCGATATTGGCTGGTGCTACACCCGAGCAAGAAAAGGCGTTGAAAGATTACGGTATGTATGTCGGCACGGCTTTCCAAATTATTGATGATGTTTTGGATTATTCGGGCAATGCCGATGAAATCGGTAAGAATGTAGGTGATGATTTGGCGGAAGGTAAGCCGACATTGCCGTTGATTTATCTGATGAGGCAAGGAAGCGAGCAGGTGGCGCAAGATGTGAGAGAAGCTCTGCAAAATGCCGATCGGGGTTCTTTCGATAAAATTTACCGTCACGTTGTTGCATCGCAGGCTTTGTCTTATGCTGCGGAAGAGGCTGCTAAGGCAGTGCAGAAGGCTGTCGCTTGTTTGGATGTATTGCCGGATAATGAGGTAACTCACGCAATGCGGGCGTTGGCCGAGCAGTCGTTGGCAAGGGTGTATTGATTGTTTCTGTAAGCCCGCTGTAGTTTAATGGATAGAACGTATGCCTCCTAAGCGTAAAATACAGGTTCGATTCCTGTCGGCGGGGCCATGATGAGAAAGGCCGTCTGAAATTTTTCAGACGGCCTTTTTGTATTTATGGTTCTTGTGAGGCTAAGCGCTGGGTGGTTTGTTGTTCGTTTAATGTAGTCAGTTTTTTGGTCAATATGTTTAAAAGTACGCCGTAAGCTGGTAAGAAAAACAGGGTGCAGATGACCAGTTTGAATAGGTAATCGACAAACGCGATTTCAGGCCAGTTGGCAGCCATAAAGGCATCGTTGCTGGCGTAAAAAGCAATGCTGAAAAACACGACGGTATCGATCGCGTTGCCTAGAAATGTGGAAGCGGTGGGTGCTATCCACCAAGATTTCAGTTTTCGCAATTTGTTGAATACAAAAATATCTATTAGTTGGCCGACAGCATAGGCGGAGAAGCTGGCCAATGCGATACGGCCGACAAAGCTGTTGAACGAAGCGAGTGAAGCCCAGCCTGTCCATGTTCCGTCTTGAAAGAGTACGGAGAATAAATAAGATAAAGCCAGCGCAGGCAACATGACCCAAAAAATGATTCTTCTGGCGAGGCGCTGTCCGAAAATCCTGACGGTAAGGTCGGTTGCCAAGAAGATAAATGGGAAGGTAAACGCGCCCCATGTGGTATGGAATCCGAAAATTTCAAAGGGGAACTGCACCAGATAGTTGCTGGCGGCAATGATGGTGATGTGAAACAGCGAAAGCCAAACCAAGGCTTTCTGTAATTGTGCGGAGCTAAATGAGTACATTCGGTAATTCTTTCGTTGCTTGTGCAAAAACAAATATGCAGTATTCAGACGGCCTCTGAAGGTGCGCTTTGAATCGTCAAGGGATTCAAGGCGAGGCTTCAGTAAGGCTTTTTAATATTTTCAGGTTCTTACAGAGAAGAGTCGTGAGAGAACAGGCGTTTTTTCGCCAGTTGCTCAAACTCAGTGTTGGGCTTGCCGTAGTTGGCAAAGGGGTGAATGGCAATGCCGCCCCGCGGAGTAAATTCTCCGAATACTTCTATGTATTTCGGCTGCATCAGTTTGATCAGGTCTTTCATGATGATGTTGACGCAATCTTCATGGAAGTCGCCGTGGTTGCGGAAGCTGAACAGATAAAGTTTCAGTGACTTGCTTTCCACCATTTTGATATCCGGAATATAGCGGATGTAGATGGTGGCGAAATCAGGCTGGCCAGTCATGGGACACAGGCTGGTAAATTCGGGGCAGATGAATTTGACGAAGTAATCGTTGCCGAGATGTTTGTTGTCGAATGCTTCAAGCACTTCGGGGGCGTATTCTGTTTTATAAGATACGTTTTGATTGCCCAGCAAAGTAATGCCGTGCAATTCTTCGGTATTTCTGGTCATGAATATTCCTTAGTTTTTTAATGTGGGAGGTTTTCGAACCACAGGGAAAGATCAGGGGCTGGATTTTAATACATTAAATCAAAATTGTATGCTTTATTTGCACTTTGCTTAGGGTTATTGGGCGAATCGTGCAAAAAAGAAAAGAGCTGGAAGACGGATATATGGTGGTATTCAAGCCTAGTGAGCTAATGTCTTGGCGGCATGTAATCGAATGCAAATAAACAACATCCTAAAGAAAATGTTTTTTTAAACAAGTTGTTGTTTGCGTCAAAGTGTTGGTGGGGCGCTAGAGGCTTCGTTTAAAAAAATTGAGATCTTCGCAAAGCCTTTATTCACAGTGTATTTGGCTTATTTATGCGCTCTTTGATAGGGTTTTGCGGATGAATCCTGTTTGATGCTGTTTAACTTTACATGACCTTGATGCATAAGCAATGCACGGGATTTAGCGCATGCTGTAAATATTTTACAGATTCGGCAGTCCATGCATTATGCGTAAAGAAATGTTTTTTTGCGAACTATTGCATAGAGGTTGCACTCTAATCGCTCGATTGCTGGAATCTGAGCAAAGTGTAAGTTCATTTAATTTCAAACTGTTTTGCTTTTTTGATAAACGCAAAAGCAATATCGGATTACGGCTTCGGGCAGCTTGCATATGGGCTTTTATTTTAAATGGTTTTTTAGTTTATTTTTATGCCAAATGCAATCCGTTTGTTGAATGGTTAAACCGATTGTCAATTTTTTAAGAAATTATATACAGCTGGATTAAAATAAAAATACCTTGATACAAGATGTATTGATACGTTCAGCGAAGAATACAGCTTTTACCGTATTTTAAAAGAAGATGGCTTCATATAACTTCTAAAATATGATGCTGCTTGAATAACATCACCGAAGAAGAGAATGTAAATGAGTTTTTCACAAGCCGAATTGGTTAATGCCTTACGTTTATTGTCAGGGCGTTTGCCAGAATTTTCCGAGCAACAAACCCAATCCGGCCGTTTGTTGCGTGTAGTTACCGAGCGTTTGAGCAGCCATTTGAATGACAGCCTGAAAGAGTTTGGCATCAACGAAAACTTGTGGTTTGCCATGATGGCAGTGTATGTCAGCCCCAATAGCGAAATTTTGCCTTCACGCTTGAGTGATTTGATGGATTTAACCCGCACAAGCGCCACCCGTCTGTCTGACGAAATGGTCGAGCGCGGTTGGGTAGAGCGCCACATCAATCAGCAAGACCGTCGTCAAATCGTGTTAAAATTAACAGCCGAAGGCGAGGCGTTCATCCAAAAGATTTGGCCGCAAATCTCCAGCAGAAGCGGCGAAGCTTGGGAAGACTTTACCAATGAAGACTATGCCCAGCTGCAACACCTGTTAGGCAAGCTGTTAACCAAACTGGGTTAATCAATAAGTTGGCTGCTTGGCATGGTAGTTGCGTAGTGGCAAGCAAAGCGGACAAAATATGAATTCGACTATTATTGCGCGTAGTTTGGCTGTTTGTGGCTTATTGGTCATTGCAGCCTGCGCGCCATTAGGTAAACAAGCGCCGTTGGAACAACCAACGGCGTATTCGTTATCTCAAGGAAACTCCACCAAAGAGGCGCGAGATGCTTGGTGGACTCAGCTTCGCGATCCTAAATTAGATACTTTGGTTTCTCTCGCGATTGAGCATTCTCCCCGCCTTAAGGTTGCTAAAGCCCGTTTTGCCCAAGCCCAAGCAGAGCTGGGTGTGAAGCAGGCGGCGGATCAGTTTCAGCTGGGCATTACTGCTCAGGGAATCGGTGCTTATGTTACGCCCAAACCGTCTTCGAGCCGGTTGGATGCGGACCGCACGCTGCTTTTGGCCAATACGGCACTTCAAGGCAGCTGGGCATTCGATTTTTGGGGTAAAAATCAGGCGCGTATCCGTTCTGCCTTGGGTCGGCGTCAAGCTGTGGCTTATGAAGCTGCTCAAACGCGCTTGGAGATTGCCCATGCGGTGGCTGCTCAATATTTTGCTTGGCAGGCGTTGGAAGCTCAGAAAAATCTGATTGAAAACAGAGTGTCCGTTGCGGAATCTTCTGAAAAGCTGCTAAACAGCCGTGTGCAGGCGAAAATCCTTCCCGCATCATCACTGTATCAGGCGGAATTGGCGAAGAACCAATTGCAGTTGGAATTGTTGAAGCTGGAAAAAAACATCAGCAATATCCGGCATAGTTTGGCGGTGTCTGTCGGTAAAGCGCCGAATGCTTTGGACGGATGGACGCCGTCTCCAATGACAGCAGTTCCGGCATTGGCCGTCAATCAGATTAAGGCTGACCTGTTGGGGAAACGCCCCGATATTGCTGCACAACGTGCATTACTTGAGGCGCGCGGCGAAGATGTTCGTGAAGCGAAAGCAGAGTTTTACCCGAACATTGAATTGAAATTGCTGGCGGGTTTGGCGCATGTGGATGCTTTTAATGTTGTGAAAGGCAAAAGTTCGGCGATGCTCGGTGTGTTGCCGGCATTGAATTTGCCGTTGTTTACTTCAGGCGCGTTGCAGTCAAAACTGGCAGGACGTCATGCCCAATTCAACGAACAGGTTGCGCTATACGATCAAACGGTTTTGAATGCGATGCGTTCTGCTGCGGATGCGGTGGCGGATTACCAAAACTTGACCAAGCAGGGTGTATTGCAGCAAAGGATGGTTGAGATTTCAGGCAAGGCTGAGGCCGCTGCGGCGCGTCGGGTGCGTGCGGGGTTGGAAAACGGTCTTACGCATTTGGCAAAGCAGGACGAAACCTTGCGTTTGAAAATACAGTTGGCTCAACATCAGGCCGAATGGTTGACGGCATGGAGCAATGTTCATGCGCAATTGGGCGGCGGGTTTAGCCAGCAATCTGAATATAGCAAATAAGCTTTGAGTTTCTACTGAGGTATTGCAGCGTTTCGCTTCAAAGAGAGCGATTGAGACCTTTGCAAAACCCCCATCTGCGGCGTATTTCTGCGTTGTGTGCTGCTCGCTCGTTTGCCTATCTATATGATATGTCTGCACTCGCTGCGCTGCTACGCCTTGAACTGCATCCACATCTGAGGGTTTTGCAAAGGTCTCCGATTGTATAAACCGCTTTATAGTTGTATTTTCAGACGGCCTCTTAAGTTTTGAGGCCGTCTGAAAAAATGGATTTACTTCCAAGTCAATGCCAAATCATATAAGGCTTTTTTGCTTTCACCGGTAATTTTGGCCGCTAAATCCGAAGCCTGTTTGGTGGGGAGTTCGGCGGCTAAAATTTTCATAATGTTCTGTGCGTTTTCCGATAGATCACTACTTTTTTCTTGCGCATCGGGGTGCAGCACAATCACCATTTCTCCGCGGCTTTGGTTCGCATCGTTGTTTAAGGCCGTCTGAATCTCGAGTACGGTTCCGCTCAAGAAGGTTTCGAAAGTTTTGGAAATTTCCCGTGCCAGCATGATTTTGCGGTTGGGAAACAGTGCGGCCATGTCGTCTAAAGTGGCGGCAATACGGTGCGGCGTTTCAAACATCACGACGGGAAAATCCACATCCGACCATGAGGCCAACAGTTTCCGGCGTTCGCCTGCTTTGGAGGGCAGGAAGCCATTGAAATAAAAATCGGCTTCAACCACACCTGCCACGCTCAACGCGCCCATCACTGCGCTTGCTCCCAAAACAGGTACAACTTTGAAATCCGCATCGCGCACCCGCTCGACCAGCTTGGCGCCGGGGTCGCAAACCGCCGGAGTGCCGGCATCCGATACTTGGGCGACAATCAGGCCGTCTGAAAGCGCATCAATCACTTTGCCTGCCATGTGTTGCTCGTTGTGTTCCCGCACGCTTAATAATTTGGACTGTATGCCGTAAGCACTGAGCAATTGCGCGGTAACCCGCGTATCTTCGGCGCAGATGAGGTCGGCTCGCTGCAAAACGGCGAGGGCGCGCAGGGTGATGTCGGCCAAATTGCCGATGGGCGTGGCCACAACGTATAATGTTCCGGCGGAAATGCTGTCGAAAGCTTTTTGATAGTGTTTTTGCATCATCATAATAAACGGCCGTCTGAAAAGATGAGCATTATAACGGGGATACACAATATGCGCTTAAACCATAAAGAAGGGGCGAGGGGTGAAGATATCGCCCTTCGTTTTCTGCAACAGCACGGCTGCCGGCTGATAGCACGCAATTGGCACTGCCCGTTTGGCGAAATTGATTTGATAGTCAAAAACGGTAACATGATTCTGTTTGTTGAAGTAAAATACCGCGCAGGACAAGGTTTTGGCGGTGCGGCATACAGTATCACGCCGTCCAAAGTTTTGAAATTACGAAAAAGTGCGGAACATTACCTGCAACAGCACGGTCTGAGCCATGCGCCATGCCGTTTGGATGCTGTTTTGATTCAGGGAAACGATGAGCCGCAGTGGATCCACAATATTACAGGTTAACCTATGACTGCTTTACAAGAACGCGTTGCCGCCCATTTCGCCCAAAGTATCGAAGCCAAACAGCAAGCTGCCGATATTTTGAACGAGCCAACTGCCCAAGCGGCGGAATTGATGCTCCAATGCCTGATGAACGACGGCAAAATTTTAGCGTGCGGCAACGGCGGTTCCGCCGCAGATGCCCAGCACTTCGCAGCAGAAATGACCGGCCGCTTTGAGCGTGAACGCATGGAGCTGGCCGCAGTAGCGCTGACTACGGATACGTCGGCCTTAACCGCCATCGGCAACGATTACGGCTTTGACCATGTGTTCAGCAAACAAGTGCGTGCGCTCGGCCGTGCAGGCGATGTGTTGATCGGCATTTCAACCTCCGGCAATTCGGCCAACGTTATCGAAGCCATTAAAGCCGCGCATGAGCGTGATATGCACGTGATTGCCTTTACCGGCAGAGACGGCGGAAAAATAGCCGGCATGTTGAAAGACAGCGATATTCTGTTGAACGTGCCCCATCAGCGTACCGCGCGCATTCAAGAAATCCACATTCTGCTGATTCATGCCCTGTGCGACTGTATCGACAGTGCCTTGCTCGACGGTATGTAATCAAGCTTTACCGACATTTCAGACTGTTGTTTTTCAGACGGCCTCAAAGCTGAAAAGGCCGTCTGAAACCTATCAAGAAAGGATGCTTAACGATGAGTATCAAACGATACGCCAAAACCCTGATTGCCGCTTCCGTTACCGCAACCGTATTGAGCGGCTGTGTGGGCGTTGTTTTAGGCGGAGCAGCCGTGGGCGGCGCGGCGGCAGTTGACCGTCGTACCGTCGGTACGCAAGCCGACGACAACGTGATGGAAGTGCGGATTAAAAACACAGCGATGACTTATCTGCGCTCCAACAATAAAAACGCCAACTTCCATCCGAAACTGTCGGTAGTCAGCTACAACCGCCACATCTTACTTTTGGGCCATGTTGCCACCGAAGAAGAAAAAGCGTTTGTCGAACAAGTGGCACGCGCCGAGCCGTCTGCCCAGCAAATTTATAACTACATCACCGTATCTCCGCAGCCCAGAACATTCGGCGCAATCACCGATGATACGTGGAGTACGTCAAAAGTGCGCACCACGCTGCTCGGCATTCAGGGCGTAATCCCCAGCCGCGTAAAAATCGTCACTTACGACGGCGTAACTTATGTGATGGGCATTTTGACACCTCACGAACAAGAAACCGTAACCGAACGCGTCAGCACTACCGTCGGCGTGAAAAAAGTGGTAACTCTTTATCAAAATTACAATAAATGATAAGCTAAGCCGCTGTGACCGCATTTTATAGCGGCTTTAGTTATCGTTTTAAAGGCCGTCTGAACGGTTCAGACGGCCTGTGTATGAAGTATCAAAGAGAAGCCAATGAACAATCAAAAATCCACCTCGCGAAGCAAAAAAAGCTCCGGCCTGAAATCCAAGCCCCTTTTGGTTGCCTTGTTTGCCGTGGCGGTGGGCGCAGTATGCGGTGCCGTGATCGGACTGATGCAGACTTCAGTACATTCCGATGCAAACGCCCGTGCGGCAGCATCGGCCGCTAAAGATGGAACGGTTGAAGTATGGGCGCCACGCGGCGCATCGGCACCGGCGGTAGCAACAGAGCCGGTGCAGCAAGCTCCCGTTGAAACGGCAGAACAGCAAAAAACGGAAGAAGCCGCACAAGCGTCGGAACCTGATGCACAAGCCGAAATCGCGGCGGCTAGCAGTCCTGTAACAGCAGAAAAGCCTCAAAAAACAGCTTCAAACCGTGTACAGCGTAAGAAAACCCTGCAGAAAAAAGTGAACGAAGCCGAAAACCAAGCTGCCGCTCCGGCAGAAACGCCTGCGGCTCCGCCTCAAGCCAAAGCCCCTGAGACTGCCGTAACCTCGGCAAAAGCTGCGGATGAAGCGCCTGCCGCACCGCAACCCAAGCCGCAACCGGCACCGGAAGAGCCGGCAGTGGCGAAAGAGCCGGCAGTGGCGAAAGAGCCGCCACGCGAGCCGCCTAAAGCAGTGGTTACAGACAATTTGTTTTAATCAAACAGCAGCGTGAGTTGTAAAATAATGCAGCATATTTTCAGACGGCCTTTCGAGTGTTGACCGAAAGGCCGTCTGAAATTCAAACACAGAAAAAAGGAAAGCCGATGGCGATTATCATCAAAACAGCCGAAGAAATCGAAAAAATGCGCGAGCTTGGCCGCTTGGCCGCCGAAGCCTTGGATTATATCGGCCAATTTGTCAAACCCGGGGTAACGACCAATGAGCTGGACAAGCTGGTTCATGATTACCATATTGAAGTGCAGGGCGGGTATCCTGCGCCGCTACATTATGGCAACCCTCCTTATCCAAAATCCTGCTGCACCTCGGTCAATCATGTGATCTGTCACGGTATTCCCGATGATAAGCCTTTGAAAAACGGTGACATTATCAATATAGACGTTACCATCAAAAAAGACGGTTTTCATGGCGACTCCAGCCGTATGTTTGCCGTCGGCCAAATCAGCCCGCAGGCGCAACGCCTGATTGATGTAACGCATGCCAGCATGATGGCCGGTATCGAAGCCGTGAAGCCCGGTGCAACCTTGGGCGATATCGGTTATGCCTGTCAGCAAGTGGCTGAAAATGCAGGTTATTCCGTTGTTCAAGAGTTTTGCGGCCACGGTATCGGCAGAGGCTTTCACGAAGAGCCGCAAGTGCTGCACTACGGTAAAAAAGGGCAGGGGCCGGTATTGAAGCCGGGCATGATTTTTACGATCGAGCCGATGATCAACCAAGGCAAACGCCATCTGCGTATTTTGGCCGACGGTTGGACGGTTGTTACCAAAGACCGTTCGCTTTCCGCACAGTGGGAACATGAGGTTTTAGTGACCGAAACAGGCTACGAAATACTGACTATCAGCCCCAAAACAGGTAAACCTTGATTTCGTTACGTTTTTTTTTGTAAATTATTTGGTATTAGAATGTTTACTTTAAAAAATAACTCATTGTTTTTAAAAGGTTTGATTAATTAGGTGTTACGTTTATCGTTTTTTTTGACCGCTTGATGAAAAATGAAATTAAACTTATCCTGAAATTGCTGTCTAAGCGTTTATACTTATCTGAATATAATATTCTCATGCCGGATATTATGATGGGATAAGTGAGTTGCCAGATTGAGCTTTACAACTAAAGAAGGGAATTTCATGAAGTCGTTCGAGAAAATCGAAAACATCCGCGATATCCGCAAGAAACTCGGTTTAAACCAAATGGATTTTTGGAGCCGTATCGGTGTAACCCAATCAGGTGGTTCACGCTACGAGTCAGGCCGCAACATGCCTAAACCTGTGCGTGAATTGTTGCGTTTGGTACATATCGAAAAAATCGATTTGGCAAAAGTAAACCGTGATGATCTCGCCATTGCTTCGCTCCTGAAAAGCCGCCAGCCGGATTTATACGCATCTTTGAAAAAAGAAGCCAAAGCCGAAGCGAAAAACAAATGAGTAGAGACCGAACGGCTGCCCGTTAGAATGCTAACGGGCAGCTTTATTTCGGCCGTCTGAAACGCTGATGGCGTGCCTGCTTTATCCGTTATAATACCGCCGTTACCAACCTACCCACAGGAAACCGTTATGAGCTATAAAACCGATGCCGAAATCGCCCAAGCCGCCGCAATACGACCGATAGGCGAGATTGCCGCCAAACTCGGATTGATCGCAGACCAATACGAGCCTTACGGCAAATACAAAGCCAAAATCAATCCGGCCGACGCATTCGCCCTGCCCAAAAAACAAGGCCGTCTGATTTTGGTAACGGCCATCAATCCCACACCGGCGGGCGAAGGTAAAACCACCGTAACCATCGGTTTGGCCGATGCCTTGCGCCATATCGGTAAAGACGCGGTGATTGCGTTGCGCGAACCCTCGCTCGGCCCTGTGTTCGGCGTGAAAGGCGGCGCAGCGGGCGGCGGTTATGCGCAAGTGCTGCCGATGGAAGACATCAACTTGCATTTCACCGGCGATTTCCATGCCATCGGTGCGGCCAACAACCTGCTGGCTGCCATGCTCGACAACCACATTTACCAAGGCAACGAATTGAATATCGACCCCAAACGCGTGCTGTGGCGGCGTGTGGTCGATATGAACGACCGCCAGTTGCGCAACATCATCGACGGCATGGGCAAGCCTACCGACGGCGTGATGCGCCCCGACGGCTTTGACATCACCGTTGCCTCCGAGGTAATGGCCGTGTTCTGCTTGGCCAAAGATTTGGCAGACTTGAAAGAACGCTTGGGCAATATCCTGATTGCCTATGCCAAAGACGGCAGCCCCGTTTACGCCCGCGACATCAAAGCACACGGCGCAATGGCGGCCTTGTTGAAAGATGCGGTTAAGCCCAACCTCGTGCAAACCATCGACGGCACGCCCGCGTTTGTACACGGAGGCCCGTTTGCCAATATCGCCCACGGCTGCAACTCCGTGATTGCCACCCGTTTGGCCCGCCATCTGGGCGATTACGCCGTTACCGAAGCCGGCTTCGGTGCGGATTTGGGCGCGGAAAAATTCTGCGACATCAAATGCCGCTTGGCAGACATCAAACCCGATGCCGCAGTCGTCGTCGCCACCGTGCGCGCCTTGAAATACAACGGCGGCGTAGAGCGGGCAAACTTGGGCGAAGAAAATCTGCAAGCATTGAAGAGCGGCCTGCCCAATCTGTTGAAACACATCAGCAACCTGAAAAACGTGTTCGGCTTGCCGGTGGTTGTCGCACTGAACCGCTTTGTTTCCGATACCGATGCCGAGCTGCAAATGATTCAGACGGCCTGTGCCGAGCAAGGCGTGGAAGTCGCCCTTACCGAAGTGTGGGGCAAAGGCGGCGCGGGCGGTGCCGACTTGGCGCATAAAGTTGTCAACGCCATCGAAACCCAGCCCAACAACTTCACCTTCGCCTACGACACCGATTTGGGCGTGCAAGACAAAATCCGCACCATCGCCCAAAAAATCTACGGCGCGGCCGATGTCGATTTCAGCACCGAAGCCCTTGCCGAAATCGCCTCGTTGGAAAAATTGGGCTTGGACAAATTGCCCGTGTGTATGGCGAAAACCCAATATTCACTGAGCGACAACGCCAAGCTGCTGGGCTGCCCGAAAGATTTCCGCATCACCGTGCGCGGCATCACCGTGTCCGCCGGCGCAGGCTTTATCGTCGCCCTGTGCGGCAACATGATGAAAATGCCCGGCCTGCCGAAAGTGCCGGCCGCCGAGAAGATTGACGTGGATGAAAACGGCGTGATTCACGGGTTGTTCTGATATTGAGTTTTAGTATGGAAGGCCGTCTGAAGGGTATTATTTCAGACGGCCGTTTGCGTTATAATCCGCCGATTAAACATTTATTTCAGCCAATAGAAAAACATCATGCTAGACAAATATAATCCCGCCGAAATCGAAGCCAAACATTATCAAAACTGGCAATCGCAAGGCTATTTCCAGCCGGATATGGCCGCAGCAGAATCGTTCTCCATCCAGCTTCCCCCGCCCAACGTTACCGGCACCCTGCACATGGGGCATGCCTTCAACCAAACGATTATGGACGGCCTCACGCGCTATTACCGCATGAAAGGCCGCAACACCTGCTGGATTCCCGGCACCGACCATGCCGGCATTGCCACGCAGATTGTGGTGGAGCGGCAGTTGGCCGAGCAGGGTGTTTCGCGCCACGATTTGGGGCGCGAAGCCTTTCTTGAAAAAGTGTGGGAGTGGAAAAATGTTTCCGGCGGCACGATTACCGAACAAATGCGCCGCATGGGTTGTTCTGCCGACTGGAGCCGCGAATATTTCACGATGGACGACGTGCGTGCCGAAACCGTTACCGAAGTGTTCGTGCGCCTGTTTGAGCAGGGCTTGATTTACCGCGGCAAACGCTTGGTGAACTGGGATCCCGTGCTCGGCACCGCCGTTTCCGACCTTGAAGTGGAAAGCGTGGAAGAGCAGGGCAGCATGTGGCATATCCGCTATCCGTTGGCCGACAATCCTTCAGACGGCCTTATCGTTGCTACTACCCGCCCCGAAACCTTATTGGGCGATGTGGCGGTGGCGGTGCATCCCGAAGACGAACGCTATGCCCACTTAATCGGCAAAGCATTGCTGCTGCCGTTGGCGAACCGCCGTATTCCGATTATTGCCGACGAATATGTAGAAAAAGATTTCGGCACCGGCTGCGTGAAGATTACGCCCGCGCATGATTTCAACGACTACGAAGTCGGCAAACGCCACGATACGGCTTTAATCAACGTGTTTGATTTAGAAGCGAAAGTTTTAAGCCAAGCCGAAGTATTCAACTTTAAAGGCGAGGTTCAAACAGGCATTGCTTTGCCCGAAGCCTACACAGGTTTGGACCGCTTCGCCGCCCGTAAGCAAATTGTGGCCGATTTGGAAGCGCAAGGTTTGTTGGTGGAAGTGAAACCGCACACCTTGATGACCCCGAAAGGCGACCGCACCGGCAGCGTGATCGAGCCGATGCTGACCAGCCAATGGTTTGTGGCGATGAGCGCGAAGCCCAACGGCGGCGAACCTGCCGGAGAGTTTGCCGGCATGAGCTTGGCCGAAAAAGCCAAACACGCCGTAGATTCCGGTCAAGTGAAGTTTATCCCCGAAAACTGGGTCAACACCTACAACCAATGGATGAACAATATCCAAGACTGGTGTATTTCGCGCCAACTGTGGTGGGGCCATCAGATTCCCGCTTGGTACGATTCAGACGGCCGCGTTTACGTTGCCCGCAATCAGGAAGAGGCAGAAAAATTGGCAGGCACAAGCGGTTTAACCCGCGACGAAGACGTGCTGGATACTTGGTTCTCGTCTGCGCTGGTGCCGTTCTCCACTTTGGGCTGGCCGTCTGAAACCGAAGAATTGAACGCCTTCTTGCCGAGCAACGTATTGGTAACCGGCTACGAGATCATCTTCTTCTGGGTGGCGCGCATGATTATGATGACCACCCACTTCACCGGCAAAGTGCCGTTTAAAGACGTGTATATCCACGGCATGGTGCGCGATCACGAAGGCAAGAAAATGTCGAAGTCCGAAGGCAACGTGATTGACCCTGTCGACTTAATCGACGGCATCGACCTCGAAAGCCTGCTGGTGAAACGCACCACCGGTCTGCGCCGCCCCGAAAAAGCGCCGCAAGTGAAAAACGCCACCGAAAAACTGTTCCCCGAAGGTATTCCCGTGTTCGGTACCGACGCACTGCGCTTCACGATGGCGAGTTACGCCAGCCTCGGCCGCAGCATCAACTTCGATTTCAAACGCGCCGAAGGCTACCGCAATTTCTGCAACAAGCTGTGGAACGCCACCAACTTCGTGTTGATGAACACCGAAGAGAAAGACTGCGGACAAGACGAAACCCTGCCGCTGGCGTACAGCTTTGTCGACCAATGGATTATCGGCCGCCTGCAACAAACCGAGGCCGCCGTTGCCGAAGCATTCGATACCTATCGCTTTGATTTGGCGGCGCAAACGCTGTATGAATTCGTATGGAACGAGTATTGCGACTGGTATATCGAGCTGGCGAAAGTGCAACTGCAAACCGGCTGCGAATCCACCCAGCGCGCCACCCGCCGCACTTTGGTGCGCGTGTTGGAAGTGGTGCTGCGCCTGATGCACCCGATTATGCCGTTCATTACCGAAGAGCTGTGGCAGGCAGTTGCGCCGCTGGCGAATGCCAAGAAAACCGACAGCATCATGCTGGCCGCTTGGCCGGTTGCCGACAACGAAAAAATCGTGCCTGCCGCGTTTGAACAAATGGCCGCGCTGCAAGACTTAATCGGCGCGGTGCGCAACCTGCGCGGCGAAATGGGCTTGACTCCGAGCGTGAAAGCACCGTTGTTTGTCGAAGGCGGCAAAGATTTGGAAGCCTTGCTGAAATATGTGCCGATGATGGCGCGTTTGACCGAAGCCAAACTGGTCGACAAACTGCCCGAAAGCGAAGATGCGCCGGTGGCCGTCTGCCAAAATGCGCGTCTGATGTTGAAAGTGGAAATCGACAAAGCCGCCGAAACCGCCCGCCTGAACAAAGAAGCCGAGAAGCTGCAAAAAGCGTTGGACAAACTCAACGCCAAACTCAGCAAACCCGGCTACACTGACAAAGCCCCTGCGCATCTGGTCGAAAAAGACCGCGCGGAGCTGGCCGAGTTGGAAGACAAAATGGCGAAAGTACAAGCGCAACTGGCTAAGTTGAAATAAAAACCGGTGTTTAACAAGAGGCCGTCTGAAAAACCGCTAGCGGGTTTTCAGACGGCCTCAAATTTTTGGTAGGGGCTGTTTTATCCGAGTTCTGCCAAGGTATCAGCCGCTTGTTATCCAAGCAAATACAGCCTGAGACCTTTGCAAAACCCCCATCTGCGGCGCATTTCTGCGTTGTGCGCTGCTCGCTCGTTTGTCTATTCTATCTGATATGTCTGCACTCGCTGCGCTGCTGCGCCTTGAACTGCATCCACATCCGAACCGCTATAACAAGAAGCCGTCTGAAAATTTTTCAGACGGCTTCTTGTTATAGCGGCGACAGGCTGCGGATTACGCGTTACCTTCTTGCGCTTGTTGGTACATGGCTTCGAAGTTGATCGGAGCCAGCAGCACGGGCGGGAAGCCTGCGCGGGTAATGGTGGTGGAAACGGCTTCGCGGGCGTATGGGAACAGGATGTTCGGGCAGGCAACGGCCAGCAGCAGTTTCACGTCTTCTTCAGGGATGTTTTCCAAACGGAAGATACCGCTTTGCGATACTTCGTTCAGGAACATTACGCGGTCGTTCTCGAGCTTGGCGGTAACGGTTACGGTTACGGTAACTTCGTGGAAACCTTCTTCCAGTTTGGCGCTTTCGGTAGAAACGCGCATATCGACTTCAGGCTCGCCTTGCTCCAAGAATACTTGGGGAGCGTTCGGCACTTCTAAAGACATATCTTTAACATACAGTTTTTCGATGCTGAATACGGGTTGCAGTTCTTCGCTCATGGTGGCTCTTTCTATGAAAAGTTATGCTGCGTGTGCAGCGGGAAAGGGGTTATTCGGTTTCGCCTTCCAACAGGCTTTTGAGGCCGCCGCGTTGGTGCAGTGCGTATAAGTCGGTAAAGCCGCCCACATGGGTGTTGCCGATGAAAATTTGCGGCACGCTGCGTTGGCCGGTGATTTGCTGCATTTCGGCATAGTCGGCGGGGTTTTGGTCGACGCGGATTTCTTTGATTTCGCTGATGCCTTGTGATTTTAAAAACTGTTTGGCCATGGTGCAGTAAGGGCAGTAGGGGCCGGTATACATGGTAACGGGCTGCATATAACGTCCTCAATGATGAATGTGCTTGTGTTAGATTTTATGCACTATATGGGCATTAAAGTGTTTTTACAAGGGTTGGGAAACCGGGTGCGGCCGTCTGAAAACTTTTAACGAAGCCCGTATCGTTCGCTTTGGCGAAACTCGCAAGCTCGTTTTCAGACGGCCTCGCTTATGCGGCTTCCCAATAGTCGATATAAAGTTGCAATTCGATATTGTTGCGCCATTCGTTGGCCACGGGGCGGTATACCGTGCGGACGCGGGTGGGAAGCTCTTCGGTGCAGCGCCAAAACATGGCTTCAAATTCGCAGCCTTCTTTGCGCAGCCACACTTTTTTGTGGTTCACGCCCATAGCCTGTTGGCGGATAACGGCAAATTCGTCGGTGAAGGTCGGCGGGGCGAATCCTTGCCCCCACACTTGGCGGGCGAGGTTTTGCGCTTGTGTGAGCGTGATGTCGGCGGCGGGCAGGCTGCCGTCGGTGATGTAGGTTTGCGCCAAGTCGTCGGCATGCACCAATTCGCGTACTGTCTGCTCAAAGGCCGTCTGAAAAGCGGCAATGTTTTCTTCGCGTATGCTCAAGCCTGCTGCCATGGCGTGTCCGCCGAATTTCAAAATCATGTCGGGGTGGCGTTTGCTCACCAAATCCAAGGCATCGCGCAAATGCAGGCCGGGAATGGAGCGGCCGGAGCCGCGCACTTCGCCGTTGTCGGCAGGGGCGAACACGATGGAGGGGCGGTAGAAACGGTCTTTCAGACGGCTGGCTACGATGCCGACCACACCTTGATGAAAGTCGTTTTGATAAACAACCAAAGTGGTTTGGCCGGACGGCAGCGATTCGGGAAAGGCATTCAGCGCGTCTTGCAGCATGGATTGTTCGATTTCGCGCCGTTCGATGTTCAAATCGTTGAGTTGGGCGGCAAGGCTTTGCGCTTCGGCTTCGTTGTCGGCCAGCAGGCAGGCGATGCCGACCGACATATCGTCAAGCCGGCCGGCGGCATTGATGCGCGGGCCGAGTGCAAAGCCCATGTCGAAAGGCTGGGCTTTGCGCCAGTCGCGCCTTGCGATTTCAAACAGGGCGCGGATACCGGGGCGCATTTTCCCCGCACGCATCCGTTTCAAGCCTTGTGAAACGAGAATGCGGTTGTTGTGGTCGAGCGGCACGACATCGGCAACGGTGCCGAGTGCGACTAAATCCAACAGTTCGGCCAGATTCGGTTCGTTGAGGCCGTCTGAAAGCGAATGTTCAGACGGCCTGAACCGGCCGCGCTGCCGCAATTCGGCACGCAAAGCCATCAGCACATAAAAAATCACGCCCACGCCCGCCAAATTTTTGCTGGCAAAGTTGCAGCCGCGTTGGTTGGGGTTGACGATGATGCAATTGGGCACGGTATCGGCGGGCAGATGGTGGTCGGTTACGATAACATCCAAACCTAATGCCTGAGCGCGTTCTACGCCGGCGATGCTGGCGATGCCGTTATCAACGGTCAACAATAACTGTACGCCTTGGGCTGCGGCAATGTCGGCCAGTTCGGGCGTGAGGCCGTAGCCGTGCTCGAAGCGGTTGGGTACCAAAAAGTCCACCGACGCGCCCATGGCCGACAACCCTTTGATGCCGACTGCACAGGCGGTTGCGCCGTCGGCATCGTAATCGGCCACGATTAAAATTTTCTGTTTGCGCTCCACCGCATCGGCCAATCTGGACGCGGCTTCGGTGCAGCGGGTGAGACTTTGGTAGGGCAGCAGGGCGGCGAGTTTGTCGTCCAACTCGGCAGGGGAGGCCACATCGCGGGCGGCGCACAGGCGGGCGAGCAGCGGGTCGGTGCCGGCCTCGATGAGGGTGCGGCAGATGTCGGGGTTAACGGTGCGGGTTTGGATTTTAACAGCCATGAAGATGATAACCGTGTGAAATCATGAGCAGCCTTGATAAACCGCTGTGGTGTAGGGTTGAGACCGTGTTTGCTTGCGGCGGTTTCGGTTTGGTCAGGGTTGCTGTTGTTTTATGGTTTTTTAATTTTGTGTGTTTCGGTAGAAACAGCATTTCAGACGGCCTCTGTATTCTGCCCAAAATTTAGGCAATATATTGGCAGGCAGGATAGTGTGCCGCTTCGTCCGATTGCTTTGAACAAAACCGGGCAATGATGCAGAAAGGTGCGGTTGATGAAACCGTGTCCCGCTGCCATGTTGCCCGGCTTTCAATGATGTTAGAGCGTTCCGTAAGAGTGCAGGCCGCTCAAGAACATGTTTACACCGATAAAGGCAAAAGCGGTAATAAACAGGCCGATAATCGCCCACCATGCCAAGACTTTGCCGCGCCAACCGGCTACAAGGCGCAAGTGCAGCCACACGGCGTAGTTCAGCCATACGATAAATGCCCAAGTTTCTTTCGGGTCCCAGCTCCAGTAGCGGCCCCACGCGTCTGCTGCCCACAGTGCGCCGAGAATGGTGGCGATGGTGAAAAACAGGAAGCCGACGGCAATCGATTTGTACATCACTTCTTCAATGGCTTGCGATTCGGGCAGCCAAGATTTCTTACCGGCATTTTCGTTGCGGATGGCCAGCAGTTCGGCCACGCCCAACATGGCGGAAATACAGAATGCGCCGTAACCGATAAAGTTGGCCGGTACATGGATTTTCATCCACCACGATTGCAGGGCGGGAATCAGCGGTTGAATAGCATGAGCTTCACGCGATACGCTGTACCACAACACAAACACGACCACGACGGCCATAAACGACAGCACGAATCCGCCGAGCTTCTGCATGGCGAATTTGGCTTCGTAATACAGATACATCAGGGCGGTAATTACCAAGAAGAGAATGAAGACTTCATATAGGTTGGATACGGGGATATGGCCGGCATCGGGGCGCAGCAGATAGCTTTCATGCCAGCGCACGAGCAGGCCGGTAAAGCCGGCAAGCGCGGAAAACCAGGTTAACACGCTGCCCATGCCCAGCAGGGTGTTGGTGGGGGCGTTTTGTTTGCGGGCAACCAGCGCGCCTGCAATGTAGCAGAAGAGGGCGAAGAATACGGTGGCGCATTGCCACATGATGGCCGATTGGCTGCTGAGGAAGTATTTCAGCAAAAAGCGGTCGGCATGGGCAATGTCGCCCGAGTAGAGTTGGACGGCGCCGTAAGCCAGCAGCACGGAGGCAACGGTAAAGCCGCGCAGGGGTTTGAAAAACCAGCCCAAAAGGATGGCACCGGCGGCGCTGCTCCACAAAATCACGATTTCGTAAATGTCCATACGGTGGCCGATATGGAATTGCGCGAAGACGGCAGTCATGGTGATGAGCAGGGCAAACAGCCAATCCCAGCCGTTGAGGCGGCGCAAAAACGACTTGTGGGTCAGCAGAGTGTGTTGGTGTGGTAATTTATTCGCACCGCGTATGGTGTGGTTCATGCGTATGTTCCTTCATAATTCAGCCTGTTTGTTTTCAGACGACCGTCTGAAAAAGTTCTTACACCGGCTGTTAAATGTTTTTGTTCAAATCTGAGGACAATGTTGCCAAATCCTCTGTATGTTTGGGAAATTCTTTTTGTAAATCACGCTCATTGCGCGAAGACGACATGGAAAAACGCACGCCGTCTTGGTCAAACAGCAGCCATGCGCGTTTCTCGCGGATGTAAAACATAAATACCGTGCCCAAAACCAGCAGCACCGAGCCTAAATACACCAACGATGCACCGGGAGAGCGGGTCATTTGCAGGCCGGAAGAGCGCACTTCTTTATAGCCGTTGAGCTGGAGCAGCACCGGCGAGGGGTATTCGGTCAGGCCGGTGTAGGCATCCATGCTGTGCAGCAGGAAGCGGTTTCGTTCCACGCTCGGTTTCCATTCGGGCAGTTTGTAAGTGGTGATGGTTTCATCCAAAATCGAATTGAGCGTGCCGTATAAAATGCGGTAGAAGAAATCCTGCATTTTGTCGCGTTCGGCTTCGGGCACTTTTTGTTCGATGTAGTCGTTCAGTGCCAAATAGCCGCCTTGTGCAAACAGGGCAAGGGTGTTTTCTACGGCCAAGCTGAATCCCGAACGCACGTTTTCGGGCGCGGCTTGGGCAGACGCTTCAATCACGCGTTTGCGCACGGCAGGGTCGTTCAGCAGTTCGCGCCAAGCCATAAAGGTGTCGATGCTGCCTTCTTTGTCGGCGGGCAGGCGCAGCCAGCGGTATTGCTGATCCAGCCCTGCGCGGGTGCCGGTGATGAAGAAATAGTCTTCTTCTTGTTTGACGGGCAGCATATAGTTTTTGTATTCAACGGCTTGTCCGGCTTTGTCGCGGATGCGGTAAACGATGGATGGGCCGATGTTAGTGAACTTTTTGTCTTGCTTAACGCTGCGCACGTCGTTAATGGCCGTCTGAAAACCTGTTTTTTCTTTTTGGGGCGCGGCGCTCATGTCTTCGACGTTCATGGCGGTAAACTGGTCGAATTCCAACCGGTATTGCTTGCCGTCCAAATCCAATGGAAATTCACGCATCGAGACGGCATCCATCATGGCCGGTTGGCGGTTTTTGCCTGCCAGATTCCAAGCTTTCAGTTTCAAGTCAGAACCGCCGTCGGCAAAGCTGGCTTGATAAATGGTAATGCCGTCAACCGTGAGCGGATGGTTGACGCGGATGGTTTTTTCAATCACTTCGCCGGTGGCTTTGTCGGTAACCACCAAATCGCTGGCGAAATCTTTAGGCATACCGGTGTTGTAGAAGTCGATATGAAACTTTTTCAGATGCACCGTAAACGGCAAATCCTGTATCAGCATACCTTTGTCGGCATTCAGAAAAACCACGTCGGCTTGTTGGCCTTCGGTGATGTTGACGTTGCCGCGGAACGAGATATTGCCGCTGCCCAGCGTGCTTTCGGGTTTGAAATCTTTGGCGAACACCGATTCGTTGTCGGGAACGATTTTGCCGGTGAGCATACCGACTTTCAGCAGCAGGTTGCTGTCGATCAGGCCGCCCAAACAGATAACGATAATGGCCGCATGGGCGAAAATGTATCCCCATTTGTTCATCGCGCCTTTTTTGGCTGCGAGCAAGACGGAGCCGTCTTCGCGTTCAACCGTTTTGCTGCTGAATCCCTGCACTTCCAAATAGCGGGCGGCGATTTCGGGTGAAATACGGCCTTCGAGCATGGTGGTGTGCTTCATTGAAGACAAAGATTTTTTGCTGGCGTTTAACCGGTAAGATTTCATTTCGCGCACAAACGGCGGAATGTTGCGCCACAAACACAAGCCCGTGGAGAGCACCAAAAACAGCATAATCAGCACAAACCAGCTGGATGCGTAAACATCAAACAAGCCTAAAAAACCGAAAATTTCCGTCCAAAACGGGCCGAATTTCACCACATAATTGACGGGCGGCTGGTTTTGCTGGAGTACCGTGCCGATGATGGATGCGATACCCAAAAGGCTGAGCAGAGCCACGGCGAAGCGCATGGAGCTGAGAAAAGCAAACCACGGGCGGCGTATAAGCGGAACGGAAGTTTTGGGTTGGGCCATAAGGTTTTGCCGATTGGTTGGTAGGTTCAATGAATGGAAGTGCTATCTTTAAAATCAAAATCTTCTGCAATCTTTGCAACTTTGAGTTTTAAGAATCCTTTAGCCAAGATTCAAGCAGATGAAGCGTTTAAAGATGATGAAGCGGCATGGCAGCCGAAGGCCGTCTGAAAGCTTTTCTTTCAGACGGCCTCAGCACAAAACCGCGTGATGCAATATTAATGCAACCCTTGGATAAAGTTGGCGACAGCTTTCAGCTCTTCGTTGGTCATGCGGCCGGCGATGTCGTTCATGATGTTGTTTTTACGTTGGCCTGATTGGTAAGCTTTCATCTGGTCAACAATATAAGCCTTGTGCTGGCCGCCCAAACGCGGATAAGCCAAAATATCGGTACCGCCCGCAGGAATACCCGCACCGTTGGGGCCGTGGCAAGACATACAGGCCGGGATTTTCTTGTCGGCCAAGCCGCCGCGGTAGATTTTCGCGCCTAATTCGGGATTTTCTTTCGGATTGGTTTCGCCCGGTTTGGGGAATTGGGTGGCGTAGAACGCGGCTACATTGCGCATATCCTGATCGGAAAGCGAAGCCACCAAAGGCATCATTGCCGCCGCTGCGCCGGTAGTACGTTTACCTTCTTTGATCTCTTTGGTTTGGACAAAAAGATATTGGGCGTGTTGGGCGGATAATTTGGGATACATTGCAATACCGCTGTTACCGTCGGCAGCGTGGCAAGCCGCACAAATCGTGTTTGCAATTTCTTTGCCTTTGGCAATATCCGCTTTGGGCGCGGCCGCCGCGGCAGTAACAGCTAAAGCCAGACCCAACAGGGTAAAACGTTTCATGGAAGTGTGCTCCTGAATTACAGCATTACGACATCAATTCGCAATGCCCTTTACTATACTCAACACGGGCTGGTAGCGGCCCGACTAAACCGATAACTTTATAATCGTGGTATTCTATACCAAATTCACACAATTTTACCACTTATGAACTTATTTCAAAATGCAAAATTCTTTACTACGGTCAATCATCTGAAAGATTTGCCCGATACGCCTGCCGAAATCGCCTTTGTCGGGCGCAGTAATGCGGGCAAGTCGAGCGCCATCAATACGCTGACCAATCATGTGCGTTTGGCTTATGTGTCGAAAACGCCGGGGCGCACCCAGCACATCAACTTTTTTGAGTTGGCTGGCGGCGGTTTTATGGTGGACTTGCCGGGCTACGGCTATGCGCAGGTGCCGGAGGCCGTGCGTGCCCATTGGGTGAAATTGTTGGGCGATTATCTTCAGAAAAGACAGCAGTTAATTGGTTTGGTGCTGATTATGGACGCCCGTCACCCGCTGAAAGAGCTTGACCTCAGAATGCTGGATTTTTTCCATATCACGGGCCGTCCGGTGCATATTTTGCTTTCCAAAGCCGATAAGCTGTCTAAAAACGATCAGATTAAAACGCTTGCTGCGGTTAAAAAATCGCTGAAACCGTATGCGGAGCGGCAGCAGATCAGCGTGCAGCTTTTTTCCAGCTTGAAAAAGCAGGGTATCGAGGAAGTGAACACTGTAGTGGGCAAGTGGTTTGCCGATTATCAGGCGGCTGCGGGTGAGGTTGATTCGGAGGGTGAGGCTGCCGAACAGCCTGAGTAAGAGGCATTCTTAAGTTTCCTGTTTTGCTGCTCTACATGTGAACTCAATCTTAAGAAAACCGGTTCGCCATTGTTCAGACGGCCAAAGCGTTTCTGAAAAAAGTATGTTTTTTGATAAAATAGCCGCCGTATTTTGATTCAGGCCGTCTGAAAAATAGTTTCAGACGGCCTGATAAGCTCATCGGCTTTCATCTTTAAAAGGAAACAGTTGCGCTTGAGGCGGAACTTTTGCCGGTGTGCCGTACCCCATGATAAAAAATAAAAAAATCGATTATGACGGGCTTGTTGCTTGCGATGTGTTGACGGTTTATTTGGAATTCGTGCATCTGCCCATGTATGAATCCGGTTTCTTTTAGGCCGTCTGAAATCAGATAGTTATGTATAAAATCATCCCTACCATCCATATTTTATCGAAACTCGGCGTGCTGTTTTCGATACTTCTGCTGGTGCCTACCATGGTGTCGTATATTTATTTGGACGATGCCTTGCGTGCATTCGGCTCTACGGCGCTGGTGACCATCATCAGTTCGGTTGCCATATGGCTGCTGACACGCCGTTATCAGCGCGAACTGCGTGTGCGCGACGGTTTTACGCTGGTGTTTATGTTGTGGGTGGGTTTTGCCGTGGTGGCGGCGATGCCGTTTTATCTTTACTTTCCCCAAATGAGCTACACCGATGCGCTGTTTGAAGCGATGTCGGGGCTGACCACTACGGGCGCTACGGTGATTACCAGTTTGGACACGCTTGCCCCTTCGATTAATTTCTGGCGGCACATGCTCAATTGGCTCGGCGGTATGGGGATTATCGTGTTGGCGGTGGCGATTCTGCCCATGCTCGGCGTGGGCGGCACGCAGTTGTTTAAAGCGGAAATCCCCGGCCTTGATAAAGACAATAAAATTGCCCCGCGTATTTCCCAAGTGGCGAAAAAGCTGTGGCTTACTTATGCCATAAGCACCGTTGTGGCCTGTTTGGCACTGTATTGGGCAGGCATGAGTTGGTTTGATGCGGTTTGCCATGCTTTATCGACGATTTCCCTCGGCGGTTTTTCTACCCACGACGACAGCATCGCTTACTTCAATTCCCCTTCTATCGAAATGATTGTGATGGCCATCACGTTGTTTGGCGCCATCAGTTTTGTTACCCATCTTTCCGTGGTCGGCGCACGCACACCGCAACGCTATTGGCGGGATGAAGAGTTCCGCATCATGGTGAGTATGCTGGTGGTCAGCATTACCGCAGTCAGCGTTTATTTATGGCACAAGCAATATTATCCGACTTTCGAGGAATCGCTCCGTTATACATCGTTTAACTTCGTATCTATCGGGCTTTCCAGCGGGTTTGCCAATGCCGATTTTGCACAATGGCCGCTGATTACTTCTTTATGGATGTTTTTTCTTGCCAACGTTTTGGCCAGCTCAGGCTCTATGGGCGGCGGGATTAAAAATGCACGCGCCATCGTGCTTGCCAAATTCAGTTTGCGCGAAATGTTGCTGCTGCTTCATCCCAATGCGGTGCGCAACGTTAAGGTAAACGGCCGCACCATTCCCGAGCGCACGGCTTTGACTGTGATGGCGTTTATCTTTGTGTATTTCATGACCGTCGTGCTGTTCACTTTTCTGATGATGGCCACGGGCTTGGATTTTATTTCGGCCTTCAGCGCCGTGATTGCCTGCATTACCAATGCAGGCCCGGGTTTGGGTGTGGTCGGGCCGGCGCATAATTATTCTGCGTTGGCAGATGTTCAGAAATGGTTGTGTACCGCCGTGATGTTGTTGGGTCGTTTGGAAATTTTCACGGTGTTGATTCTGTTTACGCCGCCTTATTGGAAAAAATAAGAGAGTAGGTAAAAAAACATGTTGAATGAGGGCTTGGTTAAGTTGCCATCATTCAACATGATTAAGAGCGGAGATGAATTATTTACCAATCAATGGGTTGTCAATCAGGTTTATTGAAGCCTGAGTTTTTCCTCGCTAACCGCCTGAGCCACATCCATGCCAAACAGTGCATTAATGTCGGTCTCGTCAAACACATATTTTACATTGCAGAAATCGCAATCAATTTCCACACTGCCTTGTTCCAGCAGTACCGAGCCTACTTCTTCACCACCCAGCATCAATAACATATCACTTACCTTGCCACGCGAACATGTGCAGGCAAATTCAATCGCTTCCTGCTCGAATACACGCGGCGGAGTTTCGTGGAACAAGCGGTAGAGGATATGGTGCGCGTCTAAAGTCGCCAATTCGTCGGCTGTTACGGTTTGGGCAAGTGTGACTATGTGTTCCCATGCTTCTGCATCAGGGGTAGATTCAGGTAGGCGTTGTACCAGCAGACCGCTGCACACTTTATCCGAGGCGGTGAGGGTGATGTGGGTATCTAATTGCTCGGAACGCTTCATATAGTTGACCAGCATTTCTGAAATGCTGTCGCCTTCAAGCGGCACCACGCCTTGCCACGGTTCTCCGTCTTGCGGTTGCAGAGTAATCACGAATACACCGCTGTCGCCCAATAATTCGCGCAGACTTTCGTTCTCGCCGATTTGGGCATGTTCGTCCCAACGTGCGGTGGCGCGGCAGGTGTCGGATGAAGTGGCTTCGACAACCAGCATTTTCAGTTTGCCTTTCCCCTGCACTTGAACAATTAATGTACCTTCAATCTTCAAATTGCTCGACAATAATGCACCGGCTGCCAGTAATTCACCCAAAGCGCGTTGGATGGCGGCAGGATAATGTTTTTGCTCGACAATGTGTTGCCATACTTTCTCAAGCCGCACATGTTGGCCGCGTACGGGCATATCGTCGAAAATGAAACGGGTTCGGCAGTCGGCATGATTTACCGCTGCGGCAGGAGTGTTGTTTTTAGTGTTGGTCATGGTTTTTGCCTACATAATAATTTTCAGATGGACTGAATATGGTTACAGGCCGTCTGAAATCAAGTGCAGGCTGAAAACCGAACGTAGAAAACCGAACGTAAATGTTGATAAACCTGAATAGATTCAACATCTCATGTTTTAAGCTTTTATGATAAAATACGCGCCTTTAAAATTTTGTATGTACAGTCGGCCTCATAAATTCAGTAGGGCGGGCATAGAAAGGAAACACCATGGCAGGCCACAGTAAGTGGGCGAATATCCGTCATAAAAAAGAACGTCAAGATGCCAAGCGCGGTAAAATTTTTACCCGTTTGATCAAAGAGATTACCGTTGCAGCCAAAATGGGCGGCGGCGACCCTTCTTCCAACCCGCGTTTGCGGTTGGCAATGGATAAGGCTGTTAGCAACAACATGCCTAAAGACAATATCCAACGTGCGATTGATAAAGGTACCGGCAATCTGGAAGGTGTTGAATACGTCGAACTGCGCTACGAAGGCTACGGCATCGGCGGCGCGGCGCTGATGGTGGATTGTTTGACAGACAATAAAACCCGTACCGTTGCAGATGTGCGCCATGCGTTTAACAAAAACGGCGGCAATTTGGGCACAGACGGCTGTGTGGCCTTCAATTTCGTCCATCAGGGTTATCTGGTATTTGCTCCGGGCGTGGATGAAGATGCGCTTATGGAGGCCGCTTTAGAAGCCGGTGCAGAAGATGTGGTCGCTCATGAAGACGGTTCGTTGGAAGTAATCACGGCGCCTAATGATTGGGCTGGTGTAAAAGCTGCTTTGGAAGCGGCAGGTTTCCAATCTGAGGACGGCGACGTCACCATGCGCGCGCAAAATGAAACCGAATTAAGCGGTGAAGATGCCGAAAAAATGCAAAAGTTGATTGATGCTCTTGAAGATTTGGATGATGTTCAAGACGTTTATACTTCCGCAGTATTGAACTTTGAATAGTTTTCAGACGGCCTCAACTTGAATTGAGTTATAAAAAGCAGATGACCCCATCTGCTTTTTTATTGTATGAAGCTTGGAAATTAATTGAGGCTGAAATCAACTGGGGAAGAATGAAGAAGGCCGTCTGAAAATTTCAGACGGCCTTCAATCTTAATAACTGCAATGTTAAGCGTTAGTTTTCCCGCAAGCTGATCAATAAGTCGCGGAACGCATTCGGGTCTTTGATGAAAGTCATTTCACCTTCTTGCGGGAAATAAAAGTCTAAAAGACGGGACACCCAAAAACGAATACAGCCTGCACGTTGCGCGGTAGGAAAATAAGCCCGTTCTTCGTCGCTAAGCGGGCGGACACTTTCGTAGCCTTCGATGAAAGCTTTTTCCAGTTCTTTGTCCAAATGATTACTGGCTGTGCGTGCCCAGTCGTTTACCGCAATCGCCAAGTCATACATGAAGTTGCCGTTGCAGGCATAGTAAAAATCGATAAATCCGGCCACTTCTTCGCCGTCGAGCAAAACATTATCTTTAAAAAGGTCAGCATGAATAATGCCGGAAGGTAAAGATTCGCCGTTGTTTTTATCTAAATAATCAATTTCACTTTTTAATAATGCAGCATCTTCAGCATTTAATAAAGGAAAAAGCTGGGTATAGGCATTGCGCCACCAATCCCTATAACGAGGATTGACCATCTTGGAAGGAAAACTTTGTCCGGCCAAATGCATTTTGGCCAGCATGGCTCCGGTGTGAAAGCATTGGTTCGCTGTCGGCCAACTCGTATCGGAGCCTTTTAAACAAGTTACCAAACACGCGGGTTTGCCAACCAAAATAGAATCGAATTTCCCGTCTTTGCGCATAACAGGAGCAGGGCAGGCAACTCCGTTTTTGCTGAGATGTTGTTTGAGTTCCAAAAAGAAAGGCAGCTCGCGCTGTTGCAGGGTTTCAAATACAGTTAAAACGAAGCGCCCTTTAGTAGTAGTTAAAAAATAATTACTGTTTGTAATCCCCTGAGCAATCCCTTGCAGGGAAATAAAATCGCCTAAGTTGTAATCATTTAAGAATTCACGCATTTCGTCATCTGAAACGCTGGTATAAACAGACATACACAAACCCCATAAAAATGAACTTCATATCATATCAAAAAAAACATAAGGTGAATGAGTTTTGCAGTTGGGGTGGAGGGGCAGAGTGTTGTATGAATTGGTTGAGGAAATGTTTGAATGAAATTTTTAAAAAATAATTCCCATAATAAACAGCGATATGTGATTTCCGTTGTAATTTTTTGCGTTGTGGTTATTGACGGGGGTGCGGGCGGGTGTGTATAGTTCGGTTTCTTCGCTGCTGACACAGCAGCAACCGTTCTTTAACAACACAGATTACCGATAAGTGTGAGTGTCTTTAGGCCTCACACTGCGACAAAAACAGAGAGACAAGATTATACATTGTCTGTCAGTTACTTTGAAGCAGACCAGAAGTTAAAAAGTTAGAGATTGAACATAAGAGTTTGATCCTGGCTCAGATTGAACGCTGGCGGCATGCTTTACACATGCAAGTCGGACGGCAGCACAGAGAAGCTTGCTTCTTGGGTGGCGAGTGGCGAACGGGTGAGTAATGCATCGGAACGTACCGAGTAGTGGGGGATAACTGTCCGAAAGGATGGCTAATACCGCATACGCTTTGAGAAGGAAAGCAGGGGCTCTTCGGACCTTGCGCTATTCGAGCGGCCGATGTCTGATTAGCTGGTTGGTGGGGTAAAGGCCTACCAAGGCGACGATCAGTAGCGGGTCTGAGAGGATGATCCGCCACACTGGGACTGAGACACGGCCCAGACTCCTACGGGAGGCAGCAGTGGGGAATTTTGGACAATGGGCGCAAGCCTGATCCAGCCATGCCGCGTGTCTGAAGAAGGCCTTCGGGTTGTAAAGGACTTTTGTCAGGGAAGAAAAGGTTGTGGTTAATACCCATGACTGATGACGGTACCTGAAGAATAAGCACCGGCTAACTACGTGCCAGCAGCCGCGGTAATACGTAGGGTGCGAGCGTTAATCGGAATTACTGGGCGTAAAGCGGGCGCAGACGGTTACTTAAGTCAGATGTGAAATCCCCGGGCTCAACCTGGGAACTGCGTTTGAAACTGGGTGACTAGAGTATGTCAGAGGGGGGTAGAATTCCACGTGTAGCAGTGAAATGCGTAGAGATGTGGAGGAATACCGATGGCGAAGGCAGCCCCCTGGGATAATACTGACGTTCATGCCCGAAAGCGTGGGTAGCAAACAGGATTAGATACCCTGGTAGTCCACGCCCTAAACGATGTCAATTAGCTGTTGGGCAACTTGATTGCTTAGTAGCGTAGCTAACGCGTGAAATTGACCGCCTGGGGAGTACGGTCGCAAGATTAAAACTCAAAGGAATTGACGGGGACCCGCACAAGCGGTGGATGATGTGGATTAATTCGATGCAACGCGAAGAACCTTACCTGGTCTTGACATGTACGGAATCCTCCAGAGACGGAGGAGTGCCTTCGGGAGCCGTAACACAGGTGCTGCATGGCTGTCGTCAGCTCGTGTCGTGAGATGTTGGGTTAAGTCCCGCAACGAGCGCAACCCTTGTCATTAGTTGCCATCATTTGGTTGGGCACTCTAATGAGACTGCCGGTGACAAGCCGGAGGAAGGTGGGGATGACGTCAAGTCCTCATGGCCCTTATGACCAGGGCTTCACACGTCATACAATGGTCGGTACAGAGGGTAGCCAAGCCGCGAGGTGGAGCCAATCCCACAAAACCGATCGTAGTCCGGATTGCACTCTGCAACTCGAGTGCATGAAGTCGGAATCGCTAGTAATCGCAGGTCAGCATACTGCGGTGAATACGTTCCCGGGTCTTGTACACACCGCCCGTCACACCATGGGAGTGGGGGATACCAGAAGTAGGTAGGGTAACCGCAAGGAGCCCGCTTACCACGGTATGCTTCATGACTGGGGTGAAGTCGTAACAAGGTAGCCGTAGGGGAACCTGCGGCTGGATCACCTCCTTTCTAGAGAAAAGAGGCTGAGAGGCACTCACACTTATCGGTAAACTGTGATATTAAAGATGCGTTTAAGCTTGAAGATGTGCTGCATGAATTACTTTTAAGCCGAGCATGACCGAAAAGGTTATTCGGATTAAGAAGGATGGTTGTTGGCATATTGGAAAGCAAAGAGACCTTGGGTTTGTAGCTCAGCTGGTTAGAGCACACGCTTGATAAGCGTGGGGTCGGAGGTTCAAGTCCTCCCAGACCCACCAGACATTCTCAAAGCAAGAGTAAGCAGTATCGATACTTGAGTAAGAGTATGGGGGCATAGCTCAGTTGGTAGAGCACCTGCTTTGCAAGCAGGGGGTCATCGGTTCGATCCCGTTTGCCTCCACCAAACATTTAAAGACTTTACAAATTAAAGTTAGCTGCTACAATGCGCAGCTCATTTTAATTTGCGAAGTTTGAGACAAAAGTTTGTTTCATGTAAAACGCATTGATCTTTAACAAATTGGAAAGCCGAAATCAACAAACAAAGACAATGTTGGCTTACTGTAACAGGTAAGCCGCAGTATTTGGGTGATGATTGTATCGACTGAACTGTGAAACACAAAAGGCACAGTTCGGTACACAACAAGCAGTAAGCTTTGTCAGAGTAAAGACTTCAAGTTGGGTAGGTAGTCAACGCCGAAACAACGAAGTCAGAGAGGTTCTTGAAATGATAGAGTCAAGTGAATAAGTGCATCAGGTGGATGCCTTGGCGATGATAGGCGACGAAGGACGTGTAAGCCTGCGAAAAGCATCGGGGAGCTGGCAATAAAGCTATGATCCGGTGATGTCCGAATGGGGAAACCCACCGTATTTTGTACGGTATCCTTATCTGAATACATAGGATAAGCGAAGCGAACCCGGAGAACTGAACCATCTAAGTACCCGGAGGAAAAGAAATCAACCGAGATTCCGTAAGTAGTGGCGAGCGAACGCGGAGGAGCCTGTATATGATAGCTGTTGAGATAGAAGAACAAGCTGGGAAGCTTGGCCATAGTGGGTGATAGCCCCGTATTCGAAATTTCATCAGTGGTACTAGGTATACGACAAGTAGGGCGGGACACGTGGAATCCTGTCTGAATATGGGGGGACCATCCTCCAAGGCTAAATACTCATCATCGACCGATAGTGAACCAGTACCGTGAGGGAAAGGCGAAAAGAACCCCGGGAGGGGAGTGAAATAGAACCTGAAACCTGATGCATACAAACAGTGGAAGCCTATTAATTGGGTGACTGCGTACCTTTTGTATAATGGGTCAACGACTTACATTCAGTAGCGAGCTTAACCGGATAGGGGAGGCGTAGGGAAACCGAGTCTTAATAGGGCGATGAGTTGCTGGGTGTAGACCCGAAACCGAGTGATCTATCCATGGCCAGGATGAAGGTGCCGTAACAGGTACTGGAGGTCCGAACCCACGCATGTTGCAAAATGCGGGGATGAGCTGTGGATAGGGGTGAAAGGCTAAACAAACTCGGAGATAGCTGGTTCTCCCCGAAAACTATTTAGGTAGTGCCTCATGTATCACTTCCGGGGGTAAAGCACTGTTATGGCTAGGGGGTCATTGCGACTTACCAACCCATGGCAAACTAAGAATACCGGAAAGTGCAATCATGGGAGACAGACAGCGGGTGCTAACGTCCGTTGTCGAGAGGGAAACAACCCAGACCGCCAGCTAAGGTCCCAAATGACAGATTAAGTGGTAAACGAAGTGGGAAGGCCCAGACAGCCAGGATGTTGGCTTAGAAGCAGCCATCATTTAAAGAAAGCGTAATAGCTCACTGGTCGAGTCGTCCTGCGCGGAAGATGTAACGGGGCTCAAATCTGTAACCGAAGCTGCGGATGCACCTAGTGCATGGTAGGGGAGCGTTCTGTAGGCCGATGAAGGTGACTTGAGAAGGTTGCTGGAGGTATCAGAAGTGCGAATGTTGACATGAGTAGCGATAAAGCGGGTGAAAAGCCCGCTCGCCGAAAGCCCAAGGTTTCCTACGCAACGTTCATCGGCGTAGGGTGAGTCGGCCCCTAAGGCGAGGCAGAAATGCGTAGTCGATGGGAAACGGGTTAATATTCCCGTACTTGATTCAAATGCGATGTGGGGACGGAGAAGGTTAGGTTAGCAAGCTGTTGGAATAGCTTGTTTAAGCCGGTAGGTGGAAGACTTAGGCAAATCCGGGTCTTTTAAACACCGAGAAGTGATGACGAGTGTCTACGGACATGAAGTAACCGATACCACGCTTCCAGGAAAAGCCACTAAGCTTCAGTTTGAATTGAACCGTACCGCAAACCGACACAGGTGGGCAGGATGAGAATTCTAAGGCGCTTGAGAGAACTCGGGAGAAGGAACTCGGCAAATTGATACCGTAACTTCGGGAGAAGGTATGCCCTTTGATGTGAAAGACTTGCTCTGTAAGCATTGGAGGGTCGCAGAGAATCGGTGGCTGCGACTGTTTATTAAAAACACAGCACTCTGCTAACACGAAAGTGGACGTATAGGGTGTGACGCCTGCCCGGTGCTGGAAGGTTAATTGAAGATGTGCAAGCATCGGATCGAAGCCCCAGTAAACGGCGGCCGTAACTATAACGGTCCTAAGGTAGCGAAATTCCTTGTCGGGTAAGTTCCGACCCGCACGAATGGCGTAACGATGGCCACACTGTCTCCTCCCGAGACTCAGCGAAGTTGAAATGGTTGTGAAGATGCAATCTCCCCGCTGCTAGACGGAAAGACCCCGTGAACCTTTACTGTAGCTTTGCATTGGACTTTGAAGTCACTTGTGTAGGATAGGTGGGAGGCTTAGAAGCAGAGACGCCAGTTTCTGTGGAGCCGTCCTTGAAATACCACCCTGGTGGCTTTGAGGTTCTAACCCAGGTCCGTGATCCGGATCGGGGACCGTGCATGGTAGGCAGTTTGACTGGGGCGGTCTCCTCCCAAAGAGTAACGGAGGAGTTCGAAGGTTACCTAGGTCCGGTCGGAAATCGGACTGATAGTGCAATGGCAAAAGGTAGCTTAACTGCGAGACCGACAAGTCGAGCAGGTGCGAAAGCAGGACATAGTGATCCGGTGGTTCTGTATGGAAGGGCCATCGCTCAACGGATAAAAGGTACTCCGGGGATAACAGGCTGATTCCGCCCAAGAGTTCATATCGACGGCGGAGTTTGGCACCTCGATGTCGGCTCATCACATCCTGGGGCTGTAGTCGGTCCCAAGGGTATGGCTGTTCGCCATTTAAAGTGGTACGTGAGCTGGGTTTAAAACGTCGTGAGACAGTTTGGTCCCTATCTGCAGTGGGCGTTGGAAGTTTGACGGGGGCTGCTCCTAGTACGAGAGGACCGGAGTGGACGAACCTCTGGTGTACCGGTTGTGACGCCAGTCGCATCGCCGGGTAGCTAAGTTCGGAAGAGATAAGCGCTGAAAGCATCTAAGCGCGAAACTCGCCTGAAGATGAGACTTCCCTTGCGGTTTAACCGCACTAAAGAGTCGTTCGAGACCAGGACGTTGATAGGTCGGGTGTGGAAGCGCAGCAATGCGTGGAGCTAACCGATACTAATTGCTCGTGAGGCTTGACTCTATCATTTGAAGGACTTTGGATAGTTTCTTTGAATAAGCTTACATCAGTCTTGTGAGGCTGATACACATCACCGTTGATTAAAGAATAAATAAGTGGAAGCGAGCTTCCATAACGGCTTACCGATTTGTACAGTTTACGTCTGGCGGCCATAGCGAGTTGGTCCCACGCCTTCCCATCCCGAACAGGACCGTGAAACGACTCAGCGCCGATGATAGTGTGGATACCCATGTGAAAGTAGGTCACTGCCAGACACTTATTTCGAACCCCCGATACTTGCGTATCGGGGGTTTTAGTATTTTGATTTGCCAAGACAGTTGAATATGGGTGTTTCAGAAGGTTGGTTTGCCGGTAGGTTTGTGCAGAATGGATACAGAAGAAGGTTGGTTGTAGCGGAGCAAAGAGAGCAGAGCTGTAATGGAAAGACGAGCTTGTTGTTGGGGAGAGACAATGTTCTCTATGTATATAGTAACTATAGTTAAAAGTATTTGAAGGGTGTTGGGAATCTGTTTATGATGGTTCGGACTGCCTGTGCGGGCAGTGTGAGGTATATTGCCTGTTGGTAGAGGCCGCAGGTATGACACGTTACGGAAAACCATCAAGAAGGATTTAGAAGATGAAGAAATATTTAGCGGGTGCGCTGGCTCTGTTGTGGTCGGCGGTATCGCTGGCGGCGGTGAATATCAATACGGCGACGGCGGAGGAATTGAAGGCGCTGCCGGGTATCGGTCCGTCGAAGGCGGCGGCGATTGTGGAGTACCGTCAGCACAACGGTCAGTTTAAGAGTGTTGACGATTTGAAGAATGTGAAGGGTATCGGCGAGGGTATTTTAGCCAAGCTGCGCGATGAGGCGACGGTTGGTGGCGGTAAGAAGCCGGCCAAAGCGGCGGTGCCGGCGCTGAAGGAGAAGGCTAAAGAGAAGCGCTGATTAATGCTGGGATTGCCGTCGTCGGTAGTTGATGTCGGTGACGGTTAAATAGACATAGGTAGCGGCCGGATGCGGGAGTGTCCGGCCGCTTATTTGTGGGCGGGAAAAGAATGCGGGTGTCGGTTCTAATGCGTTATAAAAGTAACGGCAGAAGGACGACAGTGCAGGGGAAGGCGGTTGAAGCGAAGACAGGAAGCGGGAGGCCGTCTGAAACCCGGAACGCTGTGGCTGGTGCCTATCCATAACCGGCAAAGTAGCTCACAACAGCTGTAAGGGAAGGGGGCTTTATTCCATCCTTGCTGACGCTACCAATATTCAATCTCCTACTGTCGGGAAAGGAAAACGGTAACGGCAGAAGGAATGACCGCACTTTGCAGATACCTCAACGCGTTATGGTTGCGTTTATCCTTGATTACCTACTTAGCAGCCGCCGCTTCGGGGCGCACAACCACCACGCTGGAGCGTTGGGGCGTGAGCAGTTTGGCGGCGGCCTGCACCTCGGCGGCATTTACCTGCTGCAAACGGCGGCGGATTTCGGCTTCGTCGCTGTATTGAAAACCGCGGGTTTCCAACTTGCCTAACAGCGATGCTTGGGAAGTCATGGAATCTTTGGCGTAGATTTTAGAGGCGGCGGAAAGACGGTGGACGCGGTGAAGCTCGGGACTTTTGTAAAAATTGGCCTTTACCCAACAGCTGGGGCCAAAATACAGGGTTTCGGCTGTTTTTCTATTTCAATGCTCTCTTTATTCTCCTCAAATACCCGATAATCGGGTATCTGAACTGCCTTTCAGACGGCAACAGGCGCACGTAGCCTGTTGGCTGCTTTCAACAGGTTCAAACACATCGCCTTCAGGTGGCTTTGTGCACTCACTTTGCTCAGACCAAAATAAGTTGCCCGGGCATGGCGGAATTTACGGTGCAGCGTACCAAAGCTTTGTTCGACCACATAACGGGTTTTCGATAAATGTCGGTTACGTTTGGTTTGCGCTTCCGTCAGCGGCCGGTTGCGGTGGGATTTGTACATGATGCCGTCCCGCAGTTGATGTTCTCTCAGATGTTGCCGGTTTTCCATACTGTCGTAGCCTTTATCGGCATAGACAGTCGTGTCTTTGGCTAGGCCTTCCAACAAAGGCAGCAGGTGTTTGCACTCATGGGCATTGGCGGCAGTGATATGCAGTTTCTCAATGTAGCCTTCCGCATCGGTACGGGTATGTTGTTTGTAACCCAGTCTGTATCGGCCGTCTTTCTTCACCCAACGGGCATCGCTGTCTTTACTCGGTGTGGTTTGGCTACTTACTTGTCCTTCGTCATCCACTTCTATGGCCTGACGCTGTTTGCCGCCGACCGTCTGAATAATGGTGGCGTCAACGATGGCGGCGGATGCTTTCTCTACTTTTAAGCCCTTGTCAGTCAGTTGGCGGTTAATCAGATCCAATAGTTCGGCCAGGGTGTTGTCTTGGGCCAGCCAGTTGCGGAAACGGCAGAGGGTGCTGTGGTCGGGAATGCAAAAGTTGTCAAAGCGGCAGAAGAGTTGAAACTCGATACGGGTGATGAGGCTGTGTTCGAGTTCGGGATCGGAAAGGCTGTGCCACTGGCCGAGCAGAACGGCTTTGAACATGGATAGCAGGGGATAGGCGGGACGGCCGCGGTGGTCTCGAAGGTAGCGGGTTCTTTGATGGTTGAGGTAATGTTCGATCGGTTGCCAATCAATCACCTGCTCCAACTTCAACAGGGGGAAGCGGCCGATGTGTTTGGCAATCATAGCTTGTGCGGTTTGCTGAAAGAAGGTATTTATGAGAAATTTGCTGAATATTTTAGTGAAAAATCTGAAGTAGTTTTAGGTAATTAATTGTAGAAGGATCTTTAGTATGTAAAAAAACCCGCTGTAAATAGCGGGTTTTGGATTCGTGAAAAATTAACCTTTGCGGGCAGGTAATTTTTCTTTAATGCGTGCAGCTTTACCGGTGAGGCCGCGCAGGTAGTACAGTTTGGCACGACGTACGTCACCACGGCGTTTAACTTCGATTTTTTCTACATTGGGAGAGTACAGTTGGAAAGTGCGCTCAACGCCTTCGCCGCTTGAAATTTTGCGTACGATGAAGTTGCTGTTCAAACCGCGGTTACGGCGTGCGATAACAACGCCTTCGTAAGCTTGCAGACGGCTGCGGTTGCCTTCTACTACGCGTACGGATACGACAACAGTGTCACCGGGGGAGAATTCCGGGATGTTTTTGTTCAAACGAGCAATTTCTTCTTGCTCTAATTGTTGAATCAGGTTCATTTGTTTATTTCCTAAATTATGATTGGATATCCTGTTGCTCTTGTTTGATTGCTTCCAAGAGGCGGGACTCCTTTGGGATTAAACTGCGCTTGGCCAGTAAGTCGGGGCGGCGCTCTAAGGTGCGGCGCAGCGATTCTTTTAACCGCCATTCCGCTATCAGGCCGTGGTTTCCCGTGCGTAATACTTCGGGAACTGCCATGCCCTGAAATTCTATGGGTTTGGTGTAGTGGGGGCAATCCAAGAGGCCGTCTGAAAACGAATCTTGTTGTGCGGACTGTGCATCGCCCAGTACACCGGGTATCAATCTTAATACGGCATCCATCAACATCATGGCGGGTAATTCGCCTCCGGAAACGACAAAATCTCCGATGCTGATTTCTTCGTCTACGCTGGTTTGTAATAGTCGTTCGTCTATGCCTTCGTAACGGCCGCATAGCAGAATGAGGTTGTCCAGCGTGGCTAACTCTGTAACTTTTGAATGAGTCAGCGGTGTTCCTTGGGGGCTGAGATAGATTACTCTGCCGCTGCCGGAATGTTGGTTTTGTTTGGCTTCTTCGATGGCGGCCTGCAAAGGCGGTGCCATCATAATCATGCCGGGACCGCCTCCGAAGGGGCGGTCGTCGATATAGCCGAGTTTGTTGTCGGCAAAACGTCGGGGATTGATGGCGCTAAACTGCCACAGGTTTTGTTTCAATGCCCGCCCGGTTACCCCGTATCGGGTAATGCTGTCAAACATTTCCGGAAAGAGGGTAATGGCTTGAATCAGCATTAGTAATCTTGACCCCAGTCGGCGGTGATGATTTTTTTTTCGGTATCGACGTTGACGATAAATTGGGAGACGAAGGGGATCAGCTTTTGTCCGTATTCTCCATCTACTACCAACACGTCGTGTGCGCCGGTTTCCATCAGGTTTTTTACTGTGCCCAACGTCATGTTTTCTGTGTTGGTGACAGTCATGCCCACTAAATCGGCCCAGTAGTATTCGTCTTCCTCTGCTGGAGCAAATTCCGAACGGGGGATTTCGATGGTGTAACCGCGTAAAGCAAACGCTTGGTCGCGATCGTTGATTCCTTCAAATTTTACCTGAAGTTCGCCGTTGACGACTTTGCCGGCTTCAAGGGTTACGTTCAGGGATTGACCGTCTTTGACAAGCTGCCACTCGGGGTAGTCCAGCAGGCTGTCGGTGTATTCGGTGTCGGCGGCGATTTTGAGCCAGCCTTTGATGCCGAATACGCCTTTGATGTAGCCCATGGCTACCCTTTGATGAGTGTCGGTCATGGCAGTATGTGTCTTGGATTAAGCAGCAGCTTTTTGCTCTTTAACCAGTTTGGCAACGGCGTCGCTTACTTGTGCGCCTTGGCTGATCCAGTGGTTCAGACGGTCGGCATTCAGGCGTACGCGTTCTTGTTTTTCGTTGGCAACGGGGTTGTAGAAGCCTACGCGCTCAATGAAACGACCGTCGCGGCGGTTGCGTGAGTCGGTTACTACTACGTTGTAGAACGGGCGGTGTTTTGAGCCGCTGCGGGCTAAACGGATAACTACCATGAGTGGTTCCTTTGATAAAAATCGGATGTATAGAAAACCGCTAATTTTAGAATAAATTACGATCTTAGTGCAAGTATTTGTTGTTTTAAATTGCGCTTGATGTTGTTTACCGGCGTATCTTCTTCGGGATTGAGGTTGTATATGACTTCGGTAAGTCGGTTGTCGTGAGGCGAGGGGTGTGCGCTGAAGCCGAGTTTCTCTGCGAGTTTCTGCATGGCGGGATTGGTGTTGAGGATTTCGGCGCTCATTTCTTGATAGCCTTGCTGTTTGGCGAGTTGCAGGATTTGTTCCATCAAGTGTACGGCCAGCCCTTGTCCTTGCGCGGTTTCGGCGATGCTGATGCCGAATTCGCACCGTTCGGGGATGCCGGTGCTGCTGAAGCGGGATACGCCCAGCCAAGTGCCGTCTTCTGCTTCGGCGACGACGGCGGCTTCGTAGTGGTAATCGAGGTTGCAGGCTTGGGCAAGCATGATGGGGGTAAGCTCTTTGAGGTGGGCCATGTAGCGTGTGTAACGGCTGTGATCGGATAGTTGGCGCACAAATTCTTGTTTGGCTTCGGCGTCTTCTGGACGAAGCACTCTGATGTGTGCGGTTTGGCCGTTTCTTAAGGTAAAGATATGCGCGGGTTTGGCGGGGTAGAGGGCTTGGACATTGGCTGCGGGTTGCTCGGTTTCTCCGAGTGTGATTTCTGTGCCGGCGTTGTTGGCGCTGATGGTTACGGTTATCTTGCGAATGTGCGGCAGGCCGTCTGAAACGGTGTTCAGGCTGTGTAAAAGTTGGTGCACGGTTTTTTGGTGGCGTTTGAGGTCGGCTTGTTGGATGAGCCGTTCGGCATCTAAGGTGCTGAATGGCGGGAGGTAGGCGTGGGTTTGGCCGTGTGTTTCGGTATAGAGGACGGCGCCGTAATGGGGATGCCGTCTGAATGAGAGCGTGGCGAGTACGGGGGCTTCGGCGCTGCCGTATTCGGGCAAAAACAGGGCTTCGGCGAGCTGTTGGGGCTGGTCGGTTATTCGTGCGGCGGCTTGTGCGTCGGGTGTTTTGACGTATGCGGGCAGCGGCTTGGCGGTTTGGAGCAGTTTTGCTGCGAAGTCGGCATGGTCGGCTTGAAAACGGAAGTCTTCCAATGCTTGTGAGGCGTGGGCGAAGCGGAGGAGGCCGTCTGAAAAGGGGCTGACGATATAAAGTGGTTTGTCGGACTGTTTTTGCAGATGGCTCAAAATGCGCGTGGTGTCTTCGGCATAAGGGTCTGTGCCCGCAACGACGGCGAGCAGTGCCTCGGTTTGGTGATGGTGGAGGAGGCTTTCAACGAGTGCGCGGTAATGCGTGGGTGTGGGGTTTGAGCCGATATAGCCGTATGGATTTTCAGACGGCCTTTGGCTTTCGGTGGGTAGTTGCAGGCGGATGCCGAGTGTTTCGGCTTCTCTTTGCAGGCGTCCGCAGGGTTCGCCGGAAATCAGGTGCAGCTTGCGGGCGGTTTTTTTGCGGGCGGATAGGGTGTGCAAGGCTGCGGCCAGTTCTTCGCTGGAAAAGGCGACGATGGCGCCGGTACGCAGGGCAAGGGCTTTGAGGATGGCTTGCTCTTCTTGGTCGGCATACGATGAAACCCACAGAATCACGGGTTTGCGGCGGGCGGTGCGGCGGATGATGCTGAACAGGGTGCGCGGGTGTTCGTGTCGGTTGTAGGCGCTGACGATGATGTGGGTGTTGGGGTCGTTGCTCAAGAGTGCCATGACGTCGGCGGACGAGGTGGGGCTGAGCGGGAAATGCAGGCCGATGTGGCAGGAAATGCCCAAGCCTGCTTGTTTGACGAAGGATATGGCTTCGGCGCTTTCTGTGGGGTGGCCGCTGATTAAACCGATATTGCCTGCGGGGGCGTCGCGGCCGATGCCGGCGTTTAAGCCGAGCGCGGGAATGTGAATGCCGCCGGGGTGGCACACGATGGCCTGTACGTTCATCTTGCGGGCTTTTGATACGACGGCTTTGGTTTTGTCGGGCGCGTCTTCGGGCTGGTTTTCCCAATCTTGTATCAACACCGCGTAGGGGATGCTTTGCTTGCGGCAGGCTTTGAGTATGGCTTCGTAGCTTTCGGGCGGGGTGGTCGCCAAAACGGCATCGGCGGATTCGGGTATGCGCCCGATGTTGGTGTAGGCTTTTAAGCCGCCGACAGTTTTGTGGCGCAGGTTAACGGGCGTGATTTGGCCATTGAAAGGCGTACGCAGCAGCGAGGTCAGCAAACGCTCGCCCAAGCTGTGGCGGCGTTCGCTGGCGCCGACAACAATCAGGTGGTTTAAGGAAAACAGGGTGGAAGGCGGCTGGCTGTGCATGGTGGCTCCTGAATCCGGGTGTTTAGGGTGTTTTTTCAAACAACATAAGGGATTATATAGCGAAACAATGTGTTAGACACGATGGCCGGGCATGATGTCGGCTTGTTGAATTTGTGCCGTGGGATTTTGTTTTTCAGACGGCCTCAACTATTTAATAAGCAAGCGCAAACCTATGGGATATGAAAAACGCCTGACGGTTCAGGCGTTTTGGTGTGAATACGGTGGATGGGCGTTAGCCGGACAAGATTTGCTTGAGTTTTTTCAGCTCCGTCCACGCGTTTCTTTTGAGCTGCGGTTGACGCAACAGGCGGGCGGGATGCGGGATGATGAAATGCGGGGTGTTTCCGCATAATCCGCGGATGATGTCGGCATGGTGGGGCTGCTCGAAAATTTGCCCCAAAAACAGCACCGATTGGGCTTGCGCGGCGGCAAGCTCGGCTTGAAGTTGCGGCAGGGCGTCGGCTATTTGTTCGGCGGAGGGCGTGGGCGTGAAAACGGCAGCGGTTTTTACCCAAGCGGTTTTGTGGGCGTCGGTGGGTTTGAGGTTGATGGCGGCGAGCATATTGTCGAGCAGAACGCCTGCATCGCCGCTAAACAACTGCCCGGCCGCGCTGTCTTCGAGGGCGGGGCAGATGCTGACCACCATCACGCGCGCGGGTTGGATGTCGGCGGTGATAACGGGGGCAACGGTGGGAGCGGGCTGTGTTGACGGCTCGGCGTCGGCAGGCGTCGGCAGGCTTTTTTCAGACGGCCTTTGGGCAGAAGCTTCGATGCCGTCTGAAACGGAACGGGCTGTGTTGACGGCGGCCATTGCGCTTAAGCGGGCATCGGCAGAAGCACGCGTTGCAACGGGCTTGTCGGCAGGTGCAGCGGCTGGCGCAGGCGAAGAGGGCGCAGCAGTGGCGGCCTGAGCAGGCAGCACTTTGGCGCTCTGTTTCAGCCACATAGGCCCCAAGCCTAATGCTTCGTGCAAATGCAGATAACGGCTGCTTAACATTTTTTCTCCATCAAAACAGCGTCTTCACGCCCGCCGTTTGGCAGCGGGTAGTAATCTTTGCGGCGGCCGTATTCACGAAAGCCGTATTTTTCATACAAAGCGCGGGCGGCATGGTTGGACGCGCGCACTTCTAAAAACCATCGTTCTACCGGTTCGGACGAGGCCGTCTGAAACCAAGCGTTCATCAATTGCGAAGCCAGCCCGTTGCGGCGCGCGGCGGGATCTACGCCGATCAGGTGCAGCTCGGATTTGCCGCATATTGTCTGCCAAACGGCAAAACCGGCGGTGGCGGCTCGGTGTTCCAATACCTTTACCGTATCGAAACGGCTGTTTAAGGCCGTCTGAAATTGTTGTGCCGACCATGGCGCGGGGTTGCATTGCTTGTCTAGCTCGGCCAGTGCGCCGCAATCTTCGGCAACGGCATCGCGGATCATACTTTGCCGCCTTTGCGTTCGGCCTGCTCTTTGGCGGTTAAGGCGATTTTGTCGCGCACATATAGCAGTTCGGCGCGTGCGGCATCGGTGGCGGGATAGCGCCCGCTTGCGGCCAAGTTCAGATAAGTTTCGGCTGTCGGCATGTCGGGCGAGCCGTTGAAGGGCGGCTTATCTTCCAGCGAAAACGCGTTACCGATGCCTTGCGGAGCGGCATTTTCCGGAACGGTAATTTCAGCCGCTTTGCCGACCTGATAATCGCTCAAGCGACGGGCGTTTGCGGTGTCGAACCACGCATAAAACACTTCACCCATACGGGCATCCGTAGCGGCCAGCACGCAAGGTGCGCTGATTTGGAAAGCCACGGCATCCAAACAGGGAACGCCGATAAGCGGCGTATCGAAGGGTGCGGCCAAGCCTTGAGCCACGCCGGTGCCGATGCGCAGGCCGGTAAACGCGCCCGGGCCTTGCGCGTAAACGATGGCTGCCAAGTCGGCCGCCGTGATGCCTGCTTCCGCGAACAATTCACCGATCAGCGGCAAAATCAGCTCGGACTGCTTGTTGCCGGCTTCTATATGGCGGGTAAAAGTGCGGCCGTTTGTGCGCAAAGCCAGCGATAAAAACGATGTGCTGGTATCAATGGCCAAAACAGCGTGATCAAAATCAATGTGCATGATGTCGCTAAAAAAAGTTTTTCAGACGGCATTATATAGCATCGGGGATGAGAGGCCGTCTGAAAAAAGAGATAGATAAGTTAAGCCAGCAAGTCTTTGACTGCCTGCCCCACATTGCCCGCACGTGTGATGGCGGAGATAACCGCAATGCCGTCCGCTCCCGCCGCACGCACTTCCGCAGCCGTGCCAGCCGTAATGCCGCCGATGGCCACCAAAGGCCGGTCGAAGTCCAGAGCGCGGATTTGGCGGATGCGCTCGATGCCCACGGTAGGGTTGGGTTTTTCTTTTGATTGCGTCGGAAAAATAGGGCCGATGGCGCAGTAGTCTAAAGCGGCATTGTGTCGGCTGGCTTCGATTTCCGCCAAAGTGTTGTGCGACAACCCGATCAACAGCCTGCCTTCGCACAGGGCAGCCGCTTCGGCTACGGGCATGTCGGATTGCCCTAAATGAACGCCGTCTGCCCCGACTGCTAAGGCCATCTGAATATCGTCGTCAATAAAAAACGGCACTTCATATTGCCGACACAAATCGCGGCATTCTTCGGCAAGCTGAAGGATGCGCTGCTTGTCTTGCAGTGAACCGGCACCTTTTTCACGCAACTGATAACAAGTGATGCCGTGCTGCAAAGCTTGCTCGAGTACGCCCAGCAAATTGCGTTCGGGCGTATTGCTGAGATGATTGCAGTCTTGCGTGCCGGCAACCAGATAAAGATTCAAAGCCCGGCGGATATCAACCATGAATGATCCTTGAGAATGAGTGTAAACAGGTGGAAAGAGGCCGTCTGAAAACAGCGTTAAGCCTCATTAACGGAAAACAAACCGATTATCCCATATCAACAGGCCGTCTGAAAAAGTGTTTTCAGACGGCCTGTGCTGTGGATGGGGCTTTGGGGTGGGGCGGAATCCACGTTTGGAAAAGTTTATGAGTATTGGGGGAATGGTTATGTGGCTGTTTCTTTAGATGTTTGTATTGGATTTGAAAGGGCTATTAATTTAAAAAATAGTTCCAAAAATAACTATTTAAATCGTTTTAATTGGCACGGAAATTGCATGATTAATGTGTGTTTAAATTAATTAGTGTTGAGAAGTATTATTTTTTGCCAATGATATTCAGATAAGAAGCTGTTTCATATAGTAAACAGAATTTTTATAATCTATACGACTATAAATTTAGGTATGGATTGAATATTCATATTTTGATGATAAGTGACAAGAAATGTCACTTTGATTCTCGGGAAAATGTCAGCGCTGCAGTCGGAAGTCGGTCAGGCAGCATAACCTAAAGGAAAAATGATGAATAAAAGCTATCGCAGTATTTGGAATGACGCATTAGGTGCGTGGGTTGCCGTTTCGGAAATTGAGAAGGCGAAGGGGAAGCCGGTAAGCGGCTCACAAGCAAAAGCAGAAAGGCCGGGATATTTAATCTCTACGTTGCGCACCATACCGTTTATGCTGGGTATGGCATTCGGGTTGAGCGGGGTGGTAAATGCTGCGCCGATAACATGTAATGCAGAAACCAATACAGGAAATGAGACAAATAACAATTTGACCTGTGGTGTAAATACTTCTGCTAACTACCATCAGTCGATAGCGATTGGCTCAAATGCCAAAGCTCTTGGGGCGCAGTCTGTTGCATTAGGTGCGGATACTGATGCAAAAGGCAAATCTTCGATAGCCATCGGTGGTGATGACTTAACCGTTATGCCTCAAGATTTAAGAGATAAATATCAGCAGCTTACAGGAAATCCTTTGGTAGAGAGTAGAAATCGATATCCGAGAACGACATCTGAAGATGGTGGAGTGGCCGTAGGGGTATCTACGCGTGCAGGCAAATTGGCAACGGCATTTGGTCCGCGTGCCTATGCACAAGGTGATGTTTCCCTTGCCTTGGGTGTGGGTTCCCATGCCGATAAAGAGAATGCCGTGGCAATCGGTGCAGGATCCACCACGGAAGGCAATGCCGCTGCGCCACGTAATGTTGAAATTAACGGTATCACATTCAGTTTCAACGGCGGAACCAATTTGAAAGCCGGAGACCAAGTTTCGTTTGGTACGGCAGGTTTTGAACGCCAGCTCCGTAACGTAGCCCCGGGCGTGGTAAGTGCTACCAGTACGGACGGTATCAACGGCAGCCAGCTTTATGCGGTGGCCGACAAGCTCACTCAAGTGGATAGAAGCGTAACCGCGCTGCAAGGCGAAAAAACCCATTTTTACAGCGTAAGCACAGCAGGCGTTGCCGACCCGCACACCAAAGGCAACTACAACAATAACGGCGCAACTGCCGCCAAGGCCATTGCTGCGGGCGTAGATGCAAGTGCTACGGCTGAAGATGCGATTGCTGTGGGTACGGGTGCGCGCGCCATCACTTCTACAGGCACGATTGCCGTAGGTAAAGGTGCGGAAGCCGTAGGCACGGCAGGTTTGGCCGTGGGCGCGACCAGCAGGGCGGCGGGCGGCAGTACTGTGGCCGTGGGTAACAACAGCAATACCCTTAAAGACAACGGCGTGGCTGTAGGTAATAAAGCTTCTGCACGCGGAGCGGGTGGTGTTTCTATTGGTACGAATGCGGGCAACAATGAAGCTACCGTAACCGGTGCGGTAGGCAACAATACCGTGTTTATCGGTACGGAAGCAGGTCGCAACGCAATCAGTAATGAAGGCCATGTAGCTGTCGGTTGGGATGCAGGTAAAGGCGTAAACGGCACATTCAACGTAGCAATGGGCTATCAGGCAGGTCAAAACACTCTCGGTGAAGGCAATATCGCTATCGGCAAGCAGGCGAGCAACCACGTCGCCGGAGCGGTACGCACCCTCCACACTGTTGCTATCGGTACAAACGCACAAACACTTTCGGACGCTACCGTAGCTATCGGTAATCAAAGTAAATCCAACGGAGGATCTTCCGTTGCCTTGGGCGACCGTGCCGAAGCCTTAGATAACCAAGCCATTGCTATTGGGCAAGAAGCTAAAGCTACTGCTGATTGGGATATTTCTATCGGTCGCCGTGCGGGTAAAGGTGTGGTTAATGTGGCAGAGGAAGGGCGCAATATTGCTATTGGGGATGGTGCATTGCGAGAAGCAGATGCTCCCAACAATAATACTGCCTTGGGCACGGATGCTTCCTCAAAGTCGAAAGGTAATTTCAATGTAGTTATAGGTACTTACGCAAACTCTCCGACTGCATTGTCGCCCATAGACGGGATTGCTGCCAAAGATAAAGTCGATGCAAGTAATACGGTTGCTATTGGTGATAGAGCGGTAGCATATAAGAGTTCCGCGGTAAGCGTCGGGGCCCGATCGAAAGCACTCGGTTTGATTTCAACCTCTATCGGTGCCAGCTCGGAAGCAAGTGGAAATTATTCGATAGCGCAAGGTTATGCTGCTAAAGCCAGTGGAACCTCTTCCATCGCTATCGGTTCTTCACAGAATACGGCATCCAATACCCAAGCTACCGCTCATTATGCTGTGGCGGTGGGATCCATAGGAACCCAAGCTACGGGCTTGTCGTCTTTAGCTTTGGGGCATGGTACGCGTGCACAGGCAGCTAATACTGTTGCAGTGGGTAAAGATGCTGTTGTTGCTGCTGCCAATGCTGTTGTTATCGGTCATCAGGCTCAAGTGGCGGCAGCGGGGGGTGGTTCGGTTGCAGTAGGGGCTTCGAGTACCGCAAACGGTTTGAATGCAACAGCCATAGGTCAAGCATCTGAAGCATCAGGCCAAAATTCTTTTGCAGGTGGACAGGATTCACATGCCAAAGGCAAATCAACGGTGGCAATCGGTGACGGTTCGCATGCTACCGTTGATTCTGCCGCTGCCGTTGGTGCTTATTCACGTGCGACCGAAGGAGGAGCGGGTGCGTTTGGCTATGATGCGCAGGCATCTGCTTACCGCAGCCTTGCTTTGGGTGCCGCAAGCCGTGCTTCAGGCGGCCAAAGTGCATTAGCGGTAGGTAATTCTGCCAATGCTTCTGCCGGCGATGCTGTTGCGGTAGGTACTTCATCTGTGGCTTCTGCAGAACAGGCGGTTGCTTTAGGTCGTCAGGCCAATGCCAATCTTGCTGGTGGTGTAGCTATTGGTTATCTGAGTAAAACCGAAGTGAACGCTAATGTTGCAGGTGTTGACGTATTGGGAGTTGTGGCAGATAAAAATAATACTACGTGGACATCAAGCCGTGCTGCGGTATCAGTAGGTGATACGGCAGGAGGTGTCACCCGCCAAATTACCGGAGTGGCAGCCGGTACTCAAGATACCGATGCTGTTAACGTAGCTCAATTGAAAGCAGCAGGCATTCAAGTGGAGACGTCAGCTTCAGAAGGTGAGGCTGCTACTGTAACACCTGAAAAATTGCAAAATGGTCAAAAGCTTACCCTTGATGCGGGTAAAAACATCAAGTTGACACAAACAGGTGGCAAAGTAAGCGTAGCTACCAAAGATGATGTAGTGTTCAACAGCGTTGCTGTTGATGGTGTCCGTATCGACAATGCCGGTATCAATTCAGGTAATAAAGTGATTGTAGGTGTTGCTACCCCTACTGCTGACGACCATGCGGCAAACAAGGCATATGTTGATGGAGGACGCACCCAAGTTAAATCTGCAAACAACACCGTTAAGATTGTGAAAACTGAAGAAGGCGGTGCCAATGTATATGATTTATCGGTAGATACGTCTGTATTGGCAAAAACTGACGGTACCAATTTGAACTTCCAATATGGTGGTAATAATGGTACTCAAGGCACTAGCGCATTAAGCGAACGCATTCAGTTCAACGGCAAAGATGGTGAAATCGTTACCGAAGCCGCGAATGGCAGCGTAACCTTCAAGTTGGCAGATGAAGTGAAAAATCAGATCGAAGCCAATAAAGCCAAGTCTGCCGACAATGCAGCCTCGATTCAAACCAATACCCTTCAGATTGCAGCCAATAAAGCCAAATCCGAAGAAGCTGCTACTAAGGCTGCTGAAAACGCCGAGAAAATTGAGCAGAATACGACAGCTATTGAGAGCAATGCCGCCAAGATTGCCGAAGGCTTGAATTTCCAAGGCGATAAAGGTACTGAGTTCAAGCGCGAATTGGGGGAGACCGTTGCTGTGAAAGGTGCCGATACCAACATCAGCACAACCGCCGATAACGGTACGATTTCTATCGAGCTTGCCAAAACATTGGATTTGGGCACCGACGGCAGCATCACAACCGGCAAAACCAAAGTAGCGGATGACGGCATTACCATTACTCCGGCTGCGCCTGCCGGCAGCAACGCTGTGCGCCTGTCTTCAGACGGCCTCGACAACGGCGGCAATGTCATCCGCAATATTGCCGACGGCCAAAGTGACAGTGATGCGGTAACCAAACGCCAGTTGGACAAAGTTGCCGACGGTGGCTGGAATCTGCGCAACAATACCCAACAAAAAGATCTGGTTAAGCACAACGATGTGGTGGACTTTGCTAACGGCGAAGGCACGACTGCGGTTGTGGAAACCACGGCTGAAAATTCATCTACCGTTAAATTCTCCGTAAACAAAACCGGCTTCACGGTTGCCGACGGCACGGTTAGCGCCGAGCAAACCGGCGACGTATTCGCGACGGCAGCCGATGTGGCCAAAGCCATTAACGATGCAGAGAAAACTTCTTCTGTTGTTGAAGGCAACAACACCCGTGTAACCAACAGCGTTCAAGGCAACCACACCACTTATACCGTTCATGCCGAAAAAACCACGGTACAAGGTGCGGGCAGTGTGTCTGTTGTTGCCGGCAATAAAGGTGCCGACGACATTACTCTGTACACCGTTGATCTGACCGATACCGCCAAAGAAGACATCCGCAAAGGCGCGGCGGCCAAAGATGCCGTGGACAGCAAAGGTTTGAAACTGGCCGACGGTAAAGGCGGCTCTTCATCTGTGAAGAAATTGGACGAGAGCTTCACCATTAGCGGCGATGCCAACATCACAACTACTGCCAATACAAACGGTCTTCAAGTTGAGTTGAATCCGGATGTTTCCCTGACTTCTTTGAGAACCGGCAGCAGCCGATTGAATTCAGACGGCCTCACCATCGAAGGCGGCCCGAGCGTGACCAAAGCCGGAGTAGATGCCGCAGGTAAGAAGATTACCAAAGTGGCGGCAGGCCAAGCCGATGATGATGCGGTGAATATGTCGCAATTGAAAGACAGCGACAACATCGCTAAAGGCAATATGGCGGCTTTGGGCGGCACTTATGATGCGGCTACCGACAGCTATACCCAGCCGAGCTACACCCTGAGAACCACAGAAGGTACGGCTAAACCTGCCGTACATACGGTTCAGGACGCACTCAACAGCCTCAATCAAGAAATTGAAAAGCCGTTGACTTTCGCCGCTGATAAAGGTGCGGACAGCACCCGCAAGTTGGGTTCTACCCTCAGCATCAAAGCGGGCAATTATGCAGGCGCGGCATCGGCCGACAATCTGGTAACTGAAAACGACGGCAACGGCGCGATTACGATCAAATTGGCCGACAATCCGGTGTTTAAAGGCAAGGTTAAAGCACAAGGTTTGGATGCGGGCGGCCAGCAGATTACCGGCGTGGCGCAAGGTGCGCTGGGAACCGATGCGGTTAACGTCGATCAGCTGAAACAAGCCATGAAAGACATCACCGTTGAAAACCAGTCTTTGGTAGAAGCCGATTCGCCTTTCGCCTATATCAATGCGGCCGGAGACAAGTTGATCCGTAAGGTGGATCCGCAAGGCCAACCTTATTTCGTGAAAGCGGAAGACGGCACAACCCGCTATGACGGCAACGATATCGTTGTGAGCGCATTAAGCCCGACCAACCTGCAAACCACCGTCGCCACCCGCGTAACCAATGTAGCGAAAGGTATTCAAGATACCGACGCCGTTAATACGGCGCAGTTGAAAGACGTGTTGACTGCTTTGGGCGGCAGCCTCAATGAGCAAGGCGAGACGGTCAAACCCGTTTACACCATCACCCGTGCCAACGGCACAACCGCAGGCACCGTTAATACCGTCAGCGAGGCATTAGGCCATCTGAACGATGTGTTGAAAGACCCGATTACCATCAGCGGCAATACCAACAACGGATCAAGCAAAGTCGTGAATGGCGGCTCGGATCAAACGCTGGGTTCCAAACTGGCAATCGAAGGCGGTTTGGTTGACGGCACTTCATCTGCCGCCAATGTCCGCACCGTTGTAACCGACGGCAAAGTCGAAATCCAGTTTGCCGATGCGCCGACCTTCGCAGGCAAAGTCACGGCCAACGGCTTCGATGCCCGCAATGCCCGCATTACCGGCGTGGCCAATGGCGAAGCGGCAACCGATGCGGTGAACAAATCGCAGCTCGATGCGGTGGAAACCAGAATGAACGCCGGCTGGGGCTTGACTGCCAACGGCATCGGCCTGAGCAAAGTTGCGCCCGAGCAATCGGTTGATTTGAAAAACACCGATAAAAACATCGTGATCAGCAAAACAGCCGACAGCCATGACGTAACCTTCAATCTGGCTGAAAACCTGACTATCCAAAGCGTTACCGCAGGCGATAGCGTGTTGTCTTCAGACGGCCTTACTGTCAAAGACGGCCCGAGCGTAACCAAAAACGGCTTGGATGCCGCCGATACCGTTATCCGTAATGTCGCGGCCGGTGAAGTGGCAGCCGACAGCAAAGACGCCGTTAACGGCGGCCAGCTGCATGCCCAAGGCAAAGGCATTGAGAAAGTGTTGGGCGGCTCGACCGTTTACAACCCCGCAGACGGTACTTATGCCAATACCAACATCGGCGGCACAGGCAAGAGCAACATCCACGAAGCCATCGAATCGGTACGCAATACCGCCGGTGCGGGTTGGAACCTGACGGCCGAAGGCAACAACAGCAGCAACGTAGGTGCCGGAGAAACCGTTGATTTGGTAAGCGCCGATAAAAACATCGTCATCAGCAAAGCGGCCGACAGCGACAAAGTTACCTTCGACTTGGCTGATGAAGTGACCGCAAACAGCGTCACCACCGGAGACACCGTGGTGAACAATGCCGGTGTGAAAGTCGGCGAAACCGCTGCCTTGACTTCAGACGGCCTCACCATCGGCAATGCGAAAAACGGCAAAGCCCCTGTTGTGTTGAATTCAGACGGCCTCAACAACGGTGGAAACGCCATCATCAATATCGCCGCAGGTAAAAATAGCAACGATGCCGTTAACGTATCGCAGCTGACCCCTCTGGCTTCGGCTTTGGGTATGGCTTTCGACGCGGCAAGCGGCAATTTCGGCGCACCGGCCTTTACCGTACCGCGCACCGACGGCAGCACTTATCCCGCAGTCAACACCATCCAAGGCGCAATCGACCATATCGGCACCGAAATCCGCAAGCCTATCCGCTTTGCGGGCAACACCGGCACGGTTGAGCGCAAGCTGGATGAAACGCTGGCGATTAAAGGCTCGTTGGCTGACGACGCCCAAGCAGGCGATCACAACATCCGCACCAAAGTAGAAAACGGCACGATGACCATCGAGCTGGCCGAAAGCCCGAAATTCGGCAAAGTAACCGTGAACGACGGCGGCAAGATCACCGGTATCGAATCCGGCAATGTGGCTGAAGGCAGCAAAGAAGCCGTCAACGGCGGCCAACTGTATGCCCAAGGTAAAGGCGTGGAAACTCTGGTCGGCGGCAATACCGTTTACAACCCGGCCACCGGCAGCTATGCCAACGGTGATATCGGCGGCACGGGCGAAAGCACCATCAGCGACGCCATCGCAGCTGTGAAAAACACCGCCAACACCGGTTGGAACCTCACCGCCCAAGGCAAAAACAGCAGCAACGTACAGCCCGGCGAAACCGTTGACCTGCGCAACACCGACGGCAACATCCTCGTTGCCAAAGCAGACGCAGAAGACCGCGTAAGCTTCGACTTGGCCAAAACCCTGAAAGTGGAAGCCGTACAAACCGGCGCAACCAAAGTGGACGAGAACGGCGTGGCCGTTGCCGACAATGTGGCGCTGACTTCAGACGGCCTCCAAGTCAGCAACCCGGCCAGCGACAAAAAAGTCAGCCTCACTTCTGCCGGCTTGAACAACGGCGGCAATGTGATTACCGGCTTGGCGAACGGCTCTGTGGCCGAAGGCAGCCAAGAAGCAGTAACGGGCGACCAGCTCTTCGCCGTGGATAAAAAGGTTGCCGACAACACCGCCGCCCTAAACCGCGGTTTGGACTTCGCCGGCAACAGCGGCAACTTCAACCGCCGCTTGGGCGAGCGCACTACGATTAAAGGCGGGTTGGACAATGCCGCAGCGGCTTCCGACACCAATGTCCGCACCGTGGCCGACAGCACCGGCAATATCCAAATCCTGCTCGCAGATGCGCCTGTATTCAAAGGCCGTCTGAAAGCGCAAGGCTTGGATGCCGGCGGCGAGAAAATCACCAATGTGAAAGATGGCTCTGAAGCCGGAGATGCGGTTAACGTTTCTCAGCTGCAGCGCGCGTTGGACAACCAAACCATTACCCATCAATCATTGGTACAGGCCAACTCGCCGTTCTCTTATGTGAATTCAAAAGGAGAAATACTGGCACGCCAAGTGGATGATCAAGGCAAAGAATACTTTGTCAAAGTGAAGGACGACACGAGATACACCGAAAAAGACATCACGATTTCGTCTCTGAACCCGCTCGACCCGCAAACTGCCGTGCCGACCATTATCGGCAACATCGCAGACGGTAAGAAAAACAACGATGCGGCGAACATCGGCCAGCTGAAAAACGCCGTAAAAGCCTTGGGCGGCGGCGCGGAAGTGAGTGCCGACGGCAGCATCAAAGACCCTGTGTACAACATTGTCCGCAACAACGGCGGCCGCGAAACCGTGAATAACGTCGGCGACGCGCTGGAGTTGCTCAATGCCGAAATCGGCAAGCCTTTGACTTTTGTCGGCGACAACCAAAATGTGCGAGTGATCCGCAACCTTGATTCCGAGCTGAAAGTAAAAGGCGGCGCCACCGGAGCATTAACCGACAACAACATCGGCGTAACCGGCAGCACCGAAGACAACAGCTTGGCTATCCAATTGGCTGAAAAAGTGAACTTGGGCGAAAACGGCAGCGTTACGACCGGCAAAACCGTTGTGAACAACGCCGGTGTGTCTGTGGGCGGCAACGTAGCCCTGACTTCAGACGGCCTCAAAGCAGGAGAAGTGAACATTACTTACGCAGGCATTGATGCCGGCGGCAAGCGCATCACCGGCGTGAAAGCGGGCGAGCAGGCTACCGATGCCGTCAACAAAGCCCAGCTTGATGCAGTAAAAGCCGCTTCCAGCAATAAAGTGGCCGCACAAGGCAACCTGACCGTGAAAGAAGAAGCCAACACCGACGGCAGCACCACCTACACCCTGACTACTGCCGACGACGTGAACTTCAACAGCGTTATTTCAGGCAAAGGCGCCAACGAAGTCGTGCTCGACAGCAAAGGCGTAAGCGTTGGCGGCAATACTTACCTGACTGCTCAAGGCATCAATGCCAACGGTAAAAAAGTGGCCAATGTCGGCAAAGGCAGCATCACCGCCGACAGCACCGATGCTGTGAACGGCAGCCAACTGCACCATACTGCGGCATCCGTAGCCAATCTGTTCGGCGGTGATGCGAGCGTTACCACCGACGGCGGCATCAGCATGACCAATATCGGCGGCACGGGTGCAAACAATCTGAACGATGCGATTAAAGCGGTTAACCGCGCAGTTACCGTCAGCAAAGTGGCCGTGGTGCAAGGCGACAATATTGTGGTAGAGAACGCCGCCAATCCCGACGGCAGCACGACCTACAAAGTTTCCACCGCCAAAGATCTGAAGGTGGACAGCGTAGCCGTAGGCGGCAATACCACGGTTGACGGCAACGGCATCAGCATTGCCAACGGCCCGAGCCTGACCGTAGGCGGTTTGGATGCCGCAGGCAAAAAACTGACCAACGTAGCTGACGGCGAAATTTCCGCCACCAGCAAAGAAGCGGTCAACGGCAGCCAGCTGTATCAGGCTTACCAAGTATTGGGCGGCAACAATACGTCGATCAACATGAAAGACGCACCCGCCGCAACAGACAGCACCGGCAACACCGCGCCCGCAGGCACGGTAACTACTGTGGTGACCAACCCCGACGGTACGCAAACGACAACTGTTGAGACCAACCAAAAAGTAGCGGTTTCTACCGATAAAGGCGGCAACCAATACACGCTGGTAACGTACAACGTGTCAGGCCAAAACACTTATGTGACCAACGACGTGATTCAGGCGGTAGGTAAAATGAACGAACAAGGTATCAAGTTCTTCCACACCAACGACGGTGAAGTGAAACCGGTAGCCCAAGGCAGCAACCAACAAGACTCCAGCGCTTCAGGTGCTTATTCAACCGCAATCGGTTACCAATCATCTGCACGCGGCGACGGTGCGCTGGCAATGGGTAATACCTACAAAACCGAAGCCAAAACCGCAGGTGCCGAGCTGGTTGAAGTGAAAGGTGCCGACGGCTCCGTAAGCTACGAGCAACGCACAATGGCCACCGGTTTACGCGCCGTTGCCATGGGTACGGGTTCGCAGGCTTTGGCAGAAAACACCATTGCCATCGGTACCGGCAACGTGGTCCGCGGTAAAAACTCCGGCGCAATCGGCGACCCGACCGTGGTAACCGGCAACAGCGCCTACTCGGTAGGTAACAACAATACCGTGTCGGCCGACAACGCCTACGCATTGGGCAGCAACATCAAGGCTACTTTGGTCAACTCCGTGTATCTGGGCGACCACGCTTCTGCAACGGCCATCCACACCACGGCTTCAGGCGGCCACTACACCTACGCAGGTGCGAATGACGCCAATGTGGCCGGCGTGAAAGACGTTGTCGGCGTGGTAAGCGTCGGCACCGAAGGCCAAACCCGCCAGATTCAGAATGTTGCCGCCGGTGTGGTATCGCCCACTTCCACCGATGCCATCAACGGCAGCCAGCTGCATCACACCAACGAAGCCATCAACCAAGTCGGCAATCAAGTGGTGAACGTAGGCAACTACCTCAACCAACGCATTGAAGACGTTGAAGCGCAATCGAATGCCGGTACGGCTGCCGCCATGGCAGTGGCCGGTCTGCCTCAAGCCTATCTGCCCGGCAAGAGCATGATGGCGGTTGCAGGCGGCACCTATAAAGGCGAGAGCGGCTATGCCGTAGGTTTCTCTAGCATTTCCGACAACGGCAACTGGGTCATCAAAGGCACGGCCACCGGCAATTCGCGCGGTCACTACGGTGCAACCGCAGGTGTAGGCTATCAGTGGTAATCAGGTTTTCAGACGGCCTCGATAACAAGAGGCCGTCTGAAACAACAAGGAAATCGACATGAAAGTAAAAACAATGTTTCAAGCAGGCGCGTGCCTGATGATGGCTGCCGCATTATCCGCATGCGCAACCAAAAGCCGCGTGAGCAAAGACGGCACAACCGACAACCCCGTTTTCCCCGCGGTGGAAAAAGTTTCTCCGTCGTTTAAGCACAACAAAGGTACGTTCCCGACTGCCGACGAGCTGGCGCAAATCAACCCCGGCATGACCAAAGACCAGTTTTACAAGCTGTTGGGTCGGCCGCATTTCAACGAAGGCATGTTCGGCGTGCGCGAGTGGGATTATGTGTTTCACTTCCACACACCCGGCCAAGGCACCGACGGGATAACGACCTGCCAGTTCAAAATCCTTTACGATAAACACAAATACGCCCGCAGCTTCCATTGGAAAGCGGTTGACCCTGAAAACGCCGTCTGCCCGTATCAGGCCGGCGGTGTAGGCAAAAAAACGTCCTCCACCCGCTACACCGTATCGACGGATGCGCTGTTTGCTTTCGACAAAAGCGATTTGGACAATATGCAGCCTGAAGGCCGTGCCGAGTTGGACAAACTGGTGAAGAAGCTGAAAAAAGCCCAGTTGCGCAGCGTGCGCGTAGTAGGGCACACCGATTACTTGGGTGCCGACGATTACAATCTGGCTTTATCCGCCCGCCGCGCCGAAACTGTGCGCCAATATCTGATTAAAAACGGCGTGACCGCCAAAGTGGTGCATGCTTCCGGCGCAGGCGAAACCGAGCCGGTGAAGCAATGTGCGGAAAACAGCAACCGCGAAGCACTCATCAGCTGCCTGCAAGCCAACCGCCGCGTGGAAATCGAGGTGGATGGTTCGATTGCCGCAGAACGGAATTAATTGAGATTACATATTTCGTTTGACTGATTCGATAACGATGAAGAAGGCCGTCTGAAAAGTTTTCAGACGGCCTTTAGTATTGGGAGCCGGGTTCGATAGATTAGGATTGGGCATCAACGGTTATGTTTCGCCAAACCGAGATGGCTTTGTGATGAGAAAGCCTTAAAAATCAAAGCCCATCTGGTCGGGTAATTCAACTTCCGTATGCTTGTCTCCCGCTGCCTTTTGCAATTTGCTGCGGCGCATGGCAATCAAGCGCATGACTTGGTGCTTTTGCGTGTCGGTCATCTTCTGCCAATACAGCCGCTCTTCCCGACTGCGCAGGCAGCCTTTGCAATAGCCTTTGCTGTTGGCTTCACAAACGCCGATGCAGGGGCTGGGGATGGCGAAGAACTCGAGTTGTTCCATAAATCATGCGGAAAAAAGAAACATTCTGCTCGAAAAACACCGTCTTTTCAATCAATCGCTGTTTTCCGCGTTTTCAGACGGCACCGGAAGCCTTGCACAATTCAGACGGCCTCAAAAGTTTGAGGCCGTCTGAAAGCGAGCAGGCAGGCTCCGCTGAAACCCGCCAAGCAGGTTCGTTTAAATATCGGCCAAACAGAAAACAGCTTGCGCAGGGGGATTGGCTTTGAATACGGATCGAGGGAACCTTTGCCGATTATGCCCGGCCTGTGGCTTTTCAGACGGCCTCAACAGGTGGATGCGCTTAAACCGTTTTCGAGTATTGTGCCGTTGTTTCTTTATGCCGCAGATGGTAGTCAAACACCATGGCGATGTTGCGGATGAGAAACCGGCCTTTCGGCGTAACCGTCAGCCCGTCGGCGCGCAGCTGCAACAAACCGAGTTCGGCCAAATGCTGCAAATCAGCCCATTCTTCGCGGAAATAATCTGCAAACGAAATACCGAACGCGCGTTCGTAGGTTTCAAATTCGAGCGCAAAGCGGCACATCAAATCTTGAATGATGTCGCGGCGCAATAAGTCGTCGCTGTTGAGACGGTAGCCGCGCATCACCGGCAGGCGGCCTGCGTTGATGGCGGCGTAATAGGCTTCGATGTCGCGTTCGTTTTGAACGTAGGCATTGCCGATTTTGCCGATGGAAGAAACGCCGATGGCGATGAGGTCGCAGTCGGCATAAGTCGAATAGCCTTGGAAGTTGCGTTGCAGACGGCCTTCTTTCAGGGCGATGCACAATTCGTCTTCGGGCTTGGCAAAATGATCCATGCCGATAAATACATAGCCGCGCGCCGTCAGCGTTTGCACCGCATATTGCAGGATATCGAGTTTTGCTTCGCTGTCGGGTACGGCGGCGGTATCGATGCGCCGCTGCGGTTTGAAAATGTGGGGCAGGTGGGCATAGTGGTAAAGCGCCAAACGGTCGGGATTGAGCGAGAGCACGGTGTCGATGGTGGGCTTGATGCTTTCGGGCGTTTGATGCGGCAGGCCGTAAATCAAATCCACGCTCACCGATTTGAATCCGGCTTCGCGGGCGGCTTCGATCACTTCTCTGGTTTCTTCGACGGTTTGAATGCGGTTGACGGCTTTTTGTACTTCGGGGTCGAAATCCTGAATGCCGACGCTCATGCGGTTGAAGCCGAGCCTGCCCAAATGCAGCACGGTCTCGCGGCTGACTTTGCGGGGGTCGATTTCAATCGAGTATTCACCGTCGGGCAGTAAGTCGAAATGGCGGCGGATCATGCCGAAAACGCGCTCAAGTTGTCCGTCATTCAAAAAAGTGGGCGTGCCGCCGCCGAAGTGCAGCTGTATCAGCGGATGGCGGCCGTTTAAGTGCGGTGCCAGCAGGTTGAGTTCTTTTTCCAGATATTCGATATAGGCATCGGCGCGGGATGTGTCTTTGGTGATGATTTTGTTGCAGCCGCAGTAATAGCAGATGGTGTTGCAGAAGGGAATATGGATATACAGCGACAGCGGTTGGTTTGGGCTGCCCGCTTGGCGCATATCCAGCGAATGAATGTATTCTTGCGCATCAAAGCCGCTGTGAAAGCGGTCGGCGGTGGGGTAGGAAGTATAACGCGGGCCGCTGGAAGGCAGCGATGCGATCAGGTTACGGTCGAATTCGGGCGATTGGTTGGCAATGGCGATATTGATGGTATTCATGTGTGGTTTCGTGTGTTGTTTAAAGCCTGTTTGTTGTACGGTGTAGGCGCGGTTAAGTGAAGCTTTAGCCGTTATTTTTGATCCATAGGCAAAATAAGGGTATTTTGCTAGAATAAGCAAGTTATCGACAACGTGCCTTGATGCGAGTCAATATTTGATTAGTCGGGGTAATATCACACGCTGCTTATGAATAAAGGTTAACCGGGTATGCCAGCACATACTGTACCAAACCAGATGAAAACATTGTGTTCGACATGCTCTCTGCGTGAGTTGTGTCTCCCCGTAGGTCTGATGCCGGCCGAGTTTGCCCAACTTGATGCCGTGATCCGTCAAAGCCGCAAATTGAAAAAAGGCGAATGCCTGTTTCGCGCGGGCGATGCTTTCAGCTCTCTTTTTGCCATCCGCACGGGTTTTTTTAAAACGACCATCGCCAGCCAAGACGGGCGTGATCAGGTTACCGGCTTTTTTATGTCGGGCGAGCTGATCGGTATGGACGGTATCTGCTCCCATACGCACAGTTGTGATGCGGTTGCTTTGGAAGACAGCGAAGTGTGCGAACTGCCTTTTGCTCATATGGAAGAGTTGGGGCAGAAAATCCCCAGCCTGCAAACCCATTTCTTCCGCATGATGAGCCGTGAAATCGTGCGCGATCAGGGCGTGATGCTGTTGTTGGGCAATATGCGCGCCGAAGAACGCTTGGCGGCTTTTTTGTTGAATTTGTCCAACCGCCTGTATTCCCGCGGCTTTGCGGCCAACGATTTTATTTTGCGTATGTCGCGCGAGGAGATTGGCAGCTATTTGGGGTTGAAGCTGGAAACGGTAAGCCGAACCTTGTCGAAGTTCCATCAGGAAGGTTTGATTTTGGTGGAGCACAAGCATATCCGCATCCTCCAGCCTGATGCCTTGAAACAAATGGTGTCGGGTTGCGCACATGCGTTGTGATGTTTACGAAGTCATGAAATAACATGAGGCCGTCTGAATTTTTTCAGACGGCCTCATGTTATTTCAAAACATTTGTGTTTAATTAGCTGCGGTAGTCGGCATTAATCGACACATAATCATGCGATAAGTCGCAGGTATAAACCGTGGCCTGTTCGCCGCCGCGTTGCAGATCGACGCGCACGGTAATTTCGTCTTGGTTCATGATCATCTGCCCGGCTTCTTCGGTGTAGCTCTCGGCTCTGCCGCCGTGTTCCGCAACCAAAGCGGAACCTAACCACAAGCGTACTTTGTCGGTATCGAAGTTTTCCAAACCGGAATAGCCGATGGCGGCAAGCAGGCGGCCGAGATTGGGGTCGGAGGCGAAAAACGCGGTTTTTACCAAAGGAGAATGCGCGATGGAATAGGCAACTTTGCGCGCTTCTTCGCGGCTGGCGGCGTTTTCCACATGAATGGTAATAAATTTGGTGGCGCCTTCGCCGTCGCGCACAATGGCTTGCGCCAATTCGAGTGCAAGGCTGCCGAGCAGCTCTTTCAGTTGGTCGTAACGCGGGTCGGCGATATTGTCGATTTCGTTTTGGCCGCATTTACCGGTGGCTACGATGACGAAGCTGTCGTTGGTGCTGGTGTCGCCGTCAACGGTGATGGCGTTGAACGAGAGGTCGGCGATTTCTTGTGTGAGCATTTGCAGCACGGGCTGGGATACGTTGGCGTCGCACACGATAAAGCCGAGCATGGTGGCCATGTTGGGGCAAATCATGCCCGCACCTTTGGCAATGCCGGTGGCGCGCACGGTGTGGTTGTTGCCGATTCTGCCTTCACGACTGGCGGATTTCGGCACGGTGTCGGTGGTCATGATGGCGCGCGCGGCATCGTTCCAATGTGCGGGTTTTACGTTGGGCAGTGCGGAGACGATTTTGGCGGTGGGCAGCGGCTCGAGAATCACGCCGGTGGAGAAGGGCAGCACCTGCTCCGGTTCGCAGCCTATTTGTTTGGCGACGGCACGGCAAACGGTTACGGCATCTTCACGGCCTTTGAGACCTGTGCCGGCGTTGGCATTGCCGGTGTTGATAACCAAAGCGCGGATACCGTTTTCGTTGGACAGATGTTCTTTGGCAATGTGCACGGGGGCGGCGCAGAAGCGGTTTTGCGTGAATACCGCGCCGACGGTATTGTCGGTGTTTAACACGATCAGCGTTAAATCGTCATGGGCGGCCTTCTTCACGCCTGCCTGCCCGATAAAAACCTGCGCGCCGTCTACGGTAAGTAATTCTGCTGCGTATTTTTCTTTTAGATTCACTGCCATTTATCGGTTCTCCTTAATATCGACCTGTTTGGCGGCATATTCTTCCTGAACACGCTGCCGGAAACGTGCGCCTGCCGCATGGTAAAACGGCTTGGGTGAAAACTGGCGCGACACTTGAGATGCAAAAATAGCACCAATCAACAGCCAAAACAACAGATTCTGTCCGCCCGTCATTTCCATCACGACAACGCTGGAGGTGAGCGGGGATTGCGTGGCGGCGGCTAAAAAGGCGGTCATGCAGATTAATACCAAAACGTTGACGCCGGTTTGCAGGTCGGCAAATTGGGCGATGTGTTGGCCGATCATCGCGCCGACGGTGAGCGAGGGTGTGAAAATGCCGCCGGGGATGCCCGCCCAGTAAGACAGCACGGTGGCAAGCCATTTGGCTGCGGCCACGCCGAAGGGGGCGTCATACATGCGCCGTAAGGCATCGGAAGCTTCGTGATAGCCGGTGCCGAATGTCTGCCCTTGATAAATCGTGCCGAGCGCGGCCAGCAGTACGCCGATAACGCCGGCCAACATAATGGGATGGCGGCGTATCCAGCCGCGGTATTTTTCGGGCGAAAAGGCCGCCGCACCTTTATACAGCATGCGGGCAAACAGGCCGCCGGCCACGCCGCACACCAGTGCGCTCAGCAAGACCCAAATCAGCATGTCGTCCAACTCGGTGCCGTGAAAGCCTGAGAAATAGGGGTTGTTGCCCTGAATGGCCACCTGAATGAAACCGGCCGCCAAGACGCCGATGAAAATCTGCCGTTCCCAGCGCAACAGTATGCCGCGCCCCAATTCCTCGATGGCAAACACCACACCGGCCAGCGGAGCATTAAAAGCAGCGGCCAAACCGCCTGCCGCGCCGGCGGCAATCAAATCGTTTTCCTGCATGCCTTTGAAGGCGATATTGTGTTTTTTGCACCATGCGCCCCAAGCCGACATTACGGCGGCACCGACTTGCACCGACGGCCCTTCACGCCCGATAGACGCGCCCGCGAGCATACCGAGAAAGGTAAGCGGGATTTTCAACATGGTTTGCCACAGCGAAATCAGCCGGGTTTTTTGTGCGCCGTAAGGCAGCGACAGCGAGGCCAACACCTGCGGAATGCCGCTGCCTGCGGTGTAAGGCGCGAAACGGCGCGTCAGCCAAACAATCAAAGGCAGGCCGAGCGGCAGCGCCACCCACGCAAACCACGGATATTCGCCGACCAGTCGCGCGTTTTCTTCGAGCGCCCAGTCTGCCATTTTGGCAAACGCCAGCGATACCAGCGCCACCAGCGCCGCGCCGGCGAGCAGAAAGCCGAAAGCTAGCGTTTTGCGCGACAGCCTTTGGGTTTGATTGAGTTTGTGGATGATTTTTTTCTTGAGTATCCGGTAGCGAGTGGTAAGAAAAGTTTTCATGAGAAGACAGCCTAGTCTGGTAATGTGCGGTAATCGGTTTCAGACGGCCTCGGTGAGCAGGACAATGTGGACGGAAAAACAACAAATCCGCGCCGGTAAAGAAAGTGAACCGAAGCCGTTTTCCGCTGCCTGATCGAAGGCTGCCGAGCCGTTTGGGTGTGTAAAACGATAGGTAAAGCACGGCGGAATCATCGGGTGTGCAGCGGTGGTGCAAAACCGTTATTATGAGCAGATTTTTTCTGTATATAAAGGGTTGTGAGCGGTTTGGCCGGTTGATTGTTGCGGCTGTGTCGGTTGAGTAAGGTAGGGCAAAGTTGGCGCCGGCGAGGTGGTGGATGCCGTCTGAAAAAGGTGTTTTCAGACGGCCTCAGTAACGGTAACTGTCAGTATTATGTATGGAAAAATGCAAAAGCACTCTGTTATACTAACGGGCTTACTTACTGACGACGAGAGCTTATATGCCCCATAAAAGCCGTTTCAACACCACAGGCCCGAAAATCGGCCTGACTGTGCGACTGGCGGAAAACCAACAAGAAATCGAAGCCGCACAACGCTTGCGTTATCAAGTATTTGCCGAAGAATTAGGCGCCGACATCCAAAGCAGCGACGGTTTGGATGTGGATGAATACGACCAACATTGCCACCACTTGTTAGCTTTTGACGATGCCACCGGCGAAGTGATCGGCTGTTACCGTCTGATTACCGAAGAGGGCGCCCAAGCCGTCGGCTCGTGGTACAGCGAACACGAATTCGACCTCTCTCCCTTGAAAGACATTCTGCCGCAAACCGTTGAGCTGGGCAGAGCGTGTATCCATCCCGATTACCGCAACGGCGGCTTGATTATGCTTTTGTGGTCGGGTTTGGTGAAGTTCATGCGCGATGAAAACCTGCGTTTTATGATCGGCTGCGGCAGCATCAGCACCGTCGACGGCGGCCACGAAGCGGCCGGCCTGTATCACGCTTTAAAAGAAAAGCATTTGGCGCCTGCACAATGGTGCGTGCGTCCGCTCAATCCCCTCAAATGGGACGAACTGAATCCCGTTGAAAATCCTCCTTGCCCGTCGTTGATTAAAGGCTATTTGAACGCCGGTGCCTGGTTTTGCGGCGAGCCGTGCGTCGATGAAGCATTCAACTGCGCCGACGTGTTGATTCTGATGGACATCAACCGCTTAAACGACCGCTATCTCCAACGTTTTGCCCCGCGACTTTAAAATAAATCATCAGGCCGTCTGAAAACCCGCTGGAGGGATTCGCTAAAGCGAACGATGCAGGCTTCGCTAAAACTTATTCAGACGGCCTGCTGATGTATTGCACACACACTTCAATAATATGAAAACCTTACGCACTGCTTTCCGACTGTTCTGCATAGCCGGCTGTTTGCTTTACGGCATGCTGGAAATGTTTTTCCTGTTTCCTTTTTACAGCAAGCAACGCAAACTGCGCGCCATTCAATTGTGGTCGCTGCGCGTGCTCGCCTCTTGCGGGCTGAAGCTCAAAACCTACGGCAACCTGCCGAAAGAAGGGCAGGGGCAGATGATGATCTGCAACCACATTTCATGGCTGGACATTATGGCGATTAATGCCGCGTTTCCCGGCCGTTTTGTGGCCAAAGACGATGTGGCGAAATGGCCGGTGGTGGGTTATCTCGCTACACAGGCGCAAACCGTTTATGTAACGCGCAACAAAGGCACCGAAGGCAACAGCCGGAAAATCCGCCATGTTACCGAGGCGTTGAAAAACGGCGATACGGTTACTCTGTTTCCCGAAGGCACGAGCAGTGAAGGCCACGAAATTCTGCCGTTTAAAACCAGCTTTTTTCAGGCGGCCAATGAAGCGGGCGTGCCGTTTATTCCGGTGTTGTGCCGCTATCCCAATCCGGACGGCAGCAGCCCAAACCCGGCCATGGCGTACTACGGCGACATCAGTTTGGTGGAATCCATTCGCATGATCGCTTCGCAGCCGGGCGGTACGGCAGAACTTTATTTCCTCGACCCCGTGCCGTCGGGTGCGGACAGGCAGGAAATTGCCCGCCATATTCATCAATTGTTGAGTGAGAAGCAGCGCGAATTGGGCTAAGGCTTAGCAACAAGAGACTATAAGGCCGTCTGAAAATATTTTCAGACGGCCTTATTTCCATCATAGGCATTGTAAAGCGGTAATGCCGATGTTGATCAGCCCAATATTTCCTGAACTTTCAAAATATCGTCTAAAGTCATATCAGATTTGATGCCTTTGAAGGTTATTGAATTCTGATAAGTATGGCCGTCTTCCTCGCCGCGGAAAGATAAAACATGCTTTTGCTGATCCCATTCTAGGAAGTGTTGGTCAAAATCCAGCAGCTCGGTGAACACCAATTTGTCTTGGTCGAAATCGAAGTTGACGATGGTATCGTGGCCGCTGTCGCTGTTGGTTACGAACACATAGCTGTCTTTGCCTGTGCCACCGAATAAATAGTCATCGCCGGCACCGCCGATTAAGATGTCGTTGCCCGCTTCGCCGCGCAGGGTGTCGTTGCCGCCGTTGTTGCTGCGGTCAAGCAGTTGCGCCCAGTTTTCTTCGATGAAGTGGCGCACGGCAGGGTTGCTTGTGCTGCCGAGGTGTTCGCCGACGTAGGCTTGCAAGGCATGGAAGGCATCGCTGCCGTCTTCGGCTTTGAAATCCAGTTCTGCGGTGCTGATGTTGTCGCCGAACAAAATATCGTTGCCGTTGTTGCCTTCGAGGGTGTCGTGCGTTGCTTTGACGGTGTAGGTGATTTTTTCGCCGTTGATGTCCAATTCGGCGCTGTTGCGCATATCGCCGATTAAAACGTCTTTACCCATATTGCCTTGCAGCTCGGCGTTTTTGCCGAGGGCGTTGTCGCCTGCTCCCAAGTGGTATTCGTAGGGATTGCCGGCGGTGTCGTTGACGCGGATCGACAACACGGAATCATCGTAATCGGGTTTGCGGGGGAAAGTGCTGCGGATACCGGGTATCAGGTGGGTGGAGGAGTGGTAGGTGATGTCGGGAACGCGTCCGGTAAAGTCGGCAAGCGGGGTAAACGTGTAGCGGTTGTTTTCGATTTTAATAGTGCCTACGTCGTCGATATCGATTGATTCGCCGGCTCGGACGTATTGGCCGTCGACGGAAAAAGAGATGACTTGCGGCGAGGCGGCGCGGGAATCGGGGTGCAGGTTGTCGAACAGCGAACCGCTGATTTCTTTGCCTTTGGTGGTCCAAACATTTTCATCGCCGTCAATCATGATCACGCCGCCGGGTTTGCGGCCGACGCTGATGTGAAACAGATTCGAGGTGAAATTGCCGTCGGCATCAATCGAGGCGACGCTGATAACGTGGTTGCCGTGCGAGAGGTTGTCGAGTTTGTAGGAAAAATTGCCTTCTTCGTCGATTAAATGGGTGATGTGTTTCATGTTGTGGTTTGGTTTTTCATAGCCGTCGCTGATGAGAACCGATTGGCTGCCGGCCTCCACTTTGCCTTTGATTTCCAGATTGTTGGAATAGCTGTGCCACGCGTATTCGTTGTCTTTGATGACGCCGCTGTCGGAAACAATGTCGATTTTCTGTTCGTTGCCGTCTAAATGGCCGTTCATTTGGGTGGTGGTAACGTTGCCTTGTCTGCCGAAGGCTTTTAATTCGGCCAGGATATCGCCGCTAAAGGATGGCGGAATGCTCATCTCTGCTATAAACGTGCCGTCTTGATTGATGGGGATGAAGCTTTTTTGTAAGTGCCGTTCGATGATTTGGTTGTTTTTGGTCGTGTCGGAATAGTAGATATGGATTTCGATTCTGTCGGTCTGTTCGGCAACTTGGCCGGTAAGTTTAAGCAGCCCGTCGCTTGTGTCGAATGTGTTGTTATCGGCGTTGCGGCTTTCGGCGCCGTTGATACCTAACCATTGTTTTGTACTCATCATTGTCTCCATTATGTGAATCAATATTTGTTTGATATGAATCATGTAGATAGATTAAAGAGTGCGGAGGCGGGTAAAAGTTCTACGGTTTGCCGGCTTGCCGGAATTTGCTTGGATAGAAAGGCAGAGGCCGTCTGAAAACATTTTCAGACGGCCTTTTTGCGATTACCGATTATTGTTTATTTATAACCGGCTTGTTTCATCAGCATCACGGCTTTTTTCTGGTTGCTGCCGGCTACGGATACGTTGATTACGTCTTGTTTGAATTTGCCCCATTTGGCCACTTTCGGATCAGGATTGATTTTCGGGTTGGCGGGGTATTCGTGGTTGAGGTCGGCAAACAGGTTTTGTGCTTCGCTGCCGCTCAGCCATTCGATGAATTTTTGGGCTTGGGCGGCTTTTTTGGTGTGTTTGGTCACTCCGGCGCCGGATACGTTAACGTGCGTGCCTTTGCCTTGTTGGTCGGCGAAGAATACGCCTACGGGCAGGTTGGGCTGTTTGTCCATCAGGCGGCCGTAGTAGTAGGTGTTGGCGATGCCCACGTCGCAGCGGCCTGCGCCGATGGCTTCAAGCATGGCGGTGTCGTTGGCGAAAGGCTCGGTTGCCAAGTTGTTGACCCAGCCTTTAACGATTTGGGCGGTTTTGGCTTGGCCTAGGTTGGCAATCATGGTGCCGACTAAAGATTGGTTGTATACGTTGTTGGAAGTACGCAAGCACAGGCGGCCTTTCCATTTGGGGTCGGCCAAGTTGGCGTAAGTGGAAAGCTCTGCGGGCTTAACTTTTTGTGTGTTGTAGAAAATGGTGCGGGCGCGTACGGAGAGGCCGAACCATTGGTTTTTCGGGTCGCGCAGGTTGGCGGGGATGTTGGTTTTCAAGGTTGCGGAGTTGATGGGGCGCAGCAAGCCCATTTGGGTGGCCTGCCACAGGTTGCCGCCGTCAACGGTGATGAATACGTCGGCAGGGCTGTTGCTGCCTTCGGCTTTGAGTTTTTCCATCAGGGGGCCGGCTTTGTCGTTAACCAGTTTGATGGTAACGCCGGTTTTCTTTTGGTAGGCTTCGGCAACGGGGCGCAGCAGGTTGTCGGCGCGAGACGAGTAAACCACCAGTTCTTCGGCAAATACGGGAGCGGCCGCCAGCATGGCTACGGAAACGGCAAGTGCTTTTTTCATCATGTTTCTGATCCTCTTCAATGACCTTGAGTTTAAGTTTGATGTGGAGGCAGGTTGTTATTCGCAAATGGAAACGGTTTTAGAGGTAAATGTTTCACTGGGAACAACAATTGCCATTCATTTGTGTATTGTAATGAAGTATCGTATTAAGAACAATATAAATTATCATTTATAATAAAAACGATGTTATCGGGTTTGCATTATGCGGATGCTCAACTGATAATACCGTTTTTTATATCGTTTTTCTTTTTCCATTTTGATGAGGCCGTCTGAAAAAACTTATGAAGCTGCCTGTATCCAAACTCTTATTGCCGCGTTTGTGGCTGACCGCCTGTATTGTGCTGATTCTGATTCCGCTGACGGTGATTGTGGCGGCATTGGGTGAGTTCGATGCGGAAATCTGGTCGTTTCTGCTGGAATACCAATTGCCCCAATTGTTGAAAAACACGCTGTTTTTGGTGTTGGCCGTGGGCGCGGGCGTGGCGGTGCTGGGCACTTCCTGCGCGTGGCTTACCGCGATGTATGATTTTCCGCTGCGGCGTTTTTTCTTTTGGGCGCTGATGCTGCCGCTGGCGGTGCCGGCTTATGTGCTCGCGTTTACCCAGCTCGGTTTGTTTGACTACACCGGCCCGCTGAATACGCTGATACGCGAACGCTACGGCATCGAGCAGTTTTTGCCCGATGTGCGTAACGGTTTCGGTTTGGCGGTGGTGATGAGCCTGACGTTTTATCCGTATGTTTACCTGTTGGCGCGAAATGCTTTCGGCAGCATGGGGCAGCGGGCATTGGAGGCGGGCGCGTCGTTGGGTTTGTCGCCGCGGCGGGCGTTTTTCAAGCTGGCGCTGCCGATGGCGCGGCCGTGGATCGGAGGCGGCGTGATTTTGGCTTTGATGGAAGTGCTGGCCGATTTCGGCACGGTATCGGTGTTCGGCTACGACACGTTTACCACGGCGATTTATCAGGCGTGGTTTGATTTTTATTCGCTGGAAACGGCCAAGCAGCTCGCCGCTTTGCTGATTACGCTGGTGTTTGTGTTGCTGGCTTTGGAACAGCTCAGCCGCGGCAACCGCCGTTTCAACCAATCCGGCAAGGCGCAGCAGCACCGCCGCAAGCCGCTTTCAGACGGCCTCAAGTGGGCGGCGACGGCTTATTGCGGCCTGATTCTGCTGTTTGCGTTTGTTATTCCGCTGGTGCAACTGATCGTATGGGCGCACGATACTTGGAACGACGGTTTCAACACTTCGCTGTGGCTGCACGCGTGGCATTCGTTTGCGGCCAGCTTTGCCGCGGCCGTGCTGGTGGCGGCGGTGGCGTTGCTGTTGGCCTTGTCGAAACGGGTGGATAAAAGCCGTTTCGCCGCCGTTGCCGCGCGTATTGCTACGCTGGGTTACGGCATTCCGGGCACGGTGTTGGCGGTGGGGGTGTTCGTGCCGGTGGCGTGGTTCGACAATATTTTGATTGAACACCTGAATCTGCCCGAAGGCACTACCGGCATTTTGAAAGGCACGTTGGCAGTGATGTTGGCGGCGTATCTCATCCGCTTTCTTGCCGTCGGTTACGCGGCGGTGGAAGCGGGGCTGGAGCGCATCAGCCCGTCGCAGGCCGAAGCGGCGCGTTCGCTCGGCTGCACCGGCGGCGGCGTGTTGCGGCGCGTGTATCTGCCGTTGCTGAAAGGTGCAATCGGCACGGCGGTGCTGATGGCGTTTGTGGACGTGATGAAAGAAATGCCGATTACGCTGATGACGCGCCCTTATGATTGGGATACGCTCGCCGTGCGGGTGTACGCTTTCACCATCGAAGGGCAGTTTGCCAATGCCGCGCTGCCCGCTCTGCTTATCGTTTTAACCGGCCTGCTGCCCGTTATCCTGTTTTCGCGCACGGAGCAAAACACATGATTTTAGAAGTTTCCCAAATTAATCTTTCGTTCGACGGCAAACCCGTGTTGCAGGATTTCGGTTTTGCATTGGAACAAGGCGAAATCGCCTGCCTGCTCGGGCATTCGGGCTGCGGTAAAACCACCGCGCTGCGTTCGATTGCAGGGTTTGAACAGCCCGAAAGCGGCAAGATCGTGTTGAGCGGCACCACGCTTTCAGACGGCCTCACATCCATGCCGCCGCACCTGCGCCGCATCGGTATGGTGTTTCAGGATTACGCGCTGTTTCCGCATCTGACCGTCGCCCAGAATATCGCGTTCGGTATCAGCAAACAGCCTGCCGCCGAACGCCATGCACGGATCAACGAGCTGCTCGAATTAATCGGCTTGCCCGACTACGGCAGCCGTTATCCGCACCAGCTTTCAGGCGGCCAACAACAGCGCGTGGCCCTTGCGCGCGCCCTTGCACCCAAGCCCGAGCTGATTTTGCTCGACGAGCCGTTTTCCAACCTCGATGCCGACTTGCGCGCACGCCTGTCGAAAGAAGTGCGCCAACTGCTGAAACGCGAAAATACCAGCGCGATTTTGGTCACGCACGACCAGCAGGAAGCGTTTGCGATGGCCGACAAAATCGGCATCATGCACGAAGGCCGTCTGAAACAGTGGGATACGCCCTACAAGCTCTACCATGAGCCTGCCGACACTTACACCGCCCGCTTTATCGGCACCGGCGTAATGCTGCGCGGCAAGGTTAAAAGCCCGGCTTGCGTACAACTGGCCGTCGGCGAGTTTTGCGGCACCGTGCCGTTTGCCTGCCAATGTTGCAGCGAAGTGGACGTGCTTATCCGCCCCGACGATATCGTGCACGACGACCGCAGCCCGATTACCGCCGAAGTGCTGGATAAGGATTTCAAAGGCAGCTATTTCATCTACACGCTCAAGCTCGACAGCGGCGAAACCGTTGCCGCCCAAGTGCCCGCCCACCACGACCATCCCGTCGGCAGCCGCATCGGTATCCGCATGGATTTGGAACATTTGATTGCGTTTGGGGCGTGAGCGTTTTGAGGATATCGGTTTAAATAAGGAGGCCGTCTGAAAACATTTTCAGACGGCCTCAAGTATATGTGCGATAGGCATCAATCCAGAATTGTTCTAAAAGTAAGGCTGATTCTCGGCTCGTGAACAGCCGCGCTCTTCATTACGGCGTGCCGCCAATAAGTTTGGGTGCTACCGTGCATCACAATCAACTGCCCGTGTTGCAGCATCATTTCCCGTTTTTCCTGCGTGTGCTTGTGTTTGAACGCAAATTTTCGGGTTGCACCAAAGCTGACTGACGCAATAACCGCCTGCTTACCCAGTTCGCGCTCATCGTCGCTGTGCCAAGCCATACCCTCACGGCCGTCTGAATAAAGATTGAGCAAGCATGTGTTGAAAACGGCAGGGCTGTACGGGCGGATGTACTGTTCTACCGTTTCTTTAATCGCCAATAAGGCCGGATGCCACGGCAAAGCGCGTCGGGTAACGCCCGAATAAGTGTAGGCAAACGGCTTGTCGCCGTACCAAGCGGTTTGGCGGGCAGTGATGATCCGCTTGCCGTATATCAATACCTCGTCATGCTGCCAATTTATCTCTTTCATCAGCACGTCGAAATAGCCGTCAGCCTCGGGCGGAGGAATGATGATGCCGTAATTGTTAACAATTCCGTCGTAAGGAAGCAGATTGGCATCGGGCTGATTATGATTGGGAAATAAGTTTAATGTCATGTTTGTTTTTTCTGGTTTGCATATGCTTTTTTATGACATTTCAACGTCTGCATCTATGATTCGTATCGATAAATAATAAATGAGTTTGTATATTGGCTCTATGAAATAAATAATATTTTCAAATAAGATTTATGCGTCTGTTTTTAAATTTTAACTTAATTTAACTTTTTTTGTTTTTCATTAATTTTTTTCTTTCATTTTTCATGATATATCAGCCAGATTATTTTATTTCTTAAAATTGTTGACAAAATAAATATTTTTGTCATTAATTTAATTTAACTTTAAATAACATTTAAAAAATTAATTAAATTTGAATAATGATAAAAGGGTAAAAAAATAGATTGAAACGATCTGCTCCTGATTGTGTGAAAAAAATCCTTTATACTCGCGCTCCCATTATCTTTTGGGAATTAAGGATTTACACAAGGAGGTAAGAAATAAATGTCAAATTATGTAGTTCGCACACACGCCACTCATGGAAAATATATAGACATTAGAGACTTTAAAAACAATAAAAATACTTACGATGATGCCGTTAAAGAAGCACTTGCCGCTGCGCATAAAGAAAAGGCTGCTCTTTATCTAAACGGTACCGTCACAATCAGTAAAGTCATTGAAATCAACGCCGATACCAAAAACGTCACCGGTATTTTCGGAGACGGGATGGGTAAAACCAAAATTCTGTTCACGCACACGCAAACAGGTGTGCACAATCCCGACAGCAACAGCACTGTTCCCGAAAAAGCCGGTATTTGGATCAACAAGCAAAACGGCAAATTTATCAGCGACCTTTCCATAGAGTACAAACACACCAAGCCAAGCGACTTTTACCGTTTCGGGCAAAGCTATTTCGGTAAGGTAAACGGTATTGTAGTGAATGATTCCGACCAAACTCTTATCAGCAAAGTAGAAGTGTCCGGCGCAAACCGGGCGGGCGTTTTGTTTACTTCTATCGACGCGATTTCATCCGGAGCCAAGTATTCGCTGATCAATGGCAAAATTTCCGCAAATCAGCTTCCGACCGGCGACAACAATAAGGTTATCGACAGCTACCTGCACCACAACCGAGTTGCAGGTATCTTAGTTTCTTATCAAAAAGGTTTTAAGGCGGAAGGCAATACCTTAGCGTGGAACGGCCACAAAGATGACGGCGGCACGGGTTACGGCATTGCATTGGTGGCGGGCAGCTACAACAACGGCGTAACCATCGCCAACAACAAAACCGACCACAATTACCGCAAAGGCATTGATTCGCACGACGGCAACAATATTACCATCAAAGATAATGTACTCAACGGCGACCGGATGTTTGGTATTGCGGTGGAAAACCGCCAGTTCAGCATGGATCGGGTAACCGTGCACAACAACAAGATTACACAAGATAAGTCGTTCCGTTTACTGAGAGACGACAACTCGGGTGTACCGCATCCTGCCAGCGACTATGCCGGCTTCCGCGGTATCAAACTGGAAAACAAAGCTCAAGTTTGGCAGCAGTTTATCAATCCTAAGCCCGGTGTTTTTGTGATTACCAACAACACCATTGAAGGGTTAACCGACTATCAAGGCATTACGCGCGGGATTGAGATGCGCAACAATGAAAAAGATGTCACTTATTCTTTAAGCATTTCCAACAATACCATTAAAGGCAATTCGTCCGACAGCCTCATCAGCGTGTTCGGTAATCCCGACAATCCCGAAACGCCGTATATCGAAAGAGGGCCGGGGTCGGGAAATATCCGCATCGTCAATAATACGATGGACGTGACCCGAACTCTCAGCGCGCCGATTATGATTGAAGAGCAGAATACCAACGGGCAGGCGCACGGCAGTATCAGGATTGAAGCAAACAAACTCAACGTGAAACAATCCGATGCCGCCACCGAAGGCATCTCGGTAGAAAGCAATGCCCGCTGGCTTACCTTAAACCAAAATACGTTTAATTTAGGCGGCTTGATAGACAGACCGGTTGTTCGCACCAAAGGCGTTGGCCGTCATAAACTTCAGCTGAATGTGGCGGGCAATAAATTCGAGACAGACGGTGAAAAAGCCTTTGAAAACGGCGACTGGCTGAAAATCGAAAATACCGGTACCAAAATCCACAGCAACCAACACAACAAAGCCGTCGGTATTTTGGGCAACAACGGCATCACGGTGCAGGATATTCTCACGGCGCACAAACTGAAAGCACAGGCGGAGAAAGCCAAAACGAGTTATTCCGCCAAAATGCCTTCTGCCGGTATGGTTCCCGAAGACTTGGACAACAACCACCAAGATGCCGACAACATGCCTTCAGCCGGAAGAGCTGCACTGCCTGATATCGGGCAAACTACTTTCAGTAACACGGCTGCCGAAAACATCCGCGTGCATCCTGCGGCTTTGTCCACGGCAGAAAAGAAATCAGCCGAGCCTGCACACAAGGCAACACCGGCAGATGAGTTGCTTGATAACGGCAAAACGCTGGATTTAGGCGGCATCGGTTTGACCGAGTGCAGCGAATCTTGGCCGGAACATGCTCCGGAAGCTTATTCCGCCATTCATACGGCTGCTGCCGTTTCCGGTATGCCCGAGGAAAACGCTGTCGTGCTGGCGTAACAGCATCTGTTCATCACGCATGCCGTTTCGGCGGGAGAACCTGTTTCTCGAAGTCGAAACGGCATTTTGCGTACTTTATGACCCGCACTATATAATAGCGCCCTTATTTTCAAGCCTTTTCAGACTGTATCCCACACTTTATGCATATTTCCGATTTTGATTTCGAGCTTCCGGAAGCTCTGATCGCCCAACATCCTCCGGCCGAACGCGGTGCCAGCCGCCTTTTGGTTGCTTTGCCTGATGCGCCTGTTGCCGACACCGTATTTTCTGCCTTGCCCGATTATCTCGAAGCGGGCGACGTGCTGGTGTTCAACAATACCAAAGTGATGAAAGCGCGGCTGTTCGGCACCAAAGCCAGCGGCGGAAAAATCGAAGCCTTGATCGAGCGCGTGCTTGATGCACACACCGCTTTGGCGCATGTGCGGTCGTCCAAATCGCCCAAACCCGGTACGGAATTGATTTTTGAAGGCAACATCCGCGCCGTGATGGAAGAGCGTGCGGGCGAGTTGTTCCGCTTGCGTTTTGAAGACAGCCGCAGCGTGTATGAAATTCTCGAACACGTCGGCAAACTGCCGTTGCCGCCTTACATCGAACGTGCTGCCGATGATGACGACGACGCACGCTATCAAACGGTTTACGCCAAACATCAAGGTGCGGTTGCCGCGCCGACCGCCGGTTTGCACTTTACCGACGGCCTGCTTGAAGCCATCCGCACCAAAGGCGTGCATACTGCGGAAGTGACGTTGCATGTGGGCGCGGGTACGTTCCAGCCCGTGCGGGTAGAAAACATTGCCGAACACACCATGCACAGCGAATGGTTTGAAGTGCCGTCTGAAACCGTGGCCGCGATTGAGGCCGCACAACAGCGCGGTAACAAAGTATGGGCAGTGGGCACGACCTCCATGCGCGCACTTGAGTCCGCCGCAAGGGAAACAGGCCGTCTGAAAGCGGGCACCGGCGACACCGATATTTTTATCACACCGGGCTACCGTTTCCATGTGGCAGACCGCCTGATTACCAACTTCCACCTGCCCAAATCAACCCTGCTGATGCTCGTCAGCGCGTTTTCAGGCACAGAACACATCCGCAACATTTACCGCCATGCCGTCGGGCAGCAATACCGCTTTTTCAGCTACGGCGATGCCATGATACTCGGGCGCGCATATTCATCGCGGCACGAAACTCAAGATTAAATTGTGGCGCAACGCTGCCGATTTCTCCATTCAAGCAGGCCGTCTGAAACCTTTCAGACGGCCTGCTTTGCCTTATCCACATGAAAATGATAAACTGCTGATTCCATTTAACTTGAGGCATACACACCATTATGAAAGACGCGGAGCAGAGCAGTACGACCCCACGCCCTTCGTGTATGCGCCCCATTCAGGCAGCCTGACTTTTGTCGGGTTGCCTTTTGTTATGATTAAAAAAGGACAATAAACATTATGGATTTCAGTTGGTTAGCCGAACCGAACACCTGGTTGGGCTTTGCAACGCTGCTGGTTCTCGAAGTCGTGCTCGGCATCGACAACCTCGTTTTCGTGGCGATTTTGGCCAATAAAGTCAAACCCGCCCTGCGTGATAAAGCCCGCATCACCGGCTTGGTGCTGGCCGTATTGATGCGCTTGGTCATGCTCGGTTTTATGGCGCACATCATCACGCTGACCAAACCGCTGTTTGAAATAAACGATATGAGCGTGTCGGGCAAAGACCTGATTATGCTCATCGGCGGTTTGTTCCTGCTGTATAAAGCCACCACCGAACTGCACGAGCGGATTGAAGGCCACAACCAGTTTGCCATTGCCGACACCCATAAAAAACATTCGCCGTTTTGGGGCGTTGTGCTGCAAATTCTGGTGTTGGACGCCGTGTTCTCCATCGATGCCGTGATTACCGCCGTCGCCATGGTCGACCACATTGTCGTAGCGATGGCCGCCGTTGTCGTTGCCATGACCATCATGATTATGGCCAGCAAACCGCTCACCGATTTTGTGGCCAAACATCCGACCGTTGTGATGCTGTGTTTGGGCTTCCTATTGATGATCGGTTTCAGCCTGATTGCCGAAGCCTTCCACTTCCAGATTCCCAAAGGCTATCTGTATGCCGCGATCGGCTTTTCCATCCTTATCGAAGTGTTCAACCAAGTTTCACAGCGCAACGCCCGCAAAAACGACTACATCAGCAGCTCGTGGCGCAAACGCACCGCCGATAACGTGCTGGGCATGATGGGCATCCGCGAAACCGTTTTGGCGCAGTCCGGCAACAAAGCCGAAGACGTTTCCCACTTTGAAGAAAACGAAAAATCCATGATCCGCAGCGTGCTCACACTGGCCGAACGCCCGATTCTCGGCGTGATGATTCCCCGCCGCGACATCGAACGCTTGGATATTTCGCAAAGCAAAGAAGAGCAGCACGCCCAGCTGCAAAGCACCCCGTACAGCCGTTTGCTGGTGGTCGGCAAAGCAGGCGTGGACGAGCCGCTGGGCTATATCAACAAAAAAGACCTGCTCGCCCAACTGCTTGACGAAGGCACTATCAATATTCAGACGGCCTTAAAACAACCGCTGATTCTGCCCGACAGCACAACCGCACTGGCCGCCATCGAACTGTTCCGCAAAAACAGCGCCGATTACGCACTCGTTGTAGACGAGTTCGGCGCCGTATTGGGCATGGTTACCATGAAAGACCTGCTCGAAACCATCGCCGGCGAGTTCCCCGAAGAATTCGAGCGCGAAGAAGAGCCGACCCTGCAAGCACACGCAGACGAAAGCCTGACGGTGGACGGCTCGCTGGAATACGTCGAATTGGCGCCGCAGCTCAACTTGCCGCCGCAAGAAGAAGACGCCGACTTCCACACCGTTGCCGGCTTAATCATGGAAGAGTTGCAAAGCATTCCCGACGTCGGCGATTTTGCCGACTTCCACGGCTGGCGTTTCGAAGTGATTGAGAAAGAAGGCCAACGCATCGAACGCGTAAAGATTACCAAGCTGCCGGAAGAGGGTTAATCTTAGATTTAGTTTCCTTGATACATCAACTTATGCTCAAGGCCGTCTGAAATTTCAGACGGCCTTTTGTCATACCCATATTGGGCAAAGATGTCCATTCTGCTATATTGTAGAGCATATATCTTGAATTCCGATACTTTGACATACGCTCTGGAACGCCCGCGATGACCCAAACCCAATCCTACCGCCTCAGCTTCTCCCGCTTCAGTCCGTCCCTCTCCGTCGTCTCCTTCACCGCCACCGAAGCCTTAAACACAGCCTACCGTCTCGACATCGAACTTACTTCTGTTGATTCAGACTTACCGCTGTCGTCCTACATCAACCAAGCGGCCAAGTTTACGGTAACGCCGGTGAGTAGCGATGCATTGGGACTGATCGAAGGAATGATCGCCCCCCAAGCGCTGAAGGAATGGAGCGGCATCATCACTTCGTGCGAGAAGCTGTCGGTATCGGCGGACGAGACCCGTTACCGCATGGTATTGGAACCCCGCATCGCCGCATTGAAGCACCACCGCACTTCGCGTCTGTTTCAAAACCAAAACGTGCCCGACATTATTTCGTCGCTGTTGAAACACCACGGCTTCTCCGGCGTCGATTTCCGTTTCAATACCTCACGCGAATACGGTGTACGCGAGTATGTGACCCAGTATCAGGAATCCGACTTTGCCTTTCTCAACCGGCTGTGCGAAGAAGAAGGGATTTGGTATGCCTTCGAGCAGAATGCCCAATATGGCGATGTGGCGGTATTCGGTGACGATGCCGCCCATTATTTTCGCAGCCACACTTCCCCCTATCCCTACCGCCCCCACGGCGGGTTGGAGAGCGTTGGCGAGGAAGCGGTGTTTGCCTTACAGGTGAAGCACAATCCCATTCTCGAATCCATCCGCGTCGGCGACTACAACTACCGCGATGCCGATACCGACTTATCGTCCGCAGTAACGGCGAAGGGTACGGAAACCGACAGCAGCGTCTTACTCGGCAGCGACAGCCATTGGGGTTTGCATCAAAAAACACCCGAAGAAGCCCAACTTCAGACGGCCTTACTGCAACAGCTCGACCACAGCCGCCGTATCGTCGCTTCCGGCAGCGGCAACATCACCGCGCTTCGCCCCGGTCTGGTGTTTCAGACGGCCCCGGCTTTCAGCGAAGCACCCAACGGCTGGTTGGCGGTATCGCTCACCCACAGCGGCAGCCGCGACCAAGCATACAGCCATACTTTCACCGCCATTCCCGCCGACAGCATCTTCCGCCCCGAACGCATCACCCCGTTGCCGAAGATCCAAGGCAGCCTTCCCGCCAGAGTCACCAGCCCCGGCAACTACACCTACGCCTATATCGACAATATGGGCCGTTACCGCGTCAAACTGCCGTTCGACCTTGATGAATGGAGTCCGGGCGGAGAAAGCCGTCCCATCCGCTTAGCCAAGCCCTATGCCGGCCCCGACTACGGCCAACACTTCCCGCTGCACGAAGGCACCGAAGTAATGCTGTCGTTTGTACAGGGCAATCCCGACAGGCCCTACATCAGCGGCGTGATGCACGACAGTTCCCACCCCGACCACGTGCCTGCCGACTGGAACACCCGCAACGTTATCCGTACTTGGGCGAATAATAAGCTGCGCATGGAAGACAAACAGGGGCAGGAACACATCAAATTGGCGACCGAATACGGCAAAACCCAACTCAACCTCGGCCATATCGTCGACGGCCAAAGACAGAAACGCGGCGACAACGGCGAAGGCTTCGAGCTGCGTACCGACAGTTGGGGGGCGGTAAGGGCGGGCAAAGGCTTGTTCATCAGTGCCGATGCCCAAAATCAGGCGGCGGGGCAGGTGTTGGATATGGATGCAGCCATCGCCCAGCTCGAACAGGCAATCTCCCTAGCCAAAAGCCTCAATAAAGCCGCCCACACCGCCCAAAACGAAGCCACCGAAGCCGAAGAACAGGCAGGCCGTCTGAACGACAGCCTCAAACAGCTGCAACGCGCCGGCATCATCCAATCCGCCCCCGACGGCATCGCCAGCGCCACCCCGCAAAGCCAATTGCATACCGCCGGCCAACACATCCACCACATCAGCGGCGGCGACACCGACATCAGCGCCGGCAGCAAATTCACCGCCCATGCGGTCGGAAGCGTCAACCTGTTTGCCCAGAGCAACGGGGCGAAGTTACAGGCCAATCAGGGCAAGGTGGAGATACAGGCACAGAACGACGAGATGCAGATCAACGCCCTCAAAGACGCCACCATTACCAGCAGCGCCGGTAAAGTAACCGTGGCCGCCAAAGACGAAATCCTGCTCACCAGCGGTGGGGCGTATATCAAGATTAAGGATGGCAACATTGAGCTGGGCTGTCCGAAGATGGTGTGGGTGAAGTGTGCAGGGTTTCAGGTCATCAATCCTCATGCTATAGCAAATAATTTGCCAAAATTCGAGCCTTTATATTCTGGACGTTATATTTTGAGGGATAAAAAAACGCAAAATGTATTGGTTAACCGCCCATACACTTTGACTTTAGAGGACGGTAGTCAAGTAGAAGGGATAACTAACCACAAAGGAGAAACCTTGTTGGTTACGACTTCCTCTCCTCAAAAAGTAGAATTTATTCGGGAAGATAAGCCCAAGAAAGCACCGCATCTTTTACATATTGCAGGCGGAGGCACAATTAATCTGCATTTTGAAATTTACGACGACGAGTAAATACCATGACGATGATTACACGACTGGAAGTTGATAGAAAATATGCCGATATTGAATTGTCTGATTTAGGTTATCTTTATTTGGTATGGGATTACGTTCTCAGATACTACAAACCCAAACTTCGGATGGGGAAGAAAACGCAGGATAAAAAGCAAAACGGCTTTGATCATGTCGTCAACTTAACGGAAAAAATGACCGGCTACTATTGGCCTTACAAACCTGAAGTCAGTTTCAGCGTTCCCCAAGGAGAAGGAACGCCTGTGCCTCATTTGACTAGAAACAGGCAGGCAGGGAAAAAAGAGCAGCAGGAAAATGAACACTATATCGAAAAAATCGGTGAAAAAATCGGCTTAACCGATCCGACTACCGAAGGAAAAAACCGCAGACATACACGTTGGAAGGGTTCACCGGCCATTATGGCTGCTGCTACTGTCAAGCGGCCTGATTTGATTATCGTCAAAGATCATAAAATCCGTTGGCCGGGACGTAATGCCGTATATCCGCCTACAGGAGAAAGCTATGGTCACAATCTCAAACGGTTGGTGGAAATGAAGTATGGAAAAGACTATTTGGATGATGAGCAGGAAAAAACCTATAAAAAAATAGCCACTCACGAACGCTTTGCCGTATTAAAAATTTGGCAAGATAATAATAAAGACAACAAACGGCATATTTATGAATTTTCGCCCGATTTGGTGCCTGCGTTTGGTTTTAAACAAGAAGAACTGTTGCCTAAAATTCGTCTTGAACCGTGGCTAACGCCTCCATCGGGCAAACCTGTCAACATCCTGTCCGGCGAATTGGTTAACAAGCAAGATTTGGAAGCGGCTTACCGTCCGGAAACCGTAGAAATGTTGAGCCGCAATTCGCCTTGGTTTGACAGTTTCGGCAATTTCGAACGTACTTCAGACGGCATACGCTGGGTAGGCGAAAATGGTCAGGTTGTCGAATATAGTGATGCCGAGTTGCAGCAAGCTGCCGACTATCTGGAACAATATGAAGATATCCCGCGTGACCATCTGCCTTATATTCAGGAGGCAGAGGTGGTAATGTCCGGTGACGATACGCTGGCTTTGGCGTTGAAGTTTGTTAAAGACAACAAAGAAGAAATCATCACAATCGTTGTGCTGACAGTCGCGGTTGTTGCAGCAGCGGCTTATTTCGCCCCCGCCGCACTACTGGGCGCCGGAACGTTTTTATTGAGGCTTGCTAGATTTGCCCCTGCATTAGGTGTGTCAGCAAAGGTATGGGCGGCGGATGAACGTTTTGAAGAGCGCAGCAATTGTTATGAGTATCACTACCTTGTTGAGAGGAAACCGAAAGGTCAAACATATAAACGCAATGAATATGAAATTATCCGTTACCTGCCGTGGCAAGAATGCGGTGAAAATTCGGATACCAGCCATTTGGAGGGTTGGGAAGAAAAAGTTCGAGAATTTGATAACCGACATAGGAAATAAAACATGCTATCAAAACAATACGAAGCCTTGGAGCAGGAATACCGCGATATTCTTCTGCACGATGAAGAGCACAAGATATTGGCACAACTGGGGTTGGTTATTCTGATTTACTTTCACGACGGTGGCTCGGTGGCAGGGCAGCGCAAGGTTTTGGAAGTGTTTGACCGCTTCTATATGCATTACCATCCCTATTTGAAATCCCATTTTTGGAAAGGGATGCGTCGCTTCGCTAAACTGAATCAGACGGCCTTTGTCAAAAAACAACAGAAAATGATTGCAGCAGCTGAGCAAGGGGAGGCTTTATTCGGTTATTTAAGTAGTGATGAGTGGGGCGACTATTCGTCTGACTATGCAATAAGGACACTGACTGCAAGACCCGATATAGAACTGAATGCAGAACCATCCTATATTCAAATTAATTTGCCGGTTTCCCTTTTGCAAACATCTCAAGGTAAACAGGAGTTTGAAGAGTGGATAACATATCTTTGTAAACAGTTTTCCATATTTCACGGTTATGCCGGATTGACGCTTTCATTGCCTTATGGCGGTTACGAATACCAGTTTTACGAACACAGTACTACCAAACGTTATTGGGGCGTAACACCTGACTTTTCACCAAATGATACCAACTGGGAGACTGGCCTGAAATCTATCAACTGGTACACCTTTGTCGGTAAAAAATTACAAGGCCGTCTGAACAAGCAGGAAGTGGACAATGTGTTAAACCACTATCCCGACATTACCCTGCAAACCTGTAACGACACGATGATATTCAAAGCGGGGAGTTTCCCGTCAACCGGCGACCGCAACAAGCCCTTGCCGGTTCCCTATTTGGTGGTCAACAACCTGCTGCGTCCGGCTCGGGTGGAAAAGCTGAAAGATGCGATGCATTCCGCTTACGGCAACGGCAAAACCCGTTATTCGGCCTCGCAGGGTTATTATTGGCTGCGCCGTTGGGATAACGCTAATTTCGAACAGGGTATTTTCAACCCTGAAGGGGATAAAGCCGAGTTGATGCCGGTGTACCGCCAGAAACCGTATGAAGTGCCTTTCAGCGGTATGTGGGTGCCGGATAACCTTTCTGAAGGGATTGAACAACATTTTGAAAAAGGAGAAATTTTTCCGATGGAAGGCGAGCATATTTGGGTCTTGCCCAATGGAGAACGTCATCGAACTAAAGATGATGCCGTTTGGCGTTTGGTTAAACGCGATGACGGAGGCCCGGTAGAGGTGCCGTCTGAATTTTAAAGAGCAATGAGGCCGTCTGAAAATGTTTTCAGACGGCCTCATTGCTCAATATCTGTTCTTTTTCAAAAAACCTGCCAATTCTTTGGAATGGTAAAACGCCATACAGCGGGCGAAAATCGTGTTCATCTCGGTGTCGCCCGATTCTTCGCTGTGTATGCTGATGCGCTCCCGATGGAAATCGCCGGTTTTGTTTTCCACAAAATCAATCAGTTTCAGCCAGTCTGAAGGCGAATAACGCGGTTTCGGGCGGGAATAGTCTTGCAGGCTGCGACGTTGGTAGAGGCCTGCTTTTTCATAGTTGCTATTCAAGCATTCTTGCAGGGCGAAATCTCGGAAATCGAGATGCGGCACTCCGCCCGTGCCGCGGGCAGAAACGGCTGCCGGAAGCAGCAGGGCGGAGGCGGCAATCAATGTGATGCTTTTGACCGACACTATGTCAGTTCCCAAAAAATCACTTTAACGGTCTGTATCGGGCGGTTGGGATTGGGTGACAGTCTGGCGAACCAGAAATAATATTCGCTGTCGTCGTCGCTTTCGTGGCCGCGGGCGTTGCCCCAGCCTTCGACTTCAAACATCACGATGCCGGTTTTGCCTTTGATTTTTGCCAACACGTTTTGTTTGACGGCGGCAATTCTTTCTTGGAACGCGGCCGAATCGAAGTCGGCGTCGTCATCCGATTTCAAGCGCGGCGGGCGGTATTCGACGGTGCCTTTGCCGAATTGTTTTTTGAGAAATTCGCCGAGTTCGCGCACTCTGAACCAGTGGTTCTTTTTGTCTTTGTCGCCGATAAATGCGCCGGCACGGTTGGCGGGCAGGCGGATGCCGCTGTGGTTCAGCGCGTAAGACATGCGTGCTGCGCAGGTGTTTTCCCAAACGGTCGGTTCGCGCTCTGCCAATTCCGCCCAGCGTTTGGAAATGAGCGGATAAAACTCGTGGCTGGGAATGGTTTTATAGTGCTCAACCATATCCGCCCAAGCCGGTTTTTTAGGGCTGACGCGGGGGCGTGCGGTGCTGCCGGTTTGGGGTTTGGGTTTGGCGGGCTTAACCGGTTTGACGGGTTTGGTGGGTTTTGCCGATGTTGCTTTGGCCGGTGTCGTTTTTGCCATTTTCTTTCTCCTTTGTAGTCAGATAATGCGGCGGAGAGAAAGTCTGCCGTTTCAGACGGCCTCTCCGACTAGAAAAATCGAAACCAAATCACATTGCAATCGTTGTTTTAAGGGATTTCAGACGGCCTTGTTATGTTTTATTCCGCCTGAAACACCGAGGTATCGGTTTGAGGTTGGTCTTTGACCGTCTCAGCCGTTTCGTTTTGCTTGGCCGCTTCTTCGGCTTCGGCTGCCAAGCGTTTTTTCTCGTTCAAGTAGGTGTTGATCTGGTACACCAAATCCTGCGTGCCTTGGCGGGACAAGGCACTGATTTTAAACAGGCGCGGGGTGTTCATGTCGAAGCCGAATCTGTCGTCGGGGGCGGGGTGGTTCCAGCCGATTTGTTTTAAAAATTCGGCGGCGCGCTCTTCGGCTTCTTCTTCGCTCAACATATCGAGTTTGTTCAGCACCAGCCAGCGCGGTTTGTCGTAGAGTTCTTCGTCGTATTTGCGCAGTTCTTCCACAATCGCCAAGGCTTCTTCGGCGGGGTTGACGCTGTCGTCGAACGGTGCCAAGTCCACCACATGCAGCAGCAGGCCGGTGCGGGAAAGGTGTTTCAGGAAGCGGTGCCCCAAGCCCGCGCCTTCGGCGGCACCTTCGATCAGGCCGGGAATGTCGGCCATGACGAAGCTGTTGTTTTCGTCCATGCGCACCACGCCCAAGTTCGGGTGCAGGGTGGTAAACGGGTAATTGGCGATTTTGGGGCGGGCGGCGGAAACGGCGGAAATCAGGGTGGATTTACCGGCGTTCGGCATGCCGAGCAAGCCCACGTCGGCCAATACTTTCAGTTCGAGCTGTAGGCTGCGGGCTTCGCCTTCTTCACCGGGGGTAGCTTGTTTGGGAGCGCGGTTGACCGATGATTTGAAATGGATGTTGCCCAATCCGCCTTTGCCGCCGCGGGCGAGGCATACTTTTTGACCGTGGTGGGTGAGGTCGGCGATGATTTCGTCGGTGTCGATGTCGCGGATCAGGGTGCCGACGGGCATGTGCAGTTCGATGTCGTCCGCACCTTTGCCGTAGCGGTCGGAACCGTGGCCTTTTTCGCCGTTTTTGGCTTGGTAGCGTTTAACGAAACGGTATTCGACAAGGGTGTTGATGTTTTCGTCGGCCACGGCGAACACGCTGCCGCCTTTGCCACCGTCGCCGCCGTCAGGCCCGCCGCGCGGTACGAATTTTTCGCGGCGGAAGCTGACGGCTCCGTTACCGCCTTTGCCGGCAACTACTTCGATTTTTGCTTCATCAATAAATTTCATGGTGCTCTCTAAAGATAGTTTCAGACGGCCTGATGTTTTGTTGCTCAAAACTCTGTGCCGTCTGAAAAGGAATTTAATGGTTTGATATTATAAAGGATATATCAGAGGCCGTCTGAATAAAATCTGAGAGACCCGAAAGCGGAGCGGGGCTGCTGCGCAGGCGGTGGATGGCGTACATCGGCGGGCTTTTAAAAACGGCGGTTTTCACGCACAATACGGCATCTTTAAACATCATTCGAACACCAAAGGCAGGATACTTATGTGCCAGCTTCTCGGCATGAATTGCAACACGCCCACCGATATTGTTTTTTCGTTTGAAGGTTTCCGCCGCCGCGGCGGGCTGACCGACCATCATGCTGACGGTTTCGGCATCGGCTTTTTCGAGGGGAAGGGTGTGCGCCTGTTTCACGACGACAAACCGAGCGCGCATTCGCCGGTGGCGGATTTGATCCGTGCTTATCAGATTAAGTCGGAAAATGTGATTGCACACATCCGTAAAGCCACGCAGGGGCAGACTTCGTTGGCGAACACCCATCCGTTTATGCGGGAGATGTGGGGCGAGTATTGGCTGTTTGCGCATAACGGCCATCTGAAAAATTATTTTCCGCCGGCAGGTGAGTTTTATCAGGCGGTGGGCAATACGGATTCGGAGCGGGCGTTTTGCGCTATTTTGGAGCAGTTGCGCTGCCGTTTTACACGCAAGCCGGATGCCGATACTTTATTTAATGCGGTGGCTGAATTGACGGCAGAAATCCGCAGCTATGGTTTGTTTAACTTTATGATGTCCAACGGTGACTGTTTGTTTGCGCACGCCAGTACGCTCTTGCATTACATTGTGCGTAAAGCGCCGTTTGGCGAAGCGCATTTGCTGGACGATGATGTGAAAGTGGATTTCGCCGCGGTAACGACGCCCAACGATAAAGTGGTGGTGATTGCGACGCTGCCGCTGACCGGCAATGAGGCGTGGTCGCAGCTGGCGGTGAATGAGTTGGTAATGTTTTGCGACGGCGATATTGTGCGCCGCAACAGGCCGGAGCCGCCGGTGTATATGGGCGTGGAAGAAGGCTTGGCGATTGCGCGTGCGGCCGGTGTGAGTGTGTAGTTTGAAAACTGCCGATAGCGGTTAGAGATATGTGTTGCAAACCATGAAGGCCGTCTGAAATGATTTTTCAGACGGCCTTCATGGTTTGATAAACGATAGCAAACGCTTTGGGAACGACAGGTTTTATTTCACCAGCTTCAAACCTTTTTTCGGCTTGTTGCCGTCGTCGGGCGTGTGGTTGTCGGAAGATTCGGCACGGCTGCGTTCGATATCTTTTTCGAGCAGATGCAGCGGGTCTTGGCCGTTTTTCTCGCTTTCCGTCTGATAAGGATCCACCTCGAAGCCCATGCCTTCGCCGCTTTCGCGGGAGAAAATGCTGATGATGTGGCCGACGGGAATCCAAATTTCGTGCGCCACGCCGGCAAAGCGGGCGGAGAAATGCACCCAATCGTTGTCTATCGTCAGATTATGGCTGGCGGTAGTGCCGATATTGAGCACGATTTCGTTGTCGCGCACATATTGCATAGGCACGCGGGTGTGCTCGTTGACCCATGCCACGATATGCGGGGTTTGGTTGTTGTCGAGGCACCATTCGTACAGCGCTCTGAGCAGATAGGGTTTGGTGCTGGCACTCATCAGGATTTTCCTTTGTCGGTTGGGCGTTTCAGACGGCCTTTGTTTAGCGGCGCATGGCTTTTTCTGCGGGGGTTAAGGCTTCGATGAAAGCATCGCGTTGGAAAATACGTTCGGCGTATTTCAAAATCGGTGCGGCCGATTTGCCCAGTTTGATGTCGTAATGATCCAAGCGCCACAACAGCGGCGACAAAGCCACGTCAATCATTGAGAAATCGTCGCCCATGATGTATTTGGTTTTGGAAAATGCGGGAGCAAGCATGGTCAAGCCTTGAGAAATCGCTTCACGCGCTTTAGCCTGCTCTTTGCTGCTGGCTTCGGGGTTTTCCAACGTTTGTACATGGCTGAACAGCTCTTTTTCCATGCGGAACAATACCAAACGGCCGCGACCGCGCATAACGGGGTCGCCCGGCATCAGTTGCGGATGGGGAAAACGCTCGTCGATATATTCATTGATGATGTTGGACTCATGCAGAATCAAATCGCGCTCAACCAATACCGGCACTTGGTTGTAGGGGTTCATAATGGCCAAATCTTCGGGCTTGTTGAACACGTCAACGTCTTTGATTTCAAAATCCATGCCTTTTTCAAACAAAACAAAACGGCAACGCTGGCTAAACGGGCAAGTGATGCCCGAGTAAAGTGTCATCATGGCGGATACTCCTGCTGAAGGCCGTCTTTTTCAGACGGCCTGTTTGATTTTTTAGAGGGTGAAAATGATGCAATTATAAATGATTCGGATTTTTTAAGCTAGAAAACCGTTTCAACTTCATATTTTAAAATGATTTTTTATATTTTTCGGATGTGCTCGAACTTTGAAAAATGAGCGTGCAGATGACGTAAAAGAAGGAAAAATAAGAGCCGTTTTGAACGTCTTGCCGGAGAATTATTATAAAAATGGTTGAAAATTAGGCTAGAATAACAATTTAAACCCAAATAACTCATACATTTCAAATATTTATGAATCATAAATTTCACGCTTTATCCAAAATCCTGAAACAATCTTCTTTATATCTGTTGTTCGGCGCTTTCTCAGTATTATGTTCTTTAGCACCCACGGGGCGGCAAGAGTCTCTCGCGGCAGGCATGCACAGCCACGGCAAATATAAGCAGGGCGGTTTGATGCTGGATACCGCCAGAAGGTTTTACCCCGTGCGCACCATCAAAGATTTTATCGATGATTTGGCGAAATCCGGCGGCACTTTTCTGCACCTGCACTTTTCCGACCATGAAAACTATGCGTTAGAAAGCCACCTTTTGGGACAAAGGGCGAAAGATGCCATCCGCGGTAAAGACGGCATCTATATCAACCCTAAAAACGGCAAGCCGTTTTTGAGTTTCGAACAGGTAAACGATATCGTGCGCTATGCGGCGGAAAGGAAAGTGGAAGTGATTCCCGAAGTCGGCAGCCCCAACCACATGACCGGTATTTTCACGCTGCTTGAGCTTAAACACGGCAAGGCTTATGTGAACGCTTTGAAATCTCCTCAAGATTCGGACGAAATCAATGTCAACAATCCCAAAAGCGTTGAATTCGTCAAAACGCTGATCAATGAAGTGGCCGATGCCTTCGGTAAAAACAGCAAGCATTTCCATATCGGCGGTGATGAATTCGGATACAGCTCCGAAAGCAACCATGAATTTATCCGCTATGCCAACATGTTGGCCGACCATTTGGCCGCAAGAAAATTGACCACCCGCATGTGGAACGACGGTTTGATCAAAGGGACGGTAGATAACCTGAACCGCAATATTCAAATTACTTATTGGAGTTACGACGGCGATCCCGATAACCGCGATACGGCACAAAGACGCCGCGAAATCCGCATGAGTATGCCTGATCTGATGGACAAAGGCTTTTCGGTGTTGAACTACAATTCTTATTATCTGTATCTGGTGCCAAGCGACCGTAAAAACTTCAAGCACGATGTAGATTTTGCCCGAGCCGATATTGAAAAACGCTGGGATTTAGGCGTATGGGACGGCGAAAACCGTGCTAATAAGATTGCAAACACCGATAAGATCTTAGGCGCGGCGTTGGCTATTTGGGGTGAAAACAGCGGTAAACTCGATATCAATACCATCCGCAGACGTGCCGCCAAACCTTTGGCTACCGTGATCCGTAAAACACATGAAGCTGGCAGATAGTTTGAGATGTTTGCCGACTTAGATTGAATTTTGTAGGTGTATCTTGACGAAAGATTCGGAAGTACGACCCTTTTGTCAGATGAAACAATACCGAAACGAAACAGAAACAACGGAAAAGCAGCTTTTGCTTTTCCGTTTTTTTTGTTAAATGAGCAGGGGGTTTTCACAATGAAATGGAAAAGAAATGTAAATAAATATTTGCAATTAAAAATATAATAATCTAAGAAATTATTAATGTTGCGATTAAGTGACAAGACTGTTGTTTGCTGTTTAGAATTTTTTGAAAAATACTTTAAAAAATTTAAATTTATTAAAAACAGTAAATTGTAAATAAATTTAACCAAATTAAATAATACAAATAAATAATTTAATAATTAATTGTAATATTTCCAAATATTGAAATGTAAATATCGTAATTATTTTGCATTTTTACCTGTTTGTGTCTTGTAAAGATATGTTGTGAATTGATAATATGCACACGTGACAGTGAATCACGTTCAATTTTATTAAAACAAACATGAGGATTACGGAAATGTCTATTCACAAAAAAATCGGATTGGCTACTTTTATCGCTTTGGGTTTGGCTGCTTGCGGTAGCGGCGGTAGTGACGGCCCTTCTGCAGCTGCAACGCCTAATGCAGCTATTCAACCGGCTAAAATTGAGCAGGTGGCCAATGCAGGCTCAGCCGGTAAAACCGTTTTCAAGGTAAATGAGTACACCATTAAGTTGGGCGAAACTACCCACAAAGTGGCCGACATGAAAAAGGGTGAAGTCGTTAATTGGAAAGACGGCAACAATAATGTTCGCGCTTATCGCCAAGCATATTCTGTCGTTGCCGGTAAGTTTGACTTGTTTCCTATTGCCGGTGAAGGCGGTAAAGTAGCCGACACTATCGACATGCCGATGGAAGTGGCGTTGATTAACGGTGAAGCAACCCAAAAGCTGCCAACCGAAGGTAAATATACTTATAAAGGTGCGGCATTCGGTCGCAATGAAACAGGTAGTTTGACTTACAATGTTGACTTTGAAAAACGAGTAGGTAGCGGTACTGTAACCGGCTTGAACGAAACCGGTGCTATCGAGCTGAAAGAAGCCGGTATTGTTCACACTGCAATCACGAATGCTTTAGACGGCACTCAAGTTCGCGCCCACGGTGTTCGCGGCGAAACTATGTCTGAAAAACTGGGTCGTGGCGATTATAATCTGCACTTCTTCGGTAACAATGCAGAAGAAGTTGCCGGTAAGGTTATGCAAAAGAAAGGCGAAATCGGTATCGCCGGTCAGCGCTAATATTTGATTGCTAATACATTCCTTTCCTATCAAGACAAGCCAAAGGCCGTCTGAAATATTTCAGACGGCCTTTGGCTTGCGTTTCATTTAGTTAATGAATGAAACTGATGAAATATGGAACAACTGCATGCTGTTTTTATCAGCCCCGTTTGGGCGGCGGGTACCATCACGAGCCTGCTTCGCTATATAATTTCCCACTTATTTTTCATTCCGTCAGCTTTTCGACAAAAGAGAATTTTATGACTCAAACCGTACATTATCTGAAAGATTATCAAGCGCCTGCTTATTCTGTGGCCAATACCGACCTCTATTTTGATATTCACGACCGGTACATGGTGGTGCGGGCGGATTTGCATATCCAACCGCAGCAGCCCGGTGCGCCGCTGGTGTTGGACGGTTCGGCGGAATTGCTGTCGGTCAACATCAATGGTACGGAGGTTGAAGATTACACGCTGGCGGATGAAAAGCTGGTGTTGGCGCAAGTGCCGTCGGAGCCTTTTACGTTGTCGGTGGAAACGCTGATTAGGCCGTCTGAAAACAAATCGCTGATGGGGCTGTATGCTTCCGGCGGCAATCTGTTTACCCAATGCGAGCCGGAAGGTTTTCGTAAAATCACGTTTTACCCCGACCGCCCCGACGTGATGTCGGTGTTTACCGTAACCATCACTGCCGATGCGGCGCGTTATCCCGTGATGTTGTCCAACGGCAATAAAGTGGACGGCGGCACGCTTTCAGACGGCCGCCATTGGGTGAAATGGGCAGACCCGTTTGCCAAGCCAAGCTATCTGTTTGCCTTGGTGGCGGGCGATTTGAGCCTTACGCGCGACACGTTTACCACCGCAAGCGGGCGCGAAGTGGCGATTGAGTTTTACACCCGCGCCGAAGATGCGGGCAAAGTCGATTTTGCCGTGCAGTCGCTCAAACATGCGATGAAGTGGGACGAAACCCGCTTCGGCCTCGAATACGACCTCGATATCTACATGGTTGTGGCCGTCGGCGACTTCAACATGGGTGCGATGGAAAACAAGGGGCTGAACATTTTCAACACCAAATATGTGCTGGCCGACAGCCGCACCGCCACCGATGCCGATTTTGCCGGTATCGAAAGCGTGATTGCCCACGAATATTTCCACAACTGGACGGGCAACCGCGTAACCTGCCGCGACTGGTTCCAACTGTCGCTCAAAGAAGGGCTGACGGTATTCCGCGACCAAGAGTTTTCCGCCGACCGTATCGACCACGGCACCTGCCGCATCGACAACGTGGCCATGCTGCGCCAGCACCAGTTTCCCGAAGACGCAGGGCCGACCGCCCATCCCGTCCGCCCCGCCTTTTATGAAGAGATGAACAATTTCTACACCATGACCGTGTATGAAAAAGGTGCCGAAGTAGTACGCATGTACCATACGTTCTTGGGCGAAGCGGGCTTCCAAAAAGGCATGAAACTTTATTTTGAACGCCATGACGGCCAAGCCGTAACCTGCGACGATTTCCGCGCCGCCATGGCCGATGCCAACGGTTTCGATTTCAGCCGGTTCGCCTTGTGGTACAGCCAAGCCGGCACGCCCGTGCTGGACGTAACAGGCCGTCTGAAAGACAACGGCGATTATGTGTTGAACGTTAAGCAAACCGTGCCGCCCACGCCCGACATGGCCGACAAACAACCGATGATGATGCCGCTGAAAATCGCTTTGTTTGATGCCCAAACCGGCCGCCCTGTTGCATTCAGACGGCCTGAAAGCGATACCGCGCAAACCGAAGCGGTGTTGGCGGTAACGCAAGCCGAGCAAGAGTTTGTGTTGCACGGCGTCGGCGTGCCCGTCGTACCTTCGCTGTTGCGCGGCTTTTCCGCCCCCGTGCATTTGAACTACGATTACAGCGACGAAGAATTGAGCGTATTGCTTTCCGCCGATACCGATCCCTTCGCCCGCTGGGAAGCAGGGCAAACCCTGTACCGCCGCGCCATTGCCGCCAATGAAGCCGCATTGCGCGAAGGCCGGCCGCTGCCGCAACACGCCACGCTGCTGAAAGCGTTTGAATATGTGTTGGATGCCGACATCAGTGCAGGTTTCAAAGCCATGCTGTTGCAAGTGCCGCCCGAAACCGAACTGTGGGCCGACGGCGAGAATATCGACCCGCTGCTCGTCCACCGCGCCCGCGAAGCCTTGCTCGACAAGTTGGCCGTTCAGTTCAAGCAGCATTTTATGGCCTTAAACGAACAGTCTGCCGCCAAAGAGCAGGCGGCAGACGAAGCCGTGCGCTACGAATACAGCCCCGAGCTGGCCGGATGGCGCAGCCTGCGCAACATTTGCCGCGCCTTTGTGCTGCGTGCCGATCCCGACCATATCCGCGTGGTGGCCGAACGCTATGCTGCCATGGTCAAAAACATGACCCACGAATGGGGGATTTTGTCTGCCGTCAACCACAACCCGCACGACACACGCAACCAACTGTTGGCCGCCTTCGCCGAAAAATTCAGCGAAGACGCGCTGGTGATGGACAAATACTTTGCGCTGATCGCATCGAGCCACCGCAACGACACGCCGGAGCAGATTCAGACGGCCTTAGCCCACCCGAAATTCAGCTTGGAAAACCCCAACAAAGCCCGCGCACTGTTGGGTGCGTTCACTCGCAACGTGCCGCATTTCCACGCCCAAGACGGTTCCGGTTATGCCTTTATCGCCGCCAAAGTGATGGAAATCGACCGCTTCAACCCGCAAGTGGCATCGCGTTTGGTGCAGGCATTCAATATCTGCAACAAGCTGGAGCCGACACGCAGAGAGCTGATGAAAGCGCAGTTGCAGCAGATTCAACAGCAGAGCGGCTTGTCGAAAGACGTATCGGAAATCGTCGGCAAGATTCTGGCGTAACCCATAACAAGAAAAGCGATCAGGCCGAGACCTTTGCAAAACCCTCAGATGTGGATGCAGTTCAAGGCGCAGCAGCACAGCGGGTGCAGACATATCATATAGCGGCTCAACTTAAAAATAGTACATTCGTCATACTCGGGCTTGACCCGAGTATCTTGAGTTTCAGCAAGTTTGGAAGATACTCGGGTCAAGCCCGAGCATGACGGTTTTGTTATGAAATTTAAGTGGATTGACTATATAGACAGGCAAACGAGCGGGCAGCGCACAACGCAGAAATGAGTCGCAGATGGGGGCAAAGGTCTCAGGCCGTCTGAAAACAGTTTTTCAGACGGCCTCATTGCTGTTTATATTTAAAGAGAACGGTTTATATATGCACCGATAAACAAACTTTAATGCTTGCCCGACCGCCAAATCGACCAAATAATCCACACGCTGTTGGCAAAGGCCAGCAGATAGCCGATAAAGCCGATGAATTTGGGGCCGGTTTCGATGCTCATCACGATAGACGAGCCGATAATCAGCGCGGCAGTAACAATGCCCATGGTCAGGCGGTTGGTGGCGCGGTCGATTTGGTGGCTGAGTTGGTCGAAATGCTTGAAGTCGATATTTAGCCCCACTTGGCCTTTTTGCAGGCGGCGGCTGAGGCGGAAGAGGTTTTGCGGCAATTCGTCGAGCGCCTGCACGATGGTTTGGGCGTGCATTTTGCTTTTACGCAGTATGTGTTCGGGCGACGCGCGTTCGCCGAACACTTCCGCCACAATCGGCTTGGCCTGTTCCAGCAGTTCGGTGCTGCCGTCGAGCCGTTTGACTACTCCTTCGAGGGTAATCAGGGTTTTGAACAGCATCACCAAGTCGCCGGGCAGGGTCAGCCCGTGGCGGCGCATGATTTGGGTGATGTCGTTGATCACTTGGCTGATGCGTAAATCGCGTATGGGGGTGTGCTCGTAGTTGAGCAGCATTTCCAAAACGTCGGCGCCGAGCAGGTTTTCATCGGGCAGCTCGCCTTGCGCCCAGTTGCTCAACACATACTGCATGGTGAATTGGTCGCGGTGGGTGAGGGCGTTGATGAGGTCGATGATTTCGCGGCGGCGGGTGCAGCTGAGATGGCCGACCAAGCCGAAATCAATCAGGGTGATGCGGCCGTCGCCGTTGAGGAAAATATTGCCCGGGTGCGGGTCGGCATGAAAGAAACCCTGCTTGAGTATCATGATGAAGAGGGTGTCGGTAATGCGGCCGGCGAGTGTGCGGCGGGTGGCGGCATCAAGCGTTTCAGACGGCATGTCTTTCAGCAAGGTGTCGGAAACGTATTCCTGCACGAGAATGTGGCGGTTGGAATATTCTTGATAAACTTTGGGAATATGGATAAACGGGTGGTTTTGAAAGGTGGTTTCAAACCGCTGCATATAGCGCAGTTCGATGGATAAATCGGTTTCTTTATCGAGGCTGCGGGCGAAATACTGCACCATCTGCACGGGCTGGTAGCGGCGGGTTTCGGGGATTTCGGATTCGATTAGATTGGCCAGATGGGTTAGAATGCGCAAATCGGCCTGTATGGTCGGCTCGATGTCGGGGCGTTTGATTTTAACAGCTACGGTTTCGCCGTTGGTCAGCTCGGCACGGTGGACTTGCGCAATCGATGCGCTGCCGATGGGTTGGGGGTCGATGTGCCGGAATACCTGTTCGGCAGGCTGCCCCAAGTGCGATTCGATCAGCGTGCGGATATCGGCGGTGGGAATCGGTGCGACATTGCTTTGCAGCCGCTCGAATTCTTCAATCCATTCGGCGCTGAAAATGTCTACGCGGGTCGACAGCACTTGGCCGAGTTTGACGAAAGTCGGCCCCAACTCTTCAAACGCCATGCGAAACCGGCGCGGCGTGCTCATGTAGCGGCTTTCGGGCGCGGATTCGCCTTCGTGGCTGCTTTGTGAAGAGAGTTTGATGCGCTGAACAAATTCGCCCAAACCGTATTTGGTCAGAATGGCGATAATCTCGCGCATACGGGAGAAATCGCGCATGGCAAGTAAAGTTGGAATCATCATGGCTTTTGCTGTATCTTAGCGGCTGATTTCAGAATCTATAGTTATTTTCACGAAAAATTGATGTACATTCCGTTATGCTTCGACAGCGAGTATGACGATGCAGAAGTTGATCGTCAAACTGCTATACACAGAATAACATATAAAGATGCCTCAGGCCGTCTGAAAAGAAATTTACGGAATAATGAATAAATGAACCAATGGAAACAATGGTGTAGCGCAGTTTTTGCCACCGTTTGCCTGATGCTGTCGGGCATGGGTGTGGCGCAAGCCGATGAAATTGAGAGCCTGCTGCGTCTGCAAGGTCAGCAAAATTCGCAGTATAAAGCGGTTGAAGTGGTGAACGATGAAAAAAGCGTACCCATTACCCGCCGCGATGCCGACGATTTAATCGGCAGTGCCATGGGTTTGCTGGGGGTGGCTTACCGCTACGGCGGCACTTCGGCCAGCACCGGTTTTGATTGCAGCGGTTTTATGCAGCATATTTTCAAACGCAGTATGCAGATCAGCCTGCCGCGCACTTCGGCGGAACAGGCGAGAATGGGTGAGCATGTGAGCCGCTCCAATCTCCAGCCGGGTGATATGGTGTTTTTCCGAACCATGGGCGGCGGGCGTATTTCGCATGTGGGGCTGTATATCGGCAACAACCGCTTTATCCATGCGCCGCGTTCGGGTAAGCGCATTGAAATCACCAGCTTGAGCAATAAATATTGGAACTCGAAATATGCCTTCGGCCGCAGGGTAAAGAAAAACGATCCTTCACGCTTTTTGAATTGAGGTGAGCCGCCATGAGTATGCCCGAAATGCCGAAATGGTATAGCGACGACGGCGAAATCGTTTCGTGTACCGAAAAAATCAAGGTAATGACGGAAAACATGACCGAGCTTTTTCAAACGGCACAAGATGCGTTTGAAGATGCGCTGCTGATGGGGTGCGGCGAAGCGCAGTTGCGTGAATATCTGCACCGTTTGATAGACGGGGTGGAAAACCCCTACAAATAAAAGCGCATGTTAAACCGCAAGCGCGCAATGATTGTTTTGATGAATACGGAATCTTAGTCAGATTCCGTTTTTCTTTTGCATTTTCGGCTCTTTTGCCTTTTCAGACGGCCTGCGTAGGGTTATGATTTACACAGATTAACAACTTAACAAACGGGCGGGGCTTTTCGTTTGCGTTTGTACAATCGGTTTCAGACGGCCTCATGCTTCAAGCCGCGTAGCCTAGAACCATACCGGGGATTTTCAGGAGAACACACATACCATGATCAGAGCGTTGAGCATTATTTTCGGCTTTTTGGCTTTAGGCGAAGCCATTATTTATTTCAGCGGTATCAAGCTGCCCGGCAGCATTATCGGCATGGGTTTGTTGTTTGGCGCGCTGCATATCGGCTGGGTGAAAACATCTTGGTTGCAGCAGATAGTTGATGTGCTGATGGGCAACCTTTCGCTGTTTCTCGTGCCGCCTTGCGTGGCGGTGATGAGTTATCTTGATCTCGTCGGCCGCGATTTGCTCTCCATCGTTACCGCCACCGTGGTCAGCACCTTTTTGGTGATGTTCGTTACCGGCAAAGTGCACGAACTGATGCGGAGGTTTTGGTAATGGAAATGTTGTCGCATCCCGTTTTAATGCTCTTTATCACGGTTACGGTGTATTGGATTGCCAACGTGCTGCGTGCGCGAACCGGCAGTTTTTTGTGCAATCCGGTGGTGTTGAGCACGATTGTGGTGATTACTTATCTGAAAACGTTCGATATCGATTACGCCACCTATCACGATGCCGCCGAGTTTATTGATTTTTGGCTGAAACCGGCGGTGGTGTCGCTGGCGGTGCCGCTTTATATCAACTGGAAGAAAATCAGCAGCCAATGGTTGCCGATTGTGGTGTCGCAAGCCGCGGGCAGCGTAACGGGTATCGTTACCGGCGTATATATCGCGAAATGGATGGGGGCAGGGCACGAAGTGGTGTTGTCGCTGGCTGCTAAGTCCGTCACCAACCCGATTGCGATTGAGATTACCCGCACCATCGGCGGCATTCCGGCCATTACCGCCGCCACGGTGATTCTGGCGGGCATGATGGGGCAGATGATCGGTTTCAAGCTGATGAGCGCCAGCACCATACGCATGCCGACTTCGCAAGGGATGTCGATGGGAGCCGCTTCACACGCAATGGGCATCGCCGCATCGTTGGAGCGCAGCCGCAAGTTGGCCGCTTATGCCAGCTTGGGGTTGATTTTCAACGGCGTGCTGACAGCTGCGTTGGTGCCGATCTTGATACCGATATTGGTTTAAGCATTATGGTATATAGCTTGTGGTAAGGAATATTGAGGCCGTCTGAAAATGGATTCTCAGACGGCCTCAATATGGTAAATAAGCTTAAAAATCAGCACACCCGTCATACTCGGGCTTGCCCCGAGTATCTTGAGTTCCATTAAGTTTACGAGGTGCTCGGGTCAAGCCCGAGCATGACGAAAACATGGCAAAAAATAAGTTTATGTGCCATATTTATTTGCCGTACCTTACTCGGACTTTAAACTGCCCTATCGAAACACGCTTCATAGAGCGGCTGCAATGCGCGTATTTGCCGGGTAATCCATTGCACGCTGTCGATGCCGTCCAAATGGTCGCGCTTGATGTGCCGCCCGATACAGAAAAAATCGTCGGGCGATTCCAGTTGCAATTGCCCTTGTGCAGCACGTTGGGCAACGGTGGCGTAGTCGGCATATTCGCTTTCGGAGCCGTGCCACAGGTCGAAATCGGCAAAGGTTTGGATATCAAGGGTAGCGAGCCAGCGGTTGTAATCGCTGAGGCGGATGGACGAAGAACCGGCTTTGTAGCAATGCCAATCAAGGCTCACGCTCAAGCGGCGGCGGTTGAGCAGTACCGACAGTATCGCAGCGGAGTCTTGATACGCGGCGTATTTGAAATAGGCGAAAAAGTGGGCGCGCACCTGCCAGCCGTTGCACCAGCGTTCGATGTGCGGCGGGGCAAACGGTTCGCCGAGTTGCTCGACCACGCTAAGTATCGTGTGCTGCCAATCCTGCCATGCCGCTTTGTAGTCGGCTTTAATCTGCGGAATGGTTTCGGGCTGATACTTTTTAAGCTGGGCGAATTGGAAAAAGGGCAGGTTGAATAGGTCGCAATGTCGGGCGGTCAGCATGGTGAAAGTCTTTAAGTTGGCGGAATGCGGTTTTTCAGACGGCCTCTTGCGAAGGATAGGTAAGCCGCCGTGTCGGTTTCAATCGTTGCGGATCAGTGTTTGGTTAGGGTTTGGGCGAAACTAAGGCAGCAGCTTGCCGGGGTTCATGATGCCGTGAGGGTCGAGTTCGGCTTTGATGGCGCGCATCAGGGCGATTTCGGCGCTGCTGCGCACGCTCGGCAGCCAATGGTTTTTAACTTGTCCGATGCCGTGCTCCGCCGCAATCGTGCCGTGGCAAGCCAGCACGTTTTCGTACACGATGGTGTTTACGGCATCTTCGTATTCGTACACTTCATTGCTCAACACTTGCGGCAGGAAGGTGTTGTAATGCAGGCTGCCGTCGCCCAAATGCCCGAACACCACAATTTGAATATCGGCAAAGGCCGTCTGAAGTGCTTGACCGCAGCGCGATACGAAATCGGCAACGTGCGCAATCGGCACCGCAATATCGTGCTTGATGCTCGCGCCCAAGTTGCGCTGGGAGGCGGAAATGTTTTCACGCAGCGTCCACAGTTCGTTGCGCTCGCTTTCCGAATGGGCAATCACGGCGTTTTCAAAGCCTTGTTCCATCAGAAATTCTGCCAGTAAATCAATCAAACCGTCGTGGCGGACGGAATCGGTGAGTTCCAGCAAAACATGCCACGGAGCTTCAACCGGCTTGCCGAGGCGGCTGAACTCGGAAGATAAGTTCAAAGCATAGCCGCTAACCAACTCAAAACTGCACAGGCGTTCGGCAAATCTGCCTTGAACGGCGGTTAGTAATGCCACAGCCTGTTCAATCGATTCCACGCCCACCCAAGCGGTTTCGACGGTTTCAGCTTGCGCAAACAGCTTGAGCGTGGCGCCGGTGATGATGCCCAAAGTGCCTTCGCTGCCGATAAACAAATGGCGCAAATCGTAGCCGGTGGTGTTTTTGTGCAAAGGGTACAGATGCGATACCAACTCGCCGTTGGGCAATACCACTTCCAAGCCCAATACTAAATCGCGCATCGTGCCGTAGCGCAAAACGTTCAGTCCGCCCGCATTGCAGGCGATGTTGCCGCCGATCTGGCAAGAACCTTCACTGGCCAAGCTCAGGGGGAACAATCTGCCCGCCGCCGCCGCCGCTTCTTGAACATGCTGCAAAACCGCACCGGCATCTACCGTGATCGCATTGTCGGCCAACTCGATATGGCGGATGCGGTTGAGTTTGGAAAGATTCAGCAATACGCCCCCGTCAGACACAGCCGCACCGCACAAGCCCGTATTCCCGCCTTGTGGCGTGACGAGAATACGGTGTTCGAAGCAAAAGCGCATCACGGCCTGAACCGAAGCGACGCTGGCTGGCTGGACGATAATATCGGCAGAGCCGGTATAGCGGCGGCGTTGATCGGTGAGCAATGCCGTGCCGTCTTCCACGATTTCGGCTGGAGAAAGTACGGAAAGAAGAGCTTGTTTGATGGCTTGGGGTGTCATGATGGGGAAGAGGCCGTCTGAAAAAGTGTCAGACGTTTATGCTAAAAGGAATCGTAAGGATAGTAAAGAAGCTGAAGCGATTTGGTTTTTGAGAAAAAGCAACGAGACGTGATAAGGAAAACAGTAAATACAGACAGTAAAATGCCAAAAGCAGGATACGGATGTATCCTGCTTTTGGTTATCTATTCTGCAAATAGAATTATTTGGCAGCAGAATCAGCAGCTGAGGCAGCGGCAGAAGCAGTGTCAGCAGCTTGAGCAGCAGAAGCAGCTTCGGCAACAGCTTGAGAAGCATCTTTAGCGCCTTCGGCAACGGCTTCTTTAGCATCAGAAGCAGCTTCAACAGCAGCTTCTTTGGCTTCAGAGGCAGCTTCGGTAGCAGCAGTTGCAGCTTCAGATACAGCTTCAGAAGCTTTGGCAGCAGCGTCTTGGGCTTTGTCGTTAGCACCACCGCAAGCAGCCAGGAACAAAGACATCAAAGCAGCGGCAAACAGAGATTTTTTCATTTTAAATACCTTTTAAATCGACTTAAAAAAATAATCATTCAATATGGGTTTAAGCCCATTTTTGATTTAGAAATTCATTGCTGAATTTTGCCAATTATGCCCGACCCTCAAAGCCAATGCAATGTAACCGGCTATAATGTTCGGCAAGAATATGGATGCTTAGTCATCTGAGTGTGCGTATTAGTTCAATCGCAGTTGCAATTTTTTGCTTGATTTGTGTAAGAAAATTTAATTTTGCATTGAAATTTCAAAATTTTAATCCGTTTTATAACAATAAAAATTATTTACAGGGATATTACGCATTTTTTTGCTATTTTTATTGTTGAGTAGTAAAAAAGCAACATGTATATGGAATAAAAAGCGTTGTTTGATTGATTTTTTATTTAAAATAGCCTACTTGTGCTGAATCGGAATGGGCGTTACTGTGTTAAAATCCATTCACATTTTTAAAACTACAAGGACTTCACGGCATGGCCATCCAAAAAAATTCTGTTGTTTCGCTTCATTATGAAATGTTTGATGCGAACGACCAACTTCTTGATAAAACCGAACAGCCGATTGTTTATCTGCACGGCGGTTACGACGGTATTTTCCCTTTGGTTGAAGAAGCGTTGCACGGTAAAGAAGTGGGCGATGTCGTGGATGTCGTTCTTTCTCCCGATGATGCTTTCGGCGAACAAGATCCGGAGCTGGTGCGCATTGAAGATGTGAGCGTTTTCCCGGTTGACGTGGAAGTGGGCATGATGTTTGAAGCCGACGATCCTGAAACCGGTGATGTGTGGGTTTACCGTGTAACCGATGTTGCCGACGGTAAAGCTGTGGTGGATGGCAACCACCCGTTGGCCGGCATGAAAATCCGTTTCAAAGCCACGGTTGAAAGCGTGCGCGATGCGGAACAGGAAGAAATCGAACACGGCCATGTGCATGGCGAACACGGCCATCATCACTAAGCTGTATTGATGAAATAAATAGAGAAATCCCTGATCTCTTTGGAGGTCGAGGATTTTTTATGGCTTGCCGTTGCAGCAAGAGCGGCATGTTGAAAGCGGGTGCATTTGGCAAGGCCTTAAGGCAACAGGCCGTCTGAAAATGTTTTTCAGACGGCCTGTTTGTTTTTCAAGTTATGTAGTGAATGTCTGCCATATAAATGGAGTGTTTACTGCAAGAGATTTTAAGGCTTAGCAGTTTTGGCGTTGGAAACGCTTTTGGCCGTCTGAAAAGCTTAGTTGCGGCGTGCGGAAATAATTAGCCAAACGGCACCATTAGGTTTTCTGGGCTTTTGCTTCTTGTTCTGCTTTGTATTTGCGCAAGTAGGCCAACGCGGCGGCTTTTTCTTCTTCGGTGCCGTATTGTAGGTCTCTTTGTGCGCGGCGGTAGGTGGCGCGCTCTTGGGCTTCGGCAAGCTGTTGGGCTTGGTAGGCTTCGCGGTTGGCGGGGACGACGCGCTGGGCTTGTTGTGCTTGGGCGCGTGCCATGGCTTGGGCGATCAGGTCGGCGGGGTTGATGGAGGGTTTGGCCGCGGCGGGGGCTTGGGTTTGCTGCTGCGCTTTTTTGACGGCGGCTTCACGTTCGGCGAGATAGGCGCGTTTTTCTTCTTGGTCGCGTGTTTTGCGGGTTTCGTGCCAATGGTAACGCTCGCGGGCGTGTTCGGCGGCGGCAAAGCGGGCTTCGCTGTGGCTGCTCAGGAAACGGGCTTGGGGCAGATGGTCGGCTTCGACGGGCTGCATGTAGATGCAGTCGACGGGGCAGGGGGCGACGCAGAGGCCGCAGCCGGTGCATTCGCTGCTGATGACGGTGTGCATGCGTTTGGATGCGCCCATGATGGCGTCGACGGGGCAGGCGCGGATGCAGGCGGTGCAGCCTATGCACACGGATTCGTCTATCCAAGCGAGTGCTTTTTCTTGGATTTTGGCCGGTGCGGCGGGCGGTTTGCCAAGCAGGGCGGAAATGTCGAGCATCACGGTTTCGCCGCCGGGTGCGCACAGGTTGATGTTGGCTGAACCGTCGGCCAATGCTTCCGCATAGGGCAGGCAGCCTTGGTAGCCGCATTCTCTGCATTGGGTTTGCGGCAGGATTTGGTCGAGGCGTTGGACGAGGTTCATGGCAGTCGGCTTCGGATGGTTTGTTTTATGTGTTTGATATTCATTAGTTTATCGGTTTTTGGCGGGCTTTGCTTGCCGAATGTTTCAGGCCGTCTGAACCAATATTTTCAGACGGCCTGATATCCGGGGCTGCCTTATTTCACATGCGGCGCGATGATTTGCAGCATTTGGCCCAACACTTTCGGGTTGCCGGCCACGATGTCGCCGCTTTCCAGCCAGCTTTCGTTGCCCTGCATGTCGGTTACGATGCCGCCTGCTTCCTGTACCAACAACGCACCGGCGGCGATGTCCCACGGTTTGAGGTTGAACTCGAAAAAGCCGTCCAAGCGTCCGCAGGCTACGGCGCACAGGTCGAGCGCGGCGGAGCCTTCGCGGCGGCCGCCGGCGGTTTTGGCTAAGAAGTCTTTCAGAATGGCGAGATAGGTGTCCATCATGCTTTGGTCGACAACCGGAAAGCCGGTGCCGATTAAGCAGCGGTTGAGTTCGATGCGGGAAGAAACGCGGATGCGGCGGTCGTTCAGCAATGCGCCTTTGCCGCGCGAAGCCATGTATAAATCGTTGCGTTCGGGCGCGTATACCAATGCTTCCTGCAACACGCCTTTGTGCAGCAGAGCCATAGAGATGGCATATTGGGGATGGCCGTGCAGGTAGTTGGTGGTGCCGTCGAGCGGGTCGATAATCCACTCGTATTCGGCAGTGGATTTGCCTTGCGATCCGCCTTCTTCGGCGGTGATTTTGTGATGGGGATAGGCTTCTTTGAGCGCGTCGACCAAAATGGCTTCGGCGGTGCGGTCAACATCGGAAACAAAATCGTTAAACGCTTTGCTGTCGGTTTTAACGGCATCGAGATTGCGCGACGCGCGGATCATCATATCGCCTGCTTTGCGCGCGGCTTTGAGGGCGGTGTTTAAAATCGGGTTCATGGCATTCTTTCTAATCGGGTACAATAAGGCAAAACGTAAAACGCTGCGTTTACGCTGTTTCCAATGTTGTTAAAGAGCATTCAGACGGCCTTGAGGCCGTCTGAAAAATATTCAGGCGCACATTATACCCCTGTTCCGAAAATAAAACATGATGAATCCCAAGCCCGCCGTTCCCGCTTATCTCGACAATATCCATATCGTGCTCGCCCGCACCAGCCACCCCGCCAATATCGGTTCCGCCGCCCGTGCCATGAAAACCATGGGGCTGCACCGTTTGACTTTGGTTGCGCCGCAGCTGATTGCCACGCCGATGACCGAAAACCCGCCGCTGTTCGATGCCGCCAAGCCGCAGGATTTCAAACTGCCCGAAGAGAGCTTCGTGCTGGCATCCGGTGCGGCGGACGTGTTGGAAAACGCCCGTATCGCGGCCACGCTCGACGAAGCGTTGGCACACACCACCCTGAGCTGCGCCTTAACCAGCCGCAAACGCGAGCTGACCGCGCCGCTGCAAACACCGCGCCAGCTCGTGCCCGAATTGCTGCAAGCCGCTTCAGACGGCCGACAGGTTGCGCTGGTGTTCGGCAATGAAACCTTCGGCCTGAGCATCGAAGAAGTACAAAACTGCAACCGCCTGATGACCATCAACGGCAACCCCGACTATTTCTCGCTCAACCTCGCGCAAGCCGTGCAGGTGGTGTGTTACGAGCTGTTCAGCCAAACCGACATGCCGATGACGCATTTAGAGCAGGAAACCCGACCGGCCACCCACGAACAGATTGCCGGCATGGTCGGCCATATGGAAAGCGTGATGAACGACATCGGCTTTTTCAACCGCCGCAACAGCGAACGTCTGATGCGCCGTATGCAGAATCTGTTTATGCGGGCGGATACGCAAACCGAAGACATCGATATCCTGCGCGGCTTTTTGAATACCGTGAAACGCAATTTGAAAGATTAATCGTTGAGGCCGTCTGAAAAGTGTTCAGACGGCCTCAATATCAATGTTTATTATTAGGTAGGTTTATCCGTGCCTTTGCTGTGCTGCTGATGTGCATGGGCAAGGCGGTAGGGAAGCACTGTTTACAAAATGTTTTGCAATCGGAGTAGAGATATGAAACGAGTGTTGTTAATAGGGTTGGCGTTGTGGTTGTCGGGTTGCACGGCCATGCTGTGGGGCGATGACAGCAAGGCGGTTCAGCAGGCGGTAGGCACGGACCGCATTCATGCTTTCGGCGTGGCGAACGAGACGGCGCGCGGGCAGTTGAGTCCGGGCGATTTGGCGATGATGGGCGAGCAATACTGGTATGTGGTTCCCGGCACGAAAGCTGAAGATTTGCGTGCGGTGCTTAACGCCGGCCTGCCTGCGCGTTTTCACACGTTTGACAGCGACGGCAAAGAAATTTCCGCCCTGCGCGTGATGGTGCGAGGTTTGGACGACAACGAATTCAGCAGCGATTTTTGCCTTCGGTATCCGGCGGATGCAGCGGCGAAAGACAAGCTGGAAGCGCTGGAGTTTTATCAGCGCAAAGGGGGCGAGTATGAGCGTTGTTTTGTGGTGCAAGGTTATCTTTACCGCAGCCCGAAGCAGGTTGCCGTGGATTACCGCTTCGAGGAAGCAGTGCCGGTGGAGTTGTTCAAGCTGGAGCGCCGCCCGCGCGGCGGTGTGGCGCGCACCATCGGCAAAGTGTTGCTGACACCGGCGGCGGTGGCTGCCGATGCAGTGGGCGCGGTAACGGTATATCCGGCGGCCTTGCTCGGCATTAAAGCAAGTGGCGGCTTGAAGGTAATACGGTGATGTGTTTGGTGTTGCGGAAAATAAATAGCTCTTTGGGTTAGATTTAAGCTGAAAGGCCGAGACCTTTGCAAAACCCCCCATCTGCGGCGCATTTCTGCGTTGCGCGCTGCTCGCTCGTTTGTCTATCTAACATATGATATGTCTGCACTCGCTGTGCTGCTACGCCTTGAACTGAATCCGCATCTGAGGGTTTTGCAAAGGTCTCAGGCCGTCTGAAAATATTTTCAGACGGCCTCTTTAAATATATCCACACGTTGAAGCGGACATTTAAAAAGCAAACGGTTGGGGCTGCTGCACGGCGGTTCGCAGCCTGCTGTGTATTGCAGGCCGTGGGTGAAAGTGTTAAAACGGGGGCATGATATAAAAAGAAAAATATCCGTATCCAACGGTTTCTGCCAAGAATATGCCGTGCATGATGGTTTTGAGAGGAGAAAATCATGAAAAAACAGGTTGCAGCAGATAAAAAATTCTTCGGCCACCCGTGGCAGCTTTCGACCTTGTTCCATATCGAACTGTGGGAGCGGTTTTCGTTTTACGGAATGCAGGGCATCCTGCTGATTTATCTGTATTACCAAACCACTCAAGGCGGCTTGGGTATGGATAAATCGGTGGCCGGCGGCATTGTCGGCGCGTATGGCGGCAGCGTGTATCTGTCGACGATTTTGGGTGGCTGGCTGGCCGACCGCTTGTGGGGCGCGGAAAGAACGCTGTTTTATTCGGGCATTTTGGTGATGGGCGGCCATATCGCTTTGGCGGTGATTCCGGGCTTTGCCGGTTTGCTGTGCGGCTTGGTGATGATTGCATTGGGCAGCGGCGGTGTGAAAGCGTCGGCCAGTTCGATGGTCGGTTCTCTCTATGAAAGTGAAGAACTGCGCCCGCTGCGTGATGCCGGATTCTCGATTTTTTATATTTCGATCAATATCGGCGGTTTTTTAGGCCCGCTGATTACCGGCCTGCTGCAAAACAACATCGGCTTCCACTACGGCTTCGGTGCGGCGGCGGTGGGTATGGCTTTCGGTTTGTGGCAATACGCGCGCGGCAGAAAGTTTTTGCCGCATACGCCCGCACCTTTTCCTTTGCCGCAGGGGCAGGGCAAGACGGCGGGTTTGGCGGCGGCGGTGTTTGCCGGAGCGATTGCGGTATCGGTGGCGCTGGGTTGGCTGAATCTGGACAATTTTTCTAAGGTGCTGCTGGCTACGGTCATCGCGGCTACGGTGGTGTATTTTGCGCGTTTGCTGCTCAGCCCGTCGGTGGAGGCGCAAAACAAACGCTACATCACGGCTTATGTGCCTCTGTTTTTGGTTATCTGCATTTTTTGGGCGCTGTGGTTCCAAGTGTTTACTTCGGTAACGGTGTATTTTGACGAAACCATCAACCGCTCGGTCGGCAGCTTTACGATTCCCGTGTCGTGGAAAGATTCGCTGCAAAGTTTTTGGGTGGTGGTGTTTTCGGGCTTGATGGCGGCGATGTGGACGAAAATGGGTGAAAAGCAGCCCAAAACGCCGTTGAAATTCGCGTTGGCGGTGATTGTGCTCGGCGCTTCGTATTGGTGTTTCGTGCCGTTTATTGCTTCGGGCGCGGTGATGCCTTTGATGGTGTTTGCGCTGGTGGTGTTGGGTATTACCATTGCCGAATTGCTGCTGTCGCCGATTTCGCTGTCGTTTGCCACCAAAATTGCGCCGTCACACTTTAAAACGCAAATGGTCGCATTGAACTTTTTGGGCTTGTCGCTCGGATTTACTTTGGGCGGCCTGATATTTAAACAATATTTTATTGCTGAAAACGCCGCAGGTTTTTATCGCTTGATCGGTACGACGGGTTTGATAACGGGCGTGGTGCTGCTCGCGCTCGTGCCGGTGTTGAACCGCCTGCTCAAAGGCGTGGATTAAGTTTTTGCATAAGGAAAACCTATCATGAATACTCCTTCACAACGTTTGGCCGCGCTGCGCGACAGTATGCGCGAACACGGATTCGACGCTTGGATTATCCCTTCGGCCGATCCGCACCTTTCGGAATACTTGCCCGAACATTGGCAGGGCAGGGTGTATGTTTCGGGTTTTACCGGCTCGGTGGGCACGTTGGTGGTTAAGGCCGACAGCGCCGATTTGTGGGCCGACAGCCGTTATTGGGAGCAGGCGGAAAAGCAGCTTGCGGGCAGCGGCATCGAATTGAAAAAACTCGGTTTCGGTAAAACGCATGTTGAAGATTTGGCGGAAACCCTGCCGGAGAATGCGCAAGTAGGCGTGGCGGCCGATATGTTGTCGCTGGCCGCGCAACGCCAGCTTCAGACGGCCTTTGCATCAAAAAATATCCGCCTGAACCATCAAAGCGATTTGCTGGGCGGTTTGTGGGCAGGCCGCCCAGCGTTGCCTTCGAGCGAGATTTATCCGCACAAGGCCGAATTTGTGAGCGAAACCGCCGCACAAAAACTGGCACGCGTGCGGGCGGCCGTGAAAGAAAAAGGTGCGGATTACCACCTGATTTCTTCGCTCGACGATATCGCGTGGCTGACCAATCTGCGCGGCAGCGATGTGTCTTATAACCCCGTGTTTCTGTCTTATCTGTTGATCGGCGCGGACACCGCCACGCTGTTTGTGAATCAAAACGGCTTGAGCGAAGAGTCTGCCCAATGCTTGAAAACAGCAGGCATCAGCACCGCCGATTATCACACCGCCGCCGATGCCTTGGCCGCCGTTTCAGGCGCGCTGTTGATTGATCCGGCCAAAACCGCCGTGAGTACCCTGCAGAAGCTGCCCGATAACGTGAAACTGCTGGAAAGCATCAACCCGAGCACTTTGTTTAAATCCATCAAGTCAGATGCCGACATTGCCCACATTCGCGAAGCTATGCGGCAGGACGGCGCGGCGTTGTGCGGGTTTTTTGCCGAGTTGGAACAAAAACTGGCCGACGGCGAAACCGTGTCCGAGCTGGATATCGACACCATGCTGCTGGCGCACCGCAGCCGCCGTCCGCACTTCATTTCGCACAGCTTCGGCACCATTGCCGGTTACAACGCCAACGGTGCGTTGCCGCATTACAGCGCCACGCCCGAAGCGTACAGCCTGATTGAAGGCAACGGCCTGCTGCTGATTGATTCGGGCGGCCAGTATGAAAACGGCACCACCGACATTACCCGCGTGATTCCCATCGGCATGCCAAGCGCCGAGCAAAAACGCGACTTTACGCTGGTGTTGAAAGCCCATATCGCGCTGGCCGAAGCCGTGTTTCCCGAAAACATTGCCGCGCCGATGCTCGATGCCGTCTGCCGCGCACCCATGTGGAAAGCCCAATGCGACTACGGCCACGGCACCGGCCACGGCGTCGGCTACTTTCTGAATGTGCACGAAGGGCCGCAAGTGATTTCCTATCACGCCGCTACCAATCCCAACCACGCCATGAAAGCAGGCATGTTTACTTCGAACGAACCGGGTTTGTACCGCCCCGGCAAGTGGGGCATTCGCATTGAAAATCTGGTGATCAACCGCCCCGTTGCACAGCCTGAAGAAACCGCGTTCGGCAAATTCTTATGCTTCGAAACCGTTACCCTCTGCCCGATAGACACCCGCCTGATGGACATTGCCATGATGTCGGCAAACGAAATCAAATGGGTCAACGGCTATCACGCCCAAGTGCGCGAAAAACTGTTGCCGCTGGTGGAAGGTGCGGCCAAATCATGGCTGGAAGAACGCACACAGCCTGTTTAATCACCGCGCGTTCAAACGATAACCTGCGGTTGACTGCTTGGCAGGTGCCGCACATTGCAACATAACTTTTTCAGACGGCCTGCATAATCTTTTGCAGACTCATACATCAAAACACACACTATGAATTATGCACTCGATGCCCTTTGGTGGCGGCTCACCGACCCGCATGTGCGCGATTTGGCCGCCGTTCTTACCGCACCCCCCTTGTGGTTGAGCGGTTGCGAGCTGCCCGTAAGCGAGCTGCTTGGCGAAACGGGATTCCGCTATCTGCTTGATCTCAACGATTATCCCACGCAGCTCCACGAAGCTTTGTACCATAAAAAACCATTTGCCGGCCGCCTCGGATTTTATGCCGAACACCTGCTGGCATTCTGGCTTGAAACCGCACCCCATGCCTCTTTGCTCGGGCAAAACCTAACCGTTAAAAATGCCGCGGGGCAAACAAGCGGAGCCGCCGATTTTATCGCCACGCTCAACGGCAAACCCTACCACATCGAATTGACCTGCAAATTTTACGGCTGCCGTTCGGGAAGGCCGTCTAAAATGGTCGGATTGGATAATCAAGACACGCTGATGCACAAAGCCGCCAAACTGTCGCAGCAGCTGCGCCTGCTGGAGAGTGAAGAAGGGCGGAAAGTATTGAACGGCCTGAAGCTCAATCCCCAAGAACTACGCAGCGTTTCGATTGTGCGCGGCAACGGCTTCTCATCCCAACCGCAGGCGGCAGACGAAGCCCCGTTAAACCCCTACGGCTGGCACGGCCTTTATCTTGAAGATTGGGCGGAATACGACTTTTCAGACGGCCTTACGCGCCGCCATTTCCTGCTTCCGCGTTTGGGTCTGCTTGCCCCCGCCAGAGTGTGTGCCGAAGGAACATTCAACGAAACAGAAACCCGCAAAATCCGCAGCGGCATACTCGCCGTGCTTGAGCAGCGGCCGGACGGATTTTGGCACGAAGTCCGACGTATCATGAAAGTGCAGCGCGAAGATTGAGCAGGTATGTGCAGGTATGTATAGTTAATCTGCTTAAATTTAATACAAAAACGTTGTACTCTGGCTTGATCAAGTATAACGGCACGGCTTCTAATGAAGTGGCTTGATATAACCAGTAAAATTGTTCTCTGCAATGTTGTAGGGGCGGATATGCCATCCGCCCCTACGATTTTGTTACTCAACTTAAGTTGATTGACTAAAAACCTTGAGGCCGTCTGAAAATCGTTTCAGACGGCCTCGAGGTTTTTAAACCGCTCTTTCAGCCTGAGACCTTTGCAAAACCCCCATCTGCGGCGCATTTCTGCGTTGTGCGCTGCTCGCTCGTTTGCCTATCTATATGATATGTCTGCACTCGCTGTGCTGCTACGCCTTGAACTGCATCCACATTTGGGAGTTTTGCAAAGATCTCGGCCTTGGTTACACTTGAGCAGGTGCTTCCGCACCTTCGGGCAGGCCGAAGATTTCGCGCAGAATCACTTTATAAAAAGCAAACGCTTCTTTTGCACCCTGAATCGCCTCGTCTTGGGCGGATTTGTCCAAGCCCAAATTGTTGAGATACACCACAAACTCACGCCAGTGTTGGCCGCGGCCGTCTGGATGCGGAGCCAAGTGGCGCGCACCGTTTTCCGCATTGAAGCTCAGCTTCTGCGCATCTTTAAACAAAAATGCCGCTCCCAAGTTGGAACCTTCGGCGCAATAAAGCCAACCGATGGCCTTGTTGCCTTCAGGCTTAGGCAGATCGCCGGAGAATTGGTAAGGCTCGCTGTTCAAATCTTCCAAATCCTGCAACACGGCATCATAACGGGCCATGTCGGCCAGTTGCGGAATAGACCGGTTGAGCTTCTCGTCTTTGTAAATGCCGTCGACGATTTTGTGGAACACCGATTGCAGCTTCAAAAATTTCGAGTAATTTTCGTTGTTGGCAAAAGGTTGTACCGACATCACCAAATTATCGACGCTGTCGTGGGTGGTGCGGTTTTCTTCTTTCAGACGTTGGGCAAAAGTTTGAGCTTCGTTTGTCATGTTGTTTTCCTTTTTCATTATTCGAATCCAATTTCAGACGGCTTCATTTGAGCCGTCTGAAAAAAGATTATCCAATCAGAATTTAGCTTCTAATGTCAAGCCGTAGCTGCGTTTCGGAGCGGTAAAACGCTGAATCCCTTGGTGGGCACAACTGGCGTGTTGGGGCGTGCCGTCGCTGCCGTTACAGTTATCGACACGGTTTACTGTGCCGAATTCACGAATGCTGCGTAAGCTGTCCCAAGTGTAGTAGCGTTTGTTAAACAGATTAAATACACCGCCACGCAAGGTTACATGTTTGCCGAAGCGGTAATGACCTACCAAATCTACTAAGAAGTAGTTGTTGCTGTGCTTGGTGTAAGGCCACGGATTTTTCAGATCATCATTGTTGTGAATGGTGTCTTCCGCTTTTTTACGCGCCGTGTAGCTGAAATTGGTTTTCAGGCTCCAGCGGTCTTCGGGTTGCATGTAGCCGATGCCGACAACTGCGCCAAACGGTGCCAGTGCATTGATAGGCGTTTTGCTGCCGTCTTCTTGTTTGGCTTTACCTTTGATGTAGCTGGCTGTCCAGCTGGCAAACATGCCTTCAGGCAAGCCGATGCTGTTAAGTTTCCAATTACCGCTCAGCTCTATACCGTTTACAGTGGCACTGTCACGGTTGACGTTTTGCCAAGTTGGAGCGGTATAGGGGCGGGGTTGCCATTTTTGTTCGTTAACGTTCCAGAATTCAGTGTTGCGCAAACCCAAGTATGCGAAGTCGATGAAATCTTTGTATCGGGTGTGGAAGCCCGACAGCAACACATTGCCCCATTTGCCTTGATTGCTGACGCCCAATTCGTAGTTATGGGCTTTTTCGGCTTTCAAGTCTTTATTGGCCAGTACGGTCATATCCGGATGCGGGAAAGTAAACCACATTTCATCGGTAGTCGGAGCGCGGAAGCCGGTTGAATACTTGCTCAACAGCGTCCAGCCCGGTGCAAATTTCCAATCGAAGTTCAAAACGTAGCTGGCGGAGCCGAATTTAGCTTTGGCATCATCCAATCCTTTTTGCTTCATGGCAGCAATGAATTGGTTGTTAGGCAGCGTTTTATTGCGTATCCAGTCATAACGCACGCCCGCGCCTAAGCGGTATTTTTCACCAAAATTGAAGCTGTTGTTCCAGAAAAGATGGTGTTTTTTGCTCTGTGCTTCCAGCAAGAATTCATCGCTGGAGCGTCGGCTGGATTCAAAACTAGGTGCAAAAGCCCTCACAAAAACGCTGTAATTGTCGTTGGCGTTTTCCGTGGTGTTGGTGCCGGCGCCATAAGTCATATTCCAGTTTAATTTGTCAAACTCAATGCTTTTCTCGGCTTTGGCTCGCAGTTGTTTGGAATCTTGTGACAGACGGCGGAAAACATAATAAAGGTTTGAGTTTATGCCGTTTGTGGTGATGTCTGTGGGTACATCCCAAGTAAGCGTACTCATTTGGATTTTCTGCTTATCGTAATTCAGTGTGAGTTTGTCCCACGGCCCTGACTGAAGCTGGTTTTCGTATTGCAAACCCCGGCGTTTCAGGTAGGTAATATCATTTCTTTTGCGAATGTCGTACCCGATTTCACCTTTCCAGTCGGCAGCCCATAAGTTGGAAAGTTCGTCGGTTTTTCTATCAAGGCGGTAATCTTCATAGATGCCGCTCAGATAGTTGTAATCGTTGAAATGGTAGCCCAGTTTAAACAGGGTGCTTTTAGAAGAGTAAGACTGGGGGTCGGGTTTGGAGCGGAATTTACCGTAAGAACCGAAGTTGCTGAGGTTGTTGCTCAACGGATTATAAACGCCATCTTTTTTGTTGTATTGGGTAAAGTCTTCACCTTTACTGTTGTTTTTCAGTTCATGGCCGTGGCGGCGGGTATAAACAAAACGTGCATCAAAGCCTTTGAAATAGGCTGCCAAATCGGTGCTGCCCATGTATTCGCTGTTACGACCGGTATAGCCGCCTTTAACACCGACATATAAGGGTTTGTCGGCATGAACCACATCAGCCGGAGATTTGGTTTTGTAATCTACCGCACCGCCTAAAGCGCCGCTGCCGGAAGTCAACGAATCTGCACCTTTGCGGATGCTCACTTCTGAAACGTTTTCCAGCTCCGAAGCATTTCGGTTGGCGTTGAAGTTGCCATAAGCACCAAACAACTCTTGGAAGCCCTCTGACGAACGGCTTTCCGCTTGAGCCATACCGTCCACATTAATGGCTACGCGGTCTTTATCCACGCCACGGATAACGAAACCATTGGTGCTGCCACGGCCGCCTTCTACTACAGAAACGGCGGGGTCGTAGCGTACTAAATCGCGCACGTCTTGAACAAGGTTTTCATCCAATTGGGTGCGACGGGTTTTTGTTTCCCCCAATTTGGAGGTTGGTCGTTTGCCTTTTACTTCAACTGTTTCAAGATTGACTTCTTCCTTTGGTGCGTCTTCCGCATAAGCAGGAAAGGCATTAACTACCAATAAAGCCATCAAGGTGAGTTTGAATGGGTTGTTCATGTTTTACCTTCTGTAAACAGTCGTTTTTTCAGACGGCCTCAGATTTTTTAGAATGGCCTGAAAAACGAGATTGTGTCGATCAATTTGTTCAATGGTTACTTGAGCGGAGTTAAGTCGGTACTCTTGGTTTCGGTATCGATAGCTGTGCGTGTGCCGCCAAAAGCGGTATCCAGTGCTTTGTTGCCATCAAATTTAACTGTGCCGCCTATAGATTTTCCGCCGTATTCGGAGATGCCCCCAGAATAATAAGACTTTCTGTGAGCGCCGAAGAATGCACCTTCCACTTGGCCTGTCGCCTCGCCGGAGGTGGCAGTTCCGCTGAATTTGTTGCCGTTTACATTGACATCTTTCATGATTACGGAGCTACCGAAATCTTTGTTGCCAATGATTTCTCCGCCTAATTTGCCGGTATTGAAATTCACCGTAAGTTGGGAAATCACTGTTGGGGCATCGGCATTGTGGGGATTTTTCGGTGTGTAAGAAGAGCTGACCACTTTACCGTCTTTGACGCGAATGCCCCAAACATCATAAGTTGCTTTACCTTTTGCTCCTTTGGCTTCAGAACCGCCTTGCATGTAGGCAGCATCGGCTAAAGAACCGCCTGCAAACAGGCTGGCTTCGCCTTTGGGAGAAATCCATGCGCCGTAATACATAGTACCGCGCATATCAATAGCAGGGCGGTCGGTATGGTAACTGTCGCAGCAGGCAAAGATTTTGCCGCCGTCTTCGGTTGCTTGCATTTCGTGGGAGGTCAAGAACTGCTTACTCGGAGAAGAGTAATCAGGCACGATTGGCGTGTTGAAATTACCAAACTGATAGTATTTGCCGTCGGGCGTTTTATATACAGTTACATCTTTGTTAACGTCGTAGTAGCTATCACTCCAACTCGATTTTTCCTTTGTGGTCACAGTATATTTTTCTACCGCTCCGCCATTGGTGCTGACAGTAAAGTAATTATCGGTATCTGCGTGCTTTTTCACATTGGCAGCACCGGCATCAAAAGGCTGAAGAGTAGGGCGTTCTACAAATACTTCAGGTTCGTTTACGCCTCCGCCGCCTGCGCACGCCGCTAAGACAAAGGGCAGAACCAAACTGATATAAGGCCGTCTGAAAGACCGGTTATTCATGGATTACCTCCGTTGATTGGATGTTTTGAATCCGGCAGATATGCCGTTCATTTAATTAAAGAGTTTCATCATTTAAAATAAACAGAATTATTTTTACTAAAATAATGAATGTAAATAATATTTGTTTTTATTTTTATATGAAATATACTCTGAAAATAATATTTGTTACAAACATTTTTTATGATCTTTTTACACAATACCGATGAACAGTTTCAAAAAATTATCTTTCCCGCCCCTTTTATTTTTCTCCATATCTGCTGCTTTTCCCCCTTATTCTCAAGCAGATGCTTTGCCGTATAGGGCTTCAGACGGCCTCAAGCAGGAGCAGCCGGCCGTGCGGATGCAGGAAAATGTGTGGCTGGAACAAATCGCCACACCTTCCGAACATGCTTTACCAAAACAAACAGAAAAAGAAGCAATCAAGCCCGTTACCAATGAAGATTTAATGAAGCAGCCCGAATTGCTGCACAACTTGATGCTGAGGGCGATCAACAGCGGCGATCCGTATTTGTTGGAATCGCTCACTGCTGCGTATAGAAAACACCCTCAAGCCGATGCCGTTTTGCTGGCGCGGGCGGAGGGGATGATTGCGCGTTACAAAGGCGATTATCCGAAGGCAACGGCGGTTTACACCAAGCTGCATGACGCACACCCCGAAGATACGCGCATTACGCTGGATACGGCGGCGATTTTATGGGAAGACAGGCAGTGGAAAGAGGCCGACAGGCTGTTCGCCGAAGCCGCCGCCACGCCGCAGCTGCCGGAGGGCGTGCTGGAAAATATCGCGGTGTACCGCAAGCAAAGCAAAGAGGCGAACAAATGGCATTTCAACGGCGGTGTTAGCGTTACGCGCGATAACAATGTGAACGATGCCGCTCCGCCTTACTGTTCGCCGCTGGGTTGCGTCAAACAACAGGCCGAAAGTGCAACGGGCTTGAATTACCGGCTTTCGGTAGAAAAAAACACGCCGGTTAAAGGCCATCATAATGTGCTGTTTCGCAGCAATTTGAGCGGCGTCAGCTATTATTTCGACAAAAAATCCCAATACGACAATGCGTTTGGGCGTGCTTATCTGGGCTGGCAATATCAAAGCGCGCGCACCACATTCAATATTCTGCCGTTTTACCAATGGCAGCTTGCGGGCAGCGACGAATGGCAGCGCAAAACGCAGAAAGAGCAAACGTTCAATATGGATATGCTCGCTCATGCTGCGGGTTTTCAGACGGCCTTAAGCCGGCAGATTACCCCCCGCTTGCAGGCGCATGTGTCGGGCGAGGCTTACCGCCAGCACTACCGCGAGCCGGAACGTGCGGAGCGCAACGACGGCAAACATTACAGCCTTTTCGGTTCGGCGGCTTATCGCTTAACGCCGACGCAAACGGTTTATGCAGGCTTAAGCGGCGGCACTTTCCGCCCGAGCAATGACTTAATCGGCGGGCGAACTAACAATGCAGGCAACAACCGCCGCGGTGTGAGCGGCGGCTGGTTGGCAACGTGGCCGAAATGGGGCGGCTTGAACACGCAACTGAGAGCTGCTTACACCGACCGCCGTTATCGCGGCAGTGCGCTGAATGCCGACTTCCAATGGCAGCAGCAACGCAACAAGGAAACTTTATACAGCATTTCGGCAGCGCACCCCAAGCTGTCGATAGCCAAATTCATGCCCCGCCTGACTTGGGAACAAAGCCGTGTCCGCAGCACGCATAAATGGGCGGAGCGCAAAAACAACCGTTTGTTTGTGGAGATAGAAAAAGCGTTTTAAGAAGGTTTGATGCCAATCTAATGAGATAAAAAGGTTTTACTATAAAATGAATAAGATGGTTCGGGCTTGGGCAAAACCGTTTAAGTTGAATCGCAAGGTATAAACAAGCGCATGATTTCAGAACGGTTTGCCGATGTGCTGCCCATCGGGTCGAATAGATTAAGGCAGGGCGGGTTTGCTTTGCGAATCGGGAGCATCTTGAATGGATATCCGCAAACACCACTTACAACAGGCAGTTGAACAGCGCATTATCAACCCGCAGCAGGCCGATGCTTTGTGGGCGTTGTGGCAGCAGCAAAACAGCCATGTGCCGCAATTCGGTTTTACCCATGTTTTGTATTATCTCGGCGGGCTGTTGGCCATCGGCGCGATGTCGCTGTTTATGAATTTGGGTTGGGAAGCCTTCGGCGGTACGGCGATTGTGGTGCTGTGTCTGCTTTACGGCATAGCAGGCATAGCGCTCACCGAATATTTCCGCAAACGCAGCCTGCACATTCCGGCGGGCATTTGCGCTACTTTTGTGGTGGTGCTGGTGCCGCTGGCGGTGTACGGCTTGCAGCAGGCTTTGGGTTTTTGGCCCGACGATACAATGGTTTACCGCGATTACCATCATTGGATCGACTGGCGCTGGCTGATGATGGAGCTGGCCACGCTGGCCGCCGCTGCCGTGATGCTGTGGCGTTACCGCTATCCGTTTTTGGTGATGCCGGTGGCCGTTACGCTGTGGTATATGTCGATGGACATTGCCGATTGGATTTTCTACGGCCATAACGGGGTGTACGATTGGACGCTCAAGCAGCAGGTTTCGGCTTTGTTTGGCGCGGCAATGATTCTGCTGGCGTTTTGGGTGGATTTCCGCAACCAAAGCGGGCGCGATTATCCGTTTTGGCTGTATCTCTTCGGCGTGATCACGTTTTGGGTCGGCCTGAGCTTTATGGAGTCCGACAGCGAGTGGAACAAGTTTATTTATTTCTTGTTGAACGTGGGCATGGTGTTTACCGGCGTGCTGATCCGCCGCCGCGTGTTTGCCGTGTTCGGCGCGCTGGGGATGTTCGGTTATTGCTGGCATCTGGCCGATAAGATTTTTAAAGACAGTTGGCTGTTTCCGATTTCGCTCACGCTGATCGGTTTGCTGATTGTGTGCATCGGCGTGTGGTGGCAGAAGAACGACGCGGTTTATACGCAAAAGCTGCAAAACAAGATGCCGCAAGCGGTGCGCCGTTTTTTACAGCGTAAATTTCAATAGCAGGGATAACGGGAGGCCGTCTGAATTTTTTCAGACGGCCTCTCGGTTTTGGTAGCAAGGTCATTTTGTTTCATGGCGGTTTGTAGGGGCGGATTACATATCCGCCCGCGTGTGCATTGAGGTTATGTGCGGGAAAGTCGTCGGCATTTGGCGTTTGTGTTTTTTATCGTGAAAACGTCGGGGAAGTTAGGAAGTATTGCGGCGGCAGGTGTGGCGGCAACGGGCGGATATGCAATCCGCCCCTACGGGAGAAGGTCGGTAAGGTTTGGGGCGGGCGATGTTATTGAGGCCGTCTGAAAGCCTAAACCATTTCAGACGGCCTTTCCCAACAACGGCTGCTGCCGCACGATGGCACGGATAACGGTGCGGTTGGGGGCGAGGGCGTGGCGGATTCTTGGCGACAGCGGGTTGGGCAGGCCGAGGATGTCGGCGGCGACGGCGGCGGCGCAAATCGGGGCGGTGGCTAGCCCGCGGCTGCCGTGGGCGGTGTTGATGTAGGCGTTCGGCAGGTAGGGGCAGGGGGCGTTGAGGCGGTAGTTTTTGTCGAGGGCGAGTTTGGCGTACACGTTTTGCATGGCGGCGATGTTGCCGAGTGCGCCGACGATGGGCAGGTGGTCGGGGCTGTCGCAGCGCAGGGCGGCGTGGCCTTGCAGGGTGAGGCCGTCTGAACGGGTTTCAGACGGCCTTTGGTGTTGATGAGAACCGTCAAGGCCGTCTGAAAGCGAACTTGGTGAGCTTCGCCTAAGCAGTTGCGCGGCCAGTTGTGCGTTTAACCCGTGCAGGTTGGCACGGTTGGTTTGGCGGTCGCTTTCGCGCCAGTCGGTGCCGGTGTCGTGCTGGACGAAGGTTGCGCCGTAGCAATGCAAGCCTTGCCATGCGGGGCTGATGTAGCTGGCGCCGGAAAGGGCGCAGCGCAGTTGTTCGGAATACGGCACGGCGGCGGCAAGGTCGGTTTGTCCGCGCACCAAGCGGTAAGGCAGGGCGGAGACGTTGGGGTCGGCGGCTTGCGGGCTGTGTGCGCCGGTGCAGTAAATCAAATGGCTGCCGCTGAAAGTGCGTTCAGGCGTGCGGACTTGCCATTCGTTGCCGTCGTGTTCGGCGGCAAGCACGGGCGTGCGGGTGTGCAGTTCGATCAGCGGATGGTCGAGCAGGGCGCGGACGAGCGCGGGCGGGTTCAGCCACACGCCTTGCGGCCAATACAGGCCGCTTTGTGCGGTTTCGATGCCGGCAAGCTGCGCGGCTTCGTCGGCATCGACGGGGCGGTAAAGGTGGGTGTGGTGCTTGTGTGCGCCCAAAGCCTGATTGCGGCGGGTTTCTTCGGTATCGTGGTTGAGGTGGAGCACGCCGTCGCCGCCCCAGCTTTCGCGGTTCGGCAGCAGGGTTTCGAGCAGGCGGCGGGTGTAGCCGTAGCCGCACAGCAGCAGTTCGGTTTGCTCGGTGTTGTGCGGCGAAATCTTGGCATACAGCAGCCCTTGGCGGTTGCCCGACGCGGCGTTGGCGGGTTCGGCGGCTTCCAGCACGGTAACGGGCAGGCCGTGTTCCGCCAGTGCGCGGGCGGTGGCTGCACCGGCAATGCCTGAGCCGACGATAACGGCACGGCTGGGTGCGGCGCGGTGTTCAGACGGCCTGAACCACGGTTTGACCGTTTGCGGCGGCAGTTGCGGCACGGCTTCGGTCTGCCATTGCACGGGCTGCGGAAAATGTTCGCCCAGCCGCGCGGCGTTTTCAGACGGCATCAGCCATAGATGCACGCCGGGCAAAATGTTCTCCAACACGTTGGCTCCGTTAAACTGAATGCAGCCGAGCTTGCCTGCTATGGCTTGTCGCAGCGCAGTTTCTTCCGCGCATGGTTGTTCAGACGGCCTGAATTCGGGGATGCGGCGGTCGGGCAGGCATACGATCAAATACAGCGGTTTGGCATGGCGGCGGACAGTGTCTGCAAGTGCGGCAAGCGGTGGCGGGGCGTTCCAAGCAAGGCAGTTCATAAATGAGGCCGTCTGAAAATAGTGCGGGTGGCCAGTTTATCACGAGCAAACGGCGGACAAACAGGTTGGAAAGCTGCTAAAATTTGTGCGATTTTATGATTTCAGACGGCCTATGGCGGCGAGTCGTGCAAAGCTGTTGCATCACGAGCCGCAGGCCGTCTGAAAGCAAGCTGTGCGAGTTTAGCCAAAGCGAACTTGGCGAGCTTCGCCAAACCCACCCGACGGAACCCGTTATGAACCCATTAATCGCCGACTTCCAAACCGAAACCGCCCGCACGCCTGTGATTGTGGCTTTAGATTTCGCCAACGAACACGACACGCTTGCCTTTGTGCGCCGTCTCGATCCCTCCCTATGCCGTCTGAAAATCGGCAAAGAACTGTTTACCGCCACTGGTCGCAGTTTGGCCGAAAGCCTGATCAACCAAGGCTTCAAACTGTTTCTCGATTTGAAATACCACGACATTCCCAACACTGTAGCCCACGCCTGCAAAGTAGCGGCCGATATGGGCGTGTGGATGGTGGACATGCACGCTTCGGGCGGCCGCCGCATGATGGAAGCCGCCGCCGAAGCCGTGGCCAACCATGCGCAAAAACCGCTGCTGATCGGCGTTACCGTGCTGACCAGTATGGAGCAGAGCGACCTTGCCGAAATCGGCCTAAATCAACCGGTAGAAGAATTGGTGTTGCGTTGGGCGAAACTGGCGCAAAGTTCCGGTTTGGACGGCGTGGTGTGTTCCGCCCGCGAAGCCGCACCGCTGCGCCGCGAATTGGGCGGAGAATTTGTGCTGGTTACACCCGGCATCCGCTTGGATACCGCCGGCAACGGCGACGACCAACGCCGTATCATGACCCCCGCGCAAGCGTTGGCGGCGGGTTCCACTTACTTGGTGATGGGGCGGCCGATTACGCAGGCAGCCGACCCCGTGGCCGTGTTGCGCGAAGTGAATGCGGCAGCCAATCAGATTTCGATTTAAATATGTTCAGACGGCCTCTTGTAGTATAAAGAGGCCGTCTGAAAATGTAGCTAACAATGGATATTCCTATGGTACTCAACACCGATATACAACAATTGCAATCCCGTTTGAGCGGCGCACGAGTTTTAGTGGTGGGCGACGTGATGCTCGACCGCTATTGGTTCGGCGACGTTGCCCGCATTTCCCCAGAAGCCCCCGTGCCGATTGCCAAAATTTCTAAAACCGACCAACGCGCGGGTGGTGCCGCCAACGTTGCCCGCAACATCGCCTCGTTGGGCGGCAAAGCGGCGCTGCTGTCGGTTACCGGTAAAGACGAAGCCGCTGATGCGCTGGAAAAATTGATGAAGCAAGACGGCGTGGCTTCGTATCTGATGCGCGACAAAGAAATTTCCACCACCGTCAAACTGCGCGTTGTTGCCCGCAACCAGCAGCTTATCCGCCTCGATTTTGAAGAAATGCCGCACCGCGAGATTCTCGATTCGGTCAAAGAGCAATACCGCGCCTTGCTGCCGGAATACGATGTCGTGGTGCTGTCCGACTACGGCAAAGGCGGCCTGCTGCACGTTGCTTCCATGATCGAATGGGCGCGCTTGGCAGGCAAGCCCGTATTGATCGACCCGAAAGGCGACGATTACGAAAAATACGCCGGCGCCACCTTGCTCACGCCCAACCGCGCCGAACTGAAAGAAGTGGTGGGCAGTTGGCGCAATGAAGCGGAATTGACCGAAAAAGCCCAAAACCTGCGCCGTAATTTGGAATTGCAAGCCCTGCTGCTGACCCGCAGCGAAGAAGGCATGACGCTCTTTCGCAGCAGCCAAATCGACCACCAGCCCACCCGCGCCCAAGAAGTGTACGATGTATCCGGAGCAGGCGACACCGTAATCGCCAGCATGGGCTTGGGCATGGCTGCCGATTTCAGCCTGCCCGAAGCCATGCACATTGCCAATACCGCCGCCGGTGTGGTGGTGGCGAAACTGGGTACGGCGGTGTGTTCGTTTGAAGAACTGAGCGCGGCTTTGAAAGAACAACAGGCCGTCTGAAACCGTTCAGGCCACTTTCAGACGGCCTCGGTGGTGTTACACGGTCGCAGTAATGAGGCCGTCTGAAAAATATAGTCTATACATACGCTGCAATTAAAATAGGTATGAAACGCCATTTCGGGAGAGAAGGCTTTTTCCTGCTCTCCAACTGCTTGCTTATTTACGCAGGATAGCGGGCTTTGAAAGAGCGTTTTGAAAAACCGTCAGGAGAAATTATCGTGAAGCAGGAATCTGCCGTATATACTTATCAAAACCAAGATAAGCGGACACGTTGGTTATTGATTACGTTCATCATTTATATTGTATTGAATGTGTTGTCCGGCTTCGGCGAGATGTATGCGCTGAATACGATTAAACAGGCAGCTGCATCCATTACAGAGGAAGGCATCGAATCGTCTGCTTATGAAGCAGTATTGTCGTCCCAGAATATGGTTTTTTATTTGTACCTTACCGCAGTTTTGGTATTTGTGGTTACGGCGGTGCTGACGGCCAAATGGATCATGCAGGCCAATAAGAATGCCCGTGCTTTGGGTGCAACGGAAGTGGAAATGACTCCGGGATGGTCGGTGGGTTGGTTTTTCGTGCCGATTATGAATCTTTTCATGCCCTTGCGCGGTGTGACGCAAATTTGGAACGGCAGTATGCGCGCAGCAGGCAAGCCCGCACATCAAACCATGCTGTATGTTTGGTGGGGTTCGTGGGTTGTCGGTAATATACTTGGCCGTTTGACGACTAGAGTGGGTGATCGGGCTTGGGAAGCCATGGAGGCGGCGCAAACTGAAGAAGCGTTTAAGACGGCCTTGTCTTCTTATCTCTCAAGCGGCTATGTCGGCCTGCTTTACAATGTTTTGACTATTATCAGCGCGTTGGCGTTGTTGAAAATTATTTATTCCGTTAATCAAGCGCAGGAACAAAGTGCGCTGCCTCCCACAGTAAGTGCCGCGCCGGAAGCGGAGCGGTAAAATAACAGAAAGTCTGTTTGTGATCCGTTGTGCAGGGGTGCGGACAGACGGGTTTCAGGACTGACCGTGTGATGCGATGAAACCTTTTTTGTTCCGGCGGTTGCCGTTGACCGCGGCCAAATAACATTATGAGTAGGAAATCAAAGGAAAGATTATGACCATCATCGTAACCGGTGCTGCCGGTTTTATCGGCAGCAACATCGTTAAAGCCCTGAACGAGCGCGGTATAACCGACATCATTGCCGTCGACAACCTGACCCGCGGCGAGAAATTCAAAAATCTGGCCGAGTGCGAAATCGCCCATTATCTCGACAAACACGAGTTCATCCGCCAAGTGCGCGAGCATCTGCTGCCGTTTGACGATATCGAAGCCGTGTTCCACGACGGCGCGTGTTCCGACACCATGGAACACAACGGCCTGTATATGATGGACAACAACTACCAATACAGCCTCGATCTGCTCGATTGGTGCCAAGACGAGCGTATTCCGTTTTTATACGCCTCCAGCGCGGCAGTGTACGGCAAAGGCGAGATTTTCCGCGAAGAGCGCGAATTGGAAAAACCGCTCAATGTGTACGGCTATTCCAAATTCCTGTTCGACCAAGTGGTGCGCCGCCGCATGGAAGAGGGTTTGACCGCGCAAGTGGCCGGTTTCCGTTATTTCAATGTGTACGGCCCGCGCGAACAGCACAAAGGCCGCATGGCTTCGGTGGCGTTCCATCATTTCAACCAATACCGCGAGCAGGGCTATGTGAATTTGTTCGGCGAAAACGAAGGTTACGGCAACGGCGAGCAAACCCGCGATTTCGTGAGTGTGGAAGATGTGGTGAAAGTGAACCTGTTCTTTTTCGACAACCCTGAAAAATCAGGCATTTTCAACTTGGGCACCGGCCGCAGCCAGCCGTTTAACGATTTGGCCGCCGCAACCGTCAACGCCTGCCGTGTAGCCGAGGGCAAGCCCGCGATGAGCCTTCAGGAATTGGTTAAAGAAGAGCTGATCCGCTACATTCCGTTCCCCGATTCGCTCAAGGGCAAATACCAGAGCTTTACCGAGGCCGATATTTCGCGTTTGCGCGAAGCCGGTTACGAAGAAGCGTTTTTAGATGTGGACGAAGGTGTAAGCCGCTATGTGCATTGGATGATGGAAAACCTTTAAGCCACGCAAGCCCACGGCAGGCCGTCTGAAAGGCAAAAATACTTTATAATGCTTTTCAGACGGCCTGCGGTGTTTTCGGGCTGCCTCAAGCGGAAAAGCGAACCGCACACAATACAAGCAAAGGAGAAAACCATGAGCGGAAAAAATGATTTTGCAACCGCCGATTTAATCGACATCGCACCGGACACCCCTTCCTGCGAAGTCCAGTTCCGTCATTTCGGGCGCCATGCCCGTTTCTGCGGCAGAATCCGCACGGTGAAATGCAGCCGCGACAACGGCTTGGTTAAAAAACTGATGAACACGCATTCCGACGGAGAAGTGCTGGTGGTGGACGGCGGCGGCGATTTATACAGCGCATTGATGGGCGACATGATTGCCGGTGCGGGCGCAGCCAACGGCTGGGCCGGTGCGGTGATTTTCGGCCCCATCCGCGACAACGAAGCTATCAACGCCATGCAGTTCGGCGTGAAAGCCTTGGGCACCAACCCGCGCAAGAGTGCGAAAGACGGCGCGGGCGAAGTGGATGTGCCGGTCACTTTCGGCGGCGTAACATTTACCCCGGGACATTATTTATACAGCGATTCAGACGGCATCTTGGTGTCTGAACAACCGCTTCACGAGGAATAAACGATATGAAAGTAACGTCAAAATGGATAGACGGCATGTGTTTTGTCGGCACAACCGAAGCCGGCCACAGCGTGGTCATGGAAGGTTCGGCGCAGGAAGGGCAGGCCAAGCGCGGCCCCAGCCCGATGGAAATGCTGCTGCTGGGCGTGGCGGGCTGTTCTAGCATTGATGTGGTGATGATTGCCGAAAAGCAGCGTCAGGACATAGTGGATTGCCGGGCAACCGTTACCGCCAAGCGTGCCGACGATACGCCGCGCGTGTTTACCGAAATCCACATCCATTTTGAAGTGCTGGGCCGCAACCTCAAAGAAAGTGCGATTGAAAAAGCCGTGCAGATGTCTGCCGAAAAATATTGTTCCGCTTCAATCATGCTGGGCAAAGCGGCCAAAGTGACGCACAGCTTCGAGATTGTTGAAACGGCTTAAATCAAAACATGCCGTCTGAAAACAAGGTTTTCAGACGGCCTTGACTTGCCTACGATTCAGAATGGTTCAAACGGCCGGCAATATAGTCAATCCACTTAATTTTGATACAAGGCAGCAACACCGTAGCCAGTTAAGTATATTTGCGATAACTACTCGAATACTTCCAACTGCCTGATCAGGCAGGAGAACCGGTATGACAGATAACGAAAACAATTTTCCGCAAGCACCCGCAACCTCGTCTTTGCTGGAAGAGCGGCACGATGCCGAGCTTTTCCGCGTGTATTCCCGCATTTTAGACGGCATCACCGACCACAACCTGCGCCCGGGCAACAAGCTGACCGAATCCGATTTATGCCGTCAAATGACCTGCTCACGCAGCACAGTGCGCAGTGCGCTTTCATTGTTGGCGCACGATAAAATCGTTGACCTGCTGCCCAACCGCGGCGCATTCGTGCATGTGCCCGATGCAAAAGAAACGCAAGATGTGTTCAAAATGCGTATTGCTTTGGAAGAAACCATCATCAATATGCTTTTGGAAGAAGAAAATTTAGCAGAAAAAGCCAAGCCTCTTTACGATTTGATTGATCAGGAAGAAGCGGCTTTCAACCGCGGCGACAGGGTAAGCTGGAACCGTTTGTCCAACGCTTTCCATGTCGAGCTGGCGCGTCTGCTGAATAATGATGTGCTGCTGGAAATTGTGAATACGTTGTGCGCCCGTTCGTCTTTGATTATCGCCGTGTTCGACGCACCGAAAGACCGTTTGCGCCACACTTACTGCGAACACCGCGAAATCCTCGATTTGCTGGTGGAAGGCAAAAAAGCCAGAGCTTGTAAGATGATGAGACGCCATCTGGGGCAATGTCAGGCGAGGTTGTTGAGAAAATTTGAAGCGGAAGCGTAGGGCGGTGTTTTGTTTATTGCTCCACGTTTGGGGGAGATTTTGCAGTTAAGCCGTTTGGTGGTGTAGCTATGCCGCCGAGTAGAAAGCCAATCAAAACTAGAGGCCGTCTGAAAATAACTTTTCAGACGGCCTCAAAGTTTTATTGCGATATTTGTTTTACAAGCAAGCAGTCAAAGTTATAGATTGCCCAGTTTCGGCATGCCGTGCTTTTGCAGCAGCTCGTCGATCTGTTGCTGCATTTTGTACTGCTTGGCCTGACGGATCAGAATATCTTTAACTTGCTCGAAAGGAGGCGCATCGGGATTGCGCTCCGACGCCGCCAGCTTAAACAGATAGAATCTGCCGTTGAGCTGCACAGGTTCGCGGGTTACTTGGCCGCGCGACATCTGACTGATCACTTTAGCCAATTCGGGCGGCAGATGATCGGGAGAAATAAAACCGCTAACTTGATCGGGGCTGGGATAGCGTTGCATCAATTGGTCGAAAGACAAGCCTTTCAACAGCAGCTGTTGTGCTTGAAGCACTTCTTCCGGGCTGGCAAAGTTGACCTGCTGGATTTTTACCGCGCGGGTTTGGCGGTCGTAAGCGGCGCGTATTTCCGCTTCATCCACTTTGGTTTCCTGCTCAAGATGCAAAGCATATTGCGTGGCATAAAATTGCGCCTCGGCATTTTTGAAACGGGCTTGAACTTCCGGATTTTTGTCCAAGCCTAATTTCAATGCTTCGTTTTTCAAAATTTCAACCGTTTGCAGTTGAAGGGTAACGCTTTTACGCAGTTTGTCGGCATCGGGCAGCTGTCCTTGATGGCTGAAAGACGCTCTTTCCAATTCTTCGGCAACCGCCGTGTCGATGCGGCTGCGTTCGATTTCCGGTGCTTTCCCGATAGCGATTCCGGCTGCCAAAACAGAGGCGGCCAAGAATACGAGATTTTTTTGTTTCATCATTGTTATTTAAGCTTTTTCAAAGTTATTTGGCTGTTTGGATATTGGCTTTGCGGTAAAGGGCTTCGATTGCGCTGTCGATACGTGCGGCTTGAAGCTCTTGGGCAATGCCGTTTTTGGCGGTTTCATATGTGGGGATAGAAGCCGCGCGCTTGTCGTTGATGTAAAACACGCCAAACATGCCGTTGCCGTCTTGCAGCGGTGTGGCTGTATATCCGCCTTTGTTCAGGTTTTTAACGGCTGCATACACTTGAGGTGCGCCTTGCTCCAAGTCTTTGAGGTTGACGTAACCTGCGTTCAAACCGCTGTTGGCTTTTTCGACTGGATCAACCGTGTATTGAGAGGCTACGGCTTTGAAATCTTTTTTGGCTTTCAAATCGGCAATGGCTTTTTGGGCGTCTGTGGCATTGTTGGTCAAGATTTCGCCCAGCTGTACTTCGTGGCTGCCTTGATAAAATTTGCTGAATTCGCTGTAAGCCGTTTTCAAATCGTTTTCGCTGATGGGGTTGTTTCTCAGCAGATAAACGAAATAGGCTTGGTTGAGCATGTCGTTTTCAAAAGCAGCCCATTGCTCTTGGAAACCCGGTTTTTTATCGGCGCCTTGCTGTTTAGCATCGGCGCGTGCCTGCCCGATCACTTTTTTGTACTCGGCGGATTGGTCGAGCTTTAAGCGTTTTGCTTCTTGAGCAATGAGGATGGCGGTTACGCGGCGCTCGGTCAAATCACGGCGCAAAGCAGGAGTGTCGGGAATTTGGGGATTTTGGCTTTGCAGCATCTTAACTTGCGCATCGATTTCTTTGCTGTCGATTTTGCTGCCGTTAACGGTTACGATGGTTTGCGCCCACAGGCTTCCGGAAATCAAAGCCAACATCAGTGCTGAAGCAAAATAAGATTTTTTCATATCGATTCTCTGCTTTTCTCAAATAAAAATTTAGGTAATGGGACGAGCTTAATGGAAATACTCTTCAGGGGTAACGGCTTTTACACTCAAAGCATGTATCAGGCCGTCTGAAAAAAGATCCTGAAGCAAATCTTTAACCATGCGTTGCCGGTTTAAACGGCTCACCCCGTCAAATACTTCGCTGACCAGCAATACGGCGTAATGCCCGCCGCCACGGTTTCCCGCGTGCCCTGCGTGAAGATGGCTCTCGTCGTGAAACTCAAACACCTGCGGCTGCAAGATTTTCAGACGGCCTTCAATCGTTTCCTGTATCGTAGGCATTATTTAAACACCGCTTTAAAAGGCTTGATCAAAATTTCTTCGTAAACGCCCGCATCAACGTAGGGATCTTGCTCCGCCCAAGTTTGGGCGTCGTCCAGTGAAGCAAATTGGGCGATAATCAAACTGCCGGAAACTTGATCGGGATTGTCAGGCAGCGGATTCGGCCCGGCGGTGAGCAGTCTGCCTTCGGATTGAAGTGCTTCCAAACGCTTCAAATGCGCAGGGCGCGCTTCCAAACGGGCTTCGTGAGCGCCTTCGGCATCAGTCGCCAACAACATAAAATATTCCATATTATCAACCCTCTTTAGGTAAATGCTTGCTCAAGTACATACCTTGCGCCAATGCAAAAACGATCATAAAGCCAAGCGTGCCGAACAGTTTATAGTTGACCCATTGCTGTTCGGAAAAGTTGTAAGCAACGATAAGATTGGCTACACCCATAAAAATCAAGAATACTACCCAAGCGGTAGTTAATTTGTTCCAGATGCTGTCGTCCAGTTTCAATTCCTTGCCCATCATTGCTTTCAAGCCGTTTTTATTCATGATTTGGCTGATGCCTAAAGCCAGCGCGCCAAACCAAAACAGCAACGTAGGTTTCCACATAATGAAACGGGCATCGCGCAATAAAATAGTGGCTCCGCCAAAAACAACGATTAATCCCAAGTTCACTTTCTGCATCGTATCAAGCTTTTTATGCTTCATCCATGTTAAAGCAGCCTGAATAATGCCGACTATCAAGGCGACGGCCGTAGCCCAAATAATATTCTTGGTTGTGGTGTAAATAATAAAAAACAGAATAATCGCAATAAAATCGCTTAAAATCTTCATTTTTATGCTGAGTAAAGTAAATCAAATCATCAGAATTTCACAATCATACAGGTAGATGAACTCTTTTGCATTACTTATGTCAATGCTAACAAGGCACTTCAGGCCGTCTGAAAAAAAGGCCGATTGTCGAATTTACTTTAAAGTAAATTAAAGAGTGGTTATAAAGTTGCAATTGCCAGCTTATCGTTTACATAAATTAGCAAATTACTTGGCAGAGTAGGCAGTCAGCATATATCATGCTGATTATATACAATCAGGCAGTAAGGCTGCCAACTCGAACAGGGGATAATAATTTGAAAAACAATCATAGAATCAAACTGATTGCTGCTTCTTTGGCCTTAACAACGTCATTATCTGCCGTTGGCGGCTTAGGTGGCTTGAATGTTCAATCCAACTTGGGCGAGCCGTTCTCTGGCACGGTAACGGTTACAGGGGAAGAAGCCAAAGTTCTGCTCAATGGCGGCAATGCATCACTTTCAGACAGCAATTTGCGTACGAGCGTTAGAAAATCAGGCGACAAAGCCGTTATCAATATCCGCTCGAAATACCCCGATAAACGACCCTGTTTTGGTTTTCCAAGTTGGCGTCGGTTCCCAATCTCGTCAATATACCGCGATTATCGATCCGGCGGATTACGCTGCCGGCAGCGGATCAGAAGCTCAAAGCGAAACCAAATCTGCTTCCGTAGAACAGGCGGTGCGCCAACCTTCTGCGTCACAGCGTTCTACCCACGTCAAACCTAATGCTAAGCAGACCCAAGAGCAGACAAGAGCGAAAAAAGAAAATAAAAAATCTGCCGCTCATGCAAAAGTCGAAAAAAGCCGCGATGTAGCCCCTGTCGAGCAGAAGTCTCAAATTCCTCTTGAAGGCGACTACAAAGTTCGTCATGGCGAAACACTGACTTTCATTGCTGAGAGAATTCGTCCTCAAGGTTTGACTTTGAACGAAACTATTAATGCTTTAGTTTTGGCAAACCCCAAAGTCTTCCCGGACAATAATCCCGATATCGTTATTGCTGGCAGCACATTAAGTATTCCTTCTGCATCAGCGCTTAAAGATATTCTTAAGCAAGGTGGTGCAGCAGCAGTTAAGCCGGCAGAAACGACTTCTGTTGAAACTCAGCAACCTGCCCAAGCTTCTCAGCCCGACGTAGTTGCTGAAAAGCCTGTAGTTACTGAAAAAACACCTGAAACTGCAGGTGTAGGGACTTCAGCTTCGTCTGAGCCTGTAGTAACTGCTGCAAAAGATGAACAAGCTTCAGCAGCCGTCAGCCAGAAAGAAGTTGCTAAATCTGAAGTAACTGATAAACCTGAAACAACTGCTTCTTCAGTACAGGCACCTGCAACGCAAGAAGGTGAAAGCAGCGGTTGGTGGCGTTGGCTGCTGTTTGCCGGTTTAGGTGCGATTGCTTTATGGTTGATTGCGAAAGCGGCCTCCAAGAAAAAAGTCCACGTTGAAAAAGCTGATGAAAACGATCACTTTGTCTTGAAAGAAGCTACGGAAGAAAGCAAACTTCAAGCTCAAGATCTTCATGCTAAATCGGGCGTGAGCTCCGTATCTTCAAGCAAAACAGCAGATTCTTCTTTTACGCGTTCTGGCGTTGCTGCAGGAGCAACAATTGCTGCAGGAACTGCTACTCAAGCTAAAGCTACGGAAGAAGGTTTGGATGTTGAAGATGATTTTGATGATGAAATTTTCTTTACTGAAACCGAAACCATTCCGGCAGACAAACCTGAAAATAATTTCAGCTTAGATTTAGGTTCAATTGATCGTGCTCAAAACGGTATCGTATCCGGTGCCCTTACTCAAGATGAGGAAACTCAAAAGCGCCAAAACGCCAATTGGGACACTATCGAGTCTACCGAAAGTGTATATGAGCCGGATCCTGAAAACGAATATCAGCATGTTGCAGTTGAATTCTCTCCTGTGGCTGACACTGCCGAAATCTCTGATGTTGCAGATGTAGCCGATATTTCTGTGGATGAACATCAAAACGAGCGTAATGATTTTGATGTAGATGTAGAAAGCATTCAATTAGAAGCTGATTCACAGGAAGAGAAGCAAGCTGTTCAAGAAGTTTCTGCATTTGAAACATCTTCTTTTGTTTCAGCAGAGGAAACTGCTGATGAAATTAAGGCAGTAGAGTTTGAACCGCTTGAGTTTGATTCATCTGCTTCTGAAGAGTTACAAAAATCGGTAGAAGATACGTCTTCAATTGATTCCTCTGCCGTAGTTGAAGCAGAAGCCATTACCGTTGAGTCGGAAGAAGTAGTTGAGAATATTGATCAAACAGAAACACAAGACTCCTCTTTCTTTGTAGAACAAGCTGTAGAAAGTGAAATTAACCAAGAATGGGTAGCCCCGGAGTCTGACAACAATATCGCTTTCCAAGATGAAGAGCTTGGAAGCCCTGTTGATGTTAGTGTTTCCGATAGTGGCGAAACTATTGAATGGGAAAGCATAGAGGTTGAAGGTGACAGTGAGCATGCTGAAACCGGCTTTATCTCCGAATCAGTAGGCATGACTGCTCCGCTTGAAGCTAAGTATGAGCTGGCTCAAATGTATGTGGAGATCGGCGATCCAGACGCAGCAAAAGAAACGCTTCAAGAGTTACTTGAAGAGGCAAGCGGAAGCATCTTGGAAAAAACAAAAAATATGCTTGCAGAGTTAGACAAGTAAACTTATCTGTTTATTCAATATGCAATAGTTTTACAAACGACATGAAAGGCTGAATCCTTGGGTTATTAGGATTCAGCTTTTTGTTTTTAGAACTCATAATCTATCTCATATCTATTTGTTTGTACATTGTATGGGATAAGGCGGATGAGTTTATTTGTGATATGGTCGCAAACAAGTAAAAGTGGTCGAGAAAGCGTGTAAGATTAATCAATTCAGTGGCTTATAAAGTCGATCTCTTCGATCTAAGGCGGGTAACTCCATAGCGAAACAAAATTTATGTGCGGCATAACTAATTTTCAGTATATAAAAAGCTCTAAACTAATAGATTGATTCTATTGAAGTTTAGAGCTTTTTTGTTTGATTTCGTAATTTATTTCATAAAGCGTGCAAGAAAGTAGCCGGCGCCAATTAAAATAAGTCCGATAAGCAAAATAAATACAACTAACAATAAAGCTTTACGTCCTTTTAAAAAAGATTTCCAGCTTGGTCGGCCGAGTTCCCGTTCAAGTTTTTCTTCCAGCTCCGCTCTAATTTGTTTACGCAAGCGTTTCTCTTCTGCTTGCTGTTCAAGGTGGAGTTTTAAAGCGATTTCCTGTTGTTTTTTATGTTGGAAAGCTACTTTTTCTTCCCATTCTATTCGTTTACGCTGTATTACTGCTTCGGTTGCAGAAGAGAAGTGTAAGCGACAGGTCGGGCATTCGGGGGTATCTTCCGGATTTTCTATTATGGTTCGGCAAACTGGGCATTGATCGACGATTTTTTTTACTTCTTCTTCATCCTCATTTTCATCCGGCAATAATTCGAGTGAATGACGGATAATCACATCTAAGCCTAGATAGCTGAAATAATGCTGTGCATTTTCACGCTCGTCTTTGGTGCAGTTTTCAGCAATGATAGCTTGAGGCCGTTCGGCCAATGCTTGAATTAAGTCATTGGCCTCATTCTCGGGTAAATTATCGAGAAGGCAAGCATTGATTCTTTCTTTGTCTACGCCGGGAGGATAAGACACGTAGACATCATACAATTTTTGATTCTGCATTATTCTTCCGTAAAGTCTTGCTGTGGAATTTCGGATTTGTTGTTCATGTTGTGTAGTCGCAAAATTACCAAAGGCAATTTCTTTGGTTAAACCCGATTCTTAAATATCGGAGAATAAGGGTATGCTATTAACTGATTTTTGTCAGTTAAATGTATCTAAGCGGTAAAAATTTACGATAGCTTACATACAAACGGGTATTAAACTAAAAAAAATTAAAATTTTATGATTTTTGAATTTTTTAAAAGGGTCGCATAATTATAAATTATGTCTTTATCAAGATGTAAATTTTTTATTTGCAGACAGCTTGAAAGGCGAGCTAGGAAGTTTGTAGGCAGTTTTTCGTCAGAATGCTCTTTCTCGCTGCTTTATAAATAGCAGGCGGCCTTTTTTACCAGGTCGCCTGTTATTTTGTCTCAATTTTAGTAGCTGTTTAGACTGAAAAAGAAGAGCCACAGCCACAGGTCGTGGTGGCATTGGGATTACGGATGACGAATTGTGAGCCTTGCAAGCTTTCAGTATAGTCGATTTCTGCGCCTACCAAGTATTGATAGCTCATCGGATCGACTAAGAAAGTCAGGCCGTTTTTTTCAATTTCAAAGTCGTCATCATTTTTGATTTCGTCGAAAGTGAAGCCGTATTGAAAGCCTGAGCAGCCACCTCCATTAACGAAGACACGTAGTTTTAAATCGGGATTGTTTTCTTCTGCGATCAAATCGGCTACTTTTGCACAGCAGCTTTCTGTGAAGATAATCGGGGTTTCTTCTGACATGATTCTATTCCTTTACAAATGCTTGTGATGGTGTGTTTCGTTGCTCGAGCGAGCTGTATTACTCATCTAAATTTAGGCTGTTTAGTATAAATTCAATAGGGGTCTTTGAAAACAGCAAGATGTTATTCTGGCCGTCTGAAAACGGTTTAATGGTTCCAACCTTGAATATTTTGTTTGGCTATATTGGTTAAAGCGTTAATCCATGCAGGGTGGGTGTTCAAACAAGGTATGTATTGATATTGCTGGCCGCCGGCTGCGTGAAACTGCTCTCTACCTGCGATGGCGATTTCCTCCATGGTTTCTAAGCAGTCGCTGACAAAGCCGGGGCAGAAAACGTCTAGTTTGGTTATGCCTTGTTTTGGGAGTTCGTCAAATAGGTTTTGCGTGCTTGGGCCTATCCACTTTGCTTTGCCGAATTGGCTTTGAAAGGACACGATGTAATCACTTTTTGTAAGTGACAAGGCGTCGGCTAATAATTCGGCGGTTTGATGGCATTCGTGGAGATAGGGATCGCCTTGATCATGGTTTTTTTGCGGAATACCGTGAAAACTTAGCATCAGCTTTTCTCCGCGGCCATGATGTGACCAAAAGGCTTCTACTTGCTGTTTCATGGCATCGATATAGTGTGCGTTGTCATAAAAGCGGGAAACGGTGCGGAGGCTTATTTGATTTCTCTGTTTAAGCAACACTTCAAATATTTTATCCAGTGCGGCGCCTGTGCTTGAGGCGGCGTATTGCGGATAAAGGGGAATGGCCAACACTTGGGTTACGCCTTGTGCTTTTAATTCGCTTAAAACTTGAGTTGCGCTCGGTGAGCCGTAGGTCATGGCGTGGCGCACGATAACATTAGGTAGGTTTTCGGCCAACAATTCTGCTTGTTTTTGGGTATAAACGGCCAATGGGGAACCTTCAGGCAGCCATGCTTTTTGATAACCGTGAGCGCTTTTTTGGGGGCGCAGTGTCAGTACCAACCCGCGCAATATCGGCTGCCAAAGCAGTCCGGGGAGTTCTACCACGCGTTTATCTGAGAGAAAGTCGCGTAAATATGGGCGGACAGCTTCGGCGGTTGGTGCTTCGGGCGTTCCTAGGTTGAGTAGCAGTACGGCGGTTTTTTGTTGGTGAGAATGGGGTTTGGTGGGCTCGGGAAGGAAGCGTGGCATGTAGGTATCCTGACAATGTGTTTTCAGACGGCATCTTACGGTATTTTCCTGCTAGAGAAAACCTGAAGATGGGTATTGTTAGATTAAGATTGGTTTTACCTAACAGTAAGATAAATTGTTGATTTCTATTAATGGGATATTATGAGTTTAGTTAGATATGAAGAGACTTAAGGTATGACCTTTTGAAATGTGCTGATATCGGTTTTAGAAGATGTATGGATTTACATCCAAAATTTCAATCCTGCCAGTAACATGGCGTAGCGTATGAATTTGCCGGTAATTAAAATTGTGCTGCATTTCCAAGCATTCAGTCTTAACCAGCCGGCAGCAATCGGCAGTCCGTCTCCTAATATGGGCAGCCATGCAAAGAGTAGGCTCCAAATGCCGTAGTGTTGAAGTAGATTGGATATTTTTTCAGACGGCCTTTTACGGAGCGGTATGTATCGCCCCATAAAATAAGAGACAACGCTGCCTAAACCGTTAAATAGACCGGCGATGAAGAGTGCTTCTATTTGTGCTGAGGGATGGTTGGTAACAAATAAAATAAAAGCGGCCTCTGAGGTGCCGGGTAGGATGGTGGCTGATGTGAACGAGGAAGAGGCGAGGGCAAGATAAGGCCAGAATAATTCCATTGGCAGTTGGTAAGGATGGCAATTTTGGTATTTTAGCTGAGTGTGTGGATGTCGCGCGAGATGGCGGCTATCAAGATTTGTACCGTTAAGCTGTTTCCTTGCCCATCTGTATGGCAGGGCTTGACCAAAATGATGGGTTTGTAAAAATAGCCAAAATTTCCTGTTTTTTTGAATCGTAAAATCTTTGATTTAGTATATTTATGTTAAATTTAAGTAAATTTTGTTTCGATTTTAGACGGTAAAATTTTCTGTAAATCTCATTGTTAGCACAATGCGTGTTGCAAATTTGTTGCAAGAATGGAAAGCGCCATTTTTAGTGTAAAAAGTGTTTTCCGTGTTTCGATTTGAAACTATAAATTCTATAAGACAGTTAATCCTGAATATAATATATTGTTTTATATAAAATAATTTATAATTTTAGATTTTTTGCCGGCTATGCGAGGCCGTCTGAAAAATATTGCTCGAATATAGGTAAAGTGAATTTCGGTCTGTTAATTTAACCGTTTATCATAAATATAGTCACGCATGTGATTTATTTGGCATAATGACATTTGTTAAATTATGTATTGATTTGGATAAGTTCAATTATGAAACGGCCGATGTTTGTAACGGTTTTTGCCTATTTTTTGATTATTATGTCGCTATTGTCAGTTTTGGTTATGACGGTAAGCCGCAGTCATCCTGATGTGCAGGAAGTGATTCGCCATATGCCTTTGTTGGTTGGGATCAATGTTGCCGACGGTTGGGGGGCTGTTATTAATATCGTGGTAGGCGTGGCCATGCTTCAGGCTTTGAATTGGGGGCGGTGGTTATATGTATTGTGCGGTGTGGCAGGAATAGTGTTTAATTTGACGGTGTCTCCCGAGCAGCCGATGTTGCTTTACGGCTCGGTATTGTTTATCTGTATCGTTTATTTTTTATTCCGCTCCCGAACACATTTTTATTTTCAAACTTCCGGTGGGATAGGTAATGCGTAGTTTTTTAAGTGTGATATTTTACTCTGGTGCATTATTTTGTTTTTATATGTTTGGTTTGACGTCGTTTATTTCGACGCAGACGGTGGTAGATAAATGGTCGGCATTGCTGGTGTTTTCTGTGGTCGGAGCGGTACTGTTTGGAATAGGCTTGGTGCTGGCGCGTTTTAAAAACTGGCGTTTCCGTGTGGGAATGTTGTTGCTGGTTGCCTGCTTGGTTGTGTGTGGTGTGATTTTTGCCATTCTCATCGCACCGAACATTTCCCTGATTGCGGGAGCGGGTAACGTGGTGTCGTTGAAAGATTTTGGTGATTACCAAACCGGCGGTATTGTGTTGACTATATATTTAATTGTGTCTGCGGGATTGATGTTGTGGCATGCTCGTGTAACTCATTTGAAAGAGAAAATCGCCGTCCTGAAACAAAGGGTGCAACGTTTGTAATTTTGTAGTATCGGTTTTGATGAGGCCGTCTGAAAAGAGATTTTCAGACGGCCTCATTGTATGCGGATGAAGGTTTTGTATAGATACGGTTGAGGATAGAAGCAAGAATAATGCAAGATTAAACCGTGTGAAAATGTGGCATGATTGTGTACCGATACATTGGCTTGGATATATCCGTAATGAGGAAGCCGCCTTTTTATTTTGAAACATTGCGATATACTGGCGCAGGTTTGGAATGTTCAACATGGATTGATAAGAGAAAATTAATGAAAACGATTTTGATAACGGGGTGTTCCAGCGGCATCGGCTACGATACGGCCAAACAACTGCATCAAGCCGGCTGGAGGGTGTTTGCGTCTTGCCGAAGCCTTCATGATGTGGAGCGGTTGCGCGCCGAAGGGCTGGCGGATGCGCTTCAACTTGATGTGGCCGATAGTGCAAGCATCCGTTCGGCTTTTGATACGGTGATGCAGCAAACGGGCGGCACTTTGGATGCGCTGTTTTGCAATGCCGGTTACGGGCAGGTGGGGGCGGTGGAGGACGTGCCGCGTGAAGCGTTGCGGGAACAGTTTGAAACCAATGTATTTGGCGCTTGGGAGTGCATTACGCTGGCGATGAAGGTATTCCGCCGTCAGGGGCATGGGCGGATTTTGGTGAACAGCAGTATTTTGGGCTTTGCCGCCATGCCGTGGCGCGGGGCTTACAACAGTACGAAATTCGCCTTGGAAGGCATGTGCGATACCTTGCGCCATGAAACGCACGGCAGCGGTATTTTTATCAGCTTGGTTGAGCCGGGGCCGATTGCCACTAAGTTCCGCCAAAATGCTTTGAAGAAACTGCATGAACACATTGATATTGCCGCTAGCGTGCATGCTGAAAACTACCGCTATCAGTTAAACCGCCTTGAAAAAGAAGGTAATGCCGCGCCTTTTACGATGTCGTCGGCGGACTGTGCGGCGATTTGCGTGAAGGCGTTGACTGCCCCTAATCCCAAAGCACGCTATTTGGTGACTTTCCCTACGGTGTTGTTTTGGTATTTGAAACGTTTGTTGCCGACAAGATTGCTGGACCGTTTGCAACGCGGGGCGGTAGAAGGGCAGGGGAAATGAATACGCTTTATCTGGCTTCGGGAAGCCCGCGCCGTCGCGAAATTTTGGAAAACTTAGGCTACCGCATTGCCCGTTTGCCCGCTGAAATTGATGAAACGCCGTATTTGCATGAGTCGGCGGCGGCTTATGTGGCGCGTATGGCTTTTGAAAAAAACGCTGCGGCCGTTGCCCATTGGCAGGGGCAATATCCGTTTGCGCCCGAATATCCGCTTTTGAGTGCTGATACGACGGTGGCTTTGCACAATCATATTTTGGGCAAGCCCGAATCGGCTGAGGATGCTTTTGCAATGTTGAAGAGTTTGTCCGGCACGACGCATCAGGTGCTGACGGCTGTGTGCGTTTATTGGCAAGGCAAAACCCATGCGCTGATGCAGCAGAGCGATGTGGTGTTTAAGCCTTTGGAAGATGAAGAAATCCGCGCTTACATTGCCAGCGGGGAACCGATGGACAAAGCAGGTGCCTATGGTATTCAGGGGCTGGGCGGAATGTTTGTACAAAATCTTTCCGGCAGCTTTACCGGCGTGATGGGGCTGCCTGTGTTTGAAACGGTGGAATTGCTGAAAACATTGGGCTTGGTCGTGCCGCCTTTTCAGACGGCCTCAAGTTTGGATTGAAAAGCCTGCGTGTTAAGGATAATAACCCGCACCCAAAATACAGGGCTTGCCCGCTCCCGTGGCGTGGTAAGGGTTGCTGGGAACGCGGTTGACCCAGCAGGCGGCGAGCCAGCCGAATGCGGCAGCTTCCATCCATTGAGGGTGTAAATTCAAGGCATGGCTGCTGTGAAGATTGATTGGGGTGTTGGAGAAGCGTTGCTCAAGGCTGGCCATTAAGGCTGAGTTTTGTATGCCGCCGCCGCACACAAAAATATGGCTTGCTTGAGGAGCGGCATAGGCAACGGCATCGAAAATGCTTTGCGATGTGTATTCGAGCAGGGTTTTCAATACGTCGTGAGGGTTGAGGCCGTCTGAAAGACGCGGCAGCAGCCACGGCAGGGAAAACAGTTCGCGCCCTGTGCTTTTGGGATAAGGTTGCGAAAAGTAGGGATGGTCGAGTAATTCTTCTAAAAGCGACGACAGCACTTGGCCTTGAGCAGCTTTGCTGCCGTTTTCATCATACGGCTGCTGCCATATATGCTGAACCCAAGCGTCCATCAGCATATTGCCGGGGCCGGTGTCGAATCCGAAGGCGGGTTGGTGCGGCGGGAGCACGCTGATGTTGGCAATGCCGCCGATGTTTAACACAACGCGGGTTTCGGTATCGCTTTGAAATAAGGCCTGATGAAAGGCGGGAACCAACGGAGCGCCTTGCCCGCCTGCAGCGATGTCGCGGCTGCGGAAGTCGCCGATGGTCATGATGTCGGTCAGTTCGGCCAGAAGGGGCAGGTTGGCCAGTTGTATGCTGTATCCCGATTCGGGAGCGTGGCGCACGGTTTGGCCGTGGCAGCCGATTGCGGTAATCTGTTTGGGGTTCAGACGGCATGAGTCCAGCAGTTTGTGCACGGTTTCGGCATATAGCCGGCTTAATTCTTGTGCCAGCATCATGCTGTTATGCAGCTCGTTAAAGCCGGTATTTTGCAGCGCCAGCAAATCTTGTTTCAGACGGCCGGGATAAGGCGTGAACGCATGGGCTTCGGCTGCCAGCCAGCGGTTGCCGTTCATGCGTACCAGCACGGCATCGACACCGTCCATGCTGGTGCCGGACATCAAACCGATATAAAGTTGGGAATCCATGATGAGGCCGTCTGAAAAAATCTTATTGTAGCGTTATTTTGTTAAATAGATAATGAGGCCGATAGAAATTCCAATAAAGTATTTGCATGACGGCATGCGGCAATATCTTTATAATAGTAGTGTAAAAAATGTTGCGGGCGTGTCCGTGTGGTACGCAGGCGAAAGTTATTTACAGCGGTTATTATCCCGTTCATTTTTAATGTAAACAACGAGGTTCACCATTTCATGAACTCACCATCTATACAGAAAATCAACCTTGCATTTGCCGCCTTGCTGTTGGGCATGGTCGGCTATTTTATTTTCTGGGGTTTGGGCTATACCAACCAAAACCATACCATGCTGTTTCTGTTGGCCACTTTTTTTGGTGTGTTTATGGCGTTCAACATCGGCGGTAACGATGTGGCGAACTCGTTCGGCACCAGCGTGGGTGCAGGTACGTTGACGATTCCCCAAGCGTTGATTATTGCCGCGATTTTTGAAGTGAGCGGGGCGGTGATTGCCGGCGGACAGGTTACCGATACCATCCGCAAAGGCATTATCGATCTGAATCAGATGAATTTGGAGCCGATGCAGTTTGTGTACATTATGATGTCGGCTCTGTTGGCTGCCGCTTTGTGGCTGCTGTTTGCTACGAAAAAAGGCCTGCCGGTATCCACAACCCACGCCATCATCGGCGGTATTGTCGGCAGCGCATTGTGTTTGGGCGTGGTAAGCAGCGGCGGAGCGAGTTCGTTTGCGCTGGTTCAATGGGACAATATCGCCGAAATTGCGATTTCGTGGGTGCTTTCCCCTGTGCTTGGCGGCTTGGTTTCATACGTTTTGTTTTCCCAAATTAAAAAACACGTTTTGGATTACAACACCGAAGCCGAAGAAAATCTGAAATCCATCAAGCAAGAGAAAAAAGCTTATAAAACTCAACACCGTTTGTATTTCGAAGGCTTGGACGAAGCTGCAAAAATTGAATGCGCCACCGCTATGGCGCGTGATGCGCAGATTTACGGCGAGTCTGATTTAGATCCGAACGAGCTTGAGTCTTCATACTACAAAGGCCTGTATGAAATCGATAACCGCAAAAACAGCATCGATGCCTACAAAGCCCTGCATTCATGGGTGCCGATTATTGCCTCGTTAGGCGGGATGATGATTGCGGCCATGCTTATTTTCAAAGGCTTGAAAAATCTGGAATTGGGCATGAGCAATGTGGGTAGTTTCCTGACCATCTTCATGATTGGTGCGGCGATTTGGATGGCAACCTTTATCTATGCCAAAACGCTCAAACGCAAAGACTTGGCGAAATCTACTTTCCTGATCTTTAGTTGGATGCAGGTGTTTACCGCTGCCGGTTTTGCCTTCAGCCATGGTGCCAACGATATTGCCAACGCCATCGGCCCGTTTGCCGCCATTATGGATGTATTGCGTACCGGTGATGTCGGTGCACAAGCTCCCGTTCCGCCCGTGGCCATGCTGACTTTTGGTATTGCTTTGATCGTCGGCCTGTGGTTTATCGGTAAAGAAGTGATTCAAACCGTAGGTACCAGCTTGGCGGAAATGCATCCTTCTTCCGGTTTTGCTGCTGAATTGGCAGCGGCATCGGTGGTGATGTTGGCTTCTCTGATGGGCTTGCCGGTGTCGAGCACGCATATCTTGGTTGGCGCGGTTTTGGGTATCGGTTTGGTAAACCGCAACGCCAACTGGGCATTGATGAAACCCATTGGTTTGGCTTGGGTGATTACTTTACCGGCAGCGGCCGTATTGTCTGTGGTGTGTTTCTTGGTTTTACGCACCGTATTCGGATAATGTTCAGACGGCCTGAAGGGAGAAATACCTTGAGGCCGTCTGAAAAATATTGCATCAAATTTGGATAAAAGTTTTCTCAATAATCGTGTTGAAGAGATTGTTGGGGATAAAGATAAAGCAGATATCTGAACAGTAGTTAACTAAAAAACGCGGAACCTGATTGAAGGTTCCGCGTTTTTTATCAACTTCAATTTAACCGGTGGCGTTTTCCTGCAAACGCGCTTCAAAAGCCGTTAAATCAATACCGGCCTCTTTGGCTGCTGAAATGGCTTCGGCAACCGGCAGGCCGTTCGCTACTTGATGATAAGCCCACAGCAGGCAGCTGCGTGTGCCGGTGCGGCAGAAGGCCAATACGGGTTGCTCGGCATCGGCGATCAATGCTTGAAAGCGGTCTGCATCTTGGCGGTTGATGGCGGGGGCGACAACAGGCTGATGCACAACATGTTTGATACCTGCTTCGTCGCACCATTGTTTGATTTGTTCAAAGCCGGGTTGGCTTTCCTCTTCTCCGTCGGGGCGGTTGCACACAATGCTTTTAATGCCGAGTGTCGCGGCTTCCTGTATGTCTGCTTGAGTCAACTGAGGGGAAACATACAGTTGGTTTGCAAGTTGTTTGATCGCCATGATGAATCCTTTCTATATAGAAATCTTGAGCTTTGGTTGGAGGCCGTCTGAAAACAGAGAGTTAATGTTTCAGCCAGCGGTCGAGCAAAACAGGGTCGGCGGTGTGTAGAAACGCGGTATCCGCTTCGATGGCCTGTACGGTTAAAAGCGTTTCGCGCAACACGCCTTGTCGGAAGTAATGCACGCGGACTTGTTCGCCGGCTTGGAATTGCGGCCATTGTTTTTCAAAGGCGGTGCAGGCAAAGCCGTTGAGCGCGATGATTTTGTCTTGCGGGCACAATCCCGCTTGCTCCGCGCTGCCGCCGTTTAAAACATGGGTAAGCGTGATGCCGTCTGAAGTTTGTTTGAAACGGGCGCCTAAGTCGGTGGCGGGTAAGCTGTTTGCTTGGGGTGCATCGCTCAGCAGGCCGCCGCCGTGATCGCGCGGAGCAGCGCGCCAATTTAATGATATGCCACCGTATTTTAAGCAGGCTTCAAGTGGTAGATCGCGGGTTGAGTATAAGGCCGTCTGAAAAAATGCCTGCAAATCAAGGCCGGTGATTTCTTGGCAAAGCTCTTGCCATTGTTGTTCGGCAATGCCGCGGCCGTTTTCACGCCATTGGCGATACAGGTGCTGCATCACACTGTCGAGGCTTTTTTGATCGCCGCTTTTTTGGCGGATTAGTAAGTCCAGACACAAGGCCGCCAAAGCGCCTTTTTGGTAATAGCTGACGATAGCGTTGGGGCTGTTTTCGTCTTGTTTGTAAAATTTATTCCACGCCGTAAAGCTGGATTGAGCCAGTGTTTGTTTCAGACGGCCTCTGTTTTGCTGCACGCGTGTGATGTTTGCGGCCAGCAGTTTCAGATAGGCTTCCGGCGTAATCACGCCGCTGCGCACCAAAAACAAATCGTCGTAGTAAGAGGTAATGCCTTCAAATGCCCACAGTTGCTCGGTGTAGCTTTCTTGATTGAGGTCGTAAGGTACGAAGGTTTCGGGTTTGATGGATTTCACGTTCCATGCGTGGAAGTATTCGTGGCTGAACAGCCCCAGCAGTTGGATATATTGTTCGTTGGGTTCAACCATATTGCAGGGCGGCAGGCTGTTTCTGTCTGCAAGCAGAGCCGTGCTGCTGATGTGTTCCAATCCGCCGTAGAGGTCGTCGCCTACATGAAGTAGAAACAGATACTCTTCAAACGGGGCAGGGTAGGGGAACATATTCAGCTGGGCGGAACAAATTTTTTGTATATCGCCGGTTAATCTTGCGCGGTCGAAATCGCGGTAAACGCCGCTCAAAACAATGCGGTGCGGAATGCCGCCGGCTTCAAATGCCAAAGTTTCAAAGCGGCCAAGCTCTACGGGGTGGTCAATCAGTTCGGCATAAGAGGCCGTCTGAAAAACACCTTTGCGGATTTGAGGCAAAGTGGTGGCTATTTCCCAAGAGTTTGGCAAGTCTTGGAATGTGATTTGGTGCGGCAGATGCTCTAAACCCGATACGTTCAGCAATAAACACGCGCCGTCAAAAAAACCGCGCTCTTGATTAAGGAACGAACCGCGTACAGATAAATCGAATCCATATACGGTGTAGCGGATTTCCCACTTTCCACTCATGGATTCGGTTTGCCAGCAGTTTTTCGATAATTGCGTCAGGCTGCGGGGTTGCCCGTCGCAAGATGCTTCTATGCTGACAATATGACGGGAGAAATCCCGAATGAGATAACTGCCCGGTACCCAGTTTGGAAGATTGATTTGTAAAGGATTGTTATTTTTGTGCTCGAAGCTCAAGAAAACCTGCCACTCGTGTGACAAGGTTTTCGGGCGGATAGTATATCGGAGCATGCGCCTGCCTTTGATTGTTAAGTTTTGTATTTTTGATTGGAAAGTATTTGACCTGAATCAAGAAAGACAATTTAGGGAATCTATAATCTAACAAAATATGATGGAAAGCAACCTGCATTTATACTGAGAAATCGGCTTTTCTACCGATTAAACTTGGTGTCGTACAGGTTTTGATTTAAAATGTGCAAGTTAAATTGCCGTGAAGTATGCTCAATAAATACCGAGCGGTGTTAAATTAAGAAAAATCGGGTGTATCTTTGGTGTGTTTAAGCAAGCCGGAGCAAACCGATAAGTGTTAACTGCCATGTTTAATGGAGACCCTTATGGAAACGCAAACTTATAACTACAAGGTGGTGCGCCAATTTGCCATCATGACTGTAGTTTGGGGCATTGTGGGTATGTTGGTCGGCGTTATCGCAGCCGCCCAATTGTTTGCTCCTGTGCTTAACCTCTCTGATGTCGGCTCGTGGTTCCACTTCGGCCGTATCCGTCCTCTGCATACCAATGCCGTGATTTTCGCTTTCGGCGGCTGCGGCTTGTTCGCTACGTCTTATTACGTTGTTCAACGTACATGTAACGTGCGTTTGTTCGGCGGCAAATTTCTGCCTGCCTTTACGTTTTGGGGCTGGCAGCTGGTTATTGTGCTCGCAGCAATCACCTTGCCTTTGGGTTATACCCAAGGTAAAGAGTATGCAGAGTTGGAATGGCCGATTGATATCCTGATTGCATTGGTATGGGTTGCCTATGCCGTTGTGTTCTTCGGTACCATCGCCACACGTAAAATCAAGCATATTTACGTTGCCAACTGGTTCTACGGTGCGTTTATTTTGGCCGTGGCACTGCTGCACATCGTGAACAACATCAGCATTCCTTCAGGCATGATGAAATCTTATCCGGTTTATTCCGGTGCGATTGATGCCATGGTTCAATGGTGGTACGGACACAATGCGGTGGGCTTTTTCTTGACTGCTGCCTTCTTGGGTATGATGTATTACTTTGTGCCTAAACAAGCAGGTCGTCCGGTTTATTCTTACCGTTTGTCAGTAGTTCACTTCTGGGCCTTGATTTTTACCTATATGTGGGCAGGCCCTCACCATCTGCACTACACTGCATTGCCTGACTGGACACAGTCTTTGGGTATGGTTCTGTCGTTGATTCTTTTTGCACCTTCTTGGGGCGGTATGATCAACGGTATTATGACGCTTTCAGGTGCATGGCATAAACTGCGCACCGATCCTATCTTGAAGTTTTTGGTTGTTTCTCTGTCCTTCTACGGTATGTCTACCTTTGAAGGTCCGATGATGTCTATCAAAACCGTTAACGCCTTGAGCCACTATACCGACTGGACTGTTGGTCACGTACACTCAGGTGCCTTGGGTTGGGTAGGTTTTGTTACCATCGGTGCGATTTATTATTTGATCCCCCGTTTGTTCGGCCGCAAAGAAATGCACAGCATCAAATTGATCGAAGCGCACTTCTGGATTGCGACCATCGGTGTTGTTTTGTATATCTCCTCTATGTGGATTTCAGGCGTGATGCAAGGCTTGATGTGGGGTGCGTTGAATGATGACGGCACATTGACCTATTCTTTTGTTGAGTCTGTAAAACGCAGTATGCCTTTCTACATGATCCGCTTTGCCGGTGGCGTACTGTATCTCAGCGGCATGCTGATTATGGCATACAACGTTTACCGTACCGTTATCGGCGGCAAACCGGTTGATGCTGAAATTCCTGCCGTTTCACAAGCACAACACCACTAATAATACAAGAAAGACAGGCTACCAAAATGAAATTGCAACAATTAGTCGAAGAAAAAGTCGGAGTATTGATTGTATTCACTTTCTTGGTTATCAGCTTCGGACTTTTGATCGAAATTGTACCGTTGTTCTTTACCAAGTCGGTTACCGAGCCGATTAAGGGTGTGAAACCGTATTCTGCTTTGCAAGTGGCGGGGCGAGACATTTATGTGCGTGAAGGTTGTTACAACTGCCACTCTCAAATGATTCGTCCTTTCCGCGCGGAAACCGAGCGTTACGGACACTATTCTGTGGGTGGTGAGTCGGTTTATGACCGTCCGTTCCAATGGGGCTCCAAGCGTACCGGTCCAGACTTGGCTCGTGTAGGCGGTCGCTATTCAGATGAATGGCACCGTATCCACCTGTTGAATCCCCGTGATGTTGTGCCGGAATCTAACATGCCTGCATTCCCGTGGCTGGCTCGTAATAAAGTTAACGTGGAAGCAACTGTTAGCAATATGAAAGCACTGCGTGCAGTCGGAACGCCTTACAGCGATGAAGAAATTGAAAAAGCTCCCCAAGAGTTGGAAAACAAATCAGAGCTTGATGCTGTGATTGCTTATCTGCAAGGCTTGGGCTTGGCACTGAAAAATGTAAGGTAACATCATGGACATCAACTGGGTTCGCTCGCTGTTTACCGTTTGGGTATTTATTAGTTTTGTTTTGGTTCTTTACATAGTGCTGAGCAAACGCAATAAACGTAATTACGACGATGCTGCCAACAGCATCATGCAAGATGACGATACCCCCGATAATGATAAAAGCGGGCATTAACCCGGTTACCCCGTGACAACGGAGCAAATAATGAACACAACTTCACAATTTACCAGTAATTTCTGGAATATTTATATTGCCGTTATCGTTTTACTCAGCTTTATCGGTTTGGCTTGGCTGCTTTTATCTCAAAATAAAGTGAAAGCTCCTCCGAAAGGAGAAGATGTGAAAACCATGGGGCACTCATGGGACGGCATCGAGGAGTATAATAACCCTTTGCCGCGCTGGTGGTTTTGGCTTTATGTGGGCACATGGGTTTTTGGTGCGGTATATTTATTCCTGTACCCCGGTTTGGGTGACTATAAAGGTTACTTGAATTGGACGAGTACAAACCAGTATGAAAAAGAAGTTAAAAAAGCCGATGAACAATATGGCAAGCTGTATGCTAAATTTGCCAAAATGCCCGTCGAAGAAGTTGCAAAAGATCCTCAAGCGCGCAGTATCGGTAAAAACCTTTTTGATACTTACTGTATTCAGTGCCACGGTTCTGACGCCAAAGGTTCTAAAGGTTTCCCGAATCTAACAGACCATGATTGGTTGTGGGGCGGAGAACCTGCTCAGATTCAGGAAACCATTAAAAAAGGCCGCGTAGGTATCATGGCTGCTTGGGGGCCGACCTTGGGTGAGGAGCGGGTTAAAGACGTTGCAAACTACGTTATGTCTTTGTCAGCTAAGACCGCAGATAAATACGATGAAACACGTGCTGAGCGTGGTAAAGCTTTGTTCCACGGCGGCCCGGCTAACTGTTTCACTTGCCACGGTGATAAGGGGCAGGGTGTACAGGGGCTAGGTCCTAATCTGACCGATGATGTATGGTTGTGGGGTGGAACTCAAAAAGCCATTATCGAAACCATTACAAATGGCCGCCACAACCAAATGCCTGCGTGGGATAATTTCTTGGATAAAGATAAGCTTCATATTATGACTGCTTATGTTTGGGGATTATCCAACAAAGACGGTAAAGCTGCTCCGCAGAAGAAAGCCGATACCAAGGCATCAGAAGCTTCAACTCCAGCCGCAGCTCAAGTGGTTCCTGCTGAAGATAAAGCCGATGTAGTTTATGATACTCAAGCAGGCCAAGCCGTTGCTATATTTTATTTTGCTACCGGCAAGAGCGATGTTGCCGACAATGCAGATAAGATCTTGCCTGATTTAATCAAGGCAGGTAAAGAAGGTAAGAAGCTGGTTATCAGCGGATATACCGATAGCACTGGTAATGCTGCAGCGAATGCTGAACTTTCTAAAAAACGCGCTCAAGCCGTAGAAGCTTTTTTGACTAAACAAGGTATTGATGCAAAAAATATTGAGTTGCGTAAACCTGAAAATACGACAGCTGCCCAAGGGAATGATGCCGCAGGCCGCCGTGTAGAAGTAAAAGTAGAAAATTAATTTCTGCATTTGGATAAAAGCCACCCTTTCCAGAAGGGTGGCTTTTTAATTTTTGATGGTACCTTTAAAGTTGATAAAACTTTTTCAAACGGCCCTATTAGTATATAAGTCGATATTGGTCAGCTGACTCATATTGTTTATATAGGCTTCTACCTTTTCGGGAAAGGCTATATTTTTGACAATCGTAAGATTCCGTAATATGGGAAATACATGGATATCTTCCATTCCGAGTTCCCCGTTCAAAGCATTGTCTGATTTAATCAGGTTGGCTAATTCATCCAAATCTGCGTGAAGCACCTGTAAATATTCATCCGTCTTTTCTAGGTTGGTTTTGAAGCTGCCGATATTTTTTTCTTTCTTGTGAACGAAATAATTAATAGCACTTTGTGTGGAGAATTCCGGCAAGTCAATCAAAACATCTCGGGGTTGGATTAGTTTGGAAGAGTATGTATTAACTTTGTCGAGCCATATTTGTATTTCCGGTCTGATTTCTTCTTTCAGACGGCCTTGACCGGATAATTCGTCTAAATAGCGGACAATGTTTAAACTTTCGCCCATATATGAACCATCTTCTTTTTGCAAAATAGGAACTTGCTTGGCACCGATCATGCTGATCGGCGTTGCTTCATCATCATTTTGTAATATTACTTGTTCGACATCTATTTTTCGCAAGCCTAAGATCATGCGTGCACGGACGCAGTAAGGGCAGTGGTCGTAAATGTAGAGTTTCATCATTTTATTCCTTTATAGATATAGATAATCGTGTGCACATTATAACTTAAGGGGTAGTTTGCGGCAGGCCTCGTAGTTATACGGCATTATAAATATGAAAGAGTAGGAGTGGAGATCTTGCCTTTACTTGCATTGGACAGCTTGTTTGTAAAGGTGAAGAAGCTATATACAACATCGCTTTTGCAAGGAGAAATCCACCCTATGCCCAAACTTGTAAAAGCATGCAAACAACAATATAATTTACACCTTTATATATAGGCACGTAGCTCAGTTGGTTAGAGCACCACCTTGACATGGTGGGGGTCGTTGGTTCGAATCCAATCGAGCCTACCAGTTTCATAACAACAAACTTGTATCGTTTGTTGTTCATTATTTTATCAGGCCGTCTGAAAAGGCTTGTTATCGGTTTTGGAGCACTTGATGATCAATATTACTTTGCCTGACGGTTCAGTCCGCCAGTTTGAACAACCCGTAAGCGTGGCTGATGTGGCTGCATCAATAGGTGCGGGTTTGGCGAAAGCCACGGTAGCAGGCAAAGTAAATGGCGTGTTAGTGGATGCGTCAGACAAAATCAATGCAGATGCGCAGTTGCAGATTATCACGCCAAAAGACGAAGAGGGTGTGGAAATTATCCGCCACTCCTGTGCACATTTGGTTGGGCATGCAGTTAAACAGCTTTATCCCGATGCTAAAATGGTTATCGGGCCGGTAATTGAAGACGGCTTTTATTACGATATTGCTACCGATAAACCGTTCACGCCGGAAGATGTCGCCAAAATAGAAGCACGCATGAAAGAGCTGATTGCTCAAGATTATGACGTGATTAAAGTGATGACACCTCGCGCAGAAACGATTCGAACATTCGAAGAGCGCGGAGAAGAATACAAATTACGTTTGATTGACGATATGCCCGAAGTAGATGCGATGGGCTTGTATCATCATCAAGAATATGTAGATATGTGCCGTGGCCCTCACGTGCCGAATACCCGTTTTCTGAAAAATTTCAAATTGACCAAGTTGGCCGGAGCTTATTGGCGAGGTGACAGCAACAATGAAATGCTGCAACGTATTTACGGTACGGCTTGGGCAAGTAAAGAAGATTTAAAAGCCTATATTAACCGCATGGAAGAGGCTGAGAAGCGTGATCACCGTAAATTGGGTAAACAGCTTGATCTTTTCCATCTTCAAGATGAAGCGCCGGGAATGGTTTTTTGGCATCCACGCGGTTGGACGCTTTGGCAAATTATCGAACAGCATATGCGCAATGAGCTGGAGGCGGCTGGTTATCGAGAAGTGAAAACCCCGCAGATTATGGATAAATCCTTCTGGGAGAAATCCGGTCATTGGGATAATTACAAAGACAATATGTTTTTAACAGCATCGGAAAAACGTGAATATGCTGTAAAACCAATGAATTGTCCCGGTCATGTGCAGATTTTTAACCATGGTTTGCGCTCTTATCGCGATTTGCCTATGCGGTTGGCTGAATTTGGTTCTTGTCACCGCAATGAACCTTCCGGCGCTTTGCATGGTCTGATGCGGGTGCGCGGCTTTGTTCAAGATGATGCACACATTTTCTGTACGGAAGAGCAAATTACGCAAGAAGCCAAAGCATTTAACGAATTGGTTATGAAAATTTATAAGCAATTCGGTTTTGATAATGTGAGCGTGAAACTTTCTTTAAGACCTGAGAAACGTGCCGGCTCGGACGAAACTTGGGATAAAGCAGAGCAAGGTTTGCGTGATGCTTTGACGGCTTGCAATATAGAATGGGAAGAGCTGCCAGGCGAAGGCGCATTCTATGGCCCTAAAGTGGAATACCATATCAAAGATGCGATCGGCCGATCATGGCAATGCGGTACTATCCAGCTGGATTTTGTACTGCCGGAGCGTTTAGGCGCGGAATATGTAACAGAAGATAACGGTCGCGCAAGACCGGTTATGCTGCATCGTGCGATTCTCGGCTCAATGGAGCGATTTATCGGCATTTTGATTGAAAACCATGCCGGATCTTTCCCGCTTTGGCTAGCTCCGGTGCAAATGGTGGTTATGAACATTACCGAGAAACAAGCCGGTTACTGTCGGGAAGTCGTGGAAAAATTGCGTAAAGCTGGTCTCCGTGCTGAATTGGATTTGCGTAATGAAAAAATCGGCTACAAAATTCGCGATAACAGCCAATACCGTTACCCCTATCAAATTGTGGTAGGCGAAAAAGAAAAAGAAGACGGCAAAGTGGCCGTGCGCCGTAAGGCTGAAGATTTAGGCAGCATGGGAGTTGAAGAGTTTATTGCACGTCTTCAAGAAGAATTGAAAGCAGATTTTTAAAGTTTGCTATGCTCTTTGGTAATGTATAGTTAGAATTGAAGAGCTTATAAGTTGAGTTTGAATGTAAGAAGGCTTAAGAAAGGCCGTCTGAAATCAGGAAATTTTTAAAATCGTCATGCACTGTATATGTATGAATAAGTGCATTTCTGAATTAACCTTAATAGGAGAAGTATCATCGCACAAGAACGCGAAGCACGAATCAACGGCGAAATTACCGCTAAAGAAGTGCGTTTAATCAGTGGCACAGGCGAACAGCTTGGCGTGGTTTCTGTAAAAGAAGCTTTGGCTATGGCAGAAGAGCAGGATGTGGATTTGGTAGAAATTTCACCAACGGCCAAACCGCCTGTTTGTAAACTCATGGACTTTGGTAAATATAAATACCAACAGGCTAAAAAACGCGACGAAGCCAAGAAAAACCAAAAGCAGGTACAAATTAAAGAAATCAAATTCCGTCCGGGTACGGATGAAGGCGATTACCAAATCAAAATGCGCAATATTAACCGCTTCTTGGCGGATGGCGATAAGGTAAAAGTTACCTTGCGCTTCCGTGGTCGCGAGATGGCGCATCAGCAATTAGGTGCCCAATTACTCGAACGGGTAAAAGAAGAATTGGCGGAAGTAGGGACTGTTGAACAGTTTCCCAAAATGGAAGGCCGTCAAATGGTTATGATGATTGCGCCGAAAAAGAAATAAAGCTATAATTTGCAGCTTGCTTTCGATGCCGTGCGAAGTAAGCCTGTTTTATTTACGGCAAAAACCGTGGTATCAGGGTTTCAAGTTTTTAAACTCAGCTTTAAAACCCCTTATGCCTTATCTAATAAAATGATATGGAGTTAGTTATCCCATGCCTAAAATGAAAACCAAGTCGGGCGCTAAAAAACGCTTTAAAGTACTGGGTAATGGCGGTGTGAAGCGCGCTCATGCGTTCAAACGTCACATCTTGACCAAAAAAACCACTAAAAACAAACGTCAATTGCGTGGTACCTCTATGGTAAACGAACGCGATTTGGCTTCTGTTGCTAAAATGTTACCCTACGCTTAAGGAGTTTGAAATATGCCACGCGTAAAACGCGGTGTTACCGCTCGTGCCCGTCACAAAAAAGTAATAGCCTTAGCCAAAGGTTATCGCGGTCGTCGTAAAAACGTCTATCGTGTTGCCAAACAGGCTGTAATGAAAGCCGGTCAATACGCTTACCGTGACCGTCGTCAACGTAAACGTCAATTCCGTCAATTGTGGATCGTGCGTATTAACGCAGGTGCCCGTGAAAATGGTTTGTCTTACAGCAAATTCATGAACGGTCTGAAACGTGCTGCTATTGAGATTGACCGCAAAGTATTGGCTGACTTGGCTGTATTTGACAAAGCGGCGTTTGCCGGTTTGGTAGAAAAAGCAAAAGCAGCTTTGGCTTAATACAAGCTTACTACTTGTTAGAGTTTTTTAAAAAGGAAACTTCGGTTTCCTTTTTTTATTGCGTTTTTATAGTTTTATGCTGATTGGGAATTATTTTGGGAACTTTTAATAAAGGATAAGTCTCTTGTATGGTTAATGGTTTACATTGAGCGGAGAGGGTTTAAGTGAGTAATCATTATCAACATATGTATGTAACATATGATGAGGCATATAAAGCAAGTTGGGTGAGAATGGCTGCGGAGCCTTTGCCGTGTTTTACGCGAACATTATTAAAGAGTTTGTTGGCTTATTTTGATGATGTGCGTGCAGAGATGAAACAAAGCGATGGAGAAAAATACCGATACATTATAGGGACTTCTTCTCTTGCCGGCGTTTATAACCTCGGAGGAGATTTGCAGCTTTTTTCCCAAGCCATCAGAGAAGGTAATCGCGATACCTTGATGGGCTATGCGACGGATTGTATTGATGTGCTTTATGCAGTGATGACACATTTGGAATGTGAGCTGACCACCATTAATTTGGTTCAGGGAGATGCTTTAGGGGGCGGCTTTGAAGGCGCTTTGGCCGGGAATGTATTGGTGGCGGAAAAAGGTGCCCGCATGGGCTTACCGGAAGTGATGTTTAACCTTTTTCCAGGCATGGGGGCTTATTCGATGCTGTCGCGCAAAGTGGGGTCGGGAACGGCTGAGCAAATCATTATGAGCGGCAAAATTTATACCGCCGAACAGATGTTTGAGATGGGTGTGGTGGATATTTTGGCGGAAAACGGGTGCGGCCGCGATGAGGTGATCCGCTATATCGAGCGGGCGGAAAAAACGCCGAACAGCTATCGGGCCATGCGCAAGGTGAAAGATTATTGCAACCCTGTGTCTTATAAAGAGCTGATGGATATTACGACGATTTGGGTGGATGCAGCACTTAAATTGACGGAACGTGATTTGCAGGTGATGTCGCATCTGGTGCATCGGCAGGCCAGTAGGTTTATGAATGCGGTGCCAAGGCAATGATGGTGCTTTCAATAAGACTTGAGGCCGTCTGAAAATATTTCAGACGGCCTCAAGCCTTTTGTTGGCTAGTGTGCATTCATATCTCGGTCTGCTATGTTTTTTGATCAGTCGGAAACATCATTAATTAATTTAGACAAAATGTATAAATCATTTCAAGAAATGATGGTTTTTCAGATTTGTTTAAATAATTTATTTCCATTTTGTCTTATTTGTGTATAATCTGCACCATCCTTACACTGAAAAATCATGATTAGACAAGGTTTATTATGCAATTAGACATTGATCGTTTAATCGCTTACTTCGGCGGTGTGAATGCGTTGGCCGAAGCACTGAAAGAGCACGACCCTGAAAATGCGGCGAGTACCGCGGCTATTTATAAATGGCGCATCCGTGGTTCGCTTCCGTTGGCTCAGTTGCAGAAGCTGACGGCTTTGGCTGAATCGCAGGGGCGCCCTTTGGATTTAAATGCCTTTTTAAAACAACAAACTTCATTGGAGAAGCAAGCCATGCCACAGGATAACAACCGCGTTATTATTTTTGATACCACGCTGCGAGACGGTGAGCAGTCGCCAGGCGCGGCCATGACAAAAGAGGAAAAAATCCGTATTGCCCGCCAGCTTGAAAAACTCGGCGTGGACGTGATTGAAGCGGGGTTTGCCGCAGCCAGCCCGGGCGATTTTGAAGCGGTCAATGAAATTGCCAAAAACTTGACCCGAGCCACGGTTTGTTCGCTTGCCCGTGCGGTTGAACGCGATATCCGTGCCGCCGGCGAGGCTGTGAAACCCGCGCCGAACCGCCGTATTCACACTTTCATTGCCACCAGCCCCATCCATATGGAACACAAGCTGAAAATGAAGCCCAAGCAAGTGGTTGAAGCGGCTGTGAAAGCGGTCAAAATTGCAAAAGAATATACCGATGATGTGGAGTTTTCTTGCGAAGACGCTTTACGCTCCGAAGTTGATTTCTTGGCGGAAATCTGTGGTGCGGTGATTGAAGCCGGTGCGACGACCATCAATATTCCCGACACTGTCGGCTATTCGATTCCGCACCGCACAGAGGCTTTTTTCCGTGAACTGATTGCCAAAACGCCGAACAGCGACAAAGTGGTATGGTCGGCCCACTGTCACAACGATTTAGGTTTGGCGGTGGCCAACTCTTTGGCAGCGTTGCGCGGCGGTGCGCGTCAGGTCGAATGTACAGTTAACGGCTTGGGCGAGCGCGCGGGTAATGCGTCGATTGAAGAAATCGTGATGGCGTTGAAAGTGCGCCATGATGTGTTCGGGCTGGAAACGGGCATTGATACGACGCAGATTGTTCCGGCGTCGAAGCTGGTTTCTACGGTAACCGGCTATCCGGTGCAGCCCAACAAAGCTGTGGTGGGTGCGAATGCGTTTGCCCATGAATCGGGCATCCACCAAGACGGCGTGCTGAAGCATCGTGAAACTTACGAGATTATGTCGGCGGAGTCGGTGGGCTGGGCGACCAACCGTTTGACTTTGGGCAAACTCTCCGGCCGCAATGCTTTTAAAACCAAGCTTTCTGATCTGGGTATTGAGTTGGGCAGTGAAGAGGCCTTGAATGCTGCGTTCGCGCGCTTTAAAGAACTGGCCGACAAGAAGCGCGAGATTTTCGATGAAGACCTGCACGCTTTAGTGTCTGACGAAATGGTGAATTTGTCACAAGACAACTATAAGCTGGTTTCGCAAAAAATCACGACGGAAACGGGCGAGCAGCCTACTGCGGAAGTGGTCTTTACTGTGAACGGCGTTGAGCATAAAGCCTCGGCAACAGGCTCTGGCCCTGTGGATGCGATTTTCAAAGCCATTGAGAGCGTGGTGAAAAGCGGTGCGACTTTGCTGCTTTACTCTGTGAACGCGGTAACGGAAGGCACTGAAAGTCAAGGCGAAACCGCCGTGCGCTTGGCTCGCGGCAACCGCATTGTGAACGGACAAGGCGCGGATACCGATGTATTGGTGGCTACTGCCAAAGCTTATCTGTCTGCATTGAGCCGTTTGGAATTCGGTGCGGAAAAAATGAAGGCTCAAGGCGATATTTAAGCCGTCGTTTAACCAAGAGGCCGTCTGAAATTTCAGACGGCCTCTGTTTTTGTATTTAAAGCATAAGTCGCTGTATATGCAGCAAACTTGCGAAATCCGCTTACGCTTGTTTGGCTAAGAAGGCTTCCAACTCGGCCGCGGTGGGCATGCCGCTTTGCGCTCCGGCTTTGGTTACCGACAAAGCTGCGGCGGCATTGGCTTTGCGGGTGGCTTCTTTCATGCCCAAGTGGCGGAAGACGGCAAATGCGCCGTTGAATGTGTCGCCGGCTCCGGTGGTATCGACGGGCGTTACTTTAAAGCTGGGTTGGGTGTGCAGGTTGCCGTTTTCATCGTTATAGAGAACGCCTTCGCTGCCTCTCGTCATCAATACGGGCACGCCTGCCTGCTTGATTAATTCTTCCACCGGCGTGTTTTCGGGAAGCCCTAAGCTGATGGCCAATTCGTATGCGTTTGGTGTCAGCAGGGTAACTAATCCCAGCAACTCTGCGGGCAGTTTTTGCGCAGGGGCGGGATTGAGCACAAAAGGTTTGTTGTGTTTGCGGGCGAGTTTGGCGGCGGCAAGCACGCAATCCATCGGGATTTCCAGTTGGCTGAGGATGACGTCTGATTCGGCAATACGCGCTTCGCAGGCTTCAATGTCGGCGGGTGTGATGCCGAAATTGGCACCGGAAACCACGATGATGTGGTTGTCGCCTTCGGCCACGGTAATGTTGGCCATGCCCGTAGGTTGGTCGGGCAGGGTTTTGATGCGGTCTGTATTGATACCTTCCGCTTGGAGATGGGCGAGCGCTTCGCGGCCGAAACCGTCGTCGCCTACGGCACCAATCATGCACACTTCCGTCCCCAAGCGGGCGGCGGCTACGGCTTGGTTGGCGCCTTTGCCGCCCATGAAGCGGTCGAACGATGTGCCCAACAGCGTTTCGCCGGGTTGGGGAAAGCGCGGGGAGCCGGTAACCAAGTCAATATTGATGCTGCCGATAACGGTGATTTTAGGGGTTTGCATGTGTCGGGTTTCCTTGTATGTGAAGCGGGCGGAGTTTCAGACGGCCTCAAGCCTAGCGTTTGGCCAACACCGCTGCGGCGTAATCGCAATCGGCCTTCAGGGGGATGTTGCGTTTTTCGGCTTCGGCGATGGCGGCGTCCACCAAAATGCGGGCCAAGCCTTGCCCGCGGAAGGCGGGATTGACGACGGTATGGGTGATGTTCCACAGGCCGTCTGAAACATCGTATTTCAGATGGCCTGCTTCTTCATTGTCTTTCAATAAGATAAAGGTTTGCTGCTCTGGGAGGTGCTGTACGGTGTTCATGGCAATTCCTTATTGGGTGAGGTGTGCAGACGGCGGTGGGCATTTTATGGATGTGCAGGATTATACCGTTAAGCTGCCGATGCTGCTTGGCGCAGGCATAACGGCCATTGCCTAAACAATGGCCGTCTGAAAACATCAACGCGGCGGCGGAGCATAGCCGTTGTCGGCAGGGAAGGGTTGTGGCTCTCCGATGCGGCGGTTGGGGTCGTACAGCTCGTAAACCACCGTGCCGATGATGCCGGTGTTGGCAATCGAACCGGCGGGCGTGTTGGCGGCGTAAGCGTCCGCAGGCTTACTGAAAATAAATGAAGCCACTGCCGAATCACTCTTGCGGAAGCCTTCAATCACCAAAGTGCCTTTGGGTTTCAACACATAGCCGGCATGATAACGGCTGGCCGCTTTGCCGCTGATCACGTCGATGCCGTCAACCGAAGCCACGATTTCATACGTTTTGTCGGTATGGTTGCGGTACACCAAACGGTAGGCTTGGCCGGCTTTTCCTTGCAGGAAGTATTGTCCTTCGGTGCGAAAGATGGGCAGGCGTCGGCGGCTGTCGCTTTCAACGAAGAAGCCGATTTTTCCTGCCGCGAGTGAGATTTCATTGATGCCGCGGCCTCTGTAATGCTTATCGGCATAGCGGACGGCGGTTTCCGCAATCGGGGTTTCGCTGGTGCGGCGTAAATCCACTTGGGTAACATACGAGCTGACTTCATCGCCCCATTGCGTGCCCAAGCGTTCGGACGATCGCACGGAACGGTTTGTCGCCGCACTTTCGTACGACAGTTTGGACACGTTCATGCTCTGCGCGGCAGCTTGAGGTGCAGTGTCGATAGATTGGGTAGAAGACGAAAGCGGAGATTCGACGGGCGCTTGTTGCCCCGCGCACGCCGACAGCAGCGCAATCAGGGTTAAACCCAACCATTTTTGATATTTTTTCATGGCCATTCCTCTTTAAGATAAACGGTAGCCCGGAAGTGGAAAACAGCGCAAAATCCTGCGTTTGCAGCTGCGCTTATCATACTGAAAGACAAAGCGGAAAAGCAAATTTTATAAAAGATTCTTTGACATAGCCGAAATGTGCCGAATGTAAACGGCAGGCAAAAATGCAATTTGATGAAGAGAGGCCGTCTGAAATATTTTCAGACGGCCTCACGTTTATTGCCGGATGATAAAAGCCCGACCGCGCTGGCAGTCGGGCTGGATAGGACAAGAATGCCTGTTACTTTTGGGTTTCCACTTGCACCAGCGGAGTATCGCTGACAGAAGTTTCTACTGCCTTGGGCATGTCGGCGCGTCTCAGGCCGATTGCGGTTTCCGGCTGCGACCATTCGGCGGCGGCTTCCAAAGCATCGGCGCGGGTTTGTACCAACACCAAACCGCCTAAGTCGAGGCCGTCTGAAACGCTTGCTGCGGCGGTTTCAGCGGGTTTTGCCAAAGACTCAGCGGCTGGAACGGCTGCGCCAGATTCAGCTTCAGGCGTTTCTTCGATATGCGTGATGCCGATGACTTTGCTTAATGCTTCTTCCGCATTGGCTACGGCCGTTTCAATGATGCTTTGTTCGGACGCGGTAACAGCTTCTACGGCTGCGGCGGGGGCAGCGCTTTCGACGGCAAACAGCGCAGGCGCAGGTGCGGCTTCGGCAGTATCGGTTTCGATTTCAGGCACCACTACCACCAGCGGACGGTTGTCTGCTTCGGCGGCAACGGCTGCATTGGTTTCTGCCAACGGCGCGGACACAGCAACGGCCAGCGGCGTTTCTTCGGCTTCTCCGAATACATGCGCAACGGCAAAGCGAACTTTGTCGGCAGCTTCGGCAATGCTTAAATATTGCTCGATTTTGGCGGCAGACGGGATGTTGCGTTTTTTGCTGCTGTTGCGGCGGTCGCGTTGGTCGCGGTCACGGTTGCGGCCGCGCTCTTGGCGGGAAGAACGGCTTTCCCTTTCTTTGCCGTCTGCTTTTTCGGTGCGCACGGGTTCGGCAGTGGCAACCGCAACGGTTTCCGGTGCATTGTCAGCAGTGGCTGCAAGCGCGTTTACGGCCGGAGTTGCAGGCTTTTCAGCACGGTTGCGGCGGCGGTTGTCTTGGCGTTGCTCGTTGTTGCCGTTTTCTTTTGCGGCCGGTTTGGTTTCGCTTTCGTTTTGACGGCTTTCCGAAGCGGCTTGGCTTTGACGGTTGCGTTCGCGGTTGTCGTTTTGACCGCGACGGTTGCCGCGCGGCTCGCGGGTGCTTTCTTTCGCGCTTTCTTTGGTTTCCGCTTCGATAACCGGAGCTTCTTCTTTAACGCTTTCGTCTTGGCGTTTCAGCTGCTGGTTGCGGCGCGGATGTTGGCGGCGGTTAGACGGGCGGCGGTTGCCGGAACGGTTGCCGTTGCGCTTTTCCGATTTCTCGGCTTCGGGCGCTTTTTCGGGTTCTTTCTTGTCGCCGCTGAACACTTTGCCCAGCCATGATTTGAAGCCTGACCACCATGAAGAAGAGGGCGGAGTTTCGACAACAATCGGCGCGGGTTGGGTGTGTTTCACGCCTTTTACCGCCGGTTCGGGGCGGGCGGCTTTGGCTTTTTCGCCACCGAAAGGTTTGGCGTTTTCGTCTTCTTCCGGTGCGGCTACGCGCTTGTAGCTCGGCTCGGCGTTGTCGTCCACATCATCGGTACGCACGCGGGTAATTTCGTAGTGCGGGTTTTCGAGGTGGATGTTGGGAATCAGGAAAACGGATACGTCCAAACGCTCTTCCATGCCGAAAAGCTCGGCGCGTTTTTCGTTGAGCAGGAACGTGGCCACATCAACCGGCACTTGTGCGTGCACTTCGCCGGTGTTGTCTTTCATGGCTTCTTCCTGAATGATGCGCAACACGTGCAGGGCGGTGGATTCGATGCTGCGGATGACGCCGGTGCCGGCGCAGCGTGGGCAGGCGATATGGCTGCTTTCGCCCAATGCGGGTTTCAGGCGTTGGCGGGAAAGCTCGAGCAGGCCGAAGCGGCTCAATTTGCCCATTTGCACGCGGGCGCGGTCTTTTTTGAGGGCATCGCGCAAGACGTTTTCTACGTCGCGCTGATGCTTGGCGTTTTCCATGTCGATGAAGTCGATTACCACCAAGCCGCCCAAGTCGCGCAAACGCATTTGGCGGGCGACTTCTTCGGCGGCTTCCATATTGGTTTTGAAGGCGGTGTCTTCGATGTCGGCCCCGCGGGTGGCGCGGGCGGAGTTAACGTCGATGGAAACCAGCGCTTCGGTGTGGTCGATCACAATCGCGCCGCCGGAGGGCAGGCTGACGCTGCGTGAGAATGCGCTTTCGATTTGGTGTTCGATTTGGAAGCGCGAAAACAGCGGGGTGTGGTCTTTATAAAGTTTCAGACGGCCTACGTTATTGGGCATCACATACGACATAAATTCGGAAATTTGGTCGTACACTTCTTGGTTGTCGACCAGAATTTCGCCGATGTCGGGGCGGAAGTAGTCGCGGATGGCGCGGATAAGCAGCGAGCTTTCCATAAACAGCAGGTAAGGTTCGTTGTGCGCTTTGCCGGCTTCTTCGATGGCCTGCCACAGTTGTTGCAGGTAGTTGAAGTCCCATTGCAGCTCTTCCACGCTGCGGCCGATGCCGGCGGTGCGTGCGATCAGGCTCATGCCGCGCGGTACGTCCAATTCGGCCATAGCCGCTTTCAGTTCTTGGCGCTCTTCGCCTTCGATACGGCGCGATACGCCGCCGCCGCGGGGGTTGTTCGGCATCAGCACGAGATAACGGCCGGCCAAGCTGATAAAGGTGGTGAGGGCCGCGCCTTTGTTGCCGCGCTCGTCTTTTTCGACTTGCACGATCACTTCCATGCCTTCTTTCAGCACGTCTTGGATGCGGGCGCGACCGCCTTCATAATCTTGGAAATAGGAACGGGAAACTTCTTTGAAGGGGAGGAAACCGTGGCGGTCGGTGCCGTAATCGACGAAGCACGCTTCCAGCGACGGTTCGATGCGGGTGATGATACCCTTGTAGATATTGCCTTTACGCTGTTCTTTGCCCAGCGTTTCGATGTCCAGATCCAAAAGGGTCTGTCCATCAACAATCGCCACGCGCAGCTCTTCGGCTTGCGTGGCATTAAATAGCATACGTTTCATGACTACCTCGTTTTCGAGCACCCACGAGGCGTGTAATCAGTTTTCAACGCTTATAAGCCGCCAATGTTCAGGCCGTCTGAAACGGCGTGTGGGGCGTTATCCGAACGAGAAGGAGTGTATAAAGAGCAATGGCCATCGCTTCTAGATAACCGCTTGTGTTTACAGGATTTGTGCCGTTTATTGTGTAAAGTGTACCGGCGGTATTTCTGATTGCATCCGCATGTATCTGCACCGGCAAGCGGCGGCGGAAGGGTGTAAACAGCGTATCGGCAATGCCTGTGGTTCCGCTTTGGTTTCTATGCTGCGCGAAACACGAAAAATCTGAGCCGTCTTCTTCATTACTGTCCGGCGGTTGTACTGCCGAGGGCTGCGCACATGTTTGTTCGGGTGCGTCTTATGCCGGGTCGGAAGGCCTGCCGGAAAAGGTTAAACTTAATTACGTCTTTACCTGCCCGGCTTGGCGGCAGGTAAAGGAAATGCTTTGTGGCGTGCTTTTTAGTATAAAATTCCGGTTTACAATAAGTTTTCAGACGGCCTGATTATTCGGGCGGCAACGCCTGAAAACGTAAGCGGATTATAGAGAAAATGCCGACAATTAGCAAAGACTTGGTTAACCATATCAGCATTTCCGACGAAGATGCGGGGCAGCGGCTGGATAATTTTTTAATCAAAATTTTAAAAGGCGTACCCAAAAGCCATATCCAGCGCATCATCCGTGCGGGCGAGGTGCGTTTGAACAAAAAACGCTGCAAGCCGACCGACCGCATCGAGGCGGGCGATGTCGTGCGTATTCCGCCGGTGCGTATTGCCGAAAAGCAGAGGCCGTCTGAAAACATGCCCGTGCCCGCGCGCGATTTTGAAATCGTTTACGAAGACGATGCGATGCTGGTGGTAAACAAGCCCAGCGGCGTGGCGGTGCACGGCGGCAGCGGCGTGAGTTTCGGCGTGATCGAGCAATTGCGCCGCGCCCGCCCCGAAGCACGTTATCTCGAGTTGGTGCACCGGCTAGACAAAGATACCAGCGGGCTGTTGATGGTGGCCAAGAAACGCAGCGCGCTGGTGAAGCTGCATGAAGCCATCCGCAACGACCACCCGAAAAAAGTTTATCTGGCGTTGGGTGTGGGCAGGCTGGCGCAGGATAAGCTGAATGTGAAACTGCCGCTGTTCAAATACACGGGTGCGCAAGGCGAAAAGATGGTGCGCGTGAGTGAAAACGGCCAGCATGCGCACACGGTGCTGCGCGTGCTGAAACGCTTTTCAGGCGGCCTGCTGCATCAGGTCGGCCTTTCCGATCTGACTTTTGTAGAGGCCACCTTAAAAACCGGCCGCACTCATCAAATCCGCGTGCACATGCAGTCGCAGCAATGTCCGATTGCGGGCGACGAACGCTACGGCGATTATCAGGCCAATAAACGCTTGCAGAAGCTGGGTTTGAAACGGATGTTTCTGCACGCGGCGGAGTTGCACTTGCAGCACCCGCTGACGGGAGAACCGCTGAAACTGGTTGCTCCGTTGCCGCAAGAGTTGGCGCAGTTGGTTACGGTGTTGGCGCATCAGCAGAAAGCGGAATGATGTAGTGATGTGGAAAGTGGCTTGAGGCAGTCTGAAAAGATATTCAGACGGCCTCAAGTTATTCAACGCACGGTTGCTGCGATGTACTGAAAACGGCGGTTTTGTTGTAAACAGGTATCGAATCGGCGGCCGGAGTCCAAAGTTTCTTATTTTTTTGAAAAGAAATGCAAGAGTGGGCGGTGCGGGCGGTGCGGCTGTGTATGATGGCCGGCGTAATGATGTTTGCAGTCGGAATAAGATTCGACATTTCGGATTGCGCAGGCATCGTTTTGATAAATGTAACCGAATAAATACGAGAGGAAATGTTATGGGTTGGATTGTAACGATTATTGTGGGCTTTATTGTGGGCGTGCTGGCGAAGTTTCTGCATCCCGGTAAAGACAATTTGGGCTTCATCATGACCACGCTGCTGGGTATCGGCGGTTCGCTGTTGGCGGGTTTTGTCGGTCAGCAAGCCGGTTGGTATCAAGTGGGCGAGCCTGCGGGTTGGATCGCTTCTACCATTTTTGCCGTGATTATTTTGGCGATTTACACCCGTGTGATTAAGAAGTAACGGGTTAGACCGAAACCAAACAGGCCGCTTGTGTAAGTGGCCTGTTTTTTATGTTCGAGAGGCTTGAGGCCGTCTGAAAACGATAAGGGGAAAGTTAAGCGGGCGGTGCTTTGTGTTGATACGCCCGCATTTGAAGATTGACGGCAGTATCAGGCCGGTTTGCAGGCGATCATGTAGTTGACGCCGGTGTCGTTGTTGAGCGAGTAAACTTTGGTGAGCAGGTTGTAGCCCATACCTTTGCTGTCGATTAAGTCCAAACCTGCGTTGCGGCACATGCGGGCGAGTTCGGCGGGGGTGATGAATTTGTCCCAATCGTGCGTGCCGCGCGGTACGAGGTTTAGGATGTATTCGGCACCGATGATGGCGTGCAGATAGGATTTGCGGTTGCGGTTGATGGTGGAGAAAAACACCACGCCGTCGGGTTTGACCAGTTGTGCGCAGGCTTTGACGATGGCGGCGGGGTCGGGAACGTGTTCCATCATTTCCATGCAGGTAACCACGTCGAAGCTGTGCGGGCGTTCGGCGGCGAGGTCTTCTACGCGCACGCAGCGGTAGGCGATATTGGTTACGTTTTGTTCGGCGGCATGGCGTTCGGCCACTTGCAGCGATTTTTCGGCCATGTCGATGCCGGTTACATGGGCTGCGCCGAGTTTGGCCATGCTTTCGGTGAGAATGCCGCCGCCGCAGCCAACGTCGAGCACGGTTTTGCCGGCGATGTTGCCGTGCAGGTCGATGTAGCCTAAGCGAAGAGGATTGATGTCGTGCAGGGGTTTGAATTCGCCTGTTTTATCCCACCATTTGTCGGCAAGCTGGCTGAATTTGTCGATTTCGCTGTGATCGACGTTGTGTGGTGTTTCGGCAGTCATCGTTCTCTTCTTTATATATAGGTTGGAAGTTGGGGGGATTTTATACCAAACTCAGGCCGTCTGAAAATTGGGAAGCAGCTGCCAGAGCTGCTGCTTTTGTGCCGCTGTGAGCTGCTTGATGCGGATTTCTGCGCGCAGGGCGTGTTCGCGGGAAAGCTCGTGATACACCAGCCGCATGGATAGGGGTTTGCGGATGCGGGTGTAGCGCGCGCCTTTGCCGGAGAGATGGGCGGCGAAGCGTGCTTCGGGGCGGTTGCTGATGCCGCAGTAGAGCGATTGGTTGTCGCAGAGAATGAGGTAAACGCTCCAGCTGCCGGCGGATTCGGGCGCGGGGAGGGAGAAGAGGGCGAGCTGTTCGGCGGCGAGCATGGGGTTTCAGACGGCCTAAGTGTAAAACTGTTATTGTAGCGTAAAGCGGGCTGACTAACGGGACTTGGGGTGCGGTGCTGTATTCATCAATTTGCGCTTCAATATGAATTATTTTAATATGCGCGTCTTGAAGCAATTATCTGTCAGGCCGTCTGAAAACATGGATTCCATCATCGAACTGCGCCATCTGAAAACCTTGCTGGCGCTTGAAGAAACGGGCAGCGTATCGTTGGCCGCCAAGCGCGTGTTCCTCACGCAATCTGCTTTGTCGCATCAAATCCGCGCATTGGAAAATTATTACGATACGCCTTTGTTTGAACGCAAATCCGCGCCGTTGCGTTTTACACCGGCGGGCGAGCGGCTGCTGCAATTGGCGCATGATCTGCTGCCGCAAGTGGCGGCGGCCGAGCGCGATATGGCGCAGATTATCGAAGGCGAGGCGGGTGAACTACGGCTGGCGGTGGAATGCCATACCTGTTTCGATTGGCTGATGCCGGCGATGGGCGAGTTCCGCCCGTTGTGGCCGCAGGTGGAGCTGGATATCGTGTCGGGATTTCAGGCCGATCCGGTCGGGCTGCTGCTGCAACACCGTGCCGACTTGGCGATTGTTTCGGAAGCGGCGCCGCAGCAGGGCATTGCATACCAGCCTTTATTTGCTTACGGCATGGTCGGTATTTGTGCGAAAGACCATCCGCTTGCTGCCAAAGCGGTGTGGGAAGCGGAAGATTTTGCCGATGAAACGCTGATTACTTATCCCGTGCCCGACGATATGCTGGATTTGTTGCGCAAAATCCTGCTGCCCAAAGGCGTTAATCCGGCGCGCCGCCACAGCGAGCTGACCATCGCCATTATCCAATTGGTCGCCAGCCGCCGCGGTATTGCCGCGCTGCCGTATTGGACAGTGATGCCGTATTTGGAAAAAGGTTATGTGATTTCCCGCCAGATTACTTCAGACGGCCTGCAAAGCGAGCTTTACGCCGCCATGCGGGCGGAAGATACGGGCAAAACGTATTTGGAAAACTTCTGCCAAATCGTGCGCGACCGCAGCTTCGCCGATTTGCCCGGATTGAGTGTGCTGGGGATGTAGCGGCGTGTAGCGGTTTGGCACGCCTAAAGGTTTATATATTGATTGAATGAATAGGCCGTCTGAAAATTTTTCAGACGGCCTCACACACCGCCCGCAGGCTTTCCGGCAGGCGGCTTATTTTTTGCGTGCCGTAATCGAAACACACCATGCCCGTTTGCACCGCGGCGATGGCGCGTTGGTCGTCGGCGCGGCGGATGTCGTAGAGCAAAGTGAACCCACTGCGGGTTATATCGGTCACATCCATGATAACGTCCAGCATATCGCGGTGATGTGCCTGCGCCAGATACTGCACGGCGGCGTCGGCCATAATCAGCCCGGCACCGCCCGCATCGAGTTCGGTAAAACCGTGTTGCGCCAGCCAACGGATGCGGCATTCGTGGCAGATACGCAGCACCGCATCGTTGGCGAGGTGGTTGCCGTAATTGATGTCGCCGATCTGTACCGTAACCGAGGTGCGGAACACTGCTTTTGCAGGGCGGGGGACGCTGATGCGGGGCATACTCGCTCCATTGCTGGCTATTAAACAGGCGGATATTGTAGCCGAATTGCCGAAGCCGGCGCGATGCCTGCTTGCCGGCTGCGCGAAGCGCACGTTTATTTATGTTGCCGCGTGTAGTTTTATCAATAGTGAAGCTGGTATAATTACGCTTTAGTCATTCATTTACTTTTTCAACCCGGAGGATTCTATATGGCACTTGTATCCATGCGCCAACTGCTCGACCACGCCGCAGAAAACAGCTACGGCTTGCCCGCTTTCAACGTGAACAATCTCGAACAAATGCGCGCCATTATGGAAGCCGCCGACCAAGTTAACGCGCCTGTCATCGTTCAGGCCAGCGCAGGTGCGCGCAAATATGCAGGCGCACCTTTTTTACGCCATCTGATTTTGGCCGCCGTGGAAGAATTTCCCCATATCCCCGTGGTGATGCACCAAGACCACGGCGCATCGCCCGACGTGTGCCAACGCTCCATCCAGCTCGGTTTTTCGTCTGTGATGATGGACGGCTCGCTGCTGGAAGACGGCAAAACTCCGTCCACCTATGAATACAATGTGGAAGTAACCCGTAAAGTAGTTGAGTTCTCCCATGCCTGCGGCGTTTCCGTAGAAGGCGAAATCGGCGTATTGGGCAACTTGGAAACCGGTGAAGCCGGCGAAGAAGACGGCGTGGGCGCAGTCGGCAAACTGACCCACGACCAAATGCTCACCAGCGTGGAAGATGCCACCCGTTTCGTGCGCGATACCGGCGTGGACGCATTGGCGATTGCCATCGGCACCAGCCACGGCGCGTACAAATTTACCCGTCCGCCCACAGGCGATGTGTTGCGTATCGACCGCATCAAAGAAATCCACGAAGCCCTGCCCAACACCCATATCGTGATGCACGGCTCCAGCTCTGTGCCGCAAGAATGGCTGAAAATCATTAACGAACACGGCGGCGCCATCGGCGAAACCTACGGCGTGCCGGTGGAAGAAATCGTAGAAGGCATCAAGCACGGCGTGCGTAAAGTGAATATCGACACCGACCTGCGCTTGGCGTCCACCGGTGCCATCCGCAAATTTATGGCGGAAAACCCCGCAGAGTTCGACCCGCGCAAATATTTGGCCAAAACCGTAGAAGCTATGAAGCAAATCTGTATTGACCGCTATGTGGCGTTCGGTTGCGAAGGTCAGGCTTCTAAAATCAAACCGGTATCGCTGGAAAAAATGGCTACCCGCTATGCCAAAGGCGAATTGAATCAAATTGTAAGATAAATCAATCTGATATTTTACTAAAAGAGGCCGTCTGAAAACTTTTCAGACGGCCTTTGGACAAATAAACAGTGGCAATGCGCCGATATGAGAGAAGAGAAAGGAAGCAATGATGAAATACGCCGGATTTTGGATTCGTGTGGCAGCCAGCTTGATCGATGCCTTGATTCTATTAGCAATTATTCTGCCTTTGCTGTATCTGATTTACGGCGAAGAATATTTCATCACTGAAACAATAGCACCTTTGGGTACGGCGGATATTGTTTTGAACTATATTTTTCCGTTGCTGTTTACCATTGGTTTTTGGGTAAAAAGGTCTGCCACGCCGGGAAAAATGCTGCTCGGCCTGAAAATCGTAGATGCGAAAACGGGCGAAGATATTAGCCTCGGGCAGTCGTTTATCCGCTATGTCGGCTACATTGTTTCAGGAATGGTATTGATGCTTGGCTATATCTGGGTCGCATTGGATATTGAGAAGCAGGGTTGGCACGATAAAATGGCCGGTACGGTTGTGGTGCATACCCGTTAATTGACAACATTGATTAGAACTTAAAGGCCGTCTGAAAAAGCGTGTGTAGCGTTTTCAGACGGCCTTTTTTCATGGCTTTGGTTCTGTGCTAAGAGAAAGTATGTTTCAGCTTAAGCAGGCGTTTGATGCAAAGTCGTGCAGTGTTCGAGCGCGCCGAAGATGGTTTCGGCAAAACGCGGGCCGATGGTTTGTAAATCCAGCCGTTGCGGGTTGAGCAGCCATTGGTACAGCAGGCCGTCGATCGCGGCTTTAAAGTAAATCACGGCTGCTTGGATGTCGAGGTTTTCGGGCAGCGATTTTTGTTTGATGCACTGTGCCAGCACGGCGCTGAGCAACTCGTTCCACATGCTTTGGTATTTGTGGATAACGGCCACGATGGTTTGGTTTTGCTCGGTGTGTTCGCACTTAAGAAAAAGGATGTTGCAAAACTTGTGGTGGACGGGATCGTTTTCCATGCGTTGAAACATATTGAGCAGGCTGGTGTGCATGCTCTCGCGCATGTTGGCGGCGTCGTTGTTTAAGTCTTTTTCGAGATGCGAGCGGGCTTCGTCGAATAAGCGATGGAACAGGGCATCGAAAAGGTCTTCTTTGTTTTTGAAATGCCAATACAGAGCACCGCGGGTTACGCCGGCGTTTTGGGCGATTTCGTTAAGAGAGGCGCGCGAAACGCCTTTTTCGTAGAAAGTATCTAAGGCGGCGAGCATCAGGTGTTCGCGCGTTTTCAAGGCTTCGGTTTTGGTTTTTCTCATGGCAGTGAAGGAAGTTATTTTTTGTAAATTTTTTGGGTGATTATAAGAAAGAACTTTTTAACATGCAACAGTGTATGTATAATTTCGCCAGTTGTTAATATGCTGATATTGTGCCTTTTTCTGTGCGGAAAAAGACTGTAACCGCACGTTGCCATCTAAAGATGACGGCAGAATTCGGCAACAGATTTTCTTGATGAAAAACATCATATTCAATACCGGAAAGACAGGATAATAATGGTTAATCATACTTATAAAATAAAAACAATACGGCTGGCCGCTTTGGCTGCGGCAACGGCATTGGCCTTGTCGGCATGCGGCGGCAAAGGCAAAGAGGAAAAGGCGGCAGCGGGCAAACCTGCGGCTGCGGCTCAAAAAGAAGCGCCCCCGCCGGTGGTGGGCGTGGTGACGGTGCAGCCTCAGCAGGTAACGATTGCCACGGAGCTGCCGGGGCGGTTGGAATCGCACCGTTCTGCGGACATTATGCCCCAAGTAGGCGGCATCATTAAAAAGCGGTTGTTCCAAGAGGGCAGCTATGTGCGTGCCGGACAGCCGCTTTATCAGTTGGACGACGCGGTGTATGCCGCATCTTTGGAAAGTGCGCGGGCGCAGCTGGCATCCGCACAAGCATCTTTGGCGAAAGCCGATGCCGACATTACGCGCTATAAACCATTGGTGCAGGCCGATGCCATCAGCAAGCAGGAATACGATGCGGCGCTGGCGGCGAAACGCTCTGCCGAAGCAGGCGTGAAATCAGCTAAGGCGGCCATCCGTTCCGCACAGATTAATGTGAACTATTCCCGCATCACCGCGCCCATCTCCGGCTTTATCAGCCAATCATTTGTTTCCGAAGGCACTTTAGTCAGCCCCAGCGGCGGCGTGAAATTGGCGACCATCCGCCAAACCAATCCGATGTATGTGAATGTGACCCAGTCTGCCACCGACATCATGCAGCTGCGCCAGAATATTGCAGACGGCAATATGAAAGCGGTGAATGGTGCGGTGGCTGTTGATATCAAGCTGGAAAACGGCAAGGTGTACGGCCACAAAGGCCGCTTGCTGTTTGCCGATCCGACGGTGAATGAAACCACCGGGCAGGTTACTTTGCGCGCCGAAGTGCCGAATCCCGACAATATCCTGCTTTCCGGCCTGTATGTGCGCGTGAGCCTGCCGTTGGCGGATATGGATAACGTGTTTGTCGTGCCCCAACAGGCGGTAACGCGCGGTGAGAAAGATACCGTGATGATCGTTAACGCACAGGGCGGTATGGAACCGCGTGTGGTTAAAGTCGAACAGCAGCAGGGCAGCAACTGGATTATTTCAGACGGCCTCAAGGCAGGTGATCAAGTGATTGTGGACGGCACATCGATTGCCGGCATGATGCAGGCCAAAAAAGTGACGCCGAAAGAATGGACTCAGCCTGCCGCGCAAGAACCTGCCGCCGCTTCAGGTGTTCAGACGGCCTCTCAAGCCAAACCGGCTTCTGCGGCGAAATAAGGAGCGGCAATGGCTAAATTTTTTATTGACCGCCCGATTTTTGCATGGGTGATCGCGATATTTGTGATTATTGCCGGTGTGATCGGCATCAGAAGTTTGCCGGTGTCGCAATATCCTTCCGTGGGTGCGCCGAAGATTACTTTGTCGGCCGTTTACCCCGGCGCTTCCGCGCAGGTCATGGAAGACAGCGTGTTGGCCGTTATCGAACGCAGCATGAACGGCGTGGAAGGTTTGGACTACATGACCACCAATGCCACATCCAGCGGCGGCGGTTCGGTCAGCTTGGTTTTTACGCCGGAAACCGATGAGGATTTGGCACAGGTAGAAGTGCAAAACAAACTCTCTGAAATCACGGCACTTTTGCCGGCTGCCGTGCAGCAAAACGGTGTTACCGTTTCCAAATCGCAAGCCAACTTCCTGATGGTATTGATGATGTCGTCTGAAACCATGAGCACGGAAGATATTGCCGATTATGTGGAGCGCAACATCAGGCCGGAAATCCAGCGTGTGGAAGGCGTAGGCGAAGCCCGCTTGTTTGGTTCGCAACGAGCCATGCGCGTGTGGGTTGACCCGAAAAAGCTGCAAAACTTCAACCTTTCTTTTGCCGATGTGTCGTCTGCCATCAGCAGTCAAAACGCACAGCTTTCCGTCGGCACGATGGGCGATTTGCCCGCGCCGCAGGGGCAGACCATTACGGCCACGATTACGGCGCAAGGGCAATTGAGTACGCCTGAAGAGTTCGGCAACATTATTCTGCGCTCGACCACCGGCGGTGCCAATGTTTATCTGAAAGATGTTGCCCGTATCGAATTGGGCAGCCAAAACTACGGCACGTCCACCCGTTTGAACGGGCAGCCTTCCGTGGGTATGGCGGTGATGCTTTCCAACAGCGGTAACGCTATGGCCACAGCGACGGCGGTGCGCGAAAAAATGGAGCAGCTGCAACGCTATTTCCCCAATGATATGAAGTGGTCGGCTCCTTACGACACGTCAAAATTCGTCGGCATTTCTATTGAGAAAGTGGTACACACATTGTTGGAAGCCATGCTGCTGGTGTTTGTGGTGATGTTCTTGTTCCTGCAAAACATCCGCTATACCTTGATTCCGACCATCGTGGTGCCGATTTCCCTATTGGGCGCGTTTGCCTCGATTTGGTATTTGGGTATGTCGATCAACGTGCTGACCATGTTTGCGATGGTGTTGGTGATCGGTATTGTGGTCGATGATGCCATCGTGGTGGTGGAAAACGTCGAGCGGATTATGGCCGAAGAAGGACTGCCGCCGGTTGAGGCCACCAAAAAAGCCATGAGCCAAATTTCGGGAGCGGTAATCGGTATTACGGCGGTATTGGTGTCGGTGTTTGTGCCGTTGGCGATGTTTAGCGGCGCCACCGGTAATATTTACCGCCAGTTTGCCGTTACGATGGCGATTGCGATTGCGTTCTCGGCATTTTTCGCCCTAACGCTGACGCCCGCTTTATGCGCCACTTTGCTCAAGCAGATTCCCAAAGGCCATCATGCTGAGAAGAAAGGCTTCTTCGGCTGGTTCAACCGTAAGTTTTCAGACGGCACCCACCGTTACGAAAGCTGGGTTGCCAAATTGTTGCGCCGATCAGTGCGCATGATGGTGGTGTATTTGGCGCTGGCGGGCGTGGCTGCATGGGTGTTTACGCGTATTCCTACCTCGTTTTTGCCGACTGAAGATCAGGGCAGTCTGATGATGATGGTGCAGCTGCCTTCGGGTGCGACGAAAGAGCGTACCGATGCTACGCTGGCTGTTGCGAATCAAGTGATTACGTCTATGCCGGAAGTGGAAAACTTCATCGGTGTGTCGGGCTTCAGCTTTGCCGGTTCCGGTCAAAACATGGGTTTTGGTTTTGTGACCTTGAAAGACTGGAAAGAGCGTACCGATCCCGGCAGCGGTGCTTCGGCAGTAGCCGGTAAGATTACCGGCGCGCTGATGGGCAGCGTGCGCGACGGCTTTGCTTTGGTGATGAATCCGCCTGCCATTATGGAATTGGGTACCAGCTCCGGTTTTGAGATGTATCTGCAAGACCGCAACAATGCAGGTCATCAGGCGTTGTTGGCCAAACGCAACGAGTTAATTGGCAAAATGCGCCAAAATCCTATGTTTGACGCTGCCAACATCCGCGCCTCCGGTTTGGAAGATGCGCCGCAGTTGCGTATCGAAATCGACCGTCAGGCCGCTGCCGCACAAGGCGTGAATTTCTCCGCCATCCGTTCGGTATTGGCCACGGCCATCGGTTCTTCTTATGTGAATGACTTCCCGAACAACGGCCGTTTGCAGCGCGTGATTGTGCAGGCAGATGCGTCTGCGCGTATGCAGCCTGCGGATATTCTGGCTTTGACCGTGCCGAACAGTCAGGGCGTGGCCGTGCCGCTTTCTACCGTCGCCAGCGTGTCATGGCAAACCGGTATGGAGCAGAGTGTGCGCTTTAACGGCTATCCTGCGATGAAAATCAGCGGTGCGGCCGCAAGCGGTTATTCATCGGGCGAAGTGATGGCCGAAGTGCAACGCATGGTGGATGAAATGCAGGGTTACAGCCTCGAGTGGGACGGCCAATCCCGCGAAGAGGTTAGAGGCGGTGCGCAAACGGCTATGCTGTATGCGTTTGCGATTATCGCCGTGTTCTTGGTGTTGGCCGCGCTTTACGAGAGCTGGTCGATTCCGCTGGCGGTGATTTTGGTGGTGCCTTTGGGTTTCTTAGGCGTTGTGCTGGGCGTGAGCGGGCGCAACTTGTTTAACGGCCTGTTCGGTGCGCCGCCGTCTTACCTCAACGACATTTATTTCCGAGTCGGTTTGATTACCGTGATTGGTTTGAGTGCGAAAAACGCTATTCTGATTATCGAGTTTGCCAAAGATTTGCAGGCGCAGGGCAAGAGTGCGTTGGAATCGGCATTGGCGGCGGCACATCTTCGTTTCCGTCCGATTATCATGACATCGTTTGCCTTTATTTTGGGCGTGGTGCCGCTGTATATCGCTTCCGGAGCCAGCTCGGCCAGCCAGCGCGCCATCGGTACGACCGTTTTTTGGGGCATGTTGATCGGTACGCTGCTGTCGGTGTTTTTTGTGCCGCTGTTCTTTGTGGTGGTGCGCAAGCTGTTTAAAGACAGCCCGCGCCAAATGGAGCGTGCCAAACTGCATGCCGCCGGTGCGGGCATGACGCCGGAACTGGTGGATAAATATGTGGCCGATGCCGAAGCAGGCGCCGAGTTGACCGAAGAAGAAAAGCGTATGCTGCACGAAGACAAGGATTAAAACATGACGATATTTCATTTCAAACCCGCTTTGGGTGCGGCTGCCGTGGTTTTTGCCTTGTCGGCCTGTACCATGATACCCAAGTACGAGCAGCCGCAAGTGAGCGTGCCGGAAACTTTCAAATACGACCAAAACCCCGAAACCGGAATTCAGGCGGCCTCGTTGGGCTGGCAGGATTATTTTGCCGACCCGCGTCTGCACCGTTTGATTGAGATTGCGCTCGAGCGCAACACCGATTTGCGTGCGGCGGCACTCAATGCCGAAGCGGTGCGCAAACAATATATGATTGCCCGCGCCGACCAACTGCCCGGCATCAACGCTTCCGGCACAGGTTCGCGGGCGCGGGTGGCCGAAGATTTGAGCGCGACGGGCCGTTCGATGGTGGCTTCGTCTTATACGGTCGGGCTGGGGATTACGGCTTATGAAATCGATTTGTTCGGCAAAGTGCGCAGCACGGCGGAAGCCGCCAAGCAAGGCTATTTCGATAGTGCGGCGGCACGCGATTCGGCACATTTGAGCCTGATTGCTTCGGTGGCCAAAGCCTATTTCAACGAGCGTTATGCGGAAGAGAGCATGAAGCTGGCGCAAAACGTGCTCAAAACGCGCGAGCAAACCTATAAGCTGACCCAGCTGAAACACAAAGCCGGCGTGATTTCCGCCGTAGATGTGCGCCAGCAGGAAGCATTGATTGCAGCGGCTCAGGCTGATTATGAAGCAGCGGTACAAAGCAGGGAGCAAGCCCGCAATGCTTTGGCCGTGTTGCTCAACCGTCAGCTTCCCGATGATTTGCCTGAAGGCTTGCCGTTAAGCAAGCAATATAAAATCAGCAAGCTGCCTGCGGGTTTGACCGCCGATGTGTTGCTCAACCGCCCCGATATCCGTGCTGCCGAATATGCGCTCAAGCAGGCCGATGCCAATATCGGTGCGGCGCGCGCGGCGTTTTTTCCCAGTATCAGGCTGACCGGCACCGTCGGCACGGGTTCGACCGAGCTGAGCGGCTTGTTTCAAGGCGGCAACAGCACTTGGGCGTTTGCTCCGTCAATCAACCTGCCGATTTTCAACTGGGGCAGCAATAAGGCCAATTTGGATGCGGCCAAAATCCGCAAGCAGATTCAGGTGGTGAACTACGAAGCTGCCGTCCAAAATGCCTTCCGCGATGTTTCCAATGCTTTGGTGGCGCGGGAGCAACTGGACAAACGCTATGCCGCCGCCGCGAAACAAGGCAAGTCTTATGCCGACTACTTACGCTTGGTTCGCCTGCGTTACAAACACGGCGTATCCAGCGCTCTGGATTTGTTGGACGCCGAGCGCAGCAGCTATGGCGCGGATACTGCCTTGCTCAGTATCGAAAGAACCCGATTGGAAAATCTGGCTGATTTGTATAAAGCCTTGGGTGGCGGTTTGAAACGCTACACCGAAAACGATACTTCACATTAAGGTCGCTTCGGCATCATTATCAGGCCGTCTGAAAATTCGAAACAGCATCCTTAAATCCGGCTACTCCGCCGCGATGCTGCCGGTTTTCAGACGGCCTGAGTCTGTTTGTAGAAACGTTTTTTGTATTTTGCATATCCGTATCTGATTTAATAGATATATAATTCGTATTGAAATCATGTGCTTATGATTATTTAGTCAGGAAAATGTGTCGGGCGTGTAAGAAATCGGCAGAGGCCGCGTCTATTCGAGCATGAATCACAGATTAACCGTTACAGATTAAATATCATGAGTAAAACAAACTGTTTGAACCGCTTTTCGGAAACATGGGGCAAAGACATTGCTTTATTGGGTTTGCGTCTGTTTATCGCCTATGAATTTTGGGAAGCCGGTGTAGAAAAATGGAACGGCACCAACTGGTTTGCCGGTATCCAACAAGATTTTCCGTTTCCTTTCAATTTGCTTCCCGTTGATTTCAGCTGGGCGGCGGCGATGGGCGCGGAGCTGGTCGTGCCCGTGTTGCTAGTGCTCGGATTATTCGGCCGCTGGGGTTCGCTGGCATTGATGGTGGTTACCGCCGTAGCGTGGATTGCCGTACACGGCGGCAACGGTTACAACGTGTGCGACAACGGCTACAAAATGGCATTGATTTATCTGGTGGCTCTGCTGCCGCTGGTGTTGCAAGGCATGGGACGTTTATCGCTGGATTACGCGCTTTTCAAGCAAAAAGGCAAAAACATTCCCGTATAAGTTCGTTTGAGATAGACAAGTAGTATTTTCCTTTTATTAAGTATCCATTTTAAACAGTAAATTCAGGAGTATTGAAACATGAAAACCACTTCCTCTTTAATTGCTTTGGCAGGTTTGTTGGCTTTGGCCGGTTGTCAGGACGACAACAAACAGTCTGCACCGACCGCTGCTGCGGCAAGTGCGGCTTCATCATCTAAAGCCGACGAAGGCAAATGTGGCGAAGGCAAATGCGGTGCCGCTTCTCAAGCCGGCAGCAAAGCCGAAGAAGGCAAGTGCGGCGAAGGCAAATGCGGTGCTGCTTCTAAAGCCGGTAGCAAAGCCGAAGAAGGCAAATGTGGCGAAGGCAAATGCGGCGCCGCTTCTAAAGCCGGCAGCAAAGCTGAAGAAGGTAAATGCGGCGAAGGCAAATGCGGCAGCAAATAAGCTTTTCCGAGCTTTGAGGCCGTCTGAAAACCTATTGCCGACACTTTTTCAGACGGCCTGACCAATCAAATTATTTTTTGTCGGTTGTTAAAATCATTGAAGGAGTTTGAACATGAAAAAGACATCATCTTTAATCGCATTGGCCGGCGCGCTGGCTCTGTTGGGCAGCCAAGCGGCCGTGGCTCACGGTAAAACCGCTGTTAAACCGCCTGTATCTGCCGAGAAAAAAGCCAATGAAGGTGCTTGCGGCGAAGGTAAATGCGGCGCTCACGGTAAAAAATCTGCCAAAGCCGGCGAAGGTAAATGCGGTGAGGGCAAGTGCGGCGCACACGGTAAAAAATCTGCCAAAGCAGGCGAAGGTAAATGTGGTGAGGGCAAATGCGGCGCTCACGGCAAGAAAAAACCGGTTAAAGCCGGCGAGGGTAAATGCGGCGAAGGTAAGTGCGGCGGCTAATCCCTTGATGTGTTGATCCTTCTTAAATACCCTTAAATTGACGGAAGGCCGTCGTATCCTTTCAGACGGCCTTTCCTTTTTTCAGGTATCTTTCTATCAGCATGTTTGTATGTGTTTGGAAGAAGCATTCTGATACAGATATACCTAATTGACCGAGGAAGAAAAAATGAACACTCTGTATGGTGCAGGTTTAGGCTACAAACGCAGTTTGGCCGATGACTTTTTGAATTTAGACCGTGAAAACAGCCCCATCCGCTTCATTGAAATCGCTCCGGAAAACTGGTTGAAAATGGGCGGTGCGGCGCGCAAAAAATTCGATGCGGTTGCCGAACGTTTCCCCGTTGCCTGTCACGGATTGTCCCTTTCTTTGGGTGGTCAGGATCCTTTGCAGGTCGAGTTTTTAAAACAAGTTAAAGCGTTTTTGCGCCAATACGATATCAGCTTCTTCTCCGAGCATTTGAGCTATTGCAGCCACTTCGGCCATGTTTACGATCTGCTGCCGCTGCCGTTTACCGCAGAATCGGTACGCCACACTGCCGCGCGCATCCGTCAGGTTCAAGATATTCTCGAGCAGCGTATCGCCGTGGAAAACACATCTTATTACGCCCACAGCCCGATTGCAGAGATGGATGAAGTCGATTTTCTCAATGCCGTGGCTCGCGAGGCCGATTGCGACATTCATCTTGATGTGAACAATGTGTATGTGAACGCTGTCAATCACGGCATCGTGCAACCGCAAGACTACATCAAACGTGTGGACACTTCCCGTGTTACCTACATGCACATGGCAGGGCACGATGAAGAAAGCGAAAACCTGCTGATCGACACCCACGGCCAGCCCGTGTGCGCCGATGTGTGGGATTTGTATGACTACACCTGCCGCATTCTGCCGCACAGCGTGCCCACGCTGCTGGAGCGCGACAGCAACTTCCCGCCGTTTGCCGAACTGGAAGCAGAAGTCGCCCGCATTGCCGCCATACAGCAACAAGCCGAGGAAACCCGCCATGCTGCATAATCCTACCGCCGTGAGCAGCGCCGAATTTCAGGCACAGTTGGCAGATCATGTGCGCGATCCTTCCAAGCCTGCACCCGAAGGCATCGAACCGGAACGCCTCGCCATTTACACACGCTTGGTACGCAATAATCTGCGCAGCTTTTTAGACTTATGCTTCAGCGACAGCAGCCGTTTTGCCGATGCCGGTTTATGGCAGGATTTGCAACACCGCTTCCTGATAGAAGCCCGCCCCGAATCGCCGTTTTTCAACGACATTCCTGCACAGTTTCTCGACTATGTGCGCAGCAAAGAAGGAGCGGAACGCTTGCCCGACAACGTGTTGGAAATGATGGATTTTGAAACCGCGCTGCTGCATGCCGAAACGGCCGTTCAGCCCGTTTCAGACGGCCTGTGGAATGAAACCGCCGTTATTTCTTGGGCGCCCGCAGCAAGATTGGCGCATTACAACTGCAATTTTGTCGCCAGTGATTTGGCTTCTATCGAAGACGAACCCAGCATTGTGCTCACTTGGCGCAACCGCGACAACGAAGTGTATTACCGCCAAGTAGAAGGTGCCGATTTGTTTTTGCTGGAGCATTTCAGCCGGCAGTCGGATACTTTTGAAAATGTGCTGAACAGTTTGAACAGTATCCTTGCCGGGCAGGATGTGGAAACTTGGCTGCGCGATAACTTGGGCGGCTGGGTGGAAGCCGGTGTGCTGTTGGTAGAAAAAACCCCGCAAAAACAGTAAAAAACGGAGCGTGGCTATATCGTAGAGATTTTATGCTAAAAAAAGCTGAATTTTAGCTCTAAAAGCTTTACAATATGCGGCTTTCATCACAGCAATCCGATATGGAAAATTTTAAGAAACTTTTGGCGTCGCTCAGACCGGATATTCTGCGTTTTGCCAAAATCCAGTTGCGCGACGAATACCTTGCCGAAGATATCGTGCAGGAAACACTGGCAACCGCCATCGACAAACACAGCCAATTTCGCGGTGATGCAGGGGTAAAAACCTGGGTGATGACCATCCTCAAAAACAAAATCACCGATTATTTCCGCAGCGCCAAACACACCGTCAGCCTCGAAGCACTCCAAGAAGAAAACGCGGCTATCGACAACGGCTACGAAGAATGTTTCAATGACGAAGGGCATTGGCTGCAATCGGCCAGCCCGCGTCAATGGAATGCAGCCCCCGAAGATGCGGCAAACCAAAAAGCTTTTTTCCGCACATTGGAAAACTGCCTCAAGGGTTTGCCGGAAGATACCGCAAGAATCTTTTATCTTCGGGAAATCATGGGCATGGATATCGACGAAATATGCGGCAGCTTCAATATAACTAAAGACAATTGCTACGTTATCCTGCACCGCGCCCGCAACGGCCTGAGAGACTGCCTGCAACACAGGTGGTTTGATTTGAACTGAACGGTTGGAATAGAGAAGAAAACACCCTATGTTAAATTGCAAACAAGCTTGCGCATTGTATTCGGAGAGCCTTGACCGTAAATTGACCATAGCAGAACGCGGTAAACTGTATCTGCATTTGGCCTTGTGCGCTCATTGCCGCCGCTACCGCAAACAGATGCTGTTTATCCGACAGAATATCGGCAACTGGCAGCGTAAAAGAGATCAGGAATAAGAAGGCGGATACATTTTGCATCCGCCTCTTGTATATTGAAGCGTTGTGCTTTGAATCGATGCGGGAGCGAAGAAAAGCGTAGTAGTGTGAAACCGAAGTTGTAGGGTTTCCTGATTGAATCGAATAACTAAGGCCGTCTGAAAATGTTTTTGCGGAACCCGCAAAGTTCGTTTTCAGACGGCCTTTGGTTATGTTGCTTTAGGATTGCGGATCGGTTTCGTCTTTAGGCGGAACGGGAGCAAACCAACCCACTAACAAGAGCAGCAGGCCGACGCCGATGAAAGAGACGATGCGCGCGATGCCCCCACTGTTGCCAAGTTCGACCAAAAACAGCTTGGCCACGACCAAACCCATCAATGCCGCGCCGGTAAACCAGCGGATGCGGCGGCCTTTTTGATGGCCGTTCACCATCAGTGTGATTGCTGCTGCCGACCAAACGATGGAGAGGCTGGCTTGCAGGCCGAATGAAGCGGTAAGGGTTTCGAAATCCCAAGCCACATTGCCGAAGAAGTGCCACGCGCGCATCACGCCGGCACTGAGCGAGATAAAGGCCAGCAATACGGGTGCCGCCAAAATTTGGCGCTTGGCTTCGGCAGACCATTCCTGCGGTACCCATGTGTACGGTTGGTGCAGGTATTGCCAGATTAAGGCGATGATGGAAAGCTCCAGCGGATTGATGGCAGGCAAGTAGGGCAGGGGCGCAGGGGCGTGAGGCGTGGAGAAGTTCACCCACAGCAGCCAGCCGGCGGCGTACAGCGCGCAGACTTGGCTGCCGAAATGCCGGTAAATCTGGGGATGGCGTTTAACCGGCCCGATGGTTTTGGACGACTGGAAATACAGCCATGCGGCCAGCGGTACGGCCAGCCATGCAAGCTGTATCCACACGCCGTTGAAATGAAGAAAAACGCTGCTGCTGACCAGCCATGTCCAACATGCGCCGAAGATCAGCAAGCCTGCGCGTTGATACATCGCATTGATAGACGGATGCAGGGTTTGCATGTTCAGAATATAAACGTACAAAGCCGTGCCGACCAACAACAAGAGGCCGTCTGAAAGCGGTTGGTGTAAGTGGGAGAGAAAGTCTGAAAGCGTTTGCAGGCCGAAGATGATGCCGAACGCCAATGAGGCGGTTTTTGCCTGCTGCCAATCCAGTTTGCGGGCGGTAAAGGCAAACGGGGCGAACAGAATAATCGGTATCCAGCGCATCCACATCCACAGGTCGTAGTCCAGTAACTCCATGCTTTCAGACAAGCCGTGCCAGCCCAGCCATAATGAAACGGCCATCATTGCCCAGCCGCCGAGAGAATGGGTGTCGTGCAAAGATGGATAAGCGGGTCGGTATTTAGGCGTATGGAAGCCGTAAGCCGCCGTGCCGAGCAGCAAGGCGCAGAGGAGGAGCCACGGCGCTGAGGCCGAGTGTTCGTCTTGAATCAGCATGGAGCTGACTGCAAGCACATACGCGCCGTACAGCAATGTAAACACGGTAAAGATGATTTGCTGTCGTTTGCGTTGGATAAGTGAGCAAACAGCCGCCAATACGGCGAAGGCAATCATGCTGCCGGTTTTGTCCCACAGCAATAAGGGCACTAAGGAAACGTGCAGCAAAACCAAAGTCAAAATCGCGTTTTGTGCATTGTTTTCCCATTCAGCCGCGGCTTTTTGCCGTTTGATGTGTTGGAAATACATCCAGCCGCCGCCCGCAGCGACCAGCAAGGTGCCGAGCAGCGAGCCTGAAAGCACGGTTTCTGCGCCCGCGCGGTAGGTGGAGAGCTGCGTCAGCGCTGCCAATATATACACGCCGACGGCGCTGAGGCGGGCGGGAGGTTGCTGCTGGCGGATGCCGAAGGTGTACACCAAAGCCGCTTCAAGCGTCCATGTCGCAGCCGTCCATTGTTGGTCGAAAGCCAGCGGTACGGCCAGCGTCGCAAATAGGAAAGCCAGCAAGCTAAACGCCTGTTTCATCACCAGCATTTCCGCACCGGCACGGGCAAAGCGCAAAGCAAACAGCGCATAAACGGCAGCAAAACCCAATGCCGACCACGCGGCGGCGTTTTCCCATGCGGCTACCATTCGGTATTGCAGGCCGTAAGCCACAAAAGCCGTGCCGAACAGCAAGGCGCTGTCCAACACATTGATATGCGCGCCGTGGGTGATGATGTTTTTGAAGATTTGCTCCAACGAAGCATTGTCGGCGGGCAGTTCGGCTTTGGGTTCATGGTGTTTTTCCTGCAATACCTTGCGGGCAAACAGGCACGCAATCAGCGTGTACAGCAGCCAGTGGTAAATCAGGAACGGCTCGGTAGTGGCAAAGTGTTGCGGCGTATAAGCCTGCGCGCCCCACAATGCGCCGATGGTAAACGTGCCGATAAAACCGGTCAGGTTAAGCGAACGCCAAGCCTTAAACCAAGCGATGCCTGCCACGCCGGTGTTCAGTAAAGCCAGATAAGAGAACAGCACCATATAGCGGCCGCTGCCGTCTGAAACCAGCAACGGTACCGCCATGCCGCCGATTAAGGCTACTTGCGCCAACACCAAAGCGTTTTGCCGCACGGCCAATGCCGCCATCAACACCACCAGCGCCACCATCACGGCGAAGACGACCGGTGCGAGCAGTAAGGGATGCAGTTTCAAAGCGGCCAGCGACGTTAGATACATAACCGCAACGCCGAAGCCCTGCAAAATCAAACCGTAATCACGCTTGCGTTTTTGCAGTTTCCAGCCTGCCAACGTAGCCACCAAGCCCGCCGCGCCGACTGCTGCATAACGCGCGCCGATGGGGATGTAGATGTATTCGGAAGCTAAACGCAGCAGGAAGGCCAAGCCGAGGAACAGCACCACGATACCGGTTTTCAGCAAAGGATTGCCGCGCATAAACCATGCCTGTATCGGATGCTCTTTGGCCGGTTGTTCAGGCGTCTCAGGCGTATCGGGTGTTGTGGTTGCCGCTGTTTTTTCGGTAAAAGTTTCAGTGGAAACGGGAGAGCTTGGCTTGATGACCGCTTCGCGTTGGAAAGATGTGGTCGGCTGTGCATTTGCCGGTTCGGCCATGTCTTTTTTCTCAAGTACAACGGCAGGTTTATTGTGTTGAACCATTTCAGCGGCGGGAGAGGCCGTCTGAAAAGTTTTTTGAGCGGGCTGTGCTACCTGTGCCATCACGCTATTTTGGGCAGGTGCTGCCATTTCAGACGGCCTCAACGACGGAGCAGGTTGGGGCTGGGCTTCGGATAAAACACCGTCGCGCACAGCCTGCGGCAGTTGTTGTTTTAAAGCCGCCAGCTCGGTTTCGACTTTAGCGAGCCGGGCTTCCCAGTCTTCACGTTGTTGTCTTTCGGTACTTTTTTTGATTGCACCGACAACAAACCAACACATCGAACCGAGTACGATGCCTTGCCAAATATCGCCGAAGAAATAAGCGAGTAAAACCGGTATCAAAAAACCTAAATACTGCATCATGGTTTAACTTTCATAAATATGTTGACGACATTATAAAGAGAGCCGCAGCTTGCCTTGTTGGCCGGATGTTAATCGGTTTGTTTTTAAATTAATCGTTATGCTTGGGAATATTTCGGCGTGCTTGATATGGCGGCAAGTAAAAATGAAGTGTAAGCAGACCGTTATTCTGCTTACACTTTATATATCAACGATGTGCTTGCGTTAAGGCCGTTTGATTTTTTCAGACGGCCTCGTTTCGCTTCAGCTTCGGCAAACGCTTTTATAAAAAACATTGCAGCAAGTCGTTGAGGAACCGCTGCCCCAGTTCGGTCGGCCTGAAAAATTGCGGGTCGGTATCCAGCAGCCCTTGCTGTTGCGCGGTGCGGATTTGTGCGGCGATGTGCGCGGGCGAGATGCCGGTGCGCTCTTGCAGCCATGCGGCGGGCACGCCGTCGGTCAGGCGCAGCGCGTTCATCATGAATTCGAACGGCAAATCTTCGGCGGCCACGGTTTTGCGTTCGATGGCATCGGCAGGGTGGCTCTTCATGGCGGCGAGATAATCGTTGGGATGGCGCTTGCGGATGGTACGTTCGATGCGGGTAGGGTAGGAAATCTTGCCGTGCGCGCCCGCACCGATGCCGATGTAGTCGCCGAACTGCCAATAATTGAGGTTGTGGCGGCATTGATGGTTGTGGCGGGCGAAGGCGGAAGTTTCGTAATGCTCGAAACCTGCGCTTAAAAGCTCGGCGTGAACGGCATCTTCGATATCTTGCGCCGTTTCGTCTTGCGGCAGGCCTTTCGGCGGTGTATGGCCGAAGGGCGTGTTCGGCTCCATCGTCAAATGGTAGGCGCTGATGTGGCTTGCGCCGGTGGCAATGGCGGTGCGGATGTCGGATAAGGCCGTCTGAACGGTTTGGTTCGGCAGCGCATACATGATATCGACGTTCACTTTTTCAAACAGGCCGAGGGCGGTTTCAATGGCATTCAGGGCTTCGCTGCGGTTGTGGATGCGCCCCAATGCGCCGAGTGCGGCATCGTTGAAACTCTGTACGCCGATAGAAAGCCGCGTGATGCCTGCGTCTTTAAACCCTTGAAATTTCTCTTTTTCAAACGTGCCCGGATTGGCCTCGAGCGTGATTTCGGCTTGCGGTTGCAGCTTGACAAGCGAACGGATGCCGCTGAGTAGACGGTCTATCGAGGCCGCCTGAAACAGGCTGGGCGTGCCGCCGCCGATAAAAATCGTTTCGACGGGCCGCCCCCACACGTTGGGCAGTTCGGTTTGCAGGTCGGCCAGCAGCGCATCAACATAGGCTTGTTCGGCCAAATCACTCTTGGCTTGGTGCGAGTTGAAGTCGCAATACGGGCATTTGCGCACGCACCACGGGATGTGGATGTAGAGCGATAAGGGGGGCAGGGCGGTAAGGTAGCCGGGTTGGGAAAAAGTGATTTGAGACATGAATTTTTATAAAGCTTTTTGAATCAGGCGGTTGATTTGTGGTGCGCGGAAAACCAATATGAGGCCGATAACGAGTTCAGCCGCCGTCATGATAATGGCCGACGATTGATCGGCAGAAAGCATCTTCCATACATCTGTTTGATAAGTATTGGTAAACGCTTGGTAAAGGCTGAACCAATAAATGCCGTCTCTCAATGCGTTGGACAATGTCAAAATACCGATCAGGATAATGCCTGTCGTCAGCCACGGTGCAGGGTGTTTGGGCATGATTTGTTGTTCCTGTTGGACTTGGGGCAGCAGAATATTGGCAATCGTAGCCGGAAAAAACCACAGCACCAGCCAGCAGACCGCATAGACGAGATAAAGAGGAACCATTTGCCAAGGTGAGAAGTTTCCATCAAAAGCATTCATACCGACAAATCCTGAATTGATGGTATGGATACACCACACGATAACAAAAAGACGGATGGCAACAATCAATATTTGTTTGGGAGACATAGCAAATTTTCTGAATATTTATTTGAAAAACGAGTAAGTGCTTGGAGGCCGTCTGAAAAGTGAATATGGGGTTTTCAGACGGCCTCATCAAAAATATTACGAAGCCACTTTTCGAATGAGCTTACTAAATAAAGTCGGTTTTAGGCATAAGGCCAGCCCGCAAATCATGGTTATGCCGTTGTATGTAATAGCCCGTGAAGAAACGGTGCTTGTGCCGATTGAGACCGTAGCCGCAAAAGCATAGTAAAGATCGATGCTCAAATTGGCTAGAGCCGGAACTGCCATCCATATCCCCATCAAAACCAATCCGGTGTTTAACCACAGGGCAGGGCTTTGAGGCATATTTACCTTCTCTTCGCTGTATGCGGGCAAAACTTTTTCGGCAATGCGCGGTGCAAATTTCCACAATAGTCCCCATACGGCAATCCAAACAAAGAAAAGCACTATTTCCAGCAAGAGCAGATAAACGGCATCTTCCTCCCGTAAAATAATTTCTACATGCGCTAATATTGAAGAAAAAGAAACGCCTACAAAGCGCAAAAACGAATAAAAAATCAGTAAACGGATAACGATAGTAGTAATTTGCTTCGGAGTCATGATAAGTTTTCAGACGGCCTGTTTTTATAGTTTTATGGATTGTCGGGATACAGCAAATCTATCTTTTTCTTTAATTCTTCTAATGCCAACCCGCGGTGGCTGAGGCGGTTTTTGGTATCGGGGTCAAGTTCGGCGGCGGTGCAGCCCAACTCGGGCAGGTAAAAATGCGGGTCGTAGCCGAAGCCGTTTTCCCCCGCCGCCTGCTGCTGCCAAACGCCGCGCCAGATGCCTTCGGCGATAATCGGCTGCGGATCGTTTTCATGGCGCACCAAAACCAGCACGCAAACGTAATAGCAGCTTTGATCGGTCTTGTCGGCCAGTTCGGCAGACAATTTGGCATTGTTGGCGGCATCGGATTTCGGGTTTTCGCCGGCGAAGCGTGCCGAATAAACGCCGGGCGCGCCACCCAAAGCAGGTGCACAGATGCCGCTGTCGTCGGCCAATGCCGGTTTGCCGCTGTGTTTGCAGGCATGGCGCGCTTTGGCGATGGCGTTTTCGATAAAGGTAACGTGCGGTTCGGGGCATTCGGGCACGTTGAATGCGGATTGCGGCAGCACTTCGATATGGCGGCCTGCAAACCAGCGGGTAAATTCTTTGAGCTTGCCGGCATTGCCGCTGGCCAAAACGATTTGCTTAAACATGTTTGTTTTCCTGTTGTTCCGCCTGCATACGCGCGGCTTGGATGGCTTTGTTCCGTGCCACTTGGCGGATATAGAGGGCGAGACAGGCAATCTGACCGAACACGGCGGCAAACGCAAATAAAAAGCTGGCGACGGCAAACTGTTTGCTTTCAATCGAGAGCAGCCAGCTTCCCAGCAATACTAAAGCCATGAATAGCAAGGTAAAAAAGGCGATGCCGAGCAGATAGGTTTTGCGGGCGTTCATAAGCGTTGGAGATGGTTTGTAGAAAGCGGGCATTATAGCGGATGAAGGGAAGGAAGGTATGCTTTGATGTGCGGTGGGATTTTTTATGGAAATGTGATGGATAGATGAAATTTTATAGAGCACTCATATTAATATGCTGTGAAGAATAGCTTATTTGCGGTGTTGATAGAACCTAAGGATTGAGGCCGTCTGAAAATAGTTTTTCAGACGGCCTCATTTTTATGATGTAGGCAAACGGTCAAGTGAGTTAATACGCACGATTTAAATATCTGTTCACGATTTAAATATTTGTCGAAGCAGTCGGCTAAATGTTAGAAAGCGGCAATTGCCCATGTCTGAAATGAGGCTAAAAAACAAAACAGCACAGAAAAATCTGTGCTGTTTTGTTAAATATTTGGCGGAGTGGACGGGGCTCGAACCCGCGACCCCCGGCGTGACAGGCCGGTATTCTAACCAACTGAACTACCACTCCGCACAAGAAACTTGGTGGGTGATGACGGAGTCGAACCGCCGACATTCTGCTTGTAAGGCAGACGCTCTACCAACTGAGCTAATCACCCGTGTCGTTGCGAGAACGTGATTAAACCAAATCTCAGTCTGTGGTGCAAGTGTTTTTTTAAGGAAATGTCGAGTTTCCTTGTAGGCACCAGTTTTCAAACGAAATTATTTTTTCTTTGTGTCCGGCAACAATCAAGATGTCGTTGGGTTCAAACAGGAAATCCTCTTCAAAATCTTGAATGCGGTGCGTGTGCCGGCGTACAAACAGTAATTTGATATTCAATTGATGCAGGGGCAGGGCATCGGTATGTTTGCCGACGATATAGGCTTCGTTTGTCAGGGCAAACGCATGGCGGGTGATGTGGCTGTTTTCATCGTCGACGTTTTCGGAATCATCGCTGCCGCTGAATAAATCCGACACCATGGCATAGCGGCTGCGGCGGATGTTCAAAATAATTTGGGAAACTTTCTGATAGGGCAGGCCGGATTGCAAAAGTGCGTATGAAGCCAAGGCAAGGCTGGTTTCTTTGGTGTCTGACACCACTTCTTCGGCGCCGATTTGGGTAAATTTTTGCAGATAATCATCGCTGATGGCGCGCACATATACCGGCATGGTGGGGCGCGCACTCATGATGTTGTCGAGCACATGCTGGGTTTCGTGCATGTTGTTGAGGGTGATGATAACCATGCTGGCTCGGTTCAAGCCGGCGGCTTCGAGCACTTCGCACCGCTTGGCATCGCCGAAAGAAACGGGTTCGCCGGCGCTGCGGGCAACGCGTACGCGCTCGGCATCGAGGTCAAGTGCGTAGTAGGGGATGTTCTCCGCCGCCAAAATACGGCCGATGGTTTGACCGCCGCGGCCGTAGCCGATGATAAGGGCGTGGTTCGATTGGTTCATGGCGGCAATCAGCATGTTTTGCAGATCGACGGCTTTCATATCCCAACTTGATTTTACCCATCTGCCGACCAATTTGTCGCTGCTGTTTAAGATAAAGGGGGCGATGACCATCGAAAGCAGCACGGCGGCGGTGGCGGCTTGTTCCAATTCAAGCGAAACCATGTTGATTTTGCTGGAAATGGCTAAGATCACGAAACCGAATTCCCCGCCTTGAGCCAGATATAAAGCGGCTTTGAGGCTGTCGGCAGTAGAGTGTTTCATGCGGAAGGCGATGGCGAAAACGATAAGCGCTTTTAAGACAATCAGCAAGCCGAGCAGCGTCAGCACCAAAGGCCAGCTGTTGATTAAGGCTTGGATGTCGAGCTTCATGCCGACGGTAATGAAGAAGAAGCCGAGCAGAATGTCGCGGAACGGGCGGATGTCGTCTTCAACCTGAAAGCGGTATTCGGTTTCGGAGAGCAGCATACCTGCCACAAATGCGCCCAAAGCCAGCGACAAGCCTTCTAATTCGGTCAAGTAGGCTACACCGAGCGTGACCAACAGCACGTTGATCATGAAGAGTTCGGATGATTTGCGTTTGGCGACGAGGCGGAACCACGGCGTCATGATGCGGCTGCCTACGAAAAACAGCACGCCTAAAGTCACAATCATTTTCAGCGCGGCCAGCACCAATTCCAGCCATAAATTACCGCTGTTGCCGCCGGCCAGTGCGGGCAGCAGAATCATCAGCGGTACAACGGCAATATCCTGCATCAGCAACACGCCCATTGCCATTTGGCCGTGGGTTTGCCCCAATTCGGTTTTTTCGGCCAAGATGCGGCTGACGATGGCGGTGGACGACATAGCCAGCGCACCGGCCACGGCAAAGGCCCAGTTGAACGTGGTGCCTGTGGCCATCAAAATTACCATCACAGCGGCGATGGTCAGCACGATCTGCATACCGCCCAGCCCGAATACCAAACGACGCATGGCTTTCAGTTTGGAAAGCGAAAACTCCAAACCGATGCTGAACATCAAAAATACGATACCGATTTCGCCCAAATAATCGGTGGCTTCGTTTTTCGGAATCAGATGCAGCACGCCGGGGCCGGCCAAAAAGCCGGCCAGCAGATAGCCCAGCATAGAAGGAATGTTGTACTTGCGGCAGAAAATCACCGCAATCACGGCAACGAGTAATACGATAACGATGGGGGCGAGAGAAATATGGTGCATGATGGTTGCAATGAAGTAAAACGTTGGGCCGACTGCTCACATGGAAGCGGCAGAATATTTTAATGATAACTAGCAGTTATTATAGCCGTATCGGTGCATGCTGTCGGGAATAAACATCAAAAAATGCAGAGGCCGTCTGAAAAATGCCGACAAAGATTTTCAGGCATGGATATGCCTTATGTTTATGGCGGCGGCAAATGTATGCCGGGTAGGAATGGTGAAGGCAGGTTGCCCGTTTCAGTTTCAGACGGCCTCTCTCATGCCCGAAACCCAAGCTTTACCGCCATAAATCCATTTGACACCTACAATCTAACTCCCTACAATTCAACCCCGACAAGCATCTTGTCGTTCTATTCTGCCGTTCCGGCAATCGAATCTCCGACATATCTTGAATTTCAGACGGCCTTTCGGCACTTCGCCGTCGCAATCAATACTATCTATCTCAATCATTTAATTAAAAATTAATTATCATGCACGTTTCTGAACTACAAACCCAGCACATTTCCAAACTTTTGGAAATGGCAGAACAACACGGCATTGAAAATGCCAACCGCCTGCGCAAACAAGACCTAGTATTCGCCATCGTGCGCCAACTGATGAAGCAGGGCGAATCCTTCACCTGCTCCGGCACCTTGGAAATTTTGCCCGACGGCTTCGGCTTCTTACGCAGTGCCGACACTTCTTATCTGGCAGGCCCCGACGATATTTACGTTTCACCCAGCCAAATCCGCCGCTTTAACCTGCACACCGGCGACACCATCGAAGGCAGCGTGCGCGTACCCAAAGACAACGAACGCTATTTCGCTCTCGTGCGTTTAGACAGCATCAACGGCGACAAACCCGAAGTCTGCAAACACAAAATCCTCTTTGAAAACTTAACCCCGCTTTTCCCCACCAAACAACTCAAACTCGAGCGCGACATCAAAGCCGAAGAAAACATTACCAGCCGCGCCATCGATCTCGTTTCCCCTATCGGCCGCGGTCAGCGCGCCTTGCTTGTCGCTCCGCCGAAGACCGGTAAAACCGTGATGCTGCAAAACATCGCCCACGCCATTACCGCCAATTATCCCGAAGTCGAACTGATTGTTTTGCTGATTGACGAACGTCCCGAAGAAGTAACTGAAATGTCGCGCAGCGTGCGCGGCGAAGTGGTGTCGTCCACGTTTGACGAGCCGGCCACCCGCCACGTTCAAGTGGCTGAAATGGTGTTGGAAAAAGCCAAACGCATGGTCGAGCATAAAAAAGACGTGGTGATTCTGCTCGATTCGATCACCCGCTTGGCGCGCGCCTACAATACCGTGGTGCCGGCTTCGGGCAAAATCCTGACCGGCGGTGTCGATGCCAATGCGCTGCACCGTCCGAAACGCTTTTTCGGTGCCGCGCGTAATGTGGAAGAGGGTGGTTCTTTAACGATTATCGCTACTGCGTTGGTGGAAACCGGCAGCCGTATGGACGATGTGATTTACGAAGAATTTAAAGGCACCGGCAATATGGAACTGCACCTCGACCGCCGTATGTCTGAAAAACGCCTGTTCCCGGCGATTAATATCAACAAATCCGGCACGCGCCGCGAAGAGTTGTTGGTGCCGAACGACCAGCTCCAACGCATGTGGCTGCTGCGCAAATTCCTGCATCCGATGGACGAGATCGAAGCCACCGAGTTTTTGGTGGGCAAGCTCAAAGCTTCCAAAGACAACAACGATTTCTTTGAGTTGATGCGCGGTAAATGATCAGTAGTTTTATGTGGAAAAGCTGCCCGAAGGTTTTCGGGCAGCTTTTGTTTGGCCGTTACAAACCTGAGCCGGTGTAAGATGTGAAGAGCAAAATACCTTGTCTAAACAAACATTTGATGAGATTTTGTGTTTGTAGTCTGATGTTGCGGAACTTTTAAAAAGGCCATCCTGTCTGAGCCATCAACAAAAGATTCAGGCCGTCTGAAACTTTTCAGACGGCCTTTATAGCATCCTAGATATGATAATTAAAATCATTAAGATTTATGTATAAGGATTATTAAATGAAATTTAATTTTATACCTCAAATCGGTATGCTGGCCTGTGCGTCGGCTTTGATGTTTTCTCCGTTGGCCGCCAGTGCAAAGCCTGTCGAAATCACCGATACGGCAGGGCGTAAGGTGAAGCTTGATTTGCCGGCCAAGCGCATCGTGCTGGGTTTTTATTATCAAGACTATATGGCTGTGGGCGGCAAGAATGCTTTGGATAATGTGGTGGGTTTTTCCAAGGCGGTGTGGTCTGATTGGGCGCCTCCGAGCTGGGCAGCATTCAGTAAGGCTGTGCCTAAGTTGAAACAGCTGGCCGATGTGGGCGAAGTGGAAGTGGGTACTTTTTCGGTGGAGAAAGTGCTGTCGCTGAAGCCGGATTTGCTGATTTTGGCCGACTGGCAATATCAAGGCTTGGGTTCGGATTTAGACAAAATCAAGAAGGCGGGCATTCCGATTGTGGTGATTGACTACAACGCCCAATCGGTTGCCAAGCATATCAAATCAACGGAAATCATCGGCACGATTACAGGGCAGCAGGCGAAAGCGAAAAAGCTGGCGGCCGACTATAAAGCTATTGCCGACAATATTCAGGCAAGAGTGAAAAAAGCCAATCTGCCCAAGCCGAAAGTGTATGTCGAGTTTGGCAACAAAGGCCCGGCCGAACACAGCTTTACGTTTGGCAAGGCTATGTGGGGGCCGATGATTACTTTGGTCGGGGGGAACAATATTTCTGCTTCGGCGGTGGATTTTTATGCGCCTATCAATCCTGAAAAGGTATTGGCGGCCAAGCCCGACGTCATTGTGATTACCGGACGGGAAACCGAACTGAACAAAAACAAAGATGCGTTTGTGTTGGGGTGGAATATTCCGAAAGCCGAGGCGGAACGCCGTTTGAAAGGTTTTGAAAAACGCGCGGGCTGGGCCAGCCTTCCGGCAGTTAAAAACAACCGGGTATACGGTGCTTACCATGCCAATTCGAGAACGCTTTCAGACGGCGCTTCCCTTCAGTTTATGGCCAAAGCGGTTTACCCGCAGCTTTTTGCCGATTTGAATCCGGACAAGACCTATATGGATTTCTACCGCAATAATCTGCCGGTGGTGCCGACCGGGACGTTTTATCTTTATCCCAAAGCAAAATAAGGCCGTCTGAAAAACGACAGTTTCAAACCGAACGGTTTGCCTCCCCTTCCCGTGCGCCTGCGGGTGCATGAGGGAGGGGGTAAATTTATCTTCAAACAACAATATACATAAACGGTTTTCATCATGACCGGAGAAATACCTTCTACAAATCCTTCCCGTGCTGATGCCGGTACGGTTGCCGATATTGTGAGAAACCAGCGTGCCTTGGAGCGCAGGCGCTGGTTGGCGATATTGACTTTTTTAACCGTCGGCCTTATCGGTTTGGTTCTCGATATTGCCACGGGGCCTTCCATGCTGCCGGTCGGCGAAGTGGTCAAATCTTTGCTGAATATGGAAAGCGCGGACGAAATGAGTAAAGTCATTGTGTACGACCTGCGCCTGCCGATGGCCTTGATGGCATTGGTCGTGGGGGCGGCATTGGGTGTCGGCGGTGCGGAAATCCAAACCCTGCTCAACAATCCGATGGCCAGCCCTTATACCTTGGGCTTGGCCGCTGCGGCCGGCTTGGGCGCATCGCTGGTCATCGCTTTCGGCAGTTTCGGCCTGCCTTCGTCGGTGGCCGTGCCGATAGGTGCTTTTGCGATGACTATGTTGGCGGCAACGATATTGTTTCTGTTTGCGTCTATGCGCCGTTTCAATTCCGCCATGTTGGTGTTGGTCGGGATTGCTTTGCTGTTTTTATTCCAGTCGGTGCTTTCGCTGATCCAATACATCGCGGCGCCGGAGATTTCGCAGCAAATCCTGTTTTGGCTGTTTGGCAGTCTGACGAAGGCGACTTGGGAAAACCTTGGCGTAACGGTGTTGGTTACGGCGGTATGTGTGGCTTTGCTTGCCAAAGATGTGTGGAAGCTGACTGCTTTGCGTTTGGGCGAAGAGCGGGCGGCCAGTTTGGGCATCAACCTGCAACGCCTGCGTATCCAAACTTTGGTGTTGGTTGCGGTGATGACGGCAACCGCCATCAGTTTTGTGGGCATCATCGGTTTTATCGGCTTGGTGGCGCCTCATGTGGCGCGGCTGTTGTTGGGCGAAGACCAACGGTTTTTCCTACCCGGCGCCATGTTGGTCGGAGCGGCGTTTTTGTCGATTGCCTCCGTGCTGTCGAAAGTCATTATTCCCGGAGCGCTGTTTCCGGTCGGCATTGTTACTTCTTTTGTAGGTGTGCCGTTTTTCTTTTGGATTGTATTAACAAAACGATAGGCCGTCTGAATATGAACAAATTGTTTTTGAAACCTTTATTGGCGGGTTTGCTGCTGTGCGCTTCTTTTGCCGCACAGGCGCAAATGCAGACCATTACCGATGTGCGCGGGCGCGAAGTGAAAGTCGATGTGCCGGCCAAGCGCGTGGTTTTGGGTTTTTATTACCCTGATTATATTGCTGTAACGGGTGCGGAAAATTTCGCCAACGTAGTCGGTATTTCCCGTGAATTTTGGGAGAAGTTCAACCCCGGAAGCTGGGCGCTGTACAGCAGTAAGATGCCGGAGTTGAAAAACATCGGCGATATAGGCAATGTGAGCACCGGCACGTTTTCTTTTGAAAAAACGCTGGCATTGAAACCCGATGTAGTGGTGTTGGCCGACTGGCAATATGAAGCGCTTGCCAATGAAATTCCCCGTTTCGAGCAGGCGGGCATTCCCGTGGTTGTGGTGGACTTTAATGCGCAAACCGTTGAAAAACACGTGGAAAGTGCAAAAGTTTTCGGTGCGATTGCCGATACGCCGAAGCGTGCGCAACGTGTGGCTGGCGAGTATGCGGCGGGAATCGCCGACATTCGGCGCAGAATCAGCGAAGCCGGGCAGCCCAAGCCGAAGATTTATATAGAATTCGGCGACAAAGGCCCGAAAGAACACAGCTACACTTTCGGAAAAAATATGTGGGGCGCGATTGCCGATATTGCCGGGGGCGATAATGTGAGCGCACCGTTTGTGAAAGACTGGGGGCCGATCAACCCCGAACAGCTTTTGGTGGCCAAACCCGAAGTGGTGGTGATTTCCGGCACGGAAGTAGGCTTGGGGCAGCCGGATGCCATGGCTATGGGTATCGGCATCAAAGCGGAAGATGCTTTGCAGAGGCTTGCCGGCTTTACCCGGCGTGCCGGATGGGGAGACCTTCCCGCCGTGCAAAACCGCCGCGTGTACGGCATTTACCATACCGCTTCACGTTCCCTCTCCGACTTGGCATCCGCACAATTCATCGCTAAAACACTCTATCCGGAAGCGTTTGCCGACATCCGCCCCGAGCAAACCTATCTGGATTTCCACCGTAAATATCTGCCGGTAACGCCGGAAGGCACATTTTTCGTCCGCTTGGGTTGTGCAACGCCCGACAGTTGTGCGGATGAGGGCGGCAAAGGAGCCGGCGGCGCGGAGCCGGCGGATTCTTCTGCAAACAAACCGCAATCATTTTTTGCCCGCATCAAAGCGTGGTTTCTCGGATTGTTTTAAAGGCCGTCTGAAATGCTGCAACTGGAAAATCTGACCATTAGGCGCGGCAGTCTTACCGTAGCCGACCATATCAGCCTGAATTTGGAACAGGGCAAAGTTTATACCGTGCTGGGCCCCAACGGCGCGGGTAAATCGTCGCTCATCAAAACCGTGTTCGGCGATATACCTTACAGCGGAAGTATCCGTTATAAAAACGATACTTTAAGCAAAACCCACGTACTCAATTGGCGCAAGCGCATCGGCTATATGCCGCAGGACACAGCCGTAGAAGCCTCGCTGACGGCTTTGGAAGTCGTTTTGCTCGGGCGCATGGACGCCCTGCATATGCACATCGGCGACGATTTGCTCGCCGAAGCCGCCGCCATGATGCAGCAGCTCGGCATTGCCCATTTGGCCCACCGCGACGTGATGCTGCTCAGCGGCGGCCAACGGCAGCTGGTGATGTTTGCCCAAGTATTGATGCGCAATCCGGAAATCCTGATGCTTGACGAGCCGGTCAGCGCGCTGGATATGCACCACCAGCTCAACCTGCTCGAACACGTATGCGGCCACACGCGCAACAAAGGCTTGGTTACATTGATGGTTTTGCACGATTTGAGTTTGGCCGCCCAGTTTTCAGACGGCCTGATCTTATTGGGCGAAGGCAAAGTGCAAGGACAAGGCGGGCCGGCCGACGTTTTGCGGGCGGATATTCTCAGCCGCCTTTACCGCGTTGATGTCGAACTGCTTTACGACAGCCGGGGCGCTCCGGTTATCCGGCCGATGCGGAAGGCCGTCTGAAAAGCCTTTACGCCAACCGGATTCTGAATTACCCCGACAAACATCCCGAAAACATACCGAAAGGATTCACCATGAAAAAATACCTCTTTCTCTTACTCTTTGCCGCCGGCAGCGCATTTGCCGCCAATCATGAAGTCAAGATGCTGGATAACGGCGCAGACGGCAGCATGGTGTTCGAGCCGGGCTTCTTAAAAGTACAGCCCGGCGACACCGTAACCTTCAAACCCACCAATAAGGGACATTGGGTGCAAAGCAAAGCCCTTCCCAAAGGAGCGAAAGAATTTTTATCCGCCGAGGATAAAGAATTTACCGTCAAACTTGATAAAGAAGGCGTATATGTCTACACCTGCCCGCCCCACCGCACCATGAACATGAACGGCATCATCCAAGTGGGCAAAGCCGCCAACAAAGCCGAAGCGCAGGCCATGGTAGACGAAATGGAACGGCGCTCCATGCAAAACAAAGGCCGTCTGAAAAAATATATGCAGCAAGTAAAATAAACCCGTACCGCACGGCAACCGCCGTGCCGCACACCCTCCGATACTTTTTAGCCGGGGCCGTCTGAATATATGCTCGTTATTACCACCTGCCGCAGCTATCCCCAGCCGCCTGAGAGCCTTCTCAAACTCATACCCGAGCTGCGCGGACGCGGCGTATCCGCCCATTTCGACTGCTGGCAAAACCGGCCCGACAGTCCGTTTTTACTGCCTTTGTGCGCATGGGACTATGCCGCCGAGCCGCAGCGGTTCCGCCGATGGCTGCAACAGGCGCAAAGCTCGGGCAGCCGGTTTGTCAATCCGCCGGAGCTGATGCTTTGGAACATGAACAAACACTACTTGTGCGACTTGGCCGCTGCCGGCGCAGACGTTATCCCGACCGAAAGCGCCGCGCCGGATGCCGGAGCCGTAACCCGCATCATGCGGCGGCACGGCTGGCATGAAGCCGTATTGAAACCCGCCGTCGGCCAAAGCGGCAAATATGTGGTCAGAATCCGCAGCAGCAGCGAAATCAGAGACTGGCTGCCCTACCGCGAAGGCGTGATCGTACAGCCGTTTATTGCCGACATTGAAACGGCGGGCGAAACCGCTTTAATCTTTTTCAACGGCCGCTTCAGCCACGCAGTGCACCGCCGGCCGCCTGCGGGCGAATGGCGCGCCAACTCCGCCTACGGCGTCCGCATCCTGCCTGCCGAACCGCCGCCGTTTGCCGTAATCGCCGCCGCCCGCGTATTGGCAAGCCTGCCCCAAATGCCGGTTTACGCACGGGTGGACGGTACATTGCTGCCCGAACGCTTCCTGTTGAACGAATTAGAACTCATCGAACCTGCCCTGTATCTCGACACCCGCCCCGAAGCCGTAGCGCATTTTGCCGATGTACTTGCCGCCGTTTTACGCACGGGTGGACGGTACATTGCTGCCCGAACGCTTCCTGTTGAACGAATTAGAACTCATCGAACCTGCCCTGTATCTCGACACCCGCCCCGAAGCCGTAGCGCATTTTGCCGATGTACTTGCCGCCGTTTTACGCACGGGTGGACGGTACATTGCTGCCCGAACGCTTCCTGTTGAACGAATTAGAACTCATCGAACCTGCCCTGTATCTCGACACCCGCCCCGAAGCCGTAGCGCATTTTGCCGATGTACTTGCCGCCGTATGCCTGAATGCCGGCACGGCCTGAACCGCGCAAGAGCCAAATGCCCGCCTGCATACCGTGTGCCGTGATGGGGCATCTGTCAGGCCGTCTGAACCATACCGTTCCGACGGCCCGAATATCGACTATCTTGCCTGCAAACATGGCCTGCCAACCGGTTTGGCAGTATCATGGCAAGCCCCGGCCGGGTAAAAGCGGCTTCCTTCCAACCCTTATCAAAAGTGAACATTATGCCGAAAATGAATTGGCAGCAATTGCTTTCCACCCAACGCTTCCGCATGAAAGACGGCGAAATCGTGCCGACGGTAACACCGTCCACCCAAGAAGGCGCGGATGCTTTGCGTACCGATTTCCACATCGACTACGACCGCGTGGTGTTTTCCGGCGCGTTCCGACGCTTGGGGCGCAAAACGCAGGTTCACCCGTTTGCCGAACACGACCATACCCACAACCGCCTAACCCACAGCGTGGAAGTCGCCAGCGTGGGGCGCAGCTTGGGCAACCGCGTCGGCGTGATGATGCAGGCGGGCGGTTTTCTGCCGCAAGGTAATACGCCGAGCGACATCGGCGCAGTGGTTCAGGTGGCCTGTTTGGCGCATGATTTGGGCAACCCGCCGTTTGGGCATACCGGCGAAGATGCGCTGCGCGACTGGTTCCGCAATCCCGCACACAGCATTTATCTGCAAACCTTGAGCGAAGGCGAGCGCAACGATGTGCAGACTTATGAAGGCAATGCCCACAGCCTGAGGATTCTGGCCAACCTCGAAATGTACCGCAACAAAGGCGGTATGCGTTTAACCGCCGCTACCATCGGCGCGTTGCTGAAATATCCGTGGACGACGCTCGATCCGAACGGCCGCAAAAAATTCAATATCTATCAAACCGAACTGCCGTTTATCCGCCGCATTGCCGACGAACTGGGATTGATCGAACAAGGTACCGACCGCTGGGCGCGCCATCCTTTGTCGTACCTGATGGAAGCCGCCGACGACATTTGCTATGCCTTGCTCGACTTGGAAGACGCAGTAGAAATCGGCTTGCTGGGCGATGCCGAAGTGGAAAGCATTTTGTCGGAACTCACCTTTACCGAAGCCACAGGTGCATGGCAGGCGCAAAACAGCCGCCAGCGGTGCGCCATGCTGCGCGGTATGGCCATCGGACGGGCGGTTGAAGATGTGGCGCAAACATTCATGACGCATCAGCAAGACTTGCTGGGCGGCCGGTTTAAAGGACGGGATTTATTGGCTTTGTGCAGCCCCGAAGTACAAAATACTTTGGAAAAGGCTAAAGAGTTGGCGCGGACAAGGATTTTCCGCCACCAAAGCAAGTTGATTACCGAAATTGCCGCCTTCCCGTGCGTCGGCTCGATTCTCGATTTGCTCGTGCCGGCGGCGTATGCGCTGATTACGAAACGCGAGGTAAGCGTGCGCCAGTCGCTTGCTTTGGAACTGCTGAAAAACGACGACCCGATCACCGCTGAAGACAGTCTTTATCAGGCTTATATGAAGATTTTGGACTTTGTCGGCGGCATGACCGACAACGCCGCCGCGCGGATGGCAAGGGAAGTATCGGGCATCGGCATGGTGTGATGGATGTGCGGTATTGTTTTTCAGACGGCCTCAATAAGGTTGGAGGCCGTCTGAAATATGGTGTAGGTAGATTGGGAGTTTTACAGGGCTTACGATATGCCTTGTGTTTCAGAAACATGGTAGGGCGGGCATCCTTGCCCGCCTATTTCTTAAACCATACATACAACTGAAAATATACAAAACGGCGGGCAGGGATGCCCGCCCTACACATGAATAGGCCGTCTGAAAAATAATTTTCAGACGGCCTGTTTACATATCGACACAAGCGGCTTGTCCGCGGGCGTTTAATCCGTACCCCGCGCGCGGTTTTCGTGGAACTGCGCCTGCCATTCGGCAAACTTGCCTTGTTCGATGGCTTCGCGCATTTCCGCCATAATCACTTGATAAAAATGAAGGTTATGGATGGTGTTTAATTGCGCGCCCAAGATTTCGCCGGCTTTGTGCAGATGGTAAAGATAAGCGCGGCTGAAGTTTTGGCAGGCGTAGCAGGTGCAGCTTTCGTCCAGCGGGCGGGTGTCGTGCTTGTGCTTGGCGTTTTTGATTTTGATGTCGCCGAAGCGGGTAAACAGCCAGCCGTTGCGGGCGTTGCGGGTGGGCATCACGCAGTCGAACATATCCACGCCGTGCGCCACGCCGTACACCAAATCTTCAGGCGTGCCGACGCCCATCAGGTAGTGCGGTTTGTGGGCGGGCAGCATCGGGCCGACTGCGCGCAGCATGCGGTACATTTCGGGCTTCGGTTCGCCTACCGAAAGGCCGCCGATGGCCAAGCCGGGGAAGTCGAATGCTTCCAAGCCTTTCAACGACTCTTCACGCAAGTCTTCATACATCGCGCCTTGCACGATGCCGAACAGCGCATTCGGGTTTTTCAAATCTTCAAACGCCTTTTTAGAGCGCTCCGCCCAGCGCAGGCTCATTTGCAGAGATTGGCGCGCCTGCTCGTGGGTGGCTTCGCCGGGCGTGCATTCGTCGAGCTGCATGGCGATGTCGGAATTGAGCACGGTTTGAATCTTCATGGAGATTTCGGGCGATAGGAACAGCTTGTCGCCGTTGATCGGGCTTTTGAACGTGCAGCCTTCTTCGGTGAGCTTGCGCATGTCGGACAGCGAAAACACTTGGAAACCGCCCGAATCGGTGAGAATCGGTTTGCTCCAGCCGATAAATTGATGCAGGCCGCCGAATTGTTCGATCACTTCCAAGCCGGGGCGCAGCCATAAGTGATAGGTGTTGCCCAAAATGATTTGCGCTTTGATGTCGTGCAGGTTGGCGGGCGTCATGGCTTTGACCGAGCCGTATGTGCCGACGGGCATAAACACAGGCGTTTCAATCGTGCCGTGGTTGAGTTCGAGTGTACCGCGGCGGGCGTGGCCGTCGGTTTTATGTAAGGTAAATTTCAACATGATGTTGGGTGTAAAAAGTCAATGTATCAAAGTAGAAGATCATGCCGCCTTGTGAGCAAGGCGGCGGAGAAGACGGGGCAATTATCTGCGGCGGCGGGAGCCGGGCAGGGGCATGTCGGCCCATTTCATCACGCCCGCCACTTCGGCCGGATTCAGCTCGTAAAACTGGCCGCGTTTCAAGCGGTTGGGCAAACCGATGGGGCCGAAGCCTACGCGCACGAGACGGCTCACGGTTAAGCCGAAATGCTCGAAAATGCGGCGCACTTCGCGGTTTCGGCCTTCTTTAATGATCACGTTGTACCATTTGTTTGCCCCTTCGCCGCCTTGCTCGTAAATACGTTCCACTTTGGCCAAGCCGTCTTCCAACATCACGCCTTCTTCGGTAAGCGTTTTCATCTGTTCGGTGTCCAGGCCGCCCAACACGCGCACGGCGTATTCGCGTTCGACTTCAAAGCTGGGGTGGGCGAAGCGGTTGACCAGTTCGCCTGATGTGGTAAGGATCAACAGGCCGCTGGTGTTGATGTCCAAACGGCCGATGGCCACCCAGCGGCTGCTGGCAGCTTGAGGCAGGCGGTCGAAAATGCTTACGCGGCCTTGCGGGTCGTCGCGCGAGACGATTTCGCCTTCCTGTTTGTAATAGAGAATGATGCGCGGCAGGCGGTCGGGCCATTTGAGCTTGATTACGTTGCCTTTCACGGTAACTTGGTCGTCGGGCGATACTTTGTCGCCAAGCTGAGCCGTTTTGCCGTTGACGGTAACCAAGCCCTGCGTAATCCAGTCTTCCATTTCGCGACGCGAACCCACGCCCGATGCGGCAAGGGCCTTTTGCAGACGTACCGGCTCGAAGCTGTCTAAATCGACCCGTTTTTCTTTCAAATCGCGGGCGCGTTCCATGATTTTTTGATTGGGATTGCGCACCACTAGTTTTTTGGCGCGGGAAGTCTGCGTTTTCGGCGCGGAGGGTTTGCCTGCGGCTTCTTTTACGCCTGTTTTATTCTTAAGGCCGTCTGAAAACTTGCCTGTGTTTTTGCGGGCAGCCTTTTTCTTGGCCGGTGCGCCGTCGCGCAATTCACGTTTGCTTGAGATTTTTTTGGTGTTCACTAAAAGCTCCTAACGCATTTTCCTGAAAGTAAAACGGTTCTTCTGCGGCTTGTGCGGCAGGATGGGTTGTTAAAAAATAGATAAGATGGGTTTTCAGACGGCCTTTTGTAGGGTGGGGCCGTCTGAAATTAATTCAACCGTAGGTCGGATACTTGTATCCGACAAGCAATGGTATTCGGTGATTTTGTCGGATACAAGAATCCGACCTACCCGTTAATTTAATATGGGCGGTTCGGAAAGCAGCTCGGTTTGCCCGGCTTCTGTTTCTTCCTCGCCGCTTTCGGCAGGCTCGATTAAATCGGGCAATACCAGCTCGCCCAATTCGGTGAGCGGCGGCAGTTCTTCTAAACTTTCCAACTGCAAATCGCTTAAAAACACATTGGTCGTCGCCCATAAAGCGGGGCGGCCGATGGAATCGCGGTGGCCGATAACCTCAATCCAACCGCGGTCTTGCAGCGTCTGCATTACGTTTTGCGATACCGCTACGCCGCGTATGCCTTCGATATCGCCGCGCGTAACCGGCTGCTGGTAGGCGATAATCGCCAGCGTTTCCATCACCGCACGCGAATAGCGCGGCGCACGCTGCTCCTGCAAACTGCCCAACCGCTCGAATGCGGCTTGGGCAATCTGAAAACGCCAGCCTTCATGCGTATGCACCAACTGCAAAGCGCGGTTTTGCCAGCGGGTTTTCAAGTTCGCCAGCACATCAATCAGCTTGTCGGGCGACAACGGCGGCACACACAGCTCGCGCATGGTCTTTTCGCTGAGCGGTTCGGTTTGGGTAAGCAGCGCGGCTTCGATAAGCGCGTCGGGGGGGAGTTTGTCGGTCATGGTTTTATTGGTTATAGGGCGCACAGACACTTGCTGTGCTTTGTTCGGACAGGCGGTCTGAAAAATCAAAAATCAGAATTTTTTATGCCACTTGGTGCACATCCTAACAATTTATTTATGTTTTGTATTCGCCATGGTTTGCCACCAACCATGAATAGACTTCTTTTTCGTCATAGTTTGCTCCGGCAATTGCAATTTCCAAGAAATGGATGATTCTGCTTTTTTTATCGGTTGATTCTTTTGTATATAGTAAAAAAATACAGCATCTGAGCGATCGGGAGCAATAGCATCTGCTTCAAAAAAAAGTGGAACATCGGCTTTTTTTAGGAATGTATTTTTTTCATCAATTTCAAAGTCAATATAAACTCCTGCTCCTGTATATTCTTTAGAGGAGATTGAAGAATTATTAAGTTGATCAATCAAATAGTCAGCCCATATTTCATTATTTTTTATGATATGCAACAGAAAATAATTTTCATATTTAGATAAACATAAATCAGTCATACAAGGCCTTTGTTACATTTTTAGAATTGTGGTAATACGCGTTGCATCGCCTTTAATGAAAACTTAATAATGCAGAGACGGAGATATGTTCACACTCTTGTAAGTTTTTAAAGTTAATCTTTCTCCTGCAATACCTTAAACCCGCGTTTTTCAGCTTTACTCCTGTCTTTTACATCAATCGTGTAAACATTGACGTTTCCGGTTAATCCGCCGCATACAGCGGGGAACATCACACCTTGCAGGCTGTGTGCTTCCGCGGCATAGACTTGGATGCCGTTCAATTCACTCAGCATGGCTTGAGGGCTGATGCCGCCGCCGTAGCATTGCTGCGAGCCATTGTGTTTATAGACTTGGATGTATGCGGTTTTCGGCACATTCGGGCTGTTGGAAGCGGCGCAGGCACTTAGAGCAACAAGGGCGGTCAGTAAAGCGTTGCAGGTCATCGGTTTCATGGCGGTGCTTTCGATAATGCTCGACGGATTTTACCGTGTGGTTGCGAGCTGCGGGCATAATGGTTTTCAGACGGCCTTTTAGGGCAGCAGAATGGTCAGGCCGTCTGAAAAGATTATTGCGGTGTCGGGGGCAAGACTTTAAACCCGCGCTTTTCAGCTTCGCTTCGATCTTTCGTTTCAATCGTGTAAACGTTGATGGTGCCGGTATCGCCTCCGCATACTTCGCGGTAGGCTTTGTCTGAAAGTTCGCTTTTTTCCGCCGCATAAACGCGGATGCCTTGCAGTTCTTTTTGCATGTCGGCGGGGCTGATACCTGCTTCGCACTGGCGGGAACCGTCGTGTTTGTATACTTGAATACGGCTTTCATGGCTGCCGCCGGTTGTGGGCAAGCAGGCGGTCAGTGATAAAGCGGCTACCGCCAAGACGCTGCGGAAAACGGTTTTCATAATGCACTCCTTCGGTAAGTTGGATTGCGGTCGGGCTGCGTGGGGCGGGCATCTTTACCCGCCGTCGGTTTCCATTTTAATGCAAGGCAAACAGTTGTCGGAAGCCTTGGGCAGGGATGGCCACCCCGGTGTTTTATTCTTTTTCAGACGGCCTTTGTCCCTTGCGCTCCGCTTTTCTGGCTTCGCGGGCGGCTTTCAATTCGGCTTCTTTCTGTTTGGCTGTTTTGAGCCATGCTTCCCATTGGTTCGGTGTTTCGAGCGTGATTCTGCCTATGTGGCCGTCGCGGAAATCGGTAAGGATGTTTTCGGCGGCTTTTTGGTAGTTGATGCGTCCGCCGCTTAATACGGCTCCGCGTTTTTTGGCAATCCATTCGAGCCATTCGGTGTCGTTCCAATGGCTGCTCGGGTCTTTGTCGGCTTGGTAACGTGCCTGCAACAGGGGCAGGTAGTGGCGGCGCAGGTAGTCGAGCAGTTCGAGGGCGACTTCTTCTTCGTCGAGTGCGTTGCGGCCTACGGCTCCGCTGGCGGCGAGGTTGTAGCCGCTTTCTTCTACGATGATTTTCGGCCACAACATGCCGGGGGTGTCATAGAGCCAGAAGTCGTCGGCGAGAAACAGGCGTTGTTCGGCTTTGGTGATGCCGGGTTCGTTGCCGGTTTTGGCGGATTTTTTGCCGATCATGCCGTTTATCAGGGTGGATTTGCCGACGTTGGGGATGCCGCAGATGAGTACGCGCAGGGGTTTGTCGATGCCGCCGCGGTTGGGCATCATGTTGCGGCAGGCGCGGGTGATTTTGGCGGTTGCGCCTTGCTCGGAAGAGTCGAAGGCGATGGCTTGGGTGTCGGGCTTGTTGTTGTAGTAATCGAGCCAAACGGCGGTGCGCTCGGGGTCGGCAAGGTCTTGTTTGTTGAGGATTTTGAGCTTGGGTTTGCCGCGCGAAAGTTGTGCCAGCAGGGGGTTTTCGCTGGAGGCGGGCAGGCGGGCATCGAGCATTTCGATCACCATATCAATGTTTTTGATGCGCTCGGCGATGGCTTTTTTCGCCTTGTTCATGTGGCCGGGAAACCATTGGATTGCCATAATGTTTTGCTCTTTTATCGATATGGATAGCAAATGGGTTTGCTATGTATGGGTATTTGTTTCACGGGGAGGCCGTCTGAAAATAGTGCTGCTTTATTTCGGGTCGGTTTATTGCCCGTAATCGGCCGGATAACGTAATCAGGCAGCCCGACAAAGGCTGCCTGATTGAGTGCGGCAATTATAGCATATTGTTTTGCTTTAAGCTCTCAGACGGCCTCTGATGCAAGAGGCCGTCTGAAAATGGGGTTAACGCTCTGCTAATCCGGTTATTTGGCGGTGGCGCACAAGCAATTCGTAGCGGCCTTTCAACCGCTCTGCCAACTGCTCGACAACATATACGGAGCGGTGTTGCCCGCCGGTGCAGCCGATGCCGATGGTTACGTAGCTGCGGCTTTCGACCTGCATCTGCGGCAGCCAGCGGTTCATGAAGTTGCTGATGTCGTTGATCATTTCCTGTGCCGCGGGTTGTTGGTCCAAGTAGTTCTGAATCGGTTTGTCGAGGCCGTTGAACGGGCGCAGTTCGGTATCGTAATAAGGATTGGGCAGGCTGCGCATGTCAAACAGGAAATCGACGTTGGTCGGCACGCCGTATTTGAAGCCGAACGATTCCAAAATCACCAGCAAGCCTTTGCGCTCTTGTTTCAGCCATTGCTGCACGCTGTAACGGAGCTGCTGGGCGTTCATTTTCGAGGTGTCGATGCAATAGGCCAACTCGCGCAAGGGGAAAAGCCATGCCCGCTCTTGTTGCAGGCTTTCGAGCAAGGTAAGTGTTTGGCCGGACAGAGGATGGCTGCGGCGCGTTTCGGAAAAACGGCGTATCAGCACGGCTTCGTCGGCTTCTAAAAACAATACTTCTACATCGTAGCCTTGTTGGCGCAGGAGTTTGATTTGCTCTTCGGCCTCGTTGATGTCGATACGCGAACGGATGTCGACGCTGATGCCGAGCTGGGTAATTTCGCTGTTGTCGAGATGATATTGGATCAGGCCGGGCAGCAGCTTCATCGGCAGGTTGTCGACGCAATAATAGCCCAAGTCTTCCAGCAGCTTGAGGGCAACTGATTTGCCCGAACCGGAAAGGCCGCTAATCAGCACTATTTTCATGATCGGATTCGTTTTCTTTCAACATGGTTTGATGGCGCTCGAGAAATTCCCGCGTGCTGTCTTTGCCGCGCAGCTGCAAAATGTAATTGCGGACGGCGGCTTCGACCAAAACGGCCAAGTTGCGGCCGATGGCCACGGGCAGCGTTACCGAGCGCACGCTGACATCTAAAATGGATTCGGTTTCGGAACGGATGCTCAGACGGTCGAGCCGTTTCATGTATTCATCGTCGGCCGGTACCAGATTGATGATTAATTGAAGGATTTTTTTGGGGCGGATGGAAGTTTCGCCGAAAATGTGACGGATATTGAGCACGCCCAATCCGCGCACTTCGAGAAAATCCCGCAGCATCGGCGGGCAGCGGCCGTCGAGGGTTTCGGGGCCTGTGCGGTATAGCTCTACCGCATCGTCGGCAATCAGGCTGTGGCCGCGGGAAATCAGCTCCAACGCCAGCTCGCTTTTTCCCAGCCCGGATTGGCCGGTGATCAATACGCCGATTTCAAACACGTCGAGAAACACGCCGTGTTTGATGGTGGATACGGCCAAAACGCGTTGCAGGTAAATGCGCAAAACGTCCATCAGATACGGGCTTTCCCGTTTGGACATCAGCAAAGGCACGTTATTGGTGTGGCAGTAGTCGCGCAGCACGGGCGGAACGGGCAGATCGTTCGCCACGATAACGAGCGACATGGGCAGATCGAAAAGCTGATAAAAACCGGCGGCGGTTTCTCCGGCCTCCATGCGTTGCAGGTATTCGACTTCCGCTACGCCCAAAACCTGCACTTGGTTGGGGTGGATAAAATTCAAATGGCCGACCAGCGCCAAAACGGGCTTGTCGGCCTCAACGCCGATACGGTTATCGGCTCCCGCCGTACCTGCCGCCCACGCCAGTTGCAGCTTGTGCTGGTTGTCTTGATACAGGCGGCGTACTGAAATGCTGGGCATTGTTTACTCTTCTTTTAAAAGCTGCTGTACTTCTTCGGCAGAAGTGGCTGCCATCAATGCTTCGCGTACTGATTTTTGGGAAAATCGGCCGGCTAGTTTCGATAAAACTTCCAGATGTTCGCCGGTGGCGTTTTCCGGCACGAGCAGTACGAAAATCAGCGAAACGGGTTTGCCGTCGGGGGCGTCGAAAGCCACCGGCTCTTTGGTGCGGATGAATGCGCCGACTGCTTTTTTCACGGAAGCGTGGCGGCCGTGCGGAATGGCTACGCCTTGACCTAAGCCGGTCGTGCCGAGCTTTTCGCGGGCAAACAGGCAGTCGAACACATCGGCGCGCGCCAGCCCGGCTTCGTTTTCAAGCAGCAGCCCGGCCTGCTCGAAAATGCGTTTTTTACTGCTGACTTCTAAATCCAGCACAATATGTGATAAGGGCAAGATTTCGCTGATCAGGCTCATATCTTTCTCTTTTTAAGTAAGCAAAACAGGGTGGGATTGTACCGACAGTTGGTGTAAATCTCAAATTTTCAAGGCTGATTTACACTGCGGAAGGGTGTTTGGCGTTTGTTTATGTTTAGATAATTCAATGGGTTAAAATCTTATGGTTAACGGTGGGCGGTAAAAGAAAGAGGCCGTCTGAAAGTATTTTCAGACGGCCTCGATAGTGCTTCGGATGCTTAGCGGCGGTAAACCAAACGGTAGTAGGTTTCGCCGTTTTGGATGTAGCCTAAATCCACCCGTGCGATTTCGGCGATGGCGTCTTGACCTTCTTCCAAATCGTTCACTTCGGCTTCCAGAGCATTATTGCGCAAGGTTAATGCCTGGTTTTTTTCTTCCTGTTCGGCAACTTGGTCTTGCAGGCGCCACATATCGCGCCAACCGCCTTTGGAGAGCCAAAGGCTGTATTGGAACCATGCCAGCGCGGTAATTAAAACCAGGGTAACCCATTTCATAACCGATACCTTTAATTATTTGCCTAATTGGTAGAAGGCGGCTTTGCCGGGGTAGTAGGCGGCTTCGGCCAATTCTTCTTCGATACGCAGCAATTGGTTGTATTTGGCCATACGGTCGGAACGGCTCAGGGAGCCGGTTTTGATCTGCATGCAGTTGGTGGCAACGGCCAAGTCGGCGATGGTGCTGTCTTCGGTTTCGCCCGAACGGTGGCTCATCACGCTGGTGTAGCGGTTGCGTTTGGCCAGCTCGACGGCTTTGAGGGTTTCGCTCAATGTGCCGATTTGGTTGACTTTAACTAAAAGGGCGTTGGCGATGCCTTGCTCGATGCCTTCGGCCAAGATTTTCGGGTTGGTAACGAATAAGTCGTCGCCGACCAGCTGTACTTTTTTGCCCAGTTTTTCGGTCAGGTGTTTCCAGCCGGCGCGGTCGTTTTCGTCCATGCCGTCTTCGATGGAAACGATGGGGTAGGTGTCAACCAGTTTGGCCAAGTAGTCGGCAAACTCTTCGCTGGTCAAAGCCAAGCCTTCTGCGCTCAGGTGGTATTTGCCGTCTTTGTAGAATTCGCTGGAGGCGCAATCCAAGGCAAACAGCACGTCTTCGCCCGCTACATATCCGGCGGCGGTAACGGCTTCCTGCATCAGTTGCAGGGCTTCTTCGTGGCTGTTTAAGTTGGGGGCGAAGCCGCCTTCGTCACCCACGGTGGTGGGGAAGCCTTTGCCGTCACACAATTTTTTCAGGGCGTGGAAAATTTCGGCACCGCAGCGCAGGGCGTCGCGGAAGCTTTTTGCGCCCACGGGCATAATCATAAATTCTTGAATGTCCAAGCTGTTGTTGGCGTGGGCGCCGCCGTTGATGACGTTCATCATCGGTACGGGCATAGCCATCGGGCCTGCGCCGCCCAAATAGCGGTATAAGGGCAGGCCGGCATCTTCGGCTGCGGCACGGGCAACGGCCATGGATACGGCCAAAGTGGCGTTGGCGCCGAGGCGGCCTTTGTTTTCGGTGCCGTCCAATTCGATCATGATTTGGTCGATATAGCTTTGCTCGGAAGCGTCGAGGCCGATCAGGGCTTGTGCGATTTCGTTATTAACGTGTTCTACTGCTTTCAATACGCCTTTGCCCAAGTAGCGGGATTTGTCGCCGTCGCGCAGTTCCAAGGCTTCTTTTTGGCCGGTGGACGCGCCGGAGGGGACGGCGGCACGGCCCATTACGCCGGACTCGAGCAATACGTCGCACTCAACGGTGGGGTTACCGCGGGAATCCAGAATTTCGCGGGCAAAAATATCGATAATCGTACTCATGGAATTCTCCTGAATCGTTCAATAAATGAAAGTGAACACATCAAACTTAAAGTGGAAAAATATTTTCAGGCGCCTTGTTATGGCTTGGTTTCAGACGGCCTGAAAATGACAGGTATTTTATTAAAGATGCCGATTATACCGATTCAGGCCGTCTGAAAGGAATGTTTACCGACAGGCCGTCTGAAAAAGTGAACAGACATCTAAATGTGCCGAACTGGGTAAAGTTTTCGTTCGGCTTTGCGGGCCATCATCCGTGCAGTTCTAAGAATTTACGGCTGATTTCCTGAAAGGCAACATCATCAATATTCAGGTGTTTGAGAGATTGGCCTTGGGCGGTGAAGTAGTGTTCGCCTCGGTCGGTCGTGATTTTGAACAAGGCTTCCAAACCGTGACCGTCAAATCCAAACAGATACCCGAATTCGCATGATGTATCGGCGAGGTCTGTATAGTCTTCGCCTTGGCTCAGCAATGAAAGGGCGGTGTCCGCGAGTGTTTCTTTCAAAGGCCGGTTATCGATTTCATTATGCTTGCCGGGTTGCTCCATTTTTCTCTCTCCCATACTTGGTTTTTGAGTAAGGCCGTCTGAAAAATATTTTTCAGACGGCCTATATTGGAACGCCATCAGCGGTGGTAGTTCGGTGCTTCTTTGGTGATTTGCACGTCGTGAACGTGCGATTCACTCATGCCGGCCGAAGTGATTTCCACAAATTCGGCTTTCTCGTGCATTTCGGCGATGCTGGCGCAGCCCAAATAACCCATGCTTGAGCGCAGGCCGCCCATCAGCTGGTGGATAATCTGCATAATCGGGCCTTTGTAGGGCACGCGGCCTTCGATGCCTTCGGGCACATATTTATCGGTGCTGTCTTGTTTGTCTTGGAAATAGCGGTCGCTTGAACCTTGGCTCATGGCACCCAGCGAACCCATGCCGCGGTAAGATTTATAAGAACGGCCTTGATAAAGTTCGATTTCGCCCGGTGCTTCTTCCGTGCCGGCAAACATACCGCCGAGCATCACGGTGCTGGCGCCTGCTGCCAACGCTTTGGCGATGTCGCCGGAGAAGCGGATGCCGCCGTCGGCGATCAGCGGAATGCCGGTGCCTTTCAAGGCTTCGGAAACATTGTGAATCGCAGTCAATTGCGGTACGCCTACACCGGCCACGATGCGGGTGGTACAAATAGAACCGGGGCCGATGCCGACTTTAACCGCATCCGCACCTGCCGCAACCAAATCGCGGGCGGCTTGGGCGGTGGCGATGTTGCCGCCGATGACTTGTACTTGCGGGAAGTTTTGTTTTACCCAACGCACGCGGTCGAGTACGCCTTGGCTGTGGCCGTGGGCAGTATCAACCACCAATACGTCTACGCCCGCTGCAACCAATGCTTTCACTCGCTCGTCGGTATCCGCGCCTACGCCAACCGCCGCGCCTACACGCAGGCGGCCGTCTGAATCTTTGTTGGCGTTCGGAAATTCGGTGGTTTTCAGAATATCTTTAACCGTAATCAGGCCCTTGAGTTCCCACGCTTCGTTCACAACCAATACGCGTTCTACTTTATGGTCGTGCATCACGTCGCGCGCGTCTTCGATGCTGGTGCCTTCGGACACGGTAACCAAACGGTCGCGCGGCGTCATAATCGATGAAACCGGCTGGTCGAGGCGTTTTTCAAAACGCAGGTCGCGGTTGGTAACCAAGCCGACCACTTTGCCGTTTTCCACCACGGGCAGACCCGACATCTTACGTTTGCGGCGGGAAAGCATTTCCACCAAATCGCGAATCGGCATTTCGGGCGGAATGGTTACGGGATCTTTCACGATACCGCTCTCATGGCGTTTCACCTTCGCCACGGCTTCTGCCTGACGCTCGATGGTCATGTTTTTATGGATAATGCCGATGCCGCCTTCCTGAGCCATTGAAATGGCCAGCTTGGCTTCGGTAACCGTATCCATAGCAGCAGAAAGAAGGGGAAGATTGATGGTGATGTTGCGGGTGAGCGGGGTTTGGAGTTTGACGTCTCGCGGCAGCACTTGGGAATGTGCGGGAACCAGTAAAACATCGTCAAAAGTATAGGCTTTCTCTACGATACGCATGATGCTCGGGCTTTCAGTTTGTGCAAGATGCACGGCATTGTATCAAATTTGGCCTGCGCTTGATACCCGTTTCCGGCAGATTCGGACCGTAAAATTTAAGAAAATTACATAAGCCGTGCACGCTTTGATGATGCGTTTCGTTGTAACGATACCAAAAGTAACCATTGAGGCGCAGGAAAAGCGGTTTGTATCATGACACTTACTTAATTTAACAGTACAATGAAGGCCGTCTGAAACATAACCGAAAGAACAAAGACCATGCACATTACCCGTTTTGCCCGATTACTCTTGATTTCCGGCATGTTGGTTTCCGGCAGCGTTTCCGTTGCCGAGGTTTACACATGGAAAAACAAAAGCGGCGGCAACAGCTATTCGGATGTGCCGCAAAACCTGAAAATTTCGCAATCCGGTACGGTTAATATCCGCACCCGAACCGTAACGCCGCCGACGCCGCCGAAAACCGAAGCGGCAGACGGTTCGCTGGCCGACAAGCAAAAGGATTTGAACGACGCCGTTGCCGCGGAAAACAAAAAAATCGAAGAGCAAAACAAAAAGATTGAGGAAGAAAACCGCCTGCAAAAAGAAAGCAACTGTAAAATCGCGCGCATGAACCGCCAGTTTGCCGAAACCGCCCGCATCGCAAACCGTGATGAATTTGTGAAGCGTTATGATGCGGATGTGGCTAAGTTCTGTAATTGATGCGATTTAGCGAACTTGCTTTGAATGGATTTGAAACAGAGGCCGTCTGAATATTTTCAGACGGCCTCTTGGTTTTTAAAGCAAGTTTCTTTAAATAGATTGATGATATCAACTGCCCGCAACGGTCATTTCACTGATCAATACCGAACCGATTTTATTGGTTGAGCGTTTCAATGCGTCGTCCGCCACACCGACGATATTCAGATACATATCCTGTAAATGTCCGGCGATGGTGATTTCTTCCACGGGATAGGCAATCACGCCGTTTTCCACCCAGAAACCCGCCGCACCGCGCGAGTAGTCGCCCGTGAGCATGTTCACGCCTTGCCCCATCAATTCGGTAACGAGCAGGCCGGTGCCCATTTCTTTCAGCAAATCAGATTGCGCCGCATGGGTGTGGTTCAGATAAAGGTTGTGCGCGCCGCCGGCGTTGGCGGTGGTTTGCATACCGAGTTTGCGCGCGCTGTAACTGCTTAAGAAGTAGCCTTGTATGATGCCGTTTTCAATCACAAAACGCGGACGGGTTGCCACGCCTTCGGCATCGAAATAGGTGCTGCCGAACGATTGGGGAATGTGCGGCTCTTCACGCAGGCTGAGAAATTCGGGCAGCAGCGGTTTGCCGAGGCTGTCGATCAGAAAACTGCTTTGGCGGTACAAAGCGCCGCCGCTTAATGCACCGACGAGATGGCCGATCAGGCCGCCTGAAACGGTGGCGTCAAACAACACGGGATAGCTGCCGGTAGGGATGCTGCGTCCGCCCAAACGGCGCACGGTGCGTTCGGCGGCGGTGCGGCCGATGCTTTCGGGCGATTCCAAATCGAGGTGGCGGCAAGAGGTGTCGTACCAATAATCGCGCTGCATGCCGTCTGAATCGGCGGCGACCACGCTGCACGAAATGCTGTGGCGCGTGCCTTGTTGGTGGGCGGCAAAGCCGTGCGAATTGCCGTAAACGTATTGGTAGTGTCCGGTTTGTATGGCGGCACCCTCGGAATTAGAGATGCGGTTGTCGGCATTCAATGCTGCCTGTTCGCATTGTTTGGCAAGCACAACGGCGGCTTCGGCAGATAAATCCCATTCGTGGTATTTGTCTAAATCGCCGATTTCACGTGCCATTAAACCGGCATCGGCCAAGCCTGCGCAATCGTCTTCGGCGGTGTATTTGGCAATATCGACAGCCGCCTTCACGGTGTCGCTCAGAGCCTGTGGGGAAAAGTCGGCGGTGCTGGCACGGCCTTTGCGTTGGCCCACATAAACGGTGATGTCGAGCGATTTATCCTGTTGGTATTCGATTTGCTCGATTTCGCCCAAGCGCACGCTCACGCTTTGGCCGAGCGATTCGCTCAAATCGGCTTCGGCCGAGGTTGCGCCGTGTTTGTCTGCTAAAGAAAGCACTTGTCGGCAAAGATCGAGCAGTTCGTTTTTGCTGTGGTTGAACATGGGTAATCCGATGAAAAAATCGATGGCATTTTAACTGTTTTCAGACGGCCGCGGCAAAATTGTTGCTATGGGAAAGATAGGGTGGGGCGGCTGTGTTAGAATGCGGCGGTTACCGAATACGGATAGTGCTATGAGCAACAATGAACAGGAATGGGTAAGCAAAACCCAAATGAAAAAACAGATGGACAGCCTGCAAGACCTCGGTATGCAGCTGACCAAGCTTTCTGCCGATACGCTGAAAAAAATCGGCTTGTCGGAAGATTTATACGAAGCAGTGGTAACGTATAAAAAAATCACGTCCAACGGCGCGTTGAAACGGCAGGCGCAATACATCGGCCGTTTGATGCGCGACACCGATCCCGAACCGATTGAGCGTTATCTGGCCAAACTGCGCGGCGACAATGCGGCGCATAATGCGTTCTTGCAGCGTGTCGAGCAAGCGCGCGACCGTTTGATTGCAGGCGACGACGCGCTCACGGCGTTTATTGCCGACTATCCGCATGCCGATGCGGGCAAGCTGCGCACGTTGATCCGCAATACTCGTAAAGAGCAGGAACTGAACAAGCCGCCGAAAAACTTCCGTGCGCTGTTTCAGGAAATCAAAGCGGTTATGGACGGCAACGCTGATGCGGCAGAAGATGCGGATGTAGAACCGTTTGAATAAAAAAGTTTCCGGCAGGCACGCTGTAACGCTATTCAATTGGCGATTCATCTGCCCATAAACAACATATAAACATCGAGGCCGTCTGAAACACCATTTTCAGACGGCCTCGTTACAGCGCGGCGGCAATTTATTTTTTTGTCATGGCAGGGCGGATGTGTTGCCCTTGCCGTACACAAACTCGGCACGATTTACATAAACCGCTGCAAAGTTTAATTTTGTATTGCCCCGCAAAGGGATAGGCTAATATAATTGCAGGTTCACAAAACAGGGCTGTCGGCAACCTTCACCGGTTTCTCACAGCCCTGAGAAATTTTTCATGCTGCCCGTGCGCTCTTTAAACCAGCAATCAAACAGCTTTTTATCACCCCGCGAAAATCCGTTTTGCCGGTACTCGTTATTAACTGGAGTATTGCCATTATGAACGCAACCCCTGCGTCTACCATCCAACCCTATCTGCAAATACAAGGTTTGGTAAAAAAGTTTGGTGACAATTATGCTGTCGACCACATCGACTTAGATATTGAAAAACACGAAATCTTCGCCCTTTTGGGCAGTTCGGGCAGCGGTAAATCCACGCTGTTGCGCATGTTGGCGGGCATGGAAACCCCCAATCAAGGCAAAATCATTCTCGACGGGCAAGACATTACCCGACTCGCTCCCTACGACCGCCCCATCAACATGATGTTCCAAAGCTATGCGCTGTTCCCGCACATGACGGTGGAGCAAAACATCGCTTTCGGTCTCAAACAAGACAAAATGCCCAAAGACGAAATCGCCGCCCGAGTGGAGGAAATGCTGCGTTTGGTGCAGATGACCAAATTCGCCAAACGTAAGCCGCACCAGCTTTCAGGCGGCCAGCAGCAGCGCGTGGCTTTGGCGCGCAGTTTGGCCAAACGCCCGAAAATCCTCTTGCTCGACGAACCTTTGGGCGCGCTCGACAAAAAACTGCGTCAGCAAACCCAACTCGAATTGGTGAACACGCTGGAGCAGGTGGGCGTAACCTGCATCATGGTAACGCACGACCAAGAAGAAGCCATGACCATGGCTACCCGCGTGGCGATTATGTCGGAAGGCAAATTGCAGCAAGTCGGCACCCCCAGCGATGTATATGACTTCCCCAACAGCCGCTTTACCGCAGAATTTATCGGCGAAACCAATATTTTCGACGGTACTGTGTTGGAAGATCACGCCGATTACGCCATCATCCAACTGCCCGAATTGGAAAACAAAATCCGTATCGATCACGGTTTGGGCGGCCGCTCCGAACAAGACTTATGGATCAGCATCCGACCCGAAGACATCGATTTATACAAAGAAAAACCGGAACACTTGGGCGAATACAACTGGGAAAAAGGCGTGGTGAAAGAAATTGCTTATTTGGGCAGCTTCGCCATTTATCACGTTCAGCTGGCCAACGGCCGCGTGATTAAGAGCCAAGTTCCCGCACCTTACTGGCATGTGCGCAATATCGCACCGCCCACTTGGGAAGAAACCGTGTATGTAAGCTGGCCGGAAAACCAGCCTACGCCGTTGTTCAGCTAAGCCGTAAGGATTACCCGACATGAAATTGAAAACCCTGAAACGCAAGCTGTTGCGCCGCCCCGGGCAGCGTGCAGTTATTGCCGTGCCTTATCTTTGGCTGCTGGTGCTGTTTCTGATTCCGTTTGCGATTGTGTTGAAAATCAGTTTTGCCGAACAAGAGCTGGCGATTCCGCCTTATTCGCCGCTGATTACCACCGACCCCGATTTCGGCCGTCTGAATATCGCGTTGAACTATCAAAACTATGCCGATATTTTCCAAAACTTTTGGAGCAGTTTGGGGCAGATGCTGAACCCGTTTTCAGACGGCAACGGCAACAATATCTATCTGCTTACTTACTGGCTGTCGATTAAAACGGCGCTTACCACCACCTTAATCTGTCTGCTGCTGGGCTATCCGATTGCCTACGCCATTTCGCGCGCCAATCCTGCTTACCGCAACGGTTTGCTGCTGGCGATTATGCTGCCTTTCTGGACATCGTTTCTGCTGCGTGTATATGCGTGGATGGGCTTGCTCGGGCACAACGGCATCATCAACAACTTCCTGTTGAAACACAATATTATCAGTGAGCCGTTGAATCTGTTTTACAACGCGTTTTCGCTGAATTTGGTGATGGTTTACGCCTACCTGCCGTTTATGATTCTGCCGCTTTACACCCAGCTGGTGAAACTGGACGGCAGACTGCTGGAAGCCGCTTCTGATTTGGGTGCAGGGCCGGTGAAATCGTTTTTCTCGATTACCCTGCCTTTGTCGAAAACCGGCATCGTGGCCGGCTCCATGCTGGTGTTTGTGCCTGCGGTGGGCGAGTATGTGATTCCCGAATTGGTGGGCGGCTCCGAAAATCTGATGATCGGTAAAGTATTGTGGCAGGCGTTCTTTGATCAGAACAACTGGCCGCTGGCTTCCGCCGTTGCCGTAGTGATGGTGATATTGCTGGTGATTCCGATAGTGTTGTTCCACCGCTATGAAAACCGTGAAATCGAAGAAGGAGCCAAATAATGTCTAAATACAAATTGTCTTGGTTTCTCAAGCTGATGTTGGCGTTGGGGCTGGCGTTTCTGTATATCCCGTTGGTGATTTTGGTGATTTATTCGTTCAACGAATCCAAGCTGGTTACGGTTTGGGGCGGTTTCTCAACCAAATGGTACAGCGCGCTGGCGGGTAACAGCACGATTTTGGAAGCGGCATGGCTGTCGCTGCGTATCGCCGCCGTATCGTCGCTCGCAGCGGTTGTGCTCGGCACTTTGGCAGGCTATGCGCTGGCGCGTATCAAGCGTTTCCGCGGCAGCACACTGTTTGCCGGTATGGTGTCCGCTCCGATGGTGATGCCCGATGTGATTACCGGTTTGTCGATGCTGCTGCTGATTATCCAAGTGCAAATGTTCCTGCAAAGCAGCGAACTGTTGAACTGGCTATATTTCGACCGCGGCTTCTTCACCATTTTCTTGGGGCACACCACATTGTGTATGGCTTATATCACCGTGATTATCCGCTCGCGCTTGGTTGAGTTGGATCAGTCGCTGGAAGAAGCCGCCATGGATTTGGGTGCGCGCCCGCTGAAAATCTTTTTCGTGATTACCCTGCCGCTGATTGCGCCTGCGATTGCTTCGGGCTTTTTGCTGGGCATCACGCTGTCGCTGGATGATTTGGTGATTACCTCGTTCTTGTCCGGCCCCGGTTCTTCAACCTTGCCGCAAGTGATTTTCTCGAAAATCAAACTCGGTTTGGACCCGCAGATGAACGTGTTGGCAACCATTATGATTTCCATTGTCGGCACTTTGGTAATTGCCATCAATTACTACATGATGCGGCAAACCACCAAACGCGAACGAGAAGCCGCCGAAGCGTATCGTCAGGAAAAACTGGCTTTGGAAAATGCCAATAAATAATCTTACTGCACAGGCTGCCCGTTGAACGGCAGCCTGTTTTTTTACCGTGTGGTACGATGAAGCAAGTTTATGGCCGAGACCTTTGCACCCCCTCATCTGCGGCGTATTTCTGCGTTGTGCGCTGCCCGCTCGTTTGCCTATCGTGTGTATGTCTGCACTCGCTGTGCTGCTACGCCTTGAACTGCATCCTCATCTGAGGGTTTTGCCAAGGTCTCAGGCCGTCTGAAAACATTTTCAGACGGCCTCAACAGCCAATTACAACAAAGGAGAAACTCATGAGCCGCATTTCCGACCTTCTCAGCCTTATTCATACCCGCCTGCCGGTTGTCCAAGCGCCGATGGCGGGAGTTCAAAGCAGCAAGCTGACGATTGCCGCCTGCCAAGCGGGTGCTTTGGGTTCGCTGCCTGCTGCTATGTTGCCGTCTGAAAAACTGTGCGCCGAAATTGAAACCATACGCCGGCACACCGATCAGCCGTTCAACGTCAACTTTTTCGCCCACCGCCAGCCCGAGGCAGATGCGGCGCAACAGGCAAAATGGCTGGCTGCACTTGCGCCGTTTTATCGTGAATTCGGTTTAACGGAACAAGATGTGCTGCAAGGCGGAGGCAGGCAGCCGTTTGGCGAAGAGCAGGCGGAAATTGTGATGCAATACCGCCCGCCTGTGGTCAGCTTCCATTTCGGCCTGCCGGAGCCAGCTTTGTTAGACAAAGTAAAAAGCAGCGGCGCTGTGGTGATGTCAAGTGCCACCACCGTGGAAGAAGCCCGTTGGCTGGAGGCGCACGGGGCAGACATCATCATTGCGCAAGGTCTGGAAGCAGGCGGGCATCGGGGCATGTTTCTCAGTCGTGATTTGAACCGCCAGCAAGGTTTATTCAGCCTGCTGCCGCAAATCTGTGCTGCGGTGAATGTGCCGGTGATAGCAGCCGGCGGCATCAGCAACGCCGCTACCGCACGGGCAGCGCGTGCTCTGGGTGCGGCCGGTGTTCAAATCGGTACGGCTTTGATGTTGGCAGATGAAGCCGACACCTCGGCACTCCACCGCAAAGCCTTGCAAAGCGAACGGGCTGCCGATACCGTGCTAACCAATCTCTTCAGCGGCGGCTTTGCCCGCGGTATCGTGAACCGCTTTATCCGCGAAGCAGGCCCTATCAGCAATGCCGCACCGCCTTTCCCGCTCGCCCAATCCGCTTCTGCACCGTTAAAAGCGGCGGCAGAAGCGCAAGGCTCGGATGAGTTTTCGTCTTTATGGGCAGGGCAGAATGCACCGCTGGCTTGCGAAGGCGGCGCGGCGGATATTATCCGGCGGATAGCCGAAGGCTTCGGCGGAGAGGCAAGTTTTAACGGGGGAAGGGTAGGCGTCAGCATTCAGACGGCCTGATAACCGGATTGAAATCAGTCGCTAATGTTTGGTTTGTGTTGCTATGTGGACGCGGGTAAAGAAAGGGATTGCGCGGCTCAAACCGGTGTGTGCGCCCACATCCGCACCAATGCCATACAGAATGCAAAGATAAAACCGCACAGAAAGCGGAAATGCCACGAAGAAGATGTGTGCCGCCCGCGTTGGCGGTCGAGCAGGCATATCATGCCGCCTGCCAGCATTGGTGTCAGCACCAAGTTGAGCATTTGCAGGCCTTCGCTGCGGATGAAATGTTCGGGGAAGATCAGCAGACTCACGCCGCCGATAAGCGCGCCGATGATGCCGTATCCGATAAGCGTCAGCCACGGGCGCGGTTTCCGCTTGGAATCGGCTGAACGTATGCCCAATTCGGCCAAAATTTCGGCAACGATCTGTAAAAATAACTCTGCAAGCAGCTCGAATAAAATTTCCATGATGATTCAAAATGAGGCCGAGACCTTTGCAAAACCCCTAGATGTGGATGCAGTTCAAGGCGTAGCAGCACAGCGAGTGCAGACATATCATATAGATAGGCAAACGAGCGAGCAGCGCACAACGCAGAAATGCGCCGCAGATGGGGGTTTTGCAAAGGTCTCAGGCCGTCTGAAATGTTCAGATGGCCTTTTCAACCTTATCTATATCTATCTATATCAAAGCTTTTTCAAACGGAATTCCGCCGCTTTGGCATGGGCGGTAAGCATTTCGCCTTGTGCCAACACATCGGCAATCCGACCGAGTTTTTGCGCGCCTTGTTCGGAAACCTGAATCAGGCTGCTGCGTTTTTGGAAATCGTAAGTGCCCAGCGGCGAAGAGAAGCGCGCCGTGCGGCTGGTGGGCAGCACATGGTTGGGGCCGGCGCAATAGTCGCCCAAGCTCTCGCTGGTGTATTTGCCCATGAAAATCGCTCCGGCGTGGCGGATTTTGGGTACCCATTCCTGCGGGTTTTCTACCGACAATTCCAAGTGTTCCGGCGCAATATAGTTGGCGACTTCGCAGGCTTCGTCCAAATCTTTGGCCAGAATCATCGCACCGCGGTTGCCCAGCGAGGCTTCGATAATCGCGCGGCGCGGCATGTCTTCGATCAGCTTGTTCATGGCCGTCTGAACTTCGTCCAGATATTGCTGCGAGGTGGCAATCAGAATGGCTTGGGCGATTTCGTCGTGTTCGGCTTGGCTGAACAAATCCATCGCCACCCAATCGGCAGGCGTGGTGCCGTCGGCAATCACCAGAATTTCAGACGGCCCCGCTACCATATCGATGCCCACCACGCCAAACACGCGGCGTTTGGCGGCGGCCACAAACGCATTGCCGGGGCCGGTGATTTTATCGACCTGCGGCACGGTTTCGGTGCCGTAAGCCAGCGCCGCCACCGCCTGCGCGCCGCCGACGGTAAACACTTTGGTTACGCCGGCCACAAATGCCGCCGCCAACACAATATCGTTGCGCTCGCCTTGGGGCGTGGGCACCACCATGATGATTTCGGGCACGCCGGCCACATGCGCGGGCATGGCGTTCATAATCACCGAGCTGGGGTAAGCCGCTTTGCCGCCGGGCACATAAATGCCCACACGGTCGAGCGGAGTAATCTGCTGGCCGAGCAGTGTGCCGTCTTCGTCGGTATAGCTCCACGATGCCATTTTTTGGCGTTGGTGGTAGCTTTCCACACGGGCGGCGGCGGTTTTCAAGGCCGTCTGAACTTCGGGGGCAATGCGTTCGAAAGCAGCCTGCAAGTCGGCTTGGCTCAACGTTAAATCGGCCATAGTTTGTGCATTCATACCGTCGAAACGGTTGGTGTATTCGATTAGTGCCGCATCGCCGCGCTTTTGTACGTCGGCACAGATGTCGGCAACAATTTGATCGATTTTCGGGTCTTGCGCGGTTTCAAAAGCCAGCAACGCTTTCAGCTCGGCTTGGAAATCGGGGGATTGGGTGGAGAGATGTTTCATTTGTATGTGCTGCCTTTAATTCTTCAATAAAAATAAGATTTTTTCAGACGGCCTATAACCAACTCTCAAAGCAAGAAGAGGCCGTCTGAAAATATTCAATCCTTGCTTACAAACCGCTTGTTCACGCGCACGCGTTCGCCGCGGCCGGCTTTTTTGATTTCCAGCCAGTCGCTGTAAACGGCGTGAATCAGGGCGCGGTCGGTGTCGAAGCCGTAATCGTGCGGGTTGACAGTGGGGGCAAGCTGTTTCAATACGTCGCTTAGGCGTGCCCAGCCTTGCGGGTCGGCAGTATTGTCAACGGCTTGCTGAACCAAAGGAATGAGCTTGGTAAATTTGGCTTTGCCGTTTTTGGGTTTGGGTGCTTCTTGCTGCTCGGGCTTGGCGGTTTCGGCGGCTTCTGCCGTTGGTGCGGGCGGTACGGTAGCGGCTGTTTCCGCTTCCGGCTGTTTCCGCTCTTGCTGCTGGCGTTTTTTGCCGCGTTTGTTGGCGGGTTTGCCGCTGTCGGTTTCGGCAGCAGATGCTTGCGGTGCAGCGGCTTCGGCAACTTGTTTTTCTTTGTTGTCTTTATTTTCAGACGGCCTGTTGTTTTTTTCGGCCGGATTCGGATATCTGCGCACTTGGATTTGGTTGTTGTCGGTGCGGTATTCGAACAAATCGAGCGATTTGATCAAGTCGGAAAGTTTGCCGAAACCGTAGAGGCGCGGGTCGAAATCGGGGTTGGTTTTGTTGATGTAGCTGCCGATGGGGCCGAGGTTGGCCCAGCCGAGGTCGTCGGCATTTTCTTTGACGGCGCGGGTGAGCAGTTTGGAAAGGTCGGCTTGCTGGCCGGTATTTTCGGCAGGTTCGTTCTGCGTTTTGGTTTTGCCGCTGTTTTTGTTTTTTTCCGGCGTGCGTTTTTCGGGGCGGAAGATTTCGGTGTAGATGAATTTGTCGCAGGCTTTGCGGAAGGCTTCGGGGGTTTTCTTTTCGCCGAAGCCGTAAACGGTAAGGCCGCTTTCGCGCAGGCGGCTGGCGAGGCGGGTGAAGTCGCTGTCGCTGGATACGATGCAGAAGCCGTCGAAATTGCCGCTGTAAAGCAAGTCCATCGCGTCGATTACTAATGCCATGTCGGTGGCGTTTTTGCCTTTGGTGTAGGCGAATTGCTGCACGGGGATAATGGCGTGCGGCAGCAGGGCGGCTTTCCATTTGGAAAGGCCGTGGCTCCAGTCTCCGTAAATCCGTTTGACGCTGGCAATGCCGTATTTGGCGATTTCGGCCAGCAGGCGGTCGATGATGTCGGCGGGGGCGTTGTCTGCATCGATTAAGACGGCCAGTTTTTTGTCTGAAGTGATGTTCATGGGTAGGTCTAATTTAAAGGAAAACGTGTAACGGCGGCTTTTCAGACGGCCTCTTTAAGACTGCCCGGCTGCTTCGGCAAATGCGTTGATAATCGGCTGGATAAGCGCGTGTTTCACTTTCAACGCTGCTTTGTTGACCACCAAACGGCTGGAAATATCCACGATATGCTCCACGGCTTCCAGATTATTGGCTTTCAACGTACCGCCGGTGGAAACTAAATCGACGATCGCGTCGCTCAAGCCGACCAGCGGAGCAAGTTCCATCGAGCCGTACAGTTTGATGATGTCCACATGCACGCCTTTGCCGGCGAAGTGTTCGGCGGCGATGTCGGGGTATTTAGTAGCAACGCGCAAACGGTTGCCCGGCTGTGAGGCGGCGGCGTAATCGAAACCTTTGCGCACGGCAACCATCATGCGGCATTTGGCAATCTGCAAATCCAGCGGCTGATACAGGCCGTCGCCGCCGTGCTCGATCAATACGTCTTTGCCGGCGATGCCGAAATCCGCCGCGCCGTATTGCACATAAGTGGGCACGTCGCTGGCGCGCACAATCACCAAGCGCACGTTGGGCAGGTTGGTGCCGATAATCAGTTTGCGCGAGCTGCCCGGTTCTTCGAGCGGCACAATGCCGGCGGCTGCCAGCAGCGGCAGGGTTTCATCAAAAATACGGCCTTTGGAAAGGGCGATGGTCAGTTGGTTTTCTTGCATGATGTATAAAGAAATGATGGTTTCAGGCCGTCTGAAAATGTTTCAGACGGCCTCTTCGGACGGGTTATGATTTTAGCAAGATGCGGATATCGTCTGCAATCTGTTGTGCCGTGCTTCCGTAAGGCTCAAATACCGCCACTTCGCCGTTTTTATCAATCAGATAAGCCCCTGCGGAGTGGTCAACCAGATAAACCTTTTCGGATTGCTGCTGCGCTTTGGCTGATACAACACGGTATTGCTGCTTGATCAGCGGCAAATCTTGGCCTTCGGTTGCGGTTACGCCGATAAAGCCGGGATTAAACTGCTTAACGTATTTACCGATTAATTCGGGCGTGTCGCGCTCGGGATCAACGCTCACGAATACCACGGCCACATCCTTGGCTTCATCACCCAGCTGCTTGAGCGTGTCGCTGTAAGTCAGCAGCTCGGTGGGGCATACGTCGGGGCAGTGCGTGTAACCGAACGACAGGATAACGGCTTTACCTTTTAAGTCTTTGATGTGGAACAGTTTGCCGTCGCCGTCGGTTAGGGCGAAGTCGCCGCCGATGTCTTCCTTGCTCATGTCCGTGCCGTGCAGGCCGGCAGGTGCGGCGGCGCGGGCGGGTGCGGATGCCTGTTCGGGTGCGGGTTGTGATGCTGCCGGTGCGCTTTCTTGCGGCGAGCAGGCCGTCAAAGCGGATAATACGAAGGTGGAAAACAAAATGGCTCGGGTAGTCGGTTTCATGTCGTCTCACTCCAAAAATGAAAGCGGGAAATTCAGACCTAATCTTAACGTGTTTGTTTGTGCAGATGTTAAAGAAAATGCGTTGTCGGGCAAAATAGCCGGGCGGAAAGGGGATTTTTCGGGCTTGATTTGATTTTTGTCAGATAGGAAACGGGGGTGTTTTGGGCATCAATACGGGCGGAGTAAATATTCGGCTTGGAAATTTTGCCGGCGTTTGAAGCGTTTTCATGGCTGTGTTTGTATGATGGTTATTTTAATTTTATTTATTTTCAATGGGCTAAGAAAAATGGGCAATTTAATTGTGTTTTGGGGGTTTACAGGAATTTTTTTATCTCTATAATAGAGAACTCTTCTCACCTGCCCAGGTGGCGAAATTGGTAGACGCAGGGGACTCAAAATCCCCCGCCGAAAGGTGTGTCGGTTCGAGTCCGACCCTGGGCACCACAAAAAACCGCTCTCAAGCGGTTATTTTTTTGCCTGCTGAAAACGTGCGGCCGAGTGTGCTCTTCAACTGGATATGCGTTTAATGGGTTAAACATCGTCGGTTTATGAATGCGTTAAAAAACACTTCAGGCCGTCTGAAAATGTCTGCGGTGCTTGGAAGGCTCGATTTCTACCGAAGCGTCAAACCTCAATATCTTAAATTTCCAACTGTTTTGAATCTGATGGCCACGCCGAGCGGATGCAATGAACGGCTTATGTTTTGTACTTTAGAGCCATCAGTTTTTCAGACGGCCTCAATCTTTTCTTTTCCTTTGTTTTCTAGATTAACCAAACAAAACCGACTTGCCCCCGATATTTTGAACAGGTTGTTCTAAATACCGGGGAAGCAAACCGGTTTCGATGGCTGTTTTAGCGTAGCCTTTGTTTCAACAGCAGATACATCAATGCGACACTGATGGAATCGTTGAGCGCGTCGTGGCGGGGCAGGCCGGTGAGTTTGAGTTTTTTCAGCATGGTGTCCATGCGCAAATCCACATAGCCGTCGTGGATGTTTTGTTTTTGCTGCCAACGGTGAAACAGTGAAGAGACGTCGGTTTGCGGGTTGGGCAGTTTGATACCTATCATGGGCTTGAGAAATTTGTTGACCATGGCGACGTCGTATTCCAAGTAATAGCCTACCAAGCCGCGGCCGCCGATGAATTCGAGCAGCTGTTTGATGGCTTCTTGCACGGGGATGCCGTCTGAAAGGTCTTTCGGTCTTAAGCCGTGTACGCTGATGTTGGCGGCTTTCATCGGGTTTTCGGGCTTAACCAGCACATAAAACGATTCGCTCACCAATACTTGGTTTTTGCGGATTTTGACGGCGCCGATGGAGAGGATTTCGGCTTCTTTTACGTCGAGGCTGGTGGTTTCGCAGTCGAAGCTCACCCATTCGTCGGGGTGTTCGTCGAAAAGAAAGTTGTAATGCGGGTCGGTAAGTTTTTTGCGCTCTCTGCCCTGCAGGAATTTTTTAAACATAGACGGACCCCTGATTACGAAGTGATGTGGAAGTGGTGGCGGATCACGTTTTTAAACCGCTTAACGACTTGCAGCGCATCTTTGAGCAGGTCGCGTTCGAGCGTGGACAGGTTGCCGAAATCGAGTTGGTTGGGGGTGCCGGAGCCGCCGTTGTGCAGGATGGCGAGGTTGGCGCTCAGGCGTAAGTCCATGATGTAGCTGAGGGCTTCGGCAACGTCTTTGCCTAATGCTTCGTCGATAACGTTCAGTTGGACGAGATGGTGAATGCGCTCGAACGTATTGGTTTCTTCGATGCGGGCTTCGAGGCTGAGGGCGCGGATGCCGTGAACAACGGGAAACTGCCCCATTTTTTTGATGTCCATTTTTTCGGCTTGGCCGCGGTTGAGTAGTTGGGAGAAAAAGCCTTTGCTTTGGCTTTCAAATTGATCGACGGCGCGTGCAAAGGCCATCAGCATGCCTACGTCGTTAACCATCACTTTTTGCAGATGTTCTTTGACTTCGGCCAGCATGGAGGTGTCGCCGGCTACGGCTTTGGCATCGATAAAAATGGCGAGGTTCATCATGTTTTCGCCGCTGGCATTGTGGCACCAGCTGCTGACCATTTTTTTGAATTCGGGCAACGATTTGCGCCATTGGGGGTTGTTGACCATGATATTGCCGGGGCAGGGCGGATAGCCGAGACGGGTAAGCGTTTGTGAAAATTGGGCGGCTATTTCGGCGGCGAGATCGGGATCGACGCTTTCGTGCAGAATCAGGGCGTTGTCTTGGTCGGTTTTGAGAATTTGTTCGCCACGCCCTTCGGAACCCATCACGATCAGGCAGGATTTGTCGTAGAGTTCGGCCGGTGCGAGGATGCGCCACGCTTTTTCAAACAGGCTGCTGTTCAGTACCTGCATTAACTCGGCCAGTTGCGGCGCGCGCACGCCGTTGTTGCGCAACAGGCGGATGGAATCGGTCATCTGGCCGGAGATATCGACCAACTCGTCTATGGTTTTGGCGCGCTCCAAACGCTGTGCGACCAAATGGCTGTGGTTGGAGAGATAAGCCAATACGTCGATTTGTTCGAGCGTGCCGATGGGGATGCCGTTTTCTTCTACTACAACGCGCTGGATTTGGTAGCGCATCATGCGCAGCAAGGCGTTGAACACGAAATCGTCGATGTCGGCGGAAATCAGATTGAAGGCTGTCCATTTGTGTACGGCTTCGTCTGACGGTGCTCCGGCGATGACGATGTCGCGGAAGGCGGATTCGGTGAACACGCCGATTTTATCTTCGTGGCGTACCAATGCGGATTTGGTTTTGCGTTCTTTCAATACGCCGGCGGCGTGGAAAATGGTGTCGCTGCCTTCGAGCCAAACGGGTTTGTTGCGGTAGGCATCGCGGACTTTGGCGGTAAACAGGCTTTCAAATTCGCTTTCGTTTTTGGTGTTGGAAAGGCTGGCAAATTTGTCGGCCACGCTGGTGTAGCAATAGGCTCCGAAGCGCGGGTTGGAATCGATGATTTCGAGCACTACGGCTTTGGGAATGGTGTAAACCAGCGCTTCTTCTTCCACTACGAACTGGTGGTGGCTGATGCCTTCGATCAGGCCGCGGGCTTCAAAGGTGTCGCGGGGGTGGTAGAGGGAGACGACATCGCCGTCGGCACCGATTTCTTTTACCAGCCCTTTGATGACGACGTATAAAAACTCAATCGGTTCGTTGGGGCGGATAATGGTTTCGTGGTCGTGAAAAAACGAAATGTTGACCGATTTTTGCAAGGCAACGCGCTCGGGGTTGCTCAAGTAGTTGAATGGGGCGTAGCTGAAGTCAAACCGTTCCATGATTTCTTCCTTTGTTTTTTGTTTTATTGTCAGGCAATTATGCCATGCTTTCGGGGGATGGGGTATGCTGTGAGGCCGTCTGAAATTAATTTATACTTGGGCTTATGTTTGAATAGGAAGTTGCCGGAATTTTAAAGGCATGGATTTTGGAGTGCCTTTATTTTCAGACGGCCTGATGTTGAATATCGAGCCGTAATGCGGTTGTTGCCATTTTCCGAGGGTTGCACGATGAAAACCATTTTACAGTTGCTGAAACATGCTGATGTTCAGCTTGAATCTTTTTCAGACGGCCTGCCGGTGAAAAACCCGGCCACGGGCGATACCATTGCTTATGTGCGTACTACGCCGCCGGAGCGTTTGGAAAAGCTGATCGATAAAGCACAGGCGGCGCAGAAGGTATGGGCGGCGAAAACCGCGTTGGAACGTGCCGATGTTTTGTGGAATTGGTATCGTTTGGTTAAAGCCAACAAGGAAGGTTTGGCGCGCATCATGACGATGGAGCAGGGTAAAAGTCTGGCCGAATCGTTGGGCGAAATCGACTACGCGGCCAGCTTTATACGTTGGTTTGCCGAAGAAGCGCGCAGGGTGGAAGGCGATATTCTCACGAGCGTGAAGCAAAACCAAAAGCTGATGGTGATTAAGCAGCCGGTGGGTGTTGCCGCTGCCATCACGCCGTGGAATTTTCCCGCCGCCATGATTACGCGCAAAGTTGCTCCCGCGCTGGCGGCCGGATGCGCCATGATTGTGAAATCCGCCAGCCAAACGCCCTTGAGCGCTTACGCGCAGGCATTGTTGGCTTACGAAGCGGGTGTGCCGGAAGATTTGCTGGTGGTGTTGAACGGTAAGGCTGCGGACATCAGCGCGGTGTTTGCACAAAGCCCCATCGTGCGCAAAATCAGCTTTACCGGTTCTACGGAAACCGGCATCAAAATTTTCCGCCAAAGTGCCGAACATATTAAAAAACTCAGTTTGGAATTGGGCGGAAATGCGCCTTTGATTGTGTTTGACGATGCCGATTTGGATAAGGCTGTGCAGGGTGTTTTGCTCAGCAAGTTTCGCAATAGCGGGCAGACTTGCGTGTGCAGCAACCGTATTTATGTGCAGTCGGGCGTGTATGAAGAACTCTGCCGCCGTATCGCTCGCGAAGCAGGCCGTCTGAAATTGGGTAACGGCTTGGATGACGGCGTTCAACAAGGCCCTTTGATTGACGGGCAGGCGGTAACCAAGGTGGAAGAGCATATTCGCGATGCGCTGGAAAAGGGCGCGGAATGCTTAACGGGCGGTCAGCGCAGCAGTTTGGGTGGTACGTTTTTCGAGCCTACGGTGTTGAGCGGTGTGACGGAAGCCATGTTGGTGGCGAAAGAAGAAACCTTCGGGCCGCTTTGCCCCATTTTTAAGTTTGAAACCGAAGAAGATGTGATCAGACAAGCCAATGATACCGAATCGGGCTTGGCGGCTTATTTATTCACGCAAGATACCGCACGCCAATGGCGTGTATCGGAAGCCTTGGAGTATGGCATGGTCGGCATCAATACGGGTTTAATCAGCAATGAAGTGGCACCGTTTGGCGGAATCAAAACCAGCGGCTTAGGCAGAGAAGGCAGTAAATATGGAATGGACGAATATTTGGAACTGAAATATCTGTGTTTGGATTTGGCTTGATGCGACCGTAGGGCGGTAAAGGAAGCTTGCCAAATCGGTAACGCTTCTGAAACGCCCCATTTTTTCTAAAGTCAAATCGTAAGGGCGGATGGTATATCCGCCCTAAATGTTGGGGAGCATAAAAATGTCATTTCATATCCTTCCCATCTATTTTTGAAAAGCGCAAATACTCATCCGGTCAAATATCCCATTCCGAATATCACGCACGGGCGGATATGCCATCTGCCCTTACGAAAGCTGTTGGTGATTGGTAAGCAGATGTTTTGGGTGAAAGCTGTAAAGCCCGTTGTAGAGAAACCCTTTTTAGACGGTCGGGAGAAGGACGGTCGGGAGAAGCTTGAACGGATTGTTTCGGCAAAATCCTCAAAGTTCGCCTTGTTGCAGCTTATCAAGTCCGCTTTCAGACGGCCTTCAAACACTATAAAGGCTTGCCGGAGCATTTATCTTGAATTCTTTAATAAGGTGCTTTCAGCTTATTGAGAGCATATTAAGAGCATAAATAAATAAAAAGCACACTTTAGTGAATAAAGTGTGCTTTTTTTAATCAAGGTTGCGTTAATTAAAACTTGCCGCCTGATTCGTTCACCATATAGGTTACGGCTGCTTTCACCTCATCATCGCTCAGGTTGGTGTTGCCGCCCTTGGCAGGCATGAAGCCGCCGCCCGGGCCGGTAAAGCCTTCGATGGCATTTTTAAACAATGCTTCTTTGCCTTTTTTGATGCGTGAAGCCCATTCGTCGTTTTTGGTGATTTTGGGTGAGTTGGGGATGGCCGAAGTGGCACCGTGGCAAGCTACGCAAGTGCTTTCGAAAATCTGTTTACCGTCGGCGGTAGAAGCTGCGGGCGCTGCGGCTTGTTCGGCGGCTGCCGGAGCAGCTTCGCCTGATGCGGCTGCGTCGGCAGGCGCGGCACCTACGGCAGGTGCTTCGAAATTACCGCCCGATTGGTTAGCCATATAAGCGATAACGCGTTTGAGTTCGTCGTCGGTCAAGTCTGATTGGCCGCCTTTCGCAGGCATGGCGTTGAAGCCGTTGAGTGCGTTGTTAAACAGTGTGTCGAAGCCTTTGGCGATACGGGGCGCCCATTCGCCGTTGTTGGTAATGCGCGGTGCGTTGGGAACGTTGCTGTCGGCAGCGTGGCATTGCAGGCAGACTTTGTTGAAAATTTGTTCGCCAGTACGTTCGCCGATCGGTGTACCGTCGCCCATGGCAAGGGTGCCGACCGGCATGATGCGGGTTTCGGTGGCGGATGTGGTGGTTTCTTCTACGTTGCTGAAGTAGCCGCTGTTGGCCAGTTTGACCAGAAAAAACAGAACTGCAAGCAGGATTACGATACCGCCCACAAGGGTGGTTAGTGCAGAACCTCGGGCTTTGTGATTGCTCAATTGATTCATTTGGGATGGCCTCGCCGTTTTGGTAGTTTGTGACGAAATTAATTAGCTTGTAATTTTTGAAATGTGTTAATTCGGATTAACAATATTTTGCTGGATTATACTGAATTCACGCCGTCTTTCCAATCTTTAAGTTTAACTTGTTTCAAAAATACCGGGTTGGCAACGGGCGTATTTTGAGAAGCGCCGCCGTCAGGCTGTTAATCTTTTATCGGGCGGTTTGCGGCGGCAAATAATTTTGCCAAAAGGGTGGTTTTGCGCTAATCTTACGCACTTCGCACCCATAGCTCAGTTGGAAGAGCGTCAGTTTCCGAAGCTGGAGGTCACAGGTTCGATCCCTGTTGGGTGCGCCAATATGTTTCGGTACTGTGCTCATCATCTCAACACGTTTGGTATTGCAGTGCCGGCCTTACAAAGTTCTATTTTGATGCTGTTTGCTATAAAGGCCGTCTGAAAATTTTCAGACGGCCTTTATGTTTACGTCCGCTTAACTACGGCATTGTAGTCGGATGTTGTTTTAATTTATCTTGATGAAAATCAAATAGTAAAGGCTTTATGAAAATTTTGTGCGGGCAAATGAAAGTTTTTGTCTTGCTTGGATTGGGGAGTTTGGGGTATCGTTCAAATTCTTTTTTATTTTGATGAACGCTCAAGCGTCTGATTCAATTGATTGGGCAGCTTGGTTGTCGCCGTTTTTCTGCTGTGCGCGTACCCTAAACCGCTGCTTGCAGAAAATGCATTACAGGTGCTGTGGCGAAGCCGGTTGCTCCTATTGGTTTACACGCAGAAAATAGAGGCAGACATGCAATTATCAGGTGCACAAATACTCGTGCAGAGTCTTAAAGCCGAGGGCGTGGAATACGTTTTCGGTTATCCCGGCGGCGCGGTTCTCGAAATCTACGACGCGCTTTTCCAACTCAATAAATTCAAACATATTCTGGTGCGGCACGAGCAGGCCGCCGTACACGCCGCAGACGCGTATTCGCGTACCAGCGGCAAAGTCGGCGTGGCTTTGGTTACATCCGGCCCGGGTGCCACCAATGCCCTTACCGGTATCGCCACGGCGTATTCCGATTCGATTCCGATTGTCGTTATCACCGGACAGGTAGGTACGCCTGCAATCGGTTCGGATGCTTTCCAAGAAGTGGATACAGTGGGCATTACCCGCCCGTGTGTGAAACACAATTTCTTGGTTACCGATATTAATGAGTTGGCAACCACCATTAAAAAAGCTTTTCAGATTGCCTCAACCGGCCGCCCCGGCCCGGTGGTGGTGGATATCCCTAAAGATGTTACGCAGGCGATGGCGAAATTCAGCTATCCGCAAGAAGACATTTTTATCAGGTCTTATCAGCCGGTTACCCAAGGGCATACCGGCCAAATCAAAAAAGCCGTGCAAATGCTGGCTTCGGCAAAACGCCCGCTCGTGTATTTCGGCGGCGGTGTAGTGTTGGGTAACGCGCATCAGGAATTGATTGATTTTGTGCGTTTAACCGGGGTGCCTTGTACCGGTACGCTTATGGGTTTGGGTGCATTCCCTTCCAGCGACCGCCAGTATTTGGGCATGTTGGGCATGCACGGTACTTATGAGGCCAATCTGGCGATGCAGAATGCCGATGTGGTGTTGGCCGTAGGTGCGCGCTTTGACGACCGTGTCGTTTCCGTGCCGTCTAAATTTTTGGAAAAACCCAAAAAAATCATCCACATCGATATCGACCCGTCTAGCATTGCCAAGCGCGTGAAGGTTGATGTGCCGATTGTGGGCGATGTGAAAAATGTATTGTCGGAAATGGCCTGCCTTTGGAAAAAGCAGGAGCTGATTATTACACCGGCCGCATTGGAAAAATGGTGGCACAGCATCGAAGCATGGCGCAGCCGTGATTGCTTGTGGGTGGACTACGAAGGCGAGATCATCAAACCTCAATATGTGGTGAAAAAACTGGCCGAAGTCACGCAAAACTCAGCCATCATCACCTCAGATGTAGGGCAGCATCAAATGTTTGCCGCACAATATTATCCGTTTGAACGACCGCGCCAGTGGTTGAATTCAGGCGGCCTCGGTACGATGGGCGTAGGTTTGCCTTACGCAATGGGTGCAAAACTTGCCGCACCTGACCAAGAAGTGTTTTGTATTACCGGCGAAGGCTCTATTCAAATGAATATCCAAGAGCTTTCCACCTGTTTCCAATACCGTATTCCTATTAATATCGTAACCTTAAATAACGGTTATTTGGGTATGGTACGCCAATGGCAGGAACTGTATTACAGTAACCGCGAATCGGAAACTTACTTCGACTCGTTGCCTGATTTTGTGAAGCTGGCAGAGGCTTACGGTCATGTCGGTATTCGTGTCGATAAAAAGTCGGATGTGGAAGGCGCATTGCTGGAAGCCATCAAACAAAAAGACCGCCTGGTATTTTTGGATTTCATTACCGACAAAAAACAAAACGTATTCCCGATGGTCGGCAACGGCAAAGGCTTGGATGAAATGGTATTGCCGCCGCACATGCGCGAAACACCGATGGATTCCGACGTTAACGACGTTAAAGACCGTGATTACGACACAAGGAGCGTGCCATAATGCGACACATATTATCTATCCTGATGGAAAACGAATCAGGCGCGATGAGCCGCGTGGTAGGCTTGTTCTCGGCTCGTGATTACAATATCGATTCTTTGGCGGTTGCCGCTACCGAAGACAAAACACTCTCCCGCATGACCATTGTTACTCATGGCGACGATACCGTGGTGGAGCAGATTACCAAGCAGCTCAACAAGTTGGTTGAAGTGATCAAAGTGGTGGACTTGAACGAAAGCCGTTTTGTCGAGCGGGAGTTAATGCTCGTGAAACTGCGTGCCGTCGGAAAAGACCGTGACGAGTTTTTACGTCTTACCGAAATTTACCGCGGCAGTGTAGTGGATGTAACCGATAAAACCTACACCGTTGAAATTACCGGCTCCAGCGATAAATTGGATTCGTTCTTGGAAACCGTAGGCCGTACCCAGATTCTCGAAACCGTACGCACCGGTGCTGCCGGCATCGGTCGTGGCGAACGTATATTAAGAATCTGAACACTTTTTTCAGACGGCCTGCTTAGTTTTTGTATTAAGGCCGTCTGAAAATACGGATGTGGAGATGATGCTATGCAAAACGTAAAAATTGTTGCGACGATTGTTGTAAAACCCGAATACCGCCAAGAGCTTGTTGATGAGTTCCTGCAATTAGTCTTCGCCAGCCGCAAAGAAGCAGGCAATAAACGTTACGATCTGCATCAAGATTTGGAAAATCCCGACCGCGTGGTGTTTTTTGAAATCTGGAAATCGCAGGCAGCAGTTGAAGAGCATGCCGCTTCCCCGCACTTTCAAGCCTTTTTAAAAGCCATTGAAGGTAAAACCGAAAGTGTGGAAATCGTGACCATGCGCGACCTCTCCGAAAACGCAGCACAATAACCCATTTAACCGATATTGATTGATTTAATTCGCAAAGGAAAGAAAACATGCAAGTTTTTTACGATAAAGACGCAGACCTGTCATTGATCAAAGGTAAAACCGTAGCCATCATCGGTTACGGCTCACAAGGCCATGCCCACGCGGCCAACTTGAAAGATTCCGGCGTAAACGTAGTTATCGGTTTGCGCCAAGGCGGTTCTTGGAACAAAGCCGTAGCCGCCGGCCACGACGTGCGCTCCGTAGCCGAAGCCACCAAAGCTGCCGATGTGGTAATGATTCTGTTGCCTGATGAAACCGCGCCTGCCGTTTACAATGCCGAAATCCACAGCAACCTGAAAGACGGTGCCGTATTGGCATTTGCGCACGGCTTTAACGTGCATTACAACCAAATCGTACCGGCCAAAAACGTTGACGTTATTATGGTTGCGCCTAAAGGCCCCGGCCACACCGTACGCAGCGAATACCTCAAAGGCGGCGGCGTGCCGACTCTGATTGCTGTTTACCAAGACAATTCAGGTAAAGCCCGCGATATCGCTTTGTCTTATGCTGCTGCAAACGGCGGTACCAAAGGCGGTGTGATTGAAACCAACTTCCGCGAAGAAACCGAAACCGACTTGTTCGGTGAACAAGCCGTATTGTGCGGCGGTGCGGTAGAGCTGGTGAAATGCGGTTTTGAAACATTGGTGGAAGCCGGTTACGCACCCGAAATGGCTTACTTCGAGTGCCTGCACGAATTGAAACTGATTGTGGATTTGATGTACGAAGGCGGTATTGCCAACATGAACTACTCAATTTCCAACAATGCCGAATATGGCGAATACGTTACCGGCCCTGAAGTGATTACTCCGGCAACCAAAGAAGCCATGAAAAAAGCCTTGTACCGTATTCAATCAGGCGAATACGCGAAAATGTTTATCCAAGAGGGTAATACAAACTACGCCAGCATGACTGCCCGCCGCCGTTTGAATGTCGACCACCAAATCGAAAAAGTCGGCGCGCAATTACGCAGCATGATGCCGTGGATTTCTAAAAACAAACTGGTTGATTTAGACAAAAACTAAGTTGCTGTGAAATGCTGCGTTCCTTTTGCTCTGATCACTTTGCTGGTTAGCCGCAGGGAGCGCAGCTATTTTTTGTGAAGTAGTAAAAGCCGACTTCTAACCTAACCGAGACCATTATTGATTAAGGTCTCGGTTATTTTATTAGGTAGAGCAGGCAAATTTAGATGGCGGCAATTAGCCATAGTGTGAAGTTAAGTGGATGTGCAAGATGCAACAGTATTTTTCAGATGGCCTCAGAAGGGTATGTTTTGAAAATACCGATCATCTATTCGTAATTTTGCTGGTTGTATCATTTTAATAACAGGGTGTTTTTTATTACATATTGATTTTAAATTGTAATTTTTATTCTAGGTCGATGTTGAAAGGTGTGGGGATAAAATGTGCTTTGTGACAGATGAGGTTGATTAATATGTTAATTGTTTATATCAATAATTTGTCTTTTTTAAATATTTCATATAAATCAATATATTGTTTTACTCGTTCCGTTTTAAGTACCGAATATCCGGTATATTTTTTTGTTCTTTGATAGTTATATACTAATTAAATTGGTTATACGTTTTAAAATAATAACTAGAGAAAATACGTTTGTCTTGATAATATACCGCTCATCAAGACATACCAATTATCTAATAAAAGTTCCGTTTATTTTATTTCGGAACCACATTAAGGGGCAAACACCATGACCATTATTGCTATTGATCTACAACCTCAATGCCGTTTTTCTTGCTTTGCGGCAAATGATCAACAATGTGTCCATCAGCCGGAAAACATTGTGCCGGAGTTGAATCGTCAGGCTCGTTTTGCCCAAAAGCGCTTATTAGTTGAAAACGTCTCAAATAATAAAAAAACTTTGTGTGCCAGTTTGTGCGGCGGCGCAGAAAATAAAATGCACAACATTTTTACTTTCAGCCGCGAAAGCCAATTTGCCATCCGTGCCGAGTCTTGCCGCGGTGCCCATTTGTTGAAAGGTTTGCCTAATCCTGCGGATTATGATCATGCCGTAGAAGTGGAGGGCGACGAATCTGCCAGTGCCTGCTTCCACGATACGAAAGAAACCCGCAGCACAGGCTTGATCGAATGGCTGCATGCACAAAATACCCACACCATTATTATCGGCGGTTTGGCGATGGAGCAAGCCGTACTGGAAACGGCTGCCCACTTGGGGTGGTATAACGATAATTGGCACATCATCGTCAATCTCGCTGCTTGCAGCGGTTACACGCCAGAAGGTGCCTTGAAGGCTGTTTATGCCTTGCGCCAAGCAGGTATTACGGTAGTTGCTTCTTCTAACGAGTTGGCTGCTGCGATTGAGGCAGGCCCTAGCCGATTGATGGAAAAAGTTTCGTAAAATAAAAATAAAGTCGGATATCGAGGTTTTTGCAAACTACTGCGCGCATACAAGCACGAACTGCATCGGAATCATGATGCACGGGCAGCAATGCTGGGGAGTGGTTTTGCAAAAGCCCCCAACTGTTTTGCTTCTCTATTTATTTCTTCAGAATCTCTTAGCAGACACTCCCATCTGTAAGAGCACTTCAAAGGCCGTCTGAAATTTCAGATGGCCTCTTTTTGTATCCTTTTCTGGATTGAAAATATTTATTTTCATATAATCAGTTTAAAATTTTTTGATTTTAAAGAGTATTTAATTAAGCGATAAATAGATCAAATATATATTATCAAATTCTCGAAAGCCGTAGAAAGTCACTGGCGGGGAGGTAAACCATATACAGCAAAGACTTATGTTTTATCCATCAAAAATCTTGATGGATTCCATCAAAATTTACAGTTTTACAGTAATTTTAAAAATTACTACATTCGACGACACAAGAAAAACATGAAATGAATAAAGGAGCATTACATGAGTATTCACTCTGCCGGCCTGCGGTTCCGTCAGGCTGTTCAAGAATCCAATCCCTTAGCCGTAGTCGGCTGTATCAATGCTTATTTTGCCCGTTTGGCTACCCACAGCGGTTTCAAAGCGATTTATCTTTCCGGTGGCGGCGTGGCGGCCTGCTCTTGCGGCATCCCCGACTTGGGCATTACCACCATGGAAGACGTGCTGATCGATGCGCGCCGCATTACCGATAATGTCGATACGCCTTTGCTGGTGGATATCGATGTGGGTTGGGGCGGGGCGTTCAACATTGCCCGTACCATCCGCAATTTCGAGCGTGCGGGCGTGGCGGCGGTGCATATTGAAGACCAAGTGGCGCAGAAGCGCTGCGGACACCGCCCGAACAAAGCCATTGTGCCGCAAAGCGAAATGGTAGACCGCATCAAAGCGGCGGTAGATGCCCGCGTAGACGAAAACTTCGTCATCATGGCGCGCACCGATGCTTTGGCCGTTGAAGGCTTGGATGCGGCGATTGAGCGTGCCCAAGCGTGCGTAGAAGCCGGCGCCGATATGATTTTCCCCGAAGCGATGACCGAACTGGGTATGTATAAAAAGTTTGCCGAAGCCGTAAAAGTGCCGGTGTTGGCCAACATTACCGAATTCGGTGCCACGCCGCTTTATACGCAAAAAGAGCTGGCAGAAAACGGCGTGAAGCTGGTGCTGTATCCGCTTTCTACTTTCCGTGCCGCCAGCAAAGCCGCGCTGAATGTGTACGAAGCGATTATGCGCGACGGTACGCAGGCCAATGTGGTCGATACCATGCAGACCCGTGCCGAGCTTTATGAATATCTCAACTATCACGATTTCGAGCAGAAGCTGGATAAGCTGTTCAGCTCGAACAGTTAAAGCCTGAATGCGGTAACAGGCCGTCTGAAAACGCCGCAGCAAAACCACCTGCCGGCAGAAAGGTTCGCCGTGGATATTTACTGCCTGTTGTTTGAAGATTACGAAACGCTCGATTTGATGGGGCCGGTTGAGTTTTTATACCGTATTCCCGAAGCGCGGCTGCATTATGTTTCTTTTAGCGGCGGTATGGTAAAGAGCAGGCAGGGCTTTCGGCTTGAAACCCGCCCGCTTTCTGAGCTTGAGCCTTGCAGCCTTCTACTGGTGCCGGGCGGGCAGGGAACGCGGCAGTTGGTTGGAAACAAAGCGTTTCTAACCGCTTTAGCAGCATGGGCGGCGCAGGCGCAAACCTGTTTGGCGGTGTGTACCGGCTCTGCGCTGCTGGCGGCTGCCGGGTGTTTAAATGCTCTTCGCGCCACTTCCAATAAAAAGGCGTTTGAGTGGGTGAAAAGCGTATCGCCCGAAGTGGATTGGCAGCCTGTTGCCCGCTGGGTGAAAGACGGCAAGTTTTATACTTCTTCGGGCGTGTCGGCCGGCATGGACATGACTTTGGGCTTTATTGCCGATGCTTACGGCACCGCGCTTGCCGAAGAAACCGCCCTGCATACCGAATATGTGTGGCAGCGCAATCCGGAGGTAGACCTGTTTGCGGCACACTACGGTTACTGATTGTGCGGCAGGCATTTGCAACAAGTATTTATTTAAAAACGCAAGCCCTGTTTTCAGACGGCAGCAGGCTTGAGCGTGCATACAGGCCGTCTGAAAACAACATTTAATCTACACAGGAGAACCCCTAATGACTACCGAAAAAACACCGGCAGCCCCGAAACCCAAAAAATCCGTTGCCCTTTCAGGCGTACCCGCAGGCAACACCGCTTTATGTACCGTAGGCCGCAGCGGCAACGATTTGAGCTACCGCGGCTACGACATTCTCGATTTGGCCAAACACTGCGAATTTGAAGAAGTGGCACACCTGCTGATTCACGGCCATCTGCCCAACAAATTCGAGCTGTCTGCCTATAAGAAAAAACTCAAGTCCCTGCGCGGTTTGCCCATCCGCGTGATTCAAGTGCTGGAAAGCCTGCCCGCGCACACCCACCCGATGGATGTCTTGCGCACCGGCGTTTCTATGCTCGGCTGCGTACATCCCGAACGCGAAAGCCAACCGGCCAGCGAAGCACGCGATATTGCCGACAAACTGATCGCCTGCCTCGGCAGCATGCTGCTTTACTGGTATCAATACTCGCACAACGGCAAGCGCATTAAGGTTGAAAGCAAAGAAGACAGCATCGGCGGTCATTTCCTGCACATGCTGCACGGCAAGCGTCCCACCAAGTCGCAAATCAAAGCCATGCACATTTCGCTGATTCTGTATGCGGAGCATGAATTCAATGCGTCCACCTTCACTTCGCGCGTGATTGCCGGCACAGGCTCCGACATTTATTCCTGCATCACAGGTGCCATCGGCGCATTGAAAGGCCCGAAACACGGCGGTGCCAACGAAGTGGCTTACGACATTCAAAAACGCTACCGCAATGCCGATGAAGCCGAAGCCGACATCCGCGAGCGCATCGGCCGCAAAGAAATCGTTATCGGTTTCGGCCACCCCGTTTATACCGTGTCCGACCCGCGCAACGTCGTGATTAAAGAAGTGGCGCGCGAATTGAGCGAAGAAGCGGGCGATATGCGTTTGTTCGACGTTGCCGAGCGTTTGGAAACCCTGATGTGGAACGAGAAAAAAATGTTCCCGAACTTAGATTGGTTCTCTGCCGTTTCCTATCAAAAACTGGGCGTGCCCACCGCCATGTTCACGCCGCTGTTTGTGATTTCGCGCACCACCGGCTGGTCTGCCCATGTGCTCGAGCAACGCCAAGACGGCAAAATCATCCGCCCGAGCGCGAACTACACCGGCCCCGATGATTTGGCTTTCGTGCCGATGGAAGAACGCTAAACCGAATCAAGGTACGGCCGGCGCAAGCCTACCGTACCTTTTTTGATGGTTCAGACAGGCATAAGGCCGTCTGAAAAACTTTCCCCCAAAAACCCAATATAATGCCGGTACTGCTTGACAAACGAAAGAGTACGACACCGCATGGAAACGATTAAATTCAACAACTGTTTGAACACTTTAGCCGGCGTGACGGCCTGTATTGCCCTAGCCGCCTGCTCCGAAACCGGAAATGCCGCGCCCGGCCAGCCTGCCGCCGCACCCGGACAAATCGGGCATTTACGGCTGGCCGACAATCTCGACCGCCCGCAAGACGGCTATTGTTTGGACATTTTGGGTTCGGGGCAGCATATCCGCTTCGATATGCCGATGACCGCACACAACTGCAAACCCGGCTTATATCAAGACGAAGCCGTGGTAATGGAAAAAGACGGCAAGATACATTTTCCCGCTTACGGCGTATGTGCAACCGTGGCCGGCATCAACAATACCGTGCTGGCAGGTGCGGCGGTGATGCCGAGATTATGCGGCGAACGCAGCCCGTTTCTCGAATCGCAGCATTTGCAGCATTTCGTACACCGTTCAGACGGCCGCATCGAGCTGGCCGGATCGGGTTTGTGCCTGACCGTGGGCACCGAATCGGCCTTTACCTTTGATGCCACCCACCGTTGGCGCGCTTTGTTTATGCAGAAGTGTGAACAAGCACCGCTGCCGTTGTCGAAATGGCGTTTCAGCGTGCCGAAAACGCATTAGCCGCATGCCGGTATCGCCGCACGGCAAACCGAACCGCCGGCACAATATGCGGGCATTGTTGTCGCAGCAGATGCGGTTTGCACCCTCAACGTGCCGCCGCAATGCCGGCTGATAACACGCCTTAAGAAAGGTTGTTCATGAACCTGAAAGATTATCTGCTGATATTGCTGGTGATTGGTATATGGGGCGTGAATTTCCTGTTTATGAAGTTTGCCCTCAACGAAATACCGCCGATGGTATTGGGTATGCTGCGTTTTTTCTGCGTGGTGTTTCCCGCAGTATTTTTACTCAAACGCCCGCCCGTGCCGTGGCATTTGTTGGCGGCCTACGGTTTAACCATCAGCTTCGGCCAATTCGCCCTGATGTTTACCGCTTTGGATTGGGGGCTGCCTACCGGCTTGGCGGCGTTAATGCTGCAAGTGCAGGTGTTTTTTACCGTGTTGATTGCCGGAATCGTGCTGCGCGAGCCGGTGCTGGCGCATCATTTGCTGGGCATGTTTACCGCCGCGGTCGGGCTGGTTTTTATCGGTATCGGCCATTATCAAGGCAACTTGCCGATTACGGCCATGCTGCCGGTGTTCGGTGCGGCGGCTTCTTGGGCATGCGGTAATATTATTGTGAAACGTATCGGCTCTGTGAACGCTTTGTCGCTGGTTGTATGGGGCGGCATTCCGGCATTTTGCGCATTTACGCTGGCTTCGCTGATGCTGTACGGCGCCGACGGTTTGGCACAACATGTGTCCAACCTGACTTGGAAAGGCATTGTCGGCATTCTGTTTTTGGCTTATGTGGCGAGCTTGGTCGGCTATACCGGCTGGGGCGCGTTGCTGGCCAAGCATCCGGCCGGCAGGGTAACGCCGTTTGCTTTATTGGTGCCGGTGATTGCTTTGCTGGCAGGCTATCTGGTTTTAAATGAACGCTTGGCAGCATGGCATTGGCTGGGCATTGTTGTGGTGATGGCCGGCCTGACGCTGCATATTTTCGGCAGCAAATGGCGCAGGGCAGTGCCTGATATGTAAATAATATATGGTCGTCTGAAAAAGCTTTCAGGCAGGCATACCAATATCGAATCAATCGGTTATCAATCATGATTATCGGCTTTCAGACGGCCTGATGCCGTCTGAAAAAACACACTAAAAGAAAAACATTGAAAAAGGACTTAACCATGAAAACCAACCAAATCTACCGCAAACCCCTACCCGATTCCGATTTGGAATACTACGATGCCCGCGCGGCGTGTGAAGATATCCAACCCGGCTCTTACGATACGCTGCCGTACACCTCGCGCATTTTGGCCGAAAACTTGGTCAACCGCGCCGATAATGTCGACTTGCCCACGCTGCAAAGCTGGTTGCGTCAACTGATTGAGCGCAAGCAGGAAATCGACTTTCCGTGGTTCCCCGCGCGCGTAGTGTGCCACGATATTTTGGGGCAAACCGCGCTGGTGGATTTGGCCGGTTTGCGTGATGCGATTGCCGAAAAAGGCGGCGATCCTTCCAAAGTCAACCCCGTGGTGCAAACCCAGCTGATTGTCGACCACTCGCTTGCCGTGGAATGCGGCGGCTATGATCCCGATGCGTTTGCCAAAAACCGTGCCATCGAAGACCGCCGCAACGAAGACCGCTTCCACTTTATCAACTGGACGAAAACCGCTTTTGAAAATGTGGATGTGATTCCCGCGGGCAACGGCATCATGCACCAAATCAACTTGGAAAAAATGTCGCCCGTGATTCAGGTAAAAGACGGCGTGGCCTTCCCCGATACCTGCGTCGGCACCGACAGCCACACGCCGCATGTGGACGCACTGGGCGTGATTTCCGTAGGCGTGGGCGGCTTGGAAGCCGAAACCGTGATGCTCGGCCGCGCTTCGATGATGCGCCTGCCCGATATTGTAGGCGTTAAACTCACCGGCAAACGCCAACCCGGCATCACCGCCACCGATATCGTGTTGGCCTTAACCGAATTTTTGCGTAAAGAGCGCGTGGTCGGCGCATTTGTCGAATTTTTCGGCGAAGGGGCGGAAAGCCTTTCTATCGGCGACCGCGCCACCATTTCCAACATGACGCCCGAGTACGGCGCAACCGCCGCCATGTTCGCTATCGACCAACAAACCATTGATTATTTGAAACTGACCGGCCGCGACGACGAACAGGTCAAACTGGTAGAAAACTATGCCAAAACCGCAGGCTTGTGGGCGGATGCGCTCAAAACAGCCGAATATCCGCGCGTATTAACCTTCGATCTCTCTACCGTTACCCGCAACATGGCCGGCCCGTCCAACCCGCACGCCCGCGTAGCCACCGCCGATTTGGCCAAAAAAGGCATTGCCGCACCCTACGAAGAGCCTTCAGACGGCCTGATGCCCGACGGTGCCGTGATTATCGCGGCGATTACGTCGTGTACCAACACCTCCAACCCGCGCAACGTCGTGGCCGCCGCCCTGCTGGCACGCAAAGCCAACGAATTGGGTTTAACCCGCAAACCGTGGGTAAAATCGTCGTTCGCACCCGGCTCCAAAGTAGCGGAAATCTATCTGAAAGAATCAGGCTTGCTGCCCGAGCTGGAAAAGCTGGGCTTTGGCATCGTGGCCTTTGCCTGCACCACCTGTAACGGCATGTCCGGCGCGCTCGATCCGAAAATCCAGCAGGAAATCATCGACCGCGATTTGTACGCCACCGCCGTATTGTCGGGCAACCGCAACTTCGACGGCCGTATCCACCCCTACGCCAAACAAGCCTTCCTAGCTTCGCCGCCGCTGGTCGTAGCCTACGCGATTGCAGGCAGCATCCGTTTCGACATTGAAAACGACGTATTGGGCGTTTCAGACGGCAAAGAAATCCGCCTGAAAGACATTTGGCCGACCGACGAGGAAATCGACGCCATCGTAGCCGAATATGTGAAACCGCAGCAGTTCCGCGACGTGTACATCCCCATGTTCGACACCGGAGCCGCCGAAAAAGCCGAAAGCCCGCTGTACGACTGGCGCCCCATGTCCACCTACATCCGCCGTCCGCCATACTGGGAAGGCGCGTTGGCAGGCGAGCGCACCTTAAAAGGCATGCGCCCGCTGGCGATTCTGCCCGACAACATTACCACCGACCATTTGTCGCCCTCCAACGCCATTCTGCCGACCAGCGCGGCAGGCGAATACCTCGCCAAAATGGGCCTGCCCGAAGAGGACTTCAACTCTTATGCCACCCACCGCGGCGACCACTTGACCGCCCAACGCGCCACCTTCGCCAACCCCAAACTCTTCAACGAAATGGTGAAAAACGAAGACGGCACCACCAAACAAGGTTCGCTCGCCCGCGTAGAGCCCGAAGGCCAAGTGATGCGCATGTGGGAAGCGATTGAAACCTATATGAACCGCAAACAGCCGCTGATTATCGTGGCCGGCGCCGACTACGGCCAAGGCTCCAGCCGCGACTGGGCCGCCAAAGGCGTGCGCCTCGCCGGCGTGGAAGCCATTGTGGCCGAAGGTTTCGAGCGCATCCACCGCACCAACCTCATCGGCATGGGCGTGCTGCCGTTGCAATTCAAAGAAGGCGTTAACCGCCACACCTTAGAACTCGACGGCACCGAAACCTACGACGTTATCGGCAAACGCGAACCGCGCTGCGACTTAACGCTGGTTATCCACCGCAAAAACGGCGAAACGGTTGAAGTGCCCGTAACCTGCCGTTTGGACACCGCCGAAGAAGTGCTGATCTACGAAGCCGGCGGCGTGCTGCAACGCTTCGCGCAAGACTTCTTGGAAGGTAACGCGGCTTGAGTATTTGAGTAGTTTGAATATTTAAGCTGGAAAAATTCAGACGGCCTCGAAGGGATTCGAGGCCGTCTGAATTTTTTATACGTCAATTACAGTAAAACACCGCCAACCAAACTGTTGCTTTCTCTTGATCCGTCATCATCACCCTATGCTTACAATACGCCGGAATATGCACATAATCCCCGGCTTGCAGGCTGATTTCTTTACCGTTTTCAAAACCTAGCACAGCGTTGCCTTGCAATAAAATTACCCATTCGGCTTCGTCTTGGTCGTACCAACCTTCTTCGGGAGAGGATTGTCCGTGTGAAACGATGCGCTCGATGCGGATATTAGGCGTGCGCAAGATGTCTTCAAAGGTTTCTATATCGGTGCGTTCGGGCAGCGGGTGGAAGATATTGTGCTTGTTCATGGCGGCTTCCTGTTTTCAGACGGCCTGATGATTGTGTGGGGATTTCGTTCGATTGGCAAGACAAGTTGCTGAAAAGAAACCATGCCTGCTTGAAAATAGATTCAGGCAGGCATGGTGTGTTAAAGATGTGGGGGAAACGTTTGTTTAGTGATGTGTGCAGCCGCAGCTTTTCTTCATATCGATAACCATACGGCCTTGGATTTTACCGTCGCGCATTTCTTGGAAAATGTCGTTGGTTTCGTCGAGCGTACGGGTTTGTACGACAGGAACGACAATGCCTTCCGCGCCGAATTGGAATGCTTCTTCCAAGTCTTTACGCGTGCCTACCAGCGAGCCGACGATTTCGATGCCGTCCAACACGATGCGGGGGATGGATAAATCCATGGTTTCGGGCGGCAAACCGATGGCTACGACGCGCCCGCCAGCGCGCACGCAGTCTACGGAAGAGTTGAAGGCCGCACGGGAAACGGCGGTAACGACTGCGGCATGTGCGCCTCCGACTTTTTCCTGTATCACTTTGGCTGCGTCTTCTTTGGCGGCGTTAATCACGATGTCTGCACCCACTTCTTTCGCCAAAGCCAGTTTGTCGTCGTTGATGTCGATGGCGATCACATGTGCGCCGAACACTTTTTTGGCGTATTGCACACCCAAATTGCCCAAACCGCCGGCGCCGTAAACGGCAATCCATTGTCCGGGGCGGACGCCGGAAACTTTGATGCCTTTATAAGTGGTTACGCCTGCGCAGGTAATGCTGCTGGCTTGGGCGGGGTCTAAGCCGTCGGGTACTTTAACGGCATAATCGGCATCTACGATACAGTGCGTGGCCATGCCACCGTCGGCAGTATAGCCGGCGTTCAATACGGTGCGGCAAAGGGTTTCGCGGCCGGTATTGCAGTATTCGCACGAACCGCAGCTTTTATACAGCCAAGCGATGCTGACGCGGTCGCCTTTTTTGAGACGGGTTACGCCGGGAGCGGTTTCGGTTACGATGCCGATACCTTCGTGACCGAGTACGCGTCCGGGTTTTTGGCCATAATCGCCGGCGGCAACGTGCAAGTCGGTATGGCACACGCCGCAATATTCTACTTCTACCAATGCTTCGCCGTTTTCAAGAGGGCGGATTTCGCGTTCGATAATTTCTACGTTACCGTTGCTGTCGGGGGTGACCACTGCTGCTTTCATTTTCATGATGCTTCTCCTGATTGGGGTGGACGGATGAAAGACGCGCCGGTTTGATGTCAAACGTGAAACCGGCCTCGTCTTGATTGATAGCATATGAAAGAAGTATGCGCCTGATTTTGAGTGGAAGTCAAATGATTTTCATTCTTAAGTTATTGAAATTAAAATAAAAATGTTATGTTATAACAATTATGGAGAGTGTTGGGTTGGCCGGTTTGAAGGGTGTTTTGACGTAAGTAGACAATGAGTAAGCTTTATTCAATCACGCCTAATGCTTTCAAGCCTTTGTATATGCCGTCTTCTTCTACTGTCGGGCAAATGTAGTCGGCAACGGCTTTCAAATCGGGATGGCCGTTGCCCATCGCAACGCCGAATCCTACGGCTTTCATCATTTCGATGTCGTTCAAACCGTCGCCGAATGCCATAACGTCTTGCATATCGATGCCTAATTTTTGTACGGCTTTGGCAATCCCGCGCGCTTTCGAGCCTTCGGCATTGAGAATATCGACGGCCTGCTCGTGCCAACGCACGGTTTTATAGCCGTAACGGGTAGTGATATCGGCGATTTCCTGTTCGCGTGTTGCATCATAAAAAGCCAGCATTTGAAACACTTCGTTTTTTTGGAAAAATGCTTTATCGACAAGCGGTTCGGGAAAGATGTGTTTGAGTGTTTCTTCCACCAGCGGGGTGAGGGCGGATACGGCGATATTGTCGTTGGATACAAAAGCATAGGCGATGTTTTGCCCGTCTAAGTAGTTGCATAGAGTTTCAACAACTGCGTTATCCAAAGGGCACTTGTCGATGATTTCGCCGCGGTAGCGGATAAACTGGCCGTTGATGGTTAGCAGCAAATCCATGCCGGCATCTTCTGCAAGCGCACGCACTTTGGCAGGAATAGCGGCGTAGGGGCGGCCTGTGGCTATGGCGGTAAGAATACCGCGTTGTTTGAGAGCTGCCACGGCTTGTTGTACGGAAGGTCTGAGGGTGTCGGTATATTTGCGGTATAAGGTGTCGTCTATGTCGAAAAAGATGATTTTGGGGTTGTTCATGGTTATCTTTCGGCCGGATAGTCAATGGAGCGGCTAAAACGGGAATGCTTAGGTTTTTAAGGTTTGGGATGCCTTATAGGCCGTCTGAAAACGAACTTGTGGGCTTCGCTAAATGGTTTTGGCAAAGTTCACGAGTTCGTTTTCAGACGGCCTTTATGATGTGAACTGCGTTTTTGCCTGATTTGAATTTTTCTTTGAGCAGTGCGGGCAAGGTATGGTCGAAATACCAGCGGCCGTCAGGAAGTTCCAACGCGCCGCCTTCGCAGTTCAAAACAATTTCTCGGCCTGAAAGGACGTCTGATTCTACAACCTCCACTTTTCGGGCTTTTCCCCAGTCGGCTACGGGTAAAGAAGGTGCGTGTTCAAGGATTTTGCGGTTTTGGGTTTCGATGCCGCTTTCAGTATGGCAATGTCCGCTGCAACGGCCGATTTCCTGAACAGGGCAGGGAACATTGTGTGCGTGAGTGGTCGGCAAAATATTGAGTGAAGAGGGGCAAAGCCCGTATTCGTTTGCCCACGCCGTTAATGCCCGTTTGGCGGATTTCTTGTGAAGAAACAGCCCGGTAGGCGGATGAGTCATGCAGCCGTTGCTTAAAGAAACAATCTTGGCTTGCAAGCGCGAGCATTCGTCGGTCGTGAATTGCACGGTTAGATAATGGCTGCTTTTTTCAGACGGTCTCGAGGCATGTTCTGTTGCCAATTGCGCTTTTTGATACAGCGCATGCAGTTTGCCCAAAGCGGGGATGAATTGTATATCGCTGATTTCGCGTATGAACGGCACGCTTTCTTGGTTTTGCAAAGAAGCGGCGATTTCGGAAAAAGCTTTTTCATGCACATGCATGCTTGTAGCGTTGCCTTTTTTGTCGCGCCATATCGAAACGCCATAGCTGTCCGGCAGAGCGTAAATTTGTTGGGAAAGCGCGGCGGGGAGCCATGCAGGCAATATTTTGGGTTGGATAAGGGAGTGGAAATGGCGCTCCCATTCTTCCGTTCCTTTTTCTGCCAGACTTTTTTCCAAAAAATCAGCTAACGCCATAACGTCGGTCATCGCCCGATGCCGTTGTGCCGCATCAATATCGAATCGCTGAATAATGCTGTCGAGGTTGTGTTTGTGAAATTGAGGGTAGAGACGGCGGGAAAGTTGCACGGTGCACAAAGTTGGCGCGGCAAAACTCACACCGATTCTTTGGAACTCGTGGCGGAGGAAAGTGTAATCAAAGCGGCTGTTGTGGGCGATTAATAAAGTGCCACGCAACAAAGGCAATAATGTATCGGATAAATCGGCAAAAGCAGGCGCATCGGCAACCATAGCGTTATCAATGCCGGTAAGCGCGGTGATAAATTGGGAAATCGACTGCTTGGGGTTCACCAGCCATTCATACCGCTGAATCGTTCCGTTTTCAAAACGCAGCACGGCAATTTCAGTAACACGGTCTGCATATAAATTCCCGCCCGTGGATTCAAGGTCAACAATAGCCACGGGTATCTTAAAGTCGGAAAAATATGCCGCCAATTGCGGCCAGCGTGAAGCCAGATCCATCATTACTTTTCGAGTAAATTCAAAAATAAAGCAATATTCTACACTTTTTTGTTTCAAAATGCTTGACAGTAAATGCCGGCCTAAATATAATTCAAATCTTTCTCGCACCCGTAGCTCAGTTGGATAGAGTATCTGGCTACGAACCAGAGGGTCGGGCGTTCGAATCGCTCCGGGTGCGCCAGAAAACACTTTTCCGCGCCCATCGTCTAGCGGTTAGGACATCGCCCTTTCACGGCGGTAACCGGGGTTCGATTCCCCGTGGGCGTGCCAGACTTGATATGGCTCTTGCTAATTTTGGCAAGAGCCATATTTGTTTTATTGTTAGATCTTTGTGATGCTGTTGTCCCGCTAAATTTTAGTGGGAAGTACTATGAGCAAAATAATAAAAAAGAGGGATAAACAATCCCTCTTTTTTATTGGTACAACAGACAAAATTTTCAAAAGCCATTCATTGAGTGATTTAAGGCATTGGTAACGCTGTTAAATCCAAAGTATCAAAACAAAGTGTCGGTCGGCTCTGTAAAGTCTTGTCTAACTCCGTTTTTAGGAGTTACGGGTTGTGGAGATTGGCCATTTGTTACTTTTTCAGGTAAATCTTTCTTTGCGTTTTGAGCCGGTTGCGTAGATGGCTGATCATTTTTAGGTGTTTGTGATGGAGTGGTGCTTTCGGCATCCACTTCAATTTCAGTACCCGGAGGAAGTATTTCGTCTTTAGGCTTCGGTGGTTCTACCGGAATAGCTTTTGGTTTGGTGGGCAGTGCAGAGCCTGTTGTCCATGCTATCGATTTCAAAGGTGCTTTCATTTTTACGCTTTGTTTGCAGGTTAGGCAGTTGGGCGAACCGGTTCGGTTTTTAAGGATGGCTGCAACCCGCTTAGGATTAACAGATTTACCGTGCGCTTTAACCCACGCATTGATGCTTTTACGTAAGACTTCGGCATCTAGATTTTTTTGGTTATAGGGGTCGCGATATACTGCGAGCCATAGGTGGTTGTTTGCATCCACATTTAACGTGGCCATCTGATAAACCACTGAAACGGGTGAGCCGCTATGGATGGTTTTTGCAAATTCGAGGGCGTCGGGCGATTTCATGCGTACACAGCCGTGACTACGCACTCCGGGTACGCTGGCAGGAGCATTGGTGCCGTGAATGCCTAAACCGAGTTTGGGATCACCCATGCGCACAAAAACAGGCCCTAAGGGATTCTGAGGTCCGGGAGGAATGGTTTTAACGCCATCGCCGCGTTCTTTTTGAATGCTTTTAGGGATGTGCCACGTCGGATTGAAGGCTTTTGCTCCAATTTTATGTTCGCCCAAAGTGGTTTGGGTGGCTGCTTTCCCTACTGCAACCGGATATGCTTTTACCAATTTACCGTCGTTAAAAAGAAACAGGCGTTGTTGCGGAATATTGATAATGACGTGCTGACCGCTGGCTACAGGGGATGCATCGGGTATAGGTGTATTGGCTGCGGCTGTTGCGCAGAATATGGTGCAAATAAGGCTGAAGTTGATTCTTTTCATTAAAATTACTTGTGGAGTTATTCGGTAGCAGGGATAAACCATACTGTCATCACTGTCATCGTTAATTCCAAATGGGAAACGAGTGTAATATCTAGAAATTTTTCTAGAGTATTATTCTGTATGGATTTATATTTCTGAATTTTTAAAGTTATGGATAATACTACTGAATTGGAACACATAGCAGAGGTTTTTGCTTTAGATTACGAAGGGCGTGGTGTTGCAAAGATAAATGGTAAGACGGTTTTTATTGAAGGCGCATTACCAACCGAGCAGGTATCCTTGGTAATCAACCAAGAAAAAAAGCATTTCAGTGAAGCAAGAGTAGTTAATGTCCTGCGTCCTTCCGTCGAGCGGGTTCAGCCTAAGTGTAGTTATTTTGATACATGTGGAGGATGTGTGCTGCAACATGCATCGGCAAAATCACAGGTTGCATTTAAGCAGAGAATTTTAGAGGAGCAGCTAGAGAAAATAGGTGGCGTGAAACCGGATGAGTTTATGCCGCCTATTTATGGCTTGGAATGGGCTTATCGAAATCGGGTGCGTTTCAGTATTTCAACCAATGATCGAAATTCTTTGATAATGGGTTTTAAAGCTAAGTACAGTCATAATGTCATTGATATTGAAAGCTGCGAAATTTTGCCTAAGTCGGTTTCAGATATTTTGCCTAGACTGAAAGCAGTATTGCAAAAAATAGTTAAGATAAATGGAAAAATTAACTATATAGAATGTTTTGTTGGGGAACGCGTAACAGTTTTGAATGTCTGTATGCAGGAAGCGTTGAAGAGAGAGACAAAAGAGCTGTTAAAAGATTTTTCAGACGGACTTAATCAATCGAGTGATTGTTTTTGGCAGCTTTGGGTTCAAATTAATAAAGAAGTAGCTTTCCCTTTTTATCCGGATTCGGCTCCAATGCTCAGTTACGGTTTACCTGAATATGGCATTACTATGCCTTACCTTCCTGGAGATTTTACCCAGGTCAATATGCAGATGAATGCCTTAATGATCAACCGAGCGTTGGTTTTAATGGATGCTCAGAAAAATGAGCGGGTAGTTGATTTATTTTGCGGATTGGGTAACTTTACGCTTCCTATGGCAAAAAGTGGTGCGCAGGTGGTTGGTATTGAAGGAGCTGATTATCTTGTTCGTAGAGCTTCCAAAAATGCTTGTCTAAATAAGTGTAATAATATTATTTTTAAACAGGCAGATTTATTTAAAACGGATCAGGCTACTGTTGCGAGTTGGGGAAGGTTTGACAAAATGCTGCTCGATCCGCCTAGAAGTGGAGCTTATGCATTGGTGAAATCTTTGCATAATCCATATTTACCAAAGAGAATAGTGTATGTTTCATGCAATCCATCAACGCTTGCGAGGGATGCGGCTGTGTTGGTCGGTAAAGGTTATCATTTTAAATCAGCCGGTGTTATGAATATGTTTGCCCAAACAGCACACGTTGAAGCTATGGCGTGGTTTGAGTTGCATTAATGCAATTGGCAATGATGATAAAATAGGTTGTTGATGTAATAATCGGTTAAATCATGTTATCATGAAGCCCTTAAGGGGGCAGTATGGCTTAATTATGCTTTAAGCTTGAATTTATTTAATTCAGATAAACTATAGTAAGCTGTCGAGATATATTAGACGCATCGGGAGATATCCTTTGGATTATTCACATTTTATTATATTACTGCTATCTGCGTTGCTCATCTTATTGTTTGTACGCTATAAACAAAGTGCTGGGAAAAAATCCTCAAAGCACAAAAATACGCGTTCAAGCGGACAGAGACGGCATGTTGATAAGTCAGAACAATCACCATCATCTGGCGGCGACTGGATGGATCAGGTTAGCCAATCTGTGTCAGAAAGTGATAATCAAGATTGGGGATGGGATGGAGGCGCAGCCTCAGAAGCGGCAACTGCAGCAGTTTCTGCGCAAGAAGTCGATCCTCTCACTGAATACCAAGTTTATAAGCAGTTTGGCTACGAAACTAAGGCTGCCGCATCTTTGGCAAGTTATTTGAATAACTTAAAGGATGGGGCGCCTGAGAAATTAGTGCATGAGTTGATAGGACTCAGCTTGCGTACTAATGATATTGACTTGTTATCCGATACGCTGGATAAGTATGGCAGTATTTTAACCGAAGAAAATTTAGCTGAGTATGTTAAAGCAGGTTTAACGGCCAATCCTACTCATCTTCCTCTTAGGGTTATGGCTGAGAGCCGTTTGGGATGGGGAATGCAGGAGGTTTCACGTATCATCGGTGAGAAAACAGGTTTTGAAGATATTCAATCTGATTCAACTGCGCCATCTTTAACGATTAATACTGTTAATGCCCAAGCTCATGGTAATTCAAGTGTACTTTCTCGTAATCCTTTGGTTACTGGAAATAAAGATTTGGACAAGGTCAGCAGTGAAGAAATGGGAGCGGTGATAGGCTTTGTTAAGCCAGAGAAAAGCGCAAGAATCTTGAAAGGAAAAGTGGATTACCAAACTGCACTGCACCAATATAATAAAGCTATTCAAAAATCTTCTAAGCCTGCAAGTTTAATCATTGACGCTCTCAAACTTGACTATCAGCACGAAGAAGTAAACCAATTTGCCAAACATTTGTGGAAGCTTTACTACTCTTTGGGGCAGTATGGTCGTCAAGTGAAAGAAAGAATGTTGGGCTGGGGTTATAGTCTGGGCTATCACGAAGTATTCGACGATTTAGAAAAGGGGCCGTCTGAACAAAAAGTTCGTGAAATAGGCTTGGAACGTGGTTATTTAGAACCAACTTCACTACAGTTGAAGTCTAAATATCGTGACTTAGTCCAAAAAAACTCTTCGCTCATCAGTGAAAATTCTTCTCCTGCGGAAGAAGCAATTAAAGAGATTGAATCTCTACTGATGTATGGACAATTGGAACAAGCCATTGGCACGTTGGAGCAAGCTGTTTTGCAATATCCGCAAGAATCTCAACTGTATGTAATGTTGTTTGATTTGTATGAACGTGCAGAAGATTGGTCTAGATTGGAGCAATTCTTACGTTTGCTCAGAGAAAGGGTAGCAAGCTTGCCAGAAGAGGTAGTATTGGCTATGAGTCAACTTTTGCGTCGTGTAAATCAACATTCTAAATAACAATATTTTTTAAGAGCACTCTAATAATGGATAATTTATTACCTAAAGTAAAAACAGTGCGGATTCTGCTGCAGGATATGGGGGCGCAGCAGGAGGCGGTATTCCGTATGGCATTCAAAATGCACAATACTACCAATTATGAAATAGTACAGTCGGATTCAGGGGAACAGCCGGATTTGGTTTTGGTTGATACCGATACAGAGCAAGGGGTGGCGAATTGGGAAAAGTTAAAGGAAACATACGACAAGATTCCTGTTGTAATGTTCTCAACTAAAGAGCCAAAAGTTACTACTCCATATCTTGCTAAACCTATTAAGTTTGATACGTTATTTCCCATCTTAAGGAGTCTTTCCCAAGGCGGTAATATCTTTGAAGCAAAAGAAAAGGCTGAAGCTGAAGAGGATAATTCGCAATCAAACGGGCCAAGAAAGGCGACTGTTCGCCGTTTTAATCCGCAAAGAGGTTTGCTTGGTGCTTTGAAATTTGCAAGCCAAGGGCACCAAGATATAGCTGTTTTACATGAAGGAAAACCAGTTATTATTGTTTTCCCCAGTATTCAAAGAGTATTGCTTACAGTAAGTGCTTCGGAGCTTGAAAAGCTAAGCAAGGATGATAATTTGGCAGTGGTGTGTAAGGCAGTGCCTGATAATCCCCAATGGAAAGAAAAAGCTAAAGTTACGATAATGTCTTGTTTATGGCAAATGGCCATTTGGACTGCTCAAGGTCGGTTAATTTATCCAATGACACCTCAAACAATTTTTACTTTGAAGCGTTGGCCTAACTTAACCCGTTTGGCGCCTGTGCCTGAATCTATGCGCCTTTCTGCATTTCTGACTAAAACTTCAGTTAATCTCAATATTCTTTATAAGGTTATGCCATTAGAAATGCCAGATATTCTTAACTATTTAGCTGCTACTCATGTAACTGGTTTTTTGGCTGTTGACACTGAATTTTCAGATGAAAGCAAGCATGCTAACGTTACAGGGGAAAAAGTTAATGTTGGCGGTGATGTACCTGATAATCAGATGACAAGAGATGCAGAAAAAGCTGTTAGTCCTTCAGCAGAACAACCGCGAAGCTTGCTACAGAGATTGATGCGTAAGTTAATCGGTAAGAAATAATATATTAAGAGGTAATGACAAAATGAAGGAAAATAAAATTATTTTTACCGGTCCTGTAGGCGTAGGCAAAACAACGGCTATTTCAGCCTTATCTGATGAACCGCCTGTGCAGACAGATGCGGATGCATCTGATATGACTCTGGTTAGGAAGGGATATACGACTGTTGCCATGGATTATGGTGTTATTCGCTTGGATGAAGAGACTAAAGTTCATTTGTATGGAACTCCCGGGCAGGAACGCTTTAATTTTATGTGGGAAATTTTAAGTCAAGGCAGTATGGGTTTAATACTGTTGTTGGATAATACGAGAACAAATCCATTAAAAGATTTACAATTTTTCTTAGATGCTTTCCGTGAATTGCTAAAAACTGCTCCCTTAGTGGTAGGGGTGACCAAAATGGATATCCGTTCATTACCCGGAGTTGATGTATATCAAAAATATTTAGCTCAGAATAATTTTAATGTACCGGTCTTTGAAATTGATGCACGTAGAGAGGATGATGTTAAACAATTGGTTACTGCGATGCTCTTCTCAATTGACCCGGGATTAGAGGTATAAGATGGAATCTACACTTTCTTTACAATCAAATTTGTACCCTAAAATTACTCCGGCTGGCGCGTATTATGCAGTTTCAGGTGATACAGCCAGCGCGAGCCGAACCCTCCTTTATGGTCTTTTACGTGCAGACCCAAACGAAACCATCAGTAGTGATAAGCTGATGAAATGGGCCGAAACAAATGACTTTGAGAGCGCACTTAATTTACTTTACAGATTACAACGTCTTGAATTTTTGTATGGTGATGAAAGTGTTGGCAATGAAGATTTAAATCTGTCTGATGAGCAGCTCCCTGAATTATTGGCTAAGTTGTCTAATTCGGGCAAGGCATTGTTGGCCGACGAAAACGGTTTGTATTTCGCTAATGCTGGTTTTCATCATGAAGCTGCAGAAGAAGTAGGTATTCTTGCGGGAGAAATTGCAGAAGTAGTTGATAGACATCAATTATTGATCAAGAATAATCTTCATATCCATCATAGCGCGTGGGGCATTTGTGATCCATCTGGGCAGAGTGAATTAACTTTTTTCCCTCTATATATTGGCATGAGTAAACTGATCTTGGTTATTGGTGGAGTTCCTGATTTAAATAAGGAAGAATTTGTTACCTTAGTAAAGGTATTACATAACCGCTATGGCAAATATTAAGAATTAAAAAGCCAAGAGATTTTTTACTTTGTGTTTATTATAAGTATATTGATATTATGTTAATGGAATAAGAACATGCGTGAACAGTTATTAATTTCAGTGTTAAGCGATTTAAATAATACGTCAACCGATATTACAGCATCAGCTGTTATTTCTACGGATGGTTTGCCAATTGCAACCTTGTTGCCCAATAATCTTAATGCTGATCGCGTAGGTGCAATGTCTGCCACGCTGTTGGCGTTAGGTAATAGAGCAGTGCATGAATTGGCGTGTGGTGAATTAGATCAGGTGATGGTAAAAGGAACGCATGGATATGTTTTGCTGAGCCAAGCTGGAAATAGTGCAGTTCTTGCACTGATGGCACGTGAGAGTGGTAAATTAGGGCTAATCTTATTAGACGCTAAACGTGCTGCAAAACATATTGCAGATATTTTATAATCGATTTAAATAAAATTTAATTATCATTTTGTAAGTAGCTTATTTGTAAATTATAAGGTGACGATAGTTGGATTTTTATTTGACAAGAATTTAATTTACTAATATAATTTATAGCTATTCCCCGATAGCTCAGTCGGTAGAGCGACGGACTGTTAATCCGCAGGTCCCTGGTTCGAGCCCAGGTCGGGGAGCCAAATAAATCATGAAACAAGCCGCAAGAAATTGCGGCTTGTTTTGTTTTTAGACGTTTGGTAAACGTTTTCAATGTTAATAAATTCAACGTTAATAAAAATTAGCTGTCATAGACTAGTAGTCATGATAGGCTGTCAAAATGAGGATAACCCACTGCAAAACTTACCGTAACAAGAAACAAATAAAATTCTTGAATATTTTTTATTCGAAATAATTGCACATTTGGCTGCCGATATTTTGGGTATTCAGCCCAATACAACCATTCTCTTTGGTTGCAAAATCCGTCTCGTTATAGCCATCATTTAGCTTTGGAAGCAGATCAGGTTTTTGAGTGAGATGTAGAGTTAGATGGGAGCTATTTCGATGGTAAGCGTGAAGTAAATCGCGGTAGGGGTGTAGCGGGTAAGGTAGTGGTTTTCGGTGTCCTCAAATGTGGGGGTAAAGTTTTACGGTCGTAGTGAACAACGCCAAAAAAGAAAGTATATTTCCTGTTATTTCAGAGAAAATCATGCCTGACAGCGTAGGTTGCATGGATTGTTTAAGCAGTTACGACGTACCGGATATCAGCGGTTTTTGCTACCACCGGATAAATCACAATAAGTCATTTGCTGAACGACAAAACCACATCAACGACATTGAGAATTTTTGGAATCAGGCGAAACGTATCTTATGCAAATAAAGCGGGATTAACCGGAAGTCTTTTTCTCTGTTCTTGCAAGAATGTAAGTTTCGTTTTAATTGTGGAATACCAATGCAGCAGTTAAAAATCCTGCGGCTTTAGTGTGATGTTTTGAGCCAATCGGCTTCATTCTCTAAGCTATTTAGCAATTTCTTCGCTATAGTTATTTGATACAACTTAGTATGTGTTTTTAGCAGTTTGCTTGGAGATTCACAGAAGTATATAAAAATAACATATTGTCACTTTTTAAAATTTTCAAACTAAAACATTTCTTAAAATCTACCGTGTAAGAATTTCCCTCCTTGTTCGTCTTCTTTATAAAATCCCTATCAACAGGAGAAAGTGATGAAAACCAAAAAGCATGGGGGCTGGAAAATTTTTGCCCTAATTGCCGTCATTGGCGCCGGTGCAGCTGTTTTATTGCCGCAAACACAATCTGCGGCCGCTGCGCCCGTACCGCAAGTATTGCAAAAGCTGCACGACACTCACGGTAAACCAGCCGGAAACTATCTGAAAAAAGACAAACCCACGCTGATTAAATTCTGGGCAAGCTGGTGTCCGCTGTGTTTGTCCGAGCTGGGGCACACCGAGGCATGGGTAAAAGACAGCCGTTTTCAGACGGCCAATCTGATTACCGTGGCCTCTCCGGGCTTCCTCGGCGAGAAAAAACCGGGCGAATTCCAGCAATGGTATGCCGGCCTCAACTATCCCAACCTGCCGGTGATTGCGGATGAGGGCGGTACAATTGCCAAAAGCCTGAATATCAGCGTTTACCCTTCATGGGCGGTGCTCAACACAAAAGGCGAAGTCGCCCGCATCGTTAAAGGTAGCATCAACGAAGCGCAGGCATTGGCATTGATAGACAACCCCGATGCCGACATAGGCCGTCTGAAAACTCAATTTTACAAACCGAGCGACAAGAAAAAGGAATCTGCTGTGATAAACACCAAAACCATTTATCTGGCCGGAGGCTGCTTTTGGGGCTTGGAAGCCTACTTCCAGCGCGTGCCCGGCGTAGTGGATGCCGTATCAGGATACGCCAACGGCAAAACCGACCACCCTTCTTATGAAGACGTGGTTTACCGCGATACCGGCCATGCCGAAACCGTGAAAGTAAACTACGATGCCGACAAGCTCAGCCTCGACGATATCCTGCAATACTATTTCCGCGTAATCGACCCCACCAGCCTCAACAAACAAGGCAACGACCGCGGTACTCAATACCGCACCGGCGTTTACTACACCAATCCTGCCGAAAAAGCCGTTGTAGAAGCCGCCTTGAAAAAAGAGCAAACCAAATACAAACTGCCGCTGGTGGTAGAAAACCTGCCTCTGAAACATTTCTATGAAGCAGAGGAATACCATCAGGATTACCTGATCAAAAACCCCAACGGCTACTGCCACATCGACATCCGTAAGGCCGACGAACCGCTGCCCGGCAAAAGTGCGCCTGAAACCGAAAAAGGTTTTAATGCAGCCACTTACCGCAAACCGAGCGATGCCGAACTGAGACGCAAATTGACTGACGAGCAATACCGCGTTACCCAGCAAAGCGGCACCGAGTATGCTTTCAGCCACGAATACGACCATCTGTTTGAGCCGGGTATTTATGTGGATGTTGTTAGCGGCGAACCCCTGTTCAGCTCCGCCGATAAATACAACTCCCACTGCGGCTGGCCGAGTTTCACCCGCCCGATTGAACAAGCAGCCGTTACCGAACATGATGATTTCAGCTACAACATGCGCCGCATCGAAGTGCGCAGCCGTGCCGCCGATTCACACTTAGGCCACGTGTTCCCCGACGGCCCGAAAGACAAAGGCGGTTTACGCTACTGCATCAACGGTGCCAGCCTGCGTTTCATTCCGTTGGATAAAATGGATGCCGAAGGCTACGGCCATCTGAAATCAAGCGTGAATCGTTAATACGCTTTTAAAACGAGCAACAGGCCGTCTGAAAATTTTCAGACGGCCTGTATTTATATGCAATGCCTTTACACTTAAATTAAGGGAGGAGGAAACCTTTTTTCTGCAAATCGCCCAAGCAATTGACTACTACATCTTTTGTAACGGTAAAAAAAGCTTGCTGTAAATTCTTTTGCGGAATCAGGCCGATAGGGGCGGCTCTGGCACCGATATTCGATACGATGGCATGGTCGAATTCGGCTTTGCTTAATTCCTGATTGCCGCGTGAGTAGCTGCATATAAATGTGTAGTCGTCACGAACTGTGTTTCCCGCCAGTCCAAAAGTTACACCGGTTCCGATGCCGCTTTCGATAGCGTTTTTCATATTAACGATGTTATTTGCGTAAATCTTCAATGTCGATTCTGACTGGGGAACGGAAACGGCGACTTTTGTTTCATTCAGCGCTTGATTGACTGCTTGGGTAAGTTCCGGTCTTACAGCAGGTAAGGGTTTACCGTTTCTGGTAAATTCGGTTTCCAACTTTAAAACATGAGGACGCTCAGGCACTTTTAAATCGCTGACCTTGTATTTCTGATATACATCGGAAATATAGGGTTTGGGAGTAAAAGAGCATGCCGACAAGAAAAATACCAAAGCCGGTAACCATAATTTATTCATGTATTGACTCCGCTTTCTTTGAAGGTTTGGGAACACATAAACCGAAAGTTTTATCGTTTAACGCTCAAAATAGTTTCTTAGAATCCAGCAACAGCGTTACCGGCCCGTCGTTGCACAAATCTATCTGCATGTGCGTTTGGAAACGGCCGGTTTCGACTGTAATGCCGTGTTTTCTCAGTAAATCCGCCACATATTCATACAGACGGTTGGCGGATTCGGGTTTGGCGGCATTGGAAAACGAAGGTCTGCGACCGTTTCTGGCATCGGCATACAAAGTGAATTGGGAAACCAGCAAAATCGCTCCTTCCGTATCTTTTAAAGACTGATTTAATTTGCCTGCGTCGTCTTCAAAAATACGCAGGTTGGCGATTTTGTCGGCAATATATTGCGCATCGGCTTCGGTATCGCCTTCGCCGACGCCCAGCAACACCATAAAGCCGTGGTTGATGGCTCCGGTTACATCGCTGCGGTCGGCTTCAATCACTTTTACCTGAGCGCGGGTTACTTTTTGAATCACGGCTCTCATGATGCACCTGTTTTAAGGATTCATAATCCGCGCAATCAAGGCCTTATCTTTACCCTGCATGTTCGGAATCTTTACCTGAATACCGTTGCCGGGCGCGGCATCCACCGCTTCGCCTTTGCGGGTCATGGCTTCCAGCACCAGCGTTTGGTTGCCTTGCGGGTGGATGATTTCAATGGTGTCGCCCACGGCAAAACGGTTTTTCACTTCCACCGTCGCCCAGCCGTCGGCATCGATTTCGGTAATTTGGCCGACAAACTGGCTTTGTTTGGCCAGCGAATGGCCGTGCAGGTAGTTTTGGTATTCCTGCGTTTGATGGCGCTCCAAAAAGCCTGAAGTATAGCCGCGGTTGGCCAAGCCTTCGAGTTCGGCCAATAGGCTGTAATCAAAGGGTTTTCCGGTCATGGCATCGTCAATCGCTTTGCGGTAGGCTTGGGCGACGCGGGCGACGTAGTAAACCGATTTGGTGCGGCCTTCCACTTTGAGGCTGTCCACGCCGATTTCGGCGAGTTTGGCCACTTGCTCGATGGCGCGCAAGTCTTTGGAATTCATGATATAGGTGCCGTGCTCGTCTTCCATAATCGGCATCAGCTCGCCCGGGCGGTTGGCTTCTTCAATCAGGAACACTTTGTTGGCTTCGGGATGGCGCACTTGGCCGTTGATGCCTTCAAACGCGGCATTGGCTTCTTCTTGCGCTTGGTTGAAATTGAAGCCTTGCAACAATTTGGCATCGCCCATTTCGTCGGTTTCGGTATCGTGTACTTTGTAGTCCCAACGGCAGGCGTTGGTGCAAGTGCCTTGGTTGGGATCGCGGTGGTTGAAGTAGCCGGAAAGCAGGCAGCGGCCGGAGTAGGCGATACACAATGCGCCGTGCACGAACACTTCCAATTCAATGTCGGGGCACTCTTGGCGGATTTCGGCGATTTCTTCCATGCTCAATTCGCGCGAGAGGATAATCCGCTCCACGCCGATTTTTTGCCAGAATTTCACGCCCCAGTAGTTGGTGGTGTTGGCCTGCACGGAAAGATGAATCGGCATTTCCGGCCATTTTTCGCGCACCTGCATGATCAGACCGGGGTCGGCCATAATCAGCGCGTCGGGCTTCATGGCGATCAGCGGCTCCATGTCGGCCATAAAGGTTTTCAGTTTGGAGTTGTGCGGCAAAGTGTTGACGGTAAGGAAGAATTTTTTGCCGCGTTCGTGTGCTTCGCGGATGCCTTGTTCCAGCACCGGCAGTTTGGCGAATTCGTTGTTGCGGGCGCGCAGGGAGTAGCGCGGGCTGCCGGCATAAACGGCATCGGCGCCGAAATCGTAGGCGGCGCGCATGCGTTCGAGACCGCCGGCGGGAAGGAGGAGTTCGGGTGATTTCATGATGTGTTGTTTGCTTTTAAAAATAAAATGTTTCAAACAGTTAGGCCGTCTGAAACATGAAATGGATAAGGTGCGGGATTATCCGCTTTTTCCTTCTGTAGGTCAATTTTGAACTAGGCTGCCCGGGCTTTTCAGACGGCCTGTTCCCATTCCTTGCATGAGGCCGTCTGAAAAGCTTTTACGGTTTTTTGTTTGAGCGGTAGGGCGGGAATGTTGTCTTTAGTTTTTGGTTGCAAACGTAATCGTTATATTGCTTTATGGCGAGGCAGCAGAAGAGGCCGTCTGAAATAAATCATTTCAAGATGTGTATTTTCTTGTAAAATACTTGGCTTCGTCCGGCGTTTGCGTGATGCCGGTTTTCTCTTTCCCTTGAATATATTTAGAGCGGGCGCATGAATTTTCGTTTCGACATTATCCTTGAATATCGCGAGATGTTCATTTACGGTACGTTGACCACGCTGGGATTGACGATTGCAGCCACATTGGGTGGCACGGTTTTGGGTCTGTTCGGTGCTTTGGCGCGGTTGATGCGTTTTGAAAAAGGCAATGTGTTTGCCCGCGCGTTTGCTTGGCTTCTACGCACGGCATCGCTGGTGTATGTGACGCTGTTCCGCGGTACGCCGTTATATGTACAGATTTTTATTTGGTATTTTGTGTGGTCTGTGGCGTTGATTCATCCGACCGACGGCTGGTTGATCCGCGGTGATTTGGCCGTTGAGCTGCGCCGCAATTACGGAGCGCTGATTGCGGGTGCCTTGGCTTTAACGGTGAACGCGGGTGCGTATATCACGGAAATTTTCCGCGCCGGCATCCAATCCATCGACCGCGGCCAGATTGAAGCGGCGCGCTCGCTCGGCCTGACTTATCCGCAGGCGATGCGTTATGTGATTTTGCCGCAGGCTCTACGCCGTATGCTGCCGCCGCTGGCAAACGAATTTATTACGCTGTTGAAAGACAGCTCGCTGTTGTCGGCGATTGCGGTTACCGAATTGGCTTATGTGCAATCAACCATTTCCGGCCGGTATTCGATTTACGATACGCCGCTTTATACGGTTGCGTTGATTTACTTGATGTTGACCATGTGTTTGAGCTGGCTGTTTGCAACTTTGGAAAAACGTTACAACACTGCCGGACACCGTTAAGCAGCATTGCGGCGCCACACATGAAGGCTGAGGCCGTCTCAAAAGCAAGTTAGGCTAAGATTGAGTTTGCCTGCTTGAGAACACAAAGCGAGTTGCCAGTTTATAAATGAATATGCCCCCGAAGCCGGATGTTTCTGCGTTTCGGGGGTGTTTTATGTATGAAGGTTTGGAAAACACAACAGGCCGTCTGAAAATAAAGAACAAAGGCGGAACGAATCCGCCTTGTATTGTGATGAAAACGCTGAAGTTTAATCCACTTCGCGGTAAACCGTTACCTTGCCTTTGCGTTTCAGCGTGGCCCGGTCTTCCTGAACGTGCCAGCGGGTTGAGGCGTTGCTGTATTCCACACCTTTGGCCCATGATTGGATTTGCTTGAGCGTTTCGGTGGTGTTGCCTTCGCGCAGCTCGACCGTCAGCGGGCTGTGGTTGTTGTAGTAAACGGCGGTGAGCATTTTGCCTTTATACGATTTGTAGTGGATGGTTTGGGATTGGGATTCGGCCACCACGGGAGCCGGTGCGTCGGGGCGGACGGCTTTTTGCGTACCGCAGGCAGCGCAGAATAAAATCGGTAAAATCAGAAAATATTTTTTTATCATGGCGTTGTAAGCGATAAGAATAATATCGGCATTATAAACGAAATGCCCGCTACATTTTCCCTGTGTTGCGAAAAAGCTGAAATAAATGAATAAAAAGAGACGCTTCGTGGCCGGTAGCGTCTCTTTCATTTTGGAATCGTAGCGTTCACATTACCACTGCAAGGCGCGGCGGTTTGATGTTCGGATTAGTGATGGCCTTTGATTTCGCCTTCCAAACGGTAAACCGTGCCGCAATAAGGGCATTCGACGGTGCCGTTGGATTGAATCGGCAGGAAAACACGCGGATGGCCGTTCCAAGATTCGTTTTTCGGGCCGGAGCAGTGCAGGGGCAGGTCGTGAGGAGTGATAACGATAGTGGCGTTTTGGTTGCTCATAGGGTTTCCTTTTTTATCATTTGGTGTGGCCGGCAGCCGCCGATGCGGGCAGGCGGTTGGATTTCCGCTGTTGAATCAATAGCCGACATGGTACGCCATGCCTGCTTAATTTTAAAGTGTCAGAAGCGGATTATAACCTTGAACAGAGCGTTTTACCGCCAAACCGTTTCAAAATATCGGTATATCGGCGAACTTAGGCTGATATGGCCGAGCCTGTTTCAGGCCGTCTGAAAACAGGTGGGGCGGCAGGAAAGGGCGCATGGTTATGCACGCGGCTTTGCGCTTTCTTTGCTATAAACGCGGCAAATCGTTTAAACTGTTAAATCTGCAACCGCCGCTTCAGACGGCCTGCTGTTTTCTACCTCAAGAATAATCAGAATACGGAGCATGTGATGAAAATCATTTCCGGCATTATTAAAATACTTATTTTATTGGTATTTTTAGTACTCGCTTTAAGCAACACCCAAACCGTTCAATTTTTCTATCTGCCCGCACAACCGCTTGAGTTGCCTTTGATTGTGGTGCTTTTCGGTGCTTTTGTAATCGGCGCGGTATTCGGCCTTTTTGCTTTGTTTGGCCGCTTGATGACTTTGCGCAGTGAAAACAACCGCCTACGAAGCGAAGTGAAAAAATCCGCCCGCATCACCGAGCAGGATTTGATTGTGCCTACTGCCCCCGTAGCGCCTGCCGCACCCTCCGTACCTGCATCTGCTCTGCCGTCTGAACGCAAGGAATAATCCGGCATGGAAAACGAACTTTGGATTCTGCTGCTGCCGATTATCCTGCTGCCGGTGTTTTTCGCGATGGGTTGGTTTGCCGCCCGCGTGGACATGAAAACCGTATTGAAGCAGGCCAAAACCGTGCCGGGCGGTTTTTACAAAAGCCTGGATGCGCTGGTGGACCGTAATAGCGGTAAAGCCGCGCGCGAATTGGCGGAGGTAATCGACCAGCAGCCGCAGTCTTATGATTTGAACCTTACTTTGGGCAAATTGTACCGCCAGCGCGGTGAGAACGACAAAGCCATCAGCATGCACCAAGCGCTGCTCGAATCGCCAGACACCGTGGGTGAAAAGCGCGACCGCGTGTTATTTGAGCTGGGGCAAAACTACCAAAGCGCAGGCTTGGTGGATCGTGCCGAACAGATTTTCCTCGGTTTGCAAAACGGTAATATGGCCAAAGAAGCGCGGCAGGTGTTACTGAGTATTTACCAGCAAGACCGCGACTGGGAAAAGGCCATCGAAATGGCGCAGCTGTTGAGCCATGACGAGCAGACGTATCAGTTTGAAATTGCCCAATTTTATTGCGAACTTGCCCAAGCCGCGCTGTTTAAATCCGATTACGCCACAGCTTTGCAATATGTGGAAAAAGCACTGGATGCCAATAAAAAATGTACCCGTGCCAACATGATTTTGGGCGACATCGAGCAAAAGCTGGGGCGTTTTGAAGCCGCCATTGAAGCCTATACCGCGATTGAAAAGCAAAACCACGCCTATTTGAGCATGGTGGGCGAGCGTCTTTATGATGCTTACGATGCGCTCGGTCGTGCGCAAGAAGGTTTGAACGTGCTCATCGGCTATATGCAGACTTTCCCGCAGCTCGACCTGATTAACGTGATTTACGAAAAATCGCTGCTGCTCAACGGCGAGGGCGAAGCTGCGCAAACGGCGGTTGAGCTGGTGCGCCAAAAGCCCGATTTAAACGGCGTGTACCGTTTGCTGGGCTTGCAGCTGAGCAACTTGAATCCGGCATGGAAAGCCGATGCCGACATGATGCGCGCGGTCGTCGGCCGCCAGCTGCAAAAAGCCGTGATGTACCGTTGCCGCAACTGCCATTTCAAATCGCAAGCGTTTTTCTGGCATTGTCCGGCTTGCAACAAATGGGAAACCTTCACGCCCAACCGCATTGAAGTGTAATTTTCAGACGGCCTCGACAGTATGCAGTCAGGCCGTCTGAATTTTGTTTATCAGCTTTTTCACGAAATACCGCTATGTCCCAACACATTATCCATCTCGACGATTTAAACCCCGAAGACCCGGCCGGCTTTTTATACGCTTTGTCGGATGCGTATCTCGAATACAGCGAGTCTCACGGCATGGAGGCGCTCAACGATGAACAGCACACGCTGCTGGCGTATTGTTATCTCGACAGCCAAGTGCAGGAAGGCGGTTTTCTCCAACTGATTGCGGGCGGTTACGGCGAATATGTTTTTATGAACCCGCTGGCCGACAGCTTGCGCCGCTGGCGGATTAAGCCGACGCCGAAAATCATGGATAAAGCCAAAGCCCTGTATGTGGAACACGGTGCGGCCATTGAGCAGATGGCAGACGAAGAAGTGCCGCTGGACGATATCCGCGCGCAGTTCGGCATGTTTGAAGAGTTGGACGGCGATTACTACGAAGCCGCCGATGAAGATTTGGCCGCCGCCGCTTTGTATGTGTTGGCGAATCGGGATAAGTTTCTGGTGATTGGGCAGGAATGAGGCCGTCTGAAAAAATAGTGGTAATGTTGAGGGATTTAAATAACAGCTTTGTGTTGTAAGTTTGAGACCTTTGCAAAACCCCCAGATGTGGATGCAGTTCAAGGCGTAGCAGCGCAGCGAGTGCAGACATATCATATAGATAGGCAAACGAGCGAGCAGCGCACAACGCAGAAATGCGCCGCAGATGGGGGTTTTGCAAAGGTCTCAGTTTGTTTTGCTGCTGAATCCCGCCTTTCCCCAATCTTTAAGGCCGTCTGAAAAATAGTTTTCAGACGGCCTGTTTCATATGCGCGGCTTTTAAAGATAGCCTTTAACCCGCCAGCGAGCCGATGTATTTGATTAAGGTCATGCCGCTTAATACCGCCATGGCGACCACCACGATTAAGCCGCACACCGTCATCCATTTCGGGTGTTTGTAGTCGCCGACGATATCCGAACGGTAGGCCGCCAGCAGAATCAGGCCGAGTGAAATCGGCAGAATAAGGCCGTTGAGCGTACCGACGAACACCAACACCTGCGCCGGCCGGCCGATGGTCGCCAGCACGATGGTGGAAACCATGATGAATCCGATAATCCAAGCATTGCGGTGTTTCTCGATATTGGGGCTGAAACCCGAAATAAACGACACCGAAGTGTAGGCCGCGCCGATTACCGACGTAATCGAAGCCGCCCAAATCACCACGCCGAAAATCAGCAGGCCGGCATGACCGGCAACGTGTTCAAACGGAGTGGCCGCCGGATTTTTCGGGTCAAGCTGAACGCCTTGCGACACCACGCCCAGCACGGCAAGAAACAGCACAACCCGCATGATGGAAGCAATCAGAATGGCCGAAACCGAGCTGCGGTTCACTTCGGGCAGTGATTCTTTGCCTTTCACACCCGCGTCGAGCAAGCGGTGCGCGCCGGCAAAGGTGATGTAGCCGCCCACTGTGCCACCGACCAAAGTTACAATCGCCACCGCATCCAGTTTTACCGGCACAAAAGTGCGCAAAGCCGCTTCACCCAACGGCGGAGAAGCGCGCCACGCTACATAAACTGTTAAGCCGATCATGATAAAGCCCATCACTTGGGCGAATCTGTCCATCGCCTTTCCCGCTTCCCTAAACAGGAAAATGCCCACGGCAACCGCGCCGCTGATAATCGCGCCCATTTCGGGGGAAAGGCCGGTTAGGATATTGATGCCCAAACCTGCGCCGCCGACGTTGCCGATGTTGAAAGCCAAACCGCCCATCACGATCAGCAGAGCCAAAAAATAGCCTGCGCCGGGGAAGACGCGGTTGGCGATGTCTTGGGCGCGTTGTTCGGATACGGCGATGATGCGCCAAATATTGAGCTGCGCGCCGATGTCGAGCAGTATCGACACCAAAATCACAAAGCCGAAACTGGCGAGCAGGCTTTGTGTGAATGTGGCCGTTTGAGTAAGAAAGCCCGGCCCGACTGCCGATGTGGCCATCAGAAAAGCAGCACCGATAAGAGCATTGCGGCGGTTGGTGTTTGACATAGAATTCTCCTTTGTTGTTGTCGTTCCCGCAAAATTGCCGTGAGCGATGACGGCAATGTGTTTTTATTTTTTGATGCTTTTCAGTCTGATGGTGTGTGTTTATCAATGGGCTGCAAAGTGTTAGCGCGCCCTTATGGTTTGTTATGAAATGTCAAAAAAGACAAGAATGTTTAAACAAGACAGCCGTTGTTATGATTGGTTCAATGTAAAACGGGATATTTTCAGACGGCCTTTATGGCAATCTGTCGGGCTTGGAGTGCGCGGCTGATTTTGTCGGCAAATTCGAGTGCATGGGCGCCGTCTCCGTGCAGGCAGATGCTGTCGGCGCGCACTTTAACCGTGCTGCCGTCCACCGCCGTTACTGTGCCTTCTTTAACCATTTGCAACACTTGGGCGATGGCTTCTTCGTCGCTGTCCACTTGGGCATCGGGGCGTGTGCGCGGCACGAGCTTGCCGTCGGGCAGGTAGCGGCGGTCGGCAAATACTTCCGAAATCACTTCCAAACCGGCGGCTTGCCCGGCTTCGAGCAACAGGCTGCCGGAGAGTGCCATCAGTTTCAGTTCGGGATTGAAGCGGCGCACGGTGTCGGCTACGATTTCGGCCAGAGCGGGATCGGTGGCAGCTTGGTTATACAAAGCACCGTGCGGTTTGACATAGGCCGTCTGAACGCCTGCGGCCTCGCACAAAGCCTGCAACGCACCGAGCTGGTATTGCAGATAGGCGCGCAATTCTTGTTCGGGCAGCGTCATGTTGGTGCGGCCGAAGTTTTCGCGGTCGGGATAGCCCGGATGCGCACCGATGCGCACGCCGTATTGTTTGGCCCAAGCGATGGCTTTCTGCATTTCCGCCGCGCTGCCGGCATGGAGCGCACAAGCAATATTAGCCGACGAAATGCGCTGCATCAGGGCGTGGTCATTGCCGCAGCCTTCGGCTAAGTCGGCGTTTAAATCAACGTGCATTTTCCGCAATCCTTTTGATTTGGTTGAGATAAATTTGATTTTGTTTGAGCAGGTGGGCGGCGTCTTGCATGGAGGCCGTCTGAAAAAAGATTTTGCTGCCGAAGCGGATTTGTGCCAAACGCCCTAAGTCTGCGGCAACGACTGAGGCGATTTTGGGATAGCCGCCGGTGGTTTGCGCGTCGGCCATCAAGATAATCGGTTTGCCGCTCGGCGGTACTTGTATGGTGCCGAATTGGACGGCGTGGGAAAGCATTTCCAACGGCTCGGCGGTGGTAAGCTCCGCGCCTTCAAAACGGTAGCCCATGCGGTTGCTGTTGCTTTGCAGCGTCCATGCGTTTTGCCACAGCAGCGAGTGTGAATGCCGCGTAAATGCAGCGTATTCGGAAGAGGGAACGGCGCGGATGCGGTGCGACGGCGTGGGCGGGGCGATGCCGACGCGCTTGGCTTCGGCGCCGCGTATGTTGAGCGGAATGCTGTCGCCTTCCTGAAGCCTGCGTCCTTGAAAACCGCCGAAAGCCGCTTTTAAATCGGTGCTGCGCGAGCCGAACACTTCCGGTACGTCGAAGCCGCCGTAAACGCACAGGTAGCCGTACATGCCCTGCACGGCGCGGATGAGTTTGAGCGTTTGGCCGCGCCGCGCGGTGTAGCGCCAATAGGAATACACCGGTTCGCCGTCGAGTTCGGCCTCGTACACCGCGCCGGTGATGCAGAACGGCGTATCGTGTTCAAAAGAAACGGTCAAACCGCCGAGCGTGATTTCTATGGCCGGCGCATTTTCGGGATTGCACAGCAACAGATTACCCGCGCGTAGGGAAAGCGTGTCCATCGCTCCGGCGTGTCCAACACCGAAACGGCGCAAACCGAAGCGCCCCAAGTCTTGGATATGGGCAAGGGCGGGCGCTTGGATAACGTGCATCATAAGCAAATCCTTTCCGCCACAAAGCGCACCGTATCGCCTGCTTGGAGCAGGGTAGGCGGGTAAGAGGCCGTCTGAAACAAAGCGATGTCGGTGTGGCCGATAATCTGCCAGCCTCCGGGCGAGGCAAACGGATACACGCCGGTTTGGCTGCCGCCGATGCCCACCGATCCGGCAGGCACTTCGGTGCGCGGCACGGCATGGCGCGGCGTATGCAGGTGTTCGGGCAAGCCGCCCAAATAGGGGAAGCCGGGCTGGAAGCCCATCATAAATACGGTGTACACCGGCTCGGTATGGCGGCGGACGATTTCCTGTGGAGTTGTTGCGTGAAACTCCGCCACTTCGGCCAAGTCCGCCCCGTATTCGCCTCCGTAAATCACGGGGATTTCAACATGCCGGCCTTGTTTGCGGCGCACGGAAACGGTCGGCCACAACGCATACAGCGCCTGCGTACATTCGGCCAAGTCTGCATCGGGGTGGAGAAACACGGTGAGGTTGTTCATGCCGGTTACGGCTTCGGCGGTTTGCGGCATTTCCTGAACGGCATCGGCAAATGCCCACAGCCGCTGTTGCTTTTCCAACACAGCAGGCGGCGGAAGCGTGCATACCAATGCGGATTCGCTGATGGGGGTAATCTCGATTGCAGACATGATTTGTAGCGTTTTGTTATTTTATGTAGTGATTTTATCTTAATCTTTTCAATGGGTTTGTCAAGGCCGTCTGAAAAAGCCGTTTTGAAGCCCGCCAAACAGAAAAAATAAGGTGTGTTTGGCACCGGTTTCTTTTAAAATATAGCGATTGCATAAAGACAAAATTAAAAAGGGAAAGCATGCGCTATTACGGAACCATTATGCGCTGGGACTACGAGCTCGGCTTCGGATTCATCAAAGAAGAACAAACCAAATCTGAAATTTTCGCCCACATCGGCGAATTTGAAACCGAAAACCCGCCCCCGCGCGACGGCGAAACCGTATCGTTTGATATCGTCAGCAACAGCCACGGTACGGAAGAAGCCAAAAACATCGAATATACCAACCGCCGCCGCAAGCCGGTTGAGGTTGAGTGGGAAGCAGAAGAAGATTCGCCGAAAAACCTGTCGCTATGGCTCAAAGGCATGGTAGCGGCCTTGGTGGGCATTCCCCTGTTGGGTGCGACAGGCTACTACGGCCTAAGTTATTGGCAGGATCAGCAAACCCACAGCCGCGCCACCGAAGTGATCGTTGATGAAGTGGCTGACAAAATGATGGCCGAACGCGAAGCATGGAAACGCGCGGTGGAGTCGTCAGGCCGCAAACGCGATGCTTCTCCGTTTCAATGCGACGGGCGGACATACTGCTCGCAAATGCAGTCTTTTGCCGAAGCGCAATATTTCTTGCAAAAATGCCCGAATGTGAAGTTGGACGACGATAAAGACGGCGTTCCGTGTGAAGAGCAGTTTGCTTCGGAAATCAAGCAGGCAGGTATGGATAAGCGTGACGACGGCAGCATCGGTGCCAAGCTGGCCGGCATGTTTAACGGCAGCGACGAAACCAAAGAAAGCCGCAGCGGCGGTATTTGGTCTCACGGCGACGGCAGCCATAAGAAAAAATAAAACCTCATTGCTTGGGAATAATAACGAGGCCGTCTGAAAATCATGTTCAGACGGCCTTATTGATTGCCCGCATTTGCCGTAAGAGCCAAATATCACGGCAGGCAGCTTGTGAAAGAAAAAGGTGTTTCAGACGGCCGATTTCTTTTAAAATAACGCCATTCCGAATCAGGGCCGTTTTATACGGCCTTTACACTTTCTATCTATATTCAATCAGCAGAGCATCTACATGAATCTACATCAAACCGTCGCCCGCGAAGCGGAACAGGCATTTGCCGCCGCCGGAATTGCCGGCGCGCCCGTGGTTTTGCAGCCCGCCAAAAATGCCGATTTCGGCGATTTTCAAATCAACGGCGTGATGGGAGCCGCCAAGCAGGCCAAACAAAACCCGCGCGAGCTGGCGCAAAAAGTGGCCGATGCTTTATCCGGCAGCAGCGTGATTGAACGCGCCGAAGTCGCCGGCCCCGGCTTCATCAACCTGCGCCTTGCCCCCGCCTTTCTTTCAGACGGCCTGCAAAAAGCCTTGGCTGACACTGCACGTTTGGGTGTACAAGAAGCGGAACGCAAACAAACCGTCGTGATCGATTATTCTTCGCCCAACTTGGCCAAAGAAATGCATGTCGGCCATTTGCGCTCCAGCATCATCGGCGACAGCATCGCCCGTATTCTCGGCTTTTTAGGCCACAAGGTTGTCCGCCAAAACCATGTGGGCGATTGGGGCACACAGTTCGGCATGTTGGTTGCCTATATGGTGGAACAACAGCAAGACAATGCGGAGTTTGAACTGGCCGATTTGGAACAGTTTTACCGCAATGCCAAAGTGCGCTTCGACGAAGACGCGGCGTTTGCCGACACCGCCCGCGAATATGTGGTGAAGCTGCAAGGCGGTGATGAGCGCGTTTTGGCTTTGTGGAAGCAGTTTGTCGAGATTTCTCTGAAGCACGCGCAGAATGTTTACGACACGCTGGGCTTGCTGCTCACGCCCGACGATGTGGCCGGCGAATCGATATACAACGACGATTTGCAGGCCGTAGTCGATGATTTGAGCGCTAAAGGTTTGGCTGTGGACGACGACGGTGCCAAAGTGGTGTTTTTAGACGAATTTAAAAACCAAGACGGCGATCCGGCTGCCTTTATCGTGCAAAAACAAGGCGGCGGTTTTCTCTATGCCAGCACCGATTTGGCCTGTATGCGTTACCGTGTAGGCACACTTCAAGCCGACCGTTTGCTGTATGTGGTTGACCACCGCCAAAAACTGCATTTTGAGCAGCTCTTTACCACTTCGCGCAAAGCCGGTTATCTGCCCGAAAACGTACAGGCCGAATTTATCGGCTTCGGTACCATGATGGGCAAAGACGGCAAACCGTTCAAAACCCGTAGCGGCGATACCGTGAAGCTGGTGGATTTGCTCAACGAAGCGGTTGAGCGCGCAACCGAGTTGGTAAAGAGCAAAAATGCCGAATTGGCTGAAAACGAAGCCGAAGCCATCGGCCGTACCGTCGGCATCGGCGCGGTCAAATACGCCGACTTGAGCAAAAACCGCGCCAGCGATTATGTGTTCGATTGGGACAACATGCTCAGTTTCGAAGGCAATACCGCGCCTTACCTGCAATACGCCTACACCCGCGTGCAAAGCGTGTTCCGCAAAGCAGGGGAGTGGGACGAAACCGCCGCGCCGGTGTTGACCGAACCGTTGGAAAAACAGCTTGCCGTTGAATTGCTGAAATTTGAAGACGTGTTGCAGTCTGCCGCCGATACTTCCCACCCGCATTATTTGGCCGGCTATCTCTACCAAGTAGCCACCCTGTTCAGCCGTTTTTACGAAGCCTGCCCGATTCTGAAAGCACAAGGCGAGGCCCGCAACACCCGGTTGCAATTGGCCAAATTGACCGGCGCAACCCTGAAACAAGGCTTGGAATTGCTGGGCATTGAAACGCTGGATGTGATGTGATCCGCTCGGATGTTTGAGTATATTCACAACTCCAAGCCGTTAATATGATACTATAGCGGCCGACATAACTGTCAAAACCATGCCGGACAGAACGAAGCTTCTGTCCGGCAAAACTTTTCCATTATAACAATAAGGAATCATTTACCATGAAATCAAACGTTACGCTCACCATCATTGCTGCATGGATACTCTCAGCTTGCGGAAGCAGCGGCCAAAAAGCGCCTGTTGCCGTGCCCAATCCGCAACTGGAGGCTCCCGGCGCAAATAGAGAATCGGCTGATAAAGCTCAAGATTCGGACGGACAAAATTCTTCTAAAGAAGGATCTCAACCCAAAGAAGAGCCAAAACAGGAACCTAAGCAAGAACCTAAGCAAGAACCCAAGCAAGAATCCAAAAAAGAACCCAAACAAGAACCCAAACAAGAACCCAAGCAAGAGCCCAAACAAGAACTTGCGCCTGAATTGCCGAAAACCGACAATTCCAAGCCTCAAGCAGAAGCCCGTCCTTCGGATCAGGAAGTATTCTCCCGTTTAAGCCCGTATGCCAAAGGTAGTTTGATAACAGACGGTTTCTTTAAAATGATATTCAATGAAGGCTCGAAAAAAATCGAACTCGACATTATTCAGCCTCATCATTTCACCGGCCAACCCCAAATAGAAACATTGCGCGATCTGGAGGGGGCATTGGTCGGCTACTACGGTTATGCCCGCGTGGCCGAACAGAGACTGGACGATAACCGTGAACAGTATGCGGTTGATCACCATTACTTTATGCAGTATGCCGATCCGACTTTGATGAAGCGTCCGGTAGGGCTTGAAAACATTACCTACAACGGCAAAATGCTGTATCAATACAAAGCTTACCCTAACAAGCCTTCTGAGGCGGATGTCGAGGCCGTGTATTACGGTAAGGATAAAACGTTGAGCATGACCATTACTTCGCGTGAAGACGGTGTGTGGAAGCTGCATCAAGGCAGAACGCCCAAAAGCCCTGCTTTTGTGAATGTGGATGAGCGCGGTAGCGTAGCCGGAAATCTGATGTTTTTGAGTAACGAAAGCACGAAAGTGGTGCCCGACGGACATTTTATCGGCGGCTTATACGGCAAAAACGGCAGCGTATTAACCGGTTACACCTCTTCTGAAGAGAGAGATAAAGAGTGGCAGGGTGCGGTAGGCGCAACAGCCGTTGCCAAACCTGCGCCTTAAGTGCAGCCTTTCAGAGAGTGAAGCCGATTATCGGTAAACCATGATGCAGGCCGTCTGAAATTCGTTTTCAGACGGCCTGTTTATTGATTGGCTTTAAAAGCGGTATGCCGGCAGGATTCTTTCTATCATTGCCTGCAATATCCTGATAATATAAACACATAATATGACATGTGAAGAGGTATGTGATGAGTTGGTTGGTTTTGCTGGTGTTGATAGGCGTGCTGGTGGTGCTGCCGATCGTGATTTACAACCGTTTGGTGCGTGCGCGTAATGAATACCGCAATGCGTTTGCACAAATCCAAGTGCAGCTCAAGCGCAGGCATGATTTGATTCCGAATCTGGTGGAAAGCACGCGGGCTTATTTGGAGCATGAAAGCCAAACGCTTGAAGCCGTGATTCAGGCGCGCAATCATGCGGCGGGGTTGTTGGAATCGGCTGCCGTCGGCAGGGCAGATGAAAACACGGTGGATATTCTTTCATTGGCGGCGGGCGAACATCAGTTGAGCGCCGCTTTGCGCCAGTTGAGCGTGACGGTGGAGGCATATCCCGAGTTACAGGCCAACCGTTCGGTGCAAGCGTTAACCGAAGAGTTGGCCGGTGCGGAAAACCGTGTAGCGTTTGCGCGCCAAGCCTATAACGATGCAGTGCTGGCCTACAATAACGCCCGCGAAACCTTCCCGGCATCGTTGTTGGCCGATTTTTTCGGACACCGGCACAACGCGGCCATGCTGCAATTTGACGACCATGCGGTAATCAGCCGTGCGCCGCAGATTGAATTGCGCCGTTGAGCAGCCTGATTATGCGTTTCCGTCAATATCAGAAAGACGCCCGCCGCATCAGCAGCGGGCTTTTGTGCCTGTATGCTTTGGCCGTGATGTCGGTGGCCGGCTTGACTGCTTATGTTACCGCGCTTATCTGTTCGTTCTACATCGTGCCGCCTTCCGAAGGCTCCGGCATCGGGTACAGCAAAACCATTTTTATTGTGGTGTTTGCAGCCATCTCGGCGGTTATCATAGGTGCGGGATGGGTGCGTTTGCGCCAGCTTTCGGCAGGCGGCCATGTGGTTGCCGAAGCTTTGGGCGGCATGCGGATAACGCGCGGCAAAGCGGGTTTGGCCGAACGGCGTTTGCTGAATGTGGTGGAAGAAATGGCCATTGCTTCGGGCGTGCGTATGCCTAAGGTGTATGTGCTGCCCGATTTGAGCCTGAATGCTTTTGCGGCAGGCATGAGCGAGAATGATGCCGTTATCGGCATCACACGCGGTGCGGTTCAAGGTTTCGACCGCAATGAGTTGCAGGCGGTAGTGGCGCATGAATTCAGCCATATTCTTAACGGCGATATGCGCCGCAATATGCAGTTGTGCGGCTGCCTGTACGGTTTGCAGATGATAACCAGCCTCGGCCATTTTTTTATGCACGGCGATACCGGGTCTTCGTTGCGCAGCGGCGAAAGCCGCGGCCTGCCGACCATGTTTTTGGGTGTAGTGTTGCTGTGTTTGGGCTTTGTGGGTTCGTTGGCCGCAAGCTGGATTCAGGCGGCCATCAGCAGGCAGCGTGAGTTTTTGGCAGACGCTTCCGCCGTTCAGTTTACGCGCCAAAGCGACGGCTTGGCTTCGGCTTTATATAAAGTGGCGGTGGCGCCGAACAGACGGTTTAGCTCTCCTTTTGCGGCTGAATACGCGCACTTTATGTTTGAAGGCGTGCATGAGGCCGATATTTTCGACAAGCTGGCGGCGACGCATCCCGATATTTATCTGCGGATTGAGCGGTTGAGTCCTTTTAAGGCGCGGCGTTGGAAAAATGAAATCCGCGAAGCGCAATCTGTCAGCACCGATTTCTTTTACGTTACTTCTTCTTTTGCTTCTTTTTCAGACGGCCAAACCGATTTTTCGGCTGCGGAGGCGGAATATGATCAAGCGCGCCTCAACCGGCAAACCGCCGATGCCATCCGCGCATACGATCTTGAAGCGGCAGGGCGGGTGGCAGAGTTGTTGCGCATTGCACCGAGGCATTGGTTGAGTGCGGAAGGCGACGGCGAACGCCTGTTTGTTGTCTTAACCGCCTTGTTTCTGCCGCAGGCCGTAGAGCGGATTGCCCAAATTTGGGAAACGGCGTTTCCGTTGCGCGCGGCGTTTTATCGGCGCTTGCGCCAACATCCGCTGCCTCAGCCGCTGCACCGCGCTTTGCTCGAATACCTGCTGCCCTCGGCTGCTGCTTTGACCGAACAGGAAAGGCAGAGCCTGAAAAACGACTTATACAGCCTCGTTCAAAACGAAACGCTGCAACCGTCTGCCGCGCTGTTATGGCTGGAGGCTGCCGCATGGCTGGAATGGTTTAAGCAGCCGAAGCATGAAAACGACTACAATATTCACACCGCCGCCACACAAGCCGTGCAGGCGTGGGCTGCAGAGGGAGGCCGTCTGAATCATTTGGCTGCCCGCGAACTGCCGCAAACCTTGCACAGGATAGCGGGCTTGGAGCGCCGCGAACGCTCGCAGATTGGTGAACATTGCCGCCGTATCTTGGCTGAAAACGGTGCGGCAGATTGGTCTGAGCAGGCGTGGACTGTGGTGAAGATATATTGCCGTTGACTCGGTGCGTTTTTTGATTTTGCCGACATGCAGCGGCTTTCTCTTTGGTATGCCATTGCTTTGCCGCCTGACCCGTTTGGGCAGAAAGCTATCCATGTGTAGATTTCGTAGCAGCTTGTTTTAAAAAGACATCAGGCCGTCTGAAAACAATTGCTGAGTATGCACATGATGGTTTTTGCCTGATATATCGCCGTATAAATTTCAGACGGCCTTTAGCCGCTTCCGCCTTTGGTTTAGAATACAGACTTTGTTTCAACCGATACCCGTAACGTGAAAATACTGATACTCGGCAGCGGGCAGGTAGGTTCTACCGTCGCCCAAAATCTTGCTTCCATGCCCGGCAACGATGTCACCATTATCGATATAGACGAAAATGCCCTGCACAACATCGGCAGCCGTTTGGACGTTCAAACCATGCTCGGCAACGGCGCATCGCCTTTGGTGTTGAAGCGCGCCGGAGCCGCCGACGCCGATTTGATGCTGGCGCTGACCCGCAGCGACGAAACCAATATCGTCGCCTGTAAATTGGCCGCCGACCTGTTTAATATTCCCGGCCGCATCGCCCGCGTGCGCTCTACCGACTATTTGGAATACGGCGCGCCCGGCGACGAAGAAGAAGGCAACAGCCTGTCTATATTCGACATCACCGAATCCATCAGCCCCGAGCAGCTGGTCACCGAGCGTTTGGTCGGATTGATCAGCTACACCAGTGCCTTGCAGGTGCTGCGTTTCGCCGACGATAAAGCGCGCATGGTGATTGTGCAGGCGCGCAAAGGCGGTTTGCTGGTGAATAAAGAGATCTCCCAAATCAACCGGCATCTCCCCGAAGGCGTGGACTGTCAAATCTGCGCCATCTACCGCAACAACCATCTCATCGTGCCGTCTGCCAAAACCGTGATTATCGAAGGCGACGAAGTATTTTTCGTAGCGGCAACCGAAGACGTGGCCGCCATCATGCGTGAGCTGCGGCCGAAAGAGCAGCAAAACCGCCGCATCATGATTGCCGGCGGCGGCAACATCGGCTACCGTTTGGCCAAGCAGCTTGAAACCCAATACGACATCAAAATCATCGAATTTAACCAGCACCGCGCCGAATGGTTGGCCGAACATCTCGACAACACCTTAGTGCTGCAAGGCTCCGCTTCCGACGAAACGCTGCTCGAAGCCGAATATATCGACGAAATCGACGTATTCTGCGCGCTGACCAACGACGACGAAAACAACATCATGTCGAGCCTGCTCGCCAAAAACCTCGGTGCCAAGCGCGTGATCACGATTGTGAACCGCTCCAGCTATGTGGACTTGCTCGAAGGCAACAAGATTGACATTGTCGTGTCGCCACACCTGATTACCATCGGCTCGATTTTGGCGCACATCCGCCGCGGCGACGTGGTGGCGGTGCATCCGCTGCGGCGCGGTACGGCCGAAGCCATCGAAGTGGTGGTACACGGCGACAAACACACTTCCGCGCTGGTAGGCCGCCGTGTTTCCGAAGTGAAATGGCCGCCGGGCTGCCATTTCGCCGCTTTGGTGCGCGACGACGAAGTGATTATGGGGCACAAAGAAGATGCAGTAATGGCCGACGGCGATCACATTATTTTCTTCGTATCCCGCCGCCGCGTATTGCGCGAGTTGGAAAAGCTGATTGAAGTGAAAATGGGCTTCTTCGGCTGACGGTAATGCGGTTGCCGCATGAGGCCGTCTGAAAACTTTGGCCGTGTGTTGTGAACATTTTTTCAGACGGCCTCAATATATCTGCAAGTGTATGCAGCGGCGCATTCCGTATTGCGTCAATATCAATAAAAGTACCAACACTCAAGAGGCCGATGATGAACCCTATCCGCGTCAAAATCTGCGGCATTACCCGACCCGAAGACGCACTCGCCGCCGCGCAGGCAGGTGCAGATGCTATCGGTTTGGTGTTTTACGGCAGGAGCAAACGTTGCGTTACGGTGGCTCAAGCCCGCGAAATTGTGTGCGTGCTGCCGCCGTTTGTGAGCGTGGTGGCCTTGTTTGTCAACGAAGATGCCGCGCGTATTCACGATATTTTGGGGCAGGTGCCGGTGGATGTGATCCAGTTTCACGGTGATGAAGACGATGCCTTTTGCGTGCAGTTCAGACGGCCTTACCTGAAAGCCGTGCGTGTGCAGAGCGCGGAAGATATTCAGACGGCCTGCACGCAGTTTCCCAACGCCCGCGCCTTGTTGTTTGATGCGTATCATCCGACCGAATACGGCGGCACGGGGCAGCAGTTTGATTGGACGCTGCTGCCGAAACAGCTCGATAAACCGTGGGTTTTGGCAGGCGGACTCACGCCGGAGAATGTAGCCGAAGCCGTGCGTATCAGCGGCGCGGCGGCAGTGGATGTGTCCGGCGGGGTGGAAGTTTCGGGCGGCATCAAAGACAGTGCCAAAATTGCCGCTTTTGTGGCGGCGGCCCGGTCGTAACAGCCGTTGCGTTTTTAAGTAAGTTAATCTGTGAGGCCGTCTGAAAACGGCTTTGCAGTTTTTCAGACGGCCTCATATTTCAAGCCGCTTGATTTTAGATTTTTACAGATGCAGGCACAGAGCCACAGTTTGCGATGCAGATTGTGCCGCATAGTTTGGCAGACAACCCAAGCGCCATTTTTTAGGAACCTTTATGCAAAACTACTCATTTCCCAACGAACAAGGCTTTTTCGGCGAACACGGCGGCGTGTACGTTTCCGAAACCCTGATTCCCGCACTGCAAGAATTGGCCGCAGCCTACCGCGAAGCCAAAAACGATCCGGCCTTTTGGGAAGCTTTCCGCCACGATTTGAAACATTACGTCGGCCGTCCCAGCCCGGTTTACCATGCCGCGCGTTTGAGTGAAAAACTCGGCGGGGCGCAAATCTGGCTCAAGCGCGAAGACCTCAACCACACCGGTGCGCATAAAGTGAACAACACCATCGGTCAGGCCTTGCTGGCCAAGCGCATGGGCAAAAAACGCGTGATTGCCGAAACCGGCGCGGGGCAGCACGGCGTGGCGAGTGCCACGGTGGCCGCGCGTTTCGGTATGGAGTGCCACGTTTACATGGGCGCGGATGACATCCAACGCCAAGCGCCGAACGTGTTCCGCATGAAGTTGCTGGGCGCCAATGTGGTGGGCGTGGACAGCGGCAGCCGCACGTTGAAAGACGCTATGAACGAAGCCATGCGAGAGTGGGTGGCGCGGGTGGACGATACGTTCTACATCATCGGCACCGCCGCCGGCCCCGCGCCTTATCCCGAAATGGTGCGCGATTTCCAATGCGTGATCGGCAACGAAGCCAAAGAGCAGATGCAGGAAGCCATCGGCCGCCAGCCCGATGTGGCCGTGGCCTGCGTGGGCGGCGGCTCCAATGCCATCGGTTTGTTCCACCCGTATATCGGCGAAGAAAACGTGCGTTTGGTCGGCGTGGAAGCGGGCGGTAAAGGCGTGGATACAGACGAACATGCCGCGCCGATTACCAGCAAAGCCCCGATCGGCGTGTTGCACGGTTTCCGCAGCTACCTGATGCAGGACGAGCACGGCCAAATTGTCGGCACCCATTCCGTATCCGCCGGTTTGGACTACCCGGGCATCGGCCCAGAGCACAGCCATCTGGCCGACATCGGCCGCGTCGAATACCATGCCGCCAACGACGATGCTGCACTGGAAGCCTTTGATTTGCTGTGCCGATACGAAGGCATTATCCCCGCGCTGGAAAGCAGCCACGCGCTGGCGTGGGCGGTGGCCGAAGCGCCGAAAATGGGCAAAGACCAAGTGATTTTGGTGAATTTGTCCGGCCGCGGCGATAAGGACATCAATACCGTAGCGAAGTTGAAAGGTATTGAGTTGTAATTAAAAAGCGGGTTGAGGCCGTCTGAACATGCCGTCTGAAAACGGTTCGCCGCCCGCCCGAATCCATGATGATTTTTATATTGAGTGTAACGACATGATATTTTCCCAAGCCGCAGAGCAATTATCCACCGTGCGCGATATTTTGCGCTTTGCCGTCAGCCGTTTTAACGAAGCCGGCCTGCATTTCGGCCACGGCAGCGACAATGCCCACGATGAAGCAGCTTACCTGATTCTGCATACCTTAAACCTGCCGCTCGACATACTCGACCCGTATCTCGATGCCAAGCTGCTCGACAGCGAAAAAGAAGAAGTGTTGGGCTTGATTGAAAAGCGCGTGGTCGAGCGTTTGCCCGTGGCCTATCTGACCAATCAGGCGTGGCAGGGCGATTTTGATTTTTATGTGGACGAGCGCGTGATTGTGCCGCGTTCCTTTATTTACGAACTGCTGGGCGAGCCGTTGGCGCCGTGGATCGAGCACGACGAATTGGTTCACCGCGCTTTGGATTTGTGCACGGGCAGCGGCTGCTTGGCGATTCAGATGGCCTACCATTACCCCGATGCCGAAATCGACGCGGTGGATTTGAGTTTGGACGCTTTGGAAGTCGCGGCCATCAACGTGGAAGACTACGGCTTGGAAGAGCGCATCAATCTGATTCACACCGATTTGTTTGAAGGCTTGGAAGGCACTTACGATTTAATCGTGTCGAACCCGCCTTATGTCGATGCCGAATCGGTGGAAGCGCTGCCCGAAGAATACCTGCACGAGCCGGAGCTGGCGTTGGGCAGCGGTTCAGACGGCCTGGATGCAACCCGCGAGATTATTCTTAACGCGGCGAAGTTTTTGAATCCGAAGGGTGTGCTGCTGGTGGAAATCGGCCACAACCGCGACGTGCTGGAAGCGGCGTATCCCGAACTGCCGTTCACTTGGCTGGAAACCAGCGGCGGCGACGGCTTCGTGTTCTTGCTGACGCGTGAACAGCTGTTGGGCGAAGAGTGATTGATGTTTGGTTGGCACTATTAATATGATGTAAAAAGAGGCCGTCTGAAAACGAGTTATGCGAGTTTTCAGACGGCCTTATGCTATGAACCCGTTTCACGCTTTAAAACGACAAGCCGGAAGCGCCCGACGTCTGTCGGTATTGACGGTAGCGGTCGGCCAGATCGTACAGAATCATCGCGGTCAGCCCCCAAATGTCGTAATGCAGATAAGGCAGGGCGGGGGTGTCGATGCGGCGGCCGTTGTGCGTGAGCGTGCGGTTTTGATAAGAACGGGTGTCCAAGGCGAGAGGTAACGGCAGGTAGAAAATTTCTTCCACCTCCGCTGCGTTCGGAAAGGTGGGCGGATTGCCGGTGCAAAGCGCGGGTACGGGCGACACCACATAGCCCGAAGGCGTGTAGTAAGGTTGGAAGTGCGGAAAGGTTTGCCAATGCTCGGCGCCGATGCCGGTTTCTTCCGCCGTTTCGCGCAGCGCCGTGTGGGTGAGGCTGGTGTCGGTTGCGTCTTTTCTGCCGCCGGCCAGCGCAATTTGCCCCGCATGTTCGGGCAGGGCGGCATTGCGGCGGGTAAGCAGAATCTGCCATCGGCTGTCGCGGCACACCATACCCAGCAAAACGGCGGCTTCGCGGGTGGCGGTCGGAGCGAACAGGGCATTGCGCCTCTTGGCCGCATCGGCGGGATAGCGTGCCGCTTGTTGTAAAAAACCGGCAAGTTCGGTGTAGGTCATGTGTGTACCTGCTTGTTGTGTTCAGACGGCCTGTGTGCCAAGCCGAACGCTTTACATATGTAATGATGATTTATGCAATATCAACAAAGCTTCATGCTTGTGATAAAGTATCGCACATCCGTTTTTCAGGATACAGGCCGTCTGAAAATAATGCGCCTGCTCCTGCACATATCGAAGGAAAGTTTTATGTTTTTGGGAAAAAACCGCATACGTTTCGCTGCACTCGCCGTGATGGCTGTGTTTGCCGGTCAGGCTTATGCTCAGACCGAGGCGGCGAAGCAGCCGAAACATTCGGTGAAATCTGTGGTGGCGAGCAAAAGCCAATATACGCCTGAAGAGCGCGCTTTGGAATACGAACGCCGCTCCGGTATAGTTGAACGCGCCAACAATCTGTTTACGCTGCTGGGCGGCGAGATGGCGATTCAGAAAGGTGATCCGGGCACAGCATTGGCGACTTACATCGTGATGCTCAACCGCACCAAAGATCCTGTTGTGGCCGAACGTGCGGTAGAAATGGCCGTTTCTTTGCGCGCCTACCAGCAGGCAGGGCAGATTTATCAAAAATGGCGCGAAATCGAACCTGTGCCGAGCGACGCCCAAAAACGCATGGCTTGGACGCTCGACTTAATCAACGGCAAATCGGAAGCCGTTGCCAAAGGTTTGGGAAGCGTGCTTGAGCGCGCCAATGAAGAGCAGGCACGCCGCATCTTCTTGCTCTTGGCGCAAATGAGCCTGCAACAGGCGGGATTGGCCGACAAAGCCGGTAAAGAAATCCACAAAGCCGCCCAAAAATATGCGTCTATGCCCGAAGCGGCGATTGCCGATCTGATTTTAAGCGCCCAAAGAGGCCGCGAGCGCGATGCCGTTCAGGCGTTGCAGAATTTGGCCAAGTTGGATACCAATATCCTGCCGCCCACCGAAATTACTTTGCGTTTGGTAGCGCAACACAGCCCCAAAGTGTTGCAGCGTTTTTTTGCCGAAACCGATACCAGCAAACTTTCGCCGGTATGGCAGGAGTTGGAAATCAGCGGCCTGATTGCCGACGGCAAACACGACAAAGCCTATCAGCGCCTGCAAACTTTGTTGAACGAAAGCCCCAATGCCGATTTGTATATTCAGGCGGCCATTTTGTCGATCACGCGTGAAGACGATATTGCGGTGGTCGGCAATTATCTCGACAAAGCCTACCGTATCGGCACCAGTGAGCAGAAGAGTAGGGCGGCGGTGATCGGTGCCATGCGTTATGCCGACATCAAAGATTTCAAGCAAGCCAAAGCTTGGGTGGAGCGCATTACTTCTCCCGAGTTCAATTTCGACAAAGCCGTTTTGAAAGCCTCTATCGAAGCTGAGCAGGGCAACGGCCGAACCGCTTTGGCAGAAGCCCGCCGCGCACAAAAACTGCCTGAAAAACAAGGGCGTTTTTTCGGTATGAGTGATATCCAGCGTGTTTATCTGTTTGCATTGAGCAAGCACAACAGCCCGCAGGAAGCGATAGCGGAGCTGAATGCTCTGGCCGCTGATGCCGAAAAGCAGCCCGACGGTAAAGAGCGTTTGTCTGACATCCTTTACCAGCGCGCCATGCTGTATGCGGATAAGCTCAACCGCCCGGAAAAAGCCGTGGCTGATTTGCGCCGTTATTTGGAATTAAACCCCGACAGCGCAGCAGGTATGAATGCACTCGGCTATACCATGTTTTCCCTGCCGCAATACGACTTGGAAGAGGCGTTTAAACTCATTCAGGCAGCCTACCAGCAAGAGCCTGAATCGGCAGCCATCAACGACAGCTTGGGCTGGGCGTATTATTTGAAAGGCGATGCGCAAGCCGCGTTGCCGTATCTTGAGTACGCCTTCGAGCAGTTCCCCGATCCCGAGGTGGCCGCGCATTTGGGCGAAGTGTTTTGGAAACTCGGCCAGCACGAAAGAGCCAAAACAGTTTGGTCGCAAGGTTTGAGTAAAGACAACACCAATAGCGTGTTGAAAAAAACCCTGCAAAGATTGGGCGTGAAGCTGCCCGTCAAAGCCAAGAAAAAATGATGTAAGAGGCCGTCTGAAACCGATGTTTCAGACGGCCTTTATGTCAGATGATTTGCGGCATATTCCATACAGGCCGTCTGAATTTTCAACCCCGTAGGTATCTTATGAAATACACCCGTTTCAAATCGATATTACCCCTCGTCGCAGCCTCGCTTATCTTGGCATCGTGCGCCCAATACCAAACGGCCGGCAAAGAGAGCTGGCGTGCACAGTCCGACATTCCCGATTTTACCGCCGACGGGCGTTTGGCCGTCAAAATGAACGAAAAAGGCTCCTATGCCAATTTTGACTGGACTTATCAAAACCAAGTCCAAACAATTGATGTCAACACCCCGCTGGGCAATACCATCGGCCAACTTTGCCAAGACCAACAAGGCGTGCTGGCCGTAGACAGCAAAGGAAAAAAATATCAAGCAGCCACCCCGCAGCAATTAAGCGAGCAACTATTAGGCTTCGCCCTGCCCGTACAATATCTGCATGTGTGGGCCAACGGCCAATGGGTTGCCAACGCACCGTACCAACTGTTGCCCGACGGGCGTTTGCAGCAATTTGAATGGACGATTACCCGTTCTCTCAATACAGACGGCACGCCGAAAATCCTGTTGCTGGAAAGTTCCAAACTGACCTTAAGGCTGGTGTTCGACCAAATGACGCTTACGCGCGACACTCATGCCGCCAGCCAATGTGCAGCAAGATGATTCAGGCAGTGAAGGAATAACATGAGCCAAACAGCCATTCCGGATCATGCCCAAGCATATCCTGCGCCCGCCAAACTGAATTTGGATTTGCGTATTACCGGACGTAGGGAAGACGGATATCACAATCTGGAAACCATTTTCTGCTTGATTGATTTGCAGGACACGGTTTATCTCGCCCCGCGCAACGACGGGCAAATCATTTTACATACCCCTTTGCCGGATGTGCCTCCCGAAGCAGATTTGACCTGTCGTGCCGCAGCCGCATTGCAGCCTTTTTCAGACGGCCTTCAAGGTGTGGATATCTGGCTGGAAAAACGCATTCCGATGGGCGGCGGTTTAGGCGGCGGAAGTTCCGATGCAGCTACTGTTTTGATCGCGTTAAACCGGTTGTGGGGTTGCGGCTTATCTACTCAGGAATTAATCGGCATAGGCGTTAAACTTGGGGCGGATGTACCGTTTTTTATTTTTGGACGCAATGCGTTTGCAAAAGGCATAGGCGAGCAGCTCACACAGATTGATCTTCCGCAACAATGGTTTGTTGTAGTGAAGCCGCCTGTTCACGTCAGCACGGTTGTGATTTTTTCAAACGAGCACTTGACACGTGATTCCGAACCCAGCATAATGCCGACTTTCCAATCGCTGCAGCCTTTTAGAAATGATATGCAAGCGGTTGTATTTCAGGAATATCCCGAAGTAAGTAAGGCTCATAAAATGCTTGAAAAAATAGGCAAGCCCTTAATGACTGGTTCCGGAGCTTGTTTATTTTTGGCTTTCGATAATGAGCAAGAAGCATTAGCCGCTTTGCAGGAAATTCCAAAATGCTATGAATCATATTGTGTGAAAAGTCTCGATATTCACCCGTTATTTGTAGCTAAAAGTTGATTGAAGTGTTGGGGAGTCGTCAAGTGGTTAAGACACTGGATTTTGATTCCAGCATGCGAAGGTTCGAATCCTTCCTCCCCAGCCAAGCCCTTATTGGGGAGTCGTCAAGTGGTTAAGACACTGGATTTTGATTCCAGCATGCGAAGGTTCGAATCCTTCCTCCCCAGCCAGTTAAAAAGCGTGTGAGTTTACTTGCACGCTTTTTACGTTGTCAGAAGGTCTTAAAGAGGCCGTCTGAAAGATAATCAATTAAGTGAAGAAGGGGCTTTGATGGTTGGCAGTTGGAGCGTATAATGGCGGCTCCGGTCTTTAGGCCAACGGCAGAAGGAAGCAATGATGTTTTCCGAGCACAACCCCAATATAAATCCAGGTGATGAAGATATGGCTGCATATGACAGTTTGATGGTTTTTACCGGTAATGCCAATCCGGAATTGGCTCAAAAAGTGGTTAAACATCTAGATATTTCCTTGGGAAATGCCTCCGTCAGCAAGTTTTCAGACGGAGAAGTAGCCATAGAACTTCTGGAAAATGTGCGCGGTAGAGACGTATTTATTCTTCAGCCTACCTGTGCGCCTACCAACGATAATTTGATGGAAATTCTGACCATGGCCGATGCTTTGAAACGTGCATCAGCCGGTCGTATTACAGCAGCTATCCCTTATTTCGGTTATGCCCGCCAGGATCGACGCCCCCGTTCCGTGCGCGTTCCGATTTCCGCCAAATTGGTGGCGAATATGCTCTACTCGGCAGGTATCGACCGCGTACTGACGGTTGACTTGCATGCCGACCAAATCCAAGGCTTTTTTGATATTCCCGTTGATAATATCTATGCCACGCCGATTTTGATTAATGATATTCAACGTCAGCGTATCGATAATCTGACCGTGGTAAGTCCCGATATCGGCGGTGTCGTGCGTGCCCGGGCAGTAGCCAAAGTATTGAATGCCGATTTGGCCATTATCGATAAACGCCGTCCTAAAGCAAATGTGGCTGAAGTGATGAATATTATCGGAGATATTCAAGACCGCACTTGTCTGATTGTTGATGATATGATTGATACGGCCAATACCTTGTGTAAAGCTGCTTCTGCTCTGAAAGAGCGAGGTGCATCAAGAGTACTGGCTTATGCAACGCATCCTGTATTTTCAGGTGAGGCGGTGTCCCGTATCGACTCTTCCGATATAGACCAAGTGGTTGTTACCGACACGATTCCTTTATCGGAGTCTGCACAAAAATGTGAACGTATCCGTCAGGTAACTATTGCTGGATTGTTGGCGGAAACTGTTCGACGCATCAGTAATGAAGAATCTGTTTCATATCTTTTCAATGAAGATGTGTTAACTAACGGCAGTGTATTTCTGCCTTAATGTGAGCTGCTAGTAAGCTGGTCGCGGCTGAGCGCAGTTAATTTTATTTATTTTGGAGTTTTAAATTATGTCATACGAAATTCAAGCTACCGTTCGCGAAGCACAGGGCACTGGTGCGAGCCGCCGCCTGCGTCGCGAAGGTAAAACCCCCGCTGTATTGTACGGTGAAAATCAAGAGCCGGTTGCCATTGCAGTTGATCACAAAACCGTGTTCTATGCTTTGGAAAAAGAATCTTTCCACACTGCTTTAATCAAATTGACCCTTGATGGTAAAACTCAAGACGTGATCGTACGCGATTTCCAAATTCACCCGTTCCGTCAAGAAGTTCAACATATCGACTTCCAAGTAGTTGATGCTGCTAAACCTTTGCGTATCCGTGTACCTTTGCACGTAGTAAATGCAGAAACTTCACAAGCTGTTAAATTACAAGGTGGTCGAGTTTCATTGCTCAACACTACCGTAGAAGTTATTGCCTTGCCTAAAGATATTCCTGCTGCATTGGAATTGGATTGCGGTAATGTAGTAGCGGGTGATATTCTCCATCTGTCTGACATCAAGCTTCCTGAAGGCGTTGAAAGCGTTGCCTTGAAACGTAATGCTAACTTGGCAGTTGCTACCGTTACCGGTAAAAAACGCTGAGAATAATGATAATAAAAAATCCCACAGTTGGTTTGCTGTGGGATTTTTTATAGCTAAAAAAGTAGGGCTGCAAAAAAAGAGATTAGAAATGCTGTTATCTTTTGTTGCTAAATTTTATTATAAATAAAGTTAATATTTCAAATATTGTGTACTTTGGGTGTTCTTTACCTACCTTTTATCTTAGAGTTGCTGAGAAATGTTAAATATGGTGTTATGCTAACAAAGTTAGTATTAGTTCCGAAATTGGAATGATTTTATTTGCTTAAATGCAGTAAATGCTCAGACATTACGATGATTTAAAAAATGAAAAATAATAAGCCTTCGCTACTCTTGCCTCAAAAACTGACGGTTTTGTCAGTTATTCCAATGTTAATGTTTTTCGCTCTGCAACCTGCTTCTGCAGAGGGGCTGAAAACTATTTTGAAGAAGTCATTAGTTTCAGATCCCGCCCTGTTGGAAGCGAAGGCCAACGAGCGTGCAGCTCAAAGTATAACTAGAGCTACCCGTGCCGGGCATTATCCTGTTTTGGCACTTACGGGTACTCAGATGATTAAACAAAAACACAAGCACAGCAGCAATGATCGAGACAGCGGGTTAGGTGTTAGAGGTTCGCTGAATATTTATTCTTGGGGAGGAATACAAGCTGCGGTTAGACGTGATAAAAATAAAGAAATTTATTATGGTCATAAATATTTCGAGACTCAGGAGCAGTTGGGTAGTGAAATCGGCAAACTATACCTTACTGCGTTGCGTGCAAAAGAGTCTTTGGAAGTAAACCGTAAAAGTTTAAATAGGCATAACAATCTCTTAAAAGATCTCAGTGTTATTGTTCAATATGATGGAGGGCGCAGATCCGAGCTGGTAGAAGCGCGATCCCGCCAACTTCAAGTGCAAACTTCAATGTCCCAACTGCAAAGAACTATGGAAATAGCTCTAAGCAGATTGGCTAAATATACTTCTGCGCCTATATCACCAAAAGATTTGAAAGATCCTTTTCTAAATGATTCTGCTGTTACATTGGTTAAGAAATTTAATAGCCAAGACAAAGGATTAAATCTTTCCTACTTGGCGCAGCAAGCTGAACGTGAAAGCGTAAAAGCCGAGCTGGACGTAACCAAAGCAGCCCGATTGCCGGCTATTAATCTTGAAGGTACGGCAACGCAAGATACTAAAGAGCTGTATCTGAACTTGTCTTGGAACGTTTTAGATATGGCTTCCAGACATAATGTAGAAAAAAATGCCCAAGCTTTGATTGCCGCAGAATCTAAATCAGAGCAGATATTAAGAGAAGTAACAGAAAAAGCCCGTACGGCAGAGATTGATATGGCTCAAAGTGAACAAAGGGCTGATATTACTGCTCAGCATATTGAGGCTCAAAAGGAAGTTGTGAAGTCGTATGAGCTGCAGTTTAAGATAGCGCGGCGCACATTAACAGATGTTTTGGGTGCATATAATGAGTTGGCAAATATTGAGCAGGAAAATGTGAATGCCCGCAACGATTTTAGAGATGCAGCTTTGGAATATTTGGTTTCTCAATCGCAAGTTGCCAATTGGGCAGGTATAAGCCGTTAAATTAAAAGTTAATAAATCATTTACGTGAAAACATTACCATGAAATCCATTATCGAACACATTGCTTTGGCTACCCGTCTGTTGGGCGTGCCTGTTTCTGAAGCGGCGCTTTCTGCAGAAGTGGTGAGGGATAAAAAACTTAATGTCAATTTTCATTCTCTTTCTGAGGTGCTGAGAAGCCACGGTTTTGAGAATACGCTCTCAAAACGTAGTTTGGAAGAGATTCCTTCTTTGGCTGTACCCGTAGTGCTTATTCTTCATAATGAAGAAGCGGCAGTAGTAACGCAAATTGAAGGCGCAGGAAAAGACAGAAAATACCATGTCCGTCAATCTGATGGTTTGGCTCAAGTATTGGATCATGAACAGCTTGCGATTCTCTATTTAGGCTATTGTTGGTTTATCAAGCCTAAAATGGTTTCGGACATGCGTTCTGATTTGCCGGAATATCATTTACCGAAATCATGGTTTTGGAAAGTTATTTGGCGTTTTAGAAGCTACTATTACCAAGTTATTCTGGCAACATTTATCATTAATTTTTTAGCTTTGGTCAGCTCCCTTTACGTGATGAATGTTTATGACCGCGTTATTCCGAACCAAGCTTATGAAACATTATGGGTGTTGAGCATCGGCGTTGTCTTGGCGATTACGTTTGAATTTGCCGCTAAAATGATTCGTGGTCATTTGACTGACATTGCAGGTAAAAAAGCCGATTTGATTATTAGCTCAGCATTGTTCAGACGGGTTATGGCGTTGCGTTTGGCAGATCGTCCTGCTTCGTCGGGTTCTTATGCCAATAATCTGCGTGAGTTTGAATCTGTTCGGGAGTTCATGACGAGTGCGAGCTTGTTGACCCTTGTGGATTTGCCGTTTTTATTGCTGTTTATTACGGTGATCGGAATAGTAGGTGGAAAATTGGCTTTGGTGCCGTTAACCATTATTCCTATCGTGGTTATCGTCGGTTTATTGGTGCAGCGTCCTCTTTCGCGTCACATCAATGAGTCAATGAAAGAATCTTCTCAACGTTCCGGTTTGGCAGTTGAGGCTATTGAAGGTATTGAAACGCTGAAAACCAACAATGCTACTTCTTGGGCGCAACAGCGTTGGGATGAGTACACGGCCAAAACATCGGCTTCTTCTATCAAGGTAAAAGATACCAGTAATTTCATGATTAACTTTGCAACCGGTATGCAACAGTTGAACACAGTATTTTTGGTTTTGCTGGGAACCTATTTGATACATGCCGATAATCCTTCCGAACGGATTACGATGGGTGCTTTGATTGCATCGGTTATCTTGTCGGGTCGTGCATTGGCGCCTTTGGCTCAGATTGCAGGGTTGGCTACCCGTTTCCAGCAAGCCAAACTTGCTTTGGAAGGTGTGAATAATATCGTAGAGCGCCCGATTGAGCGCAGCCCCGAGCGCCAGTACATTACTTTGGATCATGTGCAAGGTAATATCACTTTTGAGAATGTTTCTTTCAAATACCAGCAAGAAGGTAATGCAGCGGTAACTGATTTGCGCCTCAACATCAGACCGGGTGAGAAAGTGGGTATTCTCGGCCGTATCGGCAGCGGTAAAAGTACCATGCTGAAATTGGCCAGCGGCTTGTACGATACCGAGAAAGGTAGCGTTATGCTGGATGGCGTAGATATGCGCCAGCTTGATCCGAATTTCCTGCGTAATCAGGTTGTATTGTTGAGCCAATCTCCCCGTTTGTTCTTGGGTACTTTGCGTGAAAACATGGACTTGGCTCGAACCGACGGCTATTCGAGCGATCAGGATTTGTTGATTGCTTTGAAACGCTTTGGATTAGACCGCATTATCCGCAGCCATCCTAGAGGCCTGGATATGCCTTTGGGCGAAGACGGTTTGGGATTGTCGGGCGGTCAAAAACAAATTATTGCTTTGGCGCGTATGACTTTAAGAAACCCGAGAGTCGTGTTGTTGGATGAACCGACTACCGGTTTGGATCAGGCTACTGAGCGCATGGCTTTAAATGCGGTTGCACAATGGGGTAAAGACCGCACGATGATTGTGGTTACCCACCGTCCTCAAGTATTGCAGATTGTGAACCGTATTATCGTGATGGATAACGGTAAAATCGTTATGGACGGCCCGCGTGATTTGGTATTACAGAAGCTGATGCAGAGTGAAAACAAAACCGACAAACAGCTTGAATCTGCGGCTTAATTGAAGCTGTTGATTTGATAAAGATTAAATATGATAAATAATGCCGGTCTGTTTCAGACGGCCTATAACAAACCGTAAAGGTGTAACTTTCATTATGAGTAGCGAAAACAATATTAAATCCAAAGACTTGGCGTTGGTAAATGATCTTAATGCCGCTTTGCAGAAAGAAAAACACAGTGGGCAGTTTTGGGTCATCATTCTGTTTTTCGTATTTTTGGTGGTGTTTGTCATTTGGGCTTACAACAGCCCGATTGAAGAAGTAACCCGCGGGCAAGGTAATGTGATTCCCAGCAGTCGCGAGCAAGTAGTGCAAAGCCTTGATCCGGGGATCATTACGGAAATGCTGGTAAAAGAAGGCGATATCGTTGAGAAAGATCAGGTATTGCTGAAGCTCGACGATACCCGTAGTTCCGCCATTTTGCGTGAAAGCGAAGCCAAAGTTCAAAACTTGGAAGCCATGATTGCCAGATTGAAGGCGGAGGCTTACGGTACCAATTTGAACTTTCCACAGGGAATCAGCGACGAATTGAAACAGCGCGAACATGCTGCATTTATGGCGCGCCGCCGTTCCGTGACTGAAGCGATTCACAATCTGAGCATCAGCAAGGCAACGCTTGATAAGGAAATCAGCATCACTGCGCCGATGGTTGCCCAAGGTGTGGTGTCGGAAGTGGAATTGTTGAGAATGCGCAGGGAGTCTAGCGATTTGGCCTTGCAGATTGCCGAGCGTAAAAACCGTTATATGGCTGATGCCAATAACGAATTGGTGCAGGCAGAATCAGAGTTGGCTCAAGCCAAAGAAAATATGGCGATGCGTGCAGACCCTGTGGAACGTTCGCAAATCCGCTCGCCCATGCGCGGTATCGTGAAGAATATTCAGATCAATACTGTGGGCGGTGTAGTGAATGTTGGCCAAGACATTTTGCAGATTGTACCTTTGGACGACAAATTGCTTGTGGAAGCCTATATCCGTCCGCAAGACGTTGCCTTTATGCGCCCGGGTTTGCCTGCCGTGGTGAAAGTCAGCGCTTATGATTACGCGATTTATGGCGGCTTGGACGGCAAGGTAACCTTGATCAGTCCCGATACGGTAAGCAGCAGCAATCAGGCTCGTGCGAATGATTTGAAACTCGACCCCAATCAGGTGTATTACCGCATTTTGGTACAAACAGACAGCAACAGTTTGAAAGACCGAAACGGTAAAGAGCTGCCGATTATTCCGGGTATGGTGGCAACCGTAGATGTGAAAACCGGTGAAAAAACTGTTTTCCAATACCTTATCAAACCGATTACCCGTATGAAACAAGCGCTGCGCGAGCGTTAATGAAAACGTTTGAAACGCCGTCTGAAAAGTTCAGACGGCGTTTTGGTTTTTATTTGATGAACATGGGGAATGATATGAAAATCGTAGCTATAAGTTATCAAATGGTAGAAGTATTTTTCAGACTGCCTCATGTCGGATGAAAAGCTGGTAAAAGTCTTGAGTAGTTAAATTGCAGAAAATCCTAGAGATTACAGAGTTTTTGTGAGACGCTCGGTAGAGGGCAGAATCAGAAATCACATAATTAAAATCATGATTTTGATGCGGTAACCAATTTAAAAAGAGACAGTCAATGAAACAAAACGAACAGAAAAAGTTTGAGCCGAGTGAGGCACGGGAAGGGCTTTGTTGCTGCTAATCAAAACTTGCTTATCAAGATTGCTGCAAACCTTATCATGTCCACCAGCGCTTTCCTGCTACGGCAGAAGCTTTGATGCGTTCACGTTATAGTGCGTATGTGTTTAATTTGGTGGATTATATTGTGGAGACGACCGTTCCGGCACAGCAGTCGTTACTCAACAAAGTTGAAATTGGGCAATGGAGCAGCGAAACCCATTGGCTGAGGTTGGATGTGCATTTCCACCGCTTGGTTGGCAAAAAGCATGCACAGGTAGAGTTTACGGCACATTGGCAAGATGCAAACGGGCAGAGGCATCAACATCATGAGCTGTCGGCTTTTGTTCATATTGACGGGCGGTGGTATTTTATTGATCCGACCGTGCCGCTGCCGACGATGAAACAGCCTTGTTTGTGTGGGGCGGGCAAGAAATTCAAACTGTGTTGCGGGCAGTTTTTTACGTCTTAAGTGGAAGAATAGAAGACAGCTTTTTTCAGACGGCCTCGTTGGGTTTACGATGAGTTTGCCAGCGGTAAGCATTGAAGAGGGAAAAGAGATTCCAGATTATTGACCAATATATGGTTGGGCTTGTTAAGTGTTTGAACGGATAAAGGCCGTCTGAAAGTGAGTTTTGCGAACTTCGCTAAAAACTTTTTTCAGACGGCCTTATTGCTTCATGACGATATTGATGAAAGCAACACCTTATTTATCGCGGCTGAACACCATTTTAGTTGCCTGCCACGCTACGCAACACGCACCGCCGATGAAGATTAAGTCGGCAACGGTGCGAATCCAGCGCAAAGTATCGAGCAACTCTTGCTGCATAAAGCCTTCGCTGCGGGCATACCATAAACCTTGGGTGATGCTGGCATAAGACTGAATCACACCGATGGGCAGCAGGCTGGTAATGATCATCAGCGTCAAGCCGCCGTTGAGCAGCCAGAATCCCCATGTCATCAGGCTTTCGCTGAATTCGATATTCGGTTTGATATAACGGGCAACCAGCAGCACGAAGCCCAGTGCCAAGAAACCATACACACCGAACAAGGCGGCATGAGCATGCACCGCAGTAGTGTTTAAGCCTTGCAGGTAATAGAGGGAAATCGGCGGGTTAATCAGGAAGCCGAACACACCGGCACCGACCATGTTCCAGAATGCCACGGCTACGAAACACATCAGCGGCCAGCGCAGACGTTTTGCCCACGGAGAGGCGTGTTGATAAGACCAATGTTCATAAGCTTCGCGACCCAGCAGAATCAGCGGTACCACTTCCAAAGCGGAGAACGATGCGCCCACCGCCATCACGGGCGTGGTGGTTCCTGAAAAATACAGGTGGTGGAACGTGCCGGGCACGCCGCCGACCATAAACAGGCTGGCGGAAACCAAAGCGGTTACAGTGGCGGTACGTTGCGATACCAAGCCCATGTTGAAGAAGATAAAGGCCAAGGCGGCAGTGGCAAACACTTCGAAGAAGCCTTCCACCCACAGGTGCACCACCCACCAACGCCAGTATTCCATAATGGTCAGGTTGGTGTGTTCGCCGTAGAACAAACCGGGCGCGTAGAACAAACCGACCCCCGCCATAGAAGCGACAAAAATGGCGAGCATGTTTTTGTCGGTTTTTTGTTTGAACGCATTTACGGTGCAGCGCAGCATTAGGAACAGCCACAACAGCAAACCTATCATCAACAGGATCTGCCAGAAGCGTCCCAAATCAAGATATTCGTAACCTTGATGGCCGAACCAAAAGTTCAAATCGGCCGGAATAGCGTGGCTCAAGGCCAAGAAGTTGCCGCCGTAAGAACCCAGCACCACGATAAACAGGGCGATATACAAGAAATTCACGCCTGCACGTTGGAATTTCGGGTCTTTGCCGCCGTTGATGATGGGGGCGAGAAACAGGCCCGCAGTCAGAAAGCCGGTGGCAATCCAGAAAATCGCAGACTGAATGTGCCATGTGCGCACTAAGGCATACGGAAACCATTGCGAGATATCAATACCGTAAAACTGCTGGCCTTCCACGGTGTAGTGCGCGGTTACGCCGCCGAGCAGCACTTGCGCCACAAACAAAGCAACGGTCAGGAAAACATATTTGCCCAATGCTTTTTGAGACGGCGTGAGCGTAACTTTCGACAAAGGATCTTCAGACGGCGCTTTCGGCTCTTCATCGTGTTTTTTCAGGAACGAGAAGCCCCATACCAGCAAGCCGATGCCCAACAGCAGGAACACGATACTGGCGAAAGACCACATGTAGTTTTCGGTGGTCGGCACGTTGTTGACCAAAGGCTCGTGCGGCCAGTTGTTGGTGTAGGTCGCATCATGGTCGGGGCGGTTGGTGGAGGCTGCCCATGAAGTCCAGAAGAAGAAGTTGGTCAGCTTTTGGCGTGCCTCTTCACTCGGCAGCGTGCCGTTTTTCATGGCAAACGCTTCGCGGGTTTGAATCATCGAAGCATCGTCGCCGTAGAGCGTGATGTAATAAGGCGCAACCTGCTTCATTGCCTCGATACGGGTGTCGGACAACACCACTTTGCCTTGATCGTTGATGCGGCTGCCGTTTCGGTATTCATCGGCCAAACGCGCTTGGATATTCGCTTGTGCCGCTTTATCCAATTCGGCGTATTTCTTACCGAACTCTTTGCCTGCGGTGATATCCAGCCATGCTTCGGCCTCGCGGTGCAGCCAGTCGGCCGTCCAGTCGGGGGCTTGATACGCGCCGTGGCCGAGAATCGAACCCAGCTCCATACCGCCGGTGCTTTGCCATGCGGATTGGCCGGCCAGAATATCCTGTTCGGTCATGACTGTTTCGCCCGAAGCAGAAACATAGGCTTGGGGAATCGGCGGCACTTGCCGGTAAACCTCGACACCTAAATAGCCGAGGATGGAGAAAGTAATGGTCAGTACCGCAATCAGCGAGTACCAGAGCTTTTTATACTGTCCCATTTTACGCTCCTGTGTTTGTGTTGTTTTGGGTGGTTTAAAAAATTCATAAAATATGAATGTTAAAGATTGTAGCACGAGAAAATCAAAAAAGGTATGGTATGCAGGTTAAATTGATGCAGGATGTTGAATCTTGGTTGTTTTCTTCAGGTTTTCTGATGTATGTCAAAAATTAATCTTTCGATAACAATAAGTTGGAGGGTAGGTAGAAAGGATTAGTCAGGCCGTCTGAAAGCTAGTTCCAAAGTATTATTCGGGTATTAAAGATTCATATTTTATGACTGAATTGATTTAAATCAACATATCGGTTTCCGCGCTCGTACATAATCTGTGAAAAATAGTAAAAAACCGTTTTTCGATAAAACCCGCTTACTTCGGTAAGAGGAACAACAAAAAAGGAAACTGCCATGAAACATCACATTCTTGCCGCCTTGATTGCCTCTGCTTTCGCACTTTCCGCCTGCGGTCAAAAAGCAGCCGAGAAACCTGCCGACACCGCAGCCCCCGCATCTGCCGAGCAAAAAGCCGATGCACAAGCACCGCAAGGCGATCTGCCGGTGATTGATGCCGTGATGACACACGCTCCCGAAGTGCCTCCGCCCGTTAACCGCGACTACCCCGCCAAAGTGGTTGTGAAAATGGAAGTGATTGAAAAAGTCATGAAGATGGCCGACGGCGTGGACTACAAATATTGGACATTCGGCGGTCAAGTGCCGGGTCAATTCATCCGTGTGCGCGAAGGCGACCAAGTGGAAGTGCAGTTCTCCAACCACCCCAGCTCTACCGTACCGCATAACGTCGACTTCCATGCCGTAACCGGCCCCGGCGGCGGTGCGGAAGCCACCTTTACCGCGCCCGGCCATACTTCTACCTTCAGCTTCAAAGCTTTGCAGCCCGGCCTGTATATCTACCACTGCGCCACTGCCCCCGTGGGCATGCACATCGCCAACGGTATGTACGGTCTGATTTTGGTCGAGCCTAAAGAAGGCTTGCCGAAAGTGGACAAAGAATTCTATGTGGTACAGGGCGACTTCTATACCAAAGGCAAATACGGCGAACGCGGCCTGCAACCTTTCGATATGGAAAAAGCCATTAAAGAACAGCCCGATTATGTGGTATTTAACGGCCACGTCGGTTCGATTGCCGGTGATAACGCTCTGAAAGCCAAGGTAGGCGAAAGCGTGCGGATTTATGTGGGTAACGGCGGCCCCAACTTAGTGTCTTCTTTCCACGTGATCGGCGAAATCTTCGATAAAGTTTATGTGGAAGGCGGCAAACTGATTAACGAAAACATCCAAACCACTTTGGTGCCTGCCGGCGGTGCAGCCATCGTTGACTTCAAACTGGATGTTCCCGGCAGCTTCACATTGGTTGACCACTCTATTTTCCGTGCGTTTAACAAAGGCGCATTGGGTCAACTGGTGGTAGAAGGCCCTGCCAACAAAGAAATTTATTCGGGCAAAATGAGCGATACCGTTTACCAGCCTGAAGGCGGCACCATCCAAACCGTACCCTTAACTGCCAGCGAAGCCGCACAAGTGGCCGCAGGCCCCGAAAAAGCGGCCGGCAAGGAAGACCAAATCAAGCTCGGTAAAGCCGTGTACAACGCCAACTGTATGGCCTGCCACGGCGCGGAAGGCAAAGGCGTGGAAGGCGCGTTCCCTCCGCTGGCTAATTCTGATTACCTGAAAGCCGACCACAAACGCGGTATCCATGCCGTTTTAAAAGGCGTGAGCGGTAAAATCACCGTCAACGGCAAAGAATACAACAGCGTAATGCCTGCTATGGCCTTAAACGACGAAGATACCGCCAACGTGCTGACCTACATCCTCAACAGCTTCGACAACGGCGGCGGACAAATCTCCGCAGCCGACGTAGCCAAAGAGCGTGCAGCCAAATAAGTAGGGCAATTGGAGGCCGTCTGAAAAAACGGTTGGCAAAACAAGCGCGAACTGTTTTCAGACGGCCTTATCTAACTAAATATCGGTAATGTTGTTAAGGCCGTCTGAAAAACCAGCATGGAGGAAAAGCCGTGAATACCGCTACCAAACTGTTTGCCGCTTTGCTGATGTGTACGGCGGGCATCGCAGCCGCTTCGGATATGGCTGCGGTCAAAGGCGGCAGTTACCGCCCGCTTTACCTCAAAAAAGAAACGCCCATGATTCAGGTTAAAGCGTTTCATATGGACAAGCTGCCCGTAACCAACGCCCAGTTTGACGCGTTTGTGAAAAAATACCCGCAATGGCAGCGCGGCAAGGTGGACAGCAAAAAAGCCGAATCGGGCTATCTGCGCCATTGGACGCAAACCGGTTCGAACGCTTTCGCGCCGGCAGCAGAAGACCTAAACAAACCGGTTACCAACGTCTCGTGGTTCGCCGCACACGCTTACTGCGCCGCACAAGGCAAACGCCTGCCGACCATTGATGAATGGGAGTTTGCCGGGCAGGCATCCGCCACCAAAATCAACGGCACGGCGGAAGAAGGCTACAACCGCACCATTCTCGACTGGTATGCCGAAGGCAGCCGCAAAGGGCTGCGCGACGTGGGCAAAGGCAAGGCGAACTATTGGGGCATTCACGATATGCACGGCCTGATTTGGGAATGGACGGAAGATTTCAACAGCAGCCTGCTCAGTTCCAACGCGGCGGCGGGGAATAATATGTTTTGCAGCGGCGCATCGGCAGGCTCGGCCGACCCCAGCGATTACGCCGCCTTTATGCGCTACGGCATCCGCACCAGTTTGCAGGCCAAGTTTGTGTTGAACAATTTAGGTTTCCGGTGTGTGAAGTAATATCGGGTATCTTTTTTACTGTGTTCCATCAAAACAAGGCAACCTTTTGGTACGTTGGTAACAGCGTACCGTTTTTTTATTTGCGGTAATGGAGTACAAAAGATAAGGCCGTCTGAAAACATATTTTCAGACGGCCTTTCATTGAATAGCGGCTGTTTTGGTTTAAAGAATATATTCCGTTACCCAAAAGCCCAAGATGGTCAGCAAAGATGCCCAGTTAACGAAAATGATCGCTTCCAATAGCAAAACAGACATGATAAACCTCCGTATTTATGTGAACCTTGCTGTTGCAGGCAACAGCACATTTTTGTTTTTATAAACAACTTGAAAGCCATCATATCAACAATTTCTAAACAATTCTTTACCTTTACTTAACTTTCCATTGTGAAAATTGCAATGGTTATCATCTGTAAATAATAAAAATAATCACAACCTGTTAAGTTATGAAAATCAAATAATGAATTCTTGTTAAAACAAGGCGCTTTTACTGCCGCAGCCTGTTATAAACCGTGGCTCTTCTATAAAATGCCGTCTTGTTTTTTATTTGCCGCTTCATTTTTATGTTGTCTCCACGCGCGTTTATACCCAGCATTCCCCTCGTAATATTGTTGTTTTTCAGTATCATTCTGCCGCTGATTGTGGCGGGATTTATTGCCGAAGATATTTGGGATAAAGACCGCTTCCATTTCGAAGAACCGTTGATGCTGTGGGTGCATCAGCATTGGGGCGGTGTGCTTACCGCTCCCGCCGTTGTGCTTCACCATATCGGCAAAGCTTCCGTCGCCACGCCGATTACGGTGGTGTTTGCCACATGGTTTTATCTGCGCAAACAGCGCGGGTATGCGGTATTCGTATTGCTGGCGGCATTGCTGCCGACAATGGTGATGTCTGTGGCCAAGCAGTTTTTCGGACGGATGCGGCCGGAGCTGTGGCCGCGGGTGGTACACGAAACCAGTGCGTCGTTTCCCAGCGGGCACAGCACGTTTGCCGCGGCGCTCGCTACGATGGTGGTGCTGATTTATTGGCAGTCGCCGCACAGAAAATGGATTATCGCCGCAGCCGCCGCATTTGACGTGATGATGGGCTTTTCGCGCATCGTGTTGGGCGTTCACTATCCGACGGATGTGCTGGTCGGCTGGATTACGGGCATGAGTATTTCGGTAGGTTTGTATCTCGTTTTGTTCCGTAGATTACCCGGAGCCAAGTAAGTATGAAGTTGACGCCTTTGAACACGCCGTTTTGGTTGCGAAACGGCAACCTTGAAACCATTTACGCCAAAACATTGCAGGAAGCCGCGCCGCAATACCGCCGCGAACTGCTGCCCGACAGTACCGGCAGCACGATGGTGGCTTACGATTTTATCGACAGCCCGCATAAAAACGCGCCGCTTGTGGTGCTGTTTCACGGTTTGGAAGGCAGCAGCCGCAGCCATTACGCCGTGGCCTTGATGCGGGCGGTGCAGGCACGGGGGTGGAACGGCGTGGTGGCGCATTTTCGAAGCTGCGGCGGCGTGCCGAATACCGCGCCGGTGTTTTACCATTCCGGCGATACCCGTGAAGTGGCGCACATGCTGGCTAAGCTGGCGGAGCGGTTTGCGGTAATTTACGCGGCAGGCGTGTCGCTCGGCGGAAATGTGTTGGCGAAGTATTTGGGAGAAGAGGGAAGCGCGGCGGTGCCGCAGGCTGCGGCTGTGGTGTCCGCGCCGGTGGATTTGGCCGCAGCCGGTACGCGCTTCGACCGCGGCATGACCCGTATGCTTTACACGCGCTATTTCCTGCAATCGCTGCTGCCGAAAGCCGAAGCGGTTGGCTACGGTAAAGAAGCGCTGGTGAGCTGTAAAACTCTGGGCGATTTCGACGACAGATTTACCGCGCCGTTGCACGGTTTTGCCGACCGCCACGATTATTACCGCCGCTCGTCGTGCAAGCCTTTGCTGGGGAATATCGCGGTGCCGACTTTACTGCTGAACGCCTTGAACGATCCGTTTCTGCCGCCGGAAGCGCTGCCGACTGCGGCGGAGGTGTCGCCTGCCGTTACCTTGCTGCAACCGGCCTACGGCGGGCATGTTGGTTTTGTGAGCGGAGCGGGCAGAGGCCATCTGAATTGGCTGCCGCAAACGGTTTTGTCTTATTTTGAACAGGTTTAGCGTAAACCAGCGCAAGCAGCACACGCCGTGATTGAGCCAAACTTGGGTATGACGAATGGCAATAAAGCCGTTTGTCTGGCGATGAATCGGTTTCAAACACATTTAGTAGATAATATTTGCCCGTTGGCGGCCGGAGATGTTTTCAGACGGCCTGTTACCAACGGGCAAATGTTATCTGCTGCTTGGGCGCCGTTATCCCTTAAAGACAGCGCGCACTCTTTCCAAATCTTCCGGCGTATCCACGCCTGCGGCGGGGGCGGTGTCGGTCACTCCGACGGCAATCGAGTAGCCGTGCCACAGCACACGCAGCTGCTCCAGCGATTCGGCGGTTTCATGCACGGAAGCGCTCATTTGGGCGTATTGCTGCAAAAAGCCGGCGCGGTAGGCGTAAATGCCGATGTGGCGCAGCGGGTTTAAGCCTTCGGGCAGTTTGTCTGTGCCGACAGCCATCGCATCGCGTGGGTAGGGAATCGGCGCACGGCTGAAATACAGGGCGTTGCCGTGGGTGTTGAGCACCACTTTCACGCAGTTCGGGTTGAGAAATTCGGCCAGATTGTCGATAGCGTGCGCGGCGGTGGCCATCGGCACTTGGTTGGCAACCAGCAGCGCGGCGGTGCGGTTGATCAGTTCAGGGTCGATTAAAGGTTCGTCGCCCTGAACGTTCACAATCACGGTGTCGTCGGCCAAGCCCAGCGTGGCGGCGGCTTCGGCCAGGCGGGTGGTGCCGCTCTCGTGCGTGTCGGCCGTCATCACGGTTTCGATGCCGTGCGCTTGGCAGGCCGTCTGAATGTCGGCGTGGTCGGTGGCAACGATGACGCGCGCCGCTTTGCTTTTGGCGGCTTGTTCGGCCACGCGCACCACCATGGGTTTGCCGTGGATGTCGGCCAGCGCTTTACCCGGCAGGCGCGAGGAAGAGAGCCGGGCGGGAATCAAAACGGTAAAGGCGCTCATGCGTGCAACTCTTCTTCGCTCAATTCGCGCGCTTCGGCTTCAAGCATATAGGGAATGCCGTCGCGGATGGGGTAGGCCAGTTTGCTTTGGCGGCACCACAGCTCTTGTTTGTCGAGATGGTATTCCAGTTTGCCTTTGCTGACCGGGCAGACGAGGATGTCTAAAAATTTCTTTTCCATGGTTTTTGCTTTCCAGTTGAATCTAAAATGTACAGATACTGCTTAACTGTACAAGATATGGCTGTAAGTTACTGCTATTCTTCTTTCAATACTTTTCCAAGTTCTCTGCTCAGTTTAGACTCATTTTCTTCAAATTTTTTTGTAAATATTTGCTCTCCCATGGTACTTGAAACTTTTTCCACACATATTTGAAATTGAGCTTGTTTATAGAAAATCATTTCATTACCAGGTATGTTGTAGAATTCTTGTATGGCCTTGAGTTCCTGTGGCGTATAGAGAGATAGTGGCATTGAAATTTCATTGTCTGTAGTTTGGGGTTTAATTAATTTACCCGCTGATGCAGAAGAAAGAATTTTTTCGGATTGTAATTTTGCCTGTTTTAGTTTGTAGTCATTGATTTTTTCAAGTAAAGAAATGCCTACAGGTGTCTGGTGGAATTGCTGGATGTTTAAGAGTTCTTTCTCAGTAAAATGATTACATTGTGCTAAAGAAGAATGAACAATTTGGTTGATCATACTACTATAATCAATCTGCTTTTCTAAATCACTGAAAAAAAGCTGGAAAATTTTTTTCACACCTCGGGCTTCTTCTTTAGTCAAATTCAGCTCTTTCAACTCAGGATTTTTAATGATGATTTCACCAAAATTATCCCCCATTTTTCTAACTACGTATTGCATAAGTGAGGCGGTTTGTTTTTTGACGGAAGGAGGAAATAAAATAGATTCGGCATCAACTTTTTTATTGTCTGTATTTGTATTGGTAACAGATGAACAGGACACCAAAAGAAACAAAGTAGAGAGCAAGAGTATCGGTTTTTTCATATTTTAAGCTTTCCGTTGTTAAAAAGTTTTAGATAAATTCAGACGGCCTGCGACAAACGCCGCCAAGTCAGGCTCGATTATCGCACAAACGGGCAGCACCCACACAGAATGCGGCAGGCCGTCTGAAAGTTTGACTGCGTCTTTTTCGGTAATGATCACGATGTCGGCTTGCGGCAAGTCCGCCGCAGTCAGCGCGGCGTGATCGGGCAGGGCGCGGGTTTCCGCCGGTGTGATGCCCATGGCGCGCAAGGTATTGAAAAAACGTTCGGGCTTGGCAATGCCGGCCACGGCGGCCACGCGCAAGCCGTTCAGACGGCCTGTGTCGAGAAGCTCGTCGGGGTGGTGCAGGCGGTAAATATTGCCGGTGCCGAGGCGGCTGTGAAATTCGTTTCGGTGCAGGCCGAACGCGTTTTGATGCGCTTCGGTGCAGCCACTGATCACCACGGCATCAACTTCCTGCAAGCGGGAAAGCGGTTCGCGCAAACCGCCGTTGGGCAGTAAATCCAAATTCAGACGGCCTGCATCGGCAACGGGAAACACCACGATTTCCATATCGCGCTGCAAAGCATAATGTTGCAGGCCGTCGTCGGTCACAATCACTTGAATGTCGGGATGCGCCGCCAACAGTGCTTGCCCTGCATCGGCACGGTCGCTGCCGACCGCAGTCGGCGAGTGGGTTTGGCGGTACAGCAATAAAGGCTCGTCTCCGGCTTCTGCGGCGGTGCTGTTTTCATTCAATACATGTGTGCCGCTGAAACTGCGCCCGTAGCCGCGGCTGATAATCCCCGCACGGATGCCCTGCGCCTGCAAGCCCGACACCAAAGCGGCAACCACAGGGGTTTTACCCGCGCCGCCCGCATGGATATTGCCCACCACCACCACCGGCACGGGCAGTTTGCGGCTTTTCAGACGGTCTGATTGATACAAAGCGCGGCGCACAAACGATACGGCTTGAAACAGCCGCGACAAAGGCCATAACACCGCGCCGAGCAAAGGGCGGGGGCGTTGCCAATGTTGTTCGATTATTTCATGAAGTTTGGGCATTCAGACGGCCTTTGGGAAACATTGCCGCCATTGTGGTGGCTTGGACGGATTTTTGCAAAATTAATTTTGGCGTTGAGCTTGCGGATGCATTGCTTGAGGGAAATATTCAGACGGCCTGTATCGTTGGATAACAGGCCGTCTGAAAAAGCATCATCAATAAAGAAGTCGAAACCTAACGGGCAGGCGCGGAAGCGGCGGGGCTTTCGGGCAGCATATCGCTTTCGTCAAACTCGGGTTCGGGTTCGGCTTGGAACGCTTTGCCGTTGAGTTTCAATTGGTTGTCGGCCAATTCGATACGGGTTTTGATGTTGCCTTCTTCAACGGTCAGGTATTGTTCTCCGGCCATGGAGTTGACGGTGCTGTCGACCATCAGGCGCAGGGTTTCGTTGATATCGTCGATGCCGGCGCGGCCTTCGGCCAAGTCTTTGGCGTTCACGCTGAAAATGTTGCGGGCCTGATTGATGGCAAGTTGTTCAAGCAGTTTTTGCGGTACTTGCATGTCGAAATGGGCGGTGGTTTTTTTCAGCATCGCGCTCAAGTCGTTGAGGTCGTTTTGCAGCAGGCCGGTGAAGCGCATTTCGCCTTTCACGTCCACAATGCCTTCGGGCATGGTGAAATGGAAGGTTTTGACTTTCAGCACGGGGTTTTGAGTAAACAGCCCCGAAGCGTCGTTTTTAACGGTTTTGATGATTTCGGCCTGAATCTGCTCTTCGCTCATTTCTTTAGAGGAAAGTTCGGCCAGTTTGTTTTTAACCGCCAGCAGGCTCTTGGCATCGAGATGCTCGCCGGCAATGTTGATGTCGAGCGGGCCGTAGCGGTCGTCGCCGTAGGTTAGGGTTTCAAAGCGGAAACGCCCTTCGCTGTTGATCCATTCTCCGCTTTCGCCGGTTTGGGTGTCGAACCGGAGATTGTCGACCACGATTTTAGACGGCGAAATGGTGCCGGTGGGGTTGATAAACGCGCCGATCTGCAAGTCGGTAACGATATTTACCAATTCGTTGATTTTGATGTTGTAGTCGAAGCCTTCTTGCCATTGGGTGGAGAATTTGCCGAGCTTGAAGCTGCTGTTGCCCAAGGCCAGTTTGTTGCTGCCTTCGGAAGTTTCCGTGCGGATATGCAGGTTTTCCATGGCAATACTGCCCTTGTCGGCCAGCTTGAGTTGCAGGGAAGGTGCGGCATAATCGTGGGTGTAGGCGGCAAAATCGGATTCGTAGGCGGTAGAACCGCTCAAGCCTTTCCAGTTGAGTTTGATGCCGGAAAGTTCTTCGTAGTCGAAAGCAGGCACGTTTAAGGCCAGCTTGCCGCTGCCGCCGAGATACACGGTGTTGGTTATGCTGACGGGGGCGTTTTCACCGAAAAAGCGTGCCAACACTTTGGCGGTTTCGGGGTGGTATTGGAATTCGGTTTCCACATGCGCGCGCACGGGAGTGATGCCGCCGGCAAAGGGGCCGTGTTTAACATGGTTGATAACCGTAATGGGTTCTTTTAAAACGGTTTTCAGGTTGTCGGGCAGGTATTTTTGGGTGTTGTGCAGCAAGGTGGGTTTGAGCCGGATAACGGTGGTTTCGGTTGCGCTGAACCAGCCGCGTTCGTATTGGTGCGATTCGACGGTCAGAAAGCTGGACTCGGCAAGCAGCTTCTGCTGGAAGGCCAGGCTTTCTTCGGCTTTGATGCCTAAATAGTAAGGCAGGGCTGCTAAAGCGCAAATGCCGACGAACAATACGGAAATCAGAAATTTTTTCATTGCATCAAATTTCAAACAGAAAGCGTGCAGGATAGCATTATTTGCCCGGTTTGTCTTTGCAGCGCCCGCGAGCGTTGTAAAACGGGCGGTTTCGGCAGTATCATGTGTTTTGTTGTGTATCAATCAGACTGGAGTGCTTCATGAAAAAACTGGCGGCTGTGTTGGCCGGAGTGTGGCTGGGTTTGCAGCTTGGAATGGGTTATGTGGCGGCGCCGCTGCTGTTTCAAAATCTGCAAAGAATGCAGGCGGGCGAGCTGGCGGGCGTTTTATTCAACGTGGTGGCTTATTTCGGCTTGGCGGTTTGGCTGTTGGTGTATGCGGTGTATAAGATGTACGCCGAGCGCGGCTATACCCGTTCTTACACGCCGAAATGGATTGTGCTGCTGCTGATATTGATGGCGGTGAACCAGTTTTTGATTACGCCGGTGATTGAGGCGCATAAAGCGGGCGAATCCAATTGGTTGTTGGGTTTGATCGGCGGCTCTTTCGGGCAATGGCACGGTGTGTCGAGCATTGTGTATATGGTGTGCAGTGTGATCGGTTTGGGGCTGGTGTTCCGTTTGTTGAAGCTGGATACGCACTGATTTGATTTGGGATTACTTGAGGCCGTCTGAAAACGAGTGATGCGGGTTGCGCTAAAACTGTTTTCAGACGGCCTTGTTATCTGCGTTTTAGAAATAGCCTGCTTTTTTGCGCTCTTCCATGGCCGCTTCGGAAACGCGGTCGTCCATGCGGGTGGCGCTGCGTTCGGAAAGGGTGGCGGCGGCGGTTTCGGCGATGATGTCTTCCGGTGTGGCGGCGGTGCTGGCAACGGGGCAGGTGCAGGAAATGTCGCCGACGGTGCGGAAACGCACGCTGCACACTTGCGCGGTTTCGCCGTCGCGCTTGGGTGTGAGCGGGGTAACGGGCACAAGCAGGCCGCCGCGTTCGACCACTTCACGTTCGTGGGCATAGTAAATCGGCGGCAGAGCAAGGTTTTCGCGGGCGATGTATTGCCAGATGTCGAGTTCCGTCCAATTGGAAATAGGGAACACGCGCATGTTTTCGCCGGGGAAGAGGCGGGTATTGTAGAGATTCCAAAGTTCGGGGCGTTGGTTTTTCGGATCCCATTGGCCGAATTCGTCGCGGAAAGAGAAGATGCGTTCTTTGGCGCGGGCTTTTTCTTCGTCGCGCCGTGCGCCGCCCATCAGTGCGTCGAAGCCGTGTTCTTCAATGGTTTCGACAAGGGTAACGGCTTGGGCGGCATTGCGTGAGTCGGTTTCGCGGCGCAAAACCACCGTGCCGCGTTTGATGGAATCTTCCACGCTGCCCACCACCAGCTCCACGCCGGTGCGGGCGACGGTTTGGTCGCGGAAAGCAATCACTTCGGGATAATTGTGGCCGGTATCCACATGCAGCAGTTTGAATGGCAGCTTGAGCGGCCGGCCTTCGATTTGAAAAGCTTTCACGGCCAGCGCGAGCAGCACCACCGAATCTTTGCCGCCCGAAAACAGCAGCGCGGGGTTTTTCGCTTCGGCAATCACTTCGCGGATGATGTAGATGGATTCGGCTTCAAGCCAGTTGAGGTGGTGGTTTTGGATAGACATGATGTGTTCTTTTCAGATGGCCTCGATGCGCTTTACTTTAATGAGGCCGTCTGAAAAAGGGAAAGAATGGTTGGTTTTAATTTAAGATGATTTTGTTATAAAACCTGCGGTTTTTCGCTTTTGGGGCAAGGGCGGGCGTTGGCGAAGCGGGCTTTGCGGCGTGCAGGCCGCTCTTTCAATACGTTTCTGAAAAGCCGTATAATAGCCGCCGTACTATAATGACACAGCAGAAAGCGCCACCATGAACATTACCGTTATCGACCACCCGCTGGTCAAACACAAACTCACCTTGATGCGCGAAGCCGAGTGCAGCACGTTTAAATTCCGCACGTTGACCACCGAGTTGGCGCGCTTGATGGCTTATGAAGCCACCCGCGATTTCGCGACGGAAAACTATATTATCGACGGCTGGTGCGGCCAGATCGAAGGCGAGCGCATTAAAGGTAAAACGCTCACGGTTGTGCCGATTCTGCGCGCCGGCTTGGGTATGCTCGACGGCGTGCTGGATTTGATTCCCACCGCCAAAATCAGCGTGGTCGGCCTGCAACGCGACGAAGAAACGCTCAAGCCGGTTTCTTATTTTGAAAAATTCGTCGACAGCATGGATTCGCGTCCGGCGTTGATTATCGACCCCATGTTGGCAACCGGCGGCTCGATGGTGGCCACCATTGATTTGCTGAAGCAGAAAGGCTGCCGCAATATCAAAGCCTTGGTGCTGGTGGCCGCGCCCGAAGGCGTGAAGCTGGTGAACGAAGCCCACCCCGACGTAACCATTTACACCGCCGCGCTCGACAGCCATCTCAACGAACACGGCTACATCATCCCCGGTTTGGGCGATGCGGGCGATAAGATTTTCGGCACGCGCTGATTGCGTTGAGATCGTTTGATGCCGTCTGAAAGTGAGCTTTGCGGATTTCGCTAAAAGTGTTTCAGACGGCATCGGTTTATCGGCAGGCTGGCACGGCCTGTTTCCTATCCGGCAAGTGTGTTTTGCCGTTTTGTATTTTGAAGAAAGAATTGCCATGAGTTTTCAAGACAACCTCGCCACCTTGCCTTCTATTGACCATCTGAGCGGTTTGGATGTGTTGAGCAACGGCGAAACCATCCACCATATTCCCGCCGCGCCCGGCAAGCTCGGTTCGCTCAAGCTTTATCACGCACTGGCACAGGAGTTTAACGGTGTGTTGAGCCGCGAAGCCGCCGAACACGGTTTGGCTTTGTTTGCCGAACATGTGGCCGATGCCGAAGCCAACCCCGGCAAGCATCCCAATATTGATTTGCTGTTTAAAGTGAAAGCTGAAAACTTGAATTTGCAGCTGAAAGCGTTGACGAATTAAAGGGCATTGCCGTTTCTGCATTTGGATATGGAGGAACGACTAGAGCCGCTTTCGTTTCTTTGCTTGGCCGCACAATGAATAAAGGCCGTCTGAAAAAACCGAACCTTGTGTTTCATAGCAAGGTTCGGTTTTTTCAGACGGCCTCAAGCTGTTTAAGGGTAAGAAAACGCTTTATTGGCTGTCTTTGGCTTTCGGGTTGAAGAAAGGCAGCAAGCGTTCCGCACCTTGTTTTAAGGCTTCAAGAAAAATCGCCACTTCGTGTTTTTGTTGCTCAGCATAGCTGGCAGTGAAGAGCCAGCCGTCTTGGGTTAAGGTGTAGTTGATGCCCAAACCGCCGTCGGAAGTGGGTGCGAAGGCAAAATTAATGATCGTGCTGTCGTCGCCCAAAGTGGAAGTGGACAGGAAATCGGTTGAGAAAACTTCATAAGCCTTGTCTTTAAACACAGCGGGAACGCGGCGGCTGCCGTTTTGCCGTGCCATCAGCTTCAAACCGAGCAAGTGGCGGTTGGCGCCTTGCCCCAGTTTGGCGGCTTTGATGCGGGCTTTGTGTTCGGCAAGGGCGGCATCGAGCAGGCTTTGGTCGGGCTGGTCTTGCAGCAACGTGCCGACAAACGCGAGCGATTCATCCGAAATCGGGCGCACGCATTCGGTGCGGCCGTTGCGGAAATGGCTGACGTCCACCGCTTCATAGGTGTTTCTCACTTCGCCGTAGGTGGTGAGCAGGGCGTATTGAAGCAAAAACTGCATCAAAGCGTCGTGGCTGACACCTTTCGGAATGCTGTTGCCGTTAAAGGGAATGGGTACGCTGGTTACGCGCATTTTAGCAGCTTGTTGAGCATATTGTTGCTGCCATTGCGGCCAATTTTTCTTTTGGGTGGGCGTGAGCGTCCATTGGTGGCGGCTGATGGCCGGTGCCGTTTTTTTGCCGTGGTGGGCATGGAGCTTTTCTGCGGCAAGCGCCACGATGCCTTTTAATGCGCCGCCGTCTTCCCAAGTGTGTTCGCAATGCAGAAACAGCCTTTGCGTTGCGCTGTTGTAGCAGAAAGTCATCGGCTTGTAGCACCACACGTTTTGATGCGGTACAAACGTGGCACGGGCCAGGTCGTCGTCGGCAGCCAGCGGCATGTGGTCGAGGCTGATGTGGAACAAATCGGTTTCGAGATGGTTGATCAGCTCGGCGTTGTCGTCTTTGGTGTTGAGGGCACGATAAACCTGAGCCGTGGCGTTGCCGCCCAAATAAGAGGGAATGGCGACAGGGTAGGGGTTTTCGATGTGGTCGGTCAAAATCTGCTCGAACGCCTGTTGGAAGGTGTCGGGGTGGTAGGCTTCAAAATGATCGTCAAGCGCGGTGATTCTGTAATAGAAGCCGTTGTGCAAAACCCCGATGTGGCGGCTGGTGGTTTCGGCGATGCGGTAGCCGTCGCTGGCGGTTTTCGGGGTACGCGCCGCGCCGCGCAAAATCTGCCATTGCTGCATACACACGGGCGTGCCTTGCGGAGTGTGTGGCACGGGAATGCGGTTGTGGTGGAAGTCGGCGCACACGGCGGCGATGGCAGCCGCCCATTCGCTCAAACTTTTACCGTGCGTGCGGATGGCAAAGCCTACATTGCTCGCCAGAGGCAGAGGCGTGCGCACGTCGAGATAGCTTTTCAGCCAAGCATCCAGTAGCCAGCTGGTGTCGGCTTTTTCGGCGGATGTTTCCAGTTGTGTTTGTAATGTTTTCCCTATCCGGCTTTGGAAATGGCGCACGGAAGCCGTGGTTTTTTTATATTCTTCATCACTCAGCAGCGGACGCACCTGTTTGAGGTAGCGGGCACAGGTTTCTACAAGATCGGGCACCGGCAAGCGTGGTTGCTGGGTCATGCTTCTCTCCTTTTGTTAAGTTTATGATATTTAGTAGATTGTAGCGGAAAAACCCGTTTGAAGTAACCTATGGTAAGAATAATATGCCGTTTGTTTATTAAGTGACGGTTGTGTAGATGGTTATTAGTATAATGTCATTTTTCAGCGTGCACTCACTTTAGAAAGGAAGAATAATGAAAGTTTTACGTTGGCTTGCAGCGCCTTCGTGCGCAATTTTTCTGGCATTATCCGCCTGTGCAAACGTACAACCGGGTACCTACCAACAGGCCAAAGAAGCATACAGCAAAGGCCAATACGAAGAAGCCCATAAAATCATGAAAGCCCTTGCCGAGCAAGGCGATGCCAATGCGCAAAACCAATTGGGCATGATGTTTTCAGACGGCATCAGCCGACCTTTAGACTACGCCCAAGCCAAACAGTGGTGGGAAAAGGCCGCCGCACAAAACCATGTGAACGCCATTTATCATTTGGGTTTATTGTATGAAAACGGCTGGGGTGTGCGCCCCGATTACGTTATTGCGGTTGAGTGGTATGCAAAAGCTGCGGAACTCGGCCAAGTGAATGCTATGGTAAACCTCGCTGCGTTATACGAATCCGGAAAAGGTGTGAAACGCAACCATCGTAAGGCCGCCGAGTGGTACGAACAAGCCGCAGAAAAAGGCGAAGTCGAAAGCCAATTCAAAATCGGCATGATGTATTTGAACGGCACGGGCGTGAAGCGCAACCAAGCAAAAGCCAAGCATTGGTTGGTCAAAGCTGCCGAGCAAGGCGATGTTAAAGCTACATCGGTATTGAAAAAGAAAAGAATGTAATAAGAATGTAATGAAGAAAAGGCCGTCTGAAATATTCAGACGGCCTTTTTCATTTATGTACAGAAGCTTTGATGGTGAATAGAGATTACTGCTTGTTCTCTTCGCTGTCCAAGAAGCTTCTCAAGCGGTCGCTGCGGGTCGGGTGACGCAGTTTGCGCAATGCTTTGGCTTCGATTTGGCGGATACGTTCGCGGGTTACGTCGAACTGCTTGCCCACTTCTTCCAGCGTGTGGTCGGTGTTCATGTCGATACCGAAGCGCATACGCAATACTTTTGCTTCGCGCGGAGTCAGGCTTTCCAGCACTTCTTTGGTAACTTCGTGCAGGCTCGAATACATGGCCGCGTCTGCCGGAGCGACATTGTTCACGTCTTCGATGAAATCGCCCAAATGCGAATCGTCGTCGTCACCGATTGGCGTTTCCATGGAAATCGGCTCTTTGGCGATTTTCATGATTTTGCGGATTTTGTCTTCGGGCATTTCCATCAGTTCGGCCAGTTTGGCAGAATCAGGCTCTTCGCCGGTTTCTTGCAGATATTGGCGCGAAATGCGGTTCATTTTGTTGATGGTTTCAATCATGTGAACCGGAATACGGATGGTGCGCGCTTGGTCGGCAATCGAGCGGGTAATGGCCTGACGAATCCACCATGTGGCGTAAGTAGAGAATTTGTAACCGCGGCGGTATTCGAACTTATCCACGGCTTTCATCAAACCGATATTGCCTTCCTGAATCAAATCAAGGAACTGCAAGCCGCGGTTGGTGTATTTTTTAGCAATCGAAATCACCAAACGCAAGTTGGCCTGAATCATTTCCTGCTTGGCGGCAGCGGTTTCTTTTTCGCTGATCACCATGTTTTTATTGATTTCTTTCAGCTCTTCGATGGAAATGCGGGTTTCGGTTTCCATGTCGGCCAGCGCGGTTTGTTTCTCGATAATGGCATGGCGGAAGCGGTCGAGCGCGTTGCTCCAAACTTTGCCTTTGGCCACTTCTTCTTCAACCCAATCCAAGCGTGTGATTTCGGGCAGGAAGTAGTTGATGAAATAGTCTCTGTCCATATGAACGCGATCCAAGCAGATATCGCGGATTTCGCGTTCGAGTCTGCGGATGTTTTCCACGCGTTCGCGCAAGTTGCTGCTCAAGGCTTCAATCTGACGGGTGGCGAAACGTACTTCGAGCAGTTTGGAAGCGATGGCGTCGCGGTGTTCCAAATAGGTTTCATGGCGGCTGTCGTGTTTGGTCAGCGCGGCGATCATTTTGTCGTAATCTTCTTGGATGCGTTCAAAATGTTCGAGCACTTTTTGCTTCAGCTCTTCCAAGTTGGTGGCGGCGATGGCTTCGGGGCTGCTTTCGTCTTCGTCATCTTCGCTGTCGTTGTCGCTGTCGTCGCTGTCGTCGGTATCGCTGTTGTCGGCCGGTGCGGCAGTTTCCAGATGGCCTAAGCCCAGTTCGTTGAGCAATACTTCGTTGGGGTCGATAATGGCTTCTACAACTTCGTCGACTTTGATTTCATCGGCGCGGATGCGCCCGATCAGCTCCAAAATTTCGGTAATCGAACCGGGGCAGGCGGAAATGGCCTGTACCATGTTTTTCAGAGCGTTTTCGATTTTTTTGGCGATGATGATTTCGTCTTCGCGGGTCAGCAGATCGACCTGACCCATTTCGCGCATGTACATACGCACGGGGTCGGTGGTGCGGCCGAATTCGCTGTCAACGCTGGACAGGGCGGCTTCGGCTTCGGCAACGGCGTCGTCGTCGGTGATGGCGGCGGTGTTGTCGCTCATCAGCATTTCTTCGGCATCGGGCGCCTGCTCGGTCACTTGGATGCCCAAGCCTGAAATCATGCTGACGATGTTGTCGATTTGCTCTGCGTCAGACATATCATCAGGCAGGGCGTCGTTGATTTCGGAGTAGGTGATGTAGCCTCGCTCTTTACCCATGATAATGAGCTGGCGTAACCGTGCCCGCTGCTCTTCAAGGGTGAGCGGACGGTTGTCGTCTTGTTCTTCGTATTCGCTGTCGTGTGTATTGCTGTGTTCGGTGGACATAGAATGTTCTCGATGAATGGTTTAACGGATTGGCGGCCGTCTGAAACAAATCGGTAGGGTATTCTGCGGTAGGTACAAGACGACTCGGTTGCAGCGGGGTATATGTTTTTCAGACGGCCTTGGGTTTTATCGTGCGCTTGGCGTTAATAGTGCCAGCAGCAGTTTTTTTTCACTTTCGTTTAAACCGGTTTGCCGGTTTTTTTCTTTTAATGCCTCAATTTGAGCGTTTTTCAACTCGTTCAGGAGTTTGGCCATGCCGAGTTGGAAACTTTCGCAATCTTCTTCGCTGTTGCCTTCCAGTGCTTCCAGGTCGTTGAGCGCGTTTTGGAAAATCCGGTTTATCGTGGCTTCATAAGGGCTTCCACGCATGTGCTCCAAAATACGCGCGCCTGTGGGCGGCTCCGGCTGGCTGTTGATCAGCTCGGCGAGATTGGCTAGGCAGGCAAAATCGCCGGTTAGGGTCAGATATTCGGGCAGGTCTATATATGAAGCCCATGCGGGATTTATCAAGAGGCTGCGTATCTGGCGTTCCGCCAATGTAGACATTTGCGGTTGTTTAAAGGTTTCTTTGGGCAGTTTGTAATTTTTCTGCCGGGCTTGGCGTTTGGGGGCTTCTTCGCCCATCAGGCGGGCGAGATCGGCGGTGTCGATGCCCACCAGTTCGCTTAAACGCTGCCTTAATAAAAAGCCTAAAGCGGGTGCGGTAATCTGTGCCAGCAGGGGCGAGCTGGTTTTGACCAGTTCGGCTTTGCCTTCCTGCGTATCCAGATTAAGGCCGTCTGAAAGGTGTTCCCAAAAATATTCCGACAGGGGTTTGCTTTGGTTGAGCAGGGCATCTTCAAACGGTGTTTTGCCGTATGCGCGGATGTAGCTGTCGGGGTCGTGCTCTTCCGGCAAAAACAGGAAATGCAGCGATTTGTCGTCTTTCAGTTGCGGCAAGGCGTTTTCTAAAGCCCGCCATGCGGCTTTTCTGCCGGCACGGTCGCCGTCGAAGCAGAAGTAAATGCTGTCGGTTTGGCGCATCAGCAGCTTGATGTGGTCGGCGGTGGTGGCGGTGCCCAGCGCGGCGACGCTGTAACCGATGCCGAACTGCGCCAAAGCGACCACGTCCATATAGCCTTCCACCACCAAAATGCGCCCTGCGTCTTTGATGGCGGCGCGGCCTTCGTGCAGGCCGTAGAGGTTGCGGCCTTTATCGAACAGCGGCGTTTCGGGGGAGTTGAGGTATTTCGGCTCTCCCTTGTCGAGTATCCGCCCGCCGAAGCCGATCACTTGTCCGCGCTGGTTGCGGATGGGGAACATGATGCGGTCGCGGAAACGGTCGTAATATTTGCCGTCTTTTTCGATAACCATGCCGCTTTCTACGAGCGGCGTGTTGGGGTAGGGCTGGAAAATCTGCGCCAGCGGCTGCCAACTGTCGGGCGCGTAACCCAATCCGTAATGCTCGATGATTTCGGCACTCAAACCGCGCCCGCTGAGATATTGCTGCGCATGGACATCTTGTTTCAGACGGCCTGTATAAAAAGCGGCGGCGGCTTCGGTGGTTTCTTCCAGCGTTTGCTGTTTTTTCTTGCGTTGCGCGCGCTGTTCGGGGTTTTCCTGCTGACCGCGGGTGCGCGGTACGGTCATGCCGACGCGGTCGGCCAAATACTGCACGGCTTCGGTAAAGCTCAAGCCTTGATATTCCATGATGAACCCGATGGCCGAACCGTGCGCGCCGCAACCAAAACAGTGGTAAAACTGTTTCTGCGGGCTGACGGAAAACGACGGCGATTTTTCTTTGTGAAACGGGCAGCAGGCCATGTAGTTGGCGCCGCCTTTTTTCAGCGGCACATGCTCGTCGATAATATCTACGATATCGACTTTGGCCAGCAGCTCGTCGATAAATTCACTCGGTATCATGGTTATGTATCGAGGCCGTCTGAAAGAGACGTTTGAGAAGGCGTTTTCTTTCAGACGGCCTTTTCGGATCAGGCGGCGAGCACCGATTTCAGCACTTTGTTCACTTCGCCCATGTCGGCTTTTCCGGCCAATCGGGTTTTCAATACGCCCATTACTTTGCCCATATCGGCCATGCCTGCCGCGCCGGTTTCGGCAACGGCTGCCTCTACTGCGCTGCGGATTTCTTCAGGCGACATCATTTGCGGCAGGTAGCGTTTGAGCACTTCGGTTTCGGCGTTTTCTTTTTCCGCCAAATCGGCGCGGCCGGCGTCGGTGTAGATTTTGGCGCTGTCGTTGCGCTGTTTCACCATCTTGGTAATGATGGCAATCACTTTGGCGTCGTCGGCTTCCGTGCGCTCGTCCACTTCAAACTGCTTGATGGCGGCGTTGATAAGGCGCACGGTGGACAGGGTAACGCTGTCTTTGGCGCGCATGGCGGTTTTCATGTCTTCGGAAAGTTGCGCTTTCAGGCTCATGGCGGGCTCACTTTGTTGGGGTTTCAAACCATTTTAATGGTGTTGTTTGGTTTAAAAACAAGCTGTTTCGGCATTTCGGGCGGAAATGCGGGGCAAACGGCCGTTTGTGTGTGCGGCGGTTTTGAATGTAGCTGTTTGACGCTGCTGCTTCTTGGTGTGACGAAGCATGAAAAGGTTTCGTGGCGGTGTGTTTGTGGGATTGATTTAGTTAGTAAAGTTTGTTTCTTATACAAGCCAAAACACCGCAAAGCGCAAGGCTTTACGGTGTATTGCTTAATCACATTATTCAGAAAGTGTGATTAGTAGAGTTTCGGAGGCAGTTGTTGGCTGCGCAGGCGTTTTTGCAGACGTTTAACCGCAGCGGCTTTTTTGCGTTTGCGCTCGGTAGTCGGTTTTTCGTAAGCTTCGCGGGCGCGCAGTTCGGTCAGCAGGCCGGTTTTTTCAACAGCGCGTTTGAAACGGCGCATGGCAACTTCAAAAGGTTCGTTTTCTTTTACACGAATAGCAGGCATTTTATTTCCTTCAATATTTTGGTTTCGGCCTTCTTGTTTTTCAGACGGCCTGTGAATGGGGTTTTGTTGTATCGCTGTCGGCCTTGCGGCGGGGCGGGATACGCGCCGTGATGTAAACATCACCTCCTAACGGCGGCACGGACGGGTGTGCCGGAAAAATAACGAGCCGTGTCAAACGGCTGCGCAATAGTTAGCGGATTATCTTATTCTTTGACTGCGTTGTCAAGAAAATAAGGGGCGGCAGGATAGGCGTTGTTGCAAACGGGAATGGCATTTCGACAAGGCGGAAGATACTCGGGTCAGGCCCGAGTATGACGGGTGTTGTGTAGGATGTTTGGTTTGTTACAGCCATTCCCGCAATAAGGCGGTGTCGATGTTCCACGACCAGATGCCGTTGTTGCCGCTGCCGTCTAAGCCGCGCAGAAAGAGATAGCGCACAGCAACGGTGTGCAGGGGCTGCTGGCGTGAGGCGAAGTGACGGGCGGTGGCAATGGCGTAAATCAGGGCTTGCAGGTAATAGTGGTGGTGGGCGACGGCTTCGTTCATGGCTGCTTGGGTGTAATCTTCTGCGGTGTAGCCTAAATGGTTGGATTTATAGTCGATTACGGTAACGAGGCCGTCTGAATCGCGGCAGACCATATCGATGAAGCCGTTTAAAAAACCGTTAACGTCGTTGAAGTCGAGCAGTTTGGCGGCGGTGGCGCATTCGGCGGGCAGCCCGTGTTCTGTTTCGGCGAACCATTGCTGCAAACGGTTGAGTGTGAAGTCGTGCATAAACAGGGTAAAGCCCATTTCGGCAAGGCGTTGTGTGGCGGGAATGTCGGCCAGCGCGGTTTGGCCGTCGAGTGGGGAGAGGCGGGTGTGGTCGAGCATGGCGGTAACGGCGGGCAGCCAGCCGGCATCGAAACCGTAGTGTTCCAGCGTGGCGGCAACGGTTTCGCTTTGTGCGGCGGCGGGAGAGCCGAAATCGAAGGTTTCGAGTATTTCGTGCAGGCACACGCCTGCGCTTGCGCCGCGCGGGAAGGTGTGGATGCTGCGGGTATCGGTGTGTTCAGACGGCATGGCGGATAAAGGTGCGTCGGTTGCGGTTTCCGCTGTGTCGATGGCCGGTTGCAGTTCTTCGCGGGTATGTTCGTCGGTGTTGCGGGTGTGGCGGCTCAAGCCGGTAAAGCTGGTATGGCGTATGAACTCGAACGGGCGTGCAGAAACGCCGGCTGCTTGGTAGAGGCCGTCTGAAACGGGCGGCAATCGGTAAACCGCCTGTTCGGGCGGGGTGTCGGTAAAGCTGAAGTCGGTATCCGCAGGGGCATTGCCGATGAACCGCTGCCAGTTGTTTTTCAGCATGGTGGCGGCTTCTTTTTTTGCGGCGGTATAAGCGGCGGCGATGTCGGCGCGGCGGCTGTCGGCGGTGCCTTCGAGCAGATAGGCGAAGGTGTTGTCGGGCGTGTTGCTGCAATAGGCGGCATAGATAACTAAATGCTCTTCGGCGCGGGTGAGGGCAACATACAGCAGGCGCAGGTTTTCGCTCAGGTTTTCGTCGGCGAGCTGGTTGCGGTCGGCGTCGTCGAGCTGTTTTTCGTGCAGCAGTTCGGTGGTTTGGTGGGAACGGTGCAGAATCTGCCAGCCTTTGAGGTTGTTTTCTTTGGCATCCCACACAAACGGGCAATATACGAGCGGGTACTGCAAGCCTTTGGCGGCGTGCATGGTCACGATTTTGACGAGGTTTTCGTCGCTTTCGAGCCGCAGCAGATTGTTTTCGCCTTTGGGATGTTCGGCGTTTTGGGCCGTCTGAATCTGGTTTTTGAGCCATTCCCGGAGTGCGGCGGGGGAGCGGCTTTGTTCGTCTTCTTCGGCCAAGCGTTCGATCAGTTGATGGTAGTTGGTGAGACTGCGGGTGCTGCCGCGCGAGAGCAGGCGGGCTTCGATGCCGTGTTCGGCGGCAAAGTGCTGCATGGCGGCGTAGATGCCGTGTTGCTGCCATACTTCGGCGGCGGTTTGGGCGGAGTTGATCCACGAGAGCAGTGCGGTTTCGTTGCGGTTGAGTTCGTGGAGCATGGCGGCGGTGTAGCGGAACAATATGCCGCCGAGCACGAAGCGCAATGTTTCGGTGCGTTGTGGTTGCAGCCAGAAGCCGATCAGAGCGTCAACGGCCTCGGCTTCTTCTGAGGCAAACACCGATTCGCGTTGCAGCAGCACGCTTTGGATGTTGCGTTGTTTCAGGGCTTTGGCAATCATCTGCCCTTCGTTGTGGGTGCGCACGAGTACGGCAATCTGCCCCGATTGCAGCGGCACGGCGGGGCCGGCGGTGTTTTTCTGATAATTCAGACGGCCTGCCGCGGCATCGTTGAGAACGGCGGCTATTTCGTCGGCACAGTTATCCGCCGCACGGCTGCGCAGGGCATCTTTGTTGCCGCCGCCGTCGGTTTCGTGGTTGAGCCAGCGTATGGAAACGGCGGTTTTGGGCGGATTCAGACGGCTTTCGCTGCGGGCGGCGTTTACATCGGCATAGTCGATGCTGTCGAGCACGAAGGGGCGGTGTTTCTGTTTGAACAAGGCGCCGATGCCGTTGATCAGTTTGGCGTGGCTGCGGAAGTTGGTGGTCAGGGTGTAGCGGGCGTCGGCATCTTCGGCGGCCTGCATGTAGGCGTAGATGTCGGCTCCGCGAAAGCTGTAAATCGCCTGTTTGGGATCGCCGACCAAAAACAGCGGGTTGCCCTGACGGATAAACAGTTGTTTGAATATTTCGTATTGCAGGGGGTCGGTGTCTTGAAATTCGTCGATCAGGGCGGCTTTCCAAACGGCTGCAACGGTTTGTGCCAATTGTTCGCGGTGCGGGCTGCGGATAAGGGCATGGTAAACATCGAGCAGCAGGTCGTCGAAACTGCGTTCGCGGCGGGATTTTTTTTCGGCCTCCAACGCATTGCCGATGTATTGCAGCATGTCGAGTTGCAGCTGTATCAGGGTGTTTTGTTCGGCTTCGGCCAAACCGTTGAAGCATTCGCCCAGCCGTGCGAGTATGTTTAAGCGGGCAAAGGCGGCGGTGTCGGGCGCGGCGGTTTTTTTGGTGGCGGCTTCAAGAGCGTCGGCGGCAAAAAGGGGGAGTTTGTCGTGGTTGGAAGGCAGGGTGTTGCTTTCTGCTGCGGCTTCCAGTAAGGCAAAAACGCTTTGGAAGGTGTTTTTGCGGTATTTGTTGCCGTTTAAAACGGGGTGGATTGTCCAAAAGGTTTGCGCCAATTCGGGCAGTTGGGCGCGGATATTTTCCCAGCATTCCGCCAATGTCTTTTGTGCGGTTTCGATATTGCTTTCAGGCCGTCTGAAAGCCAGATAGGGGCGGCCGATAAAGCTTTTGATTTCGGAAAGCATGGTTTCGGGCGTGTGGCGGTGCTCGAACACGAGTTTGGCCAATAGCGGATTGTGCGACACGTTTTCGCGCCAGAAGTCTTGGGCGGGCACCAGCAGGCGTTCGCGCGTGTCTTCGGTTAGTTCTACGTCGAAAGGGGCTTGGCAGAAAAAGGCATAATCGCGCAGCAGGCGTTGGCAGAAGCCGTGAATGGTATAAATGGCGGCATTGTCGAAGCGGCTGATGGCTGCCTTCAGGCGAACGGTAAGGCGCTCTTGGCTTTCTTGCTGCAAGGCGGCTTCGAGCAGGTTGGGTAAAAATACGTCGCCTTCGTGGTGTTGCGCGCAATACGCGGCGAGGCCGTCTGAATGGTGTGCGGCATCCGGCACGTTTTCCAATACCGATAACACATCGTCCAACCGCGCCCGCAGGCGGGTTTTCAGTTCGGCGGTAGCGGCTTTGGTAAAGGTAACGACCAACACGCTTTCTACGGGCATTTTTTCCAGCACGATCAAACGGGTAAACAAAGCGGCAATGCCGTAGGTTTTGCCTGTGCCGGCAGAGGCTTCGATAAGGGACGTGCCCGAAATGGGAATGGTGAGCGGGTTAAACGGTTGTGCTGGCATGGCGTTGCAGGTGGTGTGAGGCCGTCTGAAAAATATCCGGCTAAGGGTAAACAGGGAGATGACGGTGCTTGGGCGGGCTGTCTGTATATCGGTTTCAGACGGCCTTTACTTACATATATATATACGATGGCGGTTATATATACGATGGCGGTGCAAGCATAGGCCGAAGTGTAAAGGGTTTGCAGTAAAACAGCCAGCACCGCCGTTGCCGCTGTGTATCTTTGGCGCGAATCGAGCCGGTTTTCATATTCTTGCTTGCCCTTTCGCTGTAAAAAGGCCACAATCCCGCTGATTGTTAACAATTTCCGTATTTAAATCACCGGTGTTAAGGAATCGGACAATGGATATCATCACCCGTTTACATAACCTGCCTGTGGGCAAGTTTCATTACAAGTTGTTGATATTGATCGGCTTGGGTTGGCTGTTTGATGCTATGGATACCGGCATGGTGTCGTTTGTGTTGGCTACGTTGGGTAAAGAATGGAATCTGACGCCGTCTGAATTGGGCTGGATTGTCAGCGTCGGCTTTATCGGCATGGCGTTGGGGGCGGTGTTGAGCGGAAGGATGGCCGACCGCATCGGACGCAAGAATGTGTTTGTGGCCACGATGGTGTTGTACAGCATTGCCACGGGTTTGTGTGCTTTCGCTTGGAATCTCGAAAGCCTGCTGTTTTTCCGCTTTTGGGTCGGTTTCGGTTTGGGCGGCCAGCTGCCGGTGGCGGTGTCACTGGTAAGCGAGTATGCGCCGCCGAAAGTGCGCGGGCGTTTTATCGTGCTGCTGGAAAGTTTTTGGGGGCTGGGTTGGTTGGCCGCCGCGCTGGTGTCATATTTTTTTATTCCGCAATACGGTTGGCAAAGCGCGTTTTTGATTGGCGCACTGCCGGTGTTTTACGCCTTTTTCGTGTGGAAGCATCTGCCCGAGTCGGTGCCTTATCTGATCAGCAAAGGGCGCGTTGGCGAAGCGCATAAAATCGTCGTCGGGCTGGAAAAGCAGGCAGGCATAGAGGCGGTTCAGACGGCCTCGGTAGCCGAGCGTGCGCCGCAGGAAAACCCGCGTTTCGCACAGCTGTGGCAACCGCCTTTTGCCAAGCGTACCTTGATGTTGTGGCTGATTTGGTTCGGCATCGTGTTTTCGTATTACGGCATTTTCACTTGGCTGCCGAAGCTGCTGGTGGAGCAGGGCTATACGGTGATGAAAACGTTCGAATATGTGCTGGTGATGATTTTGGCGCAGCTGCCGGGCTATTTTGCGGCGGCGGTGCTGGTGGAAAAAATCGGCCGCAAGGCCACGCTGGCCGGTTTTCTGTTTGCCTGTGCGGTGTGTGCCTATTTCTTCGGCCGCAGCGATTCGGCGGCGATGATTATGTTTTGGGGCTGCTGGATGTCGTTTTTCAACTTGGGCGCGTGGGGCGTGCTTTACACTTATACGCCGGAGCTTTATCCCGTGCGCTTCCGCGCCTTCGGTTCGGGCTGGGCCGGTGCCGTCGGCCGTATCGGCGGTATTGTCGCGCCGATGGCGGTGGCGGCCATGATCGGCGGCGACGGCGGTTTCGGGCGGATTTTCGTGATGTTTACGGCGGTGCTGATGGCGGTGGTTGCCGTGATTGTGGTGCTGGGCGAGGAAACCAAGGGGCGCAGTTTGGAAGACATCAGTAAGTAAGCCGCGGAATGTCAGTTGAGGCCGTCTGAAAATGTTTTGGATAAATATTTTCAGACGGCCTCAATCATTATGCGGTTCAAACAGAATCAATGTTGATGCGTTTGACTGCCTTTCACATGAATAATCCACACTTCCGACTGCGAACCCAAACGCAGCGGCACGCCCCAAAAGCCGTATCCCGATGTAACGAAAAAGTGGCCGTTGCCGATGTGTTCGTAGCCGTAATGCAGGCGGTTGAGAAAGCGGACGATTAAATTGGCCGGCGCCACTTGGCCGTTGTGCACATGGCCGGACACCTGAACGTCTATCGGCAGTTTGCTGTGAGCTTCGATATCGGTAGGGCGGTGGTCCATCAACAGCACGGGTAAGGCGGTGTTTTGACCGCGCAGCAAGGTTTCCGTGGCGGGGCGGGTTTTGTCCAAATCATCGTTGCGGCCTACTACCAGCAAGCGGCCGTCCACCACCGTGCTTTCATTGGCGAGCACTTTAATGCCCGCTTTGGTCAGCTCTTCGTAAATATCGCGTTCGTGGCCGAACAAATCGTGGTTGCCCAAAGTGGCATACACACCCAGCGGCGCACGCAGTTTTTCAAGATGCGGCTGCATGTTTTCGGCGCGGTAGGCGTTTACGTTGTCGTCCATCAAATCGCCGGGCAGCAGGATAATATCGACTTTTTCGCGGTTCATGATGTCGGCGAGCTTATCCAGCTGGCGCGCGCCGAACAGCACGCCCAAATGGGTATCGCTGGCCATGCCGATACGCAGCGGTTTCTCCAGCGGCTTATTGATGGTGATGTCGGCATGATGCACCACCGGCGTGTAGGCGTTGTACACCGCCATTCCCAACAGCCCGACCACAAACAAAGGCGCAAACAGCCTCAAGCTGCGCGACATCGGTTTTTGCGCCATGAAGCGGCACAGCAGCAGATACAGCACAAAGGTAGCCAGCGCCGCATACATCACAAACAGCAGCAACACCATCCAAAACGCCATCCAGCGGAACACCGCATGCCCAAGCTGCAACAACAGCCCCGCAATCAGCGCATTGGTAATGAAAAACGCCGCGCCCATCAACCAGCGTCTGCCCCGTGCGGCAATATAGGGGGCGAACAGCCATTGCAGCGACCGGCCCAAGCCGAAGGTAAACACCTGCAGCAGCAACAGTACCAATATAAACAAAACAATACGCATAATGCTTCCCGTAAAAAACAGATGCAGATTCTACCACAGCGCGATTACCCGCCTGTGCCCCTGTGTTTGCAGGCGCGGCAAAGCAGTAATGCAGTTTGTTTGGGTTCCGTCCCGCCGATTCTTTTCAGACGGCCTTAAAATACTATCCGGCATGGGCTATAATTAAAACCTGTCAAACACAAATCCATCCGCATCATCCGAAGGAAAAACATGAACCCGCAAACCGCCATTATTCCCGCAGGCAGTAAAGCCGCCGTATTTATCGAAGCCGATATCACAGGCAGCCGCGAGCAGATTCAGCTCGCCGCCCGCAAAAGCCTTGAAGCCCTCGACCAATTGCAGCAAAAATTTCCCGACGCACTGCTCGGCCTAACCATCGCCTTCGGCAGCGCATTCTGGCAAAGCCTGAACCACAACGGCGAAGGCAGCGAAATCAAACCGTTTACCCCGCTGGGCAACGGCTTGGCTCCCGCCACGCAACACGACATCATGTTCCACATCCAATCGTTGCGCCCCGATGTTAACTTTTCGCTGGCTATGGCCTTATTGGAAGCATTCGGCGACAGCATCGACGTAAAAGACGAAACCCACGGCTTCCGCTGGATCGAAGAGCGCGGGTTGGACGGTTTTGTAGACGGCACCGAAAACCCCACTGGCGACAACATCCGCATCGTTGGCACCGTGCCAGAAGGCAAGCCCGATGCGGGCGGCAGTTATGTGTTGCTGCAAAAATACCGCCACGATCTCAAAAAATGGAACAAAGTGCCGCTGGCCGAGCAAGAAGCCGCCGTCGGCCGCACCAAAGAAACCAACGAAGAATTCAGCAAAGATGTACGCCTGCCCGATTCCCACTTAGGCCGCGTCAATCTCAAAGAAAACGGAGTGAGCCTCGAAATTGTCCGCCGCAGCCTGCCCTACGGCACCGCTTCGGGCGAACACGGCTTGGTGTTTATCGCCTACTGCGGCACGCTGCACAATATCGAAGCGCAACTCTTGAGCATGTTCGGTCATACCGACGGCAAAACCGACCTGCTGCTGAAACACCTTACCACCGCCGTAACCGGCGCTTATTACTACGCCCCATCGGTGGAACGCTTGCAGAATCTGTAATCCGAACCGGGCAAGATGCAGATAAGGCCGTCTGAAAATCTATTTTCAGACGGCCTTATCTGCATTGATGGAACGCCAACTCAAAAATAAACAGAGGCGGATGCTTTATCCGCCCCTGTTGGGATAAAAATAAGATTGAACCAACAGCCGGGCTGTTACGATTCCTGCCAGCCGCCCAAATAGCCGACCAATTCTTCCAGCATGTTGCTCAACGCTTCGGTCATCAGAATTTGCGAAGCAAACGTCAGGCTGGCGGCATCATCGCCGTGTCCTTCGGCTTCTTCTTGCAGCACGTCCAAATATTGGATGCGTTTGAGCGTGAAGTCTTGGGTCAGAATAAACGCAATCTGTTCGCGCCATACAAGGCCGAGTTGGGTAACGGTTTTGCCGTTTTTCACATGCTGGATCACTTCATTGGCGGTTAAATCCTGCTTGGATACTTTAACCACCGGCGCCACGTCTCCCGTGCCTTTCAGCTCGCAATCGCTGTCCAACTCGAAACCGCCTTCGGCCGCGCCGCGCAAGAGCCATTCGGTCATCAGGCTGCCGGGCGATTGTTTGGTGTTGGGCAGGCGGACTTCAAGCCCGCCCAAGGCTTCGCGCAGCTTGGTCAGCATGCCTTCGGCTTTGGTGGCGGAAGCGTTATTAATTAAAAGATAGCCGTGCTTGGTGTCGAAAATAGCTTGTGTGCGGCTGCTGCGGGTAAACGCACGCGGGAGTAGGTCGTCGGTAATCTGTTCTTTTAATTCTTGTTTTTCTTTGCGGCCGACATTGCGCGCTTCTGCGTTCTGTATTTCGATCACGCGTTCGTCCAAAATATCGCGGATAACGCCGGCGGGTAAAACTTTTTCTTCTTTCTTCAAGGCTACGCGCCAAGTGTAATCGGCCGGGAAAACCGTTTCAGGCGAGAAAGAAACGGGCGCGGCAAATCCTTCGCTAAACCAGTCCAAACCCATGCACGGCGTAAATTCCGCTTGGGTCAGCTTTTCGGCCAATGTTTCGAGATCGGGTAGCTTGTCTTTATTGAGGGGGTAGAAGCTGATTTGTTTGAACCACATAGCATTTCTTTCATGTTAAACCGCGGCATTATACCGTAGCGGGAGGCCGTCTGAAAGGCGTTATGCAATTGTTTTATTGACAAGCGTTTTGTGTATCTGTATAGTGCGCGTTTCGGTTGTTTACGCGCCCATCGTCTAGAGGCCTAGGACACTGCCCTTTCACGGCGGCAACCGGGGTTCGAATCCCCGTGGGCGTGCCAGTTTTCAGAAAAATCCGCTTGAGTTTTCAGGCGGATTTTTCTTTTTGTATGTCTGTTCATATCAGCTTGGGTAGGTTATGGAGGCCGTCTGAAAAGTGTTGTCGGAGAAAGGTTGTTTAGGAAGAAAAACTGTTTGTAGTTATTGGTATATCGTGCAGTTTTTATCTGTCGGGCTTTTATCTTCTGAATCTTTGCTCGGGAAGAAATCGCCTTCCTCGCCACAACTGTTGGTGCTGGATTCACATATTGTAGTAATCAGAGATTCGTTGATTTTTAATACGCGCGGTTCGTAGTTTTTGTTGATGGCTACGGCTTTGAGCGTGAACTTATCGTTCAATGCCCCGCGCGCATTGCCTTGTGGGCGGATGCAGAAGTGGCGGGTAGAGGTTTCGGGCAATTGAGGCCAGGTTGTGGAGGTTTGTTTGAACGAACGGTTTTGCTGGTAAAACTGCTCCATGATATGCGCGTTTTTGAGCAGAAGCGTATGCGCCTCGCGCAGGCGTGAATCTTTGATGTATTGCTGGTAAGGGGGAATAGCGATAGCGGCTAAAATCGCAAGAATGGCTATGATAAAAAGCAGCTCGATGAGTGTGAAGCCGTGTTGTTTGTTCAAAATAGTCCCCTTAATACAGATAAAAATAATAACAAGGGTTATTTTGTAAAGATTTGTTTATTGTGTAAAGTAAATTTTACGCTTTCATCAAGCCGTGTATTTATTTGTACACATAGCAGTTTACATCGGGGGAAGATGTGGTTGCGGCTGTTCTGCCTTCGCAAACGGTAATGATGCCGCTGCCGTTGAGCTGCATGTGGCGTTTTTCGTTGGGATTGTTTTCGTTGGGTTCGGCGATTAATGTGAAGTCATCGCCGCTTGCCGCTTTGTAACGGATGTCGAAATATTGGTTGGATTCCAGTGAGTTGGAGGCTACGGAAGCGGGAAAATGGTGTTGCTGTGCGTATTGGCGTTCCAACGATTGAGCGCTCACAAGTAAGTCGGCGCGCACATTTTCCAAGCGGGTCTGCCGGACGTAGGTTTCGTAAGAGGGATAGGCGATGGTGGCGAGTATGGCTAATGTCAGTACCACAATCATTAATTCAATTAGGGTAAAACCTTGTTGTCTGTTTTTGGTCATTTTGGCAAGTCAAGAAAGTAATCAGTTAGACGTAAATGTGTAATATAAACATGATTAAATTATTGTTGTTTATCCGAAAATTATAAATGAATATGGATTGAGCGGTTTTGATAATTGATATGTGGTAGTCTAAAGATGCTAAGCGGACTAACAGTATGTAAAAAAACAGTAATCACAAAGATGTTTTGCGGTGTGAAATCATCAATTTTGAGCGTGGTAACGGGTGGCAAATAATCTTTTTGGCATTTCAAATGATGGCTTGATGCGGGCGTTTGGGATTGTTTTGTTGGGCTTGAGGCAAGCCGATAAACGTGTAACACGGCACGTTAAATTTTCAGACGGCCTCAAGCTGTTCTTTTAAGGTTTTGTTTCCATATTCATAAATACCTTAAAGCATTGATGGTTTATGTTTGCACACGCAAAAAAGCGTGGTTGGAGGCTCAGGCTTTTTTCAGTACACTTAAGTCCGTTTCTATTTCTTTGCCCGCAGTTGGGGCGTCATTTTATTTATCTGAACGGGTAAAACTACTTCAAAATCGAGGCATTATGACTAAAAAGCTTAAATGGATTGCGGCCTTGGCGGTTGTTGCGGTATTGGCTCTGCTGGCTTGGTCTTATTGGAAGCCCGAAGAAAAAATCAATTATCTGACCCAGCCGGTGGCGAAGATGGATATCGACCAAACGGTAAGCGCCACGGGTGAGATTTCTGCCGCGCAGCTGGTTACGGTGGGTTCGCAGGCGTCGGGGCAGATTAAAAAGCTCTACGTTAAAATCGGCCAGCAGGTAAAAAAAGGGGAATTGATTGCGGAAATCGATGCGACGTCGCAAATCAATACCCTGAATATCAACAAGGCCAAACTGGAGACTTTCCGCGCTCAATTGGTGTCGGCGGAGATCAAACAAAAAACGGCGAGAAAAAAATATAAGCGCGAGCAGGCTTTGTGGGCGGAGAATGCAACTTCTAAAGCCGAGCTGGAAGATGCCGAAGACGCGCTTTCCGCGGCCGGGGCGTCGGTTGCGGAATTGAAATCGCAAATCAAGCAAACCCAGATTGCGATTAATACGGCGGAAGCGGATTTGGGGTATACGCGCATCGTGGCGACGATGGACGGAACGGTGGTGTCGATTCCGGTAGAAGAAGGCCAAACCGTCAATGCCAACCAAAGCACGCCGACGATTGTGCAGCTGGCCGACTTAAGCAAAATGCTGAACAAAATGCAGATTGCCGAGGGCGACGCGGGCAAAGTCAAAGCAGGGCAGAACCTCACGTTTACCATCTTGTCGCAACCTGAAAACGTGCGCGATGCCGTTATCGACACGGTTGACCCCGGTTTGACCAAAATGTCGCAAGGCTCGTACACCACCAGCACCGACACCACGGATACGGCGATTTATTACTATGCCCGTGCTTTGGTGCCGAACGAAGACGGTTCGCTGCATATCGGCATGACGACTGAAAACACGATTGTGATTAACCGTGCGCAACAAGTGTTGGCCGTGCCCAATTTGGCGGTGAAAATCAAAGAAGGCAAAAAAGTGGTGCGCGTGTTGGGCGATAAAGACCAAGTAGAAGAGCGGGCGGTCAAAACCGGTTTGAGCGACGGCACCAACACGCAAGTGACGGAAGGCGTGAAGGAAGGCGAAAAAGTGATTATTTCCGAATCCGGCGCGGCAGACGCTAAGAAGAATAACCGTGGAGGCCCGATGGGGCCGATGTAAGCGGAGCGGAGCATGAGTTTAATCGAATGCAGGGGCATCAACCGTTACTTCGGCAGCGGTAACAACCGCGTGCACGTTTTAAAAGACATCAACCTCAGTATAGAAAAAGGCGATTTCGTTGCCATCATCGGCCAATCCGGCTCAGGAAAATCAACGCTGATGAATATTTTGGGATGCTTGGATACGGCCAGTTCCGGTTCTTACACCATCGACGGCGTGGAAACCGCGCAGATGACGGCAGACGAACTGGCGGGGCTGCGCCGCAAGCGTTTCGGCTTTATTTTCCAACGCTATAACCTGCTCAGTGCGCTCAATGCGCGGGACAATGTGGCTTTGCCGTCGGTGTATGCCGGCATGGAAAAAAACGAGCGCAACCGGCGCGCCGAAAAGTTGCTGCATGATTTGGGTTTGGAAGGAAAGGAAAACAACAAGCCCAGCGAGCTTTCGGGAGGGCAGCAGCAGCGCGTGAGTATCGCCCGCGCTTTGATGAACGGCGGCGAAATTATTTTGGCCGACGAGCCTACAGGCGCATTGGATACCGAATCGGGCGAAAACGTGATGGAAATCATCCATTCCTTGCACGCTCAAGGGCATACGGTAATTTTGGTGACGCACGATCCCGGTATCGCCGCCAATGCCAACCGTGTGATCGAACTGCGCGACGGCAAAGTGATTTCCGATACCAGTAAAAATACCGAGGTCAATGCCGGCAATGTAAGCAGCATTGAGGAAAATACTTCGTGGCTGTTTTTCAAAGACCAACTTATCGAATCGTTCCGCATGTCGGTGCAGGCGATTTTGTCGCATAAGATGCGCTCGCTGCTGACCATGCTCGGCATCATTATCGGCATTGCTTCTGTGGTTTCCGTGGTAGCGTTGGGCAAAGGTTCGCAGGAAAAAATTCTGAAAGAGATCAGCGCTATCGGCACCAACACCATCAGCATCCGGCCGGGTAAGGGCTTTGGCGACCGGCAGTCTTCGCGGATCCGAACGCTCACGATTGCCGATGCGGAAGCGATTGCCAAACAAAGCTATGTGGACAGCGTAACGCCCATGGTGTCTGCGGGCGGCACGGTTACTTTCCGCAATATCGACGTGAGCGCCCAGCTTTTCGGCGCGGGCGAGCAGTATTTCGACGTGCGCGGCATCAAATTGGCGCAAGGGCGTTTTTATGATGCCGATGATGTGAAATACAACAACCAAGTGGCGGTGATTGACGACAACACCCGCAACAAACTGTTTTCAGACGGCATCGACCCCATCGGCAAAGTGATTTTGTTTAAAAAACGCCCGTTGAGAATCATCGGCGTTACCGAAAAAGACACCAGCCCTTTCGGCAGCACCGACAACCTGCAAATATGGGCGCCGTACACCACGGTGATCAACCAAATCAGCGGCCAGCGTTATATCAACTCGATTACCGTTAAAGTGAAAGACAATGTCAATTCCCAAGCCGCCGAAAAAGGTTTGGACGAACTGCTGCTTTCGCGCCACGGCGTTCAAGATTATTTCATGCAAAACAGCGACAGCATCAAGCAAACAGTGGAAAGCACCACCGGCACCATGACGCTGCTGATTTCCTGTATCGCTTTGATTTCGTTGGTGGTGGGTGGTATCGGCGTGATGAACATCATGCTGGTGTCGGTAACCGAGCGCACCAAAGAAATCGGCGTGCGCATGGCGATCGGCGCGCGGCAGTCGAATATCTTGCAGCAGTTTCTGATTGAAGCCGTGCTGATTTGCTTGATCGGCGGCCTGACCGGCGTATTGTTTTCCGTGGGCATCAGTTTGGTGTTCAACCACTTCGTGAAAGACTTTGCCATGACGTTTTCCACACTTTCCATCGTGGCAGCCGTTACCTGTTCCACCATCATCGGCGTCGTGTTCGGCTTTATGCCGGCGAAAAGGGCATCGAAACTCAACCCGATTGATGCGCTGGCACACGATTAACGTTTTCAGACGGCCTGATACTCAACGCGCAGGCTGAGGCCGTCTGAAACCATAAGGACAACATTCATGAAACCGACCCGATTATTTCAGACGGCCTTAAGCCTGAGCATCGCTTTGGCGCTCGGCGGCTGCGCTATCAACCATACCGCCCGCCCCGATTTAACGCTTGAGGCCGGCGGCGTGATTGTGCCCGCAGCAGAAGCCGCCCGCCGTTATCACATCACCGAAAACTGGTGGCGCATCTATGCCGACAACCGCCTTGATGCCTTGGTTGAGCAAGCCTTGTCCAACAATATCGACTTGAAAAAAGCCGCCATTAATGTCAACAAAGCCTTGTATCAAGCCAATATTCTCGGAGCGGGTTTGGTGCCTGCATTCAACGCCTCGGTAGGTGCGTCGGCCAACAAAAACCTCAAAGACGGCGGCAGCACCCGTTCGTTCAGCAGCCAGCTCGGATTGAGTTACGAAATCGACTTATGGCAGCGGCTGAACGCCAAAGCCGATGCCCAAGTGTGGGAATATCAAGCCACGCAGCAAGATTTGGCCGCCACCCGCCTGACCTTGATTAATAATGTGGTCGATGCCTATTTCAACATCGCCTATTTGAACGAAGCCATCGCGGTAACCGAAAAAACCGTCAAACAATACCAAGACATCGCCCGCATCGCCGCCGCCAAATATAAACACGGTAAAGCCGATGCCGCCAAACCGCGCCGCGCAGAGCAATCCTTGCTGTCCGCGCAAAACAGCCTGATCCAGCTCCGCAACAACCGCGCGGCTGCCGAAGAAACCCTGCGCAATCTGCTCAACCTCAAGCCCGGAGAAACTACCGCAGCCGCCCCTGACGATTTCCGCCTGCACACCGCACGCGGTATCGATTTAAACGTGCCGGTGTCTGCACTGGCGAACCGCCCCGATTTGCGCGCAGCCGAATACCGTCTGCAATCCGCCGTGAAGAATGTCGATGCGCAAAAACGGAGCTGGTATCCCGCCATCACCGTCGGCGCTACCGTCAGCACCTCTTCAGACAAAGCGCGCACCTTGTTTGACGTGCCGTTTTTGGGCGGTTCGGTCAAACTCAACCTGCCGTTTTTAGATTGGAACACCTTGAAATGGCAAGATAAAACCGCCGAAGCCAATTTTGAGCAAGCACGCCTTCATTTTGAGCAAACGCTTACCGCCGCCTTAAACGAAGTGTTGGGCAATTATCAGAAATACGGTCATGCCGCGCAGGCTTTAGACAACGCCCGCAAACAATATGCGCTCGACCAAAAAAACAGCCGCTACTACCAAGTGCGCTATCAATACGGCAAAAACGAATTGAAAGACTGGTTGGAAGCCTTGAATACCGAATACAGCTCGGCACAAAATATGCTCAACCGGCGTTATGAAACCTTGAAATACGAAAGCATGGTTTACAAAGCGATGGCGGGGCGCTACACCGCTAAAGCTGTGCAATAAAGGTTTCTTATCGCGTTGGAAGAGTGATGAGGCCGTCTGAAAAACATGTTCTCTGTTTTCAGACGGCCTCATCTATATATAAGCAAACCATCATTACAGTTTGTTTTTGCCTGCCACATTATCGCGTTTGTAATCCCATGTAGGTTTTTCACCGACTATCGCCATAGCTCGCAAGATAACCATTTTTATCCGAAATCAACGCCGCCCGCGCAGGGTTTGTGTCGGCCAACATGTTTACAGGGAAGGAAAACGCTAAATATTAGGTCAAAATTGGCATTTAAATTGGTATAAAAATATCAATGCCGGATTTTCATGCGCCTAAATGCGATGATTTTTTAAAAAAATTAAAATATTATTACAAAAATTCAAGCCTACTGACTGAGAGGAATACAGTATGAATCAGAAAACCACTTCACAATATGTATTAAGCACCATCGCAGCCGTGTTACTGGCTGCATGTTCCCCCGCAGAGCAAAAAAGCAATACCGCAGCCTCTTCCCCCGCAGCCGAGCCGGCTGCCAATAAAAAAATCGCCATTACCGCCATTGTCGAACATCCCGCTTTGGATGCCGTACGCAAAGGCGTGATCGACGAACTGAAAGCCAAAGGCTATGAAGAGGGTAAAAACCTGACCATCGATTTCCAAAGCGCGCAAGGTAGCACCGCCAACGCAGCACAAATTGCCAAAAAATTTGTCGGCGATAATCCCGATGTGGTGGTAGCCATTGCCACACCCAGCGCGCAATCTATGGTGGCGGCCACCAAAACCATTCCTGTGGTTTATGCCGCAGTAACCGATCCGGTTGCGGCTAAGCTGGTTCCGGGTTTTGATGCGTCGAATACCAACGTAACCGGTATTTCCGACGAGCTGCCGTTGGAGCCGCAAATTGATCTGATGAAGAAAATCGTGCCTACCGTAAAAAATGTCGGTTATGTGTACAGCCCCGGTGAAGTGAACTCTACCACCGTGCTGGAACAATTGAAGGCCAAACTTGAGCCGCAAGGTATCAATTTGATAACGGCTCCCGCCCAGCGTTCTTCCGATGTGCTCACGGCCGCCCGCAGCCTGAACGGAAAAGTTGATCTGATTTACACTTCTTTAGACAACAATGTGGTGTCTTCTTACGAATCTATGAACAAAGCGGCGGTAGAAATGAAAAAACCGCTGATCGCTTCCGACACCGATTCGGTTGCCCGCGGAGCAGTAGCGGCTTTGGGCGTGAACTACTACGATTTGGGTAAAAAAGCAGGCGATGTAACAGCCCAAATTTTGGCAGGCAAAAAAGCCGGAGAGATTCCTTCCGCCCGCATGGAAACGCTGGATTTGTATTTGAGTAAGAAAAATGCAGCCGCACAAGGCGTAACCTTGTCGGAAGAATTGCTCAAGCAAGCGAAGCAGGTTTCTGAATAACTAGTTGATTATTAATAAATCATGCCAGCCAGCCGATTCGGTTGGCTGACTATTTTTCAGACGGCCTCATTGATGCTTCGGCAGTTAATCGGCAGTTAAACGGTTTATCCAAGCCGGTGAGGTAACGTGTTTCAGCGGATAAACTTTCCATAACCGCTCAGGCCGTCTGAAAACGGGCTTTGCGGGTTTCGCAAACACATTTGTTTGTCAGTTTTAAATATTGTTTAGGAAGTTTCCCATAAGATGAGCTTGATCGCTTTTTTCGGCGGTATCGAAGCCGGCCTGATTTACGCTTTGGTGGCGTTGGGCGTGCTGATTTCGTTCCGCATTCTTGATTTTCCCGATTTGACTGCCGACGGCAGCTTTCCCTTGGGCGCAGTGGTATTTGCCGTTTGCGTCGGCTCGGGCATGAACCCGTGGCTGGCGTGTTTGGCCGGTGCTGCCGCCGGTGCGTGTGCCGGTATGGTTACGGCGTGGTTGAACGTCTCGCTGAAAATACTGCCGCTGCTGGCCAGTATTTTGGTGATGGTGGCTTTGTATTCGGTGAACCTGCGTATTACAGGCGGAACGCCGAATCTTCCGCTGATTGGCGCGCCCAGCGTGTTTTCCCCGTTTGTGGCTGAAGATTACAGTAACCAATTTTGGGTGCAGCCGCTGATTATTTTAGGCTTCGTCGTGCTGGCCAAATTGCTGCTGGATTGGTTTTTCAACACCAAAACTGGCTTGGCGATGCGCGCCACCGGCGTTAACGCCCGCATGGCCAAAGCGCAAGGCGTGGCTACTTCTAAAATGATTGTGTTGGGCATGGCGATTTCCAACGCCTTGATTGCCTTGGGCGGCGCACTCTTTGCCCAAACCACCGGTAGTGCCGACTTAGCAAGCGGTATCGGCACGATTGTGATCGGCTTGGCAGCGGTGATCATCGGCGAGAATTTGTTGGGCAGCAAACGCATTATCTTCATTACCTTAGCTGCCATTTTGGGCGCATTGGTTTACCGTTTGCTGATTGCGTTTGCGCTCGGCAACCAATTTCTGCAAGGCTTGGGTGTGCGCCCGACCGACCTGAACCTGATTACTGCCATCCTCGTTGTGCTTGCCCTGCGTTTGCCGATGATGAAACGCGCTTTTAAAAGGAAACAGACATCATGATGCGCGCCGACAATTTAAAAATTACCTTCAACGCCGGCACACCGATTGAAAACCCCGCCATGCGCGGTATGAGCCTGCATATTCAAGACGGCGAATTTGTAACCGTGATCGGCAGTAACGGCGCGGGCAAATCCACTTTCCTCAACGCCATCAGCGGCGATTTGATGGTGGACAGCGGCAGCATCCACATCGACGGCCAAGACGTGACCCGCCTTCCCGCCCACAAACGCGCCCATCTGGTCGCCCGCGTTTTCCAAGACCCGCTGGCCGGCACTTGCGAAGCCCTCAGCATCGAAGAAAACATGGCGCTGGCCTATTCGCGCGGCGGCAAGCGCGGTTTGGGTTTTGCACTGAATAAAGAAAACCGCGAGCTGTTCCGCGAAAAACTGGCGATTTTAAAACTCGGCCTCGAAAACCGCCTCACCGACCGCATCGGCCTGCTTTCCGGCGGCCAACGCCAAGCCGTGAGCCTGCTGATGGCCAGTTTGCAGCCGAGCAAAATCCTGCTGCTCGACGAACACACCGCCGCCCTCGACCCCAAAACCGCCGCGTTTGTGCTGGAGCTGACCGACAAAATCATCGAAGAAAACAAACTCACTGCGATGATGGTAACCCACTCCATGCGCCAAGCCCTCGACCACGGCAGCCGCACGGTCATGCTGCATCAAGGCAAAGTAGTGTTGGACGTATCCGGCGAACAACGTAAAGGCATGGACGTGCCCGATTTGCTGGATTTATTCGAACAAACCCGCGGAGAAAAAGTATCGGACGATGCTTTGCTGTTGGATTAAATAGAAGCAGTAAATGTGTGTGAGGCCGTCTGAAAAGTTTTTCAGACGGCCTTCACTTATATTTCGCTTTATTCAGTAATGCTTGTGAAAAAAGAGATTCAACAATGTCTGCTTGAAAAAGGTTGGGTGTGTTTAGCGATGTTTACGGAGCATCATCTACCTCTACGCCCAAGTTGTCGCTTAACCATTTGCCGTCGATTTTAATGGCTTTCCAGCGTACGATGAGCGGTTGGCCGTTAACGGAGGTAGTTGTGGTGTGTATAACAGCTTGATTTTTATTATTACCGTATTCAATACGCTGAACAGTAAAATTTTTCTTCCAGCGGTCGTTAGGGTTTTCCCATCCGAGTGCCAGATATTCTGCCATTGAGGTGCGGCATTCTTCCAAACTTTGTGCCGAAGTGCAGTATTCGGGAGAAATGTAGGCAGCATCGGCAAAACTTTTGGCGTTTCCCGTGGCTCGGGCGTTGTGGAATACGGTAGCAAGCTGTTTAAGTGCTTCATCATCCGCAGGTGCTGCATGAACGTTTAAAGGAATGAATACAGCAGAGAGTAACAGGGTATATAAGGCGCTTTTCATGGTTGATCTTTCTGTATTAAAAGATAAAACGATGTGAGGGTTCGGTCATTCAAGGGTTGGCTATAACGAGGCCGTCTGAAAACATCTTTTCAGACGGCCTCTTGCTTGATTGAAATGCAATCTATCCAGCTTTGGCACACAAAGCCGTTTACAACCGGGTCACACTCAACACGCCTTTTACTTCGGAGAGGCTGGCCAATACGCGCGGTAAATCGTTGACTTGCCGCACTTCCAGCGTAAAGCGCATGCTGGCTTCCAAGTCGCGGCTTTGGGTTTGCACGGCGGTAACATTGAGTTTGTGGCGGGCGAAGGTGTCGGATACGTCGCGCAGCAGGCCGCCGCGGTCTTGTGCGCGGATTTCGACATCTACGGCAAACACTTGCCCTTCTTGGGTTTGCGCCCAGCTTGCGCTCAATACTTTGTCGGGGGCTTGTTCGGCAAGGTGTTGGAACGACGGGCAGTTGCGACGATGCACCGAAATGCCGCGCTCGCGGGTTACGAAGCCGACAATCTCATCGGGCGGGGCGGGTTTGCAGCATTTTGCCAGAGTGGTCATCAGGCCGTCTTCGCCGTCGATCAGCACGCCGTTTTTACCGCCTTTTTTGATTTTCGACTGTTTAACGATGGTGGTTTCGTTTAAGGGCGGGGGAGGCGGTTCGACCAATGTGCCGCAGGCTTTTTGTACTGCGCGCGGGGAAACTTCGCCTTGTCCGACGGCGGTGTATAAATCGTCGATCTTTTTGAAGCCGAGTTTTTCGGCCAAGTCTTGCAGATTGGGTTTGCAGGATACTTTGGCGAGCTGTTTTTCAAGCTGGTTGCGGCCGTTTTCGCGCACGGCATCGGCGTTTTGCTGGCGGATGAAGGCACGGATTTTGCTGATGGCTTTGTTGGATTTTACCCAGCCTTCGTACAGCCAGTTGACGGAAGGGTTGCCTTCTTTGGCGGTAATGATTTCCACGCGCTGGCCGTTTTCGAGCGGGGTGGAAAGCGGCACGATTTGGCCTTCTACTTTTGCGCCGCGGCAGCGGTCGCCGATGCTGCTGTGCAGGGCGTAGGCAAAGTCGATGGGGGTGGAGCCGGTGGGCAATGAAAGCACTTTGCCGTGCGGGGTCAGCACATAAATGGTGTCGTTAAACAGCTCGGTGCGGAAGGCGCCGGCCAAGTCTTCGCGGTCGTGGTCGGCCATGTTTTCGCGCCAGTCGAGCAGTTGGCGCAACCAAGCGATTTTTTGCTCGTAGGCGTTGTCGCCTTGGCCGCCTTCTTTATAACGCCAGTGGGCGGCAACGCCGAATTCGTTGAACTGGTGCATATCGAAGGTGCGTATCTGCACTTCGATGCCTTTGTCTTCGGGGCCGACAACCACGGTGTGCAGGCTTTTGTAGCCGTTGCTTTTGGGCTGGGCGATGTAGTCGTCGAACTCCCCCGGAATCGGCTGCCACAGGCTGTGTACAATCCCCAGCGTGGTATAGCATTCGGGAATGGTATCGACCAAAATGCGGACGGCGCGGATGTCGTACAAACCGTCGAAGCCGATTTTTTTCTTCGACATTTTGCGGTAAATCGAATAGATGTGTTTGGGGCGGCCGGCCACATCGTAGTGAATATTGTATTTGTCTAATTCCGTGCGCAGGTCTTGCAGGAAGTGCTCGATATATTCCAGCCGCTCGGTGCGTTTTTCATCGAGCAGGCGGGCGATTTCTTTGTATTGTTCGGGGTTTTGATGGCGGAAGCCCAAATCTTCGAGCTGCCATTTGAGCTGCCATACGCCCAAACGGTTGGCGAGCGGGGCGAAAATATCCAGCGTTTCTTTTGCCAACGCGCGTTTTTCTTCGCTGTCGGGCAGCACGCCGATAAACTGCATGGTGCGGGTGCGCAGGGCGAGTTTGATTAGCACGACGCGGATATCGCTGACCATCGCCAACAGCATTTTGCGCATGGTTTCGGCCTGCTGGGCGCGCTCTTCAGGCGTGGCAAGGCTGTCGACGCGGGCGAAATGGGTAAGTTTCTGTACTTCGTCTATGCCTTTGACCAGATTGGCGACGGTTGCATTGCATTTTTCGGCAACGGCTTCCTGCCAGTTGGGGCAATACGAGGATATTTCGGTGAGTATGGTGGCGGCCACGGCTTCGGGCAGCAAGTCCATGTCGGCAACCATTTGCGCCGCGCCTAAGAAATTGCTCATTAAGGGTTCGCCGTTGGAGGTTAGGCCGTCCACGGGATAATGTTCTTCCGCCAGTTTGCGGGCGTTGAGCAGCAGTTGGGCATCGCGTTCGTTGAGTGTGGCAACGTATTCGTTGAACCATTTATAGTAGTTGTTGAGATCCGGTGCGATGCTGCTGGGTGCCTGTACGATGTGTGTCATTGCTTTCCCCGATAAGTCCGATATGGAAGGACTATTGTATAGTTAAATTTGGTGAAAACCAATCGGCGGCAGTTAGAAAGCGGGCAAAAAACAGGCCGTCTGAAAGGTTTCAGGCGGCCTGTTGTTCTTTAATGTAGAATTACTTGGCTTCGGCGTTCCAGCGCTCGATAGATTCTTTAATCACGGCTTTGGCTTCGGCTACGTCGCCCCAGCTTTCCACTTTGGTGCAGCCCGGTTTTTTCAGGGCTTTGTAGTTGTTGAAGTGGAATTCGATTTGTTTGATCAGTTGCTGCGGCAGGTCTTGCAGGCTGTTGTAGGCGTTGCCGTTGCTGCGGTCGTCGGCGGGTACGCACACGATTTTGTCATCCACTTCGCCGTCGTCAACAAACTTCATCACGCCGATGATTTTGGCTTCCAAAAATACGCCGGTAGCCAAAGGTTGTTCGGTAATCAGCAATACGTCGAGTTCGTCGCCGTCTTCGTCGAGGGTTTGCGGAATAAAACCGTAGTTGGTGGGTTTGGCGAAAATGGCAGGCTCTACGCGGTCGAGTTGGAACGTGGCCAGTTTGCGGTTCCATTCGATTTTGTGGTTGCTGCCTGCGGGAATTTCGTTCACTACGTTGATGATGCCGCCGTCAACGTCGCCGGGGGTAAGAATCTGATTAAAATCAGCCATGATGAATCCTTGTTTCGAGGTGGTTTTTAAACGGGTGCGAGTATAACATAAGCTGCATTGAGAGGCCGTCTGAAAGTGAGTTTTGCGAACTTCGCTAAAACGTTTTCGCGAAGTTCGCAAAACTCACTTTCAGACGGCCTCGGTTATCTTGCAATCAAACGTGGAAGCTCTCGCCGCAACCGCATTCGTCTTTCACGTTCGGGTTTTGGAACTTGAAGCCTTCCTGCAAGCCTTCTTTGGTGTAATCCAGCTCTGTGCCGTCGAGATACACATGGCTTTTGGGGTCGACAAACACTTTCACGCCGTAGCCTTCAAACACCAAATCTTCGGGCTGGATATCGTCAACAAATTCCAAAGTGTAAGCCATGCCCGAACAGCCGCTGGTTTTCACGCCCAAGCGGATGCCTTCGCCTTTGCCGCGTTTGGTGAGAAAGTTTTGGATATGGTTGGCGGCTTTTTCGGTTAATGTAATCATCGTCTTATCCTTTACGCTTATGTGCGGGTATCTTGTCATTCCGTAGGGCGGGCATCCCTGCCCGCCGGCAAAATCAGATTTGCGGTAAAGATTGTCCGTTTCATCAAACGGCGGGCAGGGATGTCCGCCCTACGGTTTTTCAGACGGCCTTTATAAACTGTGAGGCCGTCTGAAAATCAGCTTTGCGTTTTAGCCCATTCTACCGCTGCAACAATAGCCGCTTTGGCTTGCGGGCTGTTTTTCCAGCAGGTCGAACCGGTTAACGCCGCGCCTTGCTGCAAAATATCGTCCACATCTGCCGCGGCGAGTTTGGCGGTGTCGTCTAAGCCCATTTGCTGCAAGCGTTGCAAAACGGTTTTGCCTACGCCTTTTTGTGCCAGCAGGGATTGCTGTTGTTCGGGAGTGAAGGGCATGGCGATCACCTTGTTTTCAAATGCGTTTGTGTGTTCAGACGGCCTATTTCAATTGGCTGTCTTTACTGCCGCGGCGGTTATAGGCCGTCTGAAAAGCCTGTTGTTTGTCGGCTTGTTCTTGGCAGGCAATACATAATTGCACACCACATAATTGCACACCCGGCAAGGCTTGGCGGCGGGCTTCGGGAATCGGTTCGCCGCACTCGACACATTCGCGAGCACTTTCACCCGCAGGAAGATGTTGCCGAACCAAAGCCAGCGCATCTTCCAGCGAGGCTTCGATTTGCTCTTGCTCCGCGCCGTCCGGCGCCCAGCCGCCCGCCATGTTGTTTCAGCCTTATTCCGCGCCGTGTTTCTTTTTGTAGTCGGAAACTGCGGCTTTAATCGCATCTTCCGCCAGAATCGAGCAGTGCACTTTTACCGGCGGCAATTCCAATTCTTCGGCGATTTCGCTGTTTTTAATTGCCAAGGCTTCGTCGAGGCTTTTGCCTTTTACCCATTCGGTAATCAGTGAAGAAGAGGCGATGGCGGAGCCGCAGCCGTAGGTTTTGAACTTGGCATCTTCAATCACGCCTTGGTCGTTCACTTTGATTTGCAGTTTCATCACGTCGCCGCAGGCAGGCGCGCCGACCATGCCGGTGCCGACCGATTCGTCGTTTTTGTCGAACGAGCCGACGTTGCGGGGGTTTTCGTAATGATCAATCACTTTATCGCTGTATGCCATGATGTGGGTTCCTTGTGTATATATTGGGTTATTCGGTTTATTTAAGGCCGTCTGAAAAAGAATTCAAGGAGGAGAGGGTATCAAGGGTAGCTCGGGGTGTTAAATATTTAGCAAGTTAGACTGTTAAGCTCAATATTTCAAAAAGCTTTTACGAGCTTGTTGAGTTTAACAACCGCACCTACACTTGCTATGGTTTACTAGGTAATAGATTCAGCTCTCCAGATTGCAACATTAATTTTAAAAATGGTTCTAAAATATGCGGATGAGTTGATAATGCTCGAATTACTTCAATGGGATCGGTTGCTTCTCCACGTTGTTGTTTTGAAAATAAATCAATCAATTCTGGAGATTGAAGTAATGACATCATAATTTGTAGCTCTAATGGTTCTTCTTTAGAGAATTCGGGAAATTTAAAAGAAGTTAATTTTGCAACTTCTAAGAAATGGTTATCTGGTCTACTATTATCTTTGTCAAGGCTGTCAAAGGTTTGCAAAAGCTTACTAGATAGATCTTTTAGCCCTTGCGTTGAATTTTCATATTCAATATATCTTAAAGATGCAATATCAAAAGGAACTTTTGCATCTTTATCTTTAATAATAATAGTTCCTGGCCTACATGCGTGTCGTAATCCAAGTTCATAAAATACATTGGGATTAGGATAGCTGACATCTGCAATGATGTAATCAGAATACATTATTCTTTGTACTATATCAGTTGTGATTGTTCCCATCGCTGAAACTTCATCTGCGCGTGTAACTTCAATATTGGGGCGTGCTTTTAAAATGGCTTCCTTAATTAAATTATCATACCTTGACTTTAGATCTTCAGCTGTAACGGCTTGTCCATTATGGTGCTGATCTCCTATTGCCATAACAACAAAACATGTTTTATTGGACATAATATTTAACCTTGTTTCTGTATTTTATTCGATAGTAATAAACAATATTTCAACTAGATTTTGATTTATGCGCTTAACTACGGTTTTTCAAACAGCATGTAGAGTAATTAATGCTCCGCCCACTCAACCGTATTCAAATCAATCCCTTCTTTAAACATTTCCCACAGCGGAGAAAGTTCGCGCAGTTTGCCGATTTTGGATTTAATCAGTTCGGCGGCGAAAGCCACTTCTTCTTCTGTGGTCATGCGGCCGAAGGTGATGCGCAGGGAAGAGTGTGCCAGTTCATCGTTGCGGCCTAAAGCGCGCAGAACGTAGCTGGGTTCCAGCGAGGCGGAGGTACAGGCGGAGCCACTGGATACGGCGAGTTCTTTTACGGCCATGATCAGGCTTTCACCTTCGACGAAGTTGAAGCTCACATTGAGGTTGGTGGCGACGCGGTGTTCCAAATCGCCGTTGATATACACTTCTTCGATGCCTTCGATGCCTTTGAGGAAGATTTCGCGCAGCTTGAGGGCGTGGGCGATGTCTTGTTCCAATTCTTCACGCGCCAAGCGGAAGGCTTCGCCCATGCCGACGATTTGGTGGGTGGGCAGGGTGCCGGAGCGGAAGCCGCGTTCGTGGCCGCCGCCGTGGATTTGGGCTTCGAGACGCACGCGGGGTTTGCGGCGTACATAGAGTGCGCCGATGCCTTTGGGGCCGTAAATTTTGTGGGCGGACATGGAGAGCAGGTCGACTTTGGCGGCTTCTACGTCCACAGGGGTTTTTCCGCAGGCTTGGGCGGCATCTACATGGAAGATGATTTTATTTTCGCGGCAGATTTCGCCGATGGCAGGAATGTCTTGAATCACGCCGATTTCGTTGTTGACCCACATCACGGAAATGAGAATGGTGTCGGGGCGGATGGCGGCTTTGAGTTCTTCCAAATCAATCAGGCCGTTTTCCTGCACGCCGAGGTAGGTTACTTCAAAGCCTTGGCGTTCGAGTTCGCGCATGGTATCCAAAACGGCTTTGTGCTCGGTTTTGACGGTGATCAGGTGTTTGCCTTTGGTTTTGTAGAAGTGCGCCGCGCCTTTGATGGCAAGGTTGTTCGATTCGGTAGCGCCGCTGGTAAACACGATTTCTTTGGAATCGGCGTTAATCAGTTTGGCAATTTCGAGGCGGGCATTTTCTACTGCTTCTTCCGCCGTCCAGCCGAAGCTGTGGCTGTTGGACGCGGGGTTGCCGAAAAGCTCGGTCAGGTAGGGAATCATTTTTTCGGCTACGCGCGGGTCAACGGGGGTGGTGGCGGCGTAATCAAGGTAAATCGGGGTTTTAACGGTCATGGTTCGGTCTCTTTCGTTTTTATATTTCGGTATTTAGTGGATGTGGGTGAAGGTAACGACTTTGCCGTTACTTTCGTTTTTTTGGTCGACAATGTTTTGCAGGGTAACGCTGCTTAGGTAGTCATGAATGGTTTTGTTCAGGCTTTCCCACAATTCGTGGGTTAAGCAGGCGGTGCCGTTGTTGCAGTTGGCTTTGCTGCTGCACTGCGTGGCATCGAGTTTATCTTCGGCTGCGGCGATAATTTGGGCAATGTTGATTTCTTTCGCCGGCGCAGCCAAGATGTAACCGCCGCCGGGGCCGCGCAGGCTTTCTACCAAACGGGCGCGGCGCAGTTTGCTGAACAGCTGCTCCAAATAGGATAGGGATATGTTTTGCCGCTCGCTGATGGCGCTGAGTTTGACTGCGCCGTTTTGCGCGTTCATCGCCAAATCAATCATAGCGGTAACGGCAAACCGGCCTTTGGTGGTTAATCGCATGATGTATTGTGGTTTGTGTTGTATTGGTATGGTGGGGGATTGTCTAATATCTGAGTGTTTTGGTCAAGTATGTTGCCGCTGGGATTGTTTGGGTTTATCGAAGCTATAAAATTTTTCAGACGGCCTGTAAAAGCGGCTTTTAGAACAAAAGAATGATGGAAAAGAGCATAAAAGCGTTTGCAATAAACAGGGGCTTGGTATAGATTGATAAGGATTATCAGATAGCCGTGTGGAGGCCGTCTGAAAAATGTTTGTTGCCAACTCTATTTTTGAAGGTGGATTCAGTATGAAACGCGATTTGAGCAAGATGACCTGTATCGAAGATTTGCGCCGTGTTGCGCAACGCAAAGTGCCGAAGATGTTTTACGATTATGCCGATTCCGGGTCGTGGACTGAAACGACTTATCGTGAAAATACTACTGATTTTCAAAAGATTAAATTCCGCCAGCGGGTGTTGGTAAACATGGAAGGCCGCAGCTTGGCAACGAAGATGATCGGCCATGATGTGAAAATGCCGGCAGCCATTGCGCCGACCGGTTTTACAGGCATGCAGCATGCCGACGGCGAAATTTTAGCAGCGCGTGCGGCGGAAAAATTCGGTATTCCGTTTTCTTTATCTACGATGTCTATCTGCTCGATTGAAGATGTGGCCGAAAATACCAGTGCGCCGTTTTGGTTTCAGCTTTATGTGATGCGCGACCGCGAGTTTATGGAAAACCTGATTAAGCGCGCTCAGGCGGCGAAGTGTTCGGCGCTGATTTTGACTGCAGACTTGCAGGTTTTGGGTCAACGTCACAAAGATATTAAAAACGGCCTGTCGGCGCCGCCCAAACCGACGCTGGCCAATTTGATTAACTTGGCGACCAAGCCTGAATGGTGCATGAAAATGCTGAACACCGAGCGCCGCACGTTCCGCAATATTGTCGGTCATGCGAAAAACGTGGGTGATTTGTCTTCATTGTCTTCTTGGACTTCAGAGCAGTTCGACCCGCGCTTGAGCTGGGACGACGTTGCCCGCATCAAAGATTTGTGGGGCGGCAAGCTGATTATCAAAGGCATTATGGAGCCGGAAGATGCCGAGCTGGCCGTGAAGAGCGGTGCGGACGCGATTGTGGTGTCGAACCACGGTGGCCGTCAGCTCGACGATACGATTTCCTCCATCAAAGCTTTGCCGGATGTAGTAAGCGCGGTGGGTAGCGATATCGAAGTATGGCTCGACAGCGGTATCCGCAGCGGTCAGGATATTCTCAAGGCTTGGGCATTAGGCGCGCGCGGCACAATGATAGGCCGTGCGTTTCTATACGGTTTGGGCGCATACGGTGAAGAAGGCGTTACCCGCGCACTTGAAATTCTCTATAAAGAAATGGATGTTTCTATGGCGTTTACCGGGCACCGCGATATTCACAATGTCACCAAAGATATTTTGGTTAAGGGTACTTATCCCGAAGCCAAATAAGCGGCAAGGTTCAAACAGGCCGTCTGAAAAGTTTTAACGAAGCCCACAAAGCTCGCTTTCAGACGGCCTGTTTATTTAAACATCTGATAAATATTGCTTTATTGTTTTTCTGTATTCTTTAAGTAGTAGATAGAATGAATAGTGTTCATCTAAATGTTTTAAAATAGGAAATTCTTGTTTTTTCTCATTTAATCTTAACTCATTTAATTTTAATTCGTTATTAATTTTAAAGTCATTACTAAAAAATTTTTCTATATAGCTATTTTTGCAGACCTCCATCATTTCTAATGATATATCGGGGTTTAAGTATTTTAAGTCAGCTGCTTGATTAAATGCTTCCTTATCCTCACATCTACGATAAACCCAAAATACAGATATTTTTTGTTTTGATGGAATAGAAAGAAGAAGCCAAATTTTCTTTAAAATATGAATCTTACATTCATTATTTCCTTCCCATGTTAACTGTTCAATATACTCTGGAGAGTAAATTAATAATTGCCCATCTTCTAATAAAAACCAAAATTTTTTATTGCCTAATGAATCTAATTCCAAAGGTTGAAATTGTTTTTTTAACGCTTTTTCAATATGTGGCAAAGATGTAGTTTGTATAATTTGAGCTTCATTAAATTTTTTCCAAGTTCCGTCAATATCAAAAATCTCAACTTCTTCTAAAGGTAATGTATCAGTAGAATGTGAATGTATTTCTTCATTTTGACCTGTTTCTTGTATCTGATAATATAGTCAAGCAGTGCTTCCAAGAATCTCATCTGTAAAGCCATCATCATTAATACGAGTATATTTTTTGAAAAAATTAGAATTTTCATTTACTCGTATATATAATTTAAGATTTTTTATTTCTCCATTTCTTTCCGTATTATGATTTTTTTCATTTTCTTTCATATGGTTTTCTGATTTCCAAAAACTTAAACTAAAAATTTGTTGATTTGGTTTCAATTTGTTGCTTAATTGGTGATATCCCTTGTGTGGGTATCTGCCAGGTGTCCATTTGGATGCACTAATTTTTCTTCTAATAATTGTCTGAATATCATCAAATCTATATATATAATTCATTTTTTTTCCTTTGTTTAAAGTTGACTGATTATAATTTTAATCAATTATAGAGTATTGTCAATATAAATTTAATGATTTTTTAGAAAAATTATATTTTTAAAAGATGTATTTAAAGTTTGAGAAAGTTTCATTTAGATATAACCTGTCTTATTGCCTGAAAAAAACAGACTGCATGAATTGTTGTTTTATGTTAAAGTCTGATTTTAACCACGCGGCAGTTTGAGCTGCCGGAAAAAAGGCTGTTTGAATTTAAAATCAGGTAATAAAAGCAGAAATGCTGTGTACGCACAGAGATTCTGCCCGATTTTAAGCTTAAACAGCCTTCATCATGTTTACGGAAAGAGTTTCATGCAGTCTTGGCAGTTACCCGAACACATTGCCGACATCTTGCCTTCTACCGCGCGCCAGCTTGAGAGTGCGCGGGAAAAGCTGTTGGCTTTATTCCGTGTACACGGATATGAATTGGTGCATCCGCCGCTGATGGAATACAGCCACTCTCTGCTTACCCGCATCGACGCGGGTTTGTCGCTGAAAACCATCCGCGTCGTCGATCAACTCAGCGGCAGGCAGCTCGGTATCCGTGCCGATATCACGCCGCAGGTGGCGCGTATCGATGCCCATCTTTTGTCGGCCAACAACGGTATTAACCGTTTGTGTTACGCAGGCTCGGTGCTGCATGCCCGTCCGGACGGTTTTTTGAACACCCGCGAACCTTTGCAGGTGGGCGCGGAACTCTACGGCTTTGCCGGAGTGGCTGCTGATATTGAATTGATTGATTTGATGCTGAAAAGCGTATCGGTTGCCGAGTTCGGCGAGATTCTGCTTTCGCTGGGGCATATCGGCGTGTTTCGTGCGCTGGCGGATGCGGCCGGTTTGAGTGAGCAGCAGTCGGAACAGCTGTTGGCCTTGATGCAAGATAAAGATGCCGCAGCCGTGCGCGCTCAGGTCGATGGCTGGCAGCTTGACGGAATGTGGGCCAAAGCCTTTGCCTTGCTGCCCACACTGTATGGCGGGCGGGAAGTATTGCAGGAAGCGCGTAACCGTTTGCCCGATTTGTTTGCGGTCGGCAAAGCATTAGACGAATTGCAGGCCGTTTGCGATGCTTTCCCCGGTCGGCAAATCCATATCGATTTGGCTGAACTACGGGTAGACAATTATCACACCGGTTTGCTGTATGCCGCATACGGCAGCGACTGCCACGATGCCGTTGCACGCGGCGGGCGTTACGATGGTTTGGGTCAATATTTCGGCCGCGCCCGTCCTGCCACGGGTTTCAGCTTTGATTTGCGGATGTTTATCGGGCGCTTGCCGCAGAGCGAGCAAACGCAGTTTGTCGCCGTAGAGCATCAGGATATGGCCGAGGCGGGTAGGGCGGTTGAGCAACTCCGCGCCGAAGGCTATTGCGTGGTGATCGATTACGGTGTTGAACACAATGGCACGAAGAATACGACGCGCCGTCTGAAAAAACAGGACGGCGAATGGAAAGTTATTGAAACAGAAATGGAACAGGTTTGAGTTATGGCTAAAAACGTAGTGGTTATCGGCGCACAATGGGGCGACGAAGGCAAAGGTAAAATCGTAGACTGGCTGGCCGAAGAAACTTCGGGCGTGGTGCGTTTTCAGGGCGGACACAATGCAGGTCATACCTTGGTTGTCGGCGGTAAAAAAACCATTCTGCGTCTGATTCCGAGCGGTATTTTGCACGAAAAACTGGAATGTTTTATCGGCTCGGGCGTAGTGGTCAGCCCCGAAGCCTTGCTGGGTGAAATTGACGAATTGAATGCGGCGGGCGTGAAAAACGTAGAAGGCCGTCTGAAAATCGCTCCTACCGCCACCTTGATTCTGCCTTACCACATCGCACTCGACCAAGCCCGCGAAGCCTCGCGCGGCAGCGGTAAAATCGGCACAACCGGCCGCGGTATCGGCCCCGCTTATGAAGACAAAGTCGCCCGCCGCGCCATCCGTATGGTTGACCTGTTCGACATCGAAAAACTGAAAACCAAACTGCAGGCCAATATCGAATACTACAATATTCAGTTGCAACACCTGCACCAAGCCGAGCCGGTAAAATTCGAAGACGTGCTGGCTGTGGTTGAAAAATTCTCAAGCCGAATCAAACCGATGATCAGCGATGTGTCGCGCACCTTGTATGAGAAAAACCAAAAAGGCGAAAAACTGCTGTTTGAAGGTGCGCAAGGCACTTTGCTGGATATCGACTACGGCACTTATCCGTTTGTTACCTCTTCCAACTGCTTGGCCGGAGCCGCTTCCGCCGGAGCCGGTGTGCCGCCGCAAATGTTGAATTATGTGTTGGGTATCGTGAAAGCCTACACCACCCGTGTCGGCTCAGGCCCGTTCCCCACTGAATTGTTTGATGACATCGGCGCAGGGTTGGCCGAGCGCGGTCATGAATTCGGCTCGGTAACCGGCCGTGCCCGCCGCTGCGGTTGGTTTGATGCCGCCGCCTTGAAGCGTTCCATTCAAGTAAACGGCATTTCCGGCATGTGTATCACCAAACTGGATGTGATGGACGGCATTGAAGAAATCAAAATCTGTACCGGCTACCAACTGCCCGACGGCAGCAAAACCGACATCCTGCCTTTCGGTGCAGATGCCGTAGCGGGTTGTACGCCGATTTACGAAACCATGCCGGGTTGGACGGAATCTACTTTCGGCGTGAAAGAGTTCGACAAATTGCCCGCCAATGCCAAAGCGTATTTGAAACGCATCGAAGAAGTGTGCGGCGCGCCGGTAGCGATTGTTTCCACAGGCCCCGACCGTGAAGAAACCATCGTATTGCAGCATCCGTTTGCTTGATTGAAGGTTGGTATCTTGGAGGCCGTCTGAAAATTTCAGACGGCCTTTGTGTATAATGACTTCGTTTTAACTTTCGCGACGGATATATCATGCAAACAGAAGTGGAATTGAAAATCTTAAACCCCAAAATGGCCGAGCAGTTGCCGGCGTATGCAACCCCCGGTTCTGCCGGCTTGGATTTGCGTGCTTGCATTGATGAGGCGGTGGAGTTGCAACCCGGCGAAACCTTTTTGGTGCCGACAGGTTTGGCGATTCACTTAAGCAATCCTGCTTATGCTGCTATGCTGCTGCCGCGTTCGGGCTTAGGCCACAAGCACGGCATCGTGTTGGGTAATCTGGTGGGTTTGATTGATTCGGATTATCAGGGTGAGCTGAAAGTGTCGGTGTGGAACCGTGGTAAGGAAGCGTTTACCATTCAGCCGTTCGAACGAATTGCCCAAATGGTTATCGTGCCGGTGATTCAGGCTTCGTTTAAAGTGGTGGATGAATTTGCCGCCAGCGAGCGCGGAGAAGGCGGTTTCGGCAGCACGGGTAAGGCGTAATACATTCTGATTTGTCTCAAGCATTCTAAATAAAAAGGCCGTCTGAATTTTTTCAGACGGCCTTTGCTACATCAAACAAATGCTTTATTCTTTAGGTAAACGGATTACCGAAATGATGAATCCACCCCAAATAATAGCCAGCGTTATCACAAGCATCATGATGGCGGTGCTGCTCATTCTTTCTCTCCTTGGTTGTTATCAGGATTAAAAGGCTCTTCTTTTCTCCACGGCATCAACGACAACACGATGGCCAATACGATAAGCGCCAGCGACATACCCCAGCCGAACACGTTTAAGAACCAATCCGGGTAGCCTTCGTAGTTTTTCTCCAGCAATGCAGAGGTGTCTTTAAACAGCATGTAACCCAAGATGATGATGGTTACGCCGATGCAGGCATACCAAATCGGGCCGACTTTGAACGATGAAACGGAGTTGATATGGTCGCGCAAAACCGGCAGATTTTTGCTGACGGCAATCGCCAATACATACAGGAACCCGGCGGCAACGATACCGTAGGTGTTCACGAATTTGTCCATCACATCCAATACCGGCAAGCCTGTGGTGGTGCCGAAGAGGAGGGTGGAAATTACCATCATGGGTACGCATACGGCAAACGTAGCGGTTACGCGGCCGAGTTTCATCTTATCTTGCACGGCGGCGATGATCACTTCTACGATGGAAATCATAGAGGTAATACCGGCGAATACCAGCGAGCTGAAGAACAACACGCCGATCAAAGAGCCGAAAGGCGCTTGGTTGATGATGGTGGGGAAAGCGATGAAGGCCAAACCGATGCCGGAAGAAGCCACTTCGCTCACTTCTTTACCGTTGGCGGCAGCCATGAAGCCCAATGCGGCAAATACGCCGATACCGGCCAATACTTCAAAACTACTGTTGGCAAAGCCTACCACCAAGCCGGTGCCGGTGAGGTCGGATTTTTTCTTCAGGTAAGAAGAGTAAGTAATCATAATGCCGAAGCAGATAGACAGCGAGAAGAAGATCTGACCGTATGCCGCTACCCATACGCTCGGCTCGGAAAGTTTAGACCAATCCGGCGTAAAGAGCGCGTTTAAACCTTTTTCTGCGCCCGGCAAAGTGAGCGAAATGCCGACCATGATTAAGAACATCACGATCAACAAAGGCATGAAGAAGCTGGAAGAGCGTGCCACGCCTTTTTGTACGCCCAAAGCCAAAATCAGCAGGGTGAAAACCCACACGCCTACCAAGGGGCCGGCTACTTTGGCAACGAAATCCAAGCCCAAAGACACACCGTCGGCCATTTGCAGATAGTCTTTAAAGAAGAATGCCTGCGGGTCTGCGCCCCATGCACCGATTAGCGAGTAATAGGTATAGCTGGCTGCCCAGCCGATGATGACGGCGTAGTAGATACAGATGATGACGTTGGTCAGCACGTTCCACCAGCCGAAAGGTTCGAAGGCTTTATTGACGCGGCGGAAAGCCAAAGGTGCGGAACCGCGGTTGCGGTGGCCTAAGGCGTAGTCTAAAAACAGCAGGGGAATACCCGCAGTCAGCAAGGCGACCAAGTAGGGGATGATGAACGCGCCGCCGCCGTTTTCATAAGTAACATAAGGGAAACGCCAGATGTTGCCCAAACCTACCGCCGAACCGATGGCGGCAAACATAAATGCCCGTCGGCTCGAGAAGGTTTCGCGCTTGGATTGATTTGAATCAGACACAATCGTACCTCGTGAAGAATAAAATGTGTTTTACTGCCGGATGGTTTGACGGGCATTTGCCTGTTCCGGCGCACGGCTGCTTGATTCGGCTTTTAAAAAGAAATCGGCTGTGAAACGACTTTTGTTTAAAAAACGTATCGAAGCAGGTTATTTGCAGTCAATAAAATATCAACATGTACGGTATCATACTGATTTATGTAAAGTTGTGCGAGAAAAATTTAAAGCGGCGGTGTGTTTTTCAAATAAACCGGCAAGCATGATGCGAATAGAAGTTTTTTTCGACCGTTTGGCAGTTGTGTGCCGGCTGCATTGTGCGGGCCGTCTGAAAATCAAGTATCCGCTTTCGGAATAAAAAATGGGCGGGTATCCGTTTCTTTATCAGACGCATATATCGGCAGGGCAGCGATTCACTATATAATAAGCCTTTTTGTTAAGAACCCTTATCATGAAACACATACACATTATCGGCATTGGCGGCACTTTTATGGGTGGCGTGGCGGCGATAGCCAAAGAGGCAGGATTTAAAGTAACCGGCTGCGATGCCAAGATGTATCCGCCGATGAGCACCCAGCTTAAAGCACTCGGCATTGATGTGCATGAAGGTTTCGATGCCGCCCAGTTGGATACGTTTCAAGCGGATGTGTATGTGATCGGTAATGTGGCCAAGCGCGGCATGGATGTGATAGAGGCGGTATTAAACCGAGGGCTGCCTTATATCTCCGGCCCGCAATGGCTGGCTGAAAACGTATTGCACCATCATTGGGTGCTGGCCGTGGCGGGAACGCACGGTAAAACCACCACGGCTTCCATGCTGGCTTGGGTGTTGGAATACGCAGGCTTGGCGCCCGGTTTCCTGATTGGCGGCGTACCTCAAAATTTCAGCGTGTCCGCCCGTTTGCCGCAAGCGCCCGAGCAGGATCCGCACAGCAAATCGCCTTTTTTTGTGGTGGAGGCTGATGAATACGATACGGCGTTTTTCGACAAGCGTTCCAAGTTTATACACTACCGCCCGCGCACTTGTATTCTGAACAATCTGGAGTTTGATCACGCCGATATTTTTGCCGATTTGGTCGCCATTCAAACCCAGTTCCATCATTTAGTGCGTACCGTGCCGTCTGAAGGCTTGATTGCATGTAACGGTACGGAACAAAGTTTGCGCGATACCTTAGCGAAAGGCTGTTGGACACCGGTGGAGTTTTTTGGTGGCGAAAACAACTGGCAAATCGGAGAGGTTGATTCAGACGGCTCGTTTGATGTGTTGTTTGAAGGTAAAAAAGCAGGCCGTGTCGCTTGGCAAATCATAGGCGAACACAACCGCATGAATGCTTTGGCCGTTATTGCGGCGGCACGCCACGCCGGCGTGGACATTCAGACGGCCTGTGAAGCACTAAGCCAATTTAAAAATGTGAAACGGCGCATGGAAACCAAAGGCGTGGTGAACGGCGTAACCGTCTATGATGATTTTGCCCACCACCCCACCGCGATTGCCACAACCGTTGCCGGTTTGCGCCAAAAGGTAGGCAGCGGGCGCATCTTGGCCGTGTTGGAGCCGCGTTCGAACACCATGAAGCTTGGCACGATGAAAGACGCTTTGCCAGAAAGTCTGAAAGAAGCGGATCATGTATTCTGCTACGCCGGCGGGCTGGATTGGGATGTGGCCGAAGCACTTGCTCCGTTGGGAAACAAATTGTATGTAAACCGTGATTTCGACGCTTTCATGGCGGAGATTATCCACCACGCGCAAAGTGGTGATCACATCTTGGTGATGAGCAACGGCGGTTTCGGCGGTATTCACGACAAATTGCTGTCGGCATTGGCCAAATAATTTTCGGGAACCTTTCCTCCATCGTTTTAAATTGCGTGTATTGGTTTCTCATTTAAACGCATTAACATATCAGGCCGTCTGAATTTTCAGACGGCCTGAATCTATTAATTAATAGGTATGTTTGAGCATCTTGATGTTTGAAGGAATCAGCAAGCCGAAAAATAGTGTGTAAGCGGTCAAAAAGCCAAAAAAAAGGGGTGGCAGACCGCCACACCCAAACACACACACATCAAGAGGAAAGAGATGAAAAAAAATTAGTTTCCGGATTTATCAGCTTGCTTTTTAACCCAGAAGAATAAAACAGTTGCAATTACGATAACAAACACAATCGTCAGTAAAGACATGATGCCTACCGGCGATTCAAATAATTCGTTGAGTAGTTCCATAATGTGTTCCCAGTAATATTCGTTATTAGATTTAAGGCACATTATAGATAAAAATCATTATCGGTATTTGATGCAGGTCAACCTTCTATGAAGTTACTGCGTTTCAAAAATTAAAGTGTTCGGTATGAGTGCGGAAACATAGCCAATCGGCCAAGTGAGTGAAAAACAATAGCTTTATTCAATCCATTTGCAAGTGTTAAGAATGTCTGCATAGGGAAGTTTGTGCTTGGATAGATAAAATATTTATCATTAAAATAATTACTTACGTTGATTTCTTTCCGCCTGTGTGCAATCCGAACCGCCTGAGTGATAATCAGCTTGCAGTTATGTCATTCGATTTATCCTTCCTGTCGTATAGATGAAAAGTGAATGTAAAACTTCAAAAAGGAGGGAATCATGCGTATTACTGTTTTTGTAGTGGCGGCTGCCTTGCTGGGCGGTATCTACTATGTTCAGGAAAGCCCCCAAATCAAGCAGAAGATTAAACACACGTTCAGCCGTGAAAATCTGCTGGAAGTGAAATTTAAAGATCCTGAAAAACAAAAAGAATATGAAGAAAACAAATCTTCATTGTTTTATCCGGATTCCAAATCATAACAATAAGGCCGTCTGAAAATATTCAGACGGCCTTATTGTTTGGATGGCGAAAAAGTTTCGCCCAAGCTGCTTGTTTGTTCTCTTAAGTTTTAGGCAAAGTCACGCCGGTTTGGCCCATGTATTTGCCGTTGCGGTCTTTATAGGAAGTTTCGCACACTTCATCGCTCTCAAAAAACAAAACTTGAGCCACACCTTCTCCGGCGTAGATTTTGGCCGGAAGAGGGGTAGTATTGGAAAATTCCAACGTAACATAGCCTTCCCATTCAGGCTCGAAAGGCGTTACGTTCACGATGATGCCGCAGCGGGCGTAGGTGGATTTGCCCAAGCATACGGTCAACACATTTCTCGGGATGCGGAAATATTCAACCGTGCGCGCCAAGGCAAAAGAATTGGGTGGGATAATGCAGAAATCGTCTTCAACGGTAACGAAGTTTCGGGGGTCGAAGTTTTTGGGATCGACTATCGTGCTGTTGATGTTGGTAAAAATTTTAAATTCATTGGCGCAACGGATATCGTAGCCGTAGCTTGAGGTGCCGTAGGAAATGATTTTTTTACCGTCGATTTCTTTAATCTGATTCGGCTCAAACGGCTCAATCATCCCGTGTTGTTCGCTCATACGGCGTATCCATTTGTCCGATTTAATGCTCATGTTTTTCCTTTTGATTGGCTGGTGTTTTCAATAGCTCGTGATGGGGCAGGGCAAGGTTTGGCCGTTGCTCAGATGGTGGGATTGTACCAGGTTCACCGCTACATAATGAATGGGATTTATTTTCGTGCCGGGTTTGCTTGGCTGTACGATTTTCAGACGGCATTGATAAAACATTTCGTCATACCCGGTAAAGGCCGAGGTATGACGAAAATTTGCTGACTGAAAGTTTCAGCAAGTTAGCCGAATCATTGGCTTGGTTTATTCACCCAGCTTGGTAATATCTGCCACGGCGTTCATCAAATCTGCCAGTTGTTTCAACAGATTCAGGCGGTTTTGTTTTACGGCGGCATCGTCGGCCATTACCATCACATTGTCGAAGAAGGCATCCACTTGCGGCTTCACCGAAGCCAAGGCGGATAAGGCCGTCTGAAAATCTTGGGCGGCCAATGCGGCTTCGATTTTCGGTTGCAGGGCTTGTGCGGCGGTGAACAGGGCTTTCTCTTCGTCTTGCTGCAACAGGCTTTCGTTTACCGCGCCCAATTCGGCATCGGCCTTTTTGAGCAGGTTTTGCACGCGCTTGTTGGCGGCGGCAAGGGCGGCGGCTTCGGGCAGTTGTTTGAACGCGGCCACGGCTTGCAGTTTGGCAGCGAGATCGTTCAGGCGGCTGGGTTGTTTGGCCAATACGGCGGCGACGATGTCTTGCGGATGGTCGTTTTGCAGCAGCACGGCCAAACGCGCCTGCATGAATTCGGCGACTTCGGCAACGGTGTTGTCGGCGAGTTTGCCTTGCGGGAAGCTGTTGTAGGCCGTCTGAAGCAGGTCGTTGATGTCCAAATCGTGCTGCATCAACATGCGTAAGATGCCCAGTGCGGAACGGCGCAGGGCGTAGGGGTCTTTGTCGCCGGTGGGAATCAGGCCGATACCCCAAATGCCGACGAGGGTCTCCAGTTTGTCGGCCAGCGCCACGGCGGTGGCGGTTGTGCTTTGCGGCAAGTCGTCGCCGGCGAAACGGGGTTGGTAATGCGCTTCGATGGCTTGTGCGATTTCTTCGCTTTCGCCGTCCAAGCGGGCGTAGTATTTGCCCATAGTGCCTTGCAGTTCGGGGAATTCGCCGACCATTTCGGTAACGAGGTCGGCTTTGGCCAAGCGGGCGGCGCGTTCGGTAACGGCAACGTCGGCCCCCAATGCTTTGGCGATGTGGCCGCTGATGCTCATCAGGCGGCTGATGCGCTCGGCTTGGTTGCCCAGTTTGTTGTGGTACACCACGTTTTCCAGTTTGGGCAAGCGGCTTTCCAAAGTGGCTTTTTGGTCTTGCTTGTAGAAGAATTCGGCATCGGCGAGACGGGCGCGCAATACGCGTTCGTTGCCGTGGATGATGTGGCTCGGGTCTTCGGCTTGAAGGTTGGAAACCAGCAGGAAGCGGTTCATCAGCTTGCCGTTTTGATCGAGCAGCGGGAAGTATTTTTGGTTTTGCTGCATGGTGAGAATCAGGCATTCCTGCGGCACGGCGAGGAAGTGTTCTTCAAACTGCGCTTCCAATACCACCGGCCATTCCACCAGTGCGGTGACTTCGTCGAGCAGGGCTTCGTCGGCGGCAACGGTGGCATTCAGACGGCCTGCTTGTTCGTTTAAGGCCGTCTGAATGGCGGCTTTGCGTTCGGCAAACGAAGGAATCACTTTGCCTTCATGGCGCATTTTTTCGGCATAGCTGTCGGCATTCGGGAATACGATGTCGCCGCTGCTCAAGAAGCGGTGGCCGAGGGTGTGGTTACGGCTGTCCAAACCCAATACCGAAGCCGGTACGGTGTCTGCGCCGTGCACGACCACCAAACCGTGTACCGGACGCACAAAGGTATGTGTGCTGCTGCCCCAGCGCATCACTTTGGGAATCGGCAGCTTTTTCACGGCTTGCGCCAAAATATCGCTGATCAAGGCCGCCAAAGGCTGGCCTTCTTGGGTAAATTCGTAGGCATACACATCTTGTTTGCCGTCGTTGTCGATTTTCAGACTGGCAATATCAGTGCCGCAAGAGCGGGCGAAGCCTTCCAGTGCTTTGGTGGGCATGCCGTCTTTCATACCCGCGGCAACGCTCGGGCCTTTTTTCACCACCAAACGGTCGGCTTGTGCAGCTTTAACGTTTTTCACTTGCGCGGCCAAGCGGCGGGGCGAAGCGTAGGCGGTGTATTCGGCTGTGCCTTCAATTAATTGTTCTTTTTCCAAGCCTTCGACGATAGAAGCGGCAAGGCTGTTGCCCAAGTTGTTGAGGGCTTTGGGGGGTAGCTCTTCGGTGAGGAGTTCGATTAACAGGGTTTGGGTCATCTTGATTTGGTACTTTCTTTATATAAAGTGCATTTCAGATTGTTTGAAATAGCTTTCTAAATGTAATTTTCTGCATTGTTGTCATTAAATCCAAAAGCAATTTAATTAACCAGCAGTTTCATTAATGGCGACCGTTTCAATAGTAAGCTGTCCACATTGTTGTCGATTTAAATTGCGGTTGCTGTGAACCTGAAGCACGTTAGGATTGCTGTGTTCCCATTGAATATAGTCGCCAATTTCCAACGGGCATGTAGTATTGATTTCGGTTATTTCACCATATAGACCAATCAAAGTATGATTATTTAAGTGTAAATCAAAATAGGCATTTGATAGTTCAAATAGATTAGTGCTTATGGTTTTGTCATCATTAATAACCCATAAATCATGATATCCCTTGGGAAGCTGTTTGTTTATCCAACGTCTTTGAGAAATATAGCTGTTTTTCGGAATTCGGATGTGAATGTGGTTCATAGAGTCAGTAATACGTTGACCGGCAGAGAAGCAGCTTGTTACGCGATAAGCTGGTCCGTTTCCAGCTGCATCATAATCATGGTAGTCCGAATTATTTTCATCATCGTTGGAATGTAAGAGCCTCCATTCTACTTTTTCTTTGCAATAAAAGCCTTGGATGTTATGGGGTTTATCTAATACGGTTTCGAGAGAGTCTCCCCATGTAATACGGGTGACTTTATATGATTCCGGAAAATTATCTTGCTGAGTATGTAAATAACGGCGCATTGAGGTAATAGATAGACCTCTCCATAGCACGGGTTTTTTGAAATTAGCTTTCTCAAAATATTCAGGCTTCAACCATTTTTCATCGATTAAGTAGCTGTTGGGCAGTTCCAGTTGCGTACCAACTGGTAAAGTAAGATCCCCAATGGTAGTAGCTTTTTTCAGTACGGTTTTGTATTTGGCTTCTTCAACGGCGCTCGTTATCAAGTCGTTTACATACATATAAATTAGTGGTGAAGCTACAGTTAATAAAAGAACTGCTGCCAATAAGCTCCATAACCCATTTTTTTTCAGGTTAGCGCGTACACGGCTTGATATTGTCAGCAGTACTATCCATACCAATAAAACTAGTATGGCAAAGTGACATACAAGTAATATCAACACCACTAAAGGATGAAACGTGAATGGTATCATGGGAAAAGTGCCGCACTGTTAATGCCGCAAGAAGCCTAGCTAAAACTTACGCTGTTTTATCCTTAATCAACGGAAAACCCAATTTCTCGCGGCTCTCCACAAACTTTTGTGCCACAATCCGGCTCAAAGCGCGGATGCGGCCGATGTAGGTGGCGCGTTCGGTTACGGAAATGGCACCGCGGGCATCGAGCAGGTTAAAAGTGTGGCCAGCTTTGAGTACCATTTCGTAGGCGGGCAGTGCCAGCGAGGTGTCTTCCACTTCGAGCAAACGCTTGGCTTCGACTTCGAAGTTGTTGAAGTTTTGCAGCAGGAGTTCGACGTTGGCGTATTCAAAATTGTAGGTGGATTGTTCCACTTCGTTTTGGTGGTAAACGTCGCCGTAAGTGATGGTTTGGCCGTCGGGAGTTTTGGACCAAACCAAGTCATATACGTTTTCCACGCCTTGCAGATACATGGCGAGACGTTCGATGCCGTAGGTGATTTCTCCTAAAACGGGTGTGCAGTCGATGCCGCCGACTTGTTGGAAATAGGTAAATTGGGTCACTTCCATGCCGTTGAGCCATACTTCCCAGCCCAAACCCCAAGCGCCGAGGGTGGGGTTTTCCCAGTCGTCTTCGACAAAGCGGATATCGTGAACTTGAGGGTCGATGCCGAGTTCGCGCAGTGAATCAAGGTATTGTTCTTGAATGTCGGCCGGGGCGGGTTTTAAGGCCACCTGAAATTGGTAATAGTGTTGCAGGCGGTTGGGGTTGTCGCCGTAGCGGCCGTCTTTGGGGCGGCGGCTGGGTTGTACGTAAGCGGCATACCACGGCTCGGGGCCTAATGCGCGCAGGCAGGTGGCGGGGTGGCTGGTGCCGGCGCCGACTTCCATATCGAAGGGTTGTAAAACGGTGCAGCCACGTTCGGCCCAGAAATTTTGTAGTTTGAAGATGATTTGTTGGAAGGTCAGCATGGTGGACTTCTTATAATTGTGTGGAAATATAAAAGTGTGCATTTTACTGTTTCGGGGGGATTTTGGGTAGGCTTGGATGGCTTTGTTGCGGACATGCCGGTGGCGGTGTGATGATGGGGTATGGAAGTGATTTTATATTTATTTTGGGTAAAAAGTTCTGATAATTCTGTGTGTTAAATTTTATTTTGTGTAGCGTGAGTGGTTTCTTGGGGCGGTTTTTTGAGTATAATTCGTCCGTATTTCATCTACTCAAAGGAAAATAAAAATGTCAGATAACAATGATCACAAAGAACAGCGCATTGGTTTGTGGATTGCAGGCGGTGCTTCTGCTTTGGCGGTGTTGTCTATTCTTTTTTATGCCGTTTGGGGTTGGGAGAACGGCAAAATAGAGGGATCTCCGGGTTATGGCGTGGCGGCTTCGGAGGCGGTTGTCGCCAAAGATGCGGTTGCGGTTTCTGATGCAGTTCAGACGGCCTCTGCTGTTGATGTTGCGCCTGTGGCAGCGGTTTCCGAGCCTGCTGAGTCGGCTTCGGCTGTGCCGCAAGTTTCGGCGGCGGAACAGATTTTGACTGCTTCCGATACGGCTTCGGCGGTGCCGGACGGTGCAAGTGCCGTGGTGGAAAACGGTGTGGTGAAATTCTATTTTGCTACGGGCAAGGCTGATTTGGCGGCCAATGCCGAGGAGGCTTTGAAAGATGTGCTGGCCGGTGCGAAAGAGGGCAAGAAGGCCGTGATTTCGGGCTTCCATGATGTGACCGGCAACAAAAAGCTGAATGAAGAGCTGTCGAAAAAACGTGCGTTTGCGGTGCGTGATGCTCTGCTGCATTTGGGCGTACCCGAAGCGCAAATCGAATTGCGCAAGCCTGAAAATGCGACCGGCAGCGGTAACAATGCCGAAGCCCGCCGCGTGGAAGTGGTATTGGAATAATATAGGCTGATAAATGTTTATGTTGCAGCATGAATAGGCAAAGCCCGGAATATATTTCCGGGCTTTGTTGTTTTCAGACGGCCTGAGACCTTTGCAAAACCCCCATCTGCGGCGCATTTCTGCGTTGTGCGCTGCCCGCTCGTTTGCTTATCTGTATGATATGTCTGCACTCGCTGTGCTGCTACGCCTTGAACTGCATCGACATCTGGGAGTTTTGCAAAGGTCTCGCCCTGATTGACTCAAGGCTGTTGTTGAGATGGCTGATTTGAAGCGCAGACGCGGCAGTGCGGATTTTTTTCCAGTTCAAACTGCTGCCATTCGTTTTGCAGAGCGTCATAGACGGAAAGCGTGCCGTGGCTTTGCTTGCCGATGCCTGCTAAGATTTTCAGTGCTTCGCCGGCTTGAGTGGTGCCGATGATGCCGACCAGCGGCGAGAATACGCCGAATAGGGCGCAAGCGCCGTCGTCAGCGTGGTTGCCGTCAAACAGGCAGGCGTAGCAGGGCGAATCGGAGAGGTCGGGGCGGTACACGGCAAGCTGGCCTTCAAAGCGCACGGCAGCGCCGGAAACCAACGGAGTGCGGGTGGCGACGGATGCCCGGTTCACGGCTTGACGGGTGGCAAAGTTGTCGCAGCAGTCAATTGCAATGGAAACGCCCGCCATCAAGTCTCTTAACCGTTCTTCGGTGAGCTGTTCGTTCAGCGCGCTGATACGGATGCGGCTGTTGATGTTTTTCAGACGGCCTGCCATCACTTCGGCTTTGCTTAAACCGATATCGGCTTCGGTGAAGGTGATTTGGCGTTGGAGGTTGGTGCTGTCGATGGTGTCGTGGTCGGCTATTATCAAATGCCCCACGCCGGCGGCGGCCAGATAAGGCAAAACCGCCGCGCCCAAGCCGCCGCAGCCGACCACCAATGCCGAGGCATTAAGCAGTTTTTGCTGGCCTTCGATGCCGATTTCTTCAAGCAGGATGTGGCGGCTGTAACGCAGCAGGTCGCGGTCGTCCATATCGGTTTTAATAGTTGAGGTTTTCTAAGTTGTTGTCGAAAACGAAATTGCCGCTCTTGCCGCCGGCTTTTTCTTCTAAATGAATTTGTGAAATAACCATGCTTTTATCTACGGCTTTGAGCATGTCGTAAATGGTGAGCAGGGAAATGTTAACCGCCGTTAAGGCTTCCATTTCCACGCCGGTTTTACCTTCGGTGCTGGCGGTTACGGTGGTTTTCACGCGGGCCAGTTGGAGGTCGACATCGAAGTCGATGCGCACATGGGTCAGGGCGACGGGATGGCACAAAGGAATCAGAAAGCCGGTTTGTTTGGAAGCCTGTATGCCTGCTACGCGGGCGATGCCCAAAACGTCGCCTTTGTTGGCGGCGCCGTTGGCAATCAGCTGGATGGCTTCGCGGCTCATGTTGATGTAGCCGCTGGCTTTGGCAACGCGTTTGGTGGGCGCTTTTTCGCCGATATCTACCATGTGGGCTTCGTTGTTTTCGTTGAAGTGGGTTAAGTCGATCATGATCGTTTCCTGAATGTGCTTGAAATAAAAAATAAAGCGGCTCTGCCGTTGTGTAAATCAACATATTGCTACTTGTCATACAGATAAAAGCAGGCCGTCTGAAAACTACGGTGGCATGGCTGCTATTTTAAGTGATTTTTACTGTGCCGACTATGGTAATGTCTATATTGCTCAAAAAGATGTCGGGCGATGCCACAGTGCATAAACGGCAGTATTAGGGCGTTTGCTTTACGGCATATTTTATATCTATTTTGATTTTTTGAACCTCGAATATTCGGATTCAAATCAAGCCGATTCAGGCCGGATTGCCGACAATGATGGTTTCTTCGCAAACCTTGCTATACAATCCCCGCACCGTTAATGTTACGAAAGAAAGACCATGCGGCTTCACATTCTCAGCAATCCGAAAGACGAACCCTTAGCAGCCGATGCGGAGTTTTTAACGCAATCGCTGTTTAAACTTCTGCACAACGAAACCACGGAAATCGTGCTGAACACGATTAAAAAACTGGCCGATTCAGACGACAGCAGCGCGGTAATTGAAGAAGTGCTGCCCAAGTTGAATGAGCGCCAAACCCAAAACCTGATTCTGGCATGCGGGTTGTTTTCGCAGATGTTGAATATCGCCGAAGATGTGCATCACGAACGCCGCCGTTTGGCGCACGAACACGCCGGCAGCTCCGCCGCGTCGGGCAGCGTGGCCGATACGGTGCGCAAACTCAAAGCACACGGAGTGGACGCCGCAGCCGTGCAAAACCAGCTCGACCATACCCACATTGCCGCCGTGTTGACGGCACATCCTACCGAAGTGCAGCGTCAGGCGACTTTGAATTTCCACCGCCGCATCCGTGCCTTACTGCCGCAATACGAGCGTTGCAACAGCGATGAAGAACGCACGGAATTGCAACGCGAAGTCGATGCCACCTTGCTCGCTTTGTGGCAAACCAGTGAAACCCGCCATTTCAAAGTTACCGTTAAAAACGAGATCAACAACGGCGTTTCTATTTTCCCGTTGAGTTTTTTCCAAGCCCTGCCCAAACTGTACCGCAGCATCGAAAAAGAATTTCAGACGACCTATCCCGATATCCGCATCCCCGACATTCTGCAAATCGGCGGCTGGATAGGCGGCGACCGCGACGGCAATCCTTTCGTATCCGCCGAAACCTTGCGCCATGCCTTTAGGCAGCATGCCGACACCGTATTCCACTATTACCGCCGCCAATTGGCCGAGCTGTATCACGATTTGCCGCTGTCGACACGGCGTGTGAACGTGAGCGAAGAAGTGCTGGCGCTGGCCGCCGTGTCGCCCGATACCGAAATCGCCCGCGAAGAAGAGCCTTACCGCCGCGCCATTGCCTACATCATGTCGCGCCTGATTGCCCGCGGGCATGAAATCGGCCTGACTTTGGGTTGCAAATTCGGTTTGGGCGAACCTTATCCAAACGCTGAAGCATTTATTGCCGACTTGAAAGCCATGCAGCGGTCTTTGCGCGATAACGGCAGCGCCATGCTGGCCGATGCGCGTTTGGCCGACATCATCCGCGCCGCTTCCGTGTTCGGCTTTTACATGATGCCGCTCGATTTGCGCCAACATGCTGCCAAGCATGCCGAAGTGGTGGCAGAACTTTTCCGCCATGCAGGTTTGGAAGATTACGACAGCCTGACGGAGCAGGAAAAACAAGCCGTTTTGCTGCGCGAGCTAAGCAACCAGCGCCCGCTGTACAACCCTTATATTGATTACAGCGAACACACGCAGCACGAGCTGGCGATTTTCCACGAAGCGCGTAAAGTGAAAGACGAGCTGGGCGAAAAAGCCATCAACCAAAGCATCATTTCCAACTGCGAACAGCCCAGCGACCTGTTGGCCTTAGCCGTTTTGTTACAGGAAACCGGCCTGCTGGTGTTGGAAAACGGCAAGCCCGTGAGCCGTATCAACATCGTGCCGCTGTTTGAAACCATCGAAGCACTCGAAAACGCCTGTTCCGTGATGGACACTCTTTTTAACCTGCCGTGGTACCGCGATTTGCTGGCCAGCCGCGACAACACGCAGGAAATCATGCTCGGCTATTCCGACAGCAATAAAGACGGCGGTTATGTAACCAGCTCGTGGGGCTTGTATCAGGCAGAACAAGGCTTGGTAGAACTTTTCAGACGGCATGGCATCAGAATGCGCCTGTTTCACGGTCGCGGCGGCAGCGTCGGTCGTGGCGGCGGCCCGTCTTACCAAGCCATATTGGCGCAGCCCGAAGGCAGCGTGGCCGGACAAATCCGCATTACCGAGCAGGGCGAAGTGATTACCGCCAAATATGCCGATGCCGGCAACGCGCACCGCAACTTGGAAACACTGGTTGCCGCCACGCTTGAAGCCAGCCTGCTGCCGCAACACCAAGACCCCGACAGCACACTGATGCAGGCATTGTCCGACAGCGCCTTCAAACACTACCGCGCCCTGATTACCTGCGACGGCTTTATCGACTACTTCCTGCAAACCAGCCCGATTCAAGAGATTGCCACCCTCAACTTGGGCAGCCGCCCAGCCAGCCGCAAAACATTGGCACGCATTCAAGATTTGCGTGCGATTCCGTGGGTGTTTTCATGGACGCAAAACCGCCTGATGCTGCCTGCGTGGTACGGCTTCGGCAGCGCGGTGGAAGAATTGTGCCAAGCCGATTCAGGCCGTCTGAAAGACTTGCAGCAGCATGCGCAAAACAATCCGTTTTTCCAAACCATGCTGTCGAATATGGAGCAGGTAATGGCAAAAACCGATTTGACGCTGGCCGAAAACTACGCAGGTTTGAGCCGGTCGCCCGAACGAGCCGCCGAGATTTTCGCCATGATCAAGCAAGAATACCTCAAGAGCCGCCAAGCACTCATGGATATTCTGCAAACCGAAGAGCTGCTTAGCGACAACCGCAGCCTCGCCCGCTCGCTGGCCTTGAGGATTCCCTATCTCAACGCACTGGGCGGCTTGCAGATAGCTTTGCTCAAACGCTTGCGCCAAGACCCTGAAAATGCCCACCTGCTGCAAATGGTGCACCTGACCATTAACGGCGTGGCACAGGGATTGCGTAACACGGGCTAAACTTAAAAGGCCGTCTGAAAATGTTTTTAGCGAAGTTCGCAAAGCTCACTTTCAGACGGCCTTTGATTTCATTTTTAAAACAGCAAACAGCCGGTATGCAGAAGCATATCGGCTGTTTTTTATTGGATTTATGAATAGGGTATGTAATATTTTATGTTAAAAAGATATTTCTAGGATATCGGCATGATTGGAGAGTTGTTCTTTCATAGCATAAAAGACGCAAAATCCAGACAAAAAAAACCATTCATACCAAGGGAGAAGTATGAATGGTCAATACATTGCGGGAAAACGTCTTACTGTCTTGGGCTGCCTCAAGGGAGAAAAGGCAACCGCTGCCAGTGCTTTGCATTCTAAACCCAGTTAGCTTTAAATGGGGTTAATCTGTGCAATTATTTTCATTTTTTACGTTCAGTGTTGTTTGTTTGCAAATGGCATAAATAAATTCCAAGCGATTATTGGTTTTCGCGTATCCATTTCAGCCATTTTTCAAACAAATCCGTTTGCAGGCCGGCGATAACCGAGCGTTTGAACACATGCTCGCCGCTCCAGAAAGCGTCGCCTTCCAGCGTGGCCAAGCTGCCGCCCGCTTCTTCAAAAATTAACGCACCCGCGGCGTAATCCCACAATTTTTGACCGCCGTGAACATAAATATCGTAGCGGCCGGCGGCAAGATAACACCAATCAAGCGTGCTGCTGCCCATGCTGCGCAGGCTGCCGAACGGCGCGAGCGTGTTCATGCGGCTGGAGAGCTTGCCGGAACGCAGGTATTTGATTTCTACGCCCGCAATGGCTTCGTGCAGCTGCTTGTCGACATGGCGCAAGGGCAGGGGGCGGCCGTTGAGATAAGCGCCTTTTTGGTGTTCGGAGTAAAAACATTCGTCGCTGACGGGGTTGTACACCACGCCGAGTTGGGCGCGGCCGTTGCGGATATAGGCGCACGAAAGCGCGAAATGGGGCAGGCCGTTGATGAAATTGTTGGTGCCGTCGATAGGATCGACCACCCACAGCCCGTCGCGGTTGTGCTGCCATAGTTCTTGCTGGCGGCGGGGCGTCATTTCTTCGCCGAGCATGGGGCAGTCGATGATTTCGGGCAGTTTAGCCGCAAATGCCGCCTGTGCCGCCAAATCCGCTTCTGTGAGCAGCGAGCCGTCGGCTTTGCGGCTGATGCTGACATCTAAAAAGCGGGGCATTACTTCGGCACGCGCCACTTCGCGCACCAGCACATGCAGTTTGTCTAACACGATGAATCGTCCTTAAATACTTGCTATTTCGGCCTGAAAACGACAATATTAACTTTTTTCTGCCAACGACACCAACCCCGTATGCCGCGCTTTTACGTCCCTTTTGCTTTGCACACCGGCCAAACCGTTGATTTGCCCGACAATGTGGTGCGCCATTTAAATGTGCTGCGCACCCGCATTCATGAAGAAATTGTTTTATTTAACGGAAACGGCAAAGCGTATCCCTCCCGACTGAGTATTTTGGAAAAGCGCCGTGCCGAGGCGGAAATTTTGTGCGAAGAGGCTGCCGACAACGAATCTCCGCTGCGGATTACGCTGGTGCAGGCGGTTTCAAGCGGCGAGCGCATGGATTTTACTTTGCAGAAAAGCGTGGAATTGGGCGTAACCGAAATACGGCCTGTGTTGAGCGAACGTTGTGTGGTGCGCTTGAGCGGAGAACGTGCCGACAAGCGTGCCGCGCGTTGGCAGGATATTGTGGTTTCGGCTTGCGAACAAAGCGGCAGAAACAGCGTGCCGCAAGTGCTGCCGCTGCAAAACTACCGCGATGCGCTGGCCGCGCTGCCCGACGACGGCACACGTTTGTTGATGAGCCTGAACCGCGCTTCGGCTTTGAAAGATATTGAGCCGCCTCCGCGCCATGTGGTGCTGATGATCGGCCCCGAAGGCGGTTGGACGGCGGCGGAAGAGCAACAGGCTTTTGATGCGGGGTTCCGTTCGATAACCTTAGGGCCGCGGGTATTGCGCACGGAAACGGCTTCGTTGGCAGCGATTGCGGCCATGCAGGCATTGTGGGGTGATTTTGCCTGATGTTGTGCCTGCGAACGGATAGGGCTGTCGAAATGAATCAGGCCGTCTGAAAGTGCTTTTTCAGACGGCCTCCGGTTTGTGTAGGGCGTTGGGTGTATGAAAAGTGTGCTGGAAAATCCGGCGTAAGCATGTGTGAACAGGTTTGCGGCCGGATATGCGGTTGAGGCCGTCTGAAAACTCAATCTAAGGCCAGCAACACATCTTCTTTCACTTCTTCCATCACCACATAGCTGCGGCTTTCGGCGGCGGCAGGCAGTTGCAGCAGGATATTGCCGAGCATATCGCGGTAGGCCGACATATCGGGCAGGCGCACTTTGATTAAATAGTCGTATTCGCCCGACACCAAATGGCATTCCAAAATTTGCGGAATCATCGATACTTCGCGGCGGAAGTCTTCAAAAATATTGCCCGACTTCGAGCGCAGTTTGAGTTCCACAAACACCAACAGGCTTTGCCCCAAAGCGTGCGGGTTGAGGTGGGCGTGGTAGCCGGTGATGATGTTTTCACGTTCCAAACGGCGCACGCGCTCGGTTACGGGCGTGGTGGACAGGCCGACTTTTTCAGCCAATTCCGTCATCGGAATGCGGGCGTTTTGTTGCAGGATTTTTAAAATTTTGCGGTCGGTTTTATCCAGTTCTTTCATCAAATTATTCACTATATCCATTCAAATTGTCATAATAATAATCTTTTTTACGGCTTAAATAAAGTGAATAAAACTATTAATAATTATTTAGACTTGAAAATACACTACGGATAAAATCGGCGGCTTTATAGCCGTTTTGCGTCAGCACCGAAAGGATGAAAAGAGAAAAACTATGCACGTTATCGTATTGGGCGCAGGCGTGGCAGGCGTGTGCACGGCTTGGTATTTGTTGGAAGCGGGCTGCAAAGTAACGGTAATCGACCGTGCCGACGGCGCGGCCATGGAAACCAGCTTTGCCAACGCAGGCCAGCTTTCCTACGGCTACACCACGCCGTGGGCGGCACCGGGCATTCCCGCAAAAGCAGCGAAATGGCTGTTTAAAAAGCATTCGCCGCTGATTTTCAAACCCGACGGCAGCCTGTTTCAACTGCAATGGCTGTGGCAGATGCTGGCAAACTGTAACGCAGCCCGCTACCACACCAATAAAGAGCGCATGGTGCGGATTTCAGAATACAGCCGCGAAATGTTCCGCCGCTTGGAAGCCCAAACCGGCATCGGTTTTGAAGGGCGGAGCAAAGGCACATTGCAGATTTTCCGCAGCCTGCACGAAGTAGAAGCCGCCGCCAAAGACATTGAAGTGCTCGAAGCATACGGCGTGCCTTACCAAAGGCTAAAAGCCGAAGAGTGCCTGCAATACGAGCCTGCTTTGAAAAGCGCGCTGCACAAAATTGCCGGCGCCCTGCATCTGCCGAACGACGCCACCGGCGACTGCCACCTCTTTACCCGCACGCTCGCCGCCATGTGCGCCGAAAAAGGCGTGGAGTTTAAGTTTAACCACACCATCGAGCGCATCGAACATTCAGACGGCCTCATTAAAGCCGTTTACGCAGGCGGGCAGCGCTTCGAAGCCGACCGCTATGTGTGCGCCCTCGGCAGCTTCAGCCGCCCCGCATTAACCGAATTGGGGCTGGATTTGCCAGTTTATCCCGTCAAAGGTTACTCGCTCACCGTTCCCATCATCGACAGCGACGCCGCGCCCGTTTCCACCATTATCGACGAAACCTACAAAGTGGCGATTACCCGTTTCGACCAACGCATCCGCGTCGGCGGCATGGCAGAGTTGTCGGGATACGCCATTCATTTAAATCCCGAACGCCGCGAAACCTTGGAGCTCGTGGTTAAAGATTTGTACCCGCACGGCGGCGATTTGGGCAAAGCAACATTCTGGAGCGGCCTGCGCCCGATGACACCCGACAGCACGCCGATTGTCGGCGGCACCCGCTTCGGCAACCTCTTTACCAACACCGGTCACGGCACGCTGGGCTGGACGATGTCGCTCGGCTCGGCAAAAATCACCGCCGATTTGGTGTGCGGCAAAGCTACCGAAGTGCGCAGCGATGATTTGGGTTTGAGCCGTTACCGCAAATAGTAAAACCACCAATCTAAAGCAGAGGCCGTCTGAAAATGAGTTTGCGAACTTCGCTAAACTTTTTCAGACGGCCTTAAATGATGTAAGCAACCTTGATTATTCAAAACCTATTGATGTGTATGCTTCACTATATTTGATTCATGTTTTACTGCTTACCGTTCTCCGTATATTTCTCGGCAACCACTTCTTTAATCGGCTCCGCTTCGGCGATTTTTTCGCGCGCTTCCTGTTTTTCTTCGCTGTCGGCAGCTTCTTTTTCCTGCACGGCTTCGGCGGCGGGGGCGAATTGGAATTTACCGTACACGGGGAAGTGGTCGGAGCCGATGGTGGGCAGCACTTCGATGCGGCTCATCATGAAGTCGCTGCTGTGGAAAATGTGGTCGAGCGGCCAGCGCAGGAGCGGGTAGCCGGCGTGGAAGGTGCTGTACATGCCTCGGCCTTTGCGGGGGTCGAGCAGGCCGCTGATTTGTTGGAACAGCCGCGAGGTGCGCGACCATGCTACGTCGTTTAGGTCGCCGAACACGAGCACGGAATGGTTGTTTTTTTCGATTTCTTTGCCGACGAGCAGCAGTTCGGCATCGCGGTCGGTGGAGGTGTCGGCTTCGGTGGGGCTGGGCGGCATGGGATGCAGGCAGTAAATGCGTATCCATTCGCCGGAGCGCAGTTGCAGCTCGGCGGCAATCGAGGGGATGTCTTCGGCAACCCAATGGCGGATTTCGACGTTTTGCAGGGGCAGGCGGCTGTATAGGTGCATGCCGTAAAGGTTGTCGAGCGGGATTTTAACGGTATAGGTGTAGTCGAGTTCGTGTTCGAGCGGGGCGAGTTGTTGTTCCCACCAGCCGTCGCTTTCCAAAGTGAGCACGACGTCGGGCTGATATTGGCGTACTTGGTTGAGCAGCAGGTCGGCTCGGCGGTTGTGGGTGAGCACGTTGCCGGTAATCAGTGAGATGGTGCGGTCGTTGTCGTCGCCTTTATACTGGAGCACTTCGGGTTTGCTCAGGCGGGTGTAGGCGGCGATTTCTTTGAGCTGGTAGGCGAAGCAGGCGAGGTTGAGGATTTCAAAGGCGATGAAGAGCGGATGTTCGTGCTGCTGCCAAAGAATGTTCAGCACCACGCACAACAGGCTTACGGCGGCTATCTGCGGACGGGGAAAGTCGAAGATGCGGAACGTCCAATGGCTGTGGTTGATTAAAGGGAGCAGGGTGGCCAAAATCGGCAACAGCAGCAAGGCAAACAGCAGCCAGTCGGTAAGATCAAATGCGGACATAATATAAAAAGCGGGAAAGAAATGGTGTATCGGGTGGATATTAACGAAAGCCTTGTGATGCTGCAAACCTGTATCGGAAATAATCTGCTTGGGATTGGTGTTTGATGCCGTCTGAAAGCAAACTTGTGAGCTTTCAGACGGCATCGAGGCTTTGTGCAACCGGCAATGGTTCTAAAATATTTGTATCACAAGCCAAACCGCCTCTACGAATTGAAAAACAACAGCCGAAGCGCGCTTCAAACACGCTTCGGCTGTTTTACACTGATTCATCAGCTTATCCGCCGATTATCGGTTTACTCTTCATACGCGCTCATCGGCGGGCAAGAGCAGACCAAATTCCTGTCGCCGTACACATCGTCCACCCTGTTCACGCTCGGCCAGAATTTGTTTTCGCGCACATAGGGCAGCGGGAATACGGCTTCTTCGCGGGTGTAGGCGCGGTTCCATTCTCCGGCCACGTTAAAGGCGGTGTGCGGTGCGTTGACCAACGGATTGTCGTCTTTCGGCCATACGCCGTTTTGCACTTTCAGCACTTCCTGTTTGATGGACTTCAACGCGGCGATGAAGCGGTCGAGTTCGGCTTTGCTTTCGCTTTCGGTCGGCTCTATCATCAGCGTACCGGCCACGGGGAACGACACGGTGGGGGCGTGGAAGCCGTAATCCATCAGGCGTTTGGCGATGTCGGTTTCGGTAATGCCGCTTTCGGCTTTGAGCGGACGCAAATCAACGATACATTCGTGCGCAACGCGGCCGTTTTTGCCGGTGTAGAGAATCGGGTAATCCGCGCTCAATTCTTTGGCGACATAGTTGGCGTTCAGCAATGCCCATTGGGTGGCCTGCTCCATGCCGGTTTTGCCCATCATGGTGATGTACATCCAAGTAATCGGCAGGATGCTGGCGGAGCCGTAGGGCGCGGAGGATACGGCGCTCATGCCGTCGGTTGCGCCTTCCACGGGCGATACGGTGTGGCTCGGTGCGAACGGGGCGAGATGGGCTTTCAAGCCGATGGGCCCCATGCCGGGGCCGCCGCCGCCGTGCGGGATGCAGAAGGTTTTGTGCAGGTTCATGTGCAATACGTCTGCGCCCACTTCGGCGGGCTGCATGATGCCGATTTGGGCGTTCATGTTCGCGCCGTCCATATACACTTGGCCGCCGTGGTCGTGGATGATTTGGCAGATGTCGCGGATGCCTTCTTCATACACGCCGTGGGTGGAGGGATAGGTAATCATCAGCGCGCCCAAGTTTTGCTGATGCTCGGCGGCTTTGGCTTTCAGGTCTTCGATATCGACGTTACCCTGCTCGTCGGTTTTCACCACCACCACTTTCATACTCAGCATTTGCGCGGTGGCGGGGTTGGTGCCGTGCGCGGATTGGGGAATCAGGCACACGTTGCGGTCGGGCTGACCGTTGGCTTCGTGATAGCGGCGGATAGACAGCAAGCCGGTGTATTCGCCTTGTGCGCCGGAGTTCGGCTGGATGGAAATTGCGTCAAATCCGGTGATGGCTTTGAGCTGGTCTTGCAAATCGGTGAGCATCTGCATGTAGCCCGCCACTTGGTCGCGCGGGGCGAAGGGGTGGATGCTGCTGAACTCGGGCCAAGTAATCGGCAGCATTTCGCTGGTGGCGTTCAGCTTCATGGTACAGCTGCCGAGTGAAATCATGCTGCGGTTCATCGCCAAGTCGCGTTCTTCCAGCTTTTTCAGGTAGCGCAGCATTTCGTGTTCGGTGTGGTAGCTGTTGAACACGGGGTGCTGCAAGATGGCATCTTTTCTCAACAGGCCGTCTGAAAGTTTGCTCGAGGCTTGTTCGGGCAGGCTTTGCGCTTTGCCGGTAAAGAGTTCCACCAACTTGGCAAAATCGGCGGCGGACGTTTCCTCATGGAACGCCACGGCCAACACGTTTTCATTCACTTGACGCAGGTTGTAGCCCGCATTTAAGGCGGCCTGATAAATCTCTTTGGCTTTCGCGCCGCAATCTACGGCTACGGTGTCGAAGAACACTTCATGCACCACTTTGAGGCCGTCTGAAACCACCGCGTCGGCAAACGCAGCCGCCAGCGCGTGAATGCGGTTGGCAATGCGTTTCACACCTTCCGGGCCGTGGTAAACGGCGTACATGCCCGCCAAGTTGGCCAGCAGAGCCTGCGCGGTACAGATGTTGGAAGTCGCCTTTTCGCGGCGGATGTGCTGCTCGCGGGTCGATAAAGCCATGCGCAGCGCGGGTTTGCCCGAAGCGTCTTTCGACACGCCGATAATGCGGCCGGGCGACGAGCGTTTGAATTCGTCTTTAAACGCAAAGTAAGCCGCGTGCGGGCCGCCGAAGCCCATCGGCACGCCGAAACGCTGGGTGTTGCCCAAAGCAATGTCGGCGCCTAAAGAAGCGGGCGATTTCAGCAGCACCAAGCTCATCACGTCGGCCGCCACCGCCACAATCACGCCTTTTTCTTTCAGACGGCCTATCACGGCTTCCAAATCGCGCACATCGCCGTCTTTGCCGACATATTGGAACAGCGCGCCGAAGAAATCGCCTTCGGAGGTCGTCTGAAAATCGCCCACCACCAACTCAAAGCCGAAATATTTGGCACGGGTTTTCATCACGTCGAGCGTTTGCGGATACACGCGCTCGTCCACAAAAAATTGATTCGATTTAGACTTACCCACGCGCTTGGCCATCGCCATCGCCTCGGCCGCCGCCGTCGCCTCATCCAACAACGACGCGCCCGCCACTTCAAAGCCGGTAAGGTCGATACACATTTGCTGGAAGTTCAACAAAGCCTGCAAACGGCCTTGCGCCACTTCCGACTGATAAGGCGTATAAGCCGTGTACCAGCCCGGGTTTTCCAGCACATTGCGCAAAATCACATTCGGCAGGCGGGTCGGGTAATAGCCCAAGCCGATATAGCTTTTGTTCACCTTGTTTTTCGCCGCCACACCTTTGAGCTTCGCCAACGCATCGGCCTCACTCAAGGCTTCGGGCAGATTGAGTTCAGACGGCATACGGATGCTTTGCGGCACGGTGTTGTCGATAAAACTTTCCATGCTGCTTTCGCCGAGGGCTTTCAATAGCGCCGCTTCGTCTTTGAAACTGATGTGGCGTGATGCAAATTCGTTTTGGTTAAACAAATCTTTGAAATCCATGATTTTTCCTTTGTATGTAAAGCGGGGCGGCAGCATCGGTGCAGAGCCGCCCAGACGCAGGCTATTTTAAACGCTTTTTTGGGCGGCGGGCACGGGTTTTCTGTGAAGCAGGGGTATAAACAATGCCCGAAACGTAAGTTAAACGGCGGGATTCGGCTTGGAAGGCGTGAGGCCGTCTGAAACGGGTATGTGCTATGATTGAGAATAATTCCTATTAGAGTGGAGGTATATGCTGATGGACGGCAAAATTTCTCCCGATAAAGTCGGCACTTTATCGGAAACCATGCTGATTACGCTGTGGGCGAAAGCGGTGGAAAACGACCGACCCGATGCGCTGCTGCGGGACGAGGCGGCCGCGCGCATGATGAAACAGATCGACTACGATTTCAGCACGTTTGCCAGAGCAAAAATGTCGCAGCCCGGCTGCTGCGGGCGTGCCGCTTTGATGGATAATGAAATCAAAGGCTTTTTGGCAAAACACCCCGATGCCGTGGTTGTGCAGCTCGGCGCGGGGCTGGATGCGCGTTTCGAGCGTTTGGGCAAACCCGCCGTTATCGCTTGGTATGATTTGGATTTACCCGAAGTGATTGAACTGCGCCGACAACTGCTGCCGGAAGACGGCAATCATTATCTGGCTGAGTCGATGTTTAATGAAGGCTGGATGGATACGGTAGCGGCGCACGGCAAGCCCGTTTTGTTGGTGCTGGAAGGGGTGCTGATGTATTTTGACGTGACGGAAGTGCAGGCGCTTTTTGCCAAACTCATACGCAAGCTGCCGGGCGTGGTCGTGGTATTCGATATCGTGCCGGCGGTGGCGGTCGGCAAAGCGAAGTACCATGATACACTGAAGAAAATGAATAAAGGCGGCGAACGCCCCGAATTCAAATGGTCAGTGGTTGATGTAAGCGAGATGGAGAAGTGGCTGCCCGGCTTGCGTGTCGAGCATGTGGCTTATTTAAGTGATTGCTGCGGCCACCGCTATCCGTGGATCGCCCGTTTGCTTTACCGTACCCGTTGGGGTAAGCGGAACTTAGACCAACGGATTGTGCGTATTGCGTTGGGAGAGGCCGTCTGAAAAGCTGATGCGGGGTTTGGGCGAAACCCTTAAAGAGTTCGCTTTAGCGAAGCTCGCAAAGCCCGCTTTCAGACGGCATCAGATAGAGGCTATTTGAGATTTAAGCGTTTTCCCCATTTTTTTGCGAACTCGGTCAGCTCGGCCACGCTTTCGGGCTTCAGCATCGGGCGGGCTTGTTTGGCGAGTGTTTTGGCTTCTTGCAGATTGATTTCGCCTGCGCGGTAGCGTGCCCAATGGGTTTGCACGTAGTCGGACATTTCCTGCTGATGCGTTTCCTGCGTGTGTTTGAGGATGAATTTTAAGGCTTGTTTTTCGATGATGTTCATGGGGTTGAACGGCTTTGATTTGAAGGGAAGGCCGTCTGAAAATGTGTTTTCAGACGGCCTTTATATCATTTTAATAACAATACCGTCATACTCGGGCTTGACCCGAGTATCTAGAGTTCCAGCAACTTTAGGAGATACTCGGGTCAAGCCCGAGTATGACGAACGTACTATTTTTAAGTTGATTCACTATGATTGACTGAAGTAAACCTGATGTTAGGCCACTTGGGTTTGGTGCTCGTCGCCGTTGCGCGCGCGGATTTCGCCTAAGCGGTAAACGGTTTCGCCTTGTTCGGCCAAGAATGTTTGCACTGCATCGGCATCTTCTTTAGCGATGATGACGACCATGCCGATGCCGCAGTTGAAGGTGCGGTACATTTCTTGTTGCGCCACGTTGCCCGCTTGCTGCAGCCATTGGAACAGCTTGGGCATTTCCCATGCTTTGACGTCGATTTGGGCGACGGTGTTTTCGGGCAGCACGCGCGGTACGTTTTCGGTGATGCCGCCGCCGGTGATGTGCGCCATGCCTTTGATGGTGAACTGTTTCAATGCGGCGAGAATCGGTTTCACATACAGGCGGGTAGGGGCGATGATGGCTTGGCGCAGGGTTTTGCCGCCGTCGAACGGTGCGTCCAAATCGGGCTGGTCGCGCTCGATGATTTTGCGTACCAATGAATAGCCGTTGGAATGGGCGCCGTTGGAAGCCAAGCCCAGCACCACGTCGCCGGACACGATGCTGCGGCCGTTGATCACTTGGTCTTTTTCCACCACGCCCACGGCGAAGCCGGCCAAGTCGTATTCGCCTTCGGGATACATGCCGGGCATTTCGGCGGTTTCGCCGCCGATGAGGGCGCAGCCGGATTCTTCGCAGCCTTGGGCAATGCCTTTAATCACGTCGGTAGCGCGGGCAACATCGAGTTTGCCGCAGGCGAAGTAGTCGAGAAAAAACAGCGGCTCCGCGCCTTGCACCAGAATGTCGTTCACGCTCATGGCCACGAGGTCGATGCCCACGGTGTCGTGTTTGTCCCAATCGAAAGCCAGTTTCAGTTTGGTGCCCACGCCGTCGGTGCCGGAAACGAGCACGGGGTTTTGGTATTTTTGGCCGATTTCCACCAGTGCGCCGAAGCCGCCCAAATCGCCCAATACTTCGGGGCGCATGGTGCGTTTGGCAAAAGGTTTGATGTTTTCAACGAGTTGGTCGCCTGCGTCGATGTCTACGCCTGCGTCGCGGTAGCTCAATGAATCGCTCATGTTTCTGGCTCTCTGTAAGGGATAAAAATTGCGGCTATTTTACCTGAATTTGCAGAAGCATGGTTTGCGGCGGGCAAATAATTTCAGACGGCCTTCGGGCTATTTGCTATTAATAGATGCGAATCCGCTTCATGTGCCGATTGTCGGCTGCTTGATGCGCGGCGCGGTCTAAACTGGTATGCTTCACTCCGTTTTTGAAACGCACGGGAAAAGTGCGTGGATTTGCACACAGGAAAGATTATGTATCGTAAAAAAACGCGCGGTGCGAAGCCGTGGATTGTGATGACGGTGGTGCTGTTGCTGCTGGTGTGGCTGCTGTATGCGCTGGGCAATATTTTGACGCCGTTTATTGTGGCGGCGGTGCTGGCGTATATTTTGAACCCGTTGGTGGAAAAGCTGCGTAATAAAGGTGTGAAGCGCGGCCCGGCGTCGATGCTGGTGATGATTTTTGCGCTGCTGATATTGTTGGCTTTGATGCTGATTATTGTGCCGATGCTGATCAGCCAGTTTAACAATATGATCGACCGCGTGCCGCAGATTGTGGATTTTGTGCAGGGCAAGCTGTTGCCGTGGCTGGATAAGTTGGCGGGCAAGCATGCAACGATTAATGTGCAGAGTATTGCTGTGTGGATTCAATCGCACACGGGCGAGTTGAACAATGCCCTGCGCCGGATTGCGCCGACCTTGATGCGCCAGAGCAGCAATGTGGCGGTGGGCTTGACCAATCTGATGCTGCTGCCGTTTCTGCTTTATTATTTCCTGCTCGACTGGCAACGTTGGTCGCGCGGGATTAAGGCTTTGATTCCGAGACGCTTTATCGACACTTACACGCGCATCACGGGCAATATGGACAAGGTGTTGGGCGAGTTTTTGCGCGGTCAGCTGTTGGTCATGCTGATTATGGGCGTGATTTACGGCGTGGGGCTGATGCTCACCGGCTTGGATTCGGGCTTTGCCATCGGCATGATCGCCGGCATTTTGGTGTTTGTGCCGTATTTGGGTGCGTTTACCGGCCTGCTGTTGGCTACGCTGGCAGCCTTGCTGCAATTCGGTTCGTGGCAGGGTTTGCTGATGGTGTGGGCGGTGTTTGGTGTAGGGCAGTTTTTGGAGAGCTTCTTCATCACGCCGAAAATCGTGGGCGACCGCATCGGCCTTTCGCCTTTCTGGGTGATTTTCTCGTTGATGGCGTTCGGTCAGTTGATGGGCTTCGTGGGCATGTTGATCGGCCTGCCGCTGGCGGCGGTTACGCTGGTACTGCTGCGCGAAGGGGCGGATGTTTACTTCAAGAGCCTGTTTTACAAGCATAAGTAAAGGGTAGTGCCGCCGATATGAGAGGCCGTCTGAAAAGTTTTTCAGACGGCCTTTGTTGTTGGGAGGATGGTTTTGGAATCAACGCTTAATCAATGGTTTTTTGTCTGCCTTTGTGCAGTTTCCATTTCACGCCGTAGCCCAGCAGCACGGGGGCGAGGGCGAGAATCCATTTGAACGTCCAAGTGGCGTACCACGGTTTGGCAATCACGATGGTGTCGGCCGAAATCGTGCCGCCTGAAACGAGAATGTCGCGCACGGCCACCCAGTCGAGATACGGCCACCAGCAGGCGGTGAGCAGGCCGAGGAAAAACGGCCAAATGTTGCGGCTCAAATTGCGCTGCCACAATACGAAACACACCACCGAGCAAATCAGCGTCAGCGCGGTAATTAGCAGCTTGGTTTGCATCGGCGCACCGAAGTAGTTGGCAATCAGATAAGTGAGGACTACCCACAAGGCGGCAAGGGTGGCTAAGATGAGTTCTTCCGGTCGTTTGAACATGCAGAAATCCTTTATGTTGCGGCAGCGTTTCGGTGGAGGCCGTCTGAAAACGGCAGATAAACAGGCGCTTAATATACCGCAAAATAAAAGCGCTGGATACGGTAGGCTGCGGAAGCGCGGGTTTCGGGTGCTTGGAAAAGCCGCTAAAATAAAGCCGCCGGGGCTGTTGGCAACGGTCTCGAAACCTTTAAGAACCACTCAGCGGCGGAACCATCTATGAACAGCAAAATCATCATCACCGGCCACAGCAGCGGGCTTGGCTTGGCATTGGCCGGACACTACTTGCAGCAGGGATGCAGCGTATTGGGGCTGGCGCGGCGGCAGGCGGCTTTGAGGCCGTCTGAAAAACTGATTCAGCACAGCGTGGACTTAAGCTGCACACAAGCCGTGTCCGCCTTGCTTTCAGACGGCCTGATTGACGGTTTTATCGCAGACGCCGACGAAATAGTATTCATCAACAACGCCGCCGTTGTAACGCCCAATGCCGTTGCAGGCAGGCAAGACGCAGGCGAAATCGCCGCCGCCGTGTCTCTGAACGTCGCTGCGCCGCTGCTGCTTACCAATCATGTGATCGCCTGCAAACCCGCGGGCAGTATCCTGAAAATCGTCCACATCAGCAGCGGGGCAGGGCGCAATGCGTATCCGGGCTGGAGCGTGTACGGCGCTACCAAAGCCGCGCTCGACCATCACGCCCGCTGCATTGCCGCCGAGCAGCATGCCGGCGTTGCCATTGCCGCCATCGCCCCGGGCGTGGTCGATACCGACATGCAGGCGGAAATCCGTGCCGCCGATGCCGGAGTATTTCCGATACGGCAGCGGTTTCACGATTTGAAAGAACAAGGCGGGTTAAGCAGCCCTGCCGATACCGCCACCCGCATCGCCGCCATGATTGAAGATTCAAACTTCGGAAGCGAAACTTTAGATGACGTACGCCGCAGCCCTAGCCAACAATGATTTATTATTTTCAGACGGCCTCATCATGATTAAAGCTTAAAGGCCGTCTGAAAAAGACTTTATCCGTATAAAGGCCAAACACATGAGCAACGATTTCCAATCCACCCTCAAAGCGCTGGGCAAGCAAGCCAAACAACAGGCACAAGCGCGTGCCGAAGCCGAAGAACGCACGCGCAAACAAGCCGCCGAGGAAGTGGACTTTGCCAAAGAAATGGGCGGCGTGGTGCCGCTGAAAAACAGCAACCGCTACGCCCCGCCGCGCGACAAAAGCCCCATGAAACCGCGTAAAACCGATGCGGCGGCCTTGGCGGCGGAAGACTATTTTTATGTAGGCGACGGCGGCTTCGACGAACCGCCCGCCTCGTTTAGCAAAAACGGGCAGGGCAAAAACGACATCCGCCGCCTGCAAAGCGGGCATTGGCCAGTGGTGGCCGACGTGGATTTGCACGGCTACACGCAGGAGCAGGCGCAGGAAGTGTTGAACGAATTTATCGAGTTCACCAAAAAACGCGGCGTGTGCGGCGAGATTGTGCACGGCAGCGGTTTGGGTTCGTCCGGCTACAAGCCTGTGCTCAAAACCCTCGTGCGCCGCTGGCTGATGGCGCATCCCGACGTGCTGGCCTATGTGGAGCCGCACAAAGGCAACGACGGCGCGGTGCGGATTTTGCTCAAACGCAATAAAACTTGGGAAACGGAATAGCATCCGGCTCAGAGTTTGCCGGTATGTAAACCTTGTGCAGCATGGGCGAAAAAGGCGTACATTTAAGAAAGGAACAGCCGCTGGCTTTCCGCCATCCGTTTCCCGCCTGCCAAAGGAGCGTGTTATGAAAATGTTGCAAACTGCCGCCGTTTTAAGTGCCGCCTTATCGCTGGCCGCCTGTGCCGTAACGCCCGAACAACGGGCGGCAAGGGAAGCGGCGCAGAGAAAATACGAACAGGATTTGCAGGTGTCGCTGGCTGCCCAATGCGACAAAGAAACCGCCGAATTGATGCGCGAGCAGTTCGATGCGCCGCCGCGCAGCGACAAAGAGCAAAAAGCGTTCCGCCTGCGTTATGTGGATAAGGTTGCCGACCCGATGTTTCAGGCGTGCTATAAAATGGCGTGGCAAAACTATATTGCGCGTCAAGAATTGGAGCGGCTGCGCTATTACGATGATTGGGCTGATTTTTATCCGTTCCGACGCTTTTGCTATTACTGCTGGTAAGTTTTTTTCAGACGGCCTTGATAGGCCGTCTGAAATTTTTTGTAGGGGGAAACCAGCGCAATCAGGCATAATATGCGCCGCATTTCGGGCTGCGGGTTGAGGATGCGGAAGGCGGGAGGTATCCGCCGTGTTCTCAATAAAAGCAAAAACTTGCTCCGCCGCGGCCTCAGCGCTGTTAATAAGGAATAGATTATGTCTGTAAAAAATCCGTCGCTGCTGGGCGGCGCGTTAATCATTGCAGGTACGGTAATCGGTGCCGGTATGCTGGCCAACCCTACCGCCACGTCGGGCATCTGGTTTACCGGCTCGCTGCTGGTGCTGCTCTACACTTGGTTTTCCATGCTTTCCAGCGGATTGATGCTGCTGGAAGTGAATACCCATTACCCGCACGGTGCCAGTTTCGATACGATGGTAAAAGATTTGCTCGGCAAAGGTTGGAATGCGGTAAACGGATTTGCCGTGGCGTTTGTGCTTTATCTGCTCACTTACGCCTATATTTTCGTAGGCGGCGATTTAACCGCCAAAGGTTTGAGCAGCCTGCTGAAAGGGCAGGTAGGCTTGCCTGCGGGGCAGCTGCTGTTTTTCTTTGTGTTGGCGTTTTGCGTGTGGGCATCGACCCGCTGGGTGGACCGGCTGACCAGTATTTTGATTGCCGGTATGGTAATCGCCTTTTTCTGGGCCACCGGCGGCTTGCTGACAAGCGTGAAACTGCCGGTGCTGTTCGACAGCAATGCGGCGCCGGTCACGCAATATTGGATTTATGTTGCCGCCGCGCTGCCGGTGTGCTTGGCATCTTTCGGCTTTCACGGCAATGTGTCGAGCCTGCTGAAATACTTCAACGGAGATGCCCCCAAAGTTGCGCGCGCTTTGCAGGGCGGCACGCTGATGGCACTGGTGATTTATGTGCTGTGGCAGCTGGCCATTCAGGGCAATCTGCCGCGCAATGCCTTCGGCCCGGTGATTGAAGTGAACGGTCAAGTGTCGGTGCTGATTGAAACCTTGTCGAAATTCGTACCCACCGGCAGCATGGCCGCGGTGTTGTCGTTTTTCGCCTATTTGGCGATTGCCACTTCTTTTTTGGGCGTGACACTGGGTTTGTTTGACTATCTGGCCGATATGTTCAAATGGGATAACAGCTTGGCAGGCCGCACCAAAACTGCCGCGCTTACCTTTCTGCCGCCTCTGGTGTGCTGCTTGCTGTTCCCGACCGGTTTTGTGAAGGTCATCGGCTATGTCGGCCTTGCGGCAACGGTGTGGACGGCTTTGATTCCGGCCATGCTGCTTTACCGTTCGCGCCAAAAATTCACAGAAAACAAAGGCTATCAGGTTTACGGCGGCATGTGGCTGATTGTGTGGGTGTTTGCATTCGGCGTAATCAATATCGCCGCGAAAATTTTGCATGAATGGGAAGTGGTGCCGGTATTCAAAGGCTGAAGTATATTGAGGCCGTCTGAAAAACGCTTTGAACCTTCGTGCCGTATTGCAACACGCGCACGGCAGCGGCCGATAAAATCGTGCAAACCGTTCCGGCTTGTGGCATAATCGCCAGTCCGTTTACAGATTGATCAAACGGAATTTCAGGAGTTTGTGCAGGTCTTGGCTTGGCAAACTTGTCCGAACCGCAAGGTTCTTGATTATTTTCGGAGTTTATCCATCATGGCATTAAGCGTAGAACAAAAAGCCCAAATCGTTAAAGATTTCCAACGCAAAGAAGGCGACACCGGCTCTTCTGAAGTACAAGTTGCATTGTTGACTTTCCGTATCAACGATCTGACTCCCCACTTCAAAGCCAACCCCAAAGACCACCACAGCCGTCGCGGTCTGTTGAAAATGGTAAGCCAACGCCGTCGTTTGCTGGCCTACTTGCGCCGCACTCAGCCCGATACTTACCGTAACCTGATTACCCGTCTGGGCTTGCGTAAATAATCTTTTATGTGTTCAAACGCCGCTTATCTCAAGCGGCGTTTTTTATTGTGCGGCCGAATGCCAAACAAACATTAGGGGCAGATTGTGTGTCCGCCCCTATGAAAGCCGTTGAGGCCGTCTGAAAAAAGCCTAGCGAGTTTCGCTAAAACGAGCTTGGCAGTTTTTCAGACGGCCTCAAAATTGTTAAGGTTTGCTCTTAGCTTTTATCTGAATCATGCGAAAGTTTCGGGCTTTAAACGATGGTAAGTCGGTTTAAAACCCTTATCCGATAAGCCGGCCAAGCTCCCGTTAGAATAACGCTTCCACCCGCAGCAAGGCGCCGATATGGTGTTTGCGGTTTTCTTTGCGGTTGTTGAGATAGTTGATTTCGGGTTGTACAAACAGCCATTCGCGCCAAACCGGTTGCCGCCAGCCTGCAAACGGGCCGTAGCTGTTGAGCTTGGCTTTTTTGTTTTTGATGTCGCCGCCGGCATAAATGCCGTAGTTGAGGCGTTTGTGGTTGGGGAAGTCGTGCTGGCGGTAGAGGCTGCTGCTCCAAGTCCAATGTTCGTCGTTGTCTTTATGGTTGTACTCAACGCTCAGATGGTTGGCGATAAAGGGTTTGCCGGCTTTTCCGTGGCGCACTTCCCAAGTGGTGCGGATATGGTGCTCGCTCTTGAGGCCGTAGCGGTAAACCTGTTCGGCGCGCGTGCTGAAATCGTTGCCCAAATCCCAATCTTTGCTGCCTTTCAGGCGCACATATAAATCGTCGCCGGAGCGGATACCGATATCGGCATCGGTATCAATGCCGGTGTATTTGCCGATGTCTGACCAGCGCAGGGCGAGAGATGAGTTGCTCTCGCGGGTTTCGGTTTTGCTGAAAGTTTTGTTGTTTTGGGCGGATTCGTCGTATAAGTGGCCGGTTTGTTGCGGTTCGCTGTCTAATGAGTCGTCACCGAACACCACATTCAGGCGTTTTTGCAGCACGGGCAGCTTTACTTTGCCGCGTACACGCGGTTTTACTGAAAAATCGTCGTATTTGTTCCAAGAAGTATCGACCATCACGCGCAGATTGGCGGTGGCGGGGTTGTCGGGATCGGGGTCGCCGAACCAATCATCCATGCGGTGCGCCCAGCCGCGTATGGTGGAGCGGACGTCTTTATGCCGTCTGTCAACCCAAGTGTTGTGCTGTTCCGCTTCTGCTTCTGCTTCGGGTTCGGGCGCAGGCTGTGCGATAGGTACATAGTCGGCCGGCTCTGCAACGATGGCTTGCTCTTCTGCGGCAACCGGCTCGGCGGGCGTTTCTGCTTGCGGCGTGTTGTCTGCCCAAGCGGTGAATGATGCCGTGCCCATCAACAGGCCGAGGGAGAGGTGACGGATGGTTTTCATGGTCTGTGCTCCTTAAAATTGCCTGATAGCATACTAAATTTATACGGCATTGACCATAAGGCCGTCTGAAAACGAGCTTTGCGAGTTTCGCTAAAACGAGCTTGGTGGGTTTGGCTAAAACATTTTCAGACGGCCTCAACAGATTGGTAGTCGGCGCGGATACTTAAGAATAGTGCCGGTTTTTTCAAGGGGCTGTACTAGATAAGCCCTAAACATTACACCATTTTCGCAGCATTTTAAGCTGCTCAGACGGTGTGCCAAAATTAAAACGAAATTCGCATTCTTTCAAGAACAGCGGGAAAGATTTGCGGTCGATACCGTTGTATTTACGAAGTACCCGTTTTGCCTGATTCCAAAAATTTTCGATGCCGTTAATGTGGTTCTGACGATCAACAAATAATTTGTTGTGGTTGATACGATGATGGGTAAAACCACTCACATCCAACACGTCATAACTGCTCAGACAGTCTGTATAGACTATGCTATCCGGCATGATTTTATTTGTAATAACAGGCAATAAGCTTTCCCGTTTGGCGTTTTCTACCACCACGGTATAAACCTTACCGCCGCGTTTGAGGATGCCGAAAACCGCCACTTTCCCTGCGGCGCCGCGACCGCGTTTGCCTTTACGGTGTCCGCCAAAATAACTTTCATCCAATTCGACAGCACCATCAAAAACCGCATCGGCCTCCAAAGCAAGATGATGGCTGATGACTTCGCGGATCTTGCGGTAGAACAGAGTCGCTGAATTGGAATGGATGCCTAACAAATCGGCAGCAGAACGGGCGGTTGCTTCAAGCACAAAAAATTGAAGCAACTTCTTTTGAATACTCTTTTTTAATTTACAATGAGTTATCTTCATTTTTGCAGTCTAGCATGACTGCTTATCTAGTACAGCCCCATTCTTTATATAAAAAAGCCTGCTTTGTTTCAAAGCAGGCTTTTAAAGCTATGGTTTTGTTTTAGCTTAATTTTCCGTGGCATTGTTTATATTTTTTACCGCTTCCGCAGGGGCATAAATCATTGCGGTGGATAAACCGGCCTTGTTGAGCAAGTGTTTCCGGGCTGTAATCGTTGCCGGTGGGGTCGAATGCTTCGGTGGCGAGATCATCACGCGATTCGCCCAGCACATCTTCCATCGACGGTGCGCCGGAGTGGGTGGCCTGCATGAATGAAGGCTCTTTCGGCTCGGTATCGGCAACGATGTCATCGCTTTGTTCGACTTGGACAGCCGTTAACAGAGATGCTACGTTTTGCTTGATGCCGTTCCACAGGTGTTCAAACATGATGAAGGCTTCGCGTTTGTATTCCTGCTTGGGGTTTTTCTGGGCGTAGCTGCGCAGATGGATACCTTGGCGCAGGTAATCCATAGCGGCCAGATGTTCACGCCAGTTGTTGTCGATTACTTGCAGCAAAACGTTGCGCTCGAAGTTGCTCATGTTTTGTTTGCCGACCAAATCGGATTTTTCGGCATATTCTTTTTCTGCTTGGGCAATCAGACGTTCTTTGATGTCTTGGTTGTCTAAGGTGTTGTTTTCTTTGAGCCAGCCTTGGATATCGGCATTCAAACGGAACTCGCTTGCCAGTTGGGCTTCCAGTGCGGGAATGTCCCATTCTTCTTCCATGGTGTCGGGCGGCATGTGGCTGTCGACCAAGCTGCCTAATACTTCTTCTCGGATGGCTTGAGCCAATTCGCTGACATCTTTGTTGGTCAGAATCTCGTTGCGGTAGTGGTAGATTACTTTACGTTGGTCGTTGGCAACGTCGTCGTATTCCAATACTTGTTTACGCATGTCGAAGTTGCGACCTTCGACTTTGCGTTGTGCGCCTTCGATTTGACGGGTGAGCATGCTGTGTTCGATGGCAACGCCGCGTTCGGGGGCGAGGCGGTTGAGAAGCGCTGCTGCACGGTCGAGGGCGAAGAGGCGCAACAGCGGGTCTTCAAATGAAAGGTAGAAACGGCTGGAACCGGGGTCGCCCTGACGGCCGGCACGGCCGCGCAATTGGTTGTCGATACGGCGGCTTTCGTGGCGCTCGGTACCGATAATATGCAAGCCGCCTGCTGCCAATACTTTTTTGTGCTCGGCTTCCCAGCCGTTTTCCAGTTTGCTGATGCGGGCTTGTTTTTCTTCTTCGCTCAGGCTTTCGTCGGCACGGATGGCGTCGCTTTGATGTTTGACGTTGCCGCCCAGCACGATATCGGTACCGCGGCCTGCCATGTTGGTGGCAACGGTAATCATGCTTGGTTTGCCGGCTTGGGCAACGATTAAGGCTTCGCGTTCGTGCTCTTTGGCATTTAATACGTTATGCGGCAATCCGGCTTTGGTGAGGAGCGCGGAAACCAGCTCGGAGTTTTCGATACTGGTTGTACCGACGAGTACGGGTTGCCCTTTATCGAAGCAGGCTTGGATATCTTTGATAACGGCTTCGTATTTTTCTTCGGCAGTGCGGAAGATCTGGTCGTTGAAGTCTTTACGCTGCATCGGGCGGTTGGTGGGGATGATAACGGTTTCTAAGTCGTAGATGCTTTGGAATTCAAAGGCTTCCGTGTCGGCAGTACCGGTCATGCCTGAAAGTTTTTGATACAGGCGGAAGTAGTTTTGGAAGGTAATCGAAGCGAGGGTTTGGTTTTCGCGTTTGATTTCCACGCCTTCTTTGGCTTCCACGGCTTGGTGCAAGCCTTCTGACCAACGGCGGCCCGACATCAGACGGCCTGTAAATTCGTCGACGATAACGATTTCGCCGTCTTGGATAACATAGTGCTGGTCTTTGTGGAATAAGGTGTGTGCGCGTAAGGCCGCCATCAGGTGGTGCATCAGCATGATGTTGGCGGCGGAGTAGAGCGAATCGCCTTCTTGGAGCAGACCGATTTCAGCCAAAATGCGCTCGGCGTGTTCGTGTCCGGCTTCGCTCAAAACGACGGAATGGGCTTTTTCGTCCACCCAGTAATCGCCCGCGCCTTCTTCGGTTTGTTGGCGGATAAGGCGGGCAGGCACTTGATCCATCACTTGGTACAACTGCACGTTGTCATCGGCTTGGCCTGAGATAATCAGCGGGGTACGGGCTTCGTCGATCAGGATGGAGTCCACTTCGTCGACAACGGCAAAAGACAGCTCGCGCTGAACTTTGTCGTATTGGTCGGTTACCATGTTGTCGCGCAGGTAGTCGAAACCGAATTCGTTGTTGGTGCCGTAGGTAATATCGGCATTGTAGGCGGTTTGACGGAAGAAGGGCTGCATATCGCTGACAATCACGCCTACGCTCAAGCCTAAAAAGTTGTACAGCGGTTCCATAATGCCGGCGTCGCGCGAGGCAAGGTAGTCGTTGACGGTTACGACGTGAACGCCTTTGCCGGTAAGTGCGTTGAGATATACGGCCAAAGTAGCCACCAGTGTTTTACCTTCGCCGGTACGCATCTCGGCGATTTTTCCGTCGTGCAGCACCATACCGCCGATCAGCTGGACGTCGAAATGGCGCATACCCAGCACGCGGCGGCTGGCTTCGCGGCATACGGCGAACGCTTCGGGCAGGATGTCGTTGAGGCTTTCGCCGTTGGCTAAACGTTGTTTGAATTCAGGTGTTTTCGCTTTCAGAGCCTCGTCGCTGAGTTCTTTCAATTGAGGCTCGAGCGCGTTGATTTTGGCGACGGTTTTGCGGTATTGTTTGAGCAGGCGGTCGTTGCGGCTGCCGAATACTTTTTTGGCTAAGTTGGTAAGCATGAAATTTCCTGTGGCGGAGCGGCTTGGGCGTTCCGTGAATATAAATAAGATGCAAAAAATTAAATCCGAATTTTAACACAAGCCGTTTGGCAGGGTTACAATGCCGTCTGAAATGGCGGCAGTTTGACTGAATTTCAACTTTTCTTTACTGAATGAAAACAACACTCGGGCGGTTTGACTCAAAATGGACTTGGAAAAACTCGGTAAACAAGACGGCCGGCTGCTGGGTTTGCTCAAGCAGTCGCAGCAGTGGAGCAGGCTCGATAGGGAGATAAAGCAGATTATGCCTGCCAATCTGCGCCCGCATTTTCAGACGGCCTGTGTGGAAGAGGGCGTGTTGATTTTGTTGGCCGCCAATAATATCGCTTTGTCGCGCTTGCGTATGATTGTGCCGGGATTGCTGCCGCAGTTGCAGAATATCCGTTCGGATATTCGGGAAGTGCGTGTGAAGATTGTGCCGAAACAGCCGGAGCCGGTGCGTAAAAACACACTGGTGTTGAGCGAAGCGGCGGTGGAAGGGTTTAAGCGCACTGCCGATCAGCTGGAGCAATATCCTGAATTGGCGGAGGCTTTGCGCAAATTGGCGGAGAGACACGGCGATTAGCAAAATTGCCGTTTGTTTTGAACGTATTATTGCTGTTATTCTTGAAAACGCTTTTACAGCGGCCTGTTGTTGCGTTGCGCAGGCAATCTTATCTTTCTCTTAATTTATCTCTTTTTTTGTTTTCAGACGGCCTTTACCCATCTCACTAAAACTAAAAATAGTCCGCACGGTGGTTGCTGCGTCCGAACACGGCTTCGCGGGCGTGTCGGATGCACAAGCGGTTGAAGGTGGCTCTTTGCTGCTGATTGTTTTCGATCACGTTCACTTCCAATGCGGTAGGTTTGGGAAGATGGTCGGCAAAATTGTTTTTTACCGCGTTCCAGCGGCTGCGTTGCAGGTGCACGATGGCGAACATGTCGGCTGCCACGCTTACGCCGATGCTGAATTGGGCGCGGGAAATCTGTGCGCAGAATCCTGTATCCGGGAAAAGGCAGCAGTCTGATTCTTCGGTGTAGCTGTACAGTTCTATTTTTACGGAGTTTGAATCGGCGAATAAAGCGGCAAACAGGCGTTCAAATAAGGAAGGCTGCATCACGCCTTCGCTCAACATGCCGTAAAGGTTGGCCAGCCAGCGGGTATAGCTGTCGGGCGTGAAAGCAAATTCGGTCAATATTTTGCCCAAGCGCGGCTGCGGTCTTTGCTCGATGAGTTTGACAAACTCGGAACTGACTTCGGGCAGTTGTGCCAATACGGCTTGGTGCAGGTCGTGGACGAATGATGTGTTGTGGTTGTAGGGATTGCGGAAAATACCCAGCAATTTCAGCCGTAAAATGCGCCACAGTGCTTCGGGTACTTTCTGCTTGCCGGGGCGGACGGTTCTCAACATGTTGCTGGCTTCTTCATAACCGCTTTCGTGACGGCTAAACCAGCTTTCCAAGTTGTATTGGCTGCCGCCGCTGCCTTCGACGAAGGATAAGGTGTAGAGGTTGTTGATTTCCAGATTGTTTTCGATGTTGACGCTTTCCGCTTTGCCTTTATAGGGCTTGTGGAACAGCGAGAGCGGCAGGCGGTATACGTTTTGATTTTGCGGATTCACGCCGCGGTTGAATGCGTGTTGGCGCTGCTCGGTCTGTGCAATGAAATGATGGCCTTTGGTTACGTTGGCGGTAAGCAGTGCATAAGGTTTTTCTTCGCACAGCGGCGGTTCGCAATCGCTGAGTATAAAAGCGCGTTTCATATTTTCAGACGGCCTGATAGAAAAGAGGCTTTCATCATAACCATGTTGGGGAAGTATTTACAAGTATGGGGGCGGGGTTGGAAAGGTTCTGCCGTGTGGCGATCTGCGGATTATATTTTCGGCGCGTTGGCGAAGATTTGGGTAATTAAAAAACAGCCCTGCCGAAGCAGAGCTGTTTGATTGCCGATATGAATGCGCCTTATTTCAAGCCGCTCAATCGGGCGGTGTCTTGGGCAATCATCAGTTCTTCGTTGGTCGGAATCACCACCGCTTGGGCTTTGCTGTCGGCAGTAGTAATCACGCCGGCATTGCCGAAGCGGGCTTGGATATTGGCTTGGGCATCTTCGGTTAAACCTAAGAAGCTTAAGTAATTCAGAACCTTGCTGCGGATAACGTCGGAGTTTTCACCGATGCCGCCGGTAAACACCAGAGCGTCCAAACCGCCGGCGGCTACGGCCATAGAAGCGGCGTATTTGGCTAAGCGGTAAGAAAAGACTTCCAAAGCCAGCTTGGCACCTTCATGGCCTTTGGCGGCTTCTTCTTCAATGGTACGGCAGTCGTTGGAAAGTTCGGAAATGCCGAGCAAACCTGATTTTTTGTTCAACAAGTCGGTAACTTGGGTAATGCTCATGTTGGCGTTTTCGGCCAAGAAAGAGAAGATGCTCGGATCCACATCACCGCTGCGCGTACCCATCACCAAGCCTTCAAGCGGGGTTAAGCCCATGCTGGTGTCTTGGCATTGGCCGTTGGCGACGGCGGCAATCGAAGCGCCGTTACCCAAGTGGGCAATGACCATGCGCAGGCTGTTTTTGTCTTTACCCAAGAAACGGGCGGCTTCGTCGGCTACAAAACGGTAGCTGGTGCCGTGGAAACCGTAACGGCGCAGGCCGTATTTGCGGTAAAGTTCGCGCGGAACGGCATAAGTGTAGGCGTGTTCGGGAATGCTTTGGTGGAAGGCGGTGTCAAACACGGCCACGTTCGGCAGGCCTTTGAAAATGTTTTGCGCGGCGCGGATGCCCAACAAGTTTGCAGGGTTGTGCAAAGGTGCCAGCGGGATACATTTCTCAATGCCGTCAACCACTTCTTCGGTGATTACGATAGATTCGCTATACAATTCGCCGCCGCTGACTACACGGTGGCCTACTGCCGCGATACGGCTGTCGAGGCCGTGTTGTTTCAATTCGTTCATCAAAGCTTCCACTGCGCCGGTGTGGTCGGGATTGGCGGTCAGCTCCACTTTGTGTTTTTCGCCGTTTACTTTAAAAGTAATGTAGGCATCTGACAGATTCAGCTTTTCAGCCAAGCAGCTTAATAAAACCTCTCCGCTGTCGTTATCCAATACTGCGCCTTTCAATGAAGAGCTGCCGCAGTTCAATACTAAAATCAGTTTGTCAGACATAAAAATACTCCTGTTTTTTTATGCGGTATTCACCGCTGTTTGGATGCGTAAATCCGATTTAAGGTTAAAAAAGCCGCGTATTTTATCAAAATTATTGAAGGCCGTCTGAAAATTAAGCCGCCCCTGAAAATGGGTGGGAGTAATTGGATTTGGCTGCTGTTAAAGTTTGAATGGTTTGGGGCGGTAAGCGGTGTGATATTGTCGATATTCATGCGGGGAAAGATTGTTGCAGGCAAGATAGACGGTGCAATCATTTTTCTGTTTATCAAAAGCTTATAATCTGCCTTGTACATCAAGTTTTGATAATGCTAACATCGGCCAATCCATCATTATTCATTGTCGGAATGAGCTTGTTGCGGCGGTTTGTTGTCCGCAGCAATCCATGCTATTTGTGTCAATTCAATCAAATCATTCAAAGGAGAAAACATGGCTACTTTGCCGCGCCCGGAAGTTGATGAAAGCGGTCTGCTCGAATATTCGGTTGTTTATACCGATCGTGCTTTGAACCACATGTCGCAGAAATTTCAGACGGCCTTACGTTATATTTCCGCTACGTTGAAAAAAGTCTATCAAGCCGGGCATGTTGCCGTGATTCCCGGCAGCGGTTCGTCGGGTATGGAAGCCGTTGCCCGCCAGCTTGCGCGTGATGAAAAATGTTTGATTGTCCGCAACGGTTTTTTCAGTTTCCGTTGGACGCAGATTCTCGAAAAAGGCCGCATTGCCGCCGATACTAAAGTGTTGACGGCCAAACAGCCTGCCGACGAAACCCAAGCGCCGTTTGCGCCTGCGCCGATTGAGGAAGTGTGCGCGGAAATTGCGGCTTACAAGCCTGCGGTTGTATTTGCGCCGCATGTGGAAACGGCTTCGGGCATTATGCTGCCTGATGATTATATCCGTCGGCTGGCCGAAGCCACTCATGCGGCGGGCGGATTGTTGGTGATCGACTGTATCGCTTCCGGCTGCATGTGGTTGGACATGGCACAGCTTGGTATTGATGTGCTGATTTCCGCGCCGCAAAAGGGCTGGAGCGGTTCGCCTTGCTGCGGTTTGGTGATGTTGAACGAAGCGGCATATGCCAAAGTGCAGGCTACGGAGTCCGACAGCTTCACGCTTGATTTGAAAAAATGGCTGCAAATCATGGAAGCTTTTGAAAACGGCGGTCATGCTTATCACGCTACGCCGCCAACCGATGCTTTGCTGAAATTGCATGATGTGATGAAAGAAGCTGAGGCCGTCGGTTTTGATAAACTGAAAACGGCGCAGATGGAGTTAGGCCGTAAAATCAGAGCTTTGTTGGCAGAGCAGGGTTATCCGAGTGTGGCTGCGGAAGGTTTTGAAGCGCCGGGTGTGGTGGTGAGCTACACCAATTATGCCGACATTCAAAGCGGCAAGGCTTTTTTGGCGCACGGTATGCAGATTGCTTCTGGCGTGCCGCTCCAATGTGGCGAGCGCAGTGATTTCCAAACGTTCCGCTTGGGCTTGTTCGGCTTGGACAAACTGGAAAATGTGGAGCGCACGGTGCAGACATTTGCAGAAGTGCTGAAAAAGGTTTGAGGCCGTCTGAAAATGAAGTCTTATTAAAAGCTTTGCGGTGTTTCTAGTGTCTAAGCCATTTGTTTTTATAAGAGAAACTGCAAAGGCTTGTGTAAACATTTGAGGCCGTCTGAAAATATGTTTTTCAGACGGCCTCAGATGTTTAGGGAAGGGCAGATGCTGTTTTACAGCGCGGCTTCTTCCTCTTTTTTCGCTGTGTTTTTCTTGAACTTCAACACCACTTCGGATTTTTTCGAATCCCAGTCTATGCGGACAAAACCACCGTCGGCGAGTTTGCCGAAGAGCAGTTCGTCGGCCAAGGCTTTGCGGATTTTTTCCTGAATCAGACGCCCCATCGGACGGGCACCCATTTGCGGGTCGAATCCTTCTTCCGCCAAATAGCTGCGCAATACCGGCGTAAACTCGACTTCCACTTTTTTATCCAGCAGCTGCTGTTCGAGTTGCAGCAGGAATTTATCCACCACTTTGGCAATCATTTTTCCGTCCAACGGTGCGAAAGGAATGATGGCGTCTAATCGGTTGCGGAATTCGGGCGTGAACTGCTTGTTGATGGCTTCCATTTCATCGCCGCGTTCACGTTTGCCCGCAAAACCCATAGCCGGTTTGCTCAGGCTTTCTGCACCGGCGTTGGTGGTCATGATGATGATGACGTTGCGGAAATCGGCGCTTTTGCCGTTGTTGTCGGTCAGTTTGCCGTAGTCCATTACTTGCAGCAGCACGTTGAAAATATCGGGATGCGCTTTTTCGATCTCATCGAGCAGCAGCACGCAGAAAGGCTGTTTGTTTACCGCCTCCGTCAACAGGCCACCCTGTTCGAAACCGACATAGCCCGGAGGCGCGCCGATTAAACGCGATACGGCGTGGCGTTCCATATATTCCGACATATCAAAGCGTTGCAGCGGCACGCCCAACGAATAAGCAAGCTGTTTGGCGACTTCGGTTTTGCCGACGCCGGTGGGGCCGGAAAACAGAAAGCTGCCGATGGGTTTGTCGGGCTGCCCCAAGCCGGAGCGCGCCATTTTCACGGCGGCCACCAGCGCTTCAATAGCGTTGTCTTGGCCGAATACCATGTTTTTCAAATCACGCGCCAGATATTGCAGGACTTGTTTGTCGTCGTGGGAAACGGTTTTTTCGGGAATGCGTGCCACTTTGGCAATCACCGCTTCGATTTGTGCTTTGCCGATCACTTTTTTCTGTTTCGACTTCGGCAGAATCCGTTGCGCCGCGCCGGCTTCGTCCATCACGTCGATGGCTTTGTCGGGTAAAAAACGCTCGTTGATATAGCGTGCGGAGAGTTCGGCGGCTGCTTCCAATGCGCCGGAGGTGTAGCGCACTTGGTGGAAATCCTCAAACATCGGCTTCAATCCGCGCAAAATCTGCACGGTTTCGGCAACGCTCGGTTCGACGACGTCGATTTTTTGAAAGCGGCGGCTTAAGGCGTGGTCTTTGTCGAAAATGGTGCGGTATTCATCGTAGGTAGTCGCGCCGATACAGCGCAGCGCACCTTTTGCCAAAGCGGGTTTGAGCAGATTGGAAGCATCCATCGTGCCGCCGGACGTGCTGCCTGCGCCAATGATGGTGTGGATTTCGTCCACAAATAAAACAGCGTTGGGAATTTTGGCCAATTGTTTTAAGACGGCCTTAACCCGTGCTTCAAAATCGCCGCGATATTTGGTGCCGGCGAGCAGGGCGCCCATATCCAAAGAAAACACAACCGCGCCTTGCAGCATTTCCGGAGCGTTGCCTTTCACAATCATGTGCGCCAGCCCTTCGGCCAGCGCAGTTTTGCCGACGCCGGCTTCACCGACGAGAAGAGGGTTGTTTTTGCGGCGGCGGCATAAAATCTGCACCATGCGCTCCATTTCAGCGCGACGGCCGATTAAAGGGTCTATGCGTCCGGCTTGTACTTCGGCATTCAGGTTGACGGTGTAAGCGGTTAAGGCGTCGTTGCTTTCGCGCTCGGCGCCACCTGTTTCGTCGTCTTGATCGTTTTCAGACGGCTCGTCAGACGGTATGCCGTGCGCCACGCAGCGCAGGATGTCGTAGCGGGTAACGGATTGCAACTGCAAGAAATACACGGCATGGCTTTCGGTTTCGCTCATTAAGGCCACGAGTACGTCTAAAGGCTTCACGTCTTGCTTGCCTGCCGATTGGGTATGCACCATGGCGCGTTGCAATACGCGATGGAAGCCCAAAGTGGGCTGGGTTTCGGTTTTGTCAAACAGATGCTCGGGCAGCGTAGGCGTATTATCGACCATGCTGCTGATCAGCTGTTCGGAAAGCACGCCGCAGTCGGCACCGCATTTGCTCAATACGCTATACACTTCTTCGCTGTGCTCTATCAGTGCCAGTAAAAGATGTTCCAGACTGATAAACTCATATTTCTGCTTGCGTGCATCGGTGTAGATAGTCTGTAAAATCTGTTCAAGCTCGGCTGAAATCATTTAAACCTCCTCAACAGTACATTGCAGCGGATGGCCTTCTTCGCGCGCCCGCCGCATCACTTGCTGTTGTTTTGTTTCGGCTATATCGCGCGAGTAAACGCCGCACAAACCTTTTCCTTCGTGATGAATCAGAAGCATCACCGCAACCGCCCTGTCTTCAGACATCATGAATATTTCCGTTAATACTTTAACAACAAAATCCATCGTCGTGTAATCATCGTTGAGAAGATACACGCCGTAGCGTTTCGGAGGCGTTGTCCGGCTGCGGTTTAAGACATCGGTGTCCGTATTGTGCTGTGTGTCGTACTTAGTCATATTAAATCTTTAAAGAATTTTTTGGTGGCGGTTTATGTTGTTTTTTGCGTTATTTTAATAAATTTTGACTTTTTTCCCAAACACTACTTGACTACACTCCTTAACATAGGTAAAAAGCTTTCTAGGCAGAGCTTGGCAGCCGATATAAAGCATAATAGTTTGGGAGAAACTCGAAACTTTTAGGTTTTCAGCGTTGCCTGAATTTGCTGTTTTTTGTTAATTTTTTAGTATAGGAAGTTCAATGGCAACCGGTATTGTTAAATGGTTTAACGACGCTAAAGGTTTTGGTTTCATCACTCCGGATGAAGGTGGCGAAGATTTGTTCGCTCACTTCTCTGCGATCAACATGGAAGGTTTCAAAACCCTGAAAGAAGGCCAGCGCGTTTCTTTCGACGTTACCACCGGCCCTAAAGGCAAACAAGCTGCTAATATCCAAGCTGCTTAATAAAGCATTGCCGGGGCAACCCGGCTGGCAATATTGATAATTAATGGCGGGTTGCAAAACCTGCCATTTCTTTTTGCCTGATTTTACGCTTGGCTATTTTAAAAGTGTCGAGCGGATTCGCTTTAAAGTATATCTCGGATGTTTTGTTATGCCGAATTCTGAACAATACCAAGCTGCGTTACAGCAAATTGAAGCGTTAATCAGCCATTTGCGGCAGCATCAATCGACCGATTGCGCCTTGGCTGAAAAAGAAGATGCCCTTTTAATACGCTTGGCCGATTGGAAAACCGATCTCAAGCCCGGCAATCATAAAGCCATTGCCGAAATAGGGCGTTATTACCAACAGCTTATTTTATCCGGCGGGCAAGCATGAGTATGACTATCCAATCCGGCATTTACCGCCATTACAAAGGCAATTTATATGAAGTCATCGGCGTGGCGCAGCATTCCGAAACCGAAGAGCCGATGGTGGTTTACCGCGCTTTGTATGGCAGCTACGGTTTGTGGGTGCGGCCTGCGGAAATGTTTGCCGAAACCGTGGAGCATGAAGGCGAAACGGTGCCGCGCTTTTCTTGCATACACGCTTTTTAAGCAGCTTTGTGTTGCCAACCATTGCTTCTTTTCAGACGGCCTTCTGCTAGAATAGACCGTCTGAACCATTATCCGATTGAAACATTATGAGTATTGCCAACAATAAAAAAGCGTTTCACGACTATTTCATCGAAGACCAAATCCAAGCCGGTTTGGTGTTGGAAGGCTGGGAAGTCAAAGCCATCCGCGCCGGCCGTGTGCAGTTGAAAGAAAGCTATATCCATTGGAAAAAAGATGCTTTCTATCTGGTGGGCTGCCACATTACGGCGTTGCCTACGGCATCTACCCATGTGAAACCCGATCCTGTTCGCCAGCGTAAATTGCTGTTGAACCAATCCGAAATCAACAAGCTCATCGGCAAAACCGAACGCGCGGGCTACACCATCGTGCCGCTCAATATGCACTACCATCGCGGTAAAATCAAAATGGACATCGGCTTGGCGAAAGGTAAGAAACAGCACGACAAACGCCAAAGCATGAAAGAAGCCGATTGGAAACGCGAGAAACAGCGTTTGATGAAAAACGCGGGTTAACGGTCGCCCGCAGATTGACTGTTTTACATAGGCCGTCTGAAAAATTAATCTACATTGCAAAGGAAATACGATGAAACACAAAATTTTAGCTTTTACTCTGCTGGCTTTGGGGCTGAGCGCATGTGGCACCACTAAAGTTAAGGTTGCCGAAAATCGGTCAGACGAATTGAAAACCATCCAGCGTGTCTGCATTATTCCGAACCCCAAACGCACGCCGCACGGTTTGGAGCAAGTGATTGCCCGTTCGCTGCAAAATCAAGGTATTGAGGCTGAAATCGTAGATGTGGCGGCCAATCGCCAACGTCTTTACGAACCGGAATGCCGCTACAACTTGCGCTACATTTCCGCCGGCAGCCCTGAAATGATTAAAAAAATCGCCATGATTCTGCGCACGCCCGACTATCATGTCGCCAATCTCGGCTATAACGTCAACGACGAGCCGGAATACCGCCGCTCGCCCAACTTGCAGCAACAAACCGACGGCATTATCGCCCGCCTGCTGGGTAAAAAAGCGCAATAATTCTCAACACCCCCTTTTCAGACGGCCTGCACAGCACAATAATGCAGGCCGTCTGAACACATTCGGAGCGTAAACATGCGCCAGTCTTCACTTGCTTTGCCTTTATTTCTGATTATTGCGGGCGCGGTATGGTTTCTCAAAACCACCGGCATTCTGCCGCCGACCGCCACCTTGATTGCCGCCGGTTTGGCCATAGGCGGTATCGCCGTTTTGCTGATAGACGGCATTAACAAACAGTCTGTCGTCTCCGGCCCGCTGCTGGTTTACATCGGCGCCGCCGTGTACCTCAAAGGCCAATATCTGCTCGGCTATTCGCCGCTGATTGCTTTGGGTATGATGATTCTCGGCTGCTTGTTGCTGCTTTCACGCAGCAGCGTCGTGCCGTACAAACATCCCAAGCTGCCCGAACATTAAGCCGTTGCCCAAGCAGCAAAACACAATTCAGGCCGTCTGAAAAAATGGTACAATAACGCCCTTTTCAGACGGCCTGATAACTTTATTTGCCGTACTCCTTTTTGCATTGTGCAACCGCAAAACCAACCCGAAGAAATCACCATGACCCAAGACAAAATCCTCATTCTCGATTTCGGCTCGCAAGTGACCCAACTCATCGCCCGCCGCGTGCGCGAAGCCCACGTTTACTGCGAACTGCATTCATACGATATGCCTTTGGAAGACATCAAAGCCTTTGCGCCCAAAGGCATTATTCTTTCCGGCGGCCCCAATTCTGTTTACGAATCCGATTATCAGGCCGACACCGGCATTTTCGATTTAGGCATTCCCGTGCTCGGCATCTGCTACGGCATGCAGTTTATGGCGCACCATCTCGGCGGCGAAGTGTCGCCCGGCGACCAACGCGAATTCGGTTACGCCCAAGTGAAAACCATCGACAGCGAACTGACCCGCGGCCTTTCAGACGGCCAGCCCAACACACTTGACGTATGGATGAGTCACGGCGACAAAGTATCCAAGCTGCCCGAAGGCTTCTGCATCATCGGCGATACGCCGAGCTGCCCCGTGGCCATGATGGAGCACGCCGAAAAACAATTCTACGGCATCCAATTCCACCCCGAAGTGACCCACACCAAACAAGGCCGTGCCTTGCTCAACCGCTTCGTGCTCAACATCTGCCGCGCACAACCCAGCTGGACCATGCCCAACTACATCGACGAAGCCGTGGCCAAAATCCGTGAGCAAGTGGGTAGCGACGAAGTGATTCTCGGCTTGTCCGGCGGTGTGGATTCTTCCGTAGCCGCCGCGTTGATCCACCGCGCCATCGGCGACCAACTCACCTGCGTATTCGTTGATCACGGCCTCCTGCGCCTGAACGAAGGCCAAATGGTGATGGACATGTTTGCCCGCAACTTGGGCGTCAACGTGATTCACGTGGATGCCACCGACGACTTCATGGGCAAACTCGCCGGCGTGACCGACCCCGAACAAAAACGCAAAATCATCGGCGCAGAATTCGTAGAAGTGTTCCAAACCGAAGCCGGCAAACGCCAAAACGCCAAATGGCTGGCACAAGGCACGATTTACCCCGACGTGATCGAAAGTGCCGGTGCCAAAACCAAAAAAGCCCATGCCATCAAGAGCCACCACAACGTAGGCGGCCTGCCTGAAACCCTCAACCTCAAGCTGCTCGAACCGCTGCGCGACCTGTTTAAAGACGAAGTGCGCGAACTCGGCGTAGCCCTCGGCCTGCCGCGCGAAATGGTGTACCGCCACCCCTTCCCCGGCCCCGGCTTGGGCGTGCGCATTCTCGGCGAAGTGAAAAAAGAATACGCCGACCTCCTGCGCCGTGCCGACGATATTTTCATCCAAGAGCTGCGCAACACCACCGACGAAAACGGCACTTCATGGTACGATCTTACCAGTCAAGCCTTTGCCGTGTTCCTGCCGGTAAAATCCGTCGGCGTGATGGGCGACGGCCGCACTTACGAATATGTGGTTGCGCTGCGCGCCGTCGTAACCAGCGACTTCATGACCGCACATTGGGCCGAACTGCCTTATTCGCTGCTCGGCAAAGTGTCCAACCGCATCATCAACGAAGTACGCGGCATCAACCGCGTGGTGTACGACGTAAGCGGCAAACCGCCTGCCACGATTGAGTGGGAATAAGCCGGTTATTTTTTATTGATATAGCCACAGGCCGTCTGAAAAATCATTTTCAGACGGCCTGATTAATTACTGCCTTAACAAGTCGATGGCTTTTCATTCACAGCCCCATCGCATGTTTGATCAAGCGGTTTTTGACGGCGGGGACGGCGTTGACCAAATTCAGGCCGGTGTTGCGCAGCCGGGGCAGGGCAGGGAGGTGTTTTTCGTTAAAGAGGTGGAAGAGGCCGTCGCAGCCTAGCTGCATGGTGCGGACGGGTTCCAGGCGGTTGCGGGCGTATTGTTTCAATAGTTGGTAGGCGCCGACATCGGGGGCGTGGCGGCTGAGGCGGGCAAATTCAATCACGTCGCCGAAGCCGAGGTTCACGCCCTGCCCGGCGAGGGGATGGATGGTGTGCGCGGCGTCGCCCATGAGTAGGACGCGTTGGGCGACGGTGGATTCGGGGCGGCGCAGGATTAAATCGAAGGCGAAGGCGGGGGAGAGCGGTGAGAGTTGGCCGAGTACGTTTTCGCCTTGCGCGGTTACGGCGGCGGCTAGGTCTTCGGGGCTGAGGCCGGTGAGTTTTTCAGGCTCGTGTGTGCTCCAGACGATGGAGATTTTTTTGTCGGGGAGCGGCAGGTAGGCAAGGACGTCGCCGTTTTTGAACCATTGGAAGGCGGTGCCGTGGTGGTCTTGTTCGGTGTGGAAGTTGGCAACTACGCCGTGTTGGCGGTAGGGGTCTTCTTTAACGGTGATGCCTGCTTGTCGGCGCACCCATGAGTTGGCGCCGTCTGCGCCGATAATCAGTTTGGCTTGGAGCGTTTCGCCGTTTGCGAGGGTGAGTGAGGCCGTCTGAATATCGGTTTCAAGCTTTTCGGCGGCTTCGGTAATCACGGGTATTTCTAAGGTGCGGATTTGCTGCCACAGGCCGGCGAGCAGCCAGCGGTTTTCGGCGATGCAGGTGAGGTGCGGTGCGTCGATGTCGGCGGCTTTGAACTCGATGCGGCCGCCGTTGTCGCCGCGCACGTCCATGCGTGAAACGGGCTGGATACGGTTTTCAGACGGCCAAGCGTTGAGCGATTGGAGTAGTTTTTGGTTGGCGGGGCTGATGGCGTAGATGCGGGCATCCCAGCCGTTTTCGAGTTTGGCGAAGTCGGTTTCCGGCGGACGGATTTCGAGCAGGGCGACGTCACGGCCTTGCTGTTTGAGGGATACTGCGGCGGCGGCGCCGACCAATCCGCCGCCGATAATGATGATTTCGTAATTCATGTAGGCAGTTTCTGTGTCTGTAACGGTTTGGTCGGATTATACCTGTTTCAGACGGCCTTTTATATTTTGAGGCCGTCTGAAAACTTATTGCATAAGGTTTGGTCTATATGCAGCCGGGAAAAGGGGCGGCTGTTTTTTTCAGACGGCCCCGGCTTTGAATAAAACGGAATCCGGCGGCAAGCATATCCAAATAGATTGTGGGATCATGTACGGCGGTACTAAATAGACACTGATGGTTGCAGTCGGTAGAATGAAGGCCGTTTGAAAATAAGGGAAATCATGAATATTTTGATTTGTAACGACGACGGCTACCTCTCGCCCGGTATTGCGATTTTGGCGCGGGTGGCCGCAGAGTTTGCCAATGTGCGCGTGGTGGCGCCGGAGCGCGACCGCAGCGGCGTCAGCAATTCGCTCACACTCGACCGCCCTTTGCGCATCCGTGAGGCCGATAACGGCTTTTATTATGTGAGCGGCACGCCGACAGACTGTATTCATCTGGCTTTACACGCGTTGCCCGAGTTTCAGCCTGATTTGGTGCTTTCCGGTATCAACAACGGCGCCAACATGGGCGACGATACTTTATATTCAGGCACCGTTGCGGCGGCGACCGAGGCTTACCTGCTGGGCATTCCTGCGATTGCTTTTTCTTTAAACGATTTCACCGGCCGCTATTGGGAAACAGCGGAAAAAGCCGCTTGGATTATGTTGGAACATTTGCTGAAAAACCCGCCCAAGCAGCCGATTTTGTGGAATGTGAATATTCCCGCCGTGGCGCCCGAAGATATTCAGGGCTGTAAAATTACCCGTTTGGGCAAACGGCATCATGTGCAAAGCATCGTGCCCGCGCACAATCCGCGCGGCGAAGCGGTTTACTGGATCGGCCCGATAGGCGATATTTCCGACCGTAACGGCGGCACCGATTTTGCCGAGAGCGAGGCAGGTTATATTACGGTAACACCCTTGCAGATCGATTTGACCGATTACCATAAAATGGACGAAGTAGCAGCATTTTGGCAGGGAGTTATGCCGTAATGCAGGGAAACTGGACAGGCTTTGAAAACCGCCGCCGCCGCATGATCGAACGGCTGGCGAGGATGGGCATCGGCGAACGGGTGTTGCAAGCAATGACCCGCGTGCCGCGCCATCTTTTTGTCGAAGAAGCCCTGCAAACGCGGGCCTATGATGAAATGTCGCTGCCCTTGGGCTTGGGGCAAACCATCTCCCAGCCTTATACTGTGGCCAAAATGACGGATCTGCTGCTGGGCGGCGCGTCGCAAAATATGCGGCGGGTGCTGGAAATCGGCACCGGCTGCGGTTATCAGACGGCCGTGCTTTTGGCCTTGGATTTGCCTGAAATTTATTCGGTAGAGCGTTTGCGCCCGCTGCATGAACGCGCCAAACAGCATTTGCGCGCCGCTGGTTTGCTGGCGAAAGCGCGTATGGTGTGCGGCGACGGCTACTTGGGTTTGCCCGAAGTGGCGCCGTTTGACGGTATTTTGGTAACCGCTGCGCCCGCCGAAATCCCGCTCGCACTTTTGCAGCAGCTTGCCATCGGCGGGCGCATGGTGCTGCCTTTAGACGAAGGCGGCGTGCAATATTTGTGGCTGATTGAGAAAACACCGCAAGGATACCGCGAAACCTGCGTACAGGAAGCCAACTTCGTACCGCTGGTCAGCGGTATGGACACTTAAATCGTAAAGACTTGAGAGCAGGGCATAATTTGTTTTATGATATGCCGCGATGAAAAATCCAAACAGAAGGTAGAAAATATGTTGAAAAAAACCGCATTCCGTGCCGGCTCGGCAGCCTTGGTTTTAATGTTGGGCGCATGTTCTTGGCTGCAACAGCCCGCAGCGCCTGTTGTGTCGGGTTCGGCAGGTTCCGCTTCGACAGGAACCGGACAAACTAATCCTTATGGTGCAACACCTTATGATCCGAATGCGGCCGGAACGGGCGCAGCTCCCGCTCCTTATACTCCTCCTGCTGCCACACAAGCCCCGGCTTCCGGCGGCGGTGCCTACATACCTTCCAATGCACCCGTTGACATCAATGCCGCGACGCATACCGTAGTGCGCGGCGACACGGTTTACAATATTTCCAAACGTTACAACATCACGCAAGACAATCTGCGTGCGTGGAACAATTTGGCAGATAACACCATCAGCGTAGGCCAAGTTTTGCGTGTTAAACCCGCGGGTTACACCGCTCCGGCGGCAACCGCGCAAACCAAAACGCAAACTCCTCCGCCCGTGGTTTCTACCAGCACTCCGTCTTCACGCCCGCAAATTTCCGAGCCGGCTAAAACGCCCAGCGTTTCTACCGGCAGCGTCCGCACCGTATCCGGCGTAACTTGGCAGCGTCCGACTACCGGCAACATCATCACCCAATTCGGCGGCAACAGCAAAGGCGTGGATATTGCTGGTACAGCAGGTCAAGCGGTGGTATCAGCGGCAGACGGTAAAGTGGTTTATGCCGGTTCAGGCTTGCGCGGCTACGGTAATTTGGTGATTGTTCAACACAACCAAACTTTCCTGACCGCTTACGGACACAACCAAAATCTTCTGGTTAAAGAAGGCCAAACCGTAAAACGCGGCCAAACCATCGCCCGCATGGGTAACAGCGATGCCGACCGCACCAAGCTTCATTTCGAAGTGCGCCAAAACGGTAAACCTGTGAATCCGACCCAATTTGTGGCGTTCTAATATGAACTGATCAGATTTGGAATCTGAGGCCGTCTGAAATTTTTCAGACGGCCTTTTGCCCATCTGACGAATGGTTCACAGTATGTTTGAAATAGTCACTATAATGGCGGGGCTATACGGTTTCAAAAATATTTTGAATAAAACGGAGAAACAGAGAATAGGGAAACGACATGAATATAAGCAGTATAAAAACCAATAAAAACGTTCAAAACCTTTGGAAGCCTGTGCTGATCGCTTTAGTGGTTTTTGTTTTGGGGTACAGCTTTTGGTACAGCGGCCCGTGGTTGAAGTTGTGTTACGGCTTGGCCTTGTTTCTTTTCGGCATGCAGTGTATCGAAGAAGGCTTGCGCAACGCCGCCGGAGGTACGCTGGAAAAGCTGATGGCGAAAAGTACCTCCACTCCGGCAAAAGGTTTGGGTTTCGGTGTCGGAGCCACTTTTATTCTGCAATCGAGCACGCTGGTGTCTCTGTTGACTATTGCGTTTTTGAGTACGGGGCTGATTACGCTCGCTGGCGGTATTGCCGTTATTTTGGGCACAAACTTGGGCGCGACCAGCGGTATTTGGTTGCTGGCGCTGGCGGGGCAGAGTATCAGTTTGAGTCCGGTGGCCGTGCCCATGCTGGTGTTCGGCATTTTGGCCGGATTTTTGAATGCTAAAACCAAAACCATAGGTCGTGTATTGGTTGGTATTGCGCTGATTTTTTTAGGTATTGATGCCATTAAAGACGGTTTTCACGCTTTGGGCGGACAGGTTGATTTATCGACAATTAAAGCCGGCGGCTTGACCGAAATTGCGGTGTTTAGCGCCATCGGTTTGCTGTTGACGATTGTGTTGCAGTCTTCCCATGCTACGCTGATTTTAACTTTGGCGGCATTGTCGGCAGGTCAGATTAGTGTGGAGCAAGGTTTTGCCATTGCGATCGGTTCGAACGTGGGCAGCAGTGCTTCTACCGCTTTTGTGGGCATGCTTGGCAGCGACCGCAGCGGGCAGCGTCTCGCGTTGGCGCATTTGCTGTTTAACTCGGTAACCGCGGTGTTGTCGTTGTTGCTGTGGTTGCCCTTAACCAAGCTGGTAACGCTGTTGGCGGGTTGGACGGGCATGAGCAGTCTGCTTCAATTGGCGCTGTTTCATACTCTGTTTAACGGCTTGGGTTTGGCGGTGTTTTGGAAGCTGCAAAACCGCTTGGCAGACCAGTTGATGAAATGGTTGCCGGAAAAAACCGAAAGTACGCACTTTTTGCCGGAGGATAACCGCACACCTGTGCGTGCTTTGTATCTGGGTTCTAATATGCTCAGGTCGGGTGATACGGCTTTGCGTGCAGTATTTAAAGAAATAGGCCATCTGAATGCAGTCAGCTTGGAAGTGATTTGCCATGTTTTGTTTGTGCCGGTAAGCAAGCTGTATGAAGAAGGGTGGGACACCGAGCGGGATTTGCCCATTCCGCCGCCTCCTTTGCATTTGGATGCGCAGGCTTATTACGAATCGCAAATCAAGCCGCTTTACAGCGAGCTTTTGGATTTCACCAGCAAAATCGATATCGAAGGTGACGATCAAAACCAAGAGCTGACTACCGCGCATATGGCTGCGTTTCAAATGGTGGAAATCGTTAAAGAGAGCAAGCACCTGCAAAAAAATCTGCAACGCTATCTGCAAGAGCCCGATTCGGCTGCTGCGCGCGACTATATCCGTTTGCGCAAGCATCTGTTTAAGACTTTGGTGTTGTTCCGGCAGATTACCGCGCTGCCCGTGCACAGTGAAAAATGGCAGGAACAGGTGGCGTTATTGTCGAAACACGTTGATTCGCTGGAAACCTTCCGAGGCAGGGCGTTGGTTAAACTGCGCAACAAGCAAATCAGCGGTTGGGAAACTTCTTCTCTGATGAACGATATCAACTACGCCCGCCGTATCGGTTGGGGCGTACAGGAAATCATCAATATGTCCAATTTGGACTTTTCACATAAAGCAACCGTCAAAGCAGCGGCTTAGTGTAGAGGCCGTCTGAAAAATAAAACCGATATGAGTTTGACAAACAATGGTTTTTCATCTGATCAACATGTGGCGCCAAACAGTTTGGCGCTGCATGTTGATTCGTCATGGCCTGAAACGATTGCACCGGGTACGGTAATAGAAGTCGGCTTGAGCGGCGGCGTAGATTCCGTGGTGTTGCTTCATGTGTTGGCAGCCTTACGTGAGAAACGCGGAATCGTGTTGAAAGCCGTGCATGTTCATCACGGATTGAATAGTCGGGCGGATGAGTGGGCTGATTTTTGCCGCAAATACTGTATGGCTTTAAATGTGCCTTTGCGTGTGGAACATGTCGATGTAAAGCACAACAGCCGTTTGGGCATTGAAGCAGAGGCACGCAAAGAGCGCTATCGTGTGTTTTCAGAAGGCCTCAGCCAAGTAGTCGCGTTGGCGCACCATCAAAACGATCAGGTTGAAACCTTTATGTTGGCCGCGTTAAGGGGGGGCAGTCTGAGGGCTTTGTCTGCCATGCCGCGTATGCGTATGTTGAACGCAACCGCACAAATTTGGCGGCCGCTTCTCGATATTCCGCGTATCGAACTGGAAAAATATGCGGCTGAAAACAGGTTGGAGTATATAGAAGACGACAGCAACCAAAATCCGGCATTTTTGAGAAATTGGCTGCGTAACGAAGCTTTGCCGCTATGGCGTGAGAGAGTGCCGCATTTGGATAGTCACGTCATCAGCAGTATTAAATCGCTGCAAGGCGAATTGGCGCTGTTGAATGAAGTGATTGCGGAAGATTATGCGGACATTTGCCGCAGCGGATGGTTTGATATTGAGCGTTGGAAATCATTGAGCCGACTTCGGCGTCACCAGCAGCTGCTTCATCACGCCAAAACCAACGGCTTGGGTATTCCGCGTGCAGAAAGTGTAGAAGATTTCGCGCGAACTTTGGCACAAGCCGCGACTGCCGAATGGTCTCTGCCGCAAGGGAAGATGTATGCCTACCGAGGGCGTTTGTTTGCCCAGAAAAACGGCTGGGAAAATACCTGCCCTTGGGTGAAAAACGGTGGGATTCAGCAGAGCCGTCTGAAAGATATTATTCAAAAAAACAGTTTTACGCTTGATAGGCATTCGTTTGGATTATGTGAAGAAGTGTTGGATAGCTTGTGCATTATTCGTTCTGCAAATGCCGATGATGCTATTGAACTTGCCGTTGGTCGTAAAAATGTTTGGAAAATTTTACAAGAGCGCAAGATACCCCCGTTTGCACGTCGGTATTGGCCGGTTGTTATCGACAGTCAAAACAGGTGTGTGGCTATTGCCAATATTCTGGTAAACGTTCATTATGGCTGCCGCAACGGCTCTATGGTCGTCTTTAGCAAATTTAATCAGTTTATTTTGGAACCAAAGTAAAGGTAAAGTGTCACAGTACTGCAATGCACGCTTTGCCTTTTCTGTATTGGTTGTTCGATTATAGTAAGGGTTTTAAGTATGAATGATCGTAAAATCGATCAGGCACTGGTAGAGCGGGCGCAAAAAGGCGAACACAGAGCGTTTGAGCTGCTGGTGTCTAAATACCAGCGCCGTTTGACCAGATTGCTCTCCCGTTTCATCAAAGATGAGCATGAAGTCAACGACGTTGCACAAGAAGCCTTAATAAAAGCCTATCGGGCATTGCCGAATTTCCGCGGAGAAAGTGCGTTTTATACGTGGCTTTACCGCATCGGCATTAATACTGCTAAAAACTTTTTGGCTACTTCCGGAAAACGGCCGTTTGTAAGTACGGATGTTGCCAATGATGAAGGGGATGTTCTCGATTTAGCCAATCAGCTCGCTGATGATCACACACCGGAAGCAGAGATGATGAATCGGGAAATATTAGAAACTGTAGAAGCAGCAATCACTAAGTTGCCGGACGACTTACGGAAAGCCATTTCTTTACGGGAAATGGATGGTTTGTCTTACGAGGAAATAGCTCAGATAATGGACTGTCCCATCGGTACTGTTCGCTCGCGGATATTCAGAGCACGCGAGGTAATCGCTAAAGATTTGAGGCCGTTGTTGGATACGTCTGAAGACCAAAGGTGGTAAATAAAATGAATCAAAATAAAGACTATGAATTTGTCTCTGCCGCCATGGATGATGACAATTTGTCAGAAGAAATGCTGGATAAACTGTTGTCTGATGATGAAGCACAGCAAAAATGGCGTGAATATCACATTATTCGCGACTGTATGCAACGTGCCCAGTCAAGCATGGGTAGAGACATACAATTCATCAAAGAGGAAAGTTTTGAAGTTGCGGAAAAACCTTCTGCCGCTGCAAAACAACAAGGAACACAATCTCAAACTGCAAACAGCCAACAGCAACGCAAGGCGGCTAATTGTATGTTTGGCGGTTTTGCCGTAGCTGCAAGCGTGTTGGCTGTGGCTGTGGGTGTATGGCAATTTTTCCCGTCGGGAAATCAAGGCGATTCTGAAATGGTTGCCGAGCAAGTTGCACCTAGCGGAAACGATCAAAGCGGTATCGTTTCGGTTGGCGGAAAGGCAAAGCAGGTTAGTACGGATGCTGTGGCCAATGCGGAAGCGCAAGGTACTGTTGTGCCCAATGCTGCCCGAGCCAACCAAGCGGAAGCAGTTGAAAGCAAAGCTGTGAGAGTAGAGAAAGTTCAGCAAGAGAGCATGGCCAGTGAAGTGAAGTAATTCACTGCTAAATCATTGTTGAATTTTAGAGGCCGTCTGAAATATTTTCAGACGGCCTTTGTGTATTGGCTTTATTTGGAGCGTAGTTGTTTGGCGGCTTCAATAGCATAATAAGTCAAAATGCCGTCTGCTCCGGCGCGTTTGAAAGCCAGCAAGCTCTCTAAGATAACTTTATTGCCGTCGAGCCAACCGTTTTGAATGGCAGCCTGGAGCATGGTGTATTCTCCAGATACTTGATAGGCATAAGTAGGTACGCCAAATTCATCTTTAACACGTCGGATAATATCTAAATATGGCAGACCCGGCTTCACCATAACCATATCGGCACCTTCTTGGATGTCCAAAAAGACTTCATGAAGCGCTTCATTGGAATTGGCCGGATCCATTTGGTAGGTACATTTATCTGCTTTTCCTAAGTTCGCAGAGCTACCGACAGCATCGCGGAACGGCCCGTAAAATGCAGAAGCGTACTTTGCAGAATAAGCCATAATACGGGTGTGTATATGGCCGGAGTCCTCCAATGCTTCTCGAATAGCGCCAATGCGCCCATCCATCATATCTGAGGGGGCGACTACTTGCGCACCTGCTTCGGCGTGGCAAAGTGCTTGTTTGATAAGCACTTCAATGGTTTCGTCATTAAGCACATAACCATTTTTATCGATTAAGCCGTCCTGACCGTGAATGGTATAAGGATCAAGCGCAACATCCGTCATGATGCCTAAATCGGGAAATGTCTCGCGAAGTTTTCTGACGGCTGTTGGAACAAGCCCTTCAGGATTGTAAGCTTCCTCGGCAGTTTCTGTTTTGTTTTTGGTTACAACAGGAAATAAAGCCAGCATTGGAATGCCGAGTGAAACAGCTTCTTCGGCTGTATATAAAAGTTTGTCCAAGCTTTGTCTTGTTACGCCCGGCATGGATGTAACAGCTTCTTCTTGATTTTGCCCCTCTAAAATGAAGACGGGGTAGATTAAATCGTCGGTCGTCAGGCTATGTTCTCTCATTAATTTACGGGAAAACTCATCTTTACGCATGCGACGCATTCTTATAGAAGGAGTAAATCTGTTTGGAAAATTCATATATAAAACACCTTACGTTTGGTTGTTTGCTGCATTTTATTTGGAATGTTAATAAATAAAATGCAAAATTATTTTTAGATGCTGGTACATTTATCGAACCATATACTTCATCAGTTAAGTAATCAAGTTTGATATGAAGTGGTTGGATATTTGAATGAAGATGAAAATTGTTTTTTGAAGCGTTTGAATAAAAATTTTTTAAAAAATAATTCCCATAATAAACAGCGATATGTGATTTCCGTTGTAATTTTTTGCGTTGTGGTTATTGACGGGGTGCGGGCGGGTGTGTATAGTTCGGTTTCTTCGCTGCTGACACAGCAGCAACCGTTCTTTAACAACACAGATTACCGATAAGTGTGAGTGTCTTTAGGCCTCACACTGCGACAAAAACAGAGAGACAAGATTATACATTGTCTGTCAGTTACTTTGAAGCAGACCAGAAGTTAAAAAGTTAGAGATTGAACATAAGAGTTTGATCCTGGCTCAGATTGAACGCTGGCGGCATGCTTTACACATGCAAGTCGGACGGCAGCACAGAGAAGCTTGCTTCTTGGGTGGCGAGTGGCGAACGGGTGAGTAATGCATCGGAACGTACCGAGTAGTGGGGGATAACTGTCCGAAAGGATGGCTAATACCGCATACGCTTTGAGAAGGAAAGCAGGGGCTCTTCGGACCTTGCGCTATTCGAGCGGCCGATGTCTGATTAGCTGGTTGGTGGGGTAAAGGCCTACCAAGGCGACGATCAGTAGCGGGTCTGAGAGGATGATCCGCCACACTGGGACTGAGACACGGCCCAGACTCCTACGGGAGGCAGCAGTGGGGAATTTTGGACAATGGGCGCAAGCCTGATCCAGCCATGCCGCGTGTCTGAAGAAGGCCTTCGGGTTGTAAAGGACTTTTGTCAGGGAAGAAAAGGTTGTGGTTAATACCCATGACTGATGACGGTACCTGAAGAATAAGCACCGGCTAACTACGTGCCAGCAGCCGCGGTAATACGTAGGGTGCGAGCGTTAATCGGAATTACTGGGCGTAAAGCGGGCGCAGACGGTTACTTAAGTCAGATGTGAAATCCCCGGGCTCAACCTGGGAACTGCGTTTGAAACTGGGTGACTAGAGTATGTCAGAGGGGGGTAGAATTCCACGTGTAGCAGTGAAATGCGTAGAGATGTGGAGGAATACCGATGGCGAAGGCAGCCCCCTGGGATAATACTGACGTTCATGCCCGAAAGCGTGGGTAGCAAACAGGATTAGATACCCTGGTAGTCCACGCCCTAAACGATGTCAATTAGCTGTTGGGCAACTTGATTGCTTAGTAGCGTAGCTAACGCGTGAAATTGACCGCCTGGGGAGTACGGTCGCAAGATTAAAACTCAAAGGAATTGACGGGGACCCGCACAAGCGGTGGATGATGTGGATTAATTCGATGCAACGCGAAGAACCTTACCTGGTCTTGACATGTACGGAATCCTCCAGAGACGGAGGAGTGCCTTCGGGAGCCGTAACACAGGTGCTGCATGGCTGTCGTCAGCTCGTGTCGTGAGATGTTGGGTTAAGTCCCGCAACGAGCGCAACCCTTGTCATTAGTTGCCATCATTTGGTTGGGCACTCTAATGAGACTGCCGGTGACAAGCCGGAGGAAGGTGGGGATGACGTCAAGTCCTCATGGCCCTTATGACCAGGGCTTCACACGTCATACAATGGTCGGTACAGAGGGTAGCCAAGCCGCGAGGTGGAGCCAATCCCACAAAACCGATCGTAGTCCGGATTGCACTCTGCAACTCGAGTGCATGAAGTCGGAATCGCTAGTAATCGCAGGTCAGCATACTGCGGTGAATACGTTCCCGGGTCTTGTACACACCGCCCGTCACACCATGGGAGTGGGGGATACCAGAAGTAGGTAGGGTAACCGCAAGGAGCCCGCTTACCACGGTATGCTTCATGACTGGGGTGAAGTCGTAACAAGGTAGCCGTAGGGGAACCTGCGGCTGGATCACCTCCTTTCTAGAGAAAAGAGGCTGAGAGGCACTCACACTTATCGGTAAACTGTGATATTAAAGATGCGTTTAAGCTTGAAGATGTGCTGCATGAATTACTTTTAAGCCGAGCATGACCGAAAAGGTTATTCGGATTAAGAAGGATGGTTGTTGGCATATTGGAAAGCAAAGAGACCTTGGGTTTGTAGCTCAGCTGGTTAGAGCACACGCTTGATAAGCGTGGGGTCGGAGGTTCAAGTCCTCCCAGACCCACCAGACATTCTCAAAGCAAGAGTAAGCAGTATCGATACTTGAGTAAGAGTATGGGGGCATAGCTCAGTTGGTAGAGCACCTGCTTTGCAAGCAGGGGGTCATCGGTTCGATCCCGTTTGCCTCCACCAAACATTTAAAGACTTTACAAATTAAAGTTAGCTGCTACAATGCGCAGCTCATTTTAATTTGCGAAGTTTGAGACAAAAGTTTGTTTCATGTAAAACGCATTGATCTTTAACAAATTGGAAAGCCGAAATCAACAAACAAAGACAATGTTGGCTTACTGTAACAGGTAAGCCGCAGTATTTGGGTGATGATTGTATCGACTGAACTGTGAAACACAAAAGGCACAGTTCGGTACACAACAAGCAGTAAGCTTTGTCAGAGTAAAGACTTCAAGTTGGGTAGGTAGTCAACGCCGAAACAACGAAGTCAGAGAGGTTCTTGAAATGATAGAGTCAAGTGAATAAGTGCATCAGGTGGATGCCTTGGCGATGATAGGCGACGAAGGACGTGTAAGCCTGCGAAAAGCATCGGGGAGCTGGCAATAAAGCTATGATCCGGTGATGTCCGAATGGGGAAACCCACCGTATTTTGTACGGTATCCTTATCTGAATACATAGGATAAGCGAAGCGAACCCGGAGAACTGAACCATCTAAGTACCCGGAGGAAAAGAAATCAACCGAGATTCCGTAAGTAGTGGCGAGCGAACGCGGAGGAGCCTGTATATGATAGCTGTTGAGATAGAAGAACAAGCTGGGAAGCTTGGCCATAGTGGGTGATAGCCCCGTATTCGAAATTTCATCAGTGGTACTAGGTATACGACAAGTAGGGCGGGACACGTGGAATCCTGTCTGAATATGGGGGGACCATCCTCCAAGGCTAAATACTCATCATCGACCGATAGTGAACCAGTACCGTGAGGGAAAGGCGAAAAGAACCCCGGGAGGGGAGTGAAATAGAACCTGAAACCTGATGCATACAAACAGTGGAAGCCTATTAATTGGGTGACTGCGTACCTTTTGTATAATGGGTCAACGACTTACATTCAGTAGCGAGCTTAACCGGATAGGGGAGGCGTAGGGAAACCGAGTCTTAATAGGGCGATGAGTTGCTGGGTGTAGACCCGAAACCGAGTGATCTATCCATGGCCAGGATGAAGGTGCCGTAACAGGTACTGGAGGTCCGAACCCACGCATGTTGCAAAATGCGGGGATGAGCTGTGGATAGGGGTGAAAGGCTAAACAAACTCGGAGATAGCTGGTTCTCCCCGAAAACTATTTAGGTAGTGCCTCATGTATCACTTCCGGGGGTAAAGCACTGTTATGGCTAGGGGGTCATTGCGACTTACCAACCCATGGCAAACTAAGAATACCGGAAAGTGCAATCATGGGAGACAGACAGCGGGTGCTAACGTCCGTTGTCGAGAGGGAAACAACCCAGACCGCCAGCTAAGGTCCCAAATGACAGATTAAGTGGTAAACGAAGTGGGAAGGCCCAGACAGCCAGGATGTTGGCTTAGAAGCAGCCATCATTTAAAGAAAGCGTAATAGCTCACTGGTCGAGTCGTCCTGCGCGGAAGATGTAACGGGGCTCAAATCTGTAACCGAAGCTGCGGATGCACCTAGTGCATGGTAGGGGAGCGTTCTGTAGGCCGATGAAGGTGACTTGAGAAGGTTGCTGGAGGTATCAGAAGTGCGAATGTTGACATGAGTAGCGATAAAGCGGGTGAAAAGCCCGCTCGCCGAAAGCCCAAGGTTTCCTACGCAACGTTCATCGGCGTAGGGTGAGTCGGCCCCTAAGGCGAGGCAGAAATGCGTAGTCGATGGGAAACGGGTTAATATTCCCGTACTTGATTCAAATGCGATGTGGGGACGGAGAAGGTTAGGTTAGCAAGCTGTTGGAATAGCTTGTTTAAGCCGGTAGGTGGAAGACTTAGGCAAATCCGGGTCTTTTAAACACCGAGAAGTGATGACGAGTGTCTACGGACATGAAGTAACCGATACCACGCTTCCAGGAAAAGCCACTAAGCTTCAGTTTGAATTGAACCGTACCGCAAACCGACACAGGTGGGCAGGATGAGAATTCTAAGGCGCTTGAGAGAACTCGGGAGAAGGAACTCGGCAAATTGATACCGTAACTTCGGGAGAAGGTATGCCCTTTGATGTGAAAGACTTGCTCTGTAAGCATTGGAGGGTCGCAGAGAATCGGTGGCTGCGACTGTTTATTAAAAACACAGCACTCTGCTAACACGAAAGTGGACGTATAGGGTGTGACGCCTGCCCGGTGCTGGAAGGTTAATTGAAGATGTGCAAGCATCGGATCGAAGCCCCAGTAAACGGCGGCCGTAACTATAACGGTCCTAAGGTAGCGAAATTCCTTGTCGGGTAAGTTCCGACCCGCACGAATGGCGTAACGATGGCCACACTGTCTCCTCCCGAGACTCAGCGAAGTTGAAATGGTTGTGAAGATGCAATCTCCCCGCTGCTAGACGGAAAGACCCCGTGAACCTTTACTGTAGCTTTGCATTGGACTTTGAAGTCACTTGTGTAGGATAGGTGGGAGGCTTAGAAGCAGAGACGCCAGTTTCTGTGGAGCCGTCCTTGAAATACCACCCTGGTGGCTTTGAGGTTCTAACCCAGGTCCGTGATCCGGATCGGGGACCGTGCATGGTAGGCAGTTTGACTGGGGCGGTCTCCTCCCAAAGAGTAACGGAGGAGTTCGAAGGTTACCTAGGTCCGGTCGGAAATCGGACTGATAGTGCAATGGCAAAAGGTAGCTTAACTGCGAGACCGACAAGTCGAGCAGGTGCGAAAGCAGGACATAGTGATCCGGTGGTTCTGTATGGAAGGGCCATCGCTCAACGGATAAAAGGTACTCCGGGGATAACAGGCTGATTCCGCCCAAGAGTTCATATCGACGGCGGAGTTTGGCACCTCGATGTCGGCTCATCACATCCTGGGGCTGTAGTCGGTCCCAAGGGTATGGCTGTTCGCCATTTAAAGTGGTACGTGAGCTGGGTTTAAAACGTCGTGAGACAGTTTGGTCCCTATCTGCAGTGGGCGTTGGAAGTTTGACGGGGGCTGCTCCTAGTACGAGAGGACCGGAGTGGACGAACCTCTGGTGTACCGGTTGTGACGCCAGTCGCATCGCCGGGTAGCTAAGTTCGGAAGAGATAAGCGCTGAAAGCATCTAAGCGCGAAACTCGCCTGAAGATGAGACTTCCCTTGCGGTTTAACCGCACTAAAGAGTCGTTCGAGACCAGGACGTTGATAGGTCGGGTGTGGAAGCGCAGCAATGCGTGGAGCTAACCGATACTAATTGCTCGTGAGGCTTGACTCTATCATTTGAAGGACTTTGGATAGTTTCTTTGAATAAGCTTACATCAGTCTTGTGAGGCTGATACACATCACCGTTGATTAAAGAATAAATAAGTGGAAGCGAGCTTCCATAACGGCTTACCGATTTGTACAGTTTACGTCTGGCGGCCATAGCGAGTTGGTCCCACGCCTTCCCATCCCGAACAGGACCGTGAAACGACTCAGCGCCGATGATAGTGTGGATACCCATGTGAAAGTAGGTCACTGCCAGACACTTATTTCGAACCCCCGATACTTGCGTATCGGGGGTTTTAGTATTTTGATTTGCCAAGACAGTTGAATATGGGTGTTTCAGAAGGTTGGTTTGCCGGTAGGTTTGTGCAGAATGGATACAGAAGAAGGTTGGTTGTAGCGGAGCAAAGAGAGCAGAGCTGTAATGGAAAGACGAGCTTGTTGTTGGGGAGAGACAATGTTCTCTATGTATATAGTAACTATAGTTAAAAGTATTTGAAGGGTGTTGGGAATCTGTTTATGATGGTTCGGACTGCCTGTGCGGGCAGTGTGAGGTATATTGCCTGTTGGTAGAGGCCGCAGGTATGACACGTTACGGAAAACCATCAAGAAGGATTTAGAAGATGAAGAAATATTTAGCGGGTGCGCTGGCTCTGTTGTGGTCGGCGGTATCGCTGGCGGCGGTGAATATCAATACGGCGACGGCGGAGGAATTGAAGGCGCTGCCGGGTATCGGTCCGTCGAAGGCGGCGGCGATTGTGGAGTACCGTCAGCACAACGGTCAGTTTAAGAGTGTTGACGATTTGAAGAATGTGAAGGGTATCGGCGAGGGTATTTTAGCCAAGCTGCGCGATGAGGCGACGGTTGGTGGCGGTAAGAAGCCGGCCAAAGCGGCGGTGCCGGCGCTGAAGGAGAAGGCTAAAGAGAAGCGCTGATAGAGCCTAGGTTTGCTATCGGCTGAATTGGTAGATTGGTGCTGTTTGGTTGGCAGTGGACATAGTATAGAGAGCGGCCGGATGCGGGAGTGTCCGGCCGTTTCGTTTGGGTGGGAGCAGGTGATTGATTGGCAACCGATTGGGCATTACCTGAACCATTAAAGAACCCGCTACCTTCGAGACCACCGCAGCCAGCCAGCCTATCCCCTGCTATCTATCTTCAAAGCCATTTTACTCGGCTAATGACACAGCCTTTCTGCTCCTGAATTCGAACACAGCTTGAGGCTTTTGCAAAAGTTTTCTTTCAAATAAAAAACGCTGAAAGCTTTAGACCATTATAAGCTTCAGCGATTTTTACTGTTTTAGATACGATTAAGAACGAATTGATAGCAATTGAAGTTTAAGTTTTCAGACGGCCTCTTACATAAGTAAGAGGCCGTCTGAAAACTTATAAAAACTTATACCACTCCTTTTTTCTCCAAATAGCTTTCGTAATCACCCAGATAGTGTTCGTAACCGCCTTTTCCGTCCAGTTCGATGATTTGGGTGGCCAACGAAGACACAAACTGACGGTCGTGCGATACGAAAATCAGCGTTCCTTTGTATTTTTCCAAAGCCATGTTTAAGGATTCGATACTTTCCATATCCATGTGGTTGGTCGGTTCGTCCATAATCAACACGTTCGGTTTCAGCAAAATCAGCTTGCCGTAAAGCATGCGGCCTTTCTCTCCGCCGGAAAGCACCTGCACTTGTTTAACTACGTCGTTGCTGCCGAACAGCAAGCGGCCGAGTGTGCCGCGGATAACCTGTTCATCGTCGCCTTCCTGGCCCCATTGGCGCATCCATTCGGTGAGGTTCATGTCAACATCGAAGTCGTTTTCGTGGTCTTGCGGATAGTAGCCGACATTGGCTTTTTCCGCCCATTTGATGGTGCCTGAATCGGGTTGGACACCTTCGCCGTATTCGGGATTGAATGCGCCGGCCAACAATTTCAGCAAAGTGGATTTACCGGCACCGTTGGGGCCGATAATCGCCAAACGTTCTCCGGCGTCCAAAATAAAGCTCAGGTTTTTAAACAATTGGTTTTCAAAGCGTTTGCTCAAGCCCCCCACTTCAACGGCTTGGCGGTGCAGCTTGGCTTTTTCGTCGGTTTCAAAGCGGATATAAGGGTTTTGACGGGTAGACGGTTTAACCTCCACCATTTCGGCTTTGATTTTATCGGCCTGTTTCAGACGGCTGGTCGCTTGACGGGCTTTGGATTTGTTGGCCGAGAAGCGTGCTACGAATTCTTGCAGTTCCTGCAGTTTTTCTTTGGCTTTGGCGTTGTCGCGCATGGCGCGCTCGCGGGATTGTGCGGAAGCCAGCATGTAATCATCGTAGTTGCCAGGATAGATGGTGATGCTGTTGTAATCAACATCGGCCATATGCGTGCAGACTTCATTCAAAAAATGGCGGTCGTGCGAAATGATGATCATGGTCGAATCGTATTCGTTCAACACACCTTCGAGCCAACGGATGGTGTTGATGTCCAAGTTATTGGTCGGCTCGTCGAGCAGCAATACGTCGGGCTTGGAAAATAAGGCTTGTGCCAGCAATACGCGCAGTTTGAAGCCGGGAGCCACTTCGCTCATTTGGGCGTTGTGCAATGATTCTTCGATACCCACGCCGCTCAACAGTTCGGCCGCGCGCGCTTCGGCGGTGTAACCGTCGTATTCGGCAAACTTGGCTTCCAATTCGGCAGCATGCATGTAATCGTCTTCAGTGGCTTCCAAATTGGCGTAAATGGCATCACGCTCGGTCATCGCCGCCCACATTTCGGTGTGCCCCATCATCACCACATGCAACACGCGCATGTCTTCGTAAGCGAATTGGTCTTGGCGCAATTTACCCAAACGCACACCGTTTTCGATGGCTACTTCACCGCTGGTCGGCTCCAAATCGCCACCGAGGATTTTCATGAAGGTGGATTTACCTGAACCGTTGGCACCAATCAGCCCGTAGCGGTTGCCTTCGCCGAATTTGACAGACACGTTTTCAAACAGCGGCTTCGCGCCGAACTGCATGGTTATGCCGTTGGTAGAAATCATTGATGTAAACCTTTTGCAAAATGAAATATTTAAAGCGCGAAATTATAGCATATTTTCGGATGAAACCATTGCCGCTTCATATTGGGCATCAGGAAGATTACCGAATAGCCGACAATAGCTTGAGGCCGTCTGAAAACATATTTTTCAGACGGCATCAAGCAATCGGTAAACAATCAAGGCATAGAACCTTCATTTTGATAGAGTGTGAATAGTGACACGCCACGCTCGCGGATGTTTTTGCCGCCGGGTAAGTCTGTAAACTCCAGAATGGCCGCTGCTTCTACAATGGTGCCGCCGAGCTGACGAATCAAATCAATACCTGCCTGCATGGTTCCGCCGGTGGCGACTAAATCATCCACCAGCAACACGCGGGCGCCGGGGCGGACTGCATCGGTATGGATTTCCACCGTAGCTTCGCCGTATTCGAGGGCATAGCTTTGAGATACGGTTTCAAACGGCAGTTTGCCTTTTTTACGGATAGGCACAAAACCCACATTCAATTGGTAAGCCAATGCGGCTCCGATAATGAAACCGCGTGCATCCAAACCTGCCACTACGTCGATTTTTTGACCCATATAGCGGTAAACCAGCAAATCCACCAATAAGCGGAAATATTCGGGGCTTTGGAGTACAGGTGTAATATCGTGAAATAAAATGCCTTTTTTAGGCCAATCCGGTATTTTGCGGATTTTCGCAGCAAGCGCTTCTACGCCCATCACATCAGGATGAATCAACATAACATTACCCGTAAATATCAAATCTGTATCAATAGTTCAAAACAAAACGAGCTATTTTAACAAAAAGTCGCTTTTGTTTGTTGCTAGGCTTTGATTTTAAAGTGCGAGTGCAATAGACAGGCGGTTTTGCAAAGCCTTTGGGCGGTATGGCATAATAACCACTTAAATTTTTCATTTTCGGAACGACCATGCGCTCATCTTCCAAAGGCAATATTTTTATCATTTCCGCCGCATCCGGCACGGGAAAAACCACTTTGGTTTCGCGTATAATCAATCATCACGACGACATTAAAGTTTCCATTTCCCACACGACCCGCCAACCGCGCGAAGGCGAAGAGCACGGCAAGCACTATTATTTTGTGGATGTGCCTAAATTCGAAACATTAATCAGCGAGAGCGCATTTCTCGAATATGCAAAAGTATTCGACAATTATTACGGCACCAGTGTAGAAGGCGTGAATATCTTGCGCGAGCAAGGCTACGATGTGATTTTGGAAATCGACATTCAGGGCGCCGAACAAGTGCGTAGAGCTTGGCCGGGCGCGTGCAGTATTTTCATCCTTCCACCTTCATTTCAAGTGTTGGCACAGCGTTTGGTCGGTCGGGGAACAGACAGCCCGGAAGTGATTGCACACCGCTTAGGCAAGGCACGCAAAGAAATCGAGCAAGCGTATATGTTTGATTATGTAGTGGTAAATAACGATTTGGTTGAGGCCGAAGCCGATTTGCTGTCGATTATCAGAGCACACCGTTTGAAACAATCCTGCCAACACTTATTTATTGAAAATCTGTTGGAAAATTCTTAAAAAACAGCGACAATACAACATTATTATTTTTAAATCCGTTTCTAAAAGGAACCATTTAGAATGGCACGTATTACCGTAGAAGACTGCATCACTAAAATCCCAAACCACTTCGATTTGACCCTGACTGCCGCCCGTCGTGCGCGCCAGCTTGAAAACGGCAACGCCCCTTTGGTTGACGATATCCGCAACAACAAACCCACCGTTACCGCTTTGCGCGAAATTGCTGCCGGCGAAATCGGTGTGGAACTGCTCAAGCGCAACAAATAAAAGTAAAAAACAAAAGGCCGTCTGAATGCAACAGCCTCTACCTACCGCTCCTTATGATCCGTTAACGGCAGAAGCGCGCGATTTATTGTTTCGCACCGCTTCGTATCTCAACGAGCAAGAGCAGCAGCAGCTTGAAAAAGCCTGTGCTTACGCCTTTCATGCCCATGACGGACAAACCCGCAAAAGTGGCGAACCTTATATTACCCATCCGATTGCCGTGGCGACCCAGCTGGCAATTTGGCACATGGATATACAGGGTTTGTGCGCGGGGGTGATGCACGATGTGTTGGAAGACACCGGTGTATCCAAAGTCGAAATGGCTGCCGAATTTGGCAACACCATTGCCGAAATGGTAGACGGCCTCTCCAAGTTGGAAAAACTTGAATACAACAGCCAAGCCGAGCATCAGGCGGAAAGCTTCCGCAAACTGATTCTCGCCATGACCAAAGATGTGCGCGTGATTGTCGTCAAATTGGCAGACCGCCTGCACAATATGCGTACATTAGGCTCGATGCGCCCTGAAAAACGCCGCCGGATTGCTCAGGAAACACTTGAAATCTACGCACAAATAGCCAACCGCATCGGTTTAAACAACGCCTATCAAGAGCTTCAGGACTTATCATTCCAAAACCTTCATCCGCGCCGTTATGAAACCCTGCAAAAAGCCATGAAAGCAAGCAGGAGAAACCGGCGCGATGTGGTCGGCAAAGTGTTGCGCGCGTTCAGTATGCGCTTGGTCGATGCCAATATCGAAGCCAAAATCAAAGGCCGTGAGAAAAACCTGTACAGCATTCATCAGAAAATGCAGGCGAAAAATCTGCGTTTTGCCGATGTGATGGATATTTACGGATTTCGCGTTATCGTCAACAGTATTCCGGCTTGCTATGCCGCGCTGGGTGCTTTGCACAGCCTCTATCAGCCCAAGCCGGGGCGGTTTAAAGACTATATCGCCATTCCCAAAAGCAACGGCTATCAAAGCCTGCACACCACATTGGTGGGCCCTTACGGTTTGCCGATAGAAGTGCAGATACGCACTCACGAAATGGATGCTGTGGCAGAAGGCGGCGTGGCCGGACATTGGATTTACAAATCAGGCGAAAGCACAGTCGATCAGGCGACCCTCCACACCAATCGCTGGTTGAAAAACATTTTGGATTTGCAGGCAGGCAGTTCCAATGCCATCGAATTTCTTGAGGCTGTTAAAGTCGATTTATTCCCCAACGAGGTTTATATCCTCACGCCGAAAGGCAAAATCCTTACCTTGCCGAAAGGTGCCACGCCTATCGACTTTGCTTATGCCGTGCATACCGATGTAGGCCATCATACTGTTGCCGCACGCGTTAACAATACCATGATGCCGCTGCGTACCAAATTGAAAACCGGCGATTCTGTGGAAGTAATTACTTCCGAACAAGCCAAGCCCAATCCGGCATGGTTGAATTTTGCCGTTTCAAGCCGTGCGCGCAGCGCCATCCGCAATTACATCAAAAACATGAACCGCCAAGATGCGGTTACCTTGGGCGAAAGCCTGCTGCAAAAAGCTTTATCCAGCTTGTTGCCGCAAAACGTATTGCTTTCAGACGGCCTCAAAGAAAAATACCTTTCCGATCTCAACCATAAACAAACCACTTTTGAAGACGTGTTGTACAGCGTGGGTATGGGGCATACTCTGCCGATTACCGTGGCCATGCACATTGCCGATTTGGCCGGTGAACACTTCGGCGGAGAAGTGCGCTTAAGCCCGATTAAAATCAACGGCAGCGAAACAGGAAGGGTACATCTCGCGCAATGTTGCCAACCGTTGCCCGGCGATGCTGTCCGCGCGGTTTTAATCAAAGATCAAGGTTTGGTTATCCACCGCGACACTTGTCCGAATGTGTTGAAAGTTGATCCCGAACAGCAGCTCGATGCCGACTGGGAGAGTATTCCCGATCAGACTTTCCGTACGACGCTGATCGTGGGCGCGCGCGATACCCGCGGTTTGTTGGCCTTGATGGCTCAAGCCATTTCGTCTGCCGGTGCGGATATCGAGTCGGTGGAAACGCCTCAAAAACAGCCGGGGACAGAAGGGTTTATCGAGTTTAAATTCTTCATTAAGGTTAGCGGCATCGACCAACTTAATGAAATCATCCGCGCCTTGCATGCGATTACCGACGTCCGCCGCGTGGTGAGGGTGTAGCAGGGATTTATACTGCTTCATGCGGATTAATTGAATGTGATGAATAATGAAAGCCGTAGTATTGACTCTACGGCTTTTTATTTGTCGGAACAAGCTGTTTTTCAGCTTGATATAAGGTTGAGTTTGAGCACTTTTAAATGAGGCCGTCTGAAATTGTATTTTTCAGACGGTCTCAGTTTGTTTTGTCATGATTGAATATGGAATGCCTGAGTAAGCCGTGAATAAGCAGTTGGTTTCGATACTCAACTGCTTCTCAACGGGCAGTTAATCGTTTTCGTCTCTACGGATTTGATGTAGGAAGCGTTTGGTTCGCTCGTGCTGAGGGTTTTCAAACAAAGTTTCCGGCGCGCCTTGCTCGACAATCACACCGCCGTCCATCACAACCACCAAATCGGCCACTTCCATGGCGAACTTGATTTCATGCGTTACCACAACCATTGTCCAGCCTTCTTTAGCCAGCTCTTTCATGGTGTTCAATACATCTTGCACCAATTCGGGATCAAGTGCGGAGGTTGGTTCGTCGAACAGCATCAAATCCGGTTGGATGGCAAGTGCGCGGGCGATGCCGACGCGCTGCTGTTGGCCGCCTGAAAGCTGGAATGGGTACAAATCCACTTTATCGGCCAAGCCGACTTTGCCTAACAATGCCAGCGCTTTTTGCCGCGCATCGGCCGATGAAACGCCTTGCACGGCGACGGGGCCTTCCATCACGTTTTCCAATGCGGTTTTGTGCGGGAACAGATTGTATTGTTGAAACACCATCCCCGATTTGCGGCGAAGGGCAAGGATGTCTTTTTTGGAAGGGTGGGCGGCAAAATCAATGAGCAGCGGTTTATCGCCGTCAAACTCGATGCTGCCTTGTTGCGGCATTTCCAAGGCGTTCAAGCAGCGCAGGAAGGTTGTTTTTCCCGAACCCGACGGGCCGAGAATCACCACTACGCTGCCTTTGGCTACGTCCAAATCAATGCCGTTCAAAATCGAATTGTTGCCGAAAGCTTTATGGATATTACGGATTTTAATCATGGTTTATGCTCACTTGGCAACGTAGCGGTCAAGCCGTTTTTCCAGCTTGGCCTGTCCGATAAACAGGAAGAAACAGAACACCCAATAAACCAAACCGGCTTCGATATACACGGGTAAAAAGTCGTAGCTGGCATTGGCAATCTGCTGTGCCACGCGGAAAAGCTCGGTAATGGTTACGACGGAAGCCAGCGAAGTTTCTTTAAACAGACTGATAAAGGTGTTGCTCAAAGGCGGTACGGAAACACGGAACGCTTGCGGCATGATGATGCGGCGGAAGGTCTGCATATAAGTCATGCCGATGGAAAAACCCGCTTCCCATTGGCCTTTGGGCACCGATAAAATCGCCGCGCGTATGGTTTCGGAAGCATAAGCACCGATGTTCAGCGAAAAGCCGATCACCGCAGTCGGTAGCGGGTCAAGCGTGATGCCGATGGCGGGCAAGCCGTAAAACACCACCATCAACTGTACCAGCATCGGCGTGCCGCGGATGGCTGAAACATAAAACTTTACCAAGCCCAGCAGCACACGGTGCAATACGCCCGATACGGGGATCACGCGCACCAACGCAACGGCCAGCGCAATCAGAATGCCGAAAATAAAAGAAGCGACGGCGAGCGGAATCGAATATAAGAATCCCGCTTTTACCATCGGCCAAAATGCGTTTATGACCAAAGCCGCACGGGCCTCGGTCATAAACGGCAACGCACTTAAAAGATCACTTAACACTTACATCTACGCCAAAGAATTGTTCGCCTAATTTTTTCAGCGTGCCGTCCGCACGAAGTTCTTCAACCGCGCCGCTGATTTTTGCCAAGGCTTCATCGTTGTTTTTGTTGACAATAAATCCCGCACCTAATTTTTCTTCCGCAGGCGCAGTCCATGCGGTTTTCAAGCCGGAGTTCGGGTTTTTCTTGAGATAGTCGAGCAGGGCGAGGGAATCGTTAAACGTGAAATCGGCACGTTTTTGCTGTACCAACGCCAAAGCCTGAGCCATGCCGTCGACCGGAATGATTTTGGCTTCGGCTTTTTGCGCCATTTCGCCGTAGTTGCTGCTCAGGGTTTGCGCGGCAGACAAGCCTTTCACGTCCGCCAGCGTTTTGATGCGGTTGTCGTCTTTGCGGTCAACCGCCATCGGGCCGGAATAGCTGTATTCGGCGGATTTGTCGAAAGTGGCGCGGCGTTCGGGCGTGGTCAGGCTCACTTGGTTGGCCACGATATCGAAACGTTCCGCTTTCAAACCGGCCAGCATGGCGTCCCATTGGGTTTCTTTGAAATCCACTTTAACGCCCAATTTTTCAGCTACGGCGCGGGTAACTTCCACATCGTAACCGGTCAATTTGCCGCTTTCGTCATGATAAGTGAAGGGAGCATAAGTACCTTCGGTGCCTACGGTGATCGTGCCTTTGTTGTTGATGCGCTCCAGCAGCGAACCTGCAACTTGGGTTTCAGGAGCGGAAGAAGCCGGGGCGGACGCCGTTCCGGCAGAAGAACCGCCGCCGTTGCCGCAAGCGGCCAACACAAAAGCAGCCATGCCGCCGAGTGCGAATTTTTTCAACATAATCACTCCAGTAAAGCGTCGATAAAGAAGCGCGCATTGTACGATAATCAAAAACACAATACAAAGAACGCTTGCTTCTATTCTTTATAATCGAAAAGTATAAGGCCGTCTGAAAATACGTTTTCAGACGGCCTGCCGATATTACTTGCCTGCCAACACATTCAAAATAAAGCGTAAATCGTTCGCACCGATCTGCCCGGGTGCGGAAGCGGTTCCCGCCGAGCCGAAAGTCATTGCCGAGCCGAAGGTTTCGCCCGCCAAGCGGCTTACCACGCCCAGTTTGCCCATCGCCATCGTTACCAGCGGCTGCCGTGCATATTGGTGGAACATGGTTTGCGTGGCATCGAGCAATACCAGCACGTCGGCGGCGGATTGCGGCATCACGGCGATTTTGCAGATGTCCGCGCCCCAATCCTGCATGGTTTTCAGACGGCCTATGATCTCTTCTTTCGGCGGCGTTTTATCGAAATCGTGGTTGCACAGCAAGGCCGCTACGCCGTTGGCTTTGGCCAGCGCTACGGTTTCTTTCACTTTGTCTTCGCCTGCAAACAGCTCGATATCGATGATGTCGGTCAGGCCAAAGCGTATGGCCGTCTGAACCAGAGAAAAATAAACTTCCGGCGGCACGGGGCACTCGCCGCCTTCTTCGGCGCGGCGGAAGGTAAACAGTAGCGGCGTATCCGGCAGGGCGGCGCGCACTTCGCGCAGGCGTTCCACGATATAGCCGCCGTCGGCTGCGCGTTCGAGAAAGTCCGCACGGAATTCCACCACATCAAAAGCCAAGCCCTGCAAGCCTGCCAAAGCGGTTTGCAGGCCGTCTGAATCTTTTGCCACCAGCGGCACGCAGATTTTCGGGCTGCCTGCGCCCAGCACGGTGTTTTTGATTTTCACGGTATTCATCGAGGCGGATTCCTTTAAAAAACGGTCGGCGTATTGTACGGGATTTCAGACGGCCTGAAAGCCTGCGGTTTGAGGCCGTCTGAAAAACACGGCCGCTCTTTTCAGACGGCCAATTTGTCGGCAAACTCGTCCGCCGCCCGCACCAAACCTTTGGCCACTTCGCCTTCAAACGAGGCATGGCCGCCCTGCACAATCCGCAAATCGGCCTCGGGAAACGCCTGCTTCAGCTCCCACGCGCTCTGCATCGGTGTGCAGATATCGTAACGCCCCTGCACGATTACGGTGGGGATATGGCGGATTTTGTCTATATTCGCCAGCAACGCTTTTTCGTTTTCCAGCCAGCAGCCGTTGACGAAATAATGGTTTTCGATGCGTGAAATCGCCAACGCCTGTTCCGCATCTTCTTCTACCGGTTTCGGGTCGAACTGCACCAGCCAGCTTTCCCATTCCGCCCATGCTTTCGCCGCCCGCAAAGCCTGTTCGCGGTCTTGGCCGAACAGCATTTCATGATAAGCCTGCACGATTGCGCCGCGCTTTTCTTCGACCACGGGGGCGAGGTAATGCTGCCACTGTTGGGGATAAATGTGTTCCGCGCCGCCTTGCTCGTTCAGCCAGTCGATTTCACTCTGCCGCCCCAAGAATATGCCGCGCAAAATCAAGCCGCGCACACGGTTCGGATGGGTTTGCGCGTAAGCCAGCGAAAGCGTGCTGCCCCAAGAGCCGCCGAATACCAGCCAACTGTGTATGCCGAGCATTTCGCGCACTTTTTCGATGTCGGCCACCAAATCCCAAGTGGTGTTTTCATCGGTTTCGGCATACGGCAGCGAACGCCCGCAGCCGCGCTGGTCGATAATCACCACGCGGTATTTGTCGGGGTTGAAAAAGCCGCGCGCTTTCGGCGACGCGCCCGCCCCCGGCCCGCCGTGCAGAAAAATCACCGGAATGCCGTGCGGATTGCCGGATTCTTCCCAATAGATTTGATGGATGGCGGATACTTTCAACAGGCCGCTTTTATAAGGCTCTTGAATCGGGTACATAAGATGCTCCTTGTTTGGCTGAATCGTTCGGTGGGTGGGTAACGATTTTCAGACGGCCTGAAACAGTTACCGCGGTAGGGCAATATTTATACAACTTAACTTTGTGATGCCGTCTGAATACATAAAGCTTGATTATGATATGCGGGTTTTGTGAAGATTTGGAGTGTCACATGAAATTTTTCAGCCCCGCTATGTTTGCTGCTTTGGCAGTCGGTTTCCATACATTGCCTGCTTGGGCGCTGTCGCCGCAGAAATTGGTGCAGGATGCACGTTGGCAAATCGGTAGAACAGTATCTTACGATCCCGCCTACACGCGGCTCAACTATCCGATGGGCGATGTGCCGCTGCATAAAGGCGTGTGTACGGATGTGGTAATCCGTGCTTTGCGCAAGCAGGGATGGGATTTGCAGCAGATGATTCATGAGGATATGTCGAAAAACTTTTCCGTATATCCGAAAAAATGGGGGCTGACCGCAACCGACCGCAACATCGACCACCGCCGCGTGCCGAATATCGCCACTTATTTTGACCGCAAAGGCTACCGCGTCCGTGCCGGCGCTTATCAGGCGGGCGATGTGGTAACTTGGGACTTAGGCAAAGGCTTAACGCACATCGGTATTGTGTCTGACAGAAGTATACGCGGCACCCCGCTGATTATCCACAACATCGGCCGCGGCACGAGAGAAGAGGATATTCTTTACCGCTACAAAATTACAGGGCATTACCGCTTGCCCAGATAAGTAGTGTTACGGGATTTTTAGCATGCTTGTAGATGAAGCATGAATCCGGTGTGAGGGATAAGTTAATTTAAAAGCCGAAGAGGCCGTCTGAAAATCATTTTCAGACGGCCTCTTACTGATTTACAGCTGAATTTATTTCATATGATTGTTAATATCTGTTTTGTTTTTATGTTTTTTATAAAAATCAAAACCTTTTATTTAATTTTCGATAGTTATTTAAAAAGATTGTTTATTGTAAATCAAATAAGGGGCAAGCATATTCCAGCAAAGGAGTATTGATGCTATTCTGCTTCCAATTGCTTCCCGACCAACCTCGTTAAAATCGTGAAAAGAAAAGGAGAAACCAATATGAAAATGAGTCTGTTGGCCGTTCTGGCTATGTCTTCAGTATTGGCTGCATGTGCAGGTAGCGGCAAAGGCAAATTGCCTTCAACCGATACGGTAAGCTGCAAAGCCGTGAGCAAGCAGGAAATAGCGGCATTGTTTGACCGGTGGAACAACTCGCTGAAAACAGGTGACCCCAAGCAAGTGGTGGCTAACTATGCGCCCGGTTCAATCCTGTTGCCGACGGTTTCCAACAAACCACGTTTAACGCCGGAAGAGAAAGAAGATTACTTCACTCATTTCTTATCGCACAAACCCGTAGGCTCGATTGACATGAGCCATATCCAGATCGGATGTAACTTGGCGATGGATAATGGTTTGTACACATTTACTTATGCAGACGGTACCAAACATTCAGGCCGTTATACATTCACTTACGGTTGGGACGGCAACGCGTGGCTGATTTCTTCCCACCACTCTTCGCTGATGCCTGAAAAACCGGGCAAAAGCAAACATTAATCGTTTGTAGATAATGTTTAAATCGAAAGGCCGTCTGAAAATTTCAGACGGCCTTTCTAGTTTAGGTAAGTCTTAGGTAAGGCGGTCGAGCTTAGGCTTCCGGTTTCTTACGCCACAAAACCAAAAGCTTGCCGATGTGTTGCACCAGCTGCGCATCTACCGCTTGGCACAAAGCTTCGCATATTTCAATCCGCTCTGCACGGTCGTCACCCAAAACGCGCACTTTGATTAACTCGTGTGCAGTCAGCGCCGCGTCGGTTTCTTTAATCACAGAATCGGTTAGGCCGTGTTGTCCTATCATTACAACAGGATTCAAATGATGGGCGCGCGCTTTAAGCTCTAAAATCTCGCGCGTGGTTAATTTGTCGGTCATTTTCTTGAAATTCTTAAAACAATATAAACGCAGTATTTTACGCGAAACTGCATGGTTAAGGGGAAAATAACGTACAATAGCGCTCTTTATTTGCAGTGATCTGTTATGTCTGTCCGCTCAAAATCTTCCAAAGCATGGCTCAACGAGCATGTAAACGACCATTATGTCCATATGGCGCAAAAAGACGGCTATCGGGCAAGAGCAGCTTATAAGCTTTTGGAAATCAATGAAAAAGACAAATTAATCCGTCCGGGTACGGTGTTGGCCGATTTAGGCAGCGCGCCGGGAAGCTGGTCGCAAGTTGCCGCGGGGCTGGTTGGCGAAAAAGGGCAGGTGTTCGCCCTCGATATCTTGCCGATGGATGCTATTGAGGGCGTCTCTTTTATTCAAGGTGATTTTAGAGAAGACAGCGTGCTGGCCGAGTTTGAAGCCTTGCTGAACAAGCGCCCTTTAGACCTTGTAATTTCAGATATGGCACCCAATATGTCGGGAAATGCAGTAACAGATCAGGCACGCAGCTATTATTTATGTGAACTGGCTTTGGATTTTGCCGCCAACCATTTGAAACCGGGCGGAAATTTTTTAGTGAAAGTATTTCAGGGCGCCGGTTACCAAGAATATATGGCGGCCATGCGCGAAGTATTTGCCTCCGTGCAAACACGCAAACCGCAAGCTTCGCGCAATCGTTCCAGTGAGATTTATTTATTGGGCAAAAATAAACGCTGACAATGCAGATAGCCTGATTTAAAATCCGTTTTTGTCTTTTACCCTTGTATGGAGCCTGTTTCAGTGGGGAATATTTTTAAGAATGTTTTAGTTTGGCTGGTGTTAGGTGTTGCCTTAATGGCCGCTTTCAATGCCCTTAACGACAAACAGGAAAGCAAACAGCAAATCGAATACTCGCAATTTATCGAGCAAGTCAATAAAGGCGAAGTAGCCAATGTCAATATTGAAGGCTCGGGCTTGAGCGGTTATTTGATTAAAGGTGAACGTACCGACAAATCCCGTTTCTTTACCAATGCACCTTTGGATGACAACCTGGTTAAAACGCTGCTGGACAAGCAAGTGCGTGTAAAAGTCATTCCCGAAGAAAAACCGAGTATGCTGACCAGCCTGTTTTTCAGCTTGTTGCCGGTGATGCTGCTGATCGGTGCATGGTTTTATTTCATGCGGATGCAATCCGGCGGCGGTGGCAAAGGCGGGGCTTTTTCATTCGGCAAAAGCCGTGCCAAATTGCTGGATAAAGATACCAATAAAGTCACTTTCGCCGATGTAGCGGGTTGCGACGAAGCCAAAGAAGAAGTTCAAGAGATTGTGGACTATTTGAGAGCACCCAACCGCTATCAAAGTTTGGGTGGTCGTGTGCCGCGCGGTATCTTGTTGGCAGGCAGTCCCGGTACCGGTAAAACCTTGTTGGCCAAAGCCATTGCCGGTGAAGCACAAGTGCCGTTTTTCAGCATTTCAGGTTCCGACTTCGTAGAAATGTTTGTCGGCGTAGGTGCCAGCCGTGTCCGCGATATGTTTGAGCAGGCCAAGAAAAATGCCCCTTGTATCATCTTTATCGATGAAATTGATGCCGTAGGCCGCCAACGTGGAGCAGGTTTGGGCGGCGGTAACGACGAGCGTGAACAAACCTTGAACCAATTGCTGGTTGAAATGGATGGTTTCGAAAGCAATCAAACTGTAATTGTGATTGCGGCTACCAACCGCCCTGATGTGCTTGATCCGGCATTGCAACGCCCGGGACGTTTCGACCGCCAAGTGGTAGTGCCCCTGCCCGATATCCGTGGTCGCGAGCAGATTTTGAAAGTACATGCGAAAAAAGTGCCTTTGGACGAATCGGTAGATTTGGTTTCTTTGGCGCGCGGTACGCCGGGCTTCTCAGGTGCCGATTTGGCCAACTTGGTTAATGAAGCAGCTTTGTTTGCCGGTCGTCGCAATAAAATCAAGGTCGATCAAAGCGACTTTGAAGATGCCAAAGACAAAATCTATATGGGGCCCGAGCGCCGCTCGATGGTGATGCACGAAGATGAAAAACGTGCGACTGCCTATCATGAAGCTGGTCATGCTATTGTGGCTGAAAGTTTGGACTTTACCGATCCGGTTCACAAAGTAACCATCATGCCGCGCGGTCGTGCTTTGGGTTTGACTTGGCAGCTTCCTGAACGTGACCGTATCAGCATGTATAAAGACCAAATGTTGAGCCAAATTTCCATTTTGTACGGTGGTCGGATTGCGGAAGACATTTTTGTAGGCCGCATTTCCACCGGCGCTTCCAACGACTTTGAACGTGCAACCCAAATTGCCCGTGAGATGGTAACGCGTTTCGGTATGAGCGATAAAATGGGTGCGATGGTTTATGCCGAGAACGAAGGCGAAGTATTCTTAGGCCGTTCTATTACCCGTTCGCAGCACATTTCCGAAAAAACCCAGCAGGAAGTAGATGCCGAAGTGCGCCGTATTTTGGATGAGCAATATGCCGTGGCTTATAAAATCTTGGACGAAAACCGCGATAAGATGGAAACCATGTGCAAAGCATTGATGGAATGGGAAACCATCGACCGCGACCAAGTGCTTGAAATCATGGAAGGCAAGCAACCTAGTCCGCCTAAAGATTACAGCCATAATGTGCGCAAAGAAGAAGAGTTGATTGTGGTGGATAATGCTTTGGATGCTCAGGAAGAATCTTCGGTAAAAGAAGTTCCTGCTTCTGCGGAAGTTGAAGCGCAACAAGCTCCTTCGCAAGAACAACCGGAAGCCGATCAGCCGCAAAATGAAAATAAACTTTAATTTTCCCAATAGCAGCCTTCGGGCTGCTATTTTTTATGTGCTTTTTTCTTGCATATCAGAAACAAGCTAAAAGCCGCAATGTTTGGTATTTAAATCAAGTAAATCATGCCGACAAAAGCATGGGGATTTTTCGATTGGATGTAGTTCATAAAAATATTGTTATGGAATTTTATTTAGCGCTTGCCAAAGCGTTTTTATTTTTGTATATTTGTATTCAAATGAATACAAAAATTTTTAATTGAATATGAACGCAAGCAACAGAATTCCTCTTAGTGTCAGAATTTCTCAGGAAGATGCTGATTTTATTGCCGGTTTGAATTTGGAGGGAGCGAATACGCCTTCTGAGAAAATCCGTGAAATATTGAAGCAGGCGCGTTTGATGAATGCGCAACAGCAGGATTACGGTGCGGCATTGAATCAGGCCGAGCAGTTTTTTCAGACGGCCAAGCATGAAGTGCTGCATGCGGAAAAGCAGTTGGGAGTGCATTCGCCTATTTTGGCAAGGGTGTTTGAATTGTTGCCGGATTTGAGCGCCACTCTGGCATCGGATCTGCCGGAAGAAGCAGATTTGGATAGCTTGAAAAAATATGAGCAGGAAATTATGCGGCGTGTAGTGCGCTTGGCAGACAGCATTTTGCAGCTTGCGGTCACGGGCAGGGGCGCAGCTTATGATGATGCGGTTTTGGCTGAGTTGGAAAATACTTTAAAGCTGGCACGGATTGTGTGGCAGCGCTATGAAGATGAGGCCGTCTGAAAACGGCAGTAGCGGTTTTGTGTTTTGTTATCCATACCGGAAAGGAATTGAGATGAGTGAAACGTTAGCACGCAGAGTAGGGCGCTTGGTAAGCGGTGGTTTCCACGCTATTGTTGACGCGGCAGAAAATTTAGCGCCGGAAGCGGTGATGAATGAAAGCATCCGTGAAATTGAACGTGTCGTAGATGAAGTACGTGCAGAGTTGGGTAAAGTATTGGCTCAAAAACATTTGGCGGCGAAGAAAATGGCAGATGAAAGCAACCGCCATGAAGCTTTGAGTGCCAGCCTGCAAGCGGCGGTGGATGCCGGACGTGATGATTTGGCCGAGGCTGGGATTGCCGAACAAATGGATATTGAAGCCCGCTTGCCTGTGTTGGAAAACACCATAGCCGATTGTGCGGCGCAAGAAAAGGAATTGGAAGGTTTTATCGCCGCATTGCAAGCCAAAAAACGTGAAATGCAGCAGCAATTGCAGGAATGGCGTGCGGCACAGCAGAGCATTGCTTCAAGCTCACCAAATGCAGGCGGGAGTGATTTAAACCGAGTTGCCCGTGATGCTGAAAAAAGCAGCAATGCTTTTGACCGCATTATGAACCGCCAAAATGCCGTACACAGCAGTACGGATGCTGCGCAATTGGCAAAGCTGAAAGAACTTGAAGATTTAAGTCGCCAAAACCGCATTGCAGAGCGGCTGGCTGTATTGAAAGCCCGGCAAAAATAAACCGAACAGCTGTAATGTTGGGGAATGCAGCAGAATCCTTATCAAGCGCCGAAGATAAACAAAAAATGGTTGGCGTTGGCTTTGTTTTTGCTTGTGTTGAGTGTGATTGGATTGATTGTTGATCAACAAGATACTGAAAGCACTCAACACGAAGCAATAGCGCATGTTGAACCTTCTTTAAATAAGAAGAGGCCGTCTGAAAAAACGGTGTCGACACGGGAAGTTCAAATTGCCGCTGATTTACCCAAGCCGGAAGCTCTGCCTTCTGTTGAAGTTATGCCGCAAAGGGAGGCGGAACAATGGTATGCGCAGGCTAGAGCTTATATGCATTCGGGCGACTGGAAAGAAGCCGTGTCGTGGCTGGAAAAAGCGGCAGAAGCCGGGCACTGGAAGGCGCAAAATAATCTCGGCGTTGCTTATATGGAAGGTCGCGGTGTCGGTAAAGACGAGCAGCTTGGGTGTATGTGGATTGAGCGTGCCGCCAAAAACAGCTTAGACGATAAGGTGTTGGAGAACCTCAGTATGTGCAGTATTGAGGCGTCTCGCCCGATTGATGCGGAAACGATGGACTTGCTTCAAAAGAAGAAGGAAGAAAGTGCATTAAACGACGAGTTTGCTTTGGCGAAAATGTATTTGCATGGACACAGCGAAGCCAAAGATGCTGCGAAAGGGCTGTATTGGTTGGGCAAGGCAGCGATAAACGGGCATAAACATGCGCTGGTTGCTTTGTCTGATTGCTTTTCCCTGCGCAGGTGCAGCCAACAATATTACGATCCGGCAATCGCTTATGCCCTGTTGGTAAGGGCAAACCAAAGCATCAGCAGCGATTTGTCTTGGTGGGGCCGTCTGAAAATAAAATGGGCAGAACGCCGTATGTGGAGCAATTTGAGCAGCAGCGACCAGAAATATGCCGAAGAATATCTGCAAGAGTGGACTGAATGGGATGATGCGGCAATGGTTAAGCACATGATGGCCGAAACCGCTTTGGCTTCCGCTAACGAAAAGTAACATAAGATTTTTTGTTTACATTATGTTTTATTAGTGTTTTTTGTAGTTTAATGGCATAATTTGCTGTTTTCAAAGGTAGCCGTTGCAGCGTGAGTTGATGGGTAAAAGGTATGTCTGTCATTCAAACGAACCAAAACGAACACGGCTAGATAACCATCAACGAAGCATTTGACACAGCTTTTTCAGACGGCCTCTCGGGTCTCAGTAAAATTTGAGGCCGTCTGAATACCAAGAAGGAAACAAAATGTGGAATCTGATTAACGCACCGCAGACTGAAATTTTCGGTATTGCGATTATGCTGATGCTGTTGCTCGGCGTGGCCGAAATCGTTTCGCTGTTGATGGGTGGCGTAAATGATTGGATAGACAATTTGTTGCCCGATAGTTTGACTGAAACTGCTCACGCCGAAGTGGGTTTGGACGTGGTAGACCCGGGTTTGTTTATCCGTTTTTTAAGCTGGCTGTATGTGGGTAAAGTGCCGCTGCTGATGCTGATGGTGGTGTTTCTCGCCGTATTCGGTACGCTGGGCTATTTGTTTCAGACGGCCTTCAACAGCATTGCCGGGTTTTATCTTAACGGCTGGTTGGCTGCGGCAGGAGTATGGTTTCTCAGCTTGCCGGTCGTGCGTATGGTTGCGGCAGGTTTGTATAAAGTCATGCCCAAAGACGAAACCACAGCTATCGAGCAAAGCAGCTTGGTAGGAAGAGTGGGCGTGGTTGTGCTGGGAGAGGCAAAGCAGGGCAGCCCTGCGCAGGTAAGGGTGAAAGACGGCCACGGCCAGCAGCATTATGTGATGGCAGAACCCGATTCAGACGGCCTGATTTTGAGACAGGGAGAAGCGGTGTTGCTGGTGTCTGTAGAAGGCACGGTATTCAAGGTCATAGCCAACCCGAGCGGAAGTTTGGTCGATTAAAGCAAAACATATGCTCACTTTAAATAAATGCAGTTCGATTTAAGCAGAAGCGGTAGTGCTTAACAAAATTTCGGTAGTTTCATTCAATCATTTTTTATAGATAAAACATCAAAAAGGAAAAACACTATGGGTTTGATTACGATTGCCAGCATCGCCGGTATTATTCTGGTCGCACTGATTATCCTCGGCCTGATTCTTACCCGCCTTTACCGCAGAGCGAGCAAAGAAGTTTCGTTTGTCCGCACCGGTTTCGGCGGCGAAAAAGTAATTATGAACGGCGGTGCGATGGTGTTGCCGGTATTGCATGAAATCATTCCGGTTAACATGAATACCCTGCGTTTGGAAGTCCGCCGTGCCGCCGAGCAGGCTTTGATTACGCGCGACCGTATGCGTGTCGACGTCATGGCCGAGTTTTATGTGCGCGTGAAACCCAGCGCCGAAAGCATCGCCACCGCCGCCCAAACATTGGGTATGAAAACCATGTCGCCCGAGCAGTTGAAAGAATTGGTTGAAGGTAAATTTGTTGACGCCTTGCGTGCCGTTGCAGCGGAAATGGCCATGGAAGAGCTGCATGAAAAGCGCGTGGATTTCGTTCAGAAAGTGCAGCAGGTTGTTTCCGAAGATTTATTTAAAAACGGTTTGGAGTTGGAAACCGTATCGCTGACCGGCTTAGACCAAACGAGTTTCGAGTTTTTCAATCCGCAAAACGCGTTTGACGCCGAAGGTTTGACCCGCTTGACCGAAACCATCGAAGTGCGCCGTAAAAAACGTAACGACATCGAGCAAGATACCGATTTGGCCATCAAAACCAAAAATCTCGAAGCAGAACGCACCCGCCTGAACATCTTGCGTGAAGAAGAATACGCGAAACTTGAGCAAGAACGCGAAATCGCCGTGCGCCGTGCCGAGCAAGAAGCCAGCATCGCCGAACAGGAAGCGCAGAAAAAACGTGAAGCCGAAGAAGCCCAAATTGCCGCTGCCCGCGAAGTCGATTTGAAACGCATCAGCGCCGAGCGCGACATTAAAAACGAAGACATCCGCAAAGCACAGGCTATCGAGCAGGCTGAAGTGGAACGCCGCAAAGCGATTGAGTTGGCAGAGCAAGACCGCGCCATTGCCGTAGCAGAAAAATCCCGTGCCGAATCCGAAGCCAAAGCTGAAGCCGATAAAGCCCGTGCCGCTGCCGTACGCGAAGAAGAAAGCGTGATTACCGTGCGCGAAACCGAGCGCGCCGAGCGTGCCAAAGCCGTTGAATTGATTGCGGCGCAAGAAGCAGCGCAGAAAGATGCCATCGCATTAACGGTTGCTGCAGATGCAGAGAAACAGGCCGCGCAAGACCGAGCGGAAGCCGTGCGTATTGCCGCCGAAGCGGAAGCCGAGAAACAACGTCTGCAAGCCAAAGGTGAGGCGGATGCCAAAATGCTGCTGGCTCAAGCGCAAGAGCAGCAATATAAAGTGGATGCGGAAGGTACGCGTGCTGTGAACGAAGCCGCCAATGTATTGAGTGTGGAACAGGTAGAAATGCAAGTGCGCTTGGCCTTGCTGAAACACCTGCCCGATATCATCCGCGAATCCGTGCGCCCGATGGAAAATATCGACGACATTAAGATTCTGCAAGTGAACGGTTTGGGCGGATTCGGCACCAGCTCTGCCGGAGCGGAAGTTTCAGACGGCCAAAATGCACAAGCAAGCCTTTCTGATCAATTGGTAAACAGTGCGTTACGCTACCGCAGCCAAGCGCCTTTGGTTGATAATCTGATGAAAGAATTGGGTTTGAACGGGGGCGATATCAACGGCCTTACTCAGGTGTTGGATAAAAATATAACGCATAAACCTCAATAAATACGCTAAGCAAAGCATTCAGGCCGTCTGAAAAAGTTTTCAGACGGCCTGATGTATAGGGCGCTCCAAGATAGTTGTGCGCATTTTTATATAGTTTTTGTGCCTGCGCTTTAACCGACTTTCAGCGCAGGCTTGGATTACACACAAACAGATAAGCAAATAATCAAGCAAAAGGTGCCGACTTTAAAAATTCACAAGTTGTTTTTTCAACGCCATGCTGTTGGCAACCATATTGCCGCAGTTTGCAATATCGAGTTCGGTTTCAGCAATCAAGAGATTAACAGGGCGGCCTGCATGCAGGCTCATGCGGATTTCTGCGGGAATGAAAGGTAAGTGGCGGGAAGCGGCGAAAGCGCGTGCACGCTGGTTGGCGAGCTTCAACATGGGCAGCAAGGTGATGTCGAGATGGAAACGTTTTACACCCAATACGATAATACGGGCGGCAAACCAATCGGCCTCTTCGGTGAAAACATCGGGACTGCGGCCGGTGAAATCGTGTCGCATGGCGGCAATCAGCGTGGCTACGGTGCGGATTTGCGGCAAAAGTGCTTCACTGATTTGGATGCCGCCGGTTGGTATGGCTGCCGGGGTGCACAAGTCGGGGCGGTGGATATTGCCGTTCACAATCAAATGTACGCTTTGCAAAACGGCGGTTTCGGTTTCAATCGGTAAAGTGGCGGTTTTCATGATTATCTGCTCCTGTGGTGTCGGGTGCTACAGGCGGCAACACAATAAAAAGGCCGCCTGAAAAATCGGGCGGCTTCTGTTTCGCGTTTGCTTGGTTTATCTGTGTTTCAGACAAGCGCAAAAGAGTACCGCACGTTTGTGTGGTACCAGTAATAATAAGCAAAGGGGCGAATGTTTAATGTGTTCATAGCGGTCAATGTAAATCAGGGCGTTGAAAATTGTCAACGTTTATTTGGTTTTTTTGCTCTTTTGTTTTTTATCTTTTTGAAATAGTTGGATTTAATTTTCTTCTCCCCATTTGTTCATTAAGCGGTGGGGAATGCGCAGCTGGTCGAGAATGCGTGCAACCACGAAATCAATCAGATCGTTTAATGTACTGGGGTGGTGATAAAAACCCGGCGACGGCGGCAGGATAACGACACCGAGCTGCGAAAGTTTGAGCAGGTTTTCCAAGTGCAGGGCAGAAAGCGGTGTTTCCCGTGGAACGATAATCAGTGGCCGGCGTTCTTTGATGCAAACGTCTGCGGCACGTTCGATCAGATGATCGGAGGTTCCATGTGCGATTGCGGCCACCACGCCCATGCTGGCCGGGCAGACGATCATGACATCGGCAGGGTTGGTACCCGACGCGGACGGGGCGAACCATTCGTCTTTGCCGAATACGCGCAGTTGGGCGGGCGATACTTGATACCGTTCACACAAAAACGCTTGGCATTCGGAAGGCGACGCGGGCAGAGTGAGGTTCATTTCTTGGCGGGCAACAATTTGCGCGGCTTGCGAATATAAAAGCCACACGGTTTTGCCGCTTTGCAGCAGGCATTCGAGCAGGCGGATGCCGTAGGGCATGCCCGATGCGCCGGTAAAGGCGAGGGTAACGGTGTTTATCGGATGTTGGGGTGTATTCATGATGTGTGAAGCGGAGAATGTTATTTTCAGACGGCCTGTGTGTTAAAAGGAACAGCAAGAGGTAATCGGTTTAAAAAGGCTTTAGATTTCCCTGCTGCGTTCGATTTCCACGCCGACTTCCCGCACGTCAGGCAGAATGCCCGGTTTAACAATGCGAACGCGCACCCAAACGGCACCGAAATCGGACAATATCAGTCCGGCAACGTGTTCGGCTAAGGCCTCGAGCAGTAAAAATTGTTGGTTTTTCAAGCTGCTGCGCACCGCTTCGCATACGTCGGCATAATGGACGGTATCGTTGATGTTGTCGTCGGCCGCCGATTTTTCAGGGACGCCGATAACCAAGTCAAGTACCAAAGTCTGCTTTTGCTTGCGTTCCCAATCATAAAGCCCGATCAGGGTTTCGGCTTTCATGCCGTGTAAAAAGATTTTATCCATTTTGTGTTACGCCGTTTTCACGTTAAAATCACGGCTCCATTCTAAAACAAAAGTTTTTGCAATGTTCAATTTCTTGATGATTACTTCCGGCTATCTGATAGGTTCGCTGTCGTTTGCCGTGATTGTATCCAAATTTTACGGCATGGATGATCCGCGCACTTACGGCTCGGGTAACCCCGGAGCAACCAATGTTTTGCGCAGCGGTAAAAAGAAAGCCGCAGCGCTGACACTGCTGGGCGACGCGCTCAAAGGTCTGGCAGCCGTGCTGCTGGCGCGTTATCTGCAAGAACCGTTGGCCTTGGATAATGCAACCATTGCGCTGGTAGGCGTGGCGGCATTAGTGGGGCATATGTGGCCGCTGTTTTTCCGCTTTAAGGGCGGCAAGGGTGTGGCTACGGCTTTAGGCGTGCTGCTGGCTTTGTCGTGGCCGACTGCGCTGGTGTGTGCGCTGATTTGGCTGGTGATGGCGTTCGGATTTAAAGTGTCGTCGCTGGCGGCTTTGGTTGCTACCGTACTCAGCCCGATTTTGGCTTTCTTCTTCATGCCCTATGATTCGTGGGTTTGGTCAACCGTGGCGATTGCCTTGCTGGTGCTGTACCGCCATAAGAGCAATATCCAAAACTTGATGAGCGGTAAAGAAGGAAAAATCGGAGAAAAAGTAGAAAAATCCGATTCTGAACAATAACGGAAAGCAGCTTCGGCTGCTTTTTTGATTTGGCTTGAAGGAATGATGTGATGTGGAATTTTTCAGACGGCCTGAAAAAATGTGCGGCCATATCTCTAGCTTGTTTATTGTCTTCTTGTGCTTTGGTGCAATACCGGCCTTTGCAAACCATTGATCAGATTGATGTCAACAAAGGCTACCGCTTGGAGAAAGCCTTGAACCGGCGTGCGGAAGACGATACGTTTGTGGTGCTGATTTTTTCGGGCGGCGGTACGCGTGCGGCGGCTTTGGGCTACGGCGTGCTGGAAGAGCTGAAAAAGCAGCAGGTCAATATCGGCGGCAAGCAGAAAAGCCTGCTGGACAATGTGGATATGGTGTACGGCGTATCGGGCGGCTCGGTATTGGCGGCTTATTTTTCGATGCACGGAGCCGAAACCGTGCCTGCTTTCGAGCGTCGGTTTTTAAAGCAGAATTTTCAACGCCAATTTACCAAACAGCTGTTTTCGCTGGCTAATGTGCCGCGGTTGACTTCACCGGAATACGGCAGGGGCGATTTGTTGCAGGAGCAGTTTGAAAACACGCTGTTTCGCGATGCAACTTTCGGTGATTTGGATAGAAACAGAAAAGGCCCGTTTGTCGTGATTTCTGCGACCGATATGGCGGCTGGCAGCCGCTTGGATTTCACGCAGGAATATTTCGATATGATGTGTTTGGATTTGTCGCAACTGCGGATTGCACGGGCGGTGGCGGCTTCCAGTGCCGTGCCTTTGGTGTTTAGTCCGATTACGCTGAACAACAACGGCGGCAAGTGCGGCTATGCCGTGCCTGAAGAAGTGCGGAAAGCAGCGGCCGAGAGCAGCAAAGGTTTGCAACGCCAAACCCAGCGCGAATTTGTACAAAGCTATCTGCAATACAACGACAGCACCAAACGCCCCTACATTCATCTGCTTGACGGCGGCCTGACCGACAATCTCGGCCTGCGCGGCTTGCTCGATGTAGCCGATGCCCGCTCCAGCAGCATGTTGCAGCGGCAATTGGCCGACGAGCGCATCCGCCGCATTGTGATTATCAATGTGAACGCGCAAAACAAAATCAGCAGCAGCATCGACCAATCGGCGGCTGTCCCCGGTTTGGCGGATGTGGTGAGCGCGATTATCGACATTCCGATAGACAAATATTCGCAAGAATCTCTGCGCCGCTTCCGCGCATTTGCCGACCAATGGAACGAAAGCACCCGCACGGGGCGCAACCGCAACCAAACCGGCATGTATTTTGTGAGCCTCAACCTGCGCGAATTGCCCGAGTCGCAGTTGCGTAAAAACGTGTTGAACATTCCCACAACCTTTTATCTGCCGCCGAACGATATCAATGATTTGAAATCCGCCGCCCGTGCTTTGTTGCAGCAATCGACCGAATACAAACGGCTGTTGGCGGATTTGTCGGTAGAGCCTGTTGTGGGAAAGGAACCGGTGCTCAACAAGCCCGTTTGGTTTGTCGGCGAAGGGCCGCAGTTACCGCAGTCGGAGGTGCCGGCAGGGTATGATCTTGAGTCGCTGCGCGCACCGTAATTTTGATGTTTGAAGATATGCGGAGGCGTTTGTATTCAGTTTGACTGCATTTCCCCTATTGCAACATATTTTCAGGGAAATGGCCGGAAAGCTTTGCCTAAGCAGATGTTTTTGATACAATCCCGTCCCATACAACTTCTTAAAAACAAGCCGCCGGTTTCAGGCGGCTTGTATTTTTATTTGCCTATTATTCTGACGGCGTATCAGCCGTTACCGACTGGAGAAAAGTTTCATGCAGAAAATTCCGTTAACCGCACGCGGTGCAGAATTATTGAAAGAAGAATTACAACAGCTCAAAAGCGTTGCCCGCCCGCAAGTGATCGAAGCGATTGCCGAGGCGCGTTCGCACGGTGATTTGTCGGAGAATGCCGAATACGAAGCGGCCAAAGAGCGTCAAGGTTTTATCGAAGGCCGCATTGCGGAAGTAGAGCATAAATTGTCGATGGCACACATCATCAATCCCGCCGAAATTCATGCAGAAGGCAAGGTGGTATTTGGTGCGACGGTAACGCTGGAAGACTTGGATACCGAAGAGCAGGTGCGTTATCAAATTGTGGGCGAAGACGAAGCGGACATCAAAAACAATAAAATTTTTGTCGGCTCACCCATTGCCCGTGCGCTTATCGGCAAAGTAGAAGGCGATGTGGCCGAAGTTCAGGCTCCGGGCGGTATGCGCGAGTACGATATTGTTGCGGTAGAGTATATTTAATCTAGGTTGTTTGACTGCTTTAAAACGGTATAGGCCGTCTGAAAAATCTTTTTCAGACGGCCTGTTACCTTTGCAAAACCCCCATCTGCGGCGCATTTCTGCGTTGTGCGCTGCTAGCTCGCTTGCCTATCTGTATGATATGTCTGCACTCGCTGCGCTGCTACGCCTTGAACTGCATCCACATCTGAGGGTTTTGCAAAGGTCTCAGCCTGTTTGTTTATGCAGCAAACCGATTAGGGCTGTTTGATGCGCGGCAGCACTTTCACGCTCAAGGGCAGGTGGTCGGAGAGCAGCTGCCATTGTTTTTCTTTGTGGATTTGCGAATCGAGCACTTCGAGGTTGCGGGTGTAGATGCGGTCGAGGCTCAATACGGGCATGCGCGAGGGGAAAGTTTTGGGGCGTTTGCCGTTGGCATCTACAAATACTTCTTCGAGGTTTAAGGCTTTGCCGAGTGCGGCGGCAGACTTGGAACGCCAGTCGTTGAAGTCGCCGGCGATAATCAGCGGGCTGTGCGGGTCAACCTGCTGGGAAACGTATTCGAAAATCGCCTGATACTGTTTCATGCGGTCGGGTTCGCGCAGGTTGAGATGGGCGCACAGGCACACGAGCGGGTGTTCCCAATATTCGGGCTGAATTTCGCAATGCAGCACGCCGCGCTGCTCGAGTTTGTTGACCGTGATATTGAGATTGTGGCGGGTGTCGATGGGCATGTGGCTGAGAATCGCATTGCCGTGGTGCCGTTCGGGGTAAACGGCGTTTTTGCCGTAGCTGCTGTTGAACGACAGGTGCTCGCTGAGAATGTCGTAATGCGGGCGGTGCGGGAAGTCGGGCAGTTTGGAACGGCGGATTTGGTGTTCGCCTTGCACTTCTTGTAAAAATAAAATGTCTGAATTCAGCTTTTGCAAGGCTTCGGCCATGTTGCCTACCTGCACTTTGCGGTTGAGTGCCGACATGCCTTTGTGCATGTTGTAAGAGGTAATGGTAACGGGTACGGGGGTCATAATGTGCTCGGTATTTGTTATTGTGTATTTTTGATTATATATCAATAGGCCGCTTGAAAATTCATATTTTACATAAGCATAGCTTTGTAAAAAGGCCGTCTGGAAACCATTGTTTCAGACGGCCGCATTTATCGGTGTCGGTTTATTTTTGCAACGAAGCAAACACTTTAAAATAGGTGGGAAAGGTTTTGTGGGTGCATTTGGGGTCGTTGATGACCACGGGCACGCCGAGCAGGGAAACGAGAGAGAAGCACATGGCCATGCGGTGGTCGTCGTAGGTGTCGATTTGCGCATCGGGCGTGAGTGCGGCGGGCGGAATGACGTGGATGGCTTCCGGCTCTTCGGTAACGGTCGCGCCGACTTTGCGCAGTTCCGCCGCCATTGCCGCAATGCGGTCGGTTTCTTTCACGCGCCAGCTGCCGATGTTGCGCAGAGTGCACGGTGCACCGGCGGCAAGGGCGACGACGGCTAAGGTCATGGCGGCATCGGGAATGTGGTTTGCATCCAAATCAAAGGCTTGGATAGGGCGGTTGGCAGGGCGGGAGACTTCGATGAAATGGTTGCCCCATGTTACATCGGCACCGATTTTTTCCAACTCGCGCGCAAATGCCACATCGCCCTGAATGCTGTGGGTGCCGATGCCGGTAACGCGCACGGGTTGGCCGGAAAGCAGGCCGGCGGCGAGAAAATAAGACGCACTCGAAGCGTCGCCTTCCACATGCAGATTTTCCGGTGCATGGTAACGCGCGCCGGCAGGCAGCTTGAACACGCGGTAGTTTTGGTTTTCGACGTGAACACCGAATTGCGCCATCAGTTTCAGCGTGATGTCGATATAGGGTTTGGAAATCAGCTCGCCGACCATTTCGATTTCAAACGCTTGGCCGGTCAGTGGCAGCGCCATCAAGAGCGCGGTCAAAAATTGGCTCGATACGTTGCCTTTAATCGGAATCACGCGCACGCCGTTGTCGGTGCGTTCGCGGATACGCAGCGGCGGATAGTGTTCGTTGCCGAGGTATTGCACATCGGCACCGGCTGTGCGCAGGGCATCGACCAAATCGCCGATGGGGCGTTCGTGCATGCGCGGCACGCCGTGCAGGTGGTAGTTGCCGCCCAGCACCGCTAAGGCTGCGGTAAGCGGGCGGAACGCCGTGCCTGCGTTGCCGAGAAACAAATCCGCCTCACGGTTGGGAAAACGCCCGCCCGTGCCGTGCACTTTCAGACGGCCTTCCGAGATAAACTCCAGTTCGACACCGAGTTTTTCCAAGGCTTCGAGCATGCGGTCGGTGTCGTCGGATTTTAATAAAGAATGGATTTCGCACACATTATCCGACAATGCCGCCAAGAGCAGCGTGCGGTTGCTGATGCTTTTCGAGCCGGGCAGGGCGACGGTGGAGGGCTTGAGTGTGGCGGCGGGCAGGCGGACGGATTCGGTCATTGTTTTTCTTTCCGTGAACGATAAAAAAGATGAAGCGGTATTATGCCTGTAATCGTGCGGCTTGGAAAACGGGCGGGAAGGGCTGATGCGGCTTTTTTTGAAGTGTTCGGATTCGGTAAGCGCACCGAAACGCCTGTTTAAAATATTTCAGACGGCCTCCGGTAAAGAGGCCGTCTGAAAATCAAATGCTGGAACGGCGTATCCTGAATCTTGGGTAAACGCCGCTTCACTCGGATTATTTCACCGTTTTATTGCCCTCGACAATTTTCAGTCCGGCAGAAACCAAGCTGCCGATGTCGGCCACGTTGGCGGGCATAATCAGCGTGTTGTTTTCTTTGGCCAGTTTGCTGAAGGCTTCTACATATTGCTCGGCCACTTTCAGGTTCACGGCTTCGTTGCCGCCGGGGCTTTGCAGGGCGTCGGCAATCAGGCGGATGGCGTCGGCATTGGCTTCGGCCACCAAGCGCAAGGCTTCGGCTTCGCCTTGGGCACGGTTGATGCGGGCCACTTTGTCGCCGTTTGAAGCATTAATGGCGGCTTGGGCTTCACCTTCGGACTGTTGGATTTCGGCTTCGCGTTGGCCGCTGGCGAGGTTGATCTGCTCGATTTTGCGGCCTTCCGATTCGGCGATGCGGGCGCGTTTTTCGCGTTCGGCGGTAATTTGCGCCTGCATCGAGCGCAGGATTTCTTGCGGCGGCACCAAGTCTTTGATTTCGTAGCGCAACACTTTCACGCCCCACGATACGGCGGCTTCGTCGAGCGCGGAAACGACGATGCTGTTGATTTCGTCGCGCTCTTCAAAGGTCTTGTCCAATTCCATGCGGCCGATAACCGAACGCAGCGTGGTTTGGGCAAGCTGAGTAATCGCCATGATGTAGTTGCTCGAGCCGTATGAAGCGAGTTTCGGGTCGGTTACTTGGAAATAGATGATGCCGTCGACGGTAAGCTGTGTGTTGTCGCGGGTAATACACACTTGGCTCGGCACGTCGAGCGGGATTTCTTTCAACGTGTGTTTGTAGGCGATGCGGTCGATAAACGGAATCAGAATGTTCAGGCCGGGATTAAGGATTTTATAGAAGCGGCCCAAGCGTTCGACTACATAGGCTTCCTGTTGCGGCACAACGGTAAACGATTTGAAGCCGAATACGACAACGGCAATAAGAATCAGGATGGGAAAGCTGAGAAACAGGCTGAAATCCATGGTTTTTCCTTAGTTTGATGATGAATGCAGATGAATAAGCAGAATATTGCCGTTTTTGCCGGTGATAACGGCGGTTTGTCCGGCAGCGTGATCAGCACCATTGTCGGCCTGAGCTTGCCACACGGTGCCGCGGTAATGCACTTCATACAGATTGCCGTGCAGGTGGCGGTTGATTTGTACGGTTTGCCCGATGTCCAAATCGTTGCGGGCGGATTCGTCGACAGGTGAGCGGCGGTGTTTTTTTATCCAGCCGTGCGCCCACCAGATGCCCACGGAAGAAAGCGCGGCAGCGGTGATGATGCTGATGCTGGTACTGTCGAACAGCCATGCGGCAATGCCTGCGCCGAACAGGGCGGCGCTGACCACCAGCAGGTAAATCGTGCCGACGAACAGTTCTAAAATCAGCACCAATATGGCGGCGATAAACCAAGCGATCATGAGTTGCCCCCTTTGTTGTTTCAATCAAATGAATGATAAAGACTCTCGGCGAAAATTCAATGTTTTCGGCGGGAACGGTAAAAAGGCCGTCTGAAAAGGTTTAAGCAAAAAGTATCGCTAATCTGTTTAACAACAAAACCGTCATACTCGGGCTTGACCCGAGTATCTCGTAAATTTGCTGAAACTCAAGATACTCGGGTCAAGCCCGAGTATGACGGATGTACTGTTTTTAAGTTGATTGACTATATAAACGGTTTACGCAAAGAGTGTTCAGACGGCCTTTTAAACGGAAACGGTTTATTTTTCGGCGTCCAACACCCGTTGGCGGCGGGTTTCGCTCAATACCATGCCTGCCGTTACCGATACGTTCATGCTTTCCACTGTGCCGAACATGGGCACGGAAACGAGCATGTCGCAATGTTCGCGGGTGAGGCGGCGCATGCCTTCGCCTTCGTTGCCCATTACCCATGCGATGCTTTCGGGCAGTTTGGCGTGATACAGATCGGCCTCGCCGCCCATGTCGGTGCCCACCACCCAGATGCCGTATTCTTTCAATTCGCGCAGGGTGCGGGCGAGGTTGGTTACGGTGATGTAGGGCACGGTTTCGGCTGCGCCGCAGGCCACTTTGCTCACGGTGGCGTTCAGCCCCGCGCTTTTGTCTTTCGGCGCAATCACGGCGTGAACGCCCATTGCGTCGGCGGTACGCAGACATGCGCCGAGGTTATGCGGGTCGGTGATGCCGTCGAGCACCAGCAGCAGCGCCGGTTCGCGCAGGTTTTCCAACACGTCTTCGAGGTGGACGTGGTTTTTGGATGCGTCGATAAAGCCGACCACCCCTTGATGGCGCGCGCCTTTGCTGATGGTGTTTAAGCGTTCGGCGGCGGCAAAATGCACGCGCACGTTTTCGGCGGCGGCTTTTTCCAGCACGTCGCGGGTGCGGGCGTCGTGTTTGCCTTCTTGGACATACAGCTCGGTAATGCTTTTCGGGTTTTGCCACAATCGGGCGTTAACGGCGTGAAAGCCGTAGATAAGTCGTTGGTTTGCCATGTTTTGCTTTGTGTGAAAGTTTCAGACGGCATTATACAGGGTTTGGGCGGCACAGGGCTTTCGAGGCCGTCTGAAAAACAGGTGGGTGTAAAGGGTAATAAGGTTGGCGTTTTATGGGTTTGCCAAGCCGATTTCGCGGAAAAACGCACCGTAGGCTGCGGCTTTTTCCGCCAGCGGCAAAGGATAGGCGCGCGATGACGACGGCAGGCGGTACAGGCGCAGCGGCCTGCCGGCAAATTCGGTTTCGGAATACCGGCCGATGGCGGGTTTGGCGGTTTCAGACGGCATCAGCGAGAGCAGGGTGTCGGTAGCCAGCTCGCCCGTGGTCATGATGGTGCGGCAGTGCGGCAGGGTGTCGAGCAGCGCGGCCAAATCGACCGGCTTCACAATCTGCAAAAACTTGTCGGAAGCGTTGCCCTGCAAACGGATAACCTGATGCGCCGTATCGCTGATGGCGATGCCGCGTTCAGTGAGAAAGCTGCGGATAAGCGCTTCTTTAAAGGCTTTGCCGCCGGGTTCGACAAAATAATCTTTGTCGCCGAAAAACACCAAGCCGAAAATCCGCCACATGTCGTTTTGAAAATTGGGGTAGTAAAAATCCATTTTCCAGCGGGCGCGCGGCGGCGGAAACGAACCGAGCATCAGCAGGGTGGCGTTTGCGGGCGCGAACGGGGCGAGCGGGTGGGTTTCAACGGTCGGGTTCATGGCGGCTGCCGCAGTCAGTTTGGGCATCAGCTTTGCTGCGCCGACATAATCCGTGCAACGGTATCGACCACGGCTTGGGTTTGCGGGTCGATTTCTATATTCACAAGGTTGCCCGCTTGGCGCGTGCCGAACAATGTGCGTTGCAGGGTTTCGGGAATCAGATGCACGTTGAATTCGGTGTCGGTTACGCTGCCGATGGTAAGGCTGCAACCGTCCAGCCCCACAAAACCTTTGGTCAGGATATAAGGTTTCAGCTCGGGCGGAAGGGCAAACCATATGGTGCGGTTGTGTTCGCTCTCTTCGATGCGGGTGATCGGGGTAACGGCGATAATGTGGCCGCTCATCACATGGCCGCCGATTTCGTCGCCGAAGCGGGCGGCGCGCTCGAGGTTGACCGGGCTGCCGGTTTCCAATGTGCCGAGGTTGGTTTTGGACAAGGTTTCCGCCATCAGGTCGAAATCGACTTGGCGGCCGTTGATGCGGGTAATGGTGAGGCAGCAGCCGTTATTGGCTACCGATGCGCCGATTTGCAGGTTGTGTGCCATGTCTTCGGGCAGCTCGACCGTGTAGGTGCAAAAGTCGGCGGAAGGCGCATCTTTGGCGACAATGTGCCCCATGCCTTGTACTATGCCTGTAAACATCTTGATTCCTTAAAAAAACTAAAAAAAACTAAAAAAACTAAAAAACGGATGAAAGGCCGGTAAAGCGGCGGTTTATGAGGTGGCGGAACCCTCGCAGTAGGCCGAGACCTTTGCAAAACCCCCATCTGCGGCGCATTTCTGCGTTGTGCGCTGCTCGCTCGTTTGCCTATCTATATGATATGTCTGCACTCGCTGTGCTGCTACGCCTTGAACTGCATCCACATCTGAGGGTTTTGCAAAGGTCTCAGGCCGTATGCAGCGGTTTGATTTTTTCCAGCCGCGCCCTATCAATTGCTTCGGCAATTTTGTGCGGCGCATCGGCGTGGGCGGCGGCGATTTCGGCGGTGTTGACGCTGTTGGCGGCATCGAGCAGAGCCAGCCAGTGTTCGCGTTGCGGGTAGGGTTCGTTTTCACGGTTCAGACGGCCTTGCGTATCGGCCACGCAAACGTTTAAGGCCGTCTGAAAACGTTCGGGCCGTCTGAAAGCATCGGTTTGCTTTAAGGTTTTCAACACGGTTTGCGGTTTCAGGTTTTCGACGCTGTGCAACATGATGTGCCAGCGGCAAACCAGTTCGGCCAATTCGGAACAGGCTTTGGGCACTTTCCAGCGGGCGTTGACGGCGCGCACGGGCGTTACGCCCGCTATATCGTGGCCGTGGTGTTTGGGCAGAATGTCGGCGGGTGTGAGTGCTTTGCCCAAGTCGTGCAGCAGGGCGGCGTAGCGTTCGGGCAGGGTCAAACCCATGTCGGCGGCGCGTTGCAATACCATCAGCGTGTGGATGCCGCTGTCGATTTCGGGATGGTAGTCGGCGCGTTGCGGCACGCCGAAAAGGGCGTCCACTTCGGGCAGCAACACTTTTAAAGCCCCGCATTCGCGCAGGATTTCGATCATTTTGCGCGGCTGTTTTTCCATCAGCCCTTTGGCCAATTCCTGCCACACGCGTTCTTCTACCAAAGCATCGGCTTCACCGTCGCGCACCATCTGTTTCATCAGCTCCATGGTTTCGGGGGCAACGCTGAAACCGTAGCGGGCGGCAAAACGTGCGGTGCGGAGAATGCGCACGGGGTCTTCGGCGAAGGCTTCGGAAACATGGCGCAAAACGCCGTTGCGCAAATCTTCTTGGCCGCCGAAAGGGTCGATAATCAGGCCGTCTGAATCTTGAGCCATGGCGTTGATGGTGAGATCGCGGCGCATTAAGTCTTGCTCGAGGGTAACGTCTTTATCGGCATAAAAAGCAAAGCCGGCATAACCTTTGGCGGTTTTGCGCTCGGTGCGGGCGAGGGCGTATTCTTCGTGGCTGTCGGGGTGCAGAAACACGGGGAAGTCTTTGCCGACGGGCTGGAAGCCTTGCGCCAGCATGGCCGCGGCATCGGCGCCGACAACAACCCAATCGCGGTCGGTAACGGTGATGTTGAGTAAAGTATCGCGGACTGCGCCGCCGACAAGATAAATCTGCATGGTGTGATCAGGCCGTCTGAAAAAGTATCAGGCCGTATCTTAACTGATTCCGAATGATTTTTCAGACGGCAGCTAAGAGCCTGAGTGAGAGGGAGGAATGTGATTTAATGGATAACACTAAAAGCCGTTGATATTTAACGGCGTTGCGCCTGTTCAAACGCAATCAATACGTTTTTCACTTCGTCCGCTTCTTTCAAGGTGCGGATGCGTTCAAACAATTCCTGCGCCTGCGGATACACTTTTTTCATCATGCCCAGCCATTGTTTCAAACGGGCGACGGGGTATTTGTTGTTGGCTTCTTTGGCAAGGCACAGGTCAAAAAACAGGTTTATCCAGCCCGCGATTTCGGCAAAATCCGCTTCGGTAACGCTTTCGCCGCGTTCAAACTGCTTAATCTGCCGCGCCAAATCCGGGCGCATCACCGCGCCGCGCCCGAGCATCACGCTATCGCAGCCGCTTACCTCTTTAATGTCGAGATAATCCTGCAAGGCAAACACATCGCCGTTGGCCGTTACCGGAATCTGCACGGCCTCGCGGATTTTGCGCACCCATTCCCAATGTGCGGGCGGTTCGTAGCCTTCCACTTTGGTGCGCGCATGCACGGTCAGGCCGCAGGCACCACCGTCGGCAATGGCGGCGGCACATTCGAGCGCGAGCGTTTTGTCTTCAAAACCCAAACGCATTTTGCCGGTGAGCGGAATATGGTCGGGCAGGCTTCGGCGCAAAGTGAGGACGATATGGTGAATCAGCTCCGGCTCTTTCAACAGCACCGCGCCGCCTTTGTGTTTGTTTACGGTGGGTGCGGGGCAGCCGAAATTAAGGTCGATTTTATCTGCGCCGAAACGCACGGCTTCGAGCGCGTTTACCGCCATGTTGTCCGCATCGCTGCCTAGAAGCTGCACGGTGCAGGGTACGCCGGCGGGCGTTCGGTTGTTGCCGGCGATTTCCGGCACATGTTTCAGCCAAGTCTGACGCGAATGCACGGTATGGGTAATGCGCACAAATTCGCTCACGCATTCGTCGAACCCGCCGATACGGGTCAGCAGGTCGCGCATCACGTCGTCCACCAGCCCCTGCATCGGGGCAAGAATAAGCTGCATAGTTGAAAAGGCCGTCTGAAAAAAACCGCTTATTTTATCGCAAACCGCAGCAGAGGGCGGTTGTTGTTTTTATTATCTCTATACTTTAACATGTGTGGCCGAGAAATCGGCGGCTTCTAGGCCGTCTGAACATAGACTGTACACACTCAAGGGAGAAATGATGAGCGACACCCAACACATTTCCGCTTCGGAAAAAGCAGCGATTCTTTCCGAAGCCCTGCCTTATATCCGCCGCTTTTCCGGCAAAACCATCGTGATCAAATACGGCGGCAACGCCATGACCGAGCCGCATCTGAAAGAAGGTTTTGCCAAAGATGTGGTGCTGCTGAAATTTTGCGGCATCAACCCCGTGATCGTGCACGGCGGCGGCCCGCAGATTAACGATATGCTCAATAAAGTGGGCAAAGAAGGCACGTTTATTCAGGGTATGCGTGTAACCGACAGCGAAACGATGGACATTGTAGAAATGGTGCTCGGCGGCCATGTGAACAAAGAAATCGTGTCTATGCTCAACCAGCACGGCGGCAAGGCCGTGGGCGTTACCGGCCGCGACAGCCATTTTATCCGCGCCAAAAAACTGTTTATCAACACGCCCGAGCGCAACGGCGTCGATATCGGCCAAGTGGGCGTGGTGGAAAGCATCGACTGCTCGCTGATTAAAGGCATCATCGGTTACGGCCATATCCCCGTTGTCGCCCCTATCGGCGTAGGCCGCAACGGTGAGGCGTTCAATATCAATGCCGATTTGGTGGCAGGCAAATTGGCGGAAGAGTTGAATGCCGAAAAACTGCTGATGATGACCAATATCGCCGGTGTGATGGATAAAGAAGGCAACCTGCTCACCAACCTCACCCCCAAGCGTATCGACGAATTGATTGCCGACGGCACGCTCTACGGCGGTATGCTGCCCAAAATCAGCTCGGCGGTGGAAGCGGCGGTGAACGGTGTAAAAGCCACGCACATCATCGACGGCAGAGTGCCGAATGCGCTGCTGTTGGAAATTTTTACCGATTCGGGCATAGGCTCGATGATTTTGGGCGGCGAAAAAGCATAAAGCGCTTCCGAACAGAGTGAAAACCTGCTTCATCAACAGAGAGGCCGTCTGAAAAAGCCCGCAGCTTTTTTCAGACGGCCTCCTAATATTTAAGGTACAATCCGGCCTTTGTTTTTCACGTTTCAGTCATGTCTAAGAAACCCAAACACGAATTAGAAAACAACAAGTTAAATAAACGCCTGCGCCATGCCGTGGGCGATGCCATCAACGATTTCAACATGATCGAGCAGGGCGACAAAATCATGGTCTGCTTGTCGGGCGGCAAAGACAGCTACGCCTTGCTGGACATTCTGCGCCAGTTGCAGGCCAGCGCGCCGGTCGATTTCGAGCTGATTGCCGTCAATCTCGACCAAAAGCAGCCCGGATTTCCCGAGCACGTTTTGCCCGAATACCTCGAAAGCATCGGCGTGCCTTACAAAATCATCGAAGAAGACACTTATTCCGTGGTCAAGCGCGTGATTGAAGAGGGCAAAACCACCTGTTCGCTGTGCAGCCGTTTGCGCCGCGGCGTGCTGTACCGCGTAGCTAAAGAACTGGGCTGCACCAAAATCGCGCTCGGCCACCATCGCGACGATATTCTGGAAACGCTGTTTTTGAATATGTTTTACGGCGGCAAACTTAAAGCCATGCCGCCCAAGCTGGTAAGCGACAACGGTGAGCATATCGTTATCCGCCCGCTGGCGTATGTGAAAGAAAAAGACTTGGAACGTTATGCCGAGTTGAAACAGTTTCCGATTATTCCGTGCAACCTGTGCGGCTCGCAGCCCAATCTGCAACGTCAGGTGATTAAGGAAATGCTGCAAGATTGGGACAAACGCTTCCCCGGCCGCATCGAATCCATGTTTTCCGCCCTGCAAAACGTTGTGCCTTCGCATTTGGCCGACACTACATTATTCGACTTCGCCGGTTTGCAACGCGGGCAGGTGTTGAAACACGGCGGCGATTTGGCTTTCGACAAAGAAACTGTGCCGCAGCAGTTTTCAGACGGTCGCGAGGGTAACGAAATCACCATTTCGCCCGAAATTCCCGTGAAAAAAGTGATCAATATCTTGGCCAGCAAGCCTAAAAGCTGAATAAAGTTGAATGCGGATTCAGGCGTGTTGAGGCCGTCTGAAAATATGTTTGATGAAAATGCTGCCTGTTGCGGGCAGCATTTTGTTAGGGGCTGAAGTAGATTAGCCCTAAATACCACACCAAAGCCGCAAAGTTTTTAACTGCTGCTTTGGTGTCCCGAAGTTAAAACGAAACTCACATTCTTTCAAGAACAGAGGAAAAGATTTTCGGTCGATTCCGTTGTATTTGCGCAAGACACGTTTCGCCTGATTCCAAAAATTCTCAATGCCGTTGATATGGTTGTGTCGGTCGGCAAACTTTTTGCTGTGATTAATCCTGTGATGGTGAAAACCGCTGACATCCAAGCTGACATCCAACACGTCGTAACTGCTCAGGCAGTCCGTATAAACTACGCTATCAGGTGTAATTTTCCTTGTAATAACAGGAAATAAACTTTCCTTTCGGGCATTATTCACTACAACCGTATAAACCTTACCTCCACGTTTAAGGATACCGAAAACCACCACTTTACCTGCTGCTCCCCTACCGCGCTTTCCTTTACGCTTACCGCCGAAATAGCTCTCATCCAATTCTATAGTGCCCTCAAAAACCTGATCTGCTTCCAAAGCCAAATGATGGCTGATAACAAGACGGATTTTACGGTAGAAGAGAATAGCCGTATTGGGCTGAATACCCAAGATATCGGCAGCAGAACGTGCGGTTACTTCCAATACAAAATATTCAAGCAGTTTTCTTTGCAGACTCTTCTTTAACTTACAGTGGGTTATCTTCATTTTGGCAGCCTATCATGACTGCTAATCTACTTCAGCCTCTTTTGTTATATGAGAGAAAAATAAGCGCGGATAGGGATATCAGCTGGCGTTCCGATAAAGAAATAAGCCCGCCCGCAATCTGTTTTATTCAGGTACAATAAACCTATCAGCAATTACATCGAGAAACTTTAACCGAAAACCGAACAGCCGATTATATGAGCAGAAAGCCGTTTAACGGTGTTTTCAGACGGCATCTGCCATTGATTATAAAATTTCCTACTCACAATAATTTTTATATTCCGGCCAAATCGGCCGCCGCATTTTTCGGAGCTGCCCGTGTTTTTCAGCACACATATTTTAAACGGAGAAACCTTATACGAGCGTGAAGCTCAATCATGGGAAGAGTTCGAATACCACTTGCGGCGTTTGAGAAAGCGCCAACAGGCGTTTGCCGAACTTTCAGTTACCCAACGCTCCGAGTTACTCAGCGCCTTTGCCGACCGCTTGGAAGCCAACCGCGGCCGCTTGGCGGTAATGATTTGCGAAGAAGTCGGCCGTTGCCTGCGCGAGTGCAAAGCCGAGATGAACAAATCGGTTGAGTTGGTGCGCTATTACGCGCGCAAAGCCCCGGAATTGCTGGCACATAAAACTATTGAGACTCAAGCCAGTCTAAGCCAAGTAAGATTCGAGCCTTTGGGCGTGGTGTTTGCCGTGATGCCGTGGAATTACCCGGTGTGGCAGGTGTTGCGTTTTGCCATTCCCGCTTTGTGCGCCGGCAATGCCTGTATGGTGAAACCCGCGCCCAGCGTCGGCAGGGTAACCGAAGCCCTGTTTGAAATCATCGGCAGCAGCCTGCCCATGGAAGTGGCGTGGCTTGATCACGCCGAAGTGCGCCGCGCCGTTGCCTGCACCGATGCGCTGGCCTTCACCGGCTCCGCCGACACAGGGCGCCGTTTGGCAGCCCAAGCCGGGTTGTACCTGAAAAAGAATGTGATGGAATTGGGCGGCAGCAATGCCTTTATCGTGATGTCGGACGCCGATTTGGCACAAGCCGCCAAAGATGCCTGCTATTCGCGCTTTCGTGACGCAGGCCAATCGTGCAATGCGGCCAAGCGCATTATTGTGACGGAATCTGTGGCCGAAGAATTTATCAGCCTGTTTTTGGCAGAATGCGCCAAACTGAAAACCGGCGATCCTATGGATCCCGAAACCACGCTGGCTCCGCTGCACCGCCGCGATTTGCGCGAACGCATCCATTCGCAGGTGATTGATGCTTTGGTAAACGGCGCCACCGTGCTTCAAGGCGGGCAGATTCCCGAATGTACCGAGCAAGGCTGGTTTTATCCCGCTACGGTGTTGGATCATGTGAACCACAATTGCCGCGTGTACCACGAAGAAGTATTCGGCCCGGTAGCAGTAATTATGCGGGCTTTGGGCGAAGAACACGCCATTGCATTGGCCAACGATAACCCATATGGTTTAGGGGCGAGCATTTATTCGCAAAACCATGAAAAAGCGTGGGAATATGCCTCCAAACTGCAAACCGGTGCGGTGTATATCAACCGCCACACCAGCAGCGATCTGCATCTGCCTTTCGGCGGCGTGAAAGATTCGGGCTACGGCAGGGAGCTGTCTGAGTTTGGGATTTATGAATTTGTAAACGTGAAATCTTATTGGCAAAAATAATATGAAATCAATATGGTATACAGGGCTTCAAGCTGTATTGCTGGCGGGTTTTCCGCTGGCGGCGGCTGCGCAGATGCAAGAACTGTATTTCAATCAGCAAGGGCAGATCACCGCGAATATGTCGGCGGTGGCTTATGTGCGCCAGTACGAAGTGAAAGACGGCGTCGCCCAAGCTCAGGATTTCTATTATCCCTCGATGAAGAAATATTCCGATCCCTATCAGGTGGCGGCGGGGCAAATCAAGAATTTCGTTCCTACGCCGAATAGCGGCGAGTTGACTTTGTGGCATTTCAACGGCCAAAAGAAAATGAGTGGCCGCTATAAAAACGGCAAGCCCGACGGCGTGTGGATAAACTGGTATCCCAACGGTAAAAAATCGGCGGTGATGCCTTATGTGGAAGGCAGAAGCGAGGGCACGGGTTCGCGCTATTACCGCAACGGCAATAAAGAGAGCGAAATCCAGTTTAAAGACAATAAGGCCAACGGCTACTGGAAGCAGTGGTATGCGAACGGCCAGCCCAAAACGGAAATGATGATGGTTGACGACAAACCCAACAGCATCGTCAGTTGGAACGAAAACGGCTTGCTGCTCACCGAAATCACGATGGAAGGCGGCAGACGCAACGGTATCGTGCTCGATTGGCATCCCAACGGCGCGAAAAAATCTGAAGCGGTGTATTTAAACGGCTCGCTGGTTAAGAAAACGGTGTGGGATGAAGACGGCTATGTGCTGTCGGATTAATCACTCAATAAAGTGAAACGCATCAATAAAGGCTGTCGGCTGAATGTCGGCAGCCTTTGTTTTTATTTGCGGTAAGCAGGGGGAGATAGGCTTGTTGAAGGAATGGTCTTTATTTCAAAGCGCCGCTATGGTTGAGGCCGTCTGAAAATATTCGGGTAAAAGCAGGTATGACGTTACGGTTACTTGATAAGTGGTTTGACGGTCGATAATTCTCTAGCTTTCTTCTGATGCAGCTCAAAAAAGTGTCGATTTGTTTTCAGACGGCCTCATAAGAGCAGGCGGTGAATTTCAAAATATTAATTTCTAATTTCTTGATTCTTCTTTTGTTTATATGAGGTTTGATGAAACGGCGGCATGGCTTGCATGTTTCTCCGCCGGCAGAAGAAATTCATTTTTCATTGCAAATTCAACTAAAAAACATTAAGATATGATTAAACCTGAATAAAAATTAATATCATAATATCAGACGCAGTTCTGTCACGTTCAGGGGTCTCCGTCTTAAGCTTAACTTTTGTATCAAAACAAGAAAGTAGGCTTTTATGTCTGTTATCCCGCTCTCTCAATTAAGTAAAGGCACTTGTGCCCATATCGAATTTATTCAAGACAACCCGGTTTTCGGTGAGTTGGATTCTTTGGTAAGCCGCCGTTTGGCCGACTTGGGTTTTTCCAACGGTATGTCTTTGGAAGTAATGGCTGTCGGCGTGCTCGGCAAAGGGCCTTATGCCGTGCGTTTGGGCAACCAGTCGCAGTTTGCCTTGCGTGCGCCCGAAGCTTCCAAAGTGATGTGCCGGGTGGTAACCGATCATTTCTAAGCGGTTGGGTTTCTTTATCTTCATTTTTAATATTCAGCATTTTCAGACGGCCTCTTAACTAGCGAAGGGGCGGCTTGATACGCAATAGTGAAAGGATTCAATATGAGTGCTTCTGCGTCGGCTTTAAGCTATTTCGCTTTGGTGGGCGCGCCGAACTGCGGTAAGACGGTATTGTTTAACGGCCTTACCGGTGCGCATGCCAAAGTAGCCAATTATCCGGGCGTAACGGTGGATAAACGCGAGGGTGTGTTTATCGACGATACGTCTGTTCATATTATCGATTTGCCGGGTACATACAGCCTGCGCACTACCAGTCCTGATGAAGCGGTGGCGCGGGATGTGGTACTGGGTAAGCTCGGCCAGCAGCCGGATGCGATTATTGCGGTGGCGGATGCGACCAACCTGCGCATGACGCTGCGGATGATGCTGGAGCTGAAAACGCTCGGGCTGCCGATGGCGGTTTCCCTCAATTTGAGCGATGTGGCCCGTTCGCGCGGTTTGAAAATTGATGCGGACAAATTGAGCAAGCTGCTAGGCGTGCCGGTGTTGGAAACGGTGGCGGTGAGTAAAGAAGGTATCCGCGCCGTGCGTGAAGCGGTGGCGAAACTGCCGCGCCGTGCCGACCCCATCAATGTGGAAGAGGCGGAGCAAACGCTCAACCGGCTCGACAGTAACGAGCTGTATGCCCAAGTGGAAGATATTTTGCGGCAGGTCGTGAGCACGGAAATGAAACTGCCGCCATGGCACCGCCGTTTAGACAGCATTGTGCTGCACCCGATTTGGGGTTTTGCCATTTTGTTGGTGATTTTGCTGCTGGTGTTTCAGGCCGTTTATTCGTGGTCGGAACCTTTGATGGGCGCGATTGAGGACGGCTTCGGTGCGCTCGGAGAGTGGGTAACAACCGTGATTCCGGCGGGTATTTTGCAGGATTTGCTGGTGAACGGTGTGATTGCCGGTATCGGCAGCGTGCTGGTGTTTTTGCCGCAAATTACGATTTTGTTTGCCTTTATTTTGCTGCTGGAAGATTCGGGCTATCTGCCCCGTGCGGCGTTTTTGCTGGATAACCTGCTGTCGAAATCAGGGCTTTCAGGTCGTTCTTTCATTCCTTTGCTGTCGAGCTTTGCTTGTGCGGTACCGGCGGTGATGTCGGCGCGTACCATTCACGATCCGCGCGAACGGCTGGTTACCATCATGATTGCGCCGATGCTCACTTGCTCTGCGCGCCTGCCGATTTATGCGCTGATTATTGCGGCGGTGATTCCCAATCAAACGGTGATGGGCGTGTTTAATCTGCAAGGGCTGACTTTGTTTGGGCTGTATGTGGCCGGCATCCTGTCGGCGGCGGCTACGGCTTATGTGATGAAATATTTTGCCCGCGGTAAGCAAGGCATCAAGCAGTTTCCGTTGCTGATGGAGCTGCCGACATACCGTATGCCCAACTTCAAACATATCATGGTGAGCTTGTGGGACCGTGTGAAAGCGTTTTTAAAACGTGCGGGTACGATTATTTTTGCCTTGAGCGTGGTGTTGTGGGCGTTGGTGAGTTTTCCCGCTCCGCCTGCCGGAGCGACGGGCGCGGCGATTGATTACAGCTTTGCCGGTACGATCGGCCACTTTATCGAGTCTCTGTTTGCACCGCTGGGTTTCACTTGGCAGATGTGTATCGCCATGATTCCGGGTATCGCCGCGCGCGAAGTGGTGGTGGCTGCTTTGGGTACGGTGTATGCCGTGGGCGCTGGTTCGGAAGATGCCGTGCAAAACGCGCTGATTCCGATTGTGCACAACAACTGGGGGCTACCGACCGCTTTTGCGTTCTTGGCTTGGTATATTTACGCGCCGATGTGTATGGCCACATTGGCGGTAATCAAGCGTGAAACCAAATCGGCACGGAAAACCTTTATGATCACGGCGTATCTGTTCGGGCTTGCCTATGTGTTTGCCTTTATCGTGTATCAGGTAACTTCGAGGATTTTCTGATGGAACAATATATTATCGTCGGTGCCATCGTGCTGCTGTGCACCTTATATATCTTGCGCAAGTTTGTGTTTAAACCGAAAAACAGCGGTTCGGCCTGCGGCGGTTGCGACCGCTGCGGCGGCGGTAAAAGCGGCGGCTGCCATTAGGGAGTAACGCTTTTACGGTATGAGGCCGTCTGAAAACACTGTTTATTTGAAACGGTGTTTTCAGACGGCCTTTAAGTTGATGGAAGGGATTGGGTAATTAAATATTACCGAAACGGCCATTGTTGAAATCGTGGATGGCCTCGCGGATTTCTTCGGCGGTGTTCATCACAAACGGGCCGTAACCGACCACCGGCTCTGCAATCGGCACGCCGGAGAGCAGGAGGATTTTCACTTCTTCGCTGCCTGCGGCGATGCGCACTTCTCCGCCGCCGTGTTCAAAGCCGACCAATTGGCCTGCGCCTGCGCGTTCTTTACCGTTAAAGACTGCCTCGCCGCGCAAGACCACCATAGAGAGGCTGTGGTTGGCGGGCAGGGTAAGGGCGGCTTCTTTGCCGGGGTGAATCACGACGTCCCACACATTCATTTCGGTATAGGTGTCGGCAGCGCCTTGAGTGCCTGCGTACTCGCCCGCAATCAGGCGCAGATGGCCGGCTTCATTGGGCAGCTGCACCACGGGAATGTTTTCTTTGGCGAGGTGTTGGTAGTGCGGCGCTACGTTTTTGTGTTCGGCAGGCAGGTTGACCCACAGTTGCACCATCTCGAAAAGCCCGCCTGTTTTGCTGAAGGCTTCGGAGTGGAACTCTTCATGAATAATGCCTGCTCCGGCAGTCATCCATTGCACATCGCCGGCTTTGATGACGCCGCCTCCGCCGGAAGAGTCGCGGTGGGCGACTTCGCCGTGATAGGCGATGGTAACGGTTTCAAAACCTTTGTGCGGATGTTGGCCCACGCCGCGCGGGCTGCGCGCTTCGTTGGGAGCAAACTCGTGCGGTGCGGCGTAATCAAGCATCAAAAACGGGTCGGTGCCGCGGTCGTCGCCCATGTGTGAAAACAAGGGCTGTACCAAAAAGCCGTTGCCTACCCAGTGTTGGCTGTCGGCGCGGTAGATTTGGCGTACGTTTCTCATGTGGTTTTCCTTTCTGATCTGATTGTGTGTGCTGTGTCGGTAAGTTGTCGGCAGGGCTTAATGTACCTGCATACCTGCGGCCTGTGCTTCGCGCAGTTTGGCGGGAGTAACGTCTGTGCCTTCGGGATCGACAACGGTTACGGTGGACAGCATATTGTTGATTTGCCCGCACACTTGGCGGATATAGGCTCGGCGCAAAGTGTCGCGCTCGGCCGATTCGGCTTCCGTCAGCCCGATGGTTTTGGCTTTATGAGCCAGCTCGTTGATACGGTCTAATTCTGTAATACGCATGATGGACTCCTGATGGTGTTTGCCTGCAAAACGTCGAGCCTGTTTTAGCGAAGCTCACAAATTCACTTTCAGACGGCCTTGGTTTTTACTGGGCTTTTTTCGTGTTAAGGCGTATTATACGCAGTACCTGCTTATAAACAAGTACGCACATTTTTTATACTGTAAACGATAACCGACAAGGGCTAACCATGAACCATCCCGACGCACCACACGACAATTGCTGCCCCGTCAGCACCACGCTCGATATTATCGGCGGCAAATGGAAAGTATTGATTCTTTACCATTTAAACACCCAAACCCGCCGTTTCAACGAATTGCAGCGGCTGATGCCCGCCGTTACCCAGCGTATGCTCACTTTGCAGCTGCGCGAGTTGGAAAGCGACGGCATTGTGCACCGCGAAGTGTATCCGCAGGTGCCGCCGAAAGTGGAATACTCGCTTACTGAGTTCGGCCTGACGCTGATGCCGGTGATTGAAGCCATGCACCGTTGGGGTACGGAATATGCGCTAGAATGTGAGAAACATAAATTGATTCGGCAAGACAATGCGGTATAGCCGAACCGCTTGCGGAAACGGCATACCCGTGCCCGCGTTTTAAGCACTTCTATATCAAGGTCAAGCATATTGGATTTTCAGACGGCCTCATGCTGTAAAGGCCGTCTGAAAGGTGGATAGGATGAACCGACTTCTCGATATCTTTTGGCGCAGCGCCCGCCTCGAATGGCGCTACTTGATCCGCGAGCGCTGGGAGCTGTCGCTGCTGTTGTGGCTGCCGCTGGCGAGTGTGCTGCTGGTGTGGTGGATGTTTGCCCGCGCCGCCATCACCGATTTGCCCATCGGTGTGCTGGATAAAGACCACAGTGCATTGTCGCGGCAGACGGTGCAGTATCTCGACAGCGCGCCGGCTTTGAAAGTGGTGCAGACTTATGCCGACGAGCGCGAAGCGCAGCAGGCTATGGATAGGGTGGATGTGTACGGCGTGGTGGTGATACCCGATGATTTTTCCCGCCAACTCAAGCAGGGCGGGGCTTCGCCGCTGATTTTGCAGCTCAACGGCCAATTCGGTTCGTTTTCGGGTTTGCTGGTGCGCGATGTGCAGGCGGTGGCAGGCACTTTGTCGGCGGGCGTGGAGATGAAAGCGTTAAACAAGCGCGGTGAATCGGTACGGCAGGCGGAGCATACGTTCAGCCCGATACGCACGGTTACTTCGGCGCTGTTTAATATTTCCACCGATTACCAGCAGTTTCTCGGCACGACGCTGATTCCCGGGCTGCTGCATATTTTGGCGATGACGGCCGGGGCGGTGGCGTTCGGCAGGGAAATCCGCGATAAGAGCCTGCACAATTGGTTGGGCAAGGCGGGCTGCCGCGTCCGCAACGGGCATGTGCGCTTTGCCGATGCCGCGTTTGCTTTGGGCGGCAAGCTGGTGTGGCCGATGCTGGCTTTTACGCTTTGGGGCGGCGTGCTGCTGTGGATGCTGGCGCAGACGCATGAAGTGGCTGCGATATCGTGGCTGCTGAATTATTTAGGCTTGTGGCTGATGATGCTGGTGTCGCTGTGGCTGGGCGTGATATTTTCTGCGCTGCCGATGTCGATGCGTACGGGGCTGTCGGCCACCGGCTTCATTTCCGCGCCCGCTTTTGCCTTTTCGGGCATTGCATTCCCGCGCTTGGCGATGCCGACTTGGGCGCAGAAGTGGTCGGATATGCTGCCGCTGACGCATTATCTGGAATTGCAGCAGGGCTTGCTGGAAATGGGGATTCCGTGGCAATGGGCGGTGAAGCCGCTGGGATGGTCTTCGCTGGCGGCCTTGATGCTTCTCTTGGCGGCGGCCAAACTTTCGCAGCGCGCGTATGCTTTGCCGCAGCGTTGGGGCGCGAGATAACGGCGGCGAAAGGTACGGAATAACATGAAGAAAAGTATGTTTTTTACAGCGTTTGCCGACACCATCCGCAACATTTTTACCGATAAGGGCGTGTTGCTGATGTTGGTGATTGCGCCGTTTATCTACGGTTTTTTCTATCCGTGGCCGTATAGTACGCAGGCGGCGCGTCGGATTCCGGTTGCGGTTGTGGATGAAGACCACAGCACGTTGTCGAACAAAATCATTCAGATGGCCGAAGGCAGTCCGCGCTTGGCGGTGAGGGTGATGCAGAGCGAGCGCGAAGCCAAGCAGGCTTTGTGGCGGCAGGAAATCGGCGGCTATATGGTGATTCCGGCGGGTTTGAAAAGCGATGTGGTAATGCAGCGGCCGGCGCGGGTAGGCGTGTTGGCTAACGGCAGCTATCTTTTGGTGAGCAAAGAGGTTCAAACGGGCTTTGCCGAAGTAGTGGGCACGGTGTCGGCAGGCATTCAAATCAAGCGTTTGCAGGCGGGCGGCATGGAGAAAGAGCAGGCGTTTGCTGCGCAAAACCCGATACCGTTTCAGCTTCAAGTGCAATACAACCCGACGCAGGGTTACGGCAATTATGTGGTGCCCGGCGTGGCGGTGCTGATTATCCAACAGGTGTTGCTGATGGGATCGGCGCTGCTGGTCGGCACATGGCGCGAACAGCGGCGGCAACATGCTTCGATGCGGGTATGGCTGGGGCGGATTTCGGCTTTGTCGCTGATGGGCTGGCTGGCTTCGCTGTTTTACTTCGGCTGGGTGTTTTATATCCAAGACTACGCCCGCGGGCAAAACATCGGCGGTATGCTGGCCTTGACGGTGCTGTTTGCGCCTGCGGTGGCGACGCTGGGCTGTTTGTTCGGCTTGTGGTTTCAAAAGCGCGAGCGGGCGCTCCAGCTCTTGATGTTTACCTCGATTCCGATGTTTTTCCTCAGCGGCTATGCGTGGCCGTCTGAATCTTTGCCGTTGCCTTTGCAATGGTTGCGCTGGCTGATACCGAGCACTTCGGCGATTCAGGCATCGGTACGCTTCAACCAAATCGGCACGCCGCTTGCCGACGGCGCGTATCTGCTGTGGGTGCTGGCGGGTTTGCTGGCGGTTTATTTGCTGGTGTTGTGGTGGTATGTGAAAAGCGGCAAGAGTGGCGAACAGCCTTAGGTTTTGTATGGATACAGGCCGTCTGAAAGCATCCTGCGGGCGGATATGCAATTCGTCTCTACACTTGCTTTGGAAAATTTTAGCCTCCCTGTAGTGGTAGAAGAGTTGAGTATTTTTTGTTGGGTCACGACCCAACCTACGTTTGCTGCCAAAGAACACAGGCCGTCTGAAAGCGAACTTGTGAGCTTCGCTAAAATATCTTTTCAGACGGCCTGTGTTTGTTTTACCTGATAGTTGATGAGCCGAACGTTCATGATCGGTTTCAATCTGCACGCGGCAGCAATTATTTAACTGTGAATGCCCCGCTTATCAAGCAGATTCCCGAAAACGGTGTGTTTAAAACGCCTCGCCCACTTTCACGCCGCCGGCAATATCTTTCGGCGTGGCCAGTTTTGCCGTGGCGGCTTGGGCAGCTTTGAATTCATGCGTTTCCATCATGGCGGCAGCTCGTTCGGCGGGCAGGGTGTTCGCCATGTATTGCCAGCGGTCGGCCAATGCGGGGTTAGCCGGAATCACAAAGCCTTCGCGCAATTCGTCGACCAAATCGGGGCGGTTGCACACCAGCACGATGTCGCAGCCGGCATCAAACGATAATTTTGCCCGCTCTTTGATGCCGCCCGCTCCGCACGCGCCTTCCATAGTGAGGTCGTCTGAAAAAATCACGCCGTTGAAGCCGATGTCTTCACGCAGAATATCTTTCAGCCATTTGACCGAAAAGCCCGCCGGTTGGCTGTCGACTTGCGGGTAAATCACATGCGCGGGCATCAAGGCCGCCATGCCTGCCGCGCTCATGCGGCGGAAGGGCACGATGTCGGCGGCTTCCAATTCGTTCAAACTGCGGTCGTCTTGCGGCAAAACGTGGTGGCTGTCGCCTTCGACGAAACCGTGGCCGGGGAAGTGTTTGCCGCACGATTTCATGCCGCCTTTGTTCAAGCCTTTCTGCAAAGCCAGCGCCAGCTCGGTAACGATTTCGGCGTTGCCGTGGAAGCTGCGGTTGCCGATCACGGCGCATTGCCCCCAGTTCAAATCCAGCACGGGCGTAAACGACAAATCCACGCCGCACGCGCTCAATTCGGTTGCCAACACCCAGCCCACCTGCTCGGCCTGCGCTTTGGCCGTTTCGGGGCTTTGCGTATCCCAAATTTCGCCGAGCACATTCATGGCGGGCAGACGGGTAAAGCCGTCGATAAACCGCTGCACGCGTCCGCCTTCGTGATCGACGGCGATAATCAGCTCGGGCGAGCGCAATGCTTTGATTTCACTTACCAACTCTTTGAGTTGGGCAACGTTTTCAAAATTGCGGCGGAACAAAATCACGCCGCCGACGGCAGGGTCGAGCAGGCGTTGTTTTTCTTCGTCGGTGAGACGGAAGGCGTGGACATCGGCCATCACGGGGCCGCGCGGGATAATGGGTTTGGTCATAAGTTTTCTCAACAAATAGGGAAGGTGGTGCGGAAAAGGGAAGATTATACAAGACTGAAACGGCAGGCAGTAGGCATGTGGCCGATAGTGTGGCGTTTATATAGAGAGGCCGTCTGAAAAGCGGGTTTTCAGACGGCCTTAACCAAGCATTAGTCGTTTTACGCGGTCAGCCAAGCCATTGCTTCGATTTTGTGGCCGTCCAAATCGCGCACAAAGCAGCCGTAATATTCTTTGCCGTAGTGCGGGCGCGGGCCGGGTGCACCGTCGTATTTCGCGCCTGCAGCCAAAGCCGCTTGATAGAAGGCATCGACTTCTTCGCGGGTTTCGGCGTAAAAGGCAATGTGTACGCCATTGGCAGTTTGTGCGTGTTGTTTGTCGTGCGGAGCCTGAATCCAAAATTCGGGATAGGCGCGACCGTAAGCCACGGCTCGGTGTTCGCTTAAATCCAAAACCCGCCCGATACCGAGCGTAGCCAACACTTTGTCGTAAAACGCCACCGCTTCTTCAAAACGGTTGGTACCGAGCGATACGTGGGAAAGAATGCTGGGATTGGCAGACATGATTGTGTTCCTTTCTAAAGGTCTAAAAGGTTGTGCCAAAAGATTTCAGACGGCCTCTTGAGGCCGTCTGAAAAAGTGTAAACGCCTGAACGGCAAAGACTTCAGCTTGATTTTAAGGCAGGTTTAAAGCCATAAAAAGCATATCGCCGTCGCGCTCGATCAGCAGTGGAATGTTTTTGCCCGCGCCTTCCAATGCGCTTTTAAGCGAAGCCTCGTCTTCAACGTTAATATGGTTGACGGTGATGATTTCATCGCCGCGTCTCAAGCCGGCACGTTCGGCAGCGGCTTCGGCTTTTACCACCACCAGTTTTCTGCCGGTATTGGACGTGCGCACTTTCAGGGTCAGGCCGGTTTGTTCCACCGTAAATGCTTGGCCGTCGGTGGAAAACATCGGATCGTCTACGCCTGCGTTGCCGGCTTCGGTGTCGTTACCGCTGGCGCCGAGTATTACTTTGATTTGCTGCTCTTTGCCTTTACGCCATACGTTGAGCGTTACTTCTTTGCCCGGAGCCATTGCGCCGACCATCACAGGCAGGTCGCTGGATTGGCGCACCTCTTCGCCGTTCACGCTGCGCACGATGTCGCCGGGTTGCAGGCCGGCTTTCAGGGCGGGGCTGCCGGGCAGTACGCGGGCGATTAAGGCGCCGGAAGCTTTGTCGAGGCCGAACGATTTGGCCAGATTATAAGAAACTTCCTGAATAATCACGCCAAGCTGGCCGCGCTGCACTTTGCCGCCGGCTTTGAGCTGTTCGGCCACGTTCATGGCCACGTCAATCGGAATGGCAAACGAAATGCCCATAAATCCGCCGCTGCGGCTGTAAATCTGCGAGTTGATGCCGACCACTTGGCCTTTCAGGTTAAACAGCGGGCCGCCGGAGTTGCCGGGGTTGATGGCCACATCGGTTTGGATAAACGGCGTGTAGTTTTCGTTCGGCAGGCTGCGGCCTTTGGCGGATACGATGCCTGCGGTCACGCTGTTGTCAAAGCCGAACGGTGCACCGATGGCGGCCACCCATTCGCCCGGTTTTAAGTCTTTGGCGTTGCCCACTTTGATTACGGGCAGGTTTTCCGCGTCGATTTTCAGCAGGGCTACGTCGGATTGAACGTCGGAACCGATCAGCTTGGCGGTAAATTCGCGTTTGTCGTTGAGCAGCACTTTGATGTTGTTCATGCCGTGGACGACGTGGGTGTTGGTGAGGATGTAGCCGTCGGGGCTGATGATGAAGCCCGAACCGAAATTCAGATCGTGGTCGTCTTCCTGCTCGGGAATTTCGGGCAGGTTGGGCACGAGGCGTTTGAAGAATTCATAAAACGGATCGTTGTCGGGAAACTGGTTTAGATCCATGTTGTCTTGGCTGCGTTTGCCCGACGACGTTTGGATGGCTTGGATGTTGACCACGGTTTGGCCTTCTTGCTCGACCAGCTTGGTGAAGTCCGGCAGGAGCATTTCTACTTTGCCGCTTTCGGTTTGTGTTTCTACTTTTTGTACCAAATCTTTTTGCGGCTCGTCTTGCTTGCCGAAAAAGCTGTCCACTTTGTCGCAGCCGTTTAAGGCTAAGGCTGAAGCAAGCACCAAGGCAATGTATTTTGGCGTTTTGTTCACAATGTTTCCTTTAAAACAGATTCGTTGAATTGCAAAGTTGTGATTGTAAATGAAAATATAGAACCCTGCACGGCGAAAACAAGTGCATATATTCCATTTAAACAGATGTTTTCACTGTTTTTCACTCTTCCTTACAATTCGTGGCAAAAACCGTTGCGGATATGCCGTCGGGCAGAGGTTTGAGGCCGTCTGAAAGATTTGTGCGGCCGAACCGTCATGAAGTGAGAGCCGCCCATCGTAGCGGCAATCATTGTTACAATAACGGGATTTTTCAACACATATTTTGAAGCGTTTGCCCGACCTTTGCCTGCGTAGCTTACGTTTGCGTTTCGGGCGGCGGGCAAGGGCTTGGGCGGCACGGCGGTGATATGGGCGGCGACATTACTTTTCTGACTTTATTCCTGATCGGTTTTTTCGGCGGCGGGCATTGCGTGGGCATGTGCGGCGGGTTGAGCAGCGCGTTTGCTTTGCAGTTGCCGCCGCATATCAACCGCTTTTGGCTGATTGTGTTGCTGAATGCGGGGCGGATCAGCAGTTATGTGCTGATCGGCGTGCTGCTCGGCTTGCTGGGGCAGGTGGGGATTTCGTTGGATGAAACGCGGTGGCTGCAAAACGGTTTGTTTGTGGCGGCGAATGTGCTGCTGTTGCTGTTGGGGCTGTATCTTGCCGGCTTGTCGGCCTTAGTGGTGAAAGTGGAGGCAGTGGGCAGGCCGGTGTGGAGGCGTTTGAACCCGCTGCTGAATAAGTTGCTGCCGATACGCAGTGTGCCGGCCTGTTTTGCCGTGGGCATGTTGTGGGGCTGGCTGCCGTGCGGTTTGGTATATAGCGCGTCGCTGTATGCTTTGGGCAGCGGCAGCGCGGCGCAGGGCGGCATGTATATGCTGGCTTTTGCATTGGGTACGCTGCCCAACCTGCTGGCGATGGGCTTTTTCGCGGCGCAGTTGAAAGCGTGGCTGCAACATAAAACGGTGCGTTCGTGCGCGGGTTTGACCGTATCGGCATGGGCGGTGTGGCAGTTGGCGGTGTTTTTTCAGACGGCCGTCTGAAAAGTATGGGCTGGGAAGAGATGGGCATGCAGGGCGGGCAAGTTGCCGGTTTTATTTGTTATAATGCCGCCTTTTAGCGCGTACAAAACCGTATGAAAACCGTAGAAAAAAATATGTTGGTGCTGCACAGTGCCGAGCAGATGTTCGAGCTGGTGGATAGGGTGGAAGATTATCCGCAGTTTCTGCCGTGGTACAGCAAAACCGAAATCATCGAGCGCAGCGGCAACGAGCTGAAAGCGCGTTTATTTATGGACTATATGAAAGTTCAGCAGTCTTTCGCCACGCACAACCACAACGTGCCGGGGCGCGAAATCCGTATGAACTTGCTCGAAGGGCCGTTCAAAACCCTGCAAGGCACATGGAAGTTTATTCCCGTGGGCGATGATGCCTGCAAAATCGAATTCAAACTGCAATACGATTTTTCCAGCAGCCTGCTTTCCGCGCTGATTTCGCCGGTGTTCAGCCACCTTTCGCGCACGCTGGTGGACGCATTCGTTAAAGAGGCCGACCGCCGCTATGGTTGAAATTGAAATTGTTTACGGCACGGCGGAGCGCCAGCTTTTGCAGCGCCTTTCCGTTGCGGAAGGGACAACCGCGCGTGAGGCGGTGTTGCAGAGCCGTATTGCCGAAGAGTTTCCCGAAGCAGACGTGCACAATGCGCCGTTGGGTATTTTCGGCAAAGCGGTGAAAGACGATACGGTGTTGCGCGATAAAGACCGCGTGGAAGTGTACCGTCCGCTGTTGATTGATCCCAAAGAAGCCCGCCGTTTGCGCGTGCGGAATAATAAAGAAGCCGATTGAGCCGTGTTTGGCGATATGGCGGCTGTGCTTTTTTGATATTAAATAAATAGGCGAATCAGAAGATACATCAGGCCGTCTGAAATTTCAGACGGCCATAAATATGGAAAGATAAAATGTCGGAAATCAAATTAATCGTCGGGCTGGGCAACCCCGGCGCGGAATACACACACACGCGCCACAACGCCGGATTTTGGCTGATAGACGAATTGGCTTGGGCATGGAACGCCCGCTTGAAAGAAGAGAAAAAATTTTTCGGCGAAGTGGCGCGCGTTACCCGCCCCGAAGGGGAAATATGGCTGCTGAAACCGAATACGTTTATGAACCGCTCCGGTCAGGCGGTGGCGGCATTGGCGTCGTTTTACAAAATCAAGCCGGAAGAAATTTTGGTGGTGCACGACGAATTGGACATCCCTTGCGGGCGCATCCGCTTCAAGCTCGGCGGCGGCAACGGCGGGCATAACGGCCTGAAAGACATTCAAGCCAGACTGGGCACGCCCGGTTTTTACCGCCTGCGTTTGGGCATCGACCACCCCGGCGACCGCAATCTGGTGGTTGGCTATGTGCTTAACAAGCCCAGCGCCGAAGACCGGCAGGCGATAGACGATGCCATCGCCAAATCCATACAGGGCTTGCCGCTGGTGTTGTCGGGTCAATGGGAAGAGGCGACCCGTTTTCTTCACAGCAAGTAATGTGAAAGCTTTTTGAAATCAGTTGGTAACTAAAATATTGGTTTCGATGTTCCGTTACTGAAAATCATACGCGGGCGGATGTGTAATCCGCTCCGCCCCTACAAAGCTGATTTCAGCGCGGCTCGCCGTTTCGTTTTATAAGAAATCCGCACGACCCGCTTTCAGACGGCCTCAAGCGTGCTTTTGTATTCTTCAATAATATAGTTAATCAATTTAAAAGTAGGATATACACCATACTCGGGCTTGACCCGGGTATCCCAAAATTTGCTGAAACTCAAGATACTCGGGTCAAGCCCGAGTATGACGGTTTTGTTATTAAACCTAAGTGGATTGGCTATATCTGAAATATATCTAATCCGTTTCAAACCGGTGGGTGCAAAACCTTATTTGTGCAGCCCGCATTCTTTGCTGTCTTTGTTTTCCCACCACCAACGCCCCGCACGGATGTTTTCGCCCAGTTTCACGGGGCGGGTGCAGGGTTCGCAGCCTATGCTGGGGTAGCCGCAGCGGTAAAGTGCGTTCAGCGGCACATTATGCGCGTGTGCGTAAGCCCAAACGTCGGCTTCTTCCCAGTCGAAAATCGGATTGAACTTGGCAATGCCGCGTGCGCCGTCGAACTCTTCAAAATCCAACCCGCTGCGGGTATCGGACTGGCTGCGCCGCTGTCCGGTTAACCATGCCGGTGCTTGGGCGAGGGCGCGGTTGAGCGGTTCGATTTTGCGGATGTGGCAGCATTGGCGGCGCAAGTCCACGCTTTCATACATGGCGGCTTGGCCGAACGCGCGCTCGAATGCGGCGGCAGCTTCGGCATCGGGGCGGAACACTTCGATTTCAAACGGATAGCGTATATTGGTTTCGCCGATTAAGGCCGAGGTTTCGGGGTTGAGCTTGCCCGTGTCGAGCGTGATGATGCGCAGAGGCAGTTTCAGACGGCCTATCATGTCTGCAATCACCATATCTTCCGCAGCAAGGCTGGATGCAAACACCGCCTGCGGAAAACGCGCGGCAATATCGTTCAAGCGTTCGCCGAGCGTTGCTTCCAAATGTTTCAGACGGCCTGATTGGGTTGGGTCGGGGGCGGGGATTTGCCAGAATTTGGGAGTGTGTAGAGACATAGCGGTATGGGTTTCGTGTGTTTAAACGGTATGAGACCTTTGCAAATCCCTCATCTGCGGCGCATTTTTGCGTTGTGCGTTTATGCCCTAGGGGTACTGCTCGCTCGTTTGCCTATCTATATGATATGTCTGCACCCGCTGTGCTGCTACGCCTTGAACTGCATCCACATCTGAGGGTTTTGCAAAGGTCTCGGTATGCTCAATGTTGGTTGATATTGTGCGCCCACCGCCGCAGGCTATAAAAGGAATGTTTGTTTATTTGTTTATAACCAAATGAAAGAGGCCGTCTGAAAATGATGTTTCAGACGGCCTCTAAGGTTTCTCAACTATATTGGAAATGCTTGGCGCTTTATCCGCCGCGTTTGCCTGCGCGTTTGGCGCGGATCACTTCAATCACGCCGGGTAGCACCGAAATCACGATAATCGCGCCCAGCACCAAGCCCAGATTGTTTTTCACCACCGGAATATTGGCGAAGAAATAGCCCGCGTAGGAAAACAGCACCACCCACAAAACGGCGCCGATCACGTTGAAGCGGATAAAGCGGCCGTAGTGCATATTCGCCATGCCTGCTACAAACGGGGCGAAAGTGCGCACGATGGGCACGAAGCGGGCGATGATGATGGTTTTGCCGCCGTATTTTTCGTAAAACTTGTGGGTTTTGTCGAGATAGCTGCGTTTGAAGATTTTGGAATCGGGGTTGGCAAACAGCTTGGCACCGAAGTATTTGCCGATCATAAAGTTCACCGCGTCGCCGATGATGGCCGAGGTAATCAGCAACGCCACCATCACATGGATATTCATTTCACCGATGGCCGCAATGCCGCCGGCGGCAAACAGCAGCGAATCGCCGGGCAGAAACGGCGTAACCACCAGCCCCGTTTCGCAGAAAATAATCAGAAACAGAATGGCGTAAATCCACACGCCGTATTGGGCGGCCAGCTCGGTAAGGTGTTGGTCGATATGCAGGATAAAGTCGATAATGGCTGAAATAAATTCCATCGGGCGTGCTTTCGGAAAAATGGGCACAAAGGCCGTCTGAACAAATATCTAAATTTAAAGGTTTCAGACGGCCCGACAAGTATAAAGTTCGCCATTTTAAGTGAAAACGTTAAATCCTGCCAAACGCCTGCCGCAGCTTGCTGCCGTTTGTTGAAACAACGTACAATGTGCCGTCTGAAAGCCGTTTGAAAACCGTTTCCGTGAACCAGCTTATTTTTGATTTTGCCGCCCGCGATTACCCTTCGTTCGACAAATTTTTAGGCACGTCGAACGCCGAACTTCTGCACGTTTTGCAACAGCAGCACGGGCAGTTTATTTACGTTTGGGGGCAGCAGGGTTCCGGCAAAAGCCATCTTTTGCAGGCTTGGGTGGCGCAGGCTTTGCAGGCGGGGCACAACGCCGTTTATATCGATGCCGCCTGCACGCCGCTGACCGACCAAGTGCTCGAAGCCGACTATCTGGCGGTGGATCAGGTTGACAAACTCAACGACGGCGAGCAGGCGGTATTGTTTGAAGCCTTCAACCGCTTCCGTAACAGCAAACACGGCTTTCTGTTGCTGAGTGCCGACGTGCCGCCGCCGCAACTGTTGATCCGCGAAGACTTGCGCACACGCATGGGCTATTGTTTGGTTTACGATGTCAAGCCTTTAACCGACCAAGAAAAAATCAACGCATTAATCAGCATGGCGGCAGCGCGGCAATTAACCGTAGAGCCGGAAATCTTCCAATACCTGCTCAACCACTGGCGGCGCGATATGGACAGCTTGATGCAGATGCTCGACACGCTCGACAACTACGCCGTGATGATGGGCAAACGCATCACCCTGCCGCTGCTGCGTCAACTCTTAAAACAACAGGAAACAGAATGAAAAACCTCGCCATTTTCGATTTGGACAACACCTTGATCAACACCGATTCCGACCATTCTTGGCCGCAATACTTAATGAAAAAAGGCGTGGTCGATATCGAATACACCCGCGCCCAAAACGACAAGTTTTACCGCGACTACCAAAACGGCTGTTTGGATATCGACGAGTTTCTTAAATTCCATCTCGAACCTTTAAGCCGCTTCAGCAAAGAAGAGCTGGCCGAAATGCATCGCGAATTTACCGCCGAATTTATCGCCCCGCGCATCTCGCCGATGGCCAAAATGCTGGTGCAGAGCCACCGCGATGCAGGCGACGAGCTGTTGGTCATCTCTTCCACCAACGAATTCATCATCACCCCGATTTGCCATATCTTCGGCATTGAAAACATTATCGGCACGCAGCTCGAAACCGGTTCGGACGGCCGTTACACCGGCCTGTACGTCGGCACGCCCAGTCTGAAAGAAGGCAAAATCACCCGCCTGAACGAATGGCTGGCCGCACGTGGCGAAACGCTCGAAAGCTATGGCAAAACCTATTTTTACAGCGATTCCAAAAACGATTTGCCGCTGCTGCGTTTGGTGAGCGACCCCGTAGCCGTCAACCCCGATGAAACCTTGCAGCAGGAAGCCGAAGAAAAAGGCTGGCCCGTGCTGAATTTTCGATAAGGCCGTCTGAAATGCCCCAATTCAAACCTGTTGTCGTCGTAACCACTGCGCCCAACCGCGAAGAAGCCGAACGCATCGGCGGTCTACTGCTGGAAAACCGTCTCGCCGCCTGCGTGCAATACGAAACCATCCGCAGCCAATATGTGTGGGACGGCGAATTGTGCAACGATGAAGAAATCCGCATCGTGATTAAAACCGCCCGCTGCCACTATAAAGCGGTGGAAAAAACCATCGTGCAAAACCACAGCTACGACTGCCCGCAAATTCTGATGCAGCCGGTGAGCAGAGGCTTTGTGCCGTATCTGCGTTGGATGAAGGCGCAGCTGGGTTTGTAAGCAGCCTTCGGCCTCATCGGGGCGTTTCTTCGCTATAATGAAATGAATAAACAGCATCACGAAACGCTTATTTCTTAGAAAACAGCCTTATCGGAAAAAACATGGATATACAGCAAAATCCAACCCAGCGGCACCGCGCGTCTTTGCGTAAGCACAGTATTTATCTGCTGCCCAATTCCTTTACCATCGCCGCCTTGTTTGCTGCGTTTTTCGCCATCACCCAAGCCATGCACGGGCATTATGAAACGGCGGCGATTGCGGTATTCATTGCCATGCTGCTCGACGGTATGGACGGGCGGGTGGCACGTTGGACAAATAGCCAAAGCGCGTTCGGCGAGCAGCTCGACAGCTTGGCCGACATGGTCAGCTTCGGCGTGGCGCCCGCTTTGATTGCCTACAAATGGCAGCTGTGGCAGTTCGGCAAAATCGGCTATTCGATTGCGTTTATTTATTGCGCGTGTGCGGCGTTGCGTTTGGCTTTGTTCAACACATTAATCGGGCGCGTGGACAAACGCTGGTTTATCGGCATTCCCAGCCCCACGGCGGCAGCTTTGATTGTGGGCATGATTTGGGTAAACCACAGCTACGAGCGCCTGCCTTATGTGCAGTGGTTGTGCCTGATTATTACGCTGTTTGCGGGCTTGTCTATGGTGGTGCAGATTCCGTTTTGGAGCTTTAAGGAAATCAACGTGCGCCGCAAAGTGCCGTTTTTCGCCATGATTATTTTCATGCTGATTTTGGCGGTGGCAGCATCGGAGCCTTCTTTGGTGCTGTTTCTGTTTTTCTTAGGATACAGTTTGTCGGGCTATGTGATGTTTGGCTGGCGGTGGTGGAAAAAACGCCGTCAGGCCGTCTGAAAACGAGCTTGGCGAGTTTCGCTAAAACGAACTTGCGAGCTTCGCTAAAACGAGCTTGGCTTAAAAACAAAAACCATTGTTGTCTATATCATCTACAAAGAAGCTATAAAGAAGAAAAATGCTGGATATTCAATTAATTATTATCATGCTGGCGGTGGGCAGTTTCGCCGGTTTCATCGCGGGGCTGCTCGGTATCGGCGGCGGGATGATTATCGTGCCGGTGGTGTTGTGGGTGCTGCAAATGCAGGGCATGGAAAACATCGCCCACGCGCAGCATTTGGCGGTGGGCACGTCGTTTGCGATTATGGTGTTTACTACGTTCTCCAGCATGATGGCGCAAAACCGCAAAGGTGCGGTGGATTGGCAGGTGGTGAAGCGTATGGCGCCGGGCATGATTTTCGGCGTGCTGCTCGGTTCGTTTATTGCTAAACACATTTCCAACGGCGCTTTGCAGATTTTCTTTATTGTGTTTACCGTGCTGATTGCTTTGAAAACGCTGGCGGATGCCAAGCCCAAACCGTCGCGCAGCCTGCCGGGAGGCGCGGGTTTGAGTGCGGTGGGCACTTTGTTCGGCGTCGTTTCGAGCTGGGTCGGTATCGGCGGCGGTTCTTTATCGGTGCCGTTTATGATGTATTGCAACGTGCCCGTGCATAAAGCGGTGGGCACTTCCGCCGGTTTGGCTTGGCCGATTGCGGTGGCGGGTGCGCTCGGTTATCTGTATTCCGGCTGGAATATCAGCGGCTTGCCCGAAGGGTCGTTCGGCTTTTGGTATCTGCCCGCGGTGGCGGTGTTGAGCGTGGCAACAGTAGTGTGCGCGCCGTTGGGCGTGAAAGCCGCGCACAAGTTGCCGCCTGCCAAACTCAAGCTGGCTTTCGGTATTTTGCTGCTGGTGATTGCCGGCAGAATGCTGTGGCGTTTGATATAGCGCTTATGCTTATGCGGGTGTAGAAGTTTACAGTTCAGGCCGTCTGAAATATTTCAGACGACCTTACTGACTGAATATCAAAAATAATTTTATTTCCAAACAAACCACTATCATGAATAAACAGATCCGCCAAGAAATATTCGAGCGTTTGCGCGCGGCCAATCCGCATCCTACGACCGAGCTGAATTTCAACAGCCCGTTTGAGCTGCTGATTGCCGTGCTGCTTTCCGCACAGGCAACCGACGTGGGCGTGAATAAAGTCACGGCTAAGCTGTTTCCCGTCGCTTCCACACCGCAGGCCATGCTGGATTTGGGGTTGGAAGGTATGATGGAATACACCAAAACCATCGGCCTGTACAAAACGAAATCCAAGCACATCATGGAAACCTGTCGGATTTTGTTGGAACAATACGGTGGCGAAGTGCCGGCGAACCGCGAAGCGCTCGAAGCGCTGCCGGGCGTAGGGCGCAAAACGGCCAATGTGGTGTTGAATACGGCCTTCGGGCAACCTGTGATGGCGGTGGATACGCACATTTTCCGCGTGTCGAACCGCACCAAGATTGCGCCGGGGAAAAACGTGCGCGAGGTGGAAGATAAGCTGATGAAGTTTGTGCCGAAAGAGTTTCTGCAAGACGCGCATCATTGGCTGATTCTGCACGGGCGTTACACCTGCAAAGCGCAGAAGCCTTTGTGTGAAAAGTGTTTGATTAACGATTTGTGCGAATACCCGGCCAAAACCGTGCCGTTATAAGGATAAACAAAAGACCTTTGCCGCACGCTGCACTCTTTTATTGCAGTGCGCGGCAAAGGTCTTGTTTTTTGCTTGATGAGATAAACGGTTGTGCTGTTTATTTGACGATTTCTACGGGGCCGTGGTCGTCGCAGTGGTCGCCGTGTTGGTGGTGCAGACGGCCGTTAACGATGTAGTCGGTGTGGTCGCCGTGCGGTACGGCTTCGTGACCGCAGCCGGGGCCGTGAACATGGCCGGCGCAACCGTGAACGGGATGGCAGCCGTCGGGATTGGTTTCATTCACGTCCAAACGGTGCTCGTCGTAATGGCCGTTGTGCTCGTGATGCAGATGGCCGTCGTGCAGATAGTCAACATGGTCGCCGTGTTTGATGGCGGTGTGGCCGCAGCCTTTACCGTGTACATGTTCGTGATTGGGGTGGGTTTTGCAATCGCTCATGGCTTTTCCTTTGATGGGAGGTTGATACTTTTCATCATACGACTAAAAAGCATGATTGTAAATAACCTATTGTTTATAATAGATTTTATTTCGATATATCATAACACTTCACAATGCGGAACAAAGGTGCTGCGCCCCGGGCGGGAAGGCGGAGCAAGCTGATTCGGGTATAATTCCGCCTTTTGCGCGGCTTGGTTGAAAAGGCGAGACAATCCTTTTGCCGAACCGCCGGATTAAGTGCAAAGCACGGTTTGTCTGTGCTTGAGGCCGTCTGAAAACTGAATAAATGGCTTATGGATAGTCTGCTTACGTTAATTTCCGTGTTGATACCGCTGTTTCTCGGCTTTTTTATCAGCGTGCCCAAACATTATGTACGGCTGGTGGATAAGGCTTTGGCGTGGCTGGTTTATATTATTCTGCTGTTGATCGGCGTGTCGCTGTCGCGCGTGGATAATTTGGTTGCGCAGTTGGATACGATTGCCGGTGCGGCGGCCTTGCTTTTCGGGTGTGTGATGGGTATGAACCTGCTGGTTTTGATGTGGTTCGACCGCCGTTATCCCCGCCAAACGCAAGGCAGCGGCAAGAAAAGCAGGGTGAGTATGGCGGGCAGTACGCGGCAGTTGGGCTGCGTGGCGGCGGGTTTTGTGCTGGGTAAAGCGATGGCAGGCCACTGGCTCCCGCCGGAAAGCACGGGCAATTATTGTTTGATGCTGATGGTGTTGCTGGTCGGTGTGCAGTTGCGCAGCAGCGGCATTACTTTGCGGCAGGTGTTGGTAAACCGCAGGGGCGTGCAGACCGGCGTGCTGTTTACCGTGTCGTCACTCATCGGCGGCATTGTGTTTGCGGCACTGATGCCCGAAGTGTCGTGGAGCAAAGGTTTGGCCTTGGCTTCGGGCTTCGGTTGGTATTCGCTCTCAGGCATTGTGATGACCGAAGCTTACGGGCCGGTGTGGGGCAGTATTGTTTTGTTGAACGATTTGTCGCGCGAATTTTTTGCTTTGGTGTTTATTCCGGTGCTGATGCGTAAGCACCCGAGCGCGGCGGTCGGCTCCGGCGGGGCGACGAGTATGGATTTTACGCTGCCGGTGATTCAAAGCTCGGGCGGTTTGCAGGTTGTGCCGCTGGCGATCAGCTTCGGTTTTATCGTGAACGTGCTGGCTCCGTTTCTGATGGTGGTTTTCTCCAATATGCACTTTTAAGCGCGCGCTTGCGCCACCACGCCGAATTTGGCACAATTCGCCGCATAAGTTGATGATGTAAAATTATTTTAACAATTGATAAAGTCACATAAGCCATGCCTCCCCGCATACAACGTCACGAAAAAATCATTGCCTTAGTGCGCGAATACAACTTCATGCCTATCGAGCAGCTGGCTCGGGAGCTGGACGTGACGCCGCAAACCATCCGCCGCGACATCAACCAGCTGTGCGAAGAGAACATTCTGCGGCGTTATCACGGCGGTGCGACTTTGGGCGACAGCTTGGAAAACGAGGATTTGAACACTCATAAAGCCAAGCTGCAAAACGAGAAAATCCACATTGCCGATTTGATTGCCGAGCATATTCCCGACAACGCGTCGCTGTTTTTGAGTATCGGTACCACGATTGAGGCCGTGGCAATGGCGTTGGTGAAAAAGCGCAAAGGCCTGTGCATCATTACCAATAATATTCATGTGGCGTCGATTGTATCGGGGCGCAGCGATTACACCGTGATTATTACCTCCGGCGTGGTGCGCCCGATTGACGGCGGCGTAACCGGCGTGGCGACGGTGGATTTTATTAATCAGTTCAAAACCGATTATGCCGTGTTGAGCGCGTCGGGCGTGGATGCCGACGGCTCGCTGCTGGATTTCGACTACAAAGAAGTCAGCGTGATGCAGGCGATGATGGCCAATGCGCGTATGTGTTATTTGGGTGTCGATCACAGCAAATTCGGCCGCAATGCTTTGGTGCGGATGGGCGATATTACCGAGTTTGACGCGGTGTTTACCGACCAAACGCCCGATGAAACCATGTGCAAACAGCTCGAAGCGCAGGGCGTGAAATGGTATGTGGCGGAACGCGGCGCCGATGAAGAATAGGCTCGCCATAATCAAGTAAAGATTTTCTAATATTAATAATAGACCCTGAAAAATCAGGGTCTTATATTATTATTAGGACTCACTTTTCAAAAAAGGAATTCTACATGTTACGTTACCAATTACGTTACCAACATCCAGTAACTCCCGTTCAAAATGATGTTATTAATCAATTCTGCACGAGCTTGAGTGAAGAAAAACCTATTTATGTAGAAGTTATTCTAGAGAATGGGGCGGAGGCTAATGAATGTTTTCACAATGTTCTTAAACATATTGAAAAGCATGGGGGAGAAATGGCTTTAGGATGGGCCATTTGGGAATTGCCTACTTTATATGTAGAAGCAGAATTTCATGCTGTTTGGGAAAAAAATGGTCAATATATTAATATTACACCTAAAAATGAAGTGCAAAGGCGAATTTTATTTGTACCTGATGATAAACTTATTTATGAAGGTAATCAGAAAAATAATATTCGACAACTGTATCGCCCAAATCCTCTTTTGGAGGAATTTTTCGGAATGTGTGATGAAAAATTTAACCTCTTAAATGCTAATGGTAGACAAGACCAATATGGAGAAATAGAACTATTTGGCAAGGAAGAGGCGCAGATGAAGCAAATAACAAACAAACTTATGCAGCTTGCACCTCAAGTTTTTCAATTGCACCCGCATTACTCCCCCTATCTAGCTTGCCCTTGTGGTTGTGGGAAAAAAGCAAAGTGGTGTGATTTTAAAAAATAGGCCGTCTGAAAAGTTTTTTTCAGACGGCCTGAGTTTTTTGCTTGTGTATTAAACAGCTTAGAACGGTGTAGAGAGTCAGCACGCATCATTTACTGAATCGGCGCCAATTCTATCTGCTCAATCTGTTTCACCCACAAATCTTGTTCTAAACCGTTGCGGGCAAAATCACCGATCAGCTCAAACACGTTGTCGCTGAAGCCGCCGATATTCAGGATATCGCTGCGGTTGGGCGTTTGCGCGCTGGTGTAGGGCTGGATGTCGATGCACACCATTTTGGCTTTGGGGCAGCGGCGTTTCAAGATTTCCCACTCTCTCATCAGGCCGGTTTTGCCGTTTGTTCGCCCGAGGTCGGCCCAGCTTTCGTTGTCTGAAACCATAATCAGCAGATCGACATGCGCTTTCTCTTTGTTGAGTTTTGCCAAAGGCGCGCTGCATGATGTGCCGCCACCGCCTATTTGGGCGAGCTTTTCGGCGTTGGTCATGATGCTGTCGCGCGGATTAAGCTCGACGCCGACCACGATGGTTTCAAACGGGATAACGCGCGCTTCCGGGTTGGTGCGCAGAAAAGCGGCGGACACCAGCGCGGCCACGTCCACGCAACGGGTTTTGCTGGTGGCCGAGTGGCGGTAGCCGGTAACGGGGCTGTGCATGGAGCCGGATACGTCGGGGCAGACAACCACTTTGCCTGCCAGCTTGGGTACGTTTTGGACAGCGGTTTCCATTGCGTCCTGCAAGGCGTTGCTGATTTCAGACGGCAAGTTTTTTGAGGCCGTCTGAAAAGCGGTCAGCAGCTGGTAGGGCAATACGCGTGCTTTGGCGATAGCCTGTTTGTTGCGCAGTTTCTTGGCGATGTGGTGCACGTTTTTCTGCTTTTCAAACACGCCGTGGCGGTGGAAAGTGTTCAGGTTTTGACGCACTTGCTGCCATGAGCCGTTACGGGCGATTTGCGCCCAGCCGCCGTTGTCGAGATTCAGGGAAGTCAACATTTGGAACGGCACGTCGGGCAGCGGGCCGCTGCGTTCGCGTTTGTAGATTTCAAAGGCGCGGGTAAGCGGCGGCAAATCGGCTTCGTTGAAAGGTTTGCCGATCAACCACGCGAACCAAGCGGCACGCCAAGCTTCTTTGGGCTTGGGGTGAACCATTTTCACAATGTCGGCCAAAAAAGGGTTGTTGCCAATCGCAGCGTTCAGCAGCTGTTTTTCGTTGGCGGTAAGCAGCCAGTGCTGAATCAGCTTTTTCGGGCGCGAACCGAACGATTGCCGACCGGTGGTGCCGCTGCGGATGATTTGAACGAAGTTGCGCAGCATTTTGCCGTTGTCTGCAACGCGGTCGAACACACGTGCCAGCATAGAAACGTCTTTGTGCGCCAAAATCGCCAGCAGCAGGGCGGGCATGTCTTTCATATAGCCTTTTTGGTGCGCATATACGGCGGTTTTGGCGATGAATTCTGCGTCTAATTTTTCGGCAAGCTCGCTGACTTTGGCCAGTTGGCTTTCGGCCGTAGCGTAGAACGTGTTGTTTAAGCAGCCGGTGGCGGCCAGTTGGGCAAGCTGTTGCTTGGGCGTTAAGCTGTAAGCCAAGCCGCCCGCTTCGTTATAAGTGTCGGCGGCGGTTAAACGGTTTTTAATGGATTGGAACAGGCTGATGTTGGCCATTTCATTATCCTTTTCTGATTGCGCCTGCCGCTGTGTACCGGCAGGTATGGCTTAAATAGGTGGCGGCTAGGTGGTGGCAAGATATCTGCTTTTTGCAGTCTCCGAAAAATGTAATCCTGCCGGCATCCGCCGAAAAAAAGCGGTGGTTGGGCGATGAGAAATAACTTTCACATTAGTGCTTCGGCATTCGCTTGCCGCGCCCAAACGCTTGCCAAACGGTTTTCTTTAGTTTGGTTTTTAAGGCTTGAGGCCGTCTGAAAAGATGGTGGTTGTAGCAATAACTGATTTTCAGACGGCCTTTGGAATAAAGGGCACCTTTCACAACAAGAGGTGGAGAAATGTTACGCGCTCTATCCATCTGAGCTACTCTGCCATCGTGGCGGCAGAGACGGGACTCGAACCCGCGACCTCGAGCTTCACTAGGCTGTAATTCCTCCGGCATTTGTGCCGGGTGCTTGATGGGTATATTGCAAACGCCGTGCCATGTTTGATTTTTATTTGTGAAAAATTTTTAGTGTTTTGATTTTAAATGAAATAAAATTTTTATGAGAAAATCGGCAATCATATCGACATGAAAGAAAAATAGTTTAATTTCTAGTAAATTAGAAATATAGATAGATGAATAAGCCGGGATAGTAAAGAGGCCGTCTGAAACAAAAAACCACAAAGTCTGTCAAACATGGTTTAATGACAATCCGGCCCAATTAGATAAGGGATGAGACGATTACCATGAAACCGAACGCTCCAATTATCCAATCGCTGCTCGACACTGATTTATACAAATTCAGCATGTTGCAGGTGATTCTCCATCAATTTCCCCAAGCGCACGGTGTGTATGAGTTCCGTTGCCGCAACAACGATCAAACCGTTTACCCGCTCGCCGAAATCCAAGCCGATTTGGAGCGTGAGTTGGACGACTTGTGCCGCTTGCAGCTCACTCAAGACGAGCTGGATTATCTGCGCGGGCTGCGTTTCATCAAGAGCGATTTTGTGGATTACATGGAGCTTTTCCAGCTCAAACGCCGTTTTGTCAAAGTGAGCACCGACGACGAAGGCCGCCTGCACATTAAAGTGGAAGGGCCGATGATACAGGCGATGTTCTTCGAGATTTACATTCTTGCCATCGTTAACGAACTTTATTTCCGCCGCCTCGAAACGCCCGAAGTGCTGGCCGAAGGCGAGCGCCGTCTGCAAGCCAAAGCGGCGCGTTTGAAAGAGTTGGCCGCCGCTCAAAAGCCTTACGATCCGCCGTTCCTGATTTCCGACTTCGGCACGCGCCGCCGCTATAACTTGGCTTGGCAAGAGCACGTTGTCCGCACTTTGCTGGCTGCCGCGCCTGATGTTGTCCGCGGTACCAGCAATGTTTATTTGGCTAAGAAACTCGGCATCACGCCCATCGGCACGATGGCACACGAATTTCTGCAAGCTTTCCAAGCTCTGGATGTGCGCCTGCGCGATTTCCAAAAAGCCGCGCTGGAAGCATGGGTGAAAGAATACCGCGGCGACCTCGGTATCGCCCTAACCGACGTAGTAGGCATGGACGCTTTCCTGCGCGATTTCGACCTTTATTTCGCCAAACTGTTTGACGGTCTGCGCCACGACAGCGGCGATCCTTATGTTTGGGGCGACAAAGCCTATGCCCACTACAAAAAGCTCAAAATCGACAGCCGCACCAAAATGCTGACTTTTTCAGACGGCCTGAATATCGAAAAATCATGGGCATTGCATCAATATTTTAAAGACCGCTTCAAAACCAGCTTCGGTATCGGTACCAATCTCACCAACGATTTAGGCCACACGACGCTGAATATCGTGTTGAAACTGGTGGAGTGCAACGGCCAATCGGTTGCCAAACTTTCCGACAGCCCGGGCAAAACCATGACCGACAACAATACCTTCCTCGCCTATTTGCGGCAGGTGTTTCAAATTCCCGAGCCGGTTGAGAAACCATAACTGCGCAACCATGATCAGGCCGTCTGAAATTTTTTCAGACGGCCTCACTATTAAATATTTAGATGGTTCACTCTATTTTTATGCCTGTACAAGCCTGTTTTGAAAATTATTTATGCCGGATTCGCAGCGGCAGAAGGTGTGCAACCCTGCCGCAACGCCCGAATCAGGCGGTTTTGCAAAGGTCTTTATTTGTGATATAAGGCGTGTGCTGATTGAAAACCAACCGACTTTATTAAACTTAAACAGGCTTCATTTGAAGGCCGTCTGAACATTTCAACAGATCAAAAAAGGAAATATCATGAGTTCACAAGATTTGAGCGGCAAAATCGCTTTGGTAACCGGCGCATCGCGCGGCATCGGCGCGGCGATTGCCGACACATTGGCACAAGCCGGCGCAACCGTTATCGGCACCGCCACCAGTGAAAGCGGTGCGCAAGCCATCGGCGAACGCTTGGCACAATGGGGCGGCAAAGGCCGCGCCTTGAATGCCGCCGATGAAAACGGCATCGAAAACCTGATTTCAGACATCGAACAGGAATTCGGCAAACTCGATATTCTCGTCAACAACGCCGGCATTACCCGCGACAATCTGCTGATGCGCATGAAAGAAGAAGAGTGGGACGAAATCATGCAGGTAAACCTGAAATCAGTATTCCGTGCCAGCAAAGCCGTATTGCGCGGCATGATGAAACAGCGCAGCGGCCGCATCATCAACATCACTTCCGTAGTCGGCACTATGGGCAATGCAGGCCAAACCAACTATGCCGCCGCCAAAGCGGGCCTGATCGGTTTTGCCAAATCGATGGCACGCGAAGTCGGCAGCCGCGGCATTACCGTGAACTGTGTCGCCCCCGGCTTTATCGACACCGACATGACCCGCGCGCTGCCCGAAGAAACCCGCAAAATGTTTACCGCGCAAACGTCATTGGGCAAGTTTGGCGAAGCGCAAGATATTGCCGACGCCGTGCTGTTTTTGGCCAGCGACCAAGCCAAATACATCACCGGCCAAACCCTGCATGTGAACGGCGGTATGTTGATGCCTTAACGGCATGTGGTTAATCCGCTTGAGAGTAAGTACATACGTCATGTTTGGGTTAAGCCTGAGTGGTCGTATAAGTTACTCGCTAAGCAGATTGACTATATATAAAACAGCAAAAGGTTAGCCTTGATGCCGACGAGGCCGTCTGAAAATGTTCAGACGGCCTCGTTGCATATGTGTGGCTTACATGCTTGAAAAAGATGTTTTATCCAATCAAATCATTATCTTTTTCAGCAGAATCAGCCGCCGCTTCTTCCGGCTCTTCCTGTGCAGGCAGCTCGGAAACTTCAACACCGTCGTCTTTCAGGCGGATATCAATTTCGGCAAAACTTTGCGGCTGGATGATGCGCACCAAGCCTTCTTTGGCCAATTCCAGCAAAGCGATAAAGTTGACCACCACATAAGCGATGCCTTGTTCGGGATGGAACAGCTCGGAAAAGCGGCATTGCCCGCGTTCGTTCAAACGGCGCAAGATGCTGCTCATTTGCGCGCGTACCGAAATCGCTTCCTGTACGACGGCGTGGCTGCGGGTGTGCTTGGCGCGGGAAAGGATGTTCAGCCATGCCTGCGTGAGGTCGGCAACATGCACATCGGGCAGTTTGGCTTCAACGGCGATTTCCAGCGGCAGATAAGCCCATGCAAAATCGCGTCCGGCGCGGGGCAGGGCGTCCAAACCGGCGGCGGCGAGCTTCATTTGTTCGTAAGCCAGCAGGCGGCGCACCAGTTCGGCGCGCGGGTCGGCTTCTTCGCCTTCTTCGATGCCGGCAGGTTGCGGCAGCAGCAGCCGAGATTTGATTTCAATCAGCACCGCCGCCATCAGCAGGTATTCCGCCGCCAAATCAAACTGATAGGCTTCCATCTGGGCGATGTAGTGCAGATATTGCTCGGTGATTTTAATCATCGGAATATCCAGCACGTCGATATTCTGCTTGCGGATCAGGTAAAGCAGCAAATCCAGCGGCCCTTGAAAGCTGTGCAGCACCACCTTGAGCGCATCGGGCGGGATAAACAAATCCTGCGGCACGTCGGTAACGGGCTGGCCGAAAATCCATGCGACGGCGTTTTCAGACGGCCTGTTGGTGTGTTCGGCTGTCGAAGTCATTTCCGATTACCTATATGGTCGATAGCTGCCTGCGCACAATACAGGCCGAATGAGGCGGTAACCAACATGCTCGCGCCGTAGCCCGCGCAGGATAACCCTTGCGGGGCGGCATCGGCTGCACAGGCTTCGCCCGATTGCGGCGGGGTGATGTTTTCGGTGGAAAACACACAGGGTACGTTCATTTTGGCTTTGGTGTCGCGGGAAAAGCCGTAGCGTTTGCGCAGGGTGTAGCGCAGGTTGGCGAGCAGCGGGTCGTGGGTTACGCGGCTCAAATCGGCAGTCTGAATCAGCGCGGGGTTTTTCTGTCCGCCGGCACCGCCGCTGAGGATAAAAGGTTGTTTATGTTGGACGAAATAGGCCGCCATTGCTGCTTTTACGCGCACTTGGTCGATGGCGTCGATCACAAAATCGAAAGGCCGTCTGAACAGTTCGTCAAGGTTTTCTTCGGTAACGAAGTCTTCGATTTCGGTTACTTGGCAGTCGGGATTGATTTGCAGGATGCGTTCGTGCAGCGAGCTGACTTTGGCTTTGCCGAATTCGGAAGTCAGCGCGGGAAGCTGGCGGTTGACGTTGGATTCGGCCACGTTATCCAAATCAATCAAGGTCAGACGGCCGATGCCGGTGCGTGCGAGTGCTTCTACCGCCCAAGAGCCGACACCGCCGACGCCCACCACGCACACATGGGCTTGATGAAAGCGTTGCAGGGCTTCGGTGCCATACAGGCGGGCAATGCCGCCGAAGCGGCGGGCAGAAAGGGATTCGGACATGTTCGGCCTTGTGGTAAGTCAAATTCAACACAAAAAACGCTGCTAAAACAGCGTGGGGGTATTATACTTCAAGCTGGGTTTGATTCACACTTCACACAAAGGGCCGGTAAGGTGCCGTAACCAAGGAGAATGAATGATGTATAAAAATTTAGTGGTGGCCGTAGATGGTAGCGCAACATCTCTCAATGCCTTGAAACATGCAGCCGCTTTGGCCAGCTCGGGCAATGCGCGTTTGACTTTGGTGCATGTGGCCAATCCCGCCGAATATATGGCGCTGGCTCCTGAGTTTCTGCAACACGAGAGTTATGAAGCGGCAGCGGTCGCACAAGGTAACGAGGTTTTGGATTTTGCCGAAAACAGCGCCAAAGAGCAGGGCGTGTCGGATGTGGTGAAACATCTGCTGGTGGCCAATAAAGGCGCACGCGAAATGGCTCAAGAATTGGTGGATTATGCCGATTCTCAAGGTTCTGATCTGATTGTGTTGGGTACGCACGGTCGTAGCGGTTTGATGCACTTGTTGATGGGCAGCTTTGCCGAAACCGTGATGCGTCAAAGCCATCTGCCGCTGCTGGTCATCCGCAGCACGGAGAGCGAACAAGAATAAAGCTGTCGCTTGAAATGATGAGGCCGTCTGAAAGCGAAGCTCTCAAGTTCGCTTTCAGACGGCCTTATTTCATTTATCAGACTTTTAACGGAACCAACCGCGCACGGCTTCCAGTCCGCCGAAGCGGATACAGGCATCGGCATGTGCTTGGGCTTTGGGTTTGGCGCGGTAGGCGATGCCGACGCCGGATTCGAGCAGCATAGGAATATCGTTGGCGCCGTCGCCCATGGCTAATACTTGGTGCGCTTGTAAACCGAGTTTGGCGCGGTATTCTGCCAGCAAATCGGCTTTGGTTTGGGCATCGACGATTTTGCCGACGAGTTTTCCGGTAAGCTTGCTGTCTGAAATTTCCAGTACGTTGGCGTGTTGGTATTCAAAGCCGAGCCGCTGTTGCAGCCGTTCGGTGAAAAAGGTGAAGCCACCGGACACCAGCAAAAACTTCACGCCGTGTTTCTTGCATTCATCCAGCAGATATTCCGCACCGGGCGAAAGCTGTAACACCTTGTCGTACACTTCTTGCAGCACGCGCGCATCCAAGCCGGCGAGTAGGGCGACGCGGCGGCGCAGGGATTGTTCGAAATCCAATTCGCCGCGCATGGCTTGCTCGGTAATCTCGGTAACCTGTTCTTTCAGGCCGACTCCGGCGGCAATTTCGTCCACGCATTCGATGGTAATCAGCGTCGAATCCATGTCGCTCACAATCAGGCCCAAGTCGGAAAACGCCATGTCGGGCAACACGGCATAATCGATAGACTGCTCCAGCAGCGCGTGTGAAAGCGTTTCGCTGACTTGGAAATCGTCGGCCACGGGAATGCGCAGGGTGCGGCCGGATGGTGTTGCCGCAGGCAGATTGAGGCTGTTTAAAACGTTTAAGTTGCATTGGCCGAGAGACGGATGCTGGAGAATGAGTACGCGTTGCATGGTGAATTGGAGGTCGTATCAAAGATGTCGGATTATAAAAGAAATTACTGAAGGCCGTCTGAAAAGTATAGAGGCCGAAATTTCAGGTGTTGGCTTAATGGGTTGTTTCATGCAATGAGGCCGTCTGAACAAAATATTCAGACGGCCTCGTCATACAGCCGGGTTTCGGATTATTTGAACGGTGTTACTTCCAAACCGAACATGGCACGGGCGGTATTCAGCATTTGGCAGCTGAAGCCCCACTCGTTGTCGTACCAAGAGAATACTTTAACCATATTGCCGGCGGTGACTTTGGTGAGCGTGCTGTCGAAGTTGCTGGCTTGGGTGGTGTGGTTGAAGTCCATAGAAACCAAAGGCAGGGTGTTGTAGCTCAAAATGCCTTTCATTTCGTTTTCAGAAGCAGCTTTCAGGATGCTGTTGATTTCTTCCACGGTAGTGTCGCGGGCGGCTTCAAAGCTCAAGTCAACCAATGAAACGTTTACGGTCGGCACACGGATGGCCAAACCGTCCAAGCGGCCTTTCAGCTCGGGCAATACCAAGCCCACGGCTTTGGCGGCACCGGTTTTGGTCGGAATCATGTTTTCCACACCGCTGCGGGCGCGGCGCAAGTCTTTATGGCGCACGTCGGTAACGGTTTGGTCGTTGGTGAGGGCGTGGATGGTGGTCATCAAACCTTTGTTGATGCCGATGCCTTCGTGCAGGGCTTTGGCAACGGGCGCCAAGCAGTTGGTGGTGCACGATGCGTTGGATACGACGGTCATTTCGGGGGTCAGCACGTCGTGGTTAACGCCATACACGATGGTGGCATCCACATCGTCGCCGCCGGGTGCGGAAATCAGCACTTTTTTAGCGCCTGATTCCAAGTGTACTTTGGCTGCGGCTTTGCTGGTGAATGCGCCGGTACATTCCATGACCAAGTCAACGCCTAAAAGATCCCACGGCAGTTCGGCGGGATTGCGGGTAGAGAAGAAAGGAATTTTTTTACCGTTGATGATCAAGTGGTTTTCATCATGAGACACATCGGCATCGAAGCGGCCGTGTACGGTATCGAATTTGGTGAGGTGGGCATTGGTTTCTATGCTGCCGCTGGCGTTAACCGCCACGACTTCAAGTTGTTTTTCCAATTTGTAATCGTAGATTGCGCGTAATACCTGACGTCCGATACGGCCATAACCGTTGATGGCAATCTTAATGCCCATGTTGGTTTCCTTTATGGTTTGGTTGGTGGTTAAGTGTGAATGCAGGCCGTCTGAAAGCGAAATTTGCGAGCTTTGCTGAAACGGTCTGCGTGCAGACGGAATTATACCGTGTTGTAGTGCGATGTAGTCAAGGTTAAATTATATGCGCTTACGTTTTGTTTCGGTATTAATATTCTTGGGAAAAGGTGTGGGCTTTTCAGGTGTCGGATACGCATATAAAAAAGATAGCCAATGCCGGAAAAGCATGGCTATCTTTTTGCATTTAGAACACTTTAGCGGCGAATTTCCACATAAGCGCTTTGATGCAAGTCTTTCAGCAGACTGGCCGTGGCCTGTTCGGCTTTTTGGCGGGCGATGTATTGGCGGACGGCTTCGCGTTGGCGTTCTTCGGGCGTGCCGGCATCGCGCACGTCGACCAGTTTGATGATGTGCCAGCCGAACTGGGTGCGTACGGGGCGGCTGATTTGGCCGGGTGCTAAGTCGTGTACGGCATTTTCAAATTCGGGCACCATTTGGCCGTCTGAAAACCAGCCTAAGTCGCCGCCGTTGTTGGCACTGCCGTCTTGTGAGAATTGGCGTGCCAAGCCTGCAAAATCTACACCGCTGCGGGCTTGTTTGTGGATGCTGCGGATGCTGCTTTCTGCGGCTTGAACGGCTTTGGGGTTGTCGGCCTTAATCAGAATGTGTTGGGCGCGGTATTGGCGCAAAGGCCGGCCTTGCGGCAGGTTGATGCCTTGCCGGGCGGCGCCTTGGATGAAAGCGTTGATTTCGGCATCGCTGACGCGGGTGTGCTGCATCACGGCTTGCTGCTGTACTTTTTGCGTGATGATGCTGTCGGCAATGCTGCGGCGCATGGCGGCTTTGCTCACGCCGATTTTGGCGCTTTGAGCATACAGGCCTTCAACTGTGGTTTTGCGCGATTGGGCGATGTCGGCCAGTGCGTTGTCGATTTCGGCATCGCTCGCAGTAATGTTGCGGCGTTTGCCGGCCTGCACAATCAGCGATTGGTTGATGAGCTGCTGCAATACTTGTGTGCGCAGTTCGTTTTCGGAAACATTGTTTTTACCCAAAAAGCTGCGGGCTTCGGCCATGGCTTGGCGTACGTCGCGGTGGGTGATGACTTCGTTGCCGGCAACGGCGGCAATGCCGTCAACCTGTTTGATTTCAGAGGCTTGTGCGGTGTGTAAGGCCAAGCCGGTGGCGGCAGCAAGCATCAGGGTTTTGAAATTCATGGTTTGACTACCTCGTTGGTTTTGCTGTAGCCGGGAATGGCCAAGCGTAGTTTCTCGAATGGGTTGTTGCCGATATTGCTTAAGTCTTTAAGCTGCAAATTGAAGAACACGGCGTTTTTCTTGCTGTGCAGGCCGGTAACGTAGCGTTGGCCGACCACGCTGGCGCTCCAGCAGCCGCAGCCGCTTTTGTATTCTAATCCCGCCAGCATTTCAAGCGGTTTTTTGGCTCTGATTTCGTAGTTGTAGCGCGCTACAGCATAAAGATTGGGGGAGAGCGGCCATTGTGCGGCCAAATCTATCTGGTTGAGCTTGTCGTAGTGGTAGCTGCCGTTGTCTTGCAGATAGATTTTTTCGTTGCGTCCGTATTTGTAGCGGGCGCTTAAGGTTTTGCCGGGGGCAGGGTTGTAGCGCAGTCCGGCGGAATAGCTTTCGGCGCGGCTTTCGTTTTGGTTGTAATGGATGTCTAAATCCAAGCGCACGTTGTTGCTGATGTTCCCGTTGGCAAAGGCGACGATGTCGGAACGGTTGCGTGCGTAGCGGCCTATGCTGCCGTCGGGCTGGACGTTATCGTTTTTGAAATAAAACTTTTGTCCGATGCCGGCACGGAAAATTTCAGAGCCGTTATCGGGGTTGAGCAGGCGTGTTTGTACGGCGGTGGATATGCTGTTGGCCGAATTGATGCGGTCATTGCCCGAATACAGGTTTTCGCGGAAAAGCTGGGCATAGCTGAAGCTGTTTTCGGAGGCGTCGAAGTTGGGCAAATCGTTTTGGGATTTCGACGGGATGTAGTTGTAAAACAGGCGTGGCTCAAGGGTTTGCAGGTAGCGGTCGCCCCATAAAGAAATGTTGCGCTCCAAAGTGATGCCGCTGTCAACGTTGATAATGGGCAGCGTGCGCGAAACGGTGCGGGCGGAAATGCTGCCCAAGCTGTCTAAATCATAATAAGTGCTGTGCACGCCGACTTTGGGCCGCACATAGCCCCATGAGTTGTGGAAATCCCATTTCACGCTGGGGTAGAGTACTACGCGGTTGCCTGCTTGTTTGGTATCGTGGGCAAAACGGGTAAATTGCCCGAATACGTTGAATTGCGCTTTGCCGGCATTTTTTTCCCATTGCGTCGAGAAGCGGGGCATGATGCTGTATGGCTCGTCTTTAAAGCCGTCGGCATTGGCAAGGGTTTGGTATTTTTGTGCGGTGAAATAACTGCTTACATTGCCGCCCCAAAGTTGTTGGTCGTAGTTTAACCAAATCTGGCGGTTGAGGTTGACGTTGCGGGCGATGTCTTCACGACCGTAGAAATCGCGGTAATAGTCGTCGTCGGAAACTTGATGGTATTCCACGCCGCCGCGCAGGTTGTCGGTGAATTGGTGGCGGTGGTCGATTTTGGCTTGATAGCGGTTGTTGTGAACGCTTTTTCTGTCGTTCGGCATCCACGAGCCTTCCACTTGTCCGGCGAATTTTTCATCGAGATAGCGGAATTGGCCGCCTAAGCGCACGCCGCGTCTGGCGATAAAGCCGGGTGCAATCGTGGCATCGTAATTGGGGGCGAGGTTCATATAGTAGGGCAGATCAAACTCGAGGCCGTCTGAACCGATGGTTAGGTTGGGAACGAGCAGGCCGCTTTTGCGGTGGCCGTTGAGCGGGAAATCAACCCACGGTGTATAGAGAACGGGCACGCCGCCGAATACTAAAGAGGCGTTTTTGGCTACGCCGATACCGGTGTTTTGGTCGGCTTCTATGCTTTTGGCTTTGATAAACCAGCTGGCATCGCCGGGCGAGCAGGTGTTGAATTGGGTGTTGATGAGCTTGTAGCGGCCGTTGCCCTGCATTTCGGCTTTTTCGCTCACGCTTTGCAGGCGGCGGCCGTCTTGCTCTGCTTCGAGGCGGGCGTTGTGGGAAACGCCGGTGCCGTCTGAAAGGTTGTATTGGAGGTTGCTGCCGCTGACGGTGGAGCCGTTTTGGTAAAGCACGAATTGGTCGCCGGCGGTTACCGTTTCATTGGTTTGGTCGTAGTCCACCCATTGTGCGTTCAGCACTTGATCGTTGCGCTCGATAATCACATCGCCGTCGGCCCGTACTTTGACATTGGTTTGGCCTTCCACTTTATCGGCGGTAATGCGGGTGTAATCGGAGGGCAGGGGCGTTTCCCCGCTGCGTTTGATATCGGGATTGCTATGTGATTTTGCGTATTTCTGTAATTTTTCCGGCGAACAATTCAGGCAAGTGCTGCCGAGTGACAAATCATTGGCAGCCTGCGCCGTAACGCTTGCTCCGAAACCGACACTCAGTGCCAGCACCAGTGGTTTTAATGAAAATAAACGAGCCAAAGTCTCACCTTAAATCGGTTTTGCCAGTTAGAATAGCGGCTATTGTAACCTGAAAAAACACAAAACGACTATGCAACGACAATCTGAACTGAAAAACTGGCTCGAGGCGCTTTACCCCCAGCGGGCGTTCAATCTTGAGTTTGCCGCCGCCGATGCCGATTTCCGCCGCTACTTCCGCGCCGTGTTTTCAGACGGCCAAACGGTTGTCTGTATGGATGCCCCGCCCGATAAAATGAGCGTTGCACCTTATTTAAAAGTGCAAAAACTATTTGATATGGTTAACGTGCCGCAAGTTCAGCATGTGGACGAATCTCAAGGTTTTATGGTGCTGAACGACTTAGGCAATACCACGTTTCTCACCGCCATGCAGCACGAGCCTAGCGAAATTGCCCATAAAGCGCTGCTGCTGGAAGCCATTGACGAACTGATTGTTTTGCAGAAAAACAGTCAAGCCGGCGTATTGCCCGAATATGACCGCGAAGTGATGCTGCGCGAAATTAACCTTTTCCCTGAGTGGTTTGTGGCTAAAGAACTGGGCAAGCCTCTGAACTTCAAGCAAAAGCAGCTATGGCAGCAAACCGTGGACGTTTTACTGCCGCCATTGCTGGCTCAGCCGCAAGTGTATGTGCATCGCGATTTCATCGTCCGCAACCTGATGCTGCAAAAAGACCGCCCCGGCGTGCTGGATTTCCAAGACGCTTTATACGGCCCGATTTCTTACGATTTGGTGTCGCTGCTGCGCGATGCCTTTATCGAATGGGAAGAAGAATTTGTGCTGGATTTGGTGATCCGCTACTGGGAAAAAGCGCGTGCGGCCGGTTTGCCCGTGCCTGAAAATTTCGACGAATTTTACCGCTGGTTTGAATGGATGGGCGTTCAACGCCATCTGAAAGTGGCCGGCATCTTCGCACGGCTTTATTATCGCGACGGCAAAGACAAATACCGCCCCGAAATCCCGCGTTTCTTAAATTACCTGCGCCGCGCCACCCGCCGTTATCATGATTTGGCGCCACTGTACGCTTTGTTGGTGGAGCTGGTGGGCGATGATGAATTGGAAACCGGATATACCTTTTAATTAATAAAGTATGAACCTAGCAGGTTTATGTGAAGAATGATTCAGACGGCCTCGAAGCATGGATGAGGCCGTCTGAAATGTTTTGATGGAACGAATAATGTAAAAACAATAGTTTGTTGCTTTAAACTGCTAAAAATGTGAAGAAAATGTATCGGTTTACAACATTATTCGGTAAAAAAAATCCCATAACTTGCAGTAGAAAGCATTTGCCCCTATTCTACATACACCGGTGCATGTATTGCACCATTGTTAAGGAAACAAATCCATGAAAAAAACCAAATTCTTTGCCCTGTATGCCGCCGCTGCTTTGTTGGCGACTGCAAACGTTTATGCAGCCAAAGAAATCAAAGTAGCGTCTAATAACACATCTTACACACAAGACAACGTACAAAAGCTCGCTTCTACTGCCGTGAGCATGGGCGTGAAAGAGCCGGTTAACCTTAATCTGTCCGGCGGTAATCTGACCATTTCGGGTAGCTCTTCAACCAAGTGCGTATTTAAAGTCGGCGACGGTGATACGCCGAAAATTCAAGGTGTGAACTGTAAATAATACGTTCTCCGTTTAACCGGCCGCCCTCTGAGTCATAGCGATTCAGAGGGCGGTTTTGTTATGGGGAATTTGTTTTACATATTTGACCAATCTGTGAAAAAAACGCACACTTGTTATATTTCACAAGTAACCATTGAATATAAGAGAACATCATGAACGCAACCCGGTTGTTACAAACGCTCACGGAAATTGTCGGCCAACAATACATCATTACCGATCCGGCCAAAACCGAACCCTACCGCCAAGGCTACCGTTTCGGCGAAGGTAAAGCACTTGCCGTGGTGCGGCCGGGCACTGTGTTGGAGCAATGGAAAGTCCTACAAGCCTGTGTGGAAGCCGATGTGATTGTGCTCACGCAGGCTGCCAATACGGGGCTGACCGGCGGTTCCACGCCCGACGGCAACGATTACGACCGCGATATCGTGATTGTGAACACCATGCGCATGGACATCATCCGCCCCATCAATAACAACGAGCAAGTTGTGTGTCTGCCGGGTGCTACTTTGAATCAGCTTGAATTGCTGCTGAAACCGTTGGGGCGCGAACCGCATTCCGTGATTGGTTCGTCATGTATCGGCGCATCCGTGCTGGGCGGCGTGTGCAACAATTCGGGCGGCGCACTGGTACAACGCGGCCCCGCTTATACCGAAATGGCTTTGTTCGCGCAAATAGACGAACAGGGAAAGCTGCATTTAATCAACCATCTGGGCATTGATTTGGGCGAAACCCCCGAAGAAATCCTCACCAATCTGCAAGGCCACCATTATCAGCAGAAAGACATCACCCGCGATGCCGGCAAAGGCCATGACCATGCTTATTGCAATCATGTGCGCCAAGTGGACGAACCCACCGCCGCCCGTTTCAACGCCGACCCTGCCCGCCATTACGAAGCATCGGGCTGTGCGGGCAAGCTGATGGTGTTTGCCGTGCGCTTGGATACCTTTCCTTTGGAAAAAAATACTGCCGTTTTCTATATCGGCACCAACGATACTGCCGAACTTACCGACATCCGCCGTGCCGTGCTGGGCGGTTTCAAAAATCTGCCCGTTTCCGGCGAATACATTCACCGCGATGCTTTTGATATGGCTGCCGAATACGGCAAAGACACGTTTTGGGTGATTAAACAATTCGGCACACACCAACTGCCCAAGTTGTTCGGTTTTAAAGCGAAAGTGGATAGATTGGGCAAGAAGTTCAAGCTGTTGCCGGCGCATTTTTCCGATAAAGCGTTGCAATTTATCAGCAAATATCTGCCGGAACATCTGCCGCAGTCTTTACGCGACTACCGCAGCCGTTTCGAGCATCATCTGATTTTGAAAATGGGCGGCGAGGGTGTTGAAGAAGCGCGGGCGTTTTTGAAAACTTATTTTGCTGAAAAATCGGGCGCTTATTTTGAATGCAGCCCCGAAGAAACCCAAGCTGCAATGCTGCACCGCTTCGCCGTAGCGTCTGCCGCCGTGCGTTACCGTGCCGTTCACGATCAAGAAGTGGAAGATATTGTTGCCCTCGATATCGCCCTGCGACGCAATGATGATGATTGGTTTGAACGGCTGCCGTCTGAAATCGACAGTAAAATCAGCCACAAACTCTACTACGGCCATTTCATGTGCCATGTGTTCCACCAAGACTATATCGTGAAAAAAGGCCATAACTGCATGGATTTAGAACACCAAATGCTGGAGCTACTCGACCAACGCGGCGCACAATATCCGGCAGAGCACAACGTCGGCCATCTGTATGAAGCCAAGCCGGCATTGAAACAGTTTTACCGCAAGCTCGATCCGACCAACAGTTTTAACCCGGGTATTGGTAAAACGTCTAAAAAGAAACATTGGGCCTGATAAACGGCGGATGATGGTTGGAGAGATTGAGGCCGTCTGAAAGCGAACTTGAGAGCTTCGCAACTTTTTCAGACGGCCTCAAGGTTTTATGGATAGATGGATATGGAAACGGCCTTGACGAAGCAGCCCCAACTGATTTGCCTGCTTGCAGATCACAGTTGTGCCGACCTGTATCGCACGGAAATGCTGGATGTGCAGGACAAAAACTGCGTGGCGCACAATCCGTCTCTTGCGCAACGGATGGATTGGCAGGTAAGCCGCTACCTTAAACAGCAGGCTGTTTTGCCCGTGCTGTCTTTGTCGCACAGCAAAGGTTCGGCGGCTGTTTTAACGGGCGATGGCGTATCGCATGCCGGTGTGGATTTGGAATACATGCGGCCGCGCGATTTTGCGGCGCTGGCCGAGTGGGTGGCTGCTCCGCACGAGCAGGAGTATTTGGCGCAACGCGGTTGGCTGAGTGAAGATTTTTACGAACTGTGGACCTTGAAAGAAGCCTTATTGAAAGCCGCAGGTTTGGCGTTCCCATCGGATATGCAGAGGGTAGGGTGGCAGTATGATTCAGATGGCCTCAAATGTCTGCATGTGAATCAACAAGGTGCTTGGAACGGCATAAGCGCCAAAATGGGCAATTTCATGTTGGCTTGCGTATGGAAAGGGCAGGCGGAATGTATGCTGGAAGCGCCGCGTGATATGGAAGTACACATCACAAAGCGCTGGCATGTTTGCGGCGGCAACGGTTAAATCAGATGTTTAAACAAAAGATACTTAGGTTTAAACCCGCAGGCTAAGGGCGTAAAATATCAGCTTGACGGTATTGTTCGCTTTACAAAGCATGTAGCCAATAAACCCACAACCTAAAGGAGAAGCCATGAATCTATTTTCCCTCAACGGCCAAACCGCTTTAGTAACCGGCAGCGCCAAAGGCATCGGCAAAGGCATTGCCGAAGTGCTGAAAAAAGCCGGAGCCAATGTCGTTATCGCCGATATCGACCGTGAAAACGGAGAGAAAACGGCGGCGGCATTGGGCGGGCATTATCAGTATTTGGATGTGCGTTCTCAACAAAGTTGCCGGGAAGTGGTTGAGCAAGTAGTGAAGCAGCACGGCAAACTGGATATTTTGTGTTCGAATACCGGTATTTTCCCGCAAAAAAACTTAGCCGAAATGAGCGAAACCGATTGGGACAATACCCACAGCATCAACTTGAAAGGCACGTTTTTTATCGTTCAGGCGGCCTTAAACGTGATGCAGCCGCAGAATTACGGGCGGATTGTGATTACCTCGTCGATTACCGGCCCGGTAACCGGTTTTCCGGGGTGGAGCCATTACGGCGCCAGCAAAGCCGGACAGCTCGGCTTTATGCGCAGCGCGGCGCTTGAGTATGCACGTTTCGGCATTACCGTTAATGCCGTGATGCCGGGCAATATTTTGACCGAAGGTTTGGAAGCGCAGGGCGAAACTTATCTGGCGCAAATGCGTGCGACCATTCCGACCCACACCCTCGGCAAGCCGCAAGACATCGGCTATGCAGCCTGTTTTTTAGCCAGCCGTGAAGCTGCTTATATTACCGGCCAAACATTGATTGTGGACGGCGGGCAGATTCTGCCGGAGTCGCCCGAGGCTTTGTTGTAATAGGTTTGAAGCAGCTGAGTGAGGCCGTCTGAAAAAGCAGATTGGACTTTCAGACGGCCTCAAAAGACTGGGTTTTGTGAGAAACAGAACCCGGTCTTTGTTTTTATCCCGGCAGATAAATTATTCGTGTGATTTAATTAAGATGAAAATAATTAATACTTATATAATGAGTTTTTGTGAAAACGAGTCGGCATGTGTAAAGGTTCGGCTTTGTTTTTCATGAAGATTTTTCTGTTTTAAGCATGAAGCTGCGGGATGTTGCTGATAAATAAGCCGGCAGAAAAAAGTTCTTAACATGTTAAGAACTATTCAGATGAAACATAAAATTTCACAAAAAATTAAATAAATTTGACAAAATTTCAATTCTCATTTAATTTTTTCGCTAGAGACTTGTAGAGAGCTTCACTGTACTCAAACCGTTTTGAAGATGCCTTGCCAGTCTTTTGACACATACCTCTATTGGAGAAATCGACATGCAATTAAAAAAATATACCTATTTAAGCTTGGCAGTTGCGGCAGCATTGTCATTGAGCGCATGTAATAAAGATAAAGCAGAAGCAGGCGCTCCGGCCAAGCCTGAATGTATCGCACCGGCCAAACCGGGCGGCGGCTTCGATTTGACTTGTAAGCTGGCGCAAAGCGGTTTGAAAGATACCGGCCAATTGGATAAACCGATGCGCGTAACGTATATGCCGGGCGGTGTGGGCGCAGTAGCATATAACAAAATCGTTGCCAACGATCCTGCCAATAACGATGCGATTGTGGCGTTTTCTACCGGCTCGCTGTTAAACTTGGCGCAAGGCAAGTTCGGCCAATATTCAGAAAAAGACGTGCGCTGGCTGGCGGCTGTCGGCACCGATTACGGTATGGTTGCCGTAAATGCCGATTCACCTTTGAAAAACTTGCAAGATTTGGTTGAGGCGTTGAAGAAAGATCCCAAATCCATCAGCTTCGGCGCGGGCGGCAGCGTGGGCGGTCAAGATTGGCTGCAAACCGCGATGGTGGCCAAGGCTGCCGGCATCAAGCCGAAAGACATGACTTATGTGGCGCTTGAAGGCGGCGGCGAAGCGGTTACGGCCGTTTTGGGCAACCATATCAGCGTGGTAAGCGCGGGCATTGCAGAGATGGGGCCGCATATCGAATCCGGCAAAGTGCGCGTTTTGGCGGTGTTTGCGCCGAACAGACTGGAAGGCCGTCTGAAAGACATTCCTACGGCAAAAGAGCAGGGCTATGACGTGGAATGGCCGGTAATCCGCGGCTACTACATGGGGCCGAAAGTGAGCGAAGAGGCTTTCCAATGGTGGAAAACCCATTTCGATGCCATGCTGAAAGATCCGAAGTTCGCCGAACTGCGTGCCCAACGTGATTTGCTGCCGTTCCAGTTGACCGGCGACGAATTGGCACGGTATGTGGAAAAAAATACCGAAGAAATGCGTGCGTTGTCTAAAGAATTCGAGTTGATCAAATAATTGGGAAAGAGGGTAAGTATTGGCTCGAACAGCTTTTCAAGTGTTTGATAAAACTTGAAATTGATAAAACCGGCAACTGCGGTTGCCGGTTTTTATTATGATTTGGCCGTACAGTGATTAAAGAATACTTTTGACGGTTTTTCGACGGAGTTTAAGCGTATGAAAATAGAACGCTTGTTTGCCGGAGTATTGTTGTTGGCAGTGCTCGGCCTTCTCTATCTGGCATGGGGTTATACGGCTCCGATTGCTTATGATCCCTTAGGGCCGCGCCCTTATCCCGTGCTGATTCTTTCTCTGCTTGGTTTGTGCTGCGTGTTTTTGATTGTGCGACCGCGTGGAGAATATATTGATTTGGGCTATACCCCGGCCATTTTGAAAAAAGTCGGCCTGTGTATCGGGTTTTTGGCCGCTTATGCAGTTTTGTTTGAAATTTTAGGTTTTCCTATCGCCACGGCTTTGATGGCTTTCGGCGTGGGCAAGCTGTTTGGCGGCAAAACCCTGCATTGCGCAATATCCGGTGCGGTATTGGGCGGGCTTTTGTATTTATTGTTTAATTCGTTGCTTGATGTGCCGCTGCCGTTGGGCTTTTTCGGTTGATCATGGCGGAGGTATATAAATGGAAACGTTAGAATATTTGATGTCGGGTTTTCAGGTGGCCTTGATGCCGAAAAACCTGTTGCTGGCGTTTATCGGTGCCTTTATCGGCACCATCGTCGGCATGTTGCCCGGTTTGGGGCCGATTAACGGCGTGGCTTTGCTGCTGCCTTTTGCCTTTGCGTTGGGCTTGCCGGCAGATTCGGCTTTGATTTTGCTGGCGGCCGTTTATCTCGGCTGTGAGTACGGCGGGCGGATTTCGGCTATTTTGCTTAATGTGCCGGGCGATGCGGCGGCGATTATGTCAACGCTTGACGGTTATCCGTTGGCCAAACAGGGTAAGGCAGGCATTGCGTTGTCTTTATCCGCGGCCAGCTCGTTTGTCGGCAGCCTGATTGCCACCATCGGCGTGGTTTTGTTTGCGCCTTTGCTGGCACATTGGGCGATTGCATTCGGCCCTGCAGAATATTTCGTGCTGATGGTGTTTGCCATTACCTGCTTGAGCGGATTGGTTAGCGACCAACCGATAAAAACCGGAGTGGCCGCGCTGATCGGCTTGGGTTTGGCGATGGTGGGCGTGGATGCCGTAACCGGTGTGTACCGTTTTACTTTTGATTCGGTTAATTTGTCGGACGGCATTCAGTTCACCACCATCGTTATCGGTTTTTTCAGCGTCAGCGAAATTCTGATCATGCTGGAGCATACGGAAAAAGGCCAAAAAGCGTTGGAGCAGGGCAAGCGTACTTTGTTTAACCTGAAAGAACTGTTGTTCAGCTTGGGTGCGATAGTGCGAAGCGGTATAGCCGGTTTCTTTATCGGTATTCTGCCGGGCGCGGGCGCTACGATTGCCAGTGCCATGTCTTATACCAACGAGAAAAAAATTGCCGGTAAAGAAGGCAATTTCGGTAATGGTGATTTGCGCGGCATTGCCGCCCCCGAAGCAGCCAACAATGCTTCTGCCTGCGGTTCGTTTATTCCTATGCTGACTTTGGGTGTGCCCGGCTCCGGCACTACTGCCGTGATGATGGGCGCGCTCACGCTCTACAACATCACGCCCGGCCCGCAACTGTTTAGCGAACAGCCTGATATTGTGTGGGGATTGATAGCCTCTTTGTTTATCGGCAATGTGATTTTGTTGATACTCAATATTCCGCTGGTAGGGTTCTTCGCCAAATTGTTGAATATTCCGAATTACATTCTGATTCCGGCTATTGCGGCGGTGAGCTTTGTGGGCGTTTATGCCATTCACAGCACTACTTTCGACCTGATTTTGATGGTGTGCTTGGGTATTTTCGGGTATATCCTGCGTAAATTGAATTTCCCGCTTTCCGCGTTGATTTTGGGTTATGTGTTGGGTGAATTGATGGAATCGAGCCTGCGCAGGGCATTGTCTATTTCGCAAGGCGATATCGGTATTCTGTTTAACGGTGTGATTGTGCAGGCTTTGTGGGCTTTGTCTGCATTTATGGTGCTGCTGCCGATATACCGTTGGTTGCGCCGCCGTAAAGCTGCTTGACACGCGGTTGGTAACAACATAATGGCAAACTGCATATGGTTTCATTAAGAATATGTGCCATATGCAGTTTTTTGTTATACATTGTTGTCAGTTACTGCATCGCTTTAATGCAATAGGGAATACCTAAATGAACACGTTCACCAAGTATTCAATCGGTTTTGCTGCTGCGCTTGCCGGCGCATTAGCCGCCAATGCCATCGGACTGCCGATTCCGTGGCTGCTGGGTTCGTTGTTGGCAACCGCCGTGTTGAGTTTGAACGGCTTACCTGTAAAAGCACCGGGGTTGTGCCGTAAAGTGGGCTTAACGATTATCGGAATTTCTTTGGGCTTATATTTCACGCCCGATATGGTCAGTTTGCTGCTCAAATATTGGCCTTGGCTGCTTTTCGGTATGGTGTTTTCCGTTAGTCTGGGTGTGCTTGGCAGTTTGCTGCTTTATCGTTTTGCCCGCGTGGATTTTGTAACTGCTTGGTTCGCTTCGGCCATGGGCGGAGCCAGTGAAATGGCGAATATGGCCGATCAGAACGGCGCACAAATCGACAAAGTCGTATCCGCGCATTCGCTGCGCGTGCTAATGATTGTGACCATCGTGCCGTTTTTTTATCAATACATGGGCTATCAAAACATTGATAACAGCGTATTGCAGCAAAACACGCAAATACATTGGGGTGGCTTGATATTGCTCTTTGGTTTGGCTTATATGTTTGCACGATTTTTCGAGTGGCGAAGATGGTCGAATCCGTGGACGTTCGGCCCTCTTTTGGCAGCAATATTGTTGACCGTTTCCGACATCCACTTATCCGCCATGCCGCTCGTGATTTCTAAAATCGGGCAATTATTGATCGGCTGGGCGTTGGGGAACAAATTTTCACCGGGCTTTTTCAAAAGCGCCCCGCGTTTATTAAGCGTAGTGGCTGTCAGCGTAACCATATCGCTGTTACTCACAGCGTTGGCAACTTATATTTTGGCAAAAATCAGTGTAATTCCCTTACCGACATTAGGCTTAGGCTTGGCGCCCGGAGGAGTTGCGGAAATGACGATTACCGCAAAAGTATTGCAACTCGGGGTGCCTGTGGTTACGGCATTTCACGTTTCCCGTATGGTGGCGGTAGTTGGTAGCGCCGGGGTTTTGTGTAGGTTTATGAAGGGATGGGTAAAGCGGAGGATTGGTAACGGATAGTGGAGGCCGTCTGAAAAAGGTATTTCAATCAGAATATCAGGTTATTAAGCCTATTTCTTGGAAATCAGGGCTATATTGTTCACAGTGGCTTTATTGATTTTACTGGCTTTGAAGATGAAAGCGAATTTGTGGTTGATTTTAATGTCTTTGGCGACGGTTTTCGCACCACAGAGGTCGGCAAACGGCGGGAAGGGAATCGGCGGGACGGTAGGCGGAGGCAGCCAACAGAAATCGGGCACGGTAAAAATCACGCGGAACTTGCTGCTTTTACGGGCGATTTTGTTAATGGCTATGATGGGGTTTTGCGTGGATTAAGGTTAATCTGTAGCGTACGTACTGTTGGCACGCACGCTACAGATTAAATAAGTATGTTATATGGGCTACAGCTTGCTTAAAAATTTCATATTCTTTCTAAAATAGAGAGTAATTCATTTTCTATAATGAAAGAATTATTATCTTTACCAGAAAATAATATAAATGAAATCCAGTCCTTAAAGTTTTTTAAGTCATCACTATCTAGATAAACTAATAGATTGGATAGATTATTATCTGTTTCTAAAAACCAAAAAAAACTTAACAAGAAATCTTCCATTTCATTAGGTAGATTATCAAAATAGCGTCTTTGTAAAATGGGTAACAAATAGTTCCAACCTTCCCATGTTATGTCTGTGCAAGCAATATCTAGTTTATTGAAGTCAATTGGCTGATTTGGTTTCAAAGATTTAGCATATAAGAAACCGTTTAAATCTTCCGGACGTGTGATGACAATATAATTTTCATCTACATTTAAAAATCTTGTAGGCCACTCTCTAGATTTTATTAATGTGATTTCATCTTCCATAATTAATTATCTCCATCCCCTACTTATAAAATTTTCACATTTCTTAATTTGATTGCGTAAGTTATTCATTCTTTCTAGGTGTCCAGCATCTCCTCCGTTCCAACAAGTGTCTTCCCGCTGTTTTCTAGCTTTGAGTTCTTTATACGCTGCATCTCTTCGCATATACAAACTACGAGGCTGCATCCAACTCTTGCATCCACCAAGGCTTGATGTATAAATTTTTGCTTTATTTACGGCTGCATTCAATTTTGCATAAACATCAGGAGGGCATTTAGGTTGTGGAGAGCTGCACTTACTACATGCCGTAGTTGATTTTGAACGTGATGTAGATATTGCGGTTGCGGCAGCACCGACAGCTAATACGGCAGTAGCCGCTAAAGCAATTGCACTTCCGGCTGCACAGCCGACAGGCCCGCCGAAGGGGGCGCCTATGGCGCAACCCGCAGCAACTTGAGCCATTGCGCCTGAAATATCTACCCATCTTTGAGTATTTGGTGCGAACGTATAAAGATTTTCTGAAGCTATTATTCCAATCGGATCCTGATTAACAAACCGTCCGCAAACAGGTTCGTAGTACCTGAAGAAGTTGTAATGCAACCCGGTCTCTTGGTCGAAATACTGGTTCTGTAACCTGAACGGCTGATGTGCTCCGGTAATGTTGTTCTCGGTTTTTAGCTTACCCCAACCGTAATAATCCCCAAACCAAAGCAGATTGCCGTCTTTATCGGTCATTTCTCTCGGTATGCCGATTTGGTCGCAATGGAAGTAGTTGGTTTCCTGTCTGCTTTCGCTTTCCGGGTTTGTATAGTTGTAAATTTGCGCTAGCGGTTCGTAAGAATCTTGGTCGGTATAAATATATGTGTAGAGGCCGTCTGAATTTTGTTCCTGCAACAGATGGCTGCCGTCCCAAACAAACTCGATTTCCACTTTCAGGCAGGCATTGTTTGCTGAATGCCTGTCTGAAACTTCGTTACTGCTCTCCGTTTTGATACGGCCTTTGCCGATTCGTCTGCCCAAAGCATCATAGCGGTAAGCCCAAGTCTCTTTACTGCCGTCTTTCTTAAAGATTTCCACCTTAACCAGCTGGTTGTGTAAATCGTAGAAATAGTTTTGCACTTCGCCGTTTGGCAGTTCGCGGTGGATCAAGTTGCCGAGGTCGTCGTAGTAATAGCTGATGCCGTTGTAGTGTTTGATGCGGTTGTCGGTAACGGCATTGAGGTCGTCTGAAACGGTTTGGCCGTTGGTGGACAGGATATTATGCGCGGGGTGAAAAGCGAAGCGTTCGTTGCCCGCTCGGGTGATTCTGCCCAGTTTGTCGTACTCGAAATGCGTTGTACCGCTTCTTTGGTCTGTCGAATGGGTAAGGTTGCCGGTTTTGTCGTAACCGTAGCTGCGTTTGACGGCGGTTTGGCTGTAACCCGCCGCCGTTTTGCTTTTGCCTTTGCCGCTTTCAGACAGGCCGTTGAGTGCGGCGATTTGTTTTTTCAGACGGCCCAGCGGGTCCAATTCGTAGTGGCTGATTAAGGCACCCTGTGTCCTTTGGATTTCGCGGTGCAGTTTGTCGCGTTCGATGTCGCTGATGACTTCGCCGTCGAGGTTGATTTGGTGCAGGTGGCCGCTGCCGTAATACAGGTAGTTGATTTGGCGGCCGTCGGGCAATACGGTGGTGGTGCGGTTGCCGTTGAAGTCGTAATGGTAATGGATACTCTTGGTGATCGGCTGGAACAGCATATCGTACTGCGGGTCGCGCCAGTCGGTGTCAATCAGGCCGTTTTGGGCGTTCTCTTCTTGGGTCGGTACCTTCCAATGGTGCTGGCCGATAAGTTGGTCGTTGGGGTTGTAGTCGAAACAGGTGATGCTGTGCCGGTTGGCAGCGCGGACGAGGTTGCCGTTAAGGTCGTAATGATAGGCGGTTTCCTGTGTGTTGCCTGTGCTGTCGTGGGCAAGGGTGTGTTTCAGACGGCCTAAGATATCGCGTTGGAACTCGGTGATTCTGAGCGGGGTTTTGTCTTTAAGGCCGTCTGAAAGCGGTGTTCTGTCTGTGCTTTTAACCGGTTGCCCGCCGTATTGCGCCATCAGTTTGGCGGCGATACTGGCATCGTCGCCGTATTCGCTTTGCTGCACCAGTTCGCTGCCGGCGTTGTAGTGGTAGGCGGTCAGTTTGTGGTCGAAACCGCTCTCGGCCACCAAACGGTCGAGCACGTCGTAGGCGAAGCGGTAGCGGGCGCCGTTTTCGTTGGTGAGGCCGATGAGCCTTCTTGCTTGGTCGTAGTGGTAGCCGAAGGTATGTCCCAGCGCATTGGTTCTTTGCGTCGGCAGACCGTCTTGGCCGTATTCGTATGCGGTGGTGTGGCCTTCGCCGTCGGTATGGGCGGTTAGGCGGTCGGCGGCATCATAGCGGAAAGTTTCTTTGCTGCCGTCGGGATAAAGGGCGAGGGTGAGGTTTCGGTTGGCGTCGTAATGGTATTCGGTGTGTTGGCCCAAGGCATCGGTGATGCGCGCCAACTGCCCTTCGGGGGTGTAGGCCAGTTTGGTTTGGTAGCCGGAGCAGTCGGTAATCAGGTCGGGCTGGTTGTTATGGTCATAGTGATACTCGGTGGTGCTGCCTTTCGGGTCGGTAACGCTCAACAGCAAACCGTTGTCGGCATACTCGAAGCGGGTGGTGTGTTTCAGCGGGTCGGTATGGGTAAGCAGATTGCCGGCTTCGTCGTAGGTGTAGCTGTCGTAATGGCCTTCGGCATCGCTTTTGCGGATCAGGCGGTAGCTGTCGTCGTAGTCGAAATGCAGCATGGCGCCGTCGGGGCGGACGATGGTCTCGATTTGGCCTTCGTTGCTGTATTGGTAACGGGTAACGCGGCCCATTGCGTCGGTGTGGCTGAGCAGACGGCCCAAGCTGTCGCGTTCCATCAATACAGTGCTGCCGTCGGCGAACACCCGTTTAGTCAACTCGTTGTTGTAGTCGTAATGATATTGTTCGGTGCGCCCCAAGACATCGGTAACTTCGGTGTAGCCGTCGTGGTAGGTGAAACGCCATTCTTCGCCCAACGAAGTCCAGTTGCGCAGCACCTTGCCGGTGGGGGTGTAATGGCTGTATTCGTAATAGGCGGTTAAGCCCGCCGCATCGGTATGCGACACCATCAGGTTGTTTTGATAAGTGAAACTGCGTTTGACCGTGCCGTCACGGCCGATGACGCGCAGCAAATCGCCGCTACTGCTGTATTCGTAGCGCACCAATGCCGCACCGATCTGAGCGGCTGCGCCGACAGCGGGCAGGGTATCGAGCAACGATACCGACAACAAGCGCAGCTTTGGCGCGGCGGCATCGGCGACATTGCCGAAGTGCAGGTAGAACACCCGCCCGTTGCCGTCGATAATATATTGCGGTAGCCCCGTAATGGGATGATAAACGAAACGCTGATGGTTACCGTTGCCATCTTCCACCGCCACCAACGGCAAGAGGCTGCAACTGTTGCCGTTCGGATCGTCTTCCGAGACCGCCAGCGGCGCGAAACGCAACGACACCGAACCGTTTAACGACGCAATCACATAATGGCCGTCTGAATTCTTGCTGAACCAGATTTGTTCGCTCTCGAACAACACCGGTTCTTCATCGTCTTCATCCACTTCCGGCAATGGAAATAGCTGCGTTTGGTGTTGATATGAGCTAGTCTAATAGTAGTTATTTTTTTTATTAGTTGATTTTTATTTTATTGAGCTAAATAGCCTGTATCATATTCCAAATCATTGCTTTCTATAAAGTCATCCAGGAAATTATATATATTTTCAATATCTACCTGAATAGGTATATTCACTGCATAAAAGTTTTTGTTAAAAGCTTCAAACTCACACCCATATTCTATAAGTTTATTTAATATATTTTTTTGGAAAATTTGAGTTTCATTAAAAAATATAATTCTCAGGGTACTATTTTGGCTATGAGTTATGGTTTCTTCATATAGGAAGTAATTTTCATTTTGTTTTTTTGCACTTACAATATCACCTAAAGATACTTCCTTACTGTAAAAAGGAATATTATCTATTTTGAAATAACCTTCCTTAGTTTTTTCAGCCCAAATACTTTCCATAGATACTGGTGGATATCCATCAATTACTTCTAAGTCAAAAAAAATTTTTTCCATTTCAGCTACCTTAAACTAGTTATTACTTTTCTCAAGATTACATAATCTGCATAAAACCTGTCCATTTTCTACAGTGCCAGAACCACCTTTTGATTTAGCTTTGATATGGTCTACATGGGCTTCATTGTCCGGTGGAGTTTCACCTTTTTTATGTTTCTGAGGTTCTACAGTTTCTGTTCCACATTTACTGCATATCATTTTCCCGCCATTATCTGCTTTATTCTGTTCTCTTACAGCTTTCTTGCCTGCCTGAGTAAAATCCTTTCCTTTTCTAGTGCCTCTTTTCTTTAAATGTCTTTCATAGCTAGGAATATTTTCCAAGCCTAAAGGATCAATCCATATTTGCACATTAAATGCAAACTGATAAAAATTTTGTCCTCCCAGCAGCCCGATAGGGTCTTGATTAATAAACCTTCCTGAGTTAGGGTCATAATATCTAAGAAGATTATAGTGAAGCCCTGTTTCTACATCAAAATATTGATTTTGCAAACGGAATGGTTGATGTGTTCCTGTGATATTAGTTTCATTTTTTAATTTACCCCAAGCATAGTAATCGCTGAACCATAATAAATTGCCATTTGAATCAGTTACTTCACGTGGAATACCTATCTGATCACAATGAAAGTAGTTAATTTCTCTATTTCCACCTTTCCAATCGTGAAGTTGTGCAAGCGGTTCATAAGAAGCTTGATCGGTATAAATGTAAGTATACGAGTCGCATGAATTAGATTCTTGTAATAAGTGTGAGAAATCCCATAAAAATAGAATTTCATCTATCTTAAGCTCATTTGTAAGCTCACGATATTTAGCTATCCGTCTACCCAAGGCATCGTAGCGGTAAGCCCATGTCTCTTTTGTACCGTCTTTTTTAAAGATTTCCACCTTAACCAGTTGGTCGTGCAAATCGTAGAAATAGTTCTGCACTTCGCCGTTTGGCAGTTCGCGGTGAATCAGATTGCCGAGGTCGTCGTAATAATAGCTGATGCCGTTGTAGTGTTTGATGCGGTTGTCGGTAACGGCATTGAGGTCGTCTGAAACGGTTTGGCCGTTGGTGGACAGGATATTATGCGCGGGGTCAAAAGCGAAGCGTTCGTTGCCCGCTTGGGTGATTCTGCCCAGTTTGTCGTACTCAAAATGTGTGGTTCCTGTCCGCTGGTCGCTGCTGTGGAGCAGGTTGCCGGTTTTGTCGTAGCCGTAGCTGCGTTTGACCGCGGTTTGGCCGTAACCCGCCGCTACTTTGCTTTTGCCGTTGCCGCTTTCAGACAGGCTGTCGAGCGCGGCGATTTGTTTTTTCAGACGGCCTAGCGGATCCAATTCGTAGCGGCTGGTTAAGGCACCCTGTGTCCTTTGGATTTCGCGGTGCAGTTTGTCGCGTTCGATGTCGCTGATGACTTCGCCGTCGAGGTTGATTTGGTGCAGGTGGCCGCTGCCGTAATACAGGTAGTTGATTTGTCTGCCGTCGGGCAGCACGGTGGTGGTGCGGTTGCCGTTGAAGTCGTAATGGTAACGGATACTTTGGGTCTGCGTTAAAAACAGCATATCGTACTGCGGGTCGCGCCAGTCGGTGTCTATCAGGCCGTTTTGCTCGTTCTCTTTTTGGGTCGGTACCTTCCAATGGTGTTGGCCGATGAGTTGGCCTCCTGAGTTGTAGTCGAAACAGGTAATGCTGTGCCGGTTGGCGGCGCGGACGAGGTTGCCGTTAAGGTCGTAATGATAGGCGGTTTCCTGAATGTTGCCTTTGTTATCGTGGGCAAGGGTGTGTTTCAGACGGCCTAAGATGTCGCGTTGGAACTCGGTGATTCTGAGCGGGGTTTTGTCTTTAAGGCCGTCTGAAAGCGGTGTTCTGTCTTTGCTTTTAACCGGTTGGCCGCCGTATTGCGCCATCAGTTTGGCGGCGATACTGGCATCGTCGCCGTATTCGCTTTGCTGCACCAGTTCGCCGCCGGCGTTGTAGTGGTAGGCGGTCAGTTTATGGTCGAAACCGCTTTCGGCCACCAAACGGTCGAGCACGTCGTAGGCGAAGCGGTAGCGGGCGCCGTTTTCGTTGGTGAGGCCGATGAGCCTTCTTGCTTGGTCGTAGTGGTAGCCGAAGGTGTGGCCCAGCGCATTGGTACGCTGTGTCGGCAAACCGTCTTGGCCGTATTCGTATGCGGTGGTGTGGCCTTCGCCGTCGGTATGGGCGGTCAGACGGTCGGCGGCATCGTAACGGAAGGTTTCTTTGCTGCCGTCGGGATAAAGGGCGAGGGTGAGGTTTCGGTTGGCGTCGTAATGGTATTCGGTGTGCTGGCCTAAGGCATCGGTGATGCGCGCCAACTGCCCTTCGGGGGTGTAGGCCAGTTTGGTTTGGTAGCCGGAGCAGTCGGTAATCAGGTCGGGTTGGTGGTTGCGGTCGTAGTGATACTCGGTGGTGCTGCCTTTGGGATCGGTCACGCTCAACAGCAAACCGTTGCCGGCATATTCGAAGCGGGTGGTGTGTTTGAGCGGGTCGGTGTGGGTCAGCAGATTGCCGGCTTCGTCGTAGGTGTAGCTGTCGTAGTTTCCTTCGGCATCGCTTTTGCGGATCAGGCGGTAGCTGTCGTCGTAGTCGAAATGCAGCATGGCGCCGTCGGGGCGGACGACGGTCTCGATTTGGCCTTCGTTGCTGTATTGGTAACGGGTAACGCGGCCCATTGCGTCGGTGTGGCTGAGCAGACGGCCCAAGCTGTCGCGTTCCATCAATACGGTGCTGCCGTCGGCGAGCACCCGTTTAGTCAACTCGTTGTTGTAGTCGTAATGGTATTGCTCGGTGCGCCCCAAGACATCGGTTACTTCGGTGTAACCGTCGTGGTAGGTGAAACGCCATTCTTCGCCCAGCGAAGTCCAATTGCGCAGCACTTTGCCGGTGGGGGTGTAATGGCTGTATTCGTAATAGGCGGTTAAGCCCGCCGCATCGGTATGCGACACCATCAGGTTGTTTTGATAAGTGAAACTGCGTTTGACTACACCGTCGCGGCCGATCACGCGCAGCAAATCGCCGCTGCCGCTGTATTCGTAGCGCACCAATGCGTCGCCGATCTGCGCGGCTGCGCCGACAGCGGGCAGGGCATCGAGCAGCGATACCGACAACAAGCGCAGCTTCGGCGCGGCGGCATCGGCGACATTGCCGAAGTGCAGGTAGAACACCCGCCCGTTGCCGTCGATAATATATTGCGGTAGCCCCGTAATGGGATGATAAACGAAACGCTGATGGTTACCGTTGCCATCTTCCACCGCCACCAACGGCAAGAGGCTGCAACTGTTGCCGTTCGGATCGTCTTCCGAGACCGCCAGCGGCGCGAAACGCAACGACACCGAACCGTTTAACGACGCAATCACATAATGGCCGTCTGAATTCTTGCTGAACCAGATTTGTTCGCTCTCGAACAACACCGGTTCTTCATCGTCTTCGTCCACTTCCGGCAGCGGAAACAGCCGCCCCTGATCGTCGATATAGGCCAAGCCTGCCGCATCGCGGATGATGCGTTGGCTGCCGGGAACGCTCCAGCCCTCGCCGAGCCAGCCGGTGCCGTCTTGGTCGGAATAATAGCTGCGGTTCCACACCAAAGGCATCAAGCCTTCGAAGGCGAAGTCGGTTTCGTTCTCCAGAAACTTCAACCCGTGAATCGGATTGACCGGACGGCCGGCACCCACGGCAGCCTTACAGGAAATACACGGCTTGGGCGGCAGTTTCTTCTTATACTTGTTGTTCATGTGGAACATATCGCCGGCACGGACGATATAGCGTTTGCGGATTTTAACCGAAGAAGAATGCATGATCGGCCAAGCCGGTTTGGTGGCGGTGCGCGACAATACCCCTTTGCGGCCGGGCAGGGCGATTTCGTCGCCGTAAGTGCGGTTGGTTTTACTGGCTTTGAAAACGAAAGCAGGTTTGCGGTTGATTTTAACGTCTTTGGCAACGGTTTTAGCACCGCCCAAATCGGCAAACAGCGGGAAGGGAATCGGCGGTACGGTAGGCGGAGCGGGCGGGGGCGGCCAACAGAAATCGGGCACCATAAACACCACGCGGAACTTGCTGCTCTTACGGGCGATTTTGTTGATGGCCATGAATATGCTCCTGTTTCGGTAATCTGCTTAAAGCGGTTTGCGTTTGGAAATCAATCGGTTTATGCGTGTGCCGTTAGTGATGGCGGTATGGGGATAAATTCGGTTTGCGAACCGCGGCAGGCTTGGGCGGCTGCGATTTGGTCTCCCCGTTCGCGCCGCGCGATAAACCTGAGTTGGCACGAAGCGATTTCCAGCTCTTCCGCAAAAGAGGTTCGGTAGTTGCAGTCGATGCGCCGTTTTTCCACATCTACAAACACGGTGTCCAGCACCATATCTTTACACAAAGACTGATTGGCTGCGGTATAGGCATGGACGAACACGGTTTCTACCGGCAGTTCGACGGTAAAGTGTTGGTTGGGCGCTTGGAAGGAATGCACCATGCCAGTGAAACCGAGTTCATAAATATGGTTGGGTTTCAGGTGTGGCAGTTGCAGCGAGGGATGCGCGCCGTTCCAATATGCCATAGAAAAATCTTCCGGCAGCAGCGGGGCGCGGTTTTCAATCCATTGGGCGTCGGCGGTGCCGGTATGTTTGGCGCGTTGGGCGAAGTAGCGCGGCATAAAGCCGAAGCCTTCGGGGGAGGCTTTTTCGGCAGGATCGCACACGGGTTTGGCCGGATCGTAAATCTGATGGGCTCTCAGCATCCGCTTGAAGCTGTTTTTTTGCAGGAAAGATTTCGGGTAATAGCCGATGCCGATGGCGTTTTCCTGATAGCCTGTGTGGTCGTCTTCAACTTCGCTGCCGCCGAAGGCAAATTCATAGCGGATGGGCAGGGAAAGGATAGGGGAGGGTTCGCCGATAGACCAGCCCACGGCTTCGCGTATCCAATAGCGCTCTCCCGTAACGGCAAGGGTTTTGCGGTAATCGCCGATGCTGACCGAGGCGGCGAATTGTCGGGCGGGCAGATCGTCGGGTGCGTAGGCTACCGCATTGATCACAAAATCCGTTTTAGGCTTATAGAGGCAGAAATCGCTTTCCAACTCGGTGGCGGTTTGCGACGGCTCGCCGTAAAAAGTGTCGGCAAACGTAAGCGGCGTTTGCATGCGGGCAAACTGAAGCTCTGTCTGCCCGGTTGCCGGATCGATTTCAAATTCATAGCTGACTTTGGCAACAACAACATCATACGCCCGATCCAACTGGTCGACATTTTTAAATTGCTGCGTATGAAAACAGGTAAAGTTTTCCAGCTCAAACATGGCGGTTCTTCTCTAGTTGATGTCCACTTTTTTACCGTCCATATCCACCACTTTGGTGCCGACGACTTTGATTTTTTTGCTGACAATCGCAATCTTGTTTTTATCCATCACAATCATGGAATTACCGACTTGCAGGGTAATTTTGGAATTGGCGGACAAAGTAATGTTGCGGCCGGCATTGAGGCCGATGTTCATGCCGGCATTGATGTTCATGATCAGGCCGACGCTGTGCATTTCCGCCGCGCCGACGTTGGTCATCCAACCGCCGCCGACGTTCAGCATATAGCCCGCGCCGATATTGGTCATCTGGCCGATACCGACGTTGTTCATACCGTTTTTGCTCACCGTTTCCTGTTTGTTGCCGCCGATGCTGCTGACTTCGTTTGAAACAACGGTTTTATTGCGGTTAGCTCCGACGGTAAACGCTTGGTTTTGGCCGACGGTAACGTTTTGATCCTGCCCCACTGTCAACGCCTGACTTTGGCCGATGGTTACATTTTCGTTTTGACCGACCGAACGGCTGCGGTTCATCGCCACGTCGACGCTTTGGTCTTTGCCCACGCTGGTGCTTTGGTTTTGGCCGACGCTGATACTTTGGTTTTGGGTGATGCTGGCCGTTTCGTTCTGGCCCACCGATTTGGTGCGGTTTTGGGTAATCGAAGCCGTTTCGTTTTTCTGAACGGTTTTCGCCCTGTCCCCCACCACCGTTACCGTTTCGTTATTACCGATGGTGGTGGTGCGGTCGTTATTGACGTTGCGGGTTTCGTTGTTTTTAACCAGCGATGTCAAATCTTTCTGTGCCTGAAAATTCACCATTTCAGAGCCGGCGGTATCGTTGAACATCAACTCGTTAAAGTTGGAAAGCGGCGAGTTGAAACTTTTACTCTTAATACCGGATTGCTTGGCGGCGGCAGGGAACCCCCACGGCGGCGACATTGCGCTGTTATACAGACGGCCCAATACGATCGGCCGGTCGGCATCACCGTTAATGAAGTCGACCAACACTTCTTCGCCGATACGCGGCGTATTGATGGAACCGTATCCCGCACCGGCCGAGCCTTGCGTTACGCGCACCCAATTGGAGCTGTTTTCATCCATTTTGCCGTAGCGGTCCCAATGGAATTGGACTTTAATATCGCCGTATTCGTTGGTATAAACTTCTTCTCCGGCCGGGCCGGTTACCGTTGCGGCCTGCGTGCCCAACACTTTCGGTTTGGGTGTTTTCAGTGGCGGGCGGTATTGGTACGACTTCGGCAATACGCGGAATGAGATTCTGAATTTGCCGATACGGTCGCCGGTGGTATAGCCGGCTTCTTCAAAATCGTAGTTTGCCTTCAAAATCGTATATTCGGTATTGGATGACGAATGCGGGTGTCTGCTCAGAGTAAACGTATAGCCCGGAGCAACCGTTAATGCCGTGCCGGAGCCGGTAATGACTTTGGTTTGGCTCTTCAAATCTTCACTGCGCACTTGGCTGTAATTCTGCGCTTCGGAAACATCGCTGAAGCCGGTATAGAAATCATAGTGTTCCATGGTTACCGAGCTGAAATCGTGAACGGAATCCTGCGATTTCATCGGCACTTTGGCATTTTTGTAATTGTATTCTTGTGTAACGAACTGGCTGGATTTAAGAGAGTCCCGCTCTTCCCAGATGTCGATATAAGCGGTGCTGGGCGCACCCGGCGCGGTTTGGCGGGAGTGGTAAGGAATGTTGGAAGAAGGAATCGCCTGCAAAATGCCGACATCGTCGGCGATAACCAGCTCGTGCGAGCCGTTGCTGTGGGTGAAATAATAGTAAATGCCTTCTTGTTCAAACAAACGGTTTAAGAAATGAAAACTGGTTTCTTGATATTGAACGCAAAAGCCTCTGGTGCGATAACCTTTTTGGCATTTAACCTGATAAGGAAAACCGAATGCAGATAAAACTTCGTTGGCAATATCGAGCACCGATTTATCAACAAACACCCTGCTGTCTACATTTTGAGTGAGATACCACATAAACGGGCGGGCGGTACAAGCATAAGCATGGTAGCCCTCTTCGTCTTCATCTTCGCCGATGTAGCCGAAATCGGTAACCAAGCCGTTCAGGTAGCGCGGGCTGCCCGCTTCGGTATCGATTTCCAATGTTACCGGCTGGCCGATGATGTCTTTGCCTTGTAAATTGGAATCTTTAGAAACAAATGTGATATTGAATTCAAAAAGGTTGGAAACGGATTCTGTGCCGAGCATCTTTTTGAATAACAGTTGTGGTCCCAAAGGTGTATGAGCAACGATTGTTCTATTCATTTCGGGAAATTCCTTATTCACATTAAAAACCAACATTCCGTTTGTTAAGCGCCTAAACCTTTATTTTTAATCATTTGCAGGTGGATTTCGGAATGTGTTATTTCAGACGGCCTGCTTACATCCTCATTAGACGCTTAAACGCACTGAAAATTCCTTAATTTATTTAAATTAAAGGGGTTCGATGCGGTAGAAGTGGTAAATTCAACCACAACGTTTTTGCCTTGGATGTTGTATTCAACCACGGTGGTGTTCCCTGTTTGGCGGACGATTTTCCCTTTTTCAATCAGGCGGAAGATTGACCACGGCCCGGTTGCGCTGATGCCTGCGCTGTTGATTTGGGGGGAAGAAATGTCTATTTTGGCCAAAGCGTTTTCATTTTTAGACGGCCAGGTAAAAGTTGCAGGGTTAACAGGCCCGTGGCTGTATACATAGCTTTTGCCGTCATACGAAATATTCACACTTTCCAAGGCGGCATCCAGAATCAAAACCTTAACCGAAAAATCAAACGTTGGTGTTTCCGAACCCTTATCAAAATAGCCTTGTCGGATGGCCGCTATGTCGTCCAATTTGGAAAAACGGTCTTTAAACGCGCTGTTTTTGGCCGTTAATGTTTCCAGTTTGTCCGAACGGGCCAATACGGCGGCTTCGCCTGACAAGTTGGTAAACTTGCTGTAAGTGCCGTTGGGGCCGAAGATGTTGGAAAAGCTTTCCAAGGCAACATTGTTTTCCGACCCTCTTTCGAAAGGGTAGCCCTGTTGGCGGGTTTCTTGGCAACTGTCGGTTAAGGTGGCCAATTGTTTTTCCAAAGTAGACATGAGTTTTTCATCAACAATCTTATCGGTATTTTTCAAGATAATCTCAGAAAAATTGTCCAGCATTTGGCGGAAAGGAGAGGGCAGCCGGTTGACTTCGGCCTTGTATTTCACAAAAGGATCGTCGGGAGGCAGATCCACCCCTTTTTCTACTGCAACGTTAACGGCAACCAAATAAACATACAAATCGTTGATGGCTTCGGTAATACCGTTAATTGCGGGAGGTTGATCATTTGCGGTTTCTGTCAGTATATGGAAGTCTGCAAAAGCATCGTCAACAGGCGTTGCCTGCTTCAAAGCGGCCAATTCGTTTTTCACATTGGCTTCACCTTCAGCACTTAAAAGCTTGGAGAGGCCGGCTCTGTTTAACCAATCGGCAATTTTGCTGCCTGCTTTTTCTGTAACCCGATTATCAATGGTTAGCGTCGTGTTATCGCTAATTCCTTTGATGATATTAGCCAAAGGGGAATTTTTTTCAGACAGCAGTTTGGCAATCTGAATGCTCTCGCGCGATGATTTCGGCGTAACCAATGACAAGTCGGCTAAATAATGATTCCATACTCTGATGTAGTTGCTGAAATAGAGCCTCTGGGCATCGGAAAGAACGGAAGCCTTGCTTTGGCTTAAAGAGGCGTAATTACCCAGCACCCAATTATCTTCGTTAAAAAACTGTTCTGCCGATTTAACCATGGCAGGTAATACTTTGGTGATGTATGTCTCTTTGGTATAGATGAAGTTAATCGGTTCTTTTAAAGCCCCGCCTGTTTTGCGACGGAACAACAAGTGGCTTTGCACACCGCCCATGCTGGAAAAGGAAACAGGCGTCACCCCTTCTTTTCCTGAGCGGGCAACCGCATTCACGGTATCTTCCAATACCATGGTGGCAATATCCCTTTGGGCAATTTCCTGACGGCGGCGCTCTACCAAGGCTTCATCATAGGGTACGCTGGGCGTGATGCTTTGCTTGGAAAGGATTTGGTTTAACGCTTTCTCGACAGATTTTTTCTGCTGCTCGCTCATGCCTGAAGATTCTGCTTTAGACAGATTAGACATCAGCCAGTTTTGCATAAAAGCCGCATCGAAATGTTCTTTATTAAACATCATCAGATAGGCTTTTAAAGCGTTATAGCCATTGATGCCGTCTGAACCGCTGGTTGTGCGCAGAAGCTCGTCCAGCTTATAGCTGATTAAAGGCATTACGTTGTCTTGGAGAATTCTGCGGTAGGCAGATTCACCCACGTCCTCCATTTGAGCGCCTTGATACAGACCCATGCGGTAGCCGAGGGGAGGGGACGAGAGATCGGGAATTTCGCTGCTTCTGGTGGTGTCTCTAACGTGTTCTGCAAACGTTACCGCTTTAAGCAAATCGGGCGCATCCGCATATTTTTTTGCATCCATGCCCAATTTAGTTGCTTTGCTGCCGACCTGTTCCAAATAGGAACGGTTATTGGAGTAGCTGTTCAACATCATGGTCAAGCAGGTAATTACGGTAGCCGCAATCGCGCCGACGCCGAGCCAATACAGCATTTGGTTTTTGACGAACCAAGATTTATTTTCCCCGGCTAAGTTTGCTTCGCTGAGGATAACGTCGGAAAACAATCTGTTCAGGAAGAAGCTGCGATCAGAGGTCTGAGCTGCGGTTCTCTCCGAATCTAAGTATTTTCTTGATAATTGGAAATCGCTTTGCAAACCTTCCAAGATGGGATTGAGATGCTGCCCGGTTTGAGTACCGCTTGAAAAGTAAACACCTCTCCATGCAATCGGTTGCTCAAATTTAGAAGATTTGGATAGCTCTTTAAAGAGGGAAAGCACGGCTTGGTTCAGACGTTCAAACTCCTCAGGGAAAGCAAAAGCAGCAGCTTTGTCTTCAGAAGATTCCAATTGATGGATGGTACCCAACATAGACGAGCGCAATTTATCCACAATCTCCGATAAGGCATTGGATGCGGTGGCAATCGGCGTTTCCATTCCTTCTGTGTCAGACAGGGAAATGCCTAAGTATTGGTTTCTTTGCTCTTCTGTTAAATGAGTGAAGAATTTATCAAAACCATGTAGCAAATCCAGTTTGGTAATCATGAGGTAAACAGGGAAATGAATACCTAGTTTGGTATGCATTTCGTGGATTCTTTTGCGCAGCTCTGCCGATATTTCCGTGATATTGGTTTTACCGCCCAATAAGTCGTCCACACCCACAGTAACTAATACACCATTAATAGGTTGTTTGGGACGGTAGCGTTTCAGCAACGATACAAATTCTTCCCAGTCGCTGGAATCTTTATTGCTGTGGTTGTCGTGCAGAGACAATCTGCCGGCAGTATCCAGCAATACAATTTCATCAGATAAAAACCAATCGCAATCCCGTGTGCCTGCCAAGCCGCTGACAGACGTTCCCAAAGTGCTTTCCAGCGGGAAATTAAGGCCGGAGCGTTTCAGGGCTGTGGTTTTACCGGAGCCTGCTGCACCCAAAACGACATACCACGGCATTTGGTAAAGGTATTGGCCTTCTTCCAATTTCGCCAATAAGCTGTTTTTCGATTTGGAAAACTTGGCGTTTTTCAGCACTTTGTCCATCTCGGCAAATTGGCGGCTCATAGAGCTGATATCGCTTGCACTTTTCAAAATGGGTTCTTGTGCAGCTTTGATTTCTTTCAATAAAGCAGCATTACGGCGCGACTCGCGATATTGGCGGAATACGGCTTTAGCCAACCAAATACCGATAATGGCGGCACACACGGCAAAGCGCACGACTTTACTCGCTAAAGGACGGATTTCTCCTATGGAAATCAGCGGGCCGATAAACCATACCAATATAATCAGACCGGCGATACCCAACATTACCCATAAAGAACGGGAACCTAGAAAATAAAGAATTTTTTTCATGTTTGTTTTTCCGTATCAATCCAATTTCAGATTATTGACCTGCACTGACACCGCTGCTCGGTTGGGCAGCCGGAGCGTCGGTTTGTACTTCCACTGCGCTGCCCAATTTAGGGCCGCTGCCGGTCGTGAACAGGGTAATTTCAACCCGTCGGTTTTTGGCTCTGTTTTCCACCGTATCATTCGGTACAACAGGGTTGGTCGAACCGCGTCCTTCCGAACGGATACGCGTTCCGCCGTTTTTAACGTAAGTTAAGAGAATTTCTTTTACCGCATCAGCCCGACCTTGAGAAAGATGCCAGTTAGACGGGAAGGTCAAACTTTGGATAGGCTTGTCATCGGTATAGCCTGTAACGACAATTTGCCCCTCGACGCTGTCCAAAGCCTGACCGACCGTTGCCAAAACGGGGTAGTATTGGTCTTGAATCTGTGCGGAACCGGATTCAAACAAACCGTCGCCTAAAATGGTTACCGTGCTTCTGTCTTGAGAATCTTCAACAGAAACCAGTTTTCTGGCAATTTCGTTTTCCAATAAAGGCCGCAGGCGGATGGTGTTTTTGGTTTCCTGCTGTTTAGGTGCGACAGCGGGAAGTTTGAGGCTGTTTACTTTTGTGCTGGCGGTATCAAAGTCATCGCCCAACGACCATTGCATCGCGAAATAGCCTATTCCCAAAGCAACTGCGCCTAATACGCCTACTACCCATAAAGGAATGGTCAGCCGCTGTTTTCGCTGGATGGTATTGGTAACAATCGGATCGTGCTTGAAGAGATTAACGGTTTGATCCGGCCGTTTGCTGTGAATCAAGGCGAGCAAGTCTCTTTTGATTTTGTCGATTTCCAATTCGCCGCTGTTTAAAACTTGGTATTTGCCTTTGTAGCCGAACTGCAGGCACAAGTACATAAACTCTAATAAATCGATGTTTTTATCAGGGTCTTGCTTTAAGTTTTGAATAATTTCAAAAAAGCGCTCACCGCCCCATGTCTCATCGTAAAAGGACACCAGCAGGCTGTTTTTCGACCACGTTTCATCTGCCCAGCCTGCACGGACGGCCAACTCGTCTACAAAGGTACACAAGCAGTATTTCGCAGCTTGAATGGCATCATATTTCGCTCCGTTTTTCTCAGCATTCTCTTCAAAGTTATTGATTAAAAGAGAAAACTTATTAATCAGGCTGTCGGTAGGGAGTTGACTGGTGGTTTGCTGCATGGCATTCACCAAGATAAAAACGGGTTTGGCAGCTTCAATCAAAGGGTTGTAGATATTTACTGCGCTATGTGCTGCATTATTCTGGTTATTCATAATGAAATTCCAAATTAAACCAAATTAACTCAAAGACTTAATTGCCCAAAATTCAACATCTAAATTCGGAAAATTACCGGCTAAATGGAAGGCCATGCCTGAAGAAGTGTCAAACATGTCCCACATCTCGTGTTTTTTATCCAACTCGAAATAAACATAGCCGCTATGGTAGGGCAATTCTCTCGGTGCAACGGATAAGGCGTGTACTCTGATTCCGGGCAGGTGGTAGGCGACTAATTCTTTTACTTTTTCCACCGTGCCTATCTTCACCACGCTTGGAATTTTTTGGCGTAATGCTTCGTTCGGCATATCGGCTTTGATGGCGAGAACGAATGAAGCTTTATCCAGCAGGCTTTGATCAGGCGTTTGGGCAACGTGCGTTGCCTCGTCGCGCATGTCGAGAGGAATTCTGATCGCTCTTTGCTCAAGCACGATAGAAAGTGATTTACGCAGATTGAAAAATAATTTGCCGAAGCATGAGGCCAAGTCGTTGTGCTGATACACAGGAATTTCGCCTACTTTGCGGGCAGGTAAGAAAGTCATCAAATCGGCACACAACTTCGACAGATTAACAAATAATTGTTCCGGATGGGTTTGGCGGGCGCCTTCATTTTCATGGTGTAAATAGGCCAAATATCTGTTGATGGTTTGCAGCATCATGAAATCCATCACTTCAACAGAACCCCCGGTATTGGGATCGTTTACAGCATTGGCCAAGCTATTGCTTTTCTGCATCAAAAGGCCGTATATCTCTGAAATATAAGCCTTTAAATGCTGTTGCTTTTGGCTGCCGAGACAGGGTGGGATATAGGATTCGTCTAAGACCACCTCGAAATCTGCCGAACTGGAATGGATAAGCGCTATGGGGAGGGCAGTTTGTCCGCTGGTAACATCGCTTTCTAAAACCAGCATGGGGTTAAGTTCTGCCAACGTAACTTGGCGGCCGTCTAATTCGGTATTGGTGGTATCTGCAAGTGTTTTATCAAATGCTTTATAGCGGTGAGGGGCAGTTGAGTCTTGATCCGGAAAGCAAATCTCATTGTTCACGGAAGAGGGTAAGTTAACGGCCAAGCAGATTTTTGTGTCTTTAATATTGGCAGGAACGGTTAAGCTCAGATTTTCGAGTTGTTTCTGAGAAAGTAAAAAGACCGAGCCGTCGGGAAACACGCCTTCTGCTTCACGAATACCGATTACCCCGCGCTTGAGGCCGTCTGAATCCAAAACCAGTGAAGAAAATCCCCAAAAATAGCCTTCACGGGAAACGGCCAATTGACGTAAACCGGATTCAATGTAACGTTCAAATTGCTGGAAATGTTGGGGAGTAATGAAGATTCCCTCAGACCAGACTACTTTTGCTTCTATCGCCATGTTTTCAACCTAAATCTTCTATATAAAGTTATTATTTTTCTTCACGGAAAACGCCTTTGCTAAGGTCGCTGTCGTGTTTGTGAACTTTGCCGCTTTCTTTAATGCGTTTGTTGTCGGGGTGACGCTCTTTATATTCTTGAAGCATGTTTCTCATTTCTGCTTTTGACAACTGACTCAATTTGTTTTTGCCGAGATTTAAATAGAAATAATGCTTGCCGAATTGATACCAGCGTTTTTTCTGTTTCAACAATGTCAGTTGCCATTCGCTGTTATCCAAATCGCGATAACTGGCTACCACGCCTAAATATTTCAGGTGGGAATCCATTTTAATCGGCAATATCGTAACCGTATCCGGGTGCAGCATGAATTGGTTTTGCTGGATTAATTTATCGCCTAAAGTTTCTTTGGCATTGTTGGTAAGCTCGAAATAGTTTGCTTTCTTAAACTCGCCATCGGAAGACAATTGATATAAATCCAAGCGGATGGGTGAAGGGCGACCGACCAAATCGGGGTTTACATCAGGCGAAACAAGGATTTGGACATCAATCTTCTCTCCGCTTTCATCGGATTCTTTCGGCGGTTTATGATTGGAAGCACATGCGCTCAATACTAAAGGTATTGCCAAGAATAATGTATATTTCATTAATTTTTTATGCATTTCGACTGCCTAATCTTGGTTGGTAATTTATTACATTGTTTAGCATGTAATAAATCTCATCATTTATATATTATGTCGTTTGATAACTTGTGTTTACATTATACAAATTGTAAACATTAAGCGTTAGAAAGGCGAAACATATTTTAGTTTTTCCTTTTTACTTAACATTATCTTTTTTCTTGAATTTATATTTGTAGGTAAAGTCATGGTCTTTCACGCCGATGCTCACTGCCGAAGCCTGTTTGCCTTGCGTTGCGCAGGTAAGCAGTTCGCGGCTGATTTGCGGCAGAACGGTATTGGTGAGAATCGCATCGATCATACGGCCGCCCGATTCGACTTCGGTGCAGCGCGAGGTAATCAGTTTCAGCACTTCGGGTGAATAGGTCAGGTCGATGTTGTGGTTGTCCTTGATCCGTTTCACGATACGGCCCAATTGCAATTCAACGATTTTTGCGAGCATGTCGTCGGATAGCGGATAGTAGGGGATAACCTGCATGCGGCCCAGCAGGGCGGCGGGGAAAACTTTCAGCATGGGCGTGCGCAAGGCTTTGGCCAAGCCTTCCGGAGTCGGCAGCATGTCGGGGTCGTCGCACATGTCCATAATCAAATCCGTACCGACGTTGGTAGTGAGGATGATGATGGTGTTTTTGAAGTCGATGTAGCGGCCTTCGCCGTCTTCCATCCAGCCTTTATCGAATACTTGGAAAAAGATTTCATGCACGTCGGGGTGCGCTTTTTCCACTTCGTCGAGCAGGATAACGCTATACGGTTTGCGGCGCACGGCTTCGGTCAGTACGCCGCCTTCGCCGTAACCGACATATCCCGGCGGTGCGCCTTTCAGGGTGGATACGGTGTGCGCTTCCTGATATTCGCTCATGTTGATGGTAATCACGTTTTGCTCGCCGCCGTACAGGGTGTCGGCCAGAGCCAGCGCGGTTTCGGTTTTACCCACACCGGAAGGGCCGGCCAGCATGAAAACGCCGATGGGTTTGTTGGGGTTGTCGAGATTGGCGCGCGAGGTTTGAATGCGGCGGGCAATCGCATCCAAGCCGTGGCGTTGGCCGATGATGCGTTTGTTTAAAGTATCGGCCAGTTGCAATACGGCCTCGACTTCGTCTTTCATCATTTTGCCGACGGGAATGCCTGTCCAGTCGGCCACCACGTCGGCAATCGTGCGGCTGTCGACCAACGGCATCACCAGCGGTTGGATGCCTTGCAGTTCTTTCAGTTTATCGACCAGTTCTTTTTGGCGTGCGTACAACTGCTTGCTTTCATCATCGGAAGTTTCTTGCCCTGCCTGCATGATTTGTTCGCGCACGGCCAACAGCTCGGCAACCAAGCCGGTTTCTGTTTGCCATCGTTCTTCCAATTCTTTCAGACGGCCTTCAACTTCGGCCAGTTCTTTGCCGATATTCGCCATCCGTTCTTCGGAATCGAAACTGAGCTTTTTCTCACGTTCCAGATGGGCTTGTTCGAGTTTTAATGCTTCGGATTTTTTTTGCAGATACTCGATGCTGCTGGGTACGGCGTGCTGGCTGACGGCAACGCGCGCGCAGGCGGTATCGATCAGGCCGACGGCTTTATCGGGCAGTTGGCGTGCGGGAATATAACGATGGGAGAGTTTCACGGCCGCCTGAATCGCTTCGTCGAGAATAATCACATTGTGGTGTTTTTCCAGCGAGGCGTTCAACGCTCTGAGCATGTTGACGGCTTTTTCTTCGTCGGGTTCGTCTACCTGCACGACTTGGAAACGGCGGGTGAGGGCGGGGTCTTTTTCAAAATATTTTTTGTATTCCGCCCATGTTGTTGCGCCGATGGTGCGCAGTTTACCGCGGGCCAAAGCGGGTTTGAGCAGATTGGCGGCATCGCCCGTGCCGGCTGCGCCGCCCGCGCCGATTAAGGTGTGGATTTCGTCAATAAACAGCACAATCGGCGTGGGGCTGGATTCGACTTCGTCCATCACCGCTCTGAGCCGCGATTCAAATTCGCCGCTGATGCTGGCACCGGCTTTGAGCAGGCCGATGTCCAGCAGAATTAATTGCACGTCTTGCAATCCGGGCGGCACGTCGCCTGCGGCCAAGCGCAAGGCCAACGCTTCGACCACGGCGGTTTTGCCGACACCGGCTTCGCCCGTGAGAATCGGATTGTTTTGACGGCGCCGCATCAGAATGTCAATGATTTGTCTGATTTCGGCATCGCGGCCTGTGAGTGGGTCTATTTCGCCGTTTTTGGCTTTTTCGGTAAGGTTGCTGCCGTATTTGGCCAACGCGCTTTCTTTGTGAGTGGCAGTAGGCTCCGAAGATAAGGCGTTTTTAGCGGCATCGAGATTTTCTTCCGAACCGGCGGTAATGGCGATGATGTCGTCCGCCAGCGTTTCGGGTTTGATTTTGAGGAATTCCGATGAAATGTTGGCCAAGATGCCCTGCAAGGTTTTATTTTGCAGCATAGTATAGAAAATATGCGCCGTGCGGATTTTGTCGGTGCCGAATTTCAGCGAGCTGTATGTCCAAGTTTGTTCGACAAGGGTTTGGATATGCTCGGAAAAATCGATAACGGCGGTGGCGCCGGCAGGCAGTTTTTCCACGGCGGCCAATACGTCTTTGCGTACTTTCGCTTCGTCTAAATTGAAACGGTTTATCAGGCAGAAAATGTCGGTTTTTTCGGTTTGCAGCAGGGAATGGAGCCAGTGCACCAGCTCGACATAGCTGTTTTCCCGAAGGCGGCAGAATGTGTAGGCATTTTCCAGAGTTTTGTATAAGGTAGTATTCAACTTACCGAATAATACGCTGCGGCTGATGTCTGACATAAGATTTCCTTAAATAATCCAACATGTCCAAAACGGTTTGTAAGAGGCTTTTATCAGGATGAGGCCGTCTGAAAAAGCCGTTTAACGGTTGCTGACGATTAAGTCTTCAGCGTTGCGGGAAACATTGCCCAGCCAAGTCGACAAGCCGAGCTGGGTTTGCCCGCCCAAATCCATCGGGGGAACTTCTTTTTGCATCAAAACGGGCTGTATGTCCCATTCGTATTCGTCTGCGGCAAACAGGCGCACCCATTCCCGCAGGCGGGCGGTGTTGGTGCCGTCTTTAAAAAACGACCGGTAGGCCGGCAGAGTCAGCGGGCCGATGATGATGCGGAATTTGCTTTGAACATCGTAAAGTTTGTCGCCCAGCAGCAAACCTTCTCCCAGCATATAGCCGCCTGTTGCGCCGATTTGCGTTTTTTCTTCGGCAACTTCAACCCAGTATCCGACATTGGTTTGAATGGTAACGGGCGCTTTGAAATAGCGGTTGAGCAACTGTTGCAGGTTGGCGGCGGAGCGGCTTTGCTTCATCAGCAAACCGGCAAAATAACGCTTGGCAAATTCGTGAATCAGGCCTTCGTTGTGTATGGGCGGGGTATTCAGGCCGTTGAAGCTGGCGATGTATCTGCCGAAGCGGTCGTCGGCGTTTTTGTCTAAAGAAGTAATGCTCTGCGCGTTGGCCCATGCCCGATAAAACAAGACCGCCAAACGGTGTTGCAGCATATTGGCAAAGCCCGTCCATGTACGGTCGCCGTGCTGGTGTTGGCGCTCGTAGGCATATTCGGTCAAATGCAGGGGAAGGGGGCCGGAAGGGCCGAACAAACCGAAGCCGTTGATGGAAATTTCCGCATAATGGGGCGACAGCGTTACCGATTGGATGTTGCGCGGGGAAAAAATAAGCGAAGGCTCTTGGCGGATTCTGATTTTTTCCATTTTCGGGCTGACTGCCTTGCCCAACATCTTGCCGCCGGTAACAAATTTAACCGACTCAAGCTGGCGCAAGAGTGAAAAGTAGTCATATTTATACGGCTGGGAAGCGACTTTGTTTAAAAAACCGGTGAGTTTTTCATCCCAAGTATCGTCCGGCGGGTCGCCGAAATCCGTTTGCACGTTAACCGGACTCATATGATCACCCTTTCTCCCACCGCGGTCGGCCACGTGGCCACATGCCCTTGTTGGAGCGTGTCGATTTGCAGTTGTATGAATGAGTTGATCGACACCAAGCGCCGGAAATAATGGTTTAAAACCGAGCCGAACAGGAAGGGATGGATGCCCCCCAATTGTGCGTCGTCGAGCGTAACGGTGATTTTGATGCCGCGCACGGGAGCGGCGGTGCCGTGATGGCGAACCACTTTATTCACGACGGCGGTGTCCACCCGCGTGATCGATTCAATCTGTTTCTTCAGCAAATCGTTTTCGGAAGAAACAAACACCATCAATAATTCTTTCAAGGTAACGGGGGCATTTTCTTGGTCGGTGTTCAGCAGCGACAGATAGTTCAGGCTCAATTGGTTTAAAAACGGCCAAAGCGTTCTGTCTTCGCTCACCGCTGCCTGAGGCCGCGTCAGCTTCGAAATCAGTTTGATCGAGCTGACGGGCAAAAAGCCTTCGATCAGAAAATCCGACTCGCCATCACGCGGCATCATCAGCGGCAAATCCCTGCTGGTACACCAAGCATCAACGGAAAGGTGCTGGATGCCCGAATTGAAGGCGTAGTCTTTATTGTCGGCCAGCGACAGAAACACTTCGCTGCCCAGATAGGAAGAGCGGAAGCCGTTTTTAATGGTGTTTTCAGACGGCATCCTGTCTGCCCGCCGTGCCGAAAAATAAGAGTGTTGGGTTTGCGCTTCAGGAAACAAACCCATATCCGGCGCTTTGTACATCGGCGAAAAAACCACGGTTTGGCGGTTGTTGGTGTCGAAGCCTTTTACCTGCTCGATAGAGTGGACTTCGTAATTCAGCGGCTGGGTGCGGTCGATAACGACATGGTGTTCCCGATCTTGAATGTTCACGGGGAAGCGCGCGCTCTTTTTCCTGAATAGATTTACCACCGGCACGGCGTTTACGGAAAAATCTTCCACGCCGACCAGCTCCGTCAGCTCGGGTATTTTGTGGCTGAACAAAAATGACAGGCTGAAATAGCGTTTGCGGTAAGTGATGATTTTCTTATTGATGCCCTTATCGCTCACAATTTCTTCCAGCTGTTCGGGCACTTTGGGCAGATGACCTTCTTTTTCGGCCTGCCGGACAGCTTGCTTGATATCTTTTTGGGCAATAAACAGGAATTTTTCCGGTAACCGCGCATATTCCTGAAGAATCCGAAATGCGCTGACCGATTTGTCCAGATTGAAAGACAAGGCTTCGTCTTCGCTAAATCCGCTGTGTTCCGGTTTGGACGGCAGCAGGTAGTGCCATTGTTTGGGGTTTTCATAACTGTGGCAGACTACGCCCACGCATTCGGAAGCCAGCAGGAACAGCAAAGAAGACGATTTGGAAAGCTCCGTGCCTAAAAACACAGGCAATGTGTCCGGCAGCATTTCCGAACAGGCTCCGGGTACGCTGAGCGAGAAATCCAAGCGTAGGGCGGATTGCACTTTTTTACCGGAAGAGGGTTTGAGCATGGGAAGCGTACCCGGCAAATAGCCGAGCGAATCGGTATATTTGGCTTTTTCTATCCGCAGCGGCAGGATTTCGGTGGTTTTGGTTACCGAAAACGGGCAGCTTACTTTGAATTCGTCAATCGGCAGCGACCTTAATATTCTGCCGCGCTCCAGCAGATTGATAACATCGGCGTTGTATTGGCCGGCAGGTTCTAAATTGACAATGGCCGCCGCTGGTTTTTGGTTGATGAAGTCGGGGTAAACGACTTCTAAAATTCTTTGCACGAAACGGGGATATTCCGCATCCAGTTTAAGCTGGGTGCGGGCGGTGAGAAAGCTCACGCCTTCCAGCAGCCGTTCGACGTAAGGGTCGGGAATGTCGGAAGTATCCAAGGCCAGTCGGGAAGCCACTTTGGGATATTTGAGCGCAAACTCCCTGCCCATTTCTTTCAGGAAGGCCAGCTCTTTATTGTAATAAGACAGTAATTTGTTATTCACGGCCCGTTCCCCCTTCTAATAAATTAAACAGCCCGGTTTCGATATCCATACTGGTTCGCAGCAGGAATTCTTTTGGATAAGGGTTGAGTTTCAGATGGCCTTTGATTTCAATAATCAGTTTGTTGTGCAAGGCATCGTCGTCATCGTCTTCGGTGTTCACAATCACTTGCAGCGATTTGCTGTCGAGCCGCGGTTCGAAATCAATAACGGCCTGCTTGATGTTTTGCTCCACGTTCTGCCATTCTATGTCGGAAAAATTAACGCCGGAAAGGGGCGGAATGCCGTAGTTGAGCGTGGACGAACGCACGTTTTCGGGCAGGTGTTGCTCCATGGTTTCCGCTTGCAGGTTGCAGGTGTTCAGCAGGTAAAGAATATCGCGCAGCACGGCTTGCCGATATTGGTCGAGGTTGATGGCCTGATCGGGTCGTGCTTCTTTTTTTTTGCGCGGTTCTTCGTCGGTGAGTCTGTCGAACAAAGAAGGCAGCAGTTGGTTTTTGAATGGCGACATGATTAATTGCCGTGGCTGACGGATGGGTGGGTTTAACGGTGTTGTCCGAATTTAATGCTGCGGATATCCAACAGGCCGAAATCGTGGTTGTCGGTGTACAGCATCTTCTGGCCGATGCCGGTAAAAAGCTGGTCTGCCGCTTCAACCCAGTCGGTTTGCGCGCATTGCAGCAGCAGATCCGACCATTCCGATTCTGCCTCGGGTAAAACGGCATAGCGGGCGGGGCTGGTGCATTGGATGCATTCGCCGTGGCTGAATGTGATTTCAGACGGCCTCCAAATCACGTCGAGCAAGGAAGCGGGTGTTTTGAAAGCAATGCTTTCGATGGAACCCCAAGTTTGCCAGTAGTAGTGGCCGCGGTAGAAGTATTCGTAAACGAAAGCGGTACGCACGTCGCCGTCTATGATCCAACTGCCGGATGCATCGGCAACCGATTTGTCTGCCAGAAGATAGGTAATGTTTACCGGTGTTTCGTCGATGTCGTCGGATAAAGCGGCGTAGCCGTCGGCAAGAGCCGCGCTTTTTTGTTCTGCCACATGGGCGACCAAAGAGAGTTGTTTTTGCAGAATATCGAGCTTGCCGGCGTGCTGTTCCAGCGTTTTCGGCTTTTGCTGTGCCGCTAAAACAGCTTGGCGGCGCATTTCGGCTTCGATATTTTCAATAAGATAAAGCATCAGGGGCTTTTGGGTGTTGGGAAAGAGCTTTTGGTATTGCCCGATCTGTTTCAGCGCCTGGTCCCATTTTGCGCACAGGCAGAGATATTGAATCAATGCCAAACGGTGTTCCTGATTGTCGGGATTTGAACGCACCAGTTCAATCATGTCCGATAATTTAGTTTTCAAATCCATCTCAGCAACTCCTTGTTTATTTTTGTAGAAAGTGCAGTAAGAGCGAAAGCCCGAATCAACTTTTCAAGAAGGATAGAGGCCGTCTGAAAAGTGTATATATGTAAAGCCTGACTTAAAACGCCTTTTAAGCCAGGCTTCTCCAACTAAACGTGCATAAAGATTATGCAGATTTGTTTTCTTTGATGTTGAAGGCCATCTGAACTTCGGCGCCTTTGGAACCTTTATCGGTTTGTTCCCAATATTGGTTTTTCACTTTGGCAGCTTGGAATGAGTAACGCATTTTCAGCGCGTCATTGCCTTGTACGCCGATGAATTTCACACCGGTTACCAAAACGTCTTCCAATGTGGTGCGCGAATATTCGATTTGTTCGCCGCCGGCTTTGCACACGGAGATTTCTACTTTGCTCAAGTGTTGGCCGGTGGCACAGTTTTTCAGAATGGTCGGAGCGGCTTTATCGATGGCGGCCACTACGGTCAAGTCGTTAAAATTCACTTTACCGGCACCGCCGCCGCCGCCGCTGGTCATCGAACCGGGTTGCTCGGCACCCCAGTCGAAACTTTCGATATTGGTCCAGTCTTTGTGGTTGGCATCTTTTGATTCACCGTTTACACCTTCAACTTTCATGAACATATCAATAGCCATGTTTTACTCTCCTTGTTAAGAAATTTAAGCGATCAGACAACAGGGCATGAGTATGCCCGACTAAATAAACCAAACCCGACTATTCCTGTTTAGCCGAAGGCAGTTTGGAAACTAAGCGCAATGAAACGGTAAGCCCCTCAAGTTGGTAGTGCGGCCGCAGGAAGAATTTAGAAGTGTAGTATCCGGGGTTGTCTTCCACTTCTTCCACCACTACTTCCGCCGCCGCCAACGGTTTGCGGGCTTTTGTTTCTTGGGTAGAGTTAATCGGGTCGCCGTCTACATAATTCATAATCCATTCGTTCAGCCAGCGCTCCATATCTTCGCGTTCACGGAAGGAACCCACTTTGTCGCGCACGATACATTTCAGATAGTGGGCGAAGCGGCAGCATGCAAACAGATAAGGCAGGCGGGCGGACAAACGGGCATTGGCCGTAGCATCGGGATCATAATATTCGGCAGGCTTGTGCAGGGATTGCGCGCCGATAAACGCTGCCAAATCGGTATTTTTGCGGTGGATCAGCGGCATGAAGCCCAGCGCTGCCAGCTCGGCTTCGCGGCGGTCGCTGATGGCGATTTCGGTCGGGCATTTCATGTCCACGCCGCCGTCGTCGGTCGGGAAGGTGTGGCAGGGCAGGTTTTCAACGATGCCGCCGGATTCCACGCCGCGGATAGAAGTACACCAACCGTAGTATTTGAACGAGCGGTTGATGTTCACCGCCATCGCATAGGCCGCGTTGGCCCAAGTGTATTTGTTGTGATCCGCGCCTTCGGTTTCTTCTTCGAAATCGAATTCGTCCACAGGATTGGTGCTGGCACCATAAGGCAGGCGCGACAAGAAACGCGGCAAGGCTAAGCCGATGTAGCGTGAATCTTCGGAATCACGCAGGCTGCGCCACGGTGCGTATTCGGCGTTTTGGAAGATTTTGCTTAAGTCGCGCGGATTGGCCAATTCCTGCCAAGATTCCATCTGCATCAGTTTGGGCGATGCGCCGGCGATAAACGGGCAGTGTGCGGCTGCGGCAATTTTTTCGAGGCTGTTGAGCATTTCCACATCGGGTGCGGAATGGTCGAAATAATAGTCGCCAACCAAGCAGCCGAAAGGCTCGCCGCCGAACTGGCCGTATTCTTCTTCGTAAATGCGTTTGAATAGCGGGCTTTGATCCCAAGCCGTGCCTTTAAAGCGCTTCAGGTTGCGGGCGACTTCTTTTTTGGAAATCGGCAATACTTTGATTTTCAGCAGGGTGTCGGTTTCGGTATTGGTAACCAAATGATGCAAACCGCGCCATTCGCCTTCCAGTTTTTGAAAATCTTCGTGGTGCAGAATCAGATTGATTTGTTCGGAAAGTTTTCTGTCGAGTTCGGCAATGATTGCTTCGATGGTTTGATAAGTGTCGTCTGAAATCGTAACGACATTTTGCAAGGCTTGTTGAGCCAATGTTGCTACGGCGTTGGTTACGGCACTTTTGGCTTCTTCGGTTTTGGGTTTGAATTCTTTTTGCAGCAGTTGTTCAAATTCGCTCGCTGCAAACGCGGTTTGCGCGCCGCCGCCCCCTTGGATATCTAATTGCTTTTCAGCCATGATTCACTCTCGCTTTATTGGTTTTCATCCGAAATTACTGCCCGTCTTTGGGTGTTGCTTTAGGTGCGGCCGCAAGGCTTTTCAGCAGCTCGCTGTCGCCCAAGACTTTTCCGATCAATTCCTCCGCACCGCTCTTGCCGTCCATGTATGAGAGCAGGTTGGAAAGCTCCGTGCGCGCTTGCAAAAGTTCGTTTAGAGGTTCTACTTTTTTGGCTACTGCGGCGGGTGAGAAATCATCCATGCTTTCAAATTCCAGCTCTACGTTCAAATTGCCTTCGCCGGTGAGCGTGTTTTTCACGTTGAAGGCCACGCGAGGTTTGAGGGCTTTCATACGCTCGTCGAAATTATCTACGTCGATTTCCAAAAACTTGCGTTCGGCCAAATCAGGAAGCGGTTCGACAGGTTTGCCGACCAAATCAGCCATCACGCCCATTACAAACGGCAATTCGATTTTTTTCTCGGAACCGTACAGCTCTACGTCGTACTCGATTTGTACCCGCGGAGCCCGGTTGCGGGCAATAAACTTTTGACCAGATGATTTGTTTCGTGACATGTTCAGTAACCTCTAAATGATTAAAGTTGTTTTGTCCAAACAAACTTTAGCTTATTACAAATAGACTATTTCACTCGTTGGAAGTTCCTGTTTCTTCTTCCGGTTTGCCGATTAAAACTTCCAAATTGGCAATGCTTTCTGGACTGATATCTTTCATGATGTCGTAGAAGTCCATATTCATCAGACGCTGTACCCTGCGGATAAACAGCGGGGCAGGGTGGCTGGGCTCAAGGGTTTCAAAATAGACGCAGATTTTCTCCAAAACCAAATCGACATCGGCGCGGTTTTTAATATTCAGACGGCGCCACGCATCGGCATCTTGGAAAGCCGTTTGCTCTTGCGTGCCGGTTGAGGCGGAGATTTCGGCTGTGTGGTCTGTTTGTTCCGCCTGTTGCGGCTGCGGTGTGCTGCCGTCGTTGTAATTGACGGCTTTATGAATCAGAGTGAGCGGCTTTTGAATGACCTCGAAATTGAGGGAATGCTCGTCTTGCAGTTTGGTTGAGAAAGTGCTTTGGATGTCTTTCAGATGGCCTAATGCTTGGATTAAAGCCACCAATTCCGGCTTGCCGGTGTCGGCGCTTACCCTGATGTCGAGCATCAGCCGGTCTTTTCCGCCCGGATAGCTTTGCGGATCATTGCCTTGTAACACCGAAACCGCTTCTTTGACGGTAACCGGTTGCTGGGTCAGCCCGTTTACCAGCAGTTTGGCCGGAAAAATTTCTTTAACGATGCCGTCGAGCGTAGTAAAAGAACTGAGCGCATTGATGCGGTAAAACGGGTCGTATTCACCGTCTTCATCTTCGAGTTTGGGGAAGACTGAATCCCAATATGAATCAATATTGGCTTTAACGGCTTCGCAGCCGGCGCAAAAACCGGTGAGCCCGTGTTTGGCAGTGAGGGCTTGCGTGTAATAAGCCAAGACGCGCAGGTCTTTCGATTCGGCCAGCAATTGGTTGCATAATTTCTCTACCGTTGCCCAATCCGGTTCTTCCGCCGGAATAATGGTGTCGCCGTATTGCTGCTCGGGCTTGCCTTCCGCCGCGCTTTGCAGTTCCAGAAAGCGGCTGTCGTATTCGATATTCACCCCTTCAGGAGCATCGGCGGAAATAGGTTCGTCCCATCGGGAAAATGTTTTCATCAGTTTACGATCCAAATAATTTATTAAACAGAGAGCACGAGGGTTCGCCTTCGTGTTTTATATGGCGGCCGCTTTCGCTTTCCTGCCAAAAACTGCCGGTATCGCCTGAATTAGATAAATAGTTTCGGAAAGGTTCGGATAAAAGAACGGGGCTATGGCTTGTGTCGGCGTTAAAGCAATTTTCGATAGCGCACTTGCCGTTGTTTAAGGTGTTGCGGAAGAAATCTGTTTTTTCAGCAATAAAGCTGATGGAATCTGATAAGTCGGAATGAGAGTCGGGTTTGCAGAATAATACGAAAGGATATTGCCTTCCGGTTTGGTCGGCGCTGAGAGCGGTGATGCCCGTATAAGCCATACCGTCGGATAGCTTGATGCAAAATAGCCAAATTCGCGGCGCGGCAAATGTTTTTCGGGTAAACGGGATTAATCTGTCTTGGCTGGTGCAACGGCCAAACCAGCCGTCCCAAAAATGTTTATCGTCGGCTTGCAGATTATCGGAAACAATAAAATCGCGAGATTGGCTTAGTTTGCCGAAAAAATAGACTTCTCTTTGTAGCATTAATCGTAATCCCAACAATATGGATGAAATGACGATTATTCCCCTACGGATATTTTTATTTTGAATTTTTCGGCTACTTTACCATAATTTTGATTGGTGCATTAACACTATTTATTTTCAGACGGCCTAACCATTTACCTAAGTTATTCTTATTGAAAGGAACAAATATTAAGTTCTGTTGTCTGACTTAAGATTACTTTTGGCCTCTTGAAATGCAAAGCGGCATTTTCAAATGAGCAGAAGCGATTTAAAATTTACTTCAGAAACCTGCGGGCGCTCTATTTTTAATTTTAAAAACAACAGAATTTTGACGGAGTAATCTCATGGCATCTTTCGGCAACACCATAGGCATTCTCATTCCCCAGCCTTCCGCGCCGGCCATGGTATCCCAAGGCTCCGCCAATCCGCCCGAACCGCTGACCAATGCCGCCGGCCCCGTTGATGTGATTGAGATGGTGGCCGATGTCGCTTCTACCGCTTTATCGATTGTTTCCCCCGACTCTGCCGTATCCGCAGCCGTTGATGTGGCTTCTACCGTGATTTCCTTAGCCTCGATGATTCCCGGTGTGCCGGGGCCGAAGCCGCCTACTAAAAAGACCGTTAAAGGGTTCAGTGGCGGCGGTGGAATGGGATTTAACGGCGGGCTGGTTACTCAGGGGAAAGGTAAAAAAGGCAGGGGGCGTAAAGGCAGACCTGCAGGAGGAAGGGGAGCCGGTTCGGGAGGTTGTCCGTGTAAAGGCGGTGGCAAGGGCGGTGCAGTCGGTCGTCCGGTGAATGCCATACTGGGTATTAAAGTCCTTCCCGAAGAAACCGACTTTGTTTTCGATTCCCCTCTCCCCCTAATCTGGCAGCGCAGCTACTATTCCGACCAACCCGGCAACGGCTGGTTGGGGCAGGGCTGGTCGCTGCCGTTTTCGATGCGGTTGGAACGGGTGGAAGACGGTTTCCTCTACATTGACGAACAAGGCCGGGAAATTCCGCTGCCGGATATCGACGACGAGCAAGACGAACCGCAATATGCCGATAATGAAGACGACTTCGACACAGAAGAGGCCGACCCCATTGCCGACCCTGCGGAAGAAGACCCCTACGGTTTGGAAGATGCCTATTTCGACCACGAAGAGCAAATCTATTTTTCACAAGTTTCAGACGGCCTCTACCAAATCGCCTCACCTGACGGCGGTGCCCGTTTATGGTTCGCCGAAGTCGACGAGGGCGACGGCATTTACCAGCTCATCGCCCAACTCAACCGCAACCATCACCACATCCGCCTTTGCTACGGTGACAACGGACTACCGCACAGCGTTTACGACAGCAACGGCAGGCAGTTCCAATTACATTTCTCCTCCATCCGCCTAAACGACAGCGACGAAGTATTCGATGCCGCTGCCGAACACGGCGTATTTGTCGGCAAAGACGACAATCTTTACGTCAACCGCCTAACCTCGGTTACCTTCAACAGCCGCGAACTGGTGCGCTACGGCTACGACGGCTACGGCGATTTGACCGCCGTTTACGGCCGCGACGGCAAACGTCTGCGCGGTTTCGCCTACCGCAACCACATCATGATCGAGCACAACCAGCCCGACGGGTTGGTATCGCGTTACGAATACGACCGTTACGACACCGACGGCAAAGTGCTCAACAGCCATACCAATCTCGGCGAAGCATGGACGTTCGACTACCGCGAGGGCTACACCCGCGTTACCGACGCATTGGGCAGGGAAGAAATTTACGGTTTCGACGAGAACTACGAAGAAATTTACCACATCGATGCCGCCGGCCACCGTACCGATAGCGAACGTGACGACTGGGGGCGGGTTACCCTTCAACGCGACGAACTCGGCCGCGAAACCCGTTTCGGCTACGACACCTTCGGCAACGTGATCAGCATCACCGCCCCCGACGGCAGCCGCACCCAAATCGACTACCACGACACTTTAAACCTGCCGGTTGCCGTCAACGACCCCGCCGGCAGAATCACCGAATACGCCTACGACGGGCGCGGCAACCTGATTCAAATTACCGACCCCGCCGGCCACAGCACCGGGTACACCTACAACGAACAATGGCTGCCCGCCGCCATTACCGACGCACTGGGCAAAACCAAACAGCTAGAATACGATTCAGACGGCCGACTGATCCGCTATACCGATTGCTCAGGCCAATCCACCCGTTTCAGCTACACCGAATACGGCGACTTAGAAACCGTTACCGATGCCCTCGGCCATACCACCCGCCATCATTACGACGCAGCCGGCAACCACATCCGCAGCGACTACCCCGACGGCAGCAGCGAAAGTTTCGAATACGACCGCATCAACCGTCTGATTGCCCATATCGACGGCCTCGGTGCCAAAACCGAATACGAACTGGCGGTGGACGGCTTACCGGTCAAACGCACCAACGCCCTCGGCCATAGCTTCGGCTACCGTTACGACCAAGCTCGCAGATTAACCGTCCTTACCAACGAAAACGGCGACAGCTACCGCCTCGATTACGACAACACCGACAACCTGATTCAAGAAACCGGCTGGGAGGGCAAAATCACCGGCTACGCCTACGATGCCGCCGGCCAACTGAGCGAACAAACCGAATACGGCCTTTCAGACGGCCCCAAAGCCGACCGCCCCGAGATTTGGCACATCCACCGCTTCAAACGCAATATCCTAGGCCAGCTTGTAGAAAAAACCAGCCGCCGCATCGACGGCACCCCCGTTCCCGCCGAAGAGGGCAAACATTACAGCCGCACCCGCTTCGACTACGACCCGCTGACCGGCAATCTGGTTAAAGCCCGCAACCGCCACAGCAGCGTCGAACTCGTTTACGACGTACTCGACCGGCTCGTCAGCGAAACCACCGTCCACAACGGCCAAAGCGCCAGCGTCGGCTACGCCTACGACCCGCTCGGCAACCGCATTCAAACCGTTCTCCCCGACGGCCGCAGCATCAACTACCTCTACTACGGCAGCGGCCACCTGCACCAAATCAACCTCGACGGCGAAACCATCAGCGACATCGAACGCGACCGACTGCATCAGGAAATCCAAAGAACCCAAGGCGCCTTAACCAGCCGCTACGACTACGACCCGATGGGCCGTCTGAAACACCAAACCGCCACCGCCAACCGGACGTTGCAGCACAACGGCAAACTCAATACCCTGGTCGGCGGCGCAGTGCGCCGAAGCTACCGCTACGACAAAGCCGGCAACCTGATTCAAACCGCCGACCAACGCAGCGGCGTATTGGATTACGTGTACGACAAACTCGGGCGGATTGAAAGCGCCGTCAACAAACAAACCGGCAGCAGCGAAAAGTTCGCCTTCGACCCCGCACACAATATCCTGTCGGATAAGGTTTCAGACGGCCTCAAAGACACCCAAGGCCTGTCTGAACACCTTTCAGACAGGCATCACACAGGCCATCTGAAAGGCCGCAACATCGGCAAAGGCAACCGCCTCGAAGCATACAACGGCACCGAATACACCTACGATGCCTTGGGCAATATGATTTACCGCCAGCTGTCCAACGGTGAAAGCCAGTTGTTCCAATACGACAGCGAAAACCAACTTATCCGCGCAGAGATTAAAAAGCCCAAAGGCAATACCGAGATATGGGAATACGCTTATGATCCGTTCGGGCGCAGACTGAGCAAAGAGCGCAAAGACAAATTGGCGTGGACGAGCACCGCGCCGAAACGGACGCATTTCGTTTGGGACGGAACAAGACTGCTTCAGGAGTATAGCCATAAGGGCAGCTATACCTACGTTTACACCGACCAAGATTCTTACGAACCCTTAGCCCAAGTCTTTGATAACCACAAAGACCAACAACAATATCTTTTTTATTTCCACAACAATCAGATTGGCACACCTCATGAGATGACCGACATTCACGGTAATTTACTGTGGTATGGCAGTTACTCGGCTTGGGGTTCTATCGCGTCTGAAAAGCGCATCTATGAAAACATTCATCAGCCGTTCAGGTTGCAAAACCAGTATTTTGATGAAGAGACGGGGCTGCATTACAACCTGATGCGGTATTACGAGCCTGATACAGGCAGGTTTATCAACCAAGACCCGATTGGGTTAATCGGTGGAGAGAATTTATATCGATTTGCACCGAATACCCAAATGTGGATAGACAGATTGGGTCTTTGGGGAGATATGAATGGTGCAAGTGCCACAATTTCGGCTGGTGGGTTTAGTAAAACTTACCATAGTTCAAAAACTGGTCATGCAGAAATTAATGGTTTAAATGATTTTTCCCGAAGAGGGTTGTTAACCGGGCAGGATATACAGATTAGTAATATTATGGGTGAATTCCGTTCTAGCGACCCAAGGCCTGTTGGTATGTGTACAAATTGCCGTGCTGGTATTTTTGATATTTTGAAAAGCGGTGGAGCAACAAGTGTGTCTTTCCCTGAAACCAGAGGAAATGAAGTTTTGGGAACGATAAAAATTGATGCCTCAGATTTTGACAATGTGCGTAAAGAATTGAGAGATGTCCGCAATATGTCTGGAACTGACCGAATGCGCTCAGATGCAGCTTGGGCAGTTCTTCATAAGTATAACAAACATGGTAAATGCAAATAATGATTATGAAAGAAATAATTTATATAGATGAAAGTTCATTTGAATACGACCCTAAAGTAGGTTATTTAAATATAACTTGTGAATTGCCTTTTATATGTGAAAGGGATACTTTGTATGTTGAAAACCCCAACCCTGATGATGAGAAATTTACTGTACTAAATATTGCTTCTCCCTCAAATGATACTTTGGAAGTACATTTGAATTCTGACGATTGGATTGTTGTTAAGAGTGATTTGGATATAAATAAATACTTATTCAAGGAAATTATTGGAAATTTTAGATATTTCAATGAATATTGTAACAAAGATGATAAATTTAAATTTGTTTTTAAGAAAAATGATTTAGAAAGTTTCGATTTGTACAGAGATGATGATAATGGAGATTTGGTATTTTCAATTTCCCTTTTTAAAGAAAAGGAAACGTATTATCTAATTGTTTTTGAGCCTGACAAGCCGTGGAAAAGAGATAAAGTTAGTGATTTTCAATTTTCTGGTAAGCAACTTACCTGCCATCTCGAAAATGGTGATACTTTTAATTCTAAAATCATTTGCGTACCTTATATTGAAGATATTATTAATAATATATCTGAATTACTTAGATAATAAACAAGATTGGATTACCAAACCTAACAAAACCTTTCTGTTGGTAAACCCAATAAAAATTTTAAATTTAGTCAAACCTTTTCAGACGGCCTAAACCACCCAAGGCCGTCTGAAACCACGCGCCCGATAATTCCGTTATAATCCCCCTTGTTTTTTATTTTTCCAGACGGCCTACCCCCTTTGCCGTTTTAACCAACCTTTGCTTAACCCCGAACCGTCATGGCATCTTTCGGCAACACCATAGGCATTCTCATTCCCCAGCCTTCCGCGCCGGCCATGGTATCCCAAGGCTCCGCCAATCCGCCCGAACCGCTGACCAATGCCGCCGGCCCCGTTGATGTGATTGAGATGGTGGCCGATGTCGCTTCTACCGCTTTATCGATTGTTTCCCCCGACTCTGCCGTATCCGCAGCCGTTGATGTGGCTTCTACCGTGATTTCCTTAGCCTCGATGATTCCCGGTGTGCCGGGGCCGAAGCCGCCTACTAAAAAGACCGTTAAAGGGTTCAGTGGCGGCGGTGGAATGGGATTTAACGGCGGGCTGGTTACTCAGGGGAAAGGTAAAAAAGGCAGGGGGCGTAAAGGCAGACCTGCAGGAGGAAGGGGAGCCGGTTCGGGAGGTTGTCCGTGTAAAGGCGGTGGCAAGGGCGGTGCAGTCGGTCGTCCGGTGAATGCCATACTGGGTATTAAAGTCCTTCCCGAAGAAACCGACTTTGTTTTCGATTCCCCTCTCCCCCTAATCTGGCAGCGCAGCTACTATTCCGACCAACCCGGCAACGGCTGGTTGGGGCAGGGCTGGTCGCTGCCGTTTTCGATGCGGTTGGAACGGGTGGAAGACGGTTTCCTCTACATTGACGAACAAGGCCGGGAAATTCCGCTGCCGGATATCGACGACGAGCAAGACGAACCGCAATATGCCGATAATGAAGACGACTTCGACACAGAAGAGGCCGACCCCATTGCCGACCCTGCGGAAGAAGACCCCTACGGTTTGGAAGATGCCTATTTCGACCACGAAGAGCAAATCTATTTTTCACAAGTTTCAGACGGCCTCTACCAAATCGCCTCACCTGACGGCGGTGCCCGTTTATGGTTCGCCGAAGTCGACGAGGGCGACGGCATTTACCAGCTCATCGCCCAACTCAACCGCAACCATCACCACATCCGCCTTTGCTACGGTGACAACGGACTACCGCACAGCGTTTACGACAGCAACGGCAGGCAGTTCCAATTACATTTCTCCTCCATCCGCCTAAACGACAGCGACGAAGTATTCGATGCCGCTGCCGAACACGGCGTATTTGTCGGCAAAGACGACAATCTTTACGTCAACCGCCTAACCTCGGTTACCTTCAACAGCCGCGAACTGGTGCGCTACGGCTACGACGGCTACGGCGATTTGACCGCCGTTTACGGCCGCGACGGCAAACGTCTGCGCGGTTTCGCCTACCGCAACCACATCATGATCGAGCACAACCAGCCCGACGGGTTGGTATCGCGTTACGAATACGACCGTTACGACACCGACGGCAAAGTGCTCAACAGCCATACCAATCTCGGCGAAGCATGGACGTTCGACTACCGCGAGGGCTACACCCGCGTTACCGACGCATTGGGCAGGGAAGAAATTTACGGTTTCGACGAGAACTACGAAGAAATTTACCACATCGATGCCGCCGGCCACCGTACCGATAGCGAACGTGACGACTGGGGGCGGGTTACCCTTCAACGCGACGAACTCGGCCGCGAAACCCGTTTCGGCTACGACACCTTCGGCAACGTGATCAGCATCACCGCCCCCGACGGCAGCCGCACCCAAATCGACTACCACGACACTTTAAACCTGCCGGTTGCCGTCAACGACCCCGCCGGCAGAATCACCGAATACGCCTACGACGGGCGCGGCAACCTGATTCAAATTACCGACCCCGCCGGCCACAGCACCGGGTACACCTACAACGAACAATGGCTGCCCGCCGCCATTACCGACGCACTGGGCAAAACCAAACAGCTAGAATACGATTCAGACGGCCGACTGATCCGCTATACCGATTGCTCAGGCCAATCCACCCGTTTCAGCTACACCGAATACGGCGACTTAGAAACCGTTACCGATGCCCTCGGCCATACCACCCGCCATCATTACGACGCAGCCGGCAACCACATCCGCAGCGACTACCCCGACGGCAGCAGCGAAAGTTTCGAATACGACCGCATCAACCGTCTGATTGCCCATATCGACGGCCTCGGTGCCAAAACCGAATACGAACTGGCGGTGGACGGCTTACCGGTCAAACGCACCAACGCCCTCGGCCATAGCTTCGGCTACCGTTACGACCAAGCTCGCAGATTAACCGTCCTTACCAACGAAAACGGCGACAGCTACCGCCTCGATTACGACAACACCGACAACCTGATTCAAGAAACCGGCTGGGAGGGCAAAATCACCGGCTACGCCTACGATGCCGCCGGCCAACTGAGCGAACAAACCGAATACGGCCTTTCAGACGGCCCCAAAGCCGACCGCCCCGAGATTTGGCACATCCACCGCTTCAAACGCAATATCCTAGGCCAGCTTGTAGAAAAAACCAGCCGCCGCATCGACGGCACCCCCGTTCCCGCCGAAGAGGGCAAACATTACAGCCGCACCCGCTTCGACTACGACCCGCTGACCGGCAATCTGGTTAAAGCCCGCAACCGCCACAGCAGCGTCGAACTCGTTTACGACGTACTCGACCGGCTCGTCAGCGAAACCACCGTCCACAACGGCCAAAGCGCCAGCGTCGGCTACGCCTACGACCCGCTCGGCAACCGCATTCAAACCGTTCTCCCCGACGGCCGCAGCATCAACTACCTCTACTACGGCAGCGGCCACCTGCACCAAATCAACCTCGACGGCGAAACCATCAGCGACATCGAACGCGACCGACTGCATCAGGAAATCCAAAGAACCCAAGGCGCCTTAACCAGCCGCTACGACTACGACCCGATGGGCCGTCTGAAACACCAAACCGCCACCGCCAACCGGACGTTGCAGCACAACGGCAAACTCAATACCCTGGTCGGCGGCGCAGTGCGCCGAAGCTACCGCTACGACAAAGCCGGCAACCTGATTCAAACCGCCGACCAACGCAGCGGCGTATTGGATTACGTGTACGACAAACTCGGGCGGATTGAAAGCGCCGTCAACAAACAAACCGGCAGCAGCGAAAAGTTCGCCTTCGACCCCGCACACAATATCCTGTCGGATAAGGTTTCAGACGGCCTCAAAGACACCCAAGGCCTGTCTGAACACCTTTCAGACAGGCATCACACAGGCCATCTGAAAGGCCGCAACATCGGCAAAGGCAACCGCCTCGAAGCATACAACGGCACCGAATACACCTACGATGCCTTGGGCAATATGATTTACCGCCAGCTGTCCAACGGTGAAAGCCAGTTGTTCCAATACGACAGCGAAAACCAACTTATCCGCGCAGAGATTAAAAAGCCCAAAGGCAATACCGAGATATGGGAATACGCTTATGATCCGTTCGGGCGCAGACTGAGCAAAGAGCGCAAAGACAAATTGGCGTGGACGAGCACCGCGCCGAAACGGACGCATTTCGTTTGGGACGGAACAAGACTGCTTCAGGAGTATAGCCATAAGGGCAGCTATACCTACGTTTACACCGACCAAGATTCTTACGAACCCTTAGCCCAAGTCTTTGATAACCACAAAGACCAACAACAATATCTTTTTTATTTCCACAACAATCAGATTGGCACACCTCATGAGATGACCGACATTCACGGTAATTTACTGTGGTATGGCAGTTACTCGGCTTGGGGTTCTATCGCGTCTGAAAAGCGCATCTATGAAAACATTCATCAGCCGTTCAGGTTGCAAAACCAGTATTTTGATGCTGAAACGGGGCTTCACTATAACTTCTTCCGTTACTACGAAGCAGAGACAGGACGTTTTACCAATCAAGACCCAATAGGTTTGGTTGGTGGGGAGAACCTGTATTTTTTTGCGCCTAATACGCAAAGATGGATTGATATTTTAGGATTATCTCCAAGTAGTATTTTAGATAGAGCACTTGGAGGGAAAGTAGGAGATAGACTTTCTGCGCACCATTTAATTCCAGTAGAAATTTGGGCAGAAAAGAAAAATTTCTTAGATAGCATCGGACTTCAGGATCAACGAGATCGGGCTAGTAATGGCTTATTGATACCCGGCAGTAGAGCTGCTTATTTGGATGGAGCAGGGAAAGGTATGAGAGTTTATCATAGTTCCAATCATCCAAATTATAGCGATATGGTAAGGCAACGGTTAAATGCTATAGAGCAATCCAAGATGTCTGATAAAGATAAAAGAAGAGCTGTCCGAAAACTTCAAATTGAGTTAAGAAGGCGAATTTGGGCAGGGAATGTTCCCCATCTTACATGTGGCAATCAGAGAAATAGAATGAATTAGTTTAGTAATTATGTGAATTATTAAGGAGGTTTTTGTTATGGATAATTTTTATGCAATGTTAGTGGATTATGAAGGTAAAAGCTGCCCAGGAAAAATCCTTGGCTTATTTTCTACTGAAATGATGAATCCTAAAAATGAACTGTTTCATTCAGTAGATATGAATAAAGAGATATTTCAGATTAATCAGGAAAAAATATATCTAAATTTATGGAAAAAACAAAATGTAAATTTTGATTATTACTCTGATTCCTCTTCTCATATTTTTTCAAAAGAATGTTGGAGCTTAATTAGTAAATATAAAATTGCTCCTCATATATCTATTCCTTTGACTGTTGCCATTTCTGACCAAGCTATAGCTGAGGAAAAATCGTATAAACTCTTCGTATTTGAGAAAAAGCAATTTTTTGATGAACAAACATCTATTTTCCAAATAGGAGAGATGGGAACTATATTACCCTCTAAAATAAACTTTACAGATACAAAATATGATTTATTTCAGTTAAATGACACCATATTGCATAATGTGTTAATAGTAAGTATAGAGCTTATGGATGTTTTAAAAACTGCTAATTTGGATGGCTACAAATTTGTTTCTTTGGATAATTTATTAGATACATTTATGAATGACCATCATTTAGATATAAGTGATTTCATTAAACCTAAACATAGAAAATTACCATAATAAATTGTAGCCTGTATTGTATTTAGGCATATGGGTCTTGCTAATCTTTATCTTTCAAGGCCGTCTGAAAAAAACTAGCTAAAATCTTTTTCAGATGAGCTACCGTTCTTTAACAATTTCAACTTGCCAGCGACATCGAACGCGACGCACTGCACCGGGAAACCCGCAGAAGCCAGGGCGGATTAGACAGCCTGTACGGTTACGACCCCCAAGGCCGTCTGAAAAACCAACGCACCGTCGGCAACCGCAACCTCCGAAACACACACGCCGCAACCGGCGGCGCAGTACGCCGAAGCTACCGCTACGACCAAGCCGGCAACCTGATCCAAACCGCCGACCAACGCAGCGGCGTATTGGATTACGCGTACGACAAACTCGGGCGGATAGAAAGCGCCGTCAACAAACAGAGCGGCCACAGCGAAAAGTTCGCTTTCGACCCCGCACACAATATCCTGTCGGATAAGGTTTCAGACGGCCTCAAAGACAAAGGCCTGTCTGAACACCTTTCAGACAGGCATCACATCAGCCGGACAAAAGGCCGCAACATCGGCAAAGGCAACCGCCTCGAAGCATACAACGGCACCGAATACACCTACGATGCCTTGGGTAACATGATTTACCGCCAACTGCCCGACGGCGAAAGCCAGTGGTTCCAATACGACAGCGAAAACCAACTTATCCGCGCAGAGATTAAAAAGCCCAAAGGCAATACCGAGATATGGGAATACGCCTACGACCCGTTCGGGCGCAGATTAAGCAAAGAGCGCAAAGACAAATTGGCGTGGACGAGCACCGCACCGAAACGGACGCATTTCGTTTGGGACGGGACGAGACTGCTTCAGGAATATACTTACAAAGGCAGCTATACCTACGTTTACACCGACCAAGACAGCTACGAACCGCTGGCGCAAATCTTCGACAACGCCAAAGACGGCAGACAATACCTAAGCTATTTCCACAACGACCAAATCGGCATCCCGCGTGAGATGACCGACCAATACGGCAATCTGCTGTGGTACGGCAGCTACTCGGCTTGGGGTTCTCTTGCGTCTGAAAAGCGCATTTATGAAAACATTCATCAGCCGTTCAGGTTGCAAAACCAGTATTGCGATGAAGAGACGGGGCTGCATTACAACTTTTTCCGTTATTATGAGCCGGATACGGGTAGGTTTGTGAATCAGGATCCGATTGGGTTGTGGGGTGGAGATAATTTTTATTCGTTTGCACCGAATATCCAGAACTGGATTGATGTATTAGGACTTAAAAGTATCTTTGAAAAATTTAAAATTACTACTTCTGATGGCTTCTTGTTCAGGGGATTTACAATTAGAGCACCTTTCAATATTCCTGTACAAAGATTTGGTGTTTTACATTTACATTCAGGTCGTGGTGATTTTTGGGGATTGAGAATAGGCACAAATAGCTTTATAAATAGAACATTTGCTGCAATTTTACCGTCATGGAATCCATTAACTAATTATAACTCAGGGGTTATCCCGAAAGGAACCAAAATAAAATTTGGCATCATTGGACCGCAAGGATTGAGATATCCTGGTGGTTCTTTGCAGTTCATTGTGCATTCAGAAGAGGTTAAAAATGTAAAATCAAGACAAATTAATCGAAAAAAAAGAGGGAAATGTTAATGAAATCTATATTAAAAACAGTTTCTTTAGGTAATCCTATTGAATTTAAAGAGCATATTTTTATAGATAATTTGGAAATAAAGTATGTGGATTTAATGGAAGTTAATCAAGGTTCCCCTGTTGTCGGTAAGTTGTTAATTAATAAAAATCTTTTTTCGGAAGAGTGCTTATTTGGCGGGCCTTTTTTGTATGAAAATAAAATACTGTATATTCCTTTGTTTATTAGGCGATTTTGTGTAGTAGGATTTAAATTGGCAAGAATAAATTGCAATGACTTTTCAATCTCTTATTTAAGCAAAATTGAAGATTTAATTTATTTAAAAGAAATAAGAGATAATAAGATATTTTATTTTGTGGACATATACAAAAATGAGGAGAAATTTATTTTATTACCTTAAGTTAATTAACAGTGTCAGTTTCGACAGATCCGAGCAATCCAAGCTTGGTTATAAAGAAGCCGCTGAACCTATGGAATAATTGAGCTATATCATCCATTTCATAAGTAGGTACTGTGCTTTGGTATGCACACGTTGTTCCTTTTTGATTTATCAGATTTGCTTAGGCAGAGAACCAAATGCCTGTCTGAAAACTAGTTTGGAAATTAAAGTTTCAGACAGACATTTTATTAAGCTGAAATCCAACAAAACAATAATAATACTGTCTGAAAGTTTTATTCAATAACCTTGTCAGACGGCTTTTTTTGCTCTTTAACAATTTGGTTTCTTTAGTGGCGGTTTTAAAGTTGCATCTTTTTCACCAAAACCGATTTTGCCTTTGATTCCCCTCTCCCCCTAATCTGGCAGCGCAGCTACTATTCCGACCAACCCGGCAACGGCTGGCTGGGGCAGGGCTGGTCGCTGCCGTTTTCGATGCGGTTGGAACGGACGCAGGACGGTTTCCTCTACATTGACGAACAAGGCCGGGAAATTCCGCTGCCGGATATCGACGACGGGCAAGACGAACCGCAATATGCCGACGATGACGAAGACGGTTCGGATACAGAAGATGCCGATCCGCTACCTGAATCTGCGGAGGAAGATCCTTACGGTTTGGAATCGGCTTATTTCGATCCTTACGAGCAAATCTATTTCTCGCAGATTTCAGACGGCCTCTACCAAATCGCCTCTGCCGACGGCGGTGCCCGTTTATGGTTCGCCGAAGTCGACGAAGGCGACGGCGTTTACCAACTGATTGCCCAACTCGACCGCAACCATCACCACATCCGCCTTTGCTACGGCGACAACGGACTGCCGCACAGCGTTTACGACAGCAACGGCAGGCAGTTCCAATTACATTTCTCCTCCATCCGCCTAAACGACAGCGACGAAGTATTCGATGCCGCTGCCGAACACGGCGTATTTGTCGGCAAAGACGACAATCTTTACGTCAACCGCCTAACCTCGGTTACCTTCAACAGCCGCGAACTGGTGCGTTACGGCTACGACGGCTACGGCGATTTGACCGCGGTTTACGGCCGCGACGGCAAACGTCTGCGCGGATTCGCCTACCGCAACCACATCATGATCGAGCACAACCAGCCCGACGGGTTGGTATCGCGTTACGAATACGACCGTTACGATACCGACGGCAAAGTATTGAAGAGCAGCAACAACAGCGGACGGGAATGGCATTTCGATTACCGCCAAGGCCATACCCGCGTTACCGACGTACTTGGCCGCGTCGAAATCTACGGTTTCGATGACAACAACGAAATGGTGTACCACATCGATGCCGACGGCCACCGCACCGATAGCGAACGCGACGACTGGGGGCGGATTACCCTTCAACACGACGAACTCGGCCGCGAAACCCGTTTTAGTTACGACACCTTCGGCAACGTGATCAGCATCACCGCCCCCGACGGCAGCCGCACCCAAATCGATTACCACGACACTTTAAACCTGCCGGTTGCCGTCAACGACCCCGCCGGCAGAATCACCGAATACGCCTACGACGGGCGCGGCAACCTGATTCAAATTACCGACCCCGCCGGCCACAGCACCGGGTACACCTACAACGAACAATGGCTTCTCACCACCATCACCAATATCTTGAGTAAAACTAGACAGTTCAAGATCTTTGAAGAATAGCTCTTTGCTCAATAGCCGATAACTGTGTTTGAATTTGGGTTATAGGGGGGCTTATTTTGTAACGGCCCAGGTGGTGTGTTTTAGTGGATTAGAGTTTGTGAGAAGGTTTTCGGCTTTGTTGTAGTCGAAACGTGATACTGTGCTGCCGGGAGAGGCTGATTTTCGTTGCTGTATTTAAGAATGAGTAATGTGGCTCTTAATGGAAGAACCAAACTGTTACATTCCGTCAGATTGGTACTATCTGTTGGCAATACTTGTTTGGTCATTTCGTTATGTTAATACTAACAGTAAGAGTGTTGTGCTGCTGGGTTTCGCAAAGCCAAGAATAGTATTTCGTTTATTACGGAAGCTATCTAAAGTTAGCGATATATTGACGATTGAATATTTACATATAATAAGAAAAGCCAGTGATTAATCACTGGCTTTATCTTTTAGGTGATACAAATATAACCAAGAATTTATTATTTCAATATTCATTCGGTTATAACAAAATTTGGCGGAGTAGGAGGGATTCGAACCCTCGATCCAGGTTTTAGCCCAGATGCACCCTTAGCAGGGGTGTGCCTTCAGCCTCTCAGCCACTACTCCGTTTCAAAGAAGTGGGAAATATAAAGGTTTCCGAAGATACTGTCAATAGCTTAATGCGGTATGATTTTTAACTACTTGAAGTATCATTGAATAAAACCCACTGCCTTTCGGTAGTGGGTTTGTTTTTATCATTTACAGATTACATGCGTTCGATCATGGCTTTGCCGAAGGCTGAGCAAGACACTTCGTTTGCTCCGTCCATCAGGCGGGCGAAATCGTAGGTAACTTGCTTGTCGCCGATGGCTTTTTCCATTGCTTCGATTACTAAGTCTGCCGCTTCAAACCAACCTAAGTGGCGCAACATCATTTCGGCGGAAAGAATCAAAGAACCGGGGTTTACTTTGTCTTGACCGGCGTATTTGGGTGCAGTGCCGTGGGTGGCTTCAAATACGGCGTATTTGTCGGAAATGTTTGCACCGGGAGCGATACCGATACCGCCTACTTGGGCGGCCAGGGCATCGGAAATGTAGTCGCCGTTCAGGTTTAGGGTGGCGATTACGTCATATTCGGCGGGGCGCAATACGATTTGTTGGAGGAAAGCGTCGGCAATGGCATCTTTCACGATGATTTCTTTGCCGGTTTTCGGGCTTTTGAATTTGCACCACGGGCCGCCGTCAATCAGTTCTGCGCCGAATTCTTTTTGCGCTAATTCATAGCCCCAGTCACGGAAACCGCCTTCGGTGAACTTCATGATGTTGCCTTTGTGAACCAATGTTACGCTGTCACGGTCGTTGTCGATGGCGTATTGGATGGCGGCGCGTACCAAACGGGTGGTACCTTCTTTGGAAACGGGTTTGATGCCGATGCCTGATGTTTCAGGGAAGCGGATTTTTTTCACGCCCATTTCGTTTTGCAGGAAGTTGATGATTTTTTTAGCGCTGTCGCTTTCGGCTTCCCATTCGATACCGGCGTAAATGTCTTCGGTGTTTTCACGGAAAATCACCATGTCGGTTTTGCTGGGGTCTTTGAGCGGAGAAGGTACGCCGTTGAAATAACGCACGGGGCGCACGCATTGGTATAAGTCTAATTCTTGGCGTAGGGCTACGTTTAATGAGCGGATGCCGCCACCTACGGGTGTGGTCATCGGGCCTTTGATGGATACGGAATATTCTTTCAGGGCTTCCAGAGTTTCTTCGGGCAGCCAAACGTTGTCGCCGTATACGCGGGTTGCTTTTTCGCCTGCGTAAACTTCCATCCAATGGATTTTTTTCTCGCCACCATAAGCTTTTTCAACGGCTGCATCAATAACGTCTTTCATAACGGGGGTGATGTCTACGCCGATGCCGTCGCCTTCGATAAAGGGGATAATCGGGTTGTTTGGAATCGCTTGGCCGGGAATGATTTTTTGGCCTTCTGCGGGTACTTTAATGTGACTCATGGTGTCTCCTGTTCTGTGGGGTCTTTTTTTCTTTGCGGTTGGAAATATTGTGATTGATTTACGTTTTCTAAACACTTCTTCCGTGCGCATAATGCCTGCCGATTATGCTTGATTTTTGATGATTGCGCTAGGGGAAAAGAGAGTGTGAAGGTTCGGAATGGTGGTTGAGGCCGTCTGAAAAATTATAAAGACGGTTTAGGTAGTCTTAGATTGGGAAAAGGGTGCAAATAAAATAACCCGCTGAATGAATCAGCGGGTTTTGAATTTTGGCGGAGGCGGTGAGATTCGAACTCACGGAGGGCTATCAACCCTCGACGGTTTTCAAGACCGTTGCATTAAACCGCTCTGCCACACCTCCGGTTTTATTTGTTCCAAGATTGGCGGAAGCGGTGAGATTCGAACTCACGGAGGGCTATCAACCCTCGACGGTTTTCAAGACCGTTGCATTAAACCGCTCTGCCACGCTTCCGTTTCTTGAAGACGGGGATATTATCGGAAATCTGCCGCATTGCCAAGTGTTTTGCTGATATTGCGGATTAGTTTTTTGTTTTTATTTGGATTGTTCTTTTCGCAGAAAAACCCATTCGTTTTCATTGGAAGTGGCAGCATTGAAAGCATAGCCTTCGTAATCGAAGTTTTTGAGCTGTTCCGGCTCGGTAACGGCGTGTTCGGCGGCGTAGCGTACCATCAGGCCGCGGGCGCGTTTGGCGTAGAAGCTGATGATTTTGTATTGGCCGTTTTTTTCGTCTTTAAACACGGGGGTGATGATGCGGGCGTTGAGTTTTTGGGTGTCGACCGCTTTGAAATATTCTTGTGAGGCGAGGTTAATTAGGGTGTTGTCGCCTGTTTCGGCAAGGGTGCGGTTGAGGGTGTCGGCGATGCGGCCGCCCCAATATTCATAAAGGTTTTTGCCGCGCGAGTTGGCAAACGGGGTGCCCATTTCCAAACGGTAGGGCTGCATGAGGTCGAGCGGGCGCAAGACGCCGTATAAGCCGGAGAGCAGGCGTACGTGGTTTTGCAGGTAGCTGATGGCGGTTTCGTTTAGCGACACGGCATCCAAACCTTCGTATACGTCGCCGTTAAACATGTAAACGGCTTGTTTGGCGTTTTCGGGAGTGAACGGGGTGTGCCACGCGCTGTTGCGTTCGGCGTTGAGCAGGGCGATTTTGTCGGAAACGTGCATCAGTTCTGCCAGTTGTTGTGGTGAGAGTGGACGCAGTTCGGCCATTAGTTTTTCGGCTTCGGTCAATAATTCGGGCTGGGTGTATTGGGAAGTGGGGGAGGGGTCTTTTTCGTTTAGGTTTTTGGCGGGGGAAAGTACGAACAGCATGGGGAGCTTGCCTTTGAAAATGGGAAATATGGCGTACTTTAGTGGTTGGCTGCGGGTTTGGCAAGACGGGGTGGATTGGGATATTTTATGGCGGTTTATGTGGTTTTTATATTGAGGCCGTCTGAAAAATGTTGTGCCGGCAACAGAGCTTTATATGCGTTGCTGTGCTGTTGCCGGCTGCAAGTGCGGTTAATGGGAGAAGCTGAATTGCTGTGCTTGGCTGTGGTTGCAGCGTGAGAGGCGCAGTGTGTTGGATTTGGCGGCGTCCAAACATAAGCCGTTGAGGCTGCTGCGGATGGTTTGGCCGTCGCGGTACCAGTTTTGGTTGGGTTGGCCTGTGCATTGTGCGGCGGCTACGGTGTGTGTTTTGTTGGTTTTGCCTGATGCGGCTTGGAGGCATAGGCCGTTAACTCGGATGTCGTTGCCAGCGACGGCAAAGCGTTGGGTGTCGTGTTTGCTGCAAGAGGCGGCGGAAAGTGTGTGTTTGGTGGTGTTGTGTTGGAGACATTTTCCGTTGGCTGTTTTGATGCGGTAATCGTAGGCTTGGAGTTTGGCTTTGTTTTTGGCGGCGGGTGTGGCTGCGCAGCCGCTGATGATGAGGGTGGAGAGGAGGATAAGGCCGGATAGTTTCATGAGTTTTCCTTTTCTTGGTGTTATGGGTAATGGGAACGCAGGCTGCTTGAGGCAGGTTGATTTTGAATGTTTATTATTTATGTCGTTGTGCCTCAAGTATGCGGTATGGAGGCCGTCTGAAAAATGTTGCTAACGGCGGTAGATGGGCTGTATGGGTTGCGCTTCTTGATAGATTACGGTCGAGCCGGGTGGGGCGTGGATGTGGATGTTTTTATGGACAACGGTTTGGTTTTGAACGGGTAAATCTATCACGGCAGCTTTTCCGTAGGGTGTTTCTGTGTACACGCAGGCGTTGAGCATCAATATGTTTAGCATAATTAATGCTTTTTGCATGGTTTTTCCTTTCAGACGGCATTAATTTTCGGTAAGCGGCGATAGCATTAATGATAGTTGCTTTTACTTATGTTTTAGTTCCCAGCATTGGTGGATTTTTTTGTTGCGGAAATCTTCGGGTACGGAATGTTTGGAAATGTTTTTGACGGCATATTTTTGTTCAATGCTTTTGTCTAGCTCAAAGCTGCGCAGGTTGTTGGAAAAATACATGATGCCGTCTGAAGAAAGCAGCTTCATGGCGTCGTCGATTAATCTAACGTGGTCGCGCTGGATGTCGAGTATTTCAAGCATTTTTTTGCTGTTGGAGAAGCTGGGCGGATCCATCACGATCAGATCAAACTGCTTGCCTTCTTTGGAGGCCGTCTGAAGATATTGGAAAACGTCGGCACGCACGATTTGGTGCTTTTCGGTATCGATGTGGTTCAGCTCGAAGTTGCGCCGCGCCCAATCTAGGTATGTGTTGGACAAATCAACGGTTTCGCTAGCGCTTGCGCCGCCTGTGGCTGCGTAAACGGTGAAGCTGCCGGTGTAGGAAAAGAGGTTGAGAAAGCGTTTGCCGTGTGCGCTGTCGCCGACTTTTTTGCGGGTGTTGCGGTGGTCAAGAAAGAGGCCAGTGTCGAGGTATTTGTCGAGATTGACCCAAAACTTCCTGCCGTTTTCATGCACGATAAAATCTTCGCTTTGCTTGCCGGTTTTTTCGTATTGCTGCGTTCCTTTTTGGCGTTCGCGACGTTTGAAGTGGATGTGTTCCGCGTTGAATCCGGTGGTGAAGGAAATCGCTTCCAATACTTCCGCCAGCCATGCTTCGTATTCTTCGGGCTGCATCAGCCAGCCTGTATCGTATTCCTGTAAGTGGATTTGGTCGCCGTAAATATCTATGGCAAAAGGAAATTGCGGAATGTCGCGGTCGTACATGCGCCATGCTTCGATGTTGTTGCGTCTGGCCCATTTCAAATAGTGCTTGATGTTTTTGCCTAAGCGGTTGGCGAATGAAGTGATGTCGGTCATGGAGGATACTTTCAGACGGCCTCGTGAGGTTTATGGAAAAGCGGCTCTTTGAGGAGCGTTGTAAAATGTTATTCTACCGTAAAGCAGATTGTCGGCTGCGTTGAATTGAAACCTAATCTATAAGCAGGTTGGGTAAGAGTGCGGCGCCAGGTTTGCAAGAGGATTTTTAATTGTATTTGAAATCAAGGTGGTGACAATCATGGAACGCACTTTTTGTATGAATATGTTAAAATGCTTGTCAAAATGTAAAGATGAATCTGCGGGATTTGTCTTTTTAAATTATGTTTAAAATAATCAATTGCTTAATCTAGATGAAATACACATTACTTTTTCTTTCTATCAGCGGTTTGTTTTCCCAAGCTTTTGCCAATCCCGAGCCTGCCGATAAATCTGTTCCGCCCGAACCGGAACTGGAATTGAACATACATGCCGCCGAGCCTTCTCCCACCCAGCAAGTCGGCAAGGTAAAAACAGATGCTAAGCCTGAGCAGGAAAAGGTGCTGGAAGTGGATGAAAAAACGCTGCTCGATAATCCGGAGCTTTTATCCCGCGCCATGTATTCTGCCGTGATGACGCAGAATGTTGACGGTATCAAAGTGTTGCTGCCGATTTACCGGCAATGGCCCAAGCACGATAAGGAGATGGCGGTGTTTGCACAGGCTTTGGTGTATCAGCACAACGGTCAAGCTGCCGAAGCCATTAAGCTTTACCGTATTTTGATTTCGGCGCAACCTGATTCGCAGATTATCCGTTTACAGCTGGCGCAAGCTTTGTTTGACAACCAACAGAATGAAGCGGCAGCAGATCAGTTTGACCGTTTGAAGACCGAACAACTGCCCGAACCTGTGTTGCAGCGCGTGGAAGCATACAGACAAGCTTTGCGCCAGCGCGATTCTTGGCAGGTTTACGGCGGATTTAACATTACCCGCGAGCAAAATATCAACCAAGCACCCAAGAATCAGCGGTTGGGCAGACAACTATCTGGGACGGAGTGTGAAGAGCGTCGTAAAACCAATCCTGCCAGCGATTGCTTCGACGGTTGGACGTTTGATAAGCCGATTAATGCGACGGGTTTCAATTATCAGTTGGGCGCAGAGAAAAAATGGTCGCTGAAAAAAAGTTTGTATGCCAAAGCCGGTGCGGACGTATCCGGTAAAGCTTACCGCTCTTATTCGCGCTACAACGATGCAACGGCGCGCGTTTCGGCAGGCTTGGGCTATGCCGATCAGCGCAACGATGTGGGCATAACGCCTTTCCACGAACGCAGGGTTTACGGCGAGCATGCGTACAGCTATTCAAGCGGCGCGCGTATCCATTGGAACCGTTGGCTAAACCATAGTTTGCAGAGCCTGACTGCGGTTGAAGCGTCGCGCCTGAAGAATCAGCAGCGCAAACGTTCCGACGTGAACAGCCTTTTAGCGAGCGGCTCTTTGGTGTATTACCGCAATGCGCGCCAATATTGGCTGGGCGGTGCCGACCTGTATCAGGAGCGTAACAAAGAAGACCGTTCCGACGACTTCAACCGTTATGGCGTGCGTGCCCTTTGGGGGCAGGAGTGGGGCGGCGGTTTTTCTACCCGCGTGCAGGTAGGTGTGGCCAAGCGTTTTTATAAAACGCCCAGCTTCTTTAGTAACGGCGAAGAGCGCCGCGATAAAGAGTTGAACGCTTCTGTTTCCGTGTGGCACCGCGCGTTGCATTATGGCGGCGTGACACCGCGTATCACGTTTAGCCACCAGCGAACTTCCAGTAATGATGCTTATTACACCAACAGTAGAAACCGCATGTTTATCGAGTTGAGCAAAACGTTCTAAGCATACTTTCTATTTGTTGTGTTGCATGATGAAAGGCCGTCTGAAAATGTTTTCAGACGGCCTTTTTCAGACGGCATTAATGATTTGTGGTGCTGTGCTTCGGCTTTTATCAAGAACCTAATTGCAGCCTGCCGCCATTTCCAGCAATTCCGCGGCATGGCTGCGGGTGGTTTCGGTAATGGTTTCACCGCCGAGCATACGGGCCACTTCCTGAATGCGTCCGGCTTGATCAAGCACGTTGATTTCGCTCACGGTTTGGCCGTCGCTGCTGTGTTTGTGTACTTGCCAATGGTTTTCGCCGCATGCCGCCACTTGGGGAAGGTGGGTAACGGCCAAAACTTGGTGTTTTTTCCCCAATGAACGTAAAGCCTTACCTACGGTTTCGGCAACGCCGCCACCGATGCCGGTATCGACTTCATCGAAGATCAAAGTCGGCACTTGGGTGTATTGGCTGGTAACAACTTGAATCGAAAGGCTGATGCGCGCAAGTTCGCCGCCTGATGCGACTTTGTTCAAGGGGCGCAGGGGGCTGCCCGTGTTGGCGGCGACTTGATATTGAACTTGCTCCAATCCGTGTGCGGTAGGGGAAGAAGGCAGGAGTTCGATATGGAACTTGGCGCCTTTCATGGCCAGCTGTTGCATGTGCTGGGTGGTTTCGTTGCTGAGTTTTGCGGCGGCCTGATGGCGCATGGCCGAAAGTGTTTGCGCCGCTTCCATGTACTCGGTTTCGCTTTGAGCAACGGCGGATTCGAGTGCGGCGATGTCGGCGGCAGCTTGGAGCGTGTGCAGTCGGTTGCTTAATTCTTCGAGTTTTGCCGGCAATTCTTCCGGCTCGACGCGGTATTTCCGAGCCATGCTCATCAATTCGCCCATACGGCGCTCTTGTTCTGCAAGCTCTTCGGGATTGATTTCCACGCGGTTGGTAACATCGCGCATGTTGGCGCTGATTTCGCTGAGTTCCGCTTCGATGCTGGCGAGCATATTCAGACTCTCGGCAAAGCCCGGTTCTATTTCTTGCAGGGTGCCCAGCAGTTTTTGGCATTGGTAAAGTTGCTGCTGCATGCCGTTGTCGCCGTTGATGTAGTCGGCGGTTTGTGCTGCGGCTTGCAATAATTCTGCGGCGTGGGCAAGGCTGCTGTGGCTTTGGTTGAGTGTTTCCCATTCCCCTTGTTTGAGGTCGAGGCGGTTGAGTTCGTTGAATTGCCATTCCAGCCTTTCGCGTTCGATGGCGATATTTTCGGCTTGGTTTTGCGCTTCGCTGAGGGCTTTTTGTGCGTTGTGCCAGCTTTGGTAGCGTTGTTTGACGGTTTCCGCCTGCTGCTGGCTGCCTGCAAACGCATCCAGCAGCGAGCGCTGTGCGGATTCTTGGTTGAGCGAATGGTGGGCGTTTTGGCCGTGGATGTCGATAAGCTGCTCGCCGATGGCTTTTAATTGGGCGAGTGTGGCGGTTTGGTTGTTGATGAAACTGCGGCTTTTGCCTTTGGCATCAATAATGCGGCGGATGCTGAGTTCTTCGTCGCCTTCTTCGATTAATCCTTGCTCGTAAAGATTTTTTTTCAGCTCGTGTAAATCGCTGATATCGAAAAGAGCGGAGAGTTGCGCTTCTTTGGCTCCGGTGCGGACTTGGCTGTAATCGGCTTTGTCGCCCAAGAGCAGGCCGATGGCATCAAGCGTAATGGATTTGCCTGCGCCGGTTTCGCCGGTGAGCACGGTAAAGCCGCTTTGAAAGTTTAAATTCAGTTTTTCTACGATGACAAAGTCGCGTAATGAAAGTGCCAGCAGCATGGGATTTCCTTCGGTTTGGAGGCCGTCTGAAAATGAAGTTGGTTTAGAAAATCTGATTATAACTAAGATTTATCGTAGTTTAAATAAGTTTTTGTTGATTTTGATTGCGTGAGTTTAATTTTATGGCATTTTGGAATCGCCTGAAACAGTTTGATTATCCATTTTGTAGGCTTTCGGCAGAGAAGGCCAGAGTAATTTTTACCAACAGAAAGAATGGCTTTTATCAAAATAAGGTATAACGGCAGGCCGGGAGAAGGGTAGGGAAGCCGAGGTTGCTATGAACCTGTTTTGTTGACAATATCTGATTTTTTCATCCGCGACGGCAATAAATTCAGTTACAATAGCTTGGATTTTTTGCTTGATTGTTCCCAACATCTGAAGGATGCCCAAACCATGTTTTCAAAAAGCGTAACCATTGAGAAATACGATCCCGAACTCGCCGCCGCGATTGCCAAAGAAGTGCAACGCCAGCAAGATCATGTCGAGCTGATTGCTTCGGAAAACTACGTCAGCTGCGCCGTGATGGAAGCGCAAGGCAGCCAGCTTACCAACAAATACGCCGAAGGCTACCCCGCCAAACGCTATTACGGCGGCTGCGAATACGTGGACATCGCCGAGCAACTGGCCATCGACCGCGTGAAAAAACTCTTCGGTGCCGAATACGCCAACGTGCAGCCGCATTCCGGCTCGCAAGCCAACCAAGCCGTGTATGCTTCGGTGTTGAAACCCGGCGACACCATCCTCGGCATGAGCTTGGCACACGGCGGCCACCTCACCCACGGCGCATCGGTCAACATTTCCGGCAAACTGTATAACGCCGTTACCTACGGCTTGGACGAAAACGAAGTGCTGGATTACGCCGAAGTGGAACGCTTGGCTTTGGAACACAAACCGAAAATGATTGTGGCCGGTGCTTCTGCCTACGCTCTGCAAATCGACTGGGCGAAGTTCCGTGAAATCGCCGACAAAGTGGGCGCATACTTATTTGTGGATATGGCGCACTACGCAGGCTTGGTGGCCGGCGGCGAATATCCCAACCCCGTTCCGTTTGCCGACTTCGTGACCACCACCACCCACAAAACCCTGCGCGGCCCGCGCGGCGGCGTGATTCTGTGCCGCGACAACACGCACGAAAAAGCCCTCAATTCCGCCATTTTCCCGAGCCTGCAAGGCGGCCCGCTGATGCACGTGATTGCCGCCAAAGCTGTGGCATTTAAAGAAGCGTTGGAGCCGGAATTCAAAGCATACGCCAAACAAGTGAAAATCAACGCCGCGGCCATGGCGGAAGAGTTGGTGAAACGCGGTTTGCGCATCATTTCGGGCCGCACCGAAAGCCATGTTTTCCTAGTAGATTTGCGCTCGAAAAACATCACCGGTAAAGCCGCCGAAGAAGCCTTGGGCAGAGCGCACATTACCATCAACAAAAACGCCATTCCGAACGACCCGGAAAAACCGTTTGTTACCTCCGGCATCCGCGTCGGCGCCGCTGCGATTACCACCCGCGGTTTCAGCGAAGCCGATGCCCGCGAGTTGGCCAACTTGGTTGCCGATGTATTGGAAAACCCCGAAGACCAAGCAACGTTGGCGCGTGTAGCCAAAGCTGCGACTGCTTTGTGTGAGAAAAATCCGGTTTACGGTGCTTGATTCGATTTAATCGGATAAATGATAAAGAGGCCGTCTGAAAATAGTTTTCAGACGGCCTTTAGATATTTGAGACTTTACCCGCTTGCTTCTGCAAGGTGCATCGGCATGGTTTACGGATGCCGATGCTGGGCGGAATTAAACGGTATCTTTCAAAAAGATGGGTAAAGCTTTATCGGGCTAGAAATCCCTGCTTTAAATCAACTCCAAGTCCGGCCCTGCATTTTGGGCGCGGCGGCTGCGTAGCTGGATGTCGAGGCGCAAGTCGTGGGCGGAGTCGGCATTCTTAATGGCGTCTTGGAAGCTGATGTGCCCGCTTTCATACAGTTCGTATAACGCTTGGTCGAACGTCTGCATGCCCAAGCTTTGCGATTTTTTCATGATTTCTTTAATGGAATGCACGTCGCCGTTGTGGATTAATTCGGCAATCAGAGGCGAATTCAGCAACACTTCCACGGCGGCCACACGGCCTTTGCCGCCTTCGCGCGGAATCAGGCGCTGTGAAATGAAGGCTTGCAGGTTGAGCGAAAGGTCGGTAAGCAGCTGGGTTCGACGTTCTTCCGGGAAGAAGTTGATGATGCGGTCGAGTGCTTGGTTGGTGCTGTTGGCGTGCAGCGTAGCCATGCACAAGTGGCCGGTTTCGGCGAAGGCAATGGCGTAATCCATGGTTTCGCGGTCGCGGATCTCACCGATCAAAATCACGTCGGGGGCTTGGCGCAGCGTGTTTTTCAGCGCGGCAAACCAGTTTTCGGTGTCCACGCCGACTTCGCGCTGGGTAATGATGCAGTTTTTGTGGCTGTGTACGAATTCGATCGGATCTTCGATGGTGATAATGTGGTCGAAGCTGTTTTCGTTGCGGTAGTCGATCATAGAGGCCAGCGAGGTCGATTTACCCGAGCCCGTGCCGCCGACAAAAATCACCAAGCCGCGTTTCTGCATGGCGATTTGTTTTAAAACCGGCGGCAGGTTGAGATTTTCAAATTTGGGGATGTTGCTGGTAATGGTACGGAATACCAAAGCCGTTGCACCGCGCTGAACCATGGCATTGACACGGAAACGGCTGGTGTCGGGCAGGCTGATGGCGAAGTTGCATTCGTTGGTATTGGTAAATTCTTCCATCTGTTTGGGGCCCATGATGGAGAACGCGATTTCCATGCAACGCTCGGGCGTGAGCGGTGTCTCGTTGATGCGGGTGATTTTGCCGTCCAATTTCATGGCCGGCGGAAAATTGGCTGTGATGAAGAGATCGGAGCCTTTGTATTTGTTTAAGGTTCTCAGCAGTGAATAGATTTCTTCTTTTGCGGGTAAAGGGTTTTCGTTTTCAACCATTGTTCAGCCTGTATGATAATTTGATAAAACGGACGTAATTATAACAAGTTCGGGACGGTATTTTAAGCGTGCGAATAAGGCTTTACAGAAGGTAGAGGAAATAATTCATTGAGGGTATAATCTTTGAAATGATTATTTATAGGAAAAGATAAATGTTTGAGCAGCAAAAAAGCGGTACGGTCGCGGTAATCGGCGCGATGGAGCAGGAAATCGAACTGCTGAAAAGTAAAATGGAGCAGGTAAAAACCGAATATTTCGGCAAATTTACCGTGTATTCCGGCCTTTTGTGCGGCAAGCATGTGGCTTTGGTGTTGAGCGGTATCGGCAAAGCAAACGCGGCGGCGGTGACTGCATTGGTTGTGGGCAAGTATGCGCCCGATTATGTGATTAACACCGGCAGTGCGGGCGGTATCGGGCAAGGTTTGAAAGTAGGCGATGTGGTGATCGGTACGCGCGTGGCGCATCATGATGTGGATGTGACGGCATTCGGTTATGTGCCGGGGCAGATTCCGCAAATGCCTGCCGAGTTTGAAAGCGATGCCGAGTTGGTGGACAAAGCTGTAGTGGCGGCAGATGCGTTTGACGGAGCCACGGTGCACAAAGGTTTGATTGTAAGCGGCGACCAATTTATTCACAGCAGCGAAAAAGTGGATTTTATTCGTCGCAATTTTAACGGCGTGTTGGCTGTGGAAATGGAAGCGGCTGCGATAGCGCAAGTCTGCTTTCAATTGGACGTGCCGTTTGTGACCGTGCGCGCAGTGTCGGATTCTGCGGACGAACAGGCTGACATCAGCTTTGATGAGTTTTTGAAAATCGCGTCGGTTAATTCTGCGCGTATGGTGATGAACTTGATTTAAGCTGTATTATTTATTGTATTGAGCGGATTGCCGTTGGAATAATCATGGTTCCAACGGCAATCCGTTTTGTTTTGCAGCAATTGTTTTCTTTTGATTTTCATATATTTAATATAGGCGCCTGAAACTTAGATCTAATTAATACACTCTTACGGCTTAAGCCTCGTTTTGCGGTTGTGAAAAAAGCGTGTGTACACGGTGAAAGCCGGCAATGTATGAAACGCAGCTTCATGGCTGAATATGCTTGGCTGTGCAAACAGAATGAATTCAATCGTTTTTATTTCGAAATGTATATCTCTTTAAGGAGTGTAGGTAATGAATAAAACTTTATTGGCTTTTGCCGTAATCGCTTTAGGATTGAGCGCATGTTCGGAGAAAAAAGAGGCTGCTCCTGCTGCTGCCGAGCCGGCTGCTGCTGAAAGCACGGCTAATTTGCATCCTACTTGTACAGAATATTTCAAACGTGTTGAAGCCTGTATGGGCAAAGCGGATAAAGCCGCTGCCGAGCAGGTGAGAGTAGGTTTGGAGCAAACTAAGCAGTCTATCGCCGCTGCGGACTCAAGCACTCAAGAAACGATTTGTAAGCAAAGCAACGACATGTTTGGCGAAACTGCCAAAGCCATGCAGTGCGAGTAATACAGTGTTTCAAACCCTGCCTCAGGCAGGGTTTTTTAATGGCTGTCGGACGGGAAGAGTGGGGCGGCTATGTCTTTTTGTGAATCATGCTCCGTTTTCTTTGGCAGGTATTTTCTGATAAAACTTTTGTCATTTCTCTTTGAGGCCGTCTGAAAATTTTGGTGCGGGCTGCGGCTGTTTCCCGCTGAATGGCGCTAACTTAATCTGATAAAATAAGCTTTTTTCAACACAGGCCGTCTGAAAACGGGTTTTGCGGGTTTCGCCAAAACTTTTTCAGACGGCCTAAACTGCTGTCCATACCGATATGAACCATCCTATCCCCACCCCCGCCCAAAAATCCCGCTGGCTCGGCCTTTCGCGCGGCAGCCTGCCTTTGATGCTTACCGAATGCCTGCCTGAACAACCTGTAAAAATCATTCTCACGCAAGATGTGGAGCAGGCTTTGCGGCTGCAAACCGCGTGGCAGTTTTTCCGCCCGCAGGATAATGCGGTGTTTCTGCCCGATTGGGAAACGCTGCCCTACGAACGTTTTTCGCCGCATCAGGATTTGGTTTCGGAGCGGCTTTCTGCCTTGTGGCAGATGAAAAACGGGCAGGCCGACGTGTTGGTGGTGCCGGTGGCCACCGCCATGCAGAAGCTCGCACCGGTGTCGTTTCTGCTCGGGCGCACGTTTTGGCTGAAAACGGGGCAAACGCTCGATATCGACGCGTTGCGTGAAAACTTGGTGGAGGCCGGTTACAGCAATGTTTCCAACGTGATTGCCGCCGGCGAATTTGCCGTGCGCGGCGGCATTTTGGATATTTTTCCGATGGGCGCGGAATTGCCGTACCGCCTCGATATGTTCGACGATGAAATCGACAGCATCAAAACTTTCGACCCCGACACCCAGCGCACGCTTGCTCCGGTAAGCGAAATCCGCCTGCTGCCCGCGCACGAGTTCCCCACCGATGACGACGCGCAAAAAATCTTCCGCAGCCGTTTCCGCGAAGAAATCGAGGGCGACTACAACGCCGCCGCCGTGTACAAAGCCGTGAGCAACGGCCATTTCGGTGCGGGCGTGGAATATTATCTGCCGCTGTTTTTTGAAAATGAATGCGCCACATTGTTCGACTATATCGGCGAAGAAGCCGTTGTCGTGTGTCTCGGCGACGTGCGCGCCGAAGCTGCGCGCTTTTGGGCGGACGTGAAAACCCGTTATGCGATGGCGCAGGGCGATGATGCTTACCCGCCTTTGCATCCACAGCATTTGTATCTCAGCGAAGACCAGTTTGCAGGCCGTCTGAAACCTTATCCGCAAATCCTGCCCGACTTTCACGGCAAGCAGCACCAATTGCCCGATGTGGCCGTGAACCGCCAATCCGAAACCCCGCTCGCCGCCCTGCACGGCTTTCAGACGGCCTTTGAGGGCAGAATTCTGTTGTGTGCCGAAAGCGCAGGCCGCCGCGAAACCATGCTCGGCTTTTTTGCTCAACACGGTTTGAAACCGAAAAGTGTGGACGGCTGGCAGGCATTTTTAAACAGCGATGCGCCGCTGTGCATTGCCGTAACGCAGTTGGCTTATGGGTTTCAGCTGCCGTCTGAAAACGCGGGCGGTGTTTCCGAATCGGCCGAACCCGTAGGTCGGATTCTTGAATCCGACAAAACACAATCAGCGCAAATGTCGGATACAAGTATCCGACCTACGGCAGCCCATCTTTCAGACGGCCTTTCAGGTAGCCTGTCTGAAAATGTTGGTCAGACACACGAACCGGACGAAGTAGGTCGGATTCTCGAATCCGACAAAACACAATCGGCACAAATATCGCGGCCTACAACCGGCCTCGCCGTCATCACCGAATCCGACCTCTACCAATACGTCGCCCGCAGCCGCACCGCACGCCGAAAGAAACACGCCCAAGTTTCAGACGGCCTTTTGCGCGATTTGGCCGAAATCAACATCGGCGACCCCGTGGTACACGAAGAGCACGGCATCGGCCGCTATATGGGCTTGGTCAGCATGGATTTGGGTGAAGGCAGCACCGAAATGATGCTGCTCGAATACGCCAACGAAGCCCAGCTTTATGTGCCCGTGTCGCAGCTGCACCTGATCAGCCGCTATTCCGGCCATGCCTATGAAAACGTGCAACTGCACCGCTTGGGCACCGCCGCGTGGAGCAAAGCCAAACGCAAAGCCGCCGAAAAAGCCCGCGACACCGCCGCCGAACTGCTCAATCTCTACGCCCAACGTGCCGCACAAGAAGGCTTTAAATTCCAGTTTAACGAATTGGACTACCAAGCCTTTTCAGACGGCTTCGGCTACGAAGAAACCGAAGACCAAGCCGCCGCCATCGCCGCCGTACTCAAAGACCTCACCCAAGGCAAACCGATGGACAGGCTCGTGTGCGGCGATGTCGGCTTCGGCAAAACCGAAGTCGCCCTGCGCGCCGCCTTCGTGGCCGTAATGGGCGGCAAACAAGTGGCCGTGCTCGCCCCCACCACGCTGTTAGTCGAACAACACGCACAAAATTTCAGCGACCGCTTCGCCGATTTCCCCGTTAAAGTCGCCCAGCTTTCCCGCTTCAACAGCAGCAAAGAAACCAAAGCCACGCTTGCCGGCATGGCCGACGGCACCGTCGATATCGTTATCGGCACGCACAAACTCGTGCAAGACGATATTCAATTCAAAAACTTAGGCTTAGTCATCATCGACGAAGAACACCGCTTCGGCGTGCGCCAAAAAGAGCAACTCAAACGCCTGCGCGCCAACGTCGATATCCTCACCCTCACCGCCACCCCCATTCCGCGCACCCTCAGCATGGCGCTCGAAGGCTTGCGCGATTTCTCGCTCATCACCACCGCGCCCAGCCGCCGTTTGGCCGTTAAAACCTTCGTCAAACCCTTCAGCGAAGCCAGCGTGCGCGAAGCCGTGCTGCGCGAACTCAAACGCGGCGGGCAAGTATTCTTTTTGCACAACGAAGTCGAAACCATCGAAAACATGCGCGAACGCCTGCAAGAGTTGCTGCCCGAAGCCCGCATCGGTGTCGCCCACGGCCAATTGCGCGAGCGCGAACTCGAACAAGTGATGCGCGACTTCCTGCAACAACGCTTCAACCTGCTGCTGTGTTCCACCATCATCGAAACCGGCATCGACATCCCCAACGCCAACACCATCATCATCAACCGCGCCGACAAATTCGGCCTCGCCCAACTGCACCAATTGCGCGGGCGCGTCGGCCGCAGCCACCACCAAGCCTACGCCTACCTGCTTACGCCCGAATACATCACCAAAGATGCCGAAAAACGCCTCGATGCCATTTCCGCCGCCGACGAACTCGGCGCAGGCTTCACGCTGGCCATGCAGGATTTGGAAATCCGCGGCGCAGGCGAAATCCTCGGCGAGGGGCAAAGCGGCGAAATGATGCAGGTCGGCTTTACCCTCTACACCGAAATGCTCAAACAAGCCGTGCGCGACCTCAAAAAAGGCCGACAGCCCGACCTCGACGCACCGCTGGGCGTAACCACCGAAATCAAACTGCACAGCCCCGCGCTCTTGCCCGAAAGCTACTGCCCCGACATCCACGAGCGCCTCGTTTTATACAAACGTCTCGCCACCTGCGAAACCGAAGCCCAAATCAACACCGTGCACGAAGAACTCGTCGACCGCTTCGGCCTGCCCGAACAACCCGTCAAAACCCTGATAGAAAGCCACCGCATCCGCCTGATTGCCAAAGAAATGGGCATAGACGCAATCGATGCCACCGCCGAAGCAGTTACCCTCACCTTCGGCAAACACCACAACATCGACCCCGCGCAGATTATCCTGCTGATGCAAAGCAACAAAAACTACCGCATGGCCGGCGCGGACAAATTACGCGTAAGCGCGGTGATGGAAGATGTGGAAACACGGATTCAAACGGTGAAGACGGTTTTGAAGAAGTTGGGGAAAAGATAGAGGAAATGTATTTTTGTTTAATTATTTTCTTTAAACTCAAATTCGTATAAGTTTTGAATATTAGAGTATGCATATGAATAACATATTGTTTAATTTATTCTTTTCTTTTTTATTATTTTTCATGGTAAATTGGTTTGGTAGAAGTTCAACAAAATTTGGATATTATCAATTGTCATTTAATGAAAGTGAGGAAAAACCAATATTTAATATGTTATATCGCTCTTTTACTCCTGTCATTTTCATATTAATATTATCAATTATTCTAAATCAATTAAATCTTTTTTATTTGACAAAAAACATTTATCTTACAGTAATGTTTTATTTTTTAATAAGATTTATTTTTATCTTTCTTATCGAAAGATCAAAAATCACAAATTGGGCAAAACACATCCTGATAGCTCTTATTTCTATACTCTTAGCATACGTAGTTTACAAAAATTTTATTGAAAAAAGGTATTTCCCATTACCAACCGAACAAGAGATTACGACAGCATTATGGTTTGCAATAATTGGTTATGTATATAAAGTTATTAATAATATCTCAATGTTATCTTCAAATGACAGTAGAAAAATAAATTATATAAAACATATGCACAATCATTTTTCTTGTAAATATGGTTCTGTTATTGACGAAGCAATTGGGATTGGTTTGGAAGAGATGTTTGTTGAAAAACAAAAGGCATTAATCTATTCGATTTTAATTTATGAAAACTTCAACAGGCACAGATTACACAGGCTTATAGAAAGATTATTTTTTTGGACTGGAAAAATTAAAACATCCGGTATTATGCAGGTAACTTCAGAGACATACTTATCTGATGAGGATAGCATAAAAAAAGGTGCTAATATTTTAATTGGCAAATACAATCAGGTATATGAAAAAGAATACAGTAATACTCAAAATAAGTATCATTGTTTCTATACAGCTAGGAGAGAAAGTATTAAGCATTATAATCCAGATCAATCATATATTGATGAGGTTGAATCTATTCACACTTTATTAGAAGATATTTATCCTAAATCTTCAGATATGTATGGATGCGAGGGCGAGTAATTAGCTAATTCTAATAGCTCCCATCATATTGAAATAAATTAGATTCCCATAAAATTACTTTTTACACTAAAACCATAGATGGCCTGATACCATATATATGTAGGGGGGGTATCCCTGCCCGCCGCTTGCGCGGGGAGCAAGACAACATAAGGTGATAACAGTATCTTGGTCAAACGGCGGGCAGGGATGCCCGCCCTACAAAATGGTAAGAGCCAATAAACAAAACACAAAAAAGGAAAACGTCATGCCCAATTTCCGCCGCCATTATGTGCCGGGCGGTATGTATTTTTTCACGGTGAATCTGAACGATCGTTCAAAGGATTATCTTATCCGCTATATCGACGAATTTCGGACGGCCTACCGTGAAACGCTGCGCCATTTGCCGTTTGAAACCGTGGCCGTCTGCATTTTGCCCGACCACTTTCATTGCATTATGCGCTTGCCCGAACATGACCGTGATTTTTCACGGCGCATTCAAAATCTGAAAATCAACTTCAGCAAACGGTTGCCCGAAGAAATCCGTTCGCCCAATACGGCCCAATCCAATAAGCGGGAAAGCGGGATTTGGCAAAGCCGTTTTTGGGAACATGCCATCCGAAACGAGCGGGATTTGGAAAACCATATTCATTACATTTATTACAACCCTGTGAAGCACGGTCATACCGAGAAAGTGTGCAACTGGCCTTATTCTTCGTTTCGTCATGACGTGGCTTTAGGCTTATTCGATGCGGCTTGGGGTGGCAATATGCCGTCTGAAATTCAAAATTTATATCACGATTAAGCCGTAGGGCGGGCATCCTTGCCCGCCGTCTACTCTCGGCAGAGCAAAAAACTCAAGATGGCAAGTGGTACAAGCTCGTACAAGTGAACGGCGGGCAAGGATGCCCGCCCTACATTACATTGAGGCCGTCTGAAATTTCAGACGGCCTCATTAACATAAACACTATGTTACCAATAACCTAAAACTTTCCACCAAACGCCGCCGATAAAAATGAATACCAGCAGGTTGACGACGCTCATCACGAAGCCGGCTTTCCACCACTCGCTGAGTGTGGTGTAGCCCGAACCGAAAATCACGGGCGACGTGCCGGTGGCGTAGTGGGTAAGCGTCATCATGATGCTGGAGGCGGCGGCCATCAACAGGGCGAACAGCATGGGCGGCGCACCCAAGGCGATACCGGCGGCGTAGAAAGCGCCGAGCATGGCGGTGATGTGGGCGGTGGTGCTGGCAAACATATAGTGCGCGTACATATAGGCCAGCAATAACAGTGCCGATGCACCCACCCAGCCCAAACCGAGATGTTCGATGCTGTTTTCCAATACGCCGGAAAACCATGCGATCAGGCCGAGTTTATTCAAGAAAGTGGCCATCATCACGAGTGCGGCGAACCAAGTTACGGTGTCCCACGCACTTTTTTCTTTGAGAATGTCGTCCCAAGAAAGCACGCCGGAAAGCAACAGCAGGGAAAGGCCGATAAAGGCGGTGGTGGTGGCATCGACTTTCCAACCGCTGCCGAACAGCATGGCAGGCACGCCCGCCCACAAGATCAGCAGCAGCGCGAAAATGCCCAGCATGATTTTTTCGCCGCGGTTCATTTTACCCAATTCTTTCAGCCGCTCTTTGGCAAACTGGGCGGCGTTCGGCGTTTCTTTGATTTCGGGCGGATAGATGAAATAGAGCACCAACGGCATCAAAAACATGGCGGCCAAGCCGGGCAGCAGCATGGCCAGCGCCCAAGTGCCCCAAGTGAGGTGAATGTCGGAGTTGGTGGCTTTGGCAACGATATCGACCACCAGCGGGTTGGGCGCGGTGGCGGTGATAAACATGGCGGAGCTGATGGGATTGCTGTGGTAGTTCACCAGCGCCAGATATTTACCGATGCGGCCTTGCGTGCCTTTTTCAGGGTCGGAATCGTAGCTGGAGGCAATCGCTTTCATCACGGGGTGGATGATGCCGCCGCCGCGTGCGGTGTTGCTCGGCGTAACGGGGGCGAGCAGCAGCTCCGACAAGGCCAAGCTGTAACCGATGCCCAAGGTTTTTTTGCCGAACAGGGAAATAAACAGATAACCGATACGCGCGCCCAAGCCGGTTTTCAGGATGCCGCGCGAAATCATGATGGACACGCCGATCAGCCAAATCAGAGGGCTGGCGAAACTGCTCAAGGCATCTTTAATGGCATCGGCGGGCTTTTCGGCGGTAACGCCGGTAACGGCCACCAGCATAATCGCCACCATCGAAAGTGCGCCGATCGGCATGGCTTTGCCGATAATGGCGGCAATCACGCCGACAAACATCGCCAGCAGATGCCATGCTTGGGGCGTTACGCCCTCGGGTACGGGAATCACGAACCAAATCAATAAGGCCAAACCTACTGCAATGGCAGCGGGTATCGGTTTGAAGCCGAGTTTGTTGTCCATATCGGTATCCTTTTTGTGTTTAAACGGGAAGCATAATGTGAATATGGTGTTGAGATAAAAATGCTTATTTATTCTACCGAAAAGGCCGTCTGAAAAGAACCGCGGCTTTCAGACGGCCTCGTCTCTTTAGCCGATGATTTGTTTGAGATCAAAAGCCGTTCGCATAGTTCGCTATATTTAGGACTTGGAGGGCGCTGAAAAAAATAGGGTAGGAATACGGTTTTATGCTGCCGCTTTTTCAATAAAAGTTTTGCTAAAAAAGGGGGTAAGAAAATACTTGTTTTGGCGTTTTTATCAACCGATAAAAACCGGTTGTTTGACCTATATCAAGCATAAAAACAGTATGGCGGTTTGCGAGAAAAAATAAAATTTTTCAGTGTGTTAAATATGCCAAAGTTAAACTTTAATCGAGCGGATTTACTGGAAGCTTGTTCTGTTTCGTGTAAAATCACACTTATAAAAAAGTGTATTTATCTTAACAAACTGAAACTTTATGTAATATACGGCAGGCTTGCAGCAGGGCGGCTGGAGAGGCTCTTGCGGGCGGCGTGTATTTGATGGGTTTCAAACGGTTCTGTGCTTATGATTACGATTTTATATTTCGGCGTGCTGAAGCAGGATTTGAATACTGCCCGTGAGTCTGTGGCGTGGCAGGGAGGAAGCGGGCGTGATTTGCTTGAGATGCTGCGGGCGCGCGGCAGTGATTGGGAGCGTGCGCTGACAGAGGGCAGGGTATTCCGCTTGGTAATCAATAAAAAAATCAGCACTTGGGAAGAGGAGATTCCCGACGGTGCGGAAGTGGGGCTGCTGCCTCCGGTAACGGGGGGCTGACGATATGAAGGCAGTAATCAGGGTTCAGACCGAAGATTTCAACCTGCAAAGCGAATACGATGCGTTGTTGGAAAAGGGAGCCAACACCGGTGCGGTCGCGGGCTTTGTGGGTTTAGTACGCGACCGCGATACCGAAACGCCTTTGGCGCATCTGTTTTTAGAGCATTATCCTGAAGTTACCGAAAACGAAATCGCCCGTATCGTTCAGACGGCATCGCAGCGCTGGCCGTTGAGTGCGTGTACGGTGGTTCACCGCGTCGGCAGTTTGTCGGCCGATGACCAGATTGTTTTGGTGCTGACGGCATCGGAGCACCGCAAAGCGGCATTTGCGGCTGCTGAGTTTATTATGGACTACTTGAAAACCGAAGCACCGTTTTGGAAGAAGGAAACTTTTTCAGACGGCCTTGAGCGTTGGGTAGAGGTCAAACAAAGCGATGCGGAGGCAGTGTTTCAATGGGAGAAATAAACAATGACGGTAAGTGCATTGATTATGGCCGGTGGAGAGGGCCGGCGCATGGGCGGGAAAGACAAAGGTCTGATGATGTGTCAAGGGAAAGCCTTTGTCGATCATGTGATAGATGCCCTCAGGCCGCAAGTCGACAATATTGCCATTAGCGCAAACCGCAATATCGAGGAATACGCCAAGCGTACGCCGCATGTGTTTGCCGATGCGCGCCAATGGCAGGGTTTGGGGCCGCTGGCGGCTTTGGGAACGGCAGCCAGTGATATCCAGTTTGCCAAGGCGGATTGGTTGCTGATTGTGCCGTGCGATACGCTGAGGTTGCCGCCCGATTTGGTGGAGCGTTTTCTTCAAACGGCGGGAAAGTCTTTTTCAACCCACGCGTTTTATGCTGAAACGCCTATGAAACAGCATTACAGCGTGATGTTTGTACGGCCGCAAACGCTTCAAAGTACGCCGGCTTATCTGCAAACGGGTTTGCGTACCATGCGCGGCTGGCTGGAGCAGGAGCATGCTTTGCCTGTAACGTTTCCGTTGGAAGAGGCGTTTGTTAATTACAATTCGCCGCAAGACATGGCAGCCGTGCCTTGTTAGATGTTGTGCAAGCAGCTTGAGGCCGTCTGAAAGCTAGCTATTCGAATAATGGCAGATACGATGGGAAAACAGGTCTAGCAGGCTGAGTTGGGGCCTTACAAGTGCTTTAGCCGTTGGTTTGTATCAATGATGCCGCTGCAAATCACGGTTCAACATGGAAATATTGGGAAAAGCGTAAGCACCTCAATGTAATGAACTATCGGGAAAACGCAGGGCCGTCTGAATTTTCAGACGGCCCTTTATTTGTATGATGCGGTTATCAGTTGTTAAACCATCATCTTGGTACTTAGAGCTTTTCTGCGTATTGTTTCAGCAACTCGCGGAAAGCGTCGCCGGTTTCGGGGTGTTTCAAACCGTAGGCGAGGGTGGCTTCCAGATAACCGATTTTGCTGCCGCAATCGTAGCGCGTACCTTCAAAAGCATGTGCCAGCACAAACTCGTGATCCAGCAGGCGGGCGATGCCGTCGGTAAGTTGGATTTCGTTGCCTGCGCCGCGCGGCAGGTTGGTGAGCAGGTCGAAAATACGCGGCGTGAGAATGTAGCGTCCGACCACGGCCAGATTGGAAGGCGCTTCTTCGGGCTTCGGTTTCTCAACGATATTGGTGATGCGCTTGTAGTTTTTCAGATTTTCGATTTCAACGATGCCGTATGAACCGGTTTGCGACGGATCGACGGTTTCTACGCCCAAAACGCTATTGCCGGTTTGGTTGTAGATATCCACCATCTGCTTCAATGCGCCTTGCGGTGCGTCGATCAAGTCGTCGGCCAGAATCACGGCAAACGGGTTGTCGCCGACAGCGGCTTTGGCACACAGTACGGCGTGTCCCAACCCCAATGCTTCGGCTTGGCGGATATACAGACAGGTAATTTCGGGGGGGAGAATATCTTTAACGTGGGCAAGCAGTTTTTCTTTGTTGCGGTATTCCAGCTCGGTTTCCAACTCGTAGGCTTTATCGAAGTGGTCTTCTATACTGCGTTTGTTGCGGCCGGTTACGAACACCATTTCGGTGCAACCGGCGGCCACGGCTTCTTCTACGGCATATTGGATCAGTGGTTTGTCGACGATCGGCAGCATTTCTTTCGGGCTGGCTTTGGTAGCCGGCAGAAAGCGGGTGCCCATACCGGCAACGGGGAATACGGCTTTTTTAATCGGTTTCATTATGTCTCCTTAAATGTGCTTGGCAATACGACAAGTTTTTAATAATAAAGTTTGAAATGAGTTCCAAATTTAAGCGATAAATTTTGTACCGCCTTCATCATTAATGCGGTTTTATCCTCAAGCCAATAAAGTCATCAACTGCGCTTCATCCAACACCGCCACCCCCAGCGCATGGGCTTTTTCCAGTTTGCTGCCCGCCGCTTCGCCCGCGACCACATAATCGGTTTTTTTCGATACGCTGCCGGACACTTTCCCGCCCGCCGCTTCAATCATGGCTTGTGCTTCGTCGCGTTTCAGAGTCGGCAAAGTGCCGGTAAACACGAAGGTTTTACCGGCAACGGCTTGGTTGAGGCCGTCTGAAACGGATGCTTCGTTTTCAGACGGCATTTGTTCCAGAAACTGCCGCATAGACAATAAAAGGGCTGCATTTTCGGGTTGGTTGCGCCATTGCTGCCAGTCGGCATTCAACGCATTGTCGTTCAATAGGCCGTCTGTATTTTTGCCCGCCAAATCCCACAAGGCGGCGGCTTTGGTTTCGCTGATTTTGAAACCGGGCAGGCGGCTGAGCCATTTGGCCGGAGTAACATATTGGGAAAGGGGCAGGGTAACGGTTTGGTTTTGTGGAACAACGCCTACGGCAAGCAGTTCGTCTATCATGGCCTGCTGCTCCGGTTGGGCGAAGAAATGGGCGATGGAACGGGCAACGATGGCACCGATGTCGGGCAGGCAGGCCAGCACGGGTTCGGGGGCACGGCGCACGATTTCCAGCGTGCCGAAGGCTTGAGCCAGCGATTTGGCCGTGCGCTCGCCGACATGGCGGATGCCGAGGGCGAACAGAAAACGGGCGAGTTCGGGCTGCTTGCTGGCTGCGATACCAGCGAGAATGTTTTCCGCCCATTTGGTCGGCGACTGTTTTTTAGACGTTGTTTTGAGGCCGTCTGAAACTGTGCCGCCGGTGTCCGCAGCCTGCTCTTTATCGGCGTTTTCTTTCATCAACTGCAAAGTCGGTACGTCCAAACGGTAGAGGTCGGCGAAATGCTGCACCAGATTTTGGGCGACCAACTGCTCGATTTGGCGTTGTCCCAAGCCTTCGATGTCCATCGCTTTACGCGAAGCAAAATGAATCAGCCCTTGCGCGCGCTGGGCTTGGCACAACATGCCGCCGCTGCAACGGGCCACGGCTTCGCCTTCTTCGCGTTCGATTTCGCTGGCGCAGATCGGGCAGTGTTCGGGCAGGCGGTATTGGGGATAAACGGGCTGCTCGGTGGCGGTTGCGGCGGGTTCGGCAAACAAATCGTTTTGCAGGCCGTCTGAAACGGTTTCGGCAATAGTTTCGGCAATGGTTTGCATCGGGCGGCGTTCGAACACCACGCGCACCACTTCGGGAATCACGTCTCCCGCGCGGCGCACTACCACGGTATCGCCGATGCGTACGTCTTTGCGCTGCGTTTCGCCTTCGTTGTGCAGCGTGGCGTTAGTTACGGTAACGCCGCCGACAAACACCGGCTGCAAGCGGGCGACGGGGGTAACGGCACCGGTGCGGCCGACCTGCACATCAATCGCCTCAACCACGGTTAAGGCTTCTTCGGCGGGGAATTTGTGCGCGATGGCCCAGCGCGGCGCGCGGGAAACGAAACCCAAAGTTTCCTGCTGCGCCAAGCTGTTCACTTTTACCACCATACCGTCGATTTCATACGGAAGTTCGGGGCGTTTTTGCGACATGTGTTCGTAAAATGCCAGTATTTCGGCGATATTCGGGAAAACGCCGAATTGCCCGTGCGGCAGGCTGAAACCGAGTTCGGACAAATAAGCCAGCTCCTGAATGTGCTCTTCCAAACGTGCGCCGCCTTCGATGCGGGCGATGCCGTAAGCGAAAAAATGCAGACGGCGTTTGGCGGTGATGCGCGAATCGAGTTGGCGCAGGCTGCCTGCCGCGGCATTGCGCGGGTTGGCAAACAGTTTTTGGTTGTCGGCAGCCTGTTTCTCGTTTAAGGCGGCAAAATCCGCTTTGAGCATCAGCACTTCGCCGCGCACTTCAAGCAGCGAGGGCAGGTTGTCGCCGCGCAGTTTCAGCGGGATATTGGCAATGGTTTTGATATTTTGGGTAACGTCTTCGCCGGTGGTGCCGTCGCCGCGCGTGGCCGCCTGAACCAGCACGCCGTTGCGGTAGAGTAGGCTGATGGCGAGGCCGTCGAATTTGGGTTCGATAACGTATTCGGGTTGAACGCCGGATAATCCGCCGCGCACGCGCTCGTCAAACGCCAGCATTTCGGCGTGATCGAATGTGCCGTTTTCGTCTTGCGGCGAAAAAGCATTGTTCAGCGACAGCATCGGCACGGTATGGCGCACGCTTTCAAAGCCGTCCAAAGGCATACCGCCGACGCGCTGGGTGGGGCTTTCGGGCAGGCGTAAATCGGGGTGGGCGGCTTCTAGGGCTTCGAGTTCGCGGAAAAGCCGGTCGTACTCGGCATCGGGCACGGTGGGTGCGTCGAGGGTGTAGTATTCGTAGGCGTAGCGGTTGAGCTGTTCGGTAAGTTCTTGAATGCGGCGGGCGGTGTTGTTCATGGATGAGGCCGTCTGAAAAAGGTAAGCGGTTTTTCAGACGGCCTCTGGTTTTCGTGAATAGATGCTGAAGGCCGTCTGAAACAGATAGGCCGTATTGTATAGAAAAAGGGGCTGTCTGCCATGCCCCTTCTTGATATAGGCATGTTTCGGCAAATAAAAAAGGCCGTCTGAAAAGTTTTCAGACGGCCTTTGATGATGGTTTGCGCTGCTGTTGCGCAGATTAAGAGAACAGGCGTTGTGCCAATTGTCCGCTCGGTTCGATACCGACTTTTTTCATTTCGTCCTGACGGGCCAGCACATAGCTGCGGACATCTTTCAGCCATTGGGTGGACAATTCTTCCAGTTTGTCGTTTACCAAATCCAAGCCCAAGTTGCTGGAGAGTTTGACGGCCAAATCCATGAAGCGGTTGAACTGTTTTTCGCCCGCGGGTACATGCGGGATGTCGAACAGCATGCTGAAGCCGCGGTAGGTTTGGCTGTCGAGCAGGCTGGAAGTGAAAGGCGAGTTGTCGAGCGTAACGATGGTAAACAGCGGTTCGCCTTTTTCGTTGGGGAAGTGGAATGCGCCGTCCACGCCCAGTTCAAAGCCCAATTGTTCAACGGCGGAGCGCAGTTCTACGCCGCTGACGGTGCCGCGCGAAACCAAGTGCATGGCGATGGTTTGATCAACGCGGGCGCACAGTTCGTCGAGCGGGCGGGCGACGTTAAGGAAGGTTTCCACATCGGTGAGCAGCAGCCCGCCGTTCATTTTCTCGGCAAACTGGTTAACCTGCTCGCCGAATTGCTCCAGCTCTTGAGTGGTGGCCAAGCCGCTGCGGCTGATGGATTGCAGGCCGATGATAAAGCCTTGGTAATACACGCTGGGAATCGGCTCGGCGATCTGGAAGCGGTCGTCCATGGTGCAGCCGGCGATTTGGAAGCGGTGGCGGCTGGAGAGACGGGGAATGGTGTGCAGCTCTTGCGGTTCGCTCAGGGAAATATAGGCCATGTAGTCGAAACGCGGGTCGAACCACGGCAGCTCGAGTTTGGGGAGGTCATGCAGGTCGAGCAGCAGTTTGCGTTTGCCGTGAAGTTTGGTTTGGGAATAAACGGGTGCGGCCACGCGTTTGAAATCGTAGGCGGCATCGGCTTCTTTTGTTTCCGGTTCGATAACGCTTTCTTTGAAGTCGTCTTCGTACTCGATTTCCACATCGGGTTTGTTGGCGGCGGCTTGTGAAACTTTGGCGGCAAACAAGTCGTCTTTAGGTTCGAATGCGGGAGCGGAAATGTCTTTTTGGCGGACGGGACGCAGAGGCACGCCGGTTTGGTCTTGCGATTTGCCGTCGCGCACGAAGTCGGTTTTGCTGCCGAGCAGGGCGTCTTTATCGGAATGGCCGAACTGGCGGCGTACCTGCTGGCGGTACTGGTTTTCTTGATACATGTTGTAGGCGATGACACCAAGGATGATGACAAGGGCTAAAACGATAATGATCAGGATTGTTTCATTCATAAGTTTGAAAACCTGTGTTGATGGGTTGAACGGTGCATTATGCCGGGATTATAGCTAAATTTGTGCTTCATTACAGCTTGAGGCCGTCTGAAACTGCGGATTATTTTCTGTGCGGACGATGTTTATGCCGCTTTCATGTATTTTAGACCAATTGAAAAAATGACCGGGGTCACTTTTTCTGTCTGGTGCAATATCCTGATGACCGGTAACGGCTTCGATGGGATAGCGGTCGCAGAGGGTTTGCAGAAGCCGGTTAAGAGATTGGTATTGGGCTTCGGTAAACGGTTCGAAATCACAGCCTTCCATTTCGATGCCGATGGAGAAGGTATTGCATTTTTCGCGCCCGCGGAAAGACGACACTCCGGCATGGTAGGCCATGTCGTCGCAGGAAACGAATTGTACGGTTTCGCCGGTGCGGGTGATGAAAAAGTGGCTGGAAACGCGCAGCCGGTGGATAACGCTGAAAAACGGATGTGCGTTGGGGTTGATGCTGTTGGTAAATAATTGTTCTACCGCACCGTTGCCGTATTCGAACGGGGGCAGCGAGATGTTGTGCACGACGACCAGTGCAACGGTTTCGTTGTCGGGGCGGGGCGAGAAGTTGGGCGAATCGGTGCGCCGTGCAGGCTGCCACCAGCCTTGTTGCCAGTTGTTTTCCATCATCGGGTTTCTTTGCAGGGGCTGTTCAGACGGCCTTTATATAGGGAGGCCGTCTGAAAACGGTTGGTTTGTTCAGACGGCCTTTTGTCGGAAAATCAACGGCCGCTCCGAAGCTTGGGCGATAATTTAAAATTTACAGGAATTACCACTCGCGGCGGCTTTTACGTTTTATACTGTCGCCGAATTTCGATAGGACGAATCCTACCATGTTGAAAAAATTGTTTAAATGGCTTGCCGGCCTTTTTGTTTTGTTGGTTGCCGCATGGTCGGCTTTGTTGTTTATACCGAAAGACAACGATAAAGCCTACCGCGTTAAAGTTGAAAAAAATCAAGGCATTGCTTCGGTGAGCCGCAAGCTGGCCGACGACGGTGTGATTTACAACCGCCATGTGGTGTTGGGTACGGCGTATCTGCTCGGCGTGCATAACCGTTTGCGCACAGGTACTTACCGTCTGCCTAAAAAAGTGTCTGCCTGGCAGATTCTGCAAAAACTGCGCGGCGGCCGCCCCGATTCGGTAACCGTGCGGATTGTAGAAGGTATGCGTTTCTCGCAAATGCGCAACATCATCAACAACACCGCCGACATCGAGCATGAAACCCGCGGCTGGAGTAATGAAAAGCTGCTGAAAACCATTGATCCCAACCCGTTGAGCGACAACCCGGAAGGGCTGTTTTTCCCCGACAGCTACGAAATCGACGCGGGCAGCAGCGACCTTCAAATTTATAAAACCGCCTACCGCATGATGCAGCGCAATCTGCAAGCGGCGTGGGATGAGCGCCAAAGCGGGCTGCCGTATCAGAATCCTTATGAACTGCTGATTATGGCCAGCTTGATTGAAAAGGAAACCGGCCACGAAGCCGACCGCCGCCACGTTTCCGCCGTGTTTGCCAACCGTATTGCCATCGGCATGCGCCTGCAAACCGACCCTTCGGTGATTTACGGCATGGGCAGCGCGTATAACGGGCGCATCCGCAAAGCCGACCTGCAACGCGACACGCCTTACAACACCTACACCCGCGCCGGTTTGACGCCGACGCCGATTGCTTTGCCGGGCAAGGCCGCGTTGGAAGCCGCCGCCCATCCTTCGCAGGAAAAATATCTGTATTTCGTATCGAAAATGGACGGCACGGGCTTGAGCCAGTTCAGCCATACTTTAGACGAGCATAATGCTGCGGTACGCAAATATATTCTCAAGCGTTGATGCGGGCGCATCTTGAAACTAGGCCGTCTGAAAGCGGGCTTGGCGGGTTCGCTAAAACAGCTTTCAGACGGCCTTAGCGTTATAATGCAGCGTTTTACCGTAATGTGTTTTCAGACGGCCTTGATGGAACTGTTCCGCAGAGGCCGTCTGAAATTATCTGAAAGCTTTGTATGCAAGCACAATTCATTACTCTCGACGGCATTGACGGTGCGGGTAAATCCACCAATCTGGCCGTGATTAAAGATTGGTTTGAACGCCGAAAGCTGCCGGTTTTGTTTACGCGCGAGCCGGGCGGCACGCCGGTGGGCGAGGCTTTGCGGGAGATTCTGCTCAACCCGTCCACCCAAGCCGGCCTGCATACCGAAACGCTGCTGATGTTTGCCGCGCGCTGCCAGCATATCGAAGACGTGATTCTGCCTGCGCTCGAACGCGGAGTGAATGTGGTTTCAGACCGCTTTACCGATGCCACATTCGCTTATCAGGGCGGCGGGCGCGGGGTGCCGCTGGAAAAAATCGCCGTGCTGGAAAACTGGGTGCAGGGCAGTTTGCGGCCGGATTTGACGATTTTGCTCGATGTGCCTTTGGAGGTGTCGATGCAGCGTATCGGAAAAAGTCGCGAAAAAGACCGTTTCGAGCAGGAAGAAGCGGCGTTTTTTAACCGGGTGCGCGAGGTTTATTTGAACCGAGCCGCCGCTGCGCCTGAGCGTTATGCCGTTATCGACAGCAGCAGAAGCCCCGAAGACGTGAAAAGCGGCATCGAAGCCGTGCTCGACCGCCATTTCTCTGCGCACGGATAAGTTTTTCAGACGGCCTCTTGCCGTTTTAACCAAACAACAACCGCCATTCCGACAGGGGTCAGACGGTTTGTTTGGATGCAGCACACACTTTAATCATTAAGATAAACACAAGATAAAAGGACAATAACCATCATGATGTACCGCTGGATTCTGGCATTTAAAAAGCCGAGCAACAGGTTGTGGGTAACGCCTGCTTTGTGGGCGCTGGTGGCCGTTTTGTTTGCATTCGGCGCACGTTTGGCCACTATTTGGCTGCCCGCGGGGATTTTCCCGCAAATCAGCTTGGCCACCCTTGAAAGCCTGTTGGAAGTGATTGCTTCCAGTATGCTGGCGGTGAGTACGTTTTCATTGTCGATTATGGTGTCGGCCTTCTCGTCGGCCGCCAACGGTGCCACGCCGCGCGCCACCGAGCTGGTGATGAGCGACGACAACACGCGCACGGCGATTGCCAGCTTTATTTCCGCCTTCATCTACGCCATCATCGCCAAAACCGCTTTGGGTATGGAGTTTTACGGGCAGAACGGGCGTTTTGTACTCTTTGTAAGTACCGTGCTGGTGTTGGTATATCTGATTGTGACCCTCATCCGCTGGGTACATACCATTTCGCAATTGGGCGGCATGGCGCACACCGTGAATAAAATCATGAAGGCGGCTGAGGATTCATTGGAAAAATACCGTGCCAACCCGAACATGGGCGCCGGTTGGCGCGGCTCGTGCAGCCACCATGCCCGCATGGTTAAGGCAGGCTTCAGCGGTTATCTCACGCATATTGATATGTCCACGCTGCAAAACCGCGCCGAAAGCGCTGATGTGCGCATTCATATTTTGGTGCGCCCGGGCGAATTGGTCGGCCACGATACGCCGCTGATGTTGGTGGAAGGCGGCGAAGTGGAAAGCGAAGATTTGCTGAAATGCTTCGTGTTCGGCGGCACGCGCGGCTATGATTTCGACCCGAGCTGGGGCTTTGTGGTGTTGAGCGAAGTGGCGCAACGGGCTTTGTCTCCGGCGGTGAACGATCCGGGCACGGCTATTAATGTGATGACGGGCATGATGCGTATTTTGACCGAGCAGCCGCCTGAAAACGAACCGGGCGATAAAGCAGACAAATACGACCGTTTGTCGATTAAACCCGAAGAAACCGGCAAATGGGTAGAAGAAGCGTTTTACCCCATCGCACGCGACGGCGCCGGTATTTTGGAAGTCGGCATCGTGATGCAGAAAGTGCTGGCAGGCATTTGGCGCAATGCTCCCGAAGCCGGTGTGTCGCAAGCCGCGGCAAAAGTGGCGGAACGGTCTTTGCAACGCGCGTTGAGTGAAATGTCTTTCGAGCCGGATGCGGAAGAGTTGCGCGCCAAGCATGAAGCTTTGTTTGGTAAGAAGTTGACTGCTTAAGATTCGTGTATAGAAAGCAAGCCGAACCTTGAGGCCGTCTGAAAATGTGTTTTAGCGAAACCCGCCAAGCCCGTTTTCAGACGGCCTTTGTCTTTGCTTAGTCTTATGAAAACAATAAAACCATGTTGAAGCAAATGCCGTTTTAGCAAATACAGCTTTGTGTGATTTTCACAGAAACCGCCTGCCCGAATCAAACGCCGCACCGATGCAAAAACACGGCCGGCTATTGAAATTTGCGTGAAGCGCATCATATTGTTGCAGCTACGTTTATTGAAACTTTGAGATATGAAAGCATTTTTCCGTTTGATATTGACTGTGTTGCTGCTGGCCGCGGCGGGCGTTGCCGCATGGTATTTCTGGCAAAACCGGCCTCAAGAAGCCCGTCAAGTGCTCACGCGTGAAAGCGTGTTGACGCAAATCCAAGACCTGAACCGCTTGGAAAGCACGGCCTTTCATATCGATACCATTATCAAAACTGAGAAAAAAGGCAATTGGTATGCTTTGTGGCAGGATTCGCAAACCGGCCTCTTTATCGCGCAGGGCCGGGTGCTGGCGGGTTTGGATTTAAACAAACTCAAGGCGGAGAATGTGAATGTGGTGGACGATAAAGTGATTATCAGCCTGCCGCCGGTAGAGATTCTGAGCGTAGGCTTAGACAATATCGAAGTGTACGACATCAAAACCGGATCGCTCGGTCTGCATCCGATAGATAAAAGCGTGTTCCAAGAAGTGCAGGCGCAGGCTAAAAAACAAGTGCTGGAAAGCGCCTGCAAAGCCGATATACTGGCGCATGCACAGGCACAGGCGCAACGGCAGCTGGAAACGCTGTTTGCCCTCACGCAAACCAACGTATCGATTTACCCCGCCGCCTTGCCGCCGTGCAAGGCATAAACTGTTTGACGATTTGATGATTAAGGAGATGTTATGGCTCAAGTAACCCTGCAAGGCAACCCCGTTGAAGTGGGCGGCGCTTTCCCGCAAAAAGGCCAAGCCGCGCCCGATTTCCAACTGACTGCCGTTGATTTGTCGGAAAAAACGCTGGCCGATTACGCCGGCAAGCGCAAGATTTTGAACATTTTCCCGAGCGTGGACACCGGCGTGTGCGCCCAATCGGTACGCACGTTTAACGAAAAAGCCGCCGGTTTGGACAACACCGTAGTGTTGTGCGTTTCTGCCGATCTGCCTTTTGCCCAAAAACGCTTCTGCGGCGCGGAAGGCATTGATAACGTAGCGATGTTGTCCACATTCCGCAGCGGCTTTGCCAAAGATTACGGCGTGGCTTTGGAAAGCGGCGCGCTCAAAGGTTTGACCGCCCGTTCGGTAGTGGTATTGGACGAAAACAACCAAGTGCTGCACAGCGAGTTGGTAAGCGAAATCGCTCAAGAGCCGAACTACGAAGCTGCTTTGGCGGTGTTGTAATGTAAGCTGCCGCAGTTGCATGAGGCCGTCTGAAAAGATATTTTTCAGACGGCCTTGATTCTTTGTAGAATACCTCTCTTTCGGGCAAGATGTTTCAAATGCCTTCTTGCTTGTTTTAGCTTTCCGATTGAAAACAACGGTGTCTTCCATGTCTTACGATGATTTGAACCAAGCGGCTGCCGATGCGGCGGTGGCCATGCTCCGACGTCATGCGCCCGAAGAGGCGGAGGTGGTGGAGCCTTATGTATTCAAGCTGTTTGCCGCTTTACAGGAAGGGCATGCGTATATTTGGCTGGAAGAACACGAAGCGCGCTCTTTGCAGCGGGCGCAGTCGGTAGCGGGCAACAGCGGTGATACGCCGTTGATTTTAGCGGGCAGAAAGCTTTTTCTGGGGCGGATATGGCAGCTTGAACGCGATTTGGCCGCAGAGATTGTGCGTTTGGCCGGTGCTGCCGTGCCGCCGGTGGACTGGTTGCAGGCAGGGCGGAATTTGGAGGCTTGGTTCGGTTTGGAAGGCAGCAACGGCCAGCGTGATGCGGCGGCATTGGCTTTGTTGAAACCTTTTATGCTGATCAGCGGCGGGCCGGGCACGGGCAAAACCACGACGGTGGCGAAACTGCTCGGTTTGTTGTGCGGCCATGCGGGCAAGCTGCCGCGCATTGCGTTGGCCGCGCCTACGGGCAAAGCGGCGGCACACATGGCGCGGGCTTTGCATAAGGCGTTGGCTACATTCGATTTGCCCGACGCGGTGCGCAACCATCTGCTGCAACTCGAAGGGCAGACCGTGCACCGTTTGCTGAAACTGCGTCCGCCGCAGATGTTGCCGCTGTTTGATCGCGATCAGCCGTTGCCGCTGGATATTTTGATTATCGACGAAGCGTCTATGCTCGATATCGCTTTGCTGTTGCAGCTTTTGCAGGCGGTGCCGTCGGGCTGCCGTGTGGTGCTGCTGGGCGATGAAAACCAGCTGCCCTCGGTGGGCGCCGGTGCGGTTTTGTCGGAGCTGGCTCAAAAAACGGTGCTGACTGCCGAAGCGGCGCAAGAATTGGAAGCAATGTTGCCGCAGCATGGTTTTACGGTGGCGGAACACGCGCCGCTGTTGGCCGAAAACGTGGCGCGTTTGCAGGTGAGCCACCGCTTTGGCGACGACAGCGGCATCGGCTGTTTGGCGCGGGCGGTGGCGGCGGAAAATGCTGACGAAGCGTGGGCGCAGTTTGCCCGTTTCCCCGACGTGCTCGAAGTGAGGGCGGGCAGCGGCAAGCAGCAGGCGGAAGAGCTTTACCGTTGCCAGCAGCGTTATTGGCAGGCGGTGGACGCGGGCGATGTGGCGGCGGCATTTCAGCATCAGGGTGATGCGGTGGTGTTGGCGGCGAGGCGCGACGATGCGCAGGCGTTTAACGAAGAATACCGCCGCTGCCTGCAACGCCATAGGCGCTCCCATGCAGATGCGCCGTGGTTTGCGGGGCAGGTGGTGATGGTGTCGCGCAACGATTATGCGTTGGACGTGTTTAACGGCGACATCGGCCTGATTTTGCCCGACGACGAACAGCCAGATGTGCTGGCAGCTTATTTTCCCGTGGCGGGCAGTTACCGCAAAATCGCCCTCAGCCGCCTGCCCGTGCATGAAACTGCTTTTGCCATGACCGTGCATAAAAGCCAAGGTTCGGAGTATCACGAAGTATGGCTGTTGCCGCCGCGGCAGGCAGAAGCGGGCAATGCTCACGGTTTGAACAAAGCTTTGCTGTACACCGCCATTACCCGCGCCCGCGAGCGGTTTGTGTTTTGGGGCGGCAAAGAGGTTTTTCAGACGGCCTGTACGCTCAACGAACGGCGCCGCAGCGCTTTACGCGAAATGATACAGAGCAACGGCTTACTCGCAGGCTGAATTTATGATTACAATGTGCGGCTTAACCGAACCACCTCAGGCCGTCTGAACACAATAACGAATTACGAGAGAACATCATGCAAAATTATCTGACTCCCAATTTTTCCTTCGCCCCCGTTATTCCCGACCGCGCAGCCGGCAGCCGCGTGTGGGACACCGAAGGGCGGGAATACATCGACTTGGCCGGCGGCATTGCTGTTAACGCTTTGGGGCATTGCCACCCCGCTTTGATTGAAGCATTGCACGAGCAGGCCGCCAAACTGTGGCACATCTCCAATATCTACACCACCGAAGCCGCGCAACAGCTTGCCAAAAAACTGACGGAACATACCTTTGCAGACAAAGTATTTTTCTGCAATTCCGGCGCGGAAGCGAACGAAGCGGCGTTGAAACTGGCGCGAAAATACGCCCGCGACCATTTCGGCGCAGAGAAAAACGAAATCATCGCCTGCGTGAACGCCTTTCACGGGCGCACCCTGTTTACCGTGTCGGTCGGCGGCCAACCCAAATACAGTCAGGATTTTGCACCGCTGCCGCCCGCGATTACGCATGTGCCGTTTAACGATGCTGAAGCTTTAGCCGCCGCCGTTTCCGACAAAACCTGCGCCGTAATTATCGAGCCGGTTCAGGGCGAAAGCGGCGTGTTGCCTGCCGAGGCCGCGTTTTTACAAGCCGCCCGCCAAGCTTGCGACAAGCACAATGCCTTGCTGATTTTCGACGAAGTGCAAACCGGCATGGGGCGCACGGGCAAACTGTTTGCCTACGAACATTACGGCGTGCAACCCGACATTCTTACCAGCGCCAAAGCACTCGGCAGCGGCTTTCCCATCGGCGCGATGTTGACCACCGATGCCGTTGCCCCCAGCTTCGGCCCCGGCACGCACGGTTCGACTTTCGGCGGCAACCCGCTGGCCTGCGCCGTGGCCGGCCGTGCTTTCGACTTGATTCATGACCCGAAAACGCTGCAACACGTCGAGCGCAGCGGTGAGCTGCTGAAAACCGAATTGGCGGCTTTGGGCAAAGAAACCGGCGTGTTTAAAGATGTGCGCGGCGTTGGGCTGCTGATCGGCTGCGTGCTGGCAGACGAATACGCGGGCAGGGCGGGCGAATTGACGCAGGAAGCGCTCAAGCACGGTTTGATGATTTTGGTGGCAGGCGGCAATGTGGTTCGCTTGGCGCCGAGTTTGCTGTTGAACGATGAAGACCGACAAGAAGGCTTGGCGCGCTTAAAAGCAGCCGTGCAGGCTTGGTTGCAGGCATAAGTTGCTTTAAAACACCCAAGAGGCCGTCTGAAAAATTTCAGACGGCCTCTTTTGCATCCGCTCAATTCGGCAATGTAACGTATGAAACAGTATAAAAAATGGTTAAAAAAGATAAAGTTTGTCTTTTGCAAAATTTTTATCTTATGACATGAACTAATCCCAAGTCATAAAACAGGCGGATTGATGATGCGACAAACGGGCTAAGTGTGTATAAATAAAGCGTAATGATATGGACATTTTTTGGATATAAAACGCAAAAATGTTAATTTTAATTGTAAATTCTATGATATTTTTAGCATTATCTTGCGATTGTTTAGAAACTAAACCCGGCTCCGTCCACTCTCATTACCCAGTGCGGTTCAATCTGCATAAGCGGCTTTAATGCCCGATATAGCCGCCCGGCCCCTTCCCGGGCGGTTGAAACCAAACAGAAAATAAACTGTCGATGTAGAAAGGAAGTATTTTTATGAATAAATTATGGATCACCGCAGTAATGGCCGGTTTGATGTTGGCCGCTTGTTCGAGCAACAAAGAGAAAACTGCGGCTCCCGAAGCCAACCTGACTGTTGAGCAAGCTATGCAAGAATGCCAAAAAACAGTTGGTGCAACTCAAGATCAAGCCGCATTTGATGCGTGCATGAAAGAGAAAGGTTTTGAGCGTCCCGCAAACGCCTCAGCTCCCGCTGCTCCTGCCCAATAAAAAGGACGGCACTGCAAGGGAAAACGGCTGCCCCACGGCGGCCGTTTTTCTTTGCTTGCTGCGTGCGGAATCACGGCGGCGGGTAATCCGGTTGGGCGGGACGGCGGTTTTGTGTGTATCATGGCCGTCTGAAATGTATTCAACAACAAAAACACAGACGTTAAACGTCGGCACAAGATCAAGATGCTAAGAGAAAGGAAACAAGATGAAGTACAACAAAAAACTGTGGTTGCTGTGCCTGACTGCCGTATTTGCTTTGGGCGCGTGCGGCGGTGATGGCGACGAAGATTCCGATCGTCGCGACCGAGGCCAACGCTTTGAGCGCGACAGCGACGACAGACGCGATCGAGACTATCGCGATGACGACAACCGCCGTGATAGAGATGACGACCGCGACCGTCGCGACCGCTACGACGACAGAGACGATGATCGTGATGATGACCGCGACGACGACCGCCGCCGTAGAGATCGCGACAGAGACGATGATCGCGATGATGACGACCGCCGTTAAATCACTTATCTAATTCGCTATCAGGCCGTCTGAAAATGTTTTCAGACGGCCTGAATGCTTTCGGCGAACCATTCCGTTTTATTGATGATGGTGCGGCATTTTAGCGAAGCCCGCTAATGGTTGCTTTCAGACGGCCTGAGACCTTGCAAAACCCCCATCTGCGGCGTATTTCTGCGTTGTGAGCTGCTCGCTCGTTTAGCCTTGTATTGATATGTCTGCACTCGCTGTGCTGCTACGCCTTGAACTGTATCCGCATCTGAGGGTTTGCAAAGGTCTCGGCCTGTGTACCGGAGTTTGCCTAAACTTAGGCTGAATCAAAGCGCGTTTTTGCGATCTTTACCTTTGATTTGAATCATGATTTTGGTTTGAGGGCTATAATCCTGCATGGAGTCGGAGCGAAAAAGCGGTTTGGCATACGCTCCAGCCTACCGCTTGGCCGCACGGCGATAAAAATACTGCGGGCGCAAATAAGACGCACTGCAGACGCACATCAAAACAGGAAAATCCAATGGACGCTTTAATCCTCAGCCGCATTCAATTTGCGGTCAACATCAGTTTTCATATTCTTTTCCCCGTGATTACCATCGCCTTGTCTTGGTTTGTGGTTTATTTCCGCTACAAAGCAGGTAAAACGGGTAACGACGGCTGGCTTCAGGCTTACCGTTTTTGGACTAAGGTTTTTGCCGTAACCTTCGCGATGGGCGTGGTGTCGGGCGTAACCATGAGTTTTCAGTTCGGCACCAACTGGCCGGGCTTTATGGAGCGGGCGGGCAACGTGGCCGGGCCGCTGCTGGGCTACGAAGTGCTGACGGCTTTCTTTTTGGAGGCCGGTTTTCTCGGCATCATGCTGTTCGGGCGCGAGCGCGTGAGCCAGCGCGTCCACATGATTGCTTCGACCATTGTCGCCGTCGGCACCAGTATTTCGGCTTTCTGGATTCTGGTGTTGGATTCGTGGATGCAGACGCCGCAAGGGCATTGGGTGGATTCAGACGGCATCATTCATGTGGCTGATTGGTTGCAAGTGGTTTTTAATCCTTCTTTCCCTTACCGTTTCGTCCACATGATGCTGGCTTCGGTGTTGACGGCATCGTTTTTGGTGGTCGGCCTTTCCGCTTGGCAGATTCTGAAAAAATCGGCCAACTCCGCCACCGCCAATGTGATGAAAACCGGCTTGACTACCGCCGCCGTCGCCATCGTGCTGCAAATCTTCGCGGGCGACGCGCACGGTTTGAACACCAAAGAATACCAACCGGCCAAGCTCGCCGCCATCGAAGCGGTATGGCACACTGAGCAAAATGTGCCGCTTACCCTAATCGGTTGGCCGAACGAAAAAACGCAGGAAACCGACTACGCCGTCAAAATTCCTTATCTCGGCTCGCTGATTCTCACGCACAGCATGGAGGGCGAAATCAAAGGCTTGAGCGAGTTTGAACACAAGCCGCCGGTTGCGCCCGTGTTTTTCGCTTTCCGCATCATGGTTGGTATCGGCATGCTGATGTTGTTGGTGAGCTGGTACGGCTGGTACCGCCTGCGTAAGCACCGCTGGCAGCCGCACACTTTGCCGCGCTGGTTGCTGCACACTTTTGCGGGCATGACGTTTATCGGCTGGGTCGGCACGCTGGCGGGCTGGTACGTTACCGAAATCGGCCGCCAACCGTTTTTGGTGCAGGGCATTTTGCCGACCGCCGAAGCCGTAACCAAAATTGTGCCCGCGGGCGATGTCGGTTTAACGCTGGTGATGTATCTCGTGCTTTACGCCGCCATGCTGCTTTCTTATCTGATGGTGTTGAAATATATGGCGGAACACCCCGAACACGAAATCCACAACAAAGGCCGTCTGAATCCGGTAGGCCGTCTGAACGCGGAGGAAAAATAATGGACTGGAATTACTGGCTGCCTTTGGTCTTTTTAGGATTGCTCGGCTTCGTGATGACCGTATATGTGGTGTTGGACGGCTTCGATTTGGGCGTGGGCATGCTGATGCCGCGTGCGAAAGCCGACGAGCAAAACGTGATGGTCGGCTCCATCGGCCCGTTTTGGGATGCCAACGAAACTTGGCTGGTGCTCGGCGCAGGCGTGCTGTTTATCGCCTTCCCCAAAGCCAATACCATCGTGTTGGGCAATCTTTATCTGCCCGCCACTTTTATGCTGTTTGCCCTGATCGTGCGCGGCGCGGCGTTCGATTTCCGCGTGAAAGCTGACGACAACCACAAAGAATTGTGGAACATCGCCTTTATGCTCGGCTCGGCGGGCATGGCGCTCACGCAAGGCTGGATGCTGGGGCGTTACATTACTGCGTTCGGCACCGACGTATCCGATTACTTATTTTCACTCGGCATCATGGTCACCGTGCCCGCCGTATATGTTTTGCTTGCCGCCTGCTGGCTGGTGGCGAAAACCGAAGGCGACTTGCAACATAAAGCCCGTCGTTGGGCGAATCAGGCATGGTGGCCGGTGGTGGGCTGTCTGCTGCTGATTTCGCTGGCCACGCCGTATATCCGCCACAGCATTTTCGAGCGGTGGTTCACCCTGCCCAACATGCTTTGGCTCGCGCCCGTGCCGCTTCTGAGCGCGTTTTGCCTGCTGCGCGCCAAACTGCTGCTGCAAAGCGAAAACATTCTGCACTGCCGCATTTGGCAGCCGTTCGCCCTCACCATCTTTGCCCTGATCTTGTGCGCCGTCGGTTTGGGCATCAGCCTCTATCCTTACGCCGTGATCGGGCAGCTTACAGTGTGGGAAGTGGCCGCCAGCACGCCTACCTTGGTGGTAACGCTGATCGGCGTGTGCGTTACCGTGCCGTTGATTATTGCGTACAGCATCTTCGCTTACTGGGCGTTTAGAGGCAAGGCGACACACCTTACTTACGGTTAAGCCTAGCCAACGGTATTGAGGCCGTCTGAAAAGTTTTCAGACGGCCTCTTGTTTATTCAAGCTGAGACCTTTGCAAACCCTCAGATGTGGATGCAGTTCAAGGCGTAGCAGCGCAGCGAGTGCAGACATATCATACAGATAGGCAAACGAGCGAGCAGCGCACAACGCAGAAATGCGCCGCAGATGGGGGTTTGCAAAGGTCTCAGCTATTTATTCAATACCCAATAGCATCAATTGGCGCAGCAGGTCGGCCAAGCTGTCGGCCTGCATTTTCTGCATTAGGTTGGCGCGGTGGACTTCGATGGTTCGCACGGCGACGTTTAATTCGTCGGCCATGTGTTTGTTGGTATAGCCTTTCACGAGATACGCGGCGATGGCTTGTTCTTTTGCGCTTAAGAGTTTGAAGCGTTGTTTGCTTTGCCATTGGGCGTAGTTGTCGAGCGTTTGCTTGGTGGCGGCGTTTAAGGCGCTTTGGAGGCGGTGGAGAGAAACGGGTTTTTCTAAAAAGTCCGCCGCGCCTTGTTGCAGCATATCAACTGCCAACGGCACGTCGCCGAAAGCGGTCATTACGATGAGGGCTAAGGGGCTTTCGCGTTGGATTAAGGCTTGTTGGAGCTGCTGGCCGTTGAGCCACGGCATGTTCCAGTCGGTGAGCACGATACCGGGTTGATCCAGCTCGGCTTGTTCGAGAAATATTTTAGGGTCGCTCCAGAGTGTGGGGCGGTAGTCCAAACTTTCAAGCAGAAAACCGCATGCGTCCAACACGGCTGCATCGTCATCGACAACGTGGATATCGAGTTCAGGCATCGGTGTTCCTTTCGGGTAAAGAGATTTCGATTCGGGCGCCGGCAATGTCGTCAGAGCGGTTGGCTAAGGTGATGCTGCCGCCGATGCCGCGCAGCAGGCGGTCGCAGATGACTAAGCCTAAACCCAAGCCGTCGGATTTGGTGCTGCGGAACGGGATAGAAGGTTGGGCCAAGATGTCTTGGTTAAAGCCGCCGGCATCGTCTTCAATACGGATCACCAGCTCTTCGGATTCAGGCCGTCTGAAAACGGTGATGTCGATCCGCTTGGCTTGTTGCTGTTGGCAGTTGAGCAGGCAGTTCATCAAAACTTGTTCGACAATGCCGGCAACGGTGCGGATGGAAGATAAGCCGCTGTGGTTTTGCCAATGCAGCTGCGGGGCGTGTTTTTGGCAGGCCAGCCAGTCGGCGCAGTGTTGCAGGATGTCTTCTATGCGCGCGTCGGTATAAACGTGTTCGGGCGTTTTGCTCCATTGCCGCAAATTGCGGATGATGTGGCTGCCGTGCTCGGTGGTTTGGATGATGTTGTGCAGGGCTTTGCGTATGGATTCGGGCTGTTTGCCGGCTTCCAATAATTGCAGGCAGGCTTCGGCGTAGTAACGGATGGCGGCCATCGGCTGGTTGAGTTCGTGCGCGAGACCGGCCGCCATTTCGCCGGCGATGTTCATGCGGTCGGCGTGTGCCAGCAGGCGGTCGCGCTCTAATAGTTGACGGTAGGCTTGTTCCAGTTTTTTTCTGCGACGGTAGGCCAACCAGCCCATCCAGCCGTAGTTGATGAGGGAAATCACCAGCATCAGCGCAACGGCGCCGACAAGTATCGTGTTTTCATACAGCCAGTTTTTCCATTGCATCTGCCAGTTGGGATGCAGGGGATGCCGCCCTAAACTCGCCAACACTTGCTCTGCCTCTACAAACGAAACCGGCGGAGACCACGACGGCATGCCTGCTGCGGCGCTGCCGAGCAGCAAGGCCGCGATTTGCGAGGCGGTTTGCTCCGGCACGGAGGGCAGGGCGGCCAGCATCCAATGCGGGAAAACGGGCGTGCCGGAGATGCAGTTGTTAACGATACTGTGCACGGATAAGGGTTTGAAAACATGCTCGGACAAACCTTGCTGCGCGCGCCACTCTTCCATTAAACACAAAGGTGCAATGGCTGCATCGACTTCTTTTTTCTGCAAAGCGGTTAAGGTTTGTTCTACCGGATACCCGGTAAAGACAATCTGATAATCTTTTCCCGAGCGTAAGCCTTTTTTGAGCAGCGCGGATTCTGCCAGCATAAACCCGCCGAACGCCTGAATATCGACGGCGGCGATTTTCAGGCCGCGCAAATCGTTTTCGCTGTTTATTCTCGAATCGGCATGTACCCAAATCGTGCTGCCCACTTGCTCCGCCGCTTTCGGCCTATGCCCGCTGGGAAAACGTGCCGTTGCCAGCCAACGCCAGCCCTGCGTGTCGGGCAGGGCAACAAACTGCGCCTGCGGCCCCAATGCGAAATCAATCCGCTGTGAAGACAGCTCTTTCTGCCAATTGTTCAAACTTAAAGGAACGAGCACAAACTGTTCGCCGTTCTGCTTCTTACCCAGCCAATCCAACCACGGCTGCCATTGGTTGCGCGCAACTGCCGCACCTTGCGGCGCCAACACGCCGACATACCATGTTTTCGCCGAAACGCTGGATACGGCCAGCAGGATGATGCAGAAAAGCAGCCGGATGCCCATGCTTATCCCTATGTTTTATTGCTTTATGTCAAATATGGTTTTGTTATGTGGTTTTCCACAATAGAGCCGTTATGCCCTGTGGCCGACAATGTGCTCAAGCACAAATAAATATTCTTTTAAGCATCGAAGCACAGATTCATTAAACTGTAAATATAACGATGCCGAAGGGTAAAAAAAAGGAGCACATATGAAAATGTTTACCAAAGCGGCTCTGGCTGTGGCGATATTGTTCGGCGCGGCATACGGCGGAGCCAAATGGATAACCCACAGCCGCAGCCCTCAAAGCGTGACGGCGGTTGAGGCAAGTTCGGAGACGATCAAACGCGGCGAATACGTTGCCCGTTTGTCGGACTGCTTTGCCTGCCACACCGCACCCAAAGGCAAACTCTATGCGGGCGGTTTGGCGATGCAAACGCCTTTGGGCGCGGTGTACAGCACCAATATCACGCCGGATAAAGAAAACGGCATCGGCAATTATACTTACGCCCAATTCAAAAACGCCGTGCAACACGGCATCCGTTCAGACGGCACACCGCTTTATCCCGCCATGCCTTATCCGTCTTATGCGATTATGCCCGACGACGATATGCGCGCAATGTATGCTTATTTTATGCACGGCGTGGAGCCGGTCTCCCAAAAAAATGCCGACAGCACCCTGCCGCCCGTATTGAATTGGCGCTGGCCTCTCGCGTATTGGCAAGCGATGTTTGCACCGCAGCGGCAGTTTGAAGCCGACCGCCGTTTTGATGCCCGCATCAACCGCGGCAAATATCTGGTCGAAGGCCCCGGACACTGCGGCGCCTGCCATACGCCGCGCGGCTTTGCTTATCAGGAAAAAGCCTTGAGCGACGATAAACGCCATTTCTTGAGCGGTGCCGTGATTGACGGCTGGCGCGCGAAAAGCCTGCGCGGCGAAGAACGCGGTTTAGGCACATGGAGCGAAGCCGAGTTGCAGGATTTCTTTGCCAGCGGCCGCACCGATGTTACTGCCGCATTCGGCGCTATGGCCGAAGTGGTGGAACACAGTACGCAATATTGGACGGACGAAGACCTGAAAGCCATGTCGGCTTATTTGAAAACGTTGTCTCCGTCGCCCGATAAAGCACAAGGGCTGCCTAAACGTGAAGACACGACCACAGCCATGCTGAAAAGCGGCAAATACAACAGCCGCGGTGCCATGCTGTATGCCGAACACTGCATCGCTTGCCACCGTGCCGACGGCAACGGCATGGCGCGCATTTTCCCGGCGTTGAATAAAAACAGCGCGGTTTACGCCAACAACGCCCAATCCGTGATTCAAGTGACGCTCGAAGGCGGGCGCACGCCGCACACCAAGCACGACGACATGACCTTCAGCATGCCCGGATTCAGGCACTTGAGCGACGAAGACATCGCCGAAGTCGTGAACTTCGTCCGCAACAGCTGGCACAACCAAGCGCCGGAAGTCAAAGCGGGCGACGTTGCCGAAATCCGCCGTTTTGTCAACACCAAAGCACCCAACATCGTGCCTCAAACCGCATCGGGAGACCATCATGAATAAAACACTCGCTTTATTGGGCATGACCGTCGGCGCGGCTCTTCTCGGATTGGCAGGCTGCAACGAGAGGCCGTCTGAAAAAACAGCCGAACACCCCTACACCTATCCGATTGTGACCGGCAAGGGCGACCAGAAAAAAGTAGTCGGCCAATACACCGTACCGGCCGACAGCGACATCGACAAAGAGCCGAATGCCGAGCAAATCCGCTACGGCCAACGCCTGATGAACGAAACCCCGCGCCTGCTCCCCGAGCATGTCGGCAGCAAAATGAATTGCAGCAGCTGCCATATCGCACAAGGCAAAGTGCCGGGCGGCAACCCCTACATCAACACCTACAACCGCTATCCGCGCGTGATGCCCCGTCCGGGTAAAGAAATTGACTTGGTCGGCCGCATCAACGGCTGTTTCCAGCGCTCCATGAACGGCAAACCGCTGCCGAAAGACAGCGAAGCCATGCAGGCGATGGTGGCCTATATCAAATGGGTCGGACAAGGCGTGCCCAAAGGCCGGCAAGTGGATATCGTGAACGCCGTGAAGATAGACACCAACCTCGTGCCCAATCCCGAACGCGGTAAAAAACTGTATGCCCAACATTGCGCCGCATGCCACGGCAGCAACGGCGAAGGTAAAAAAGACGGCACCGGCGTCTATGCCTTCCCGCCGCTGTGGGGCGACGAATCCTTCAATATCGGCGCAGGCATGGCGCGCACCTACAAAGCCGCCGCCTTCATCAAAGCCGCCATGCCCATGGGTGCACAAATGCACGGCATGTGGGGCGAAGGCAAAGTCTTGACCGACCAAGAAGCCGTGGACATCGCCGAATATTTCACCCACCAACCGCGCCCGGACTTTGCCGGTAAGGTTAAAGACTGGCCGAACGGCGACAAACCGAAAGACGCACGGTATTGAGTTAGATATTTCTGAACAACTTGTTTAGTAAACGTACCGCCATGCCCGAGTGAAGTTTTGGGTGTGGCGGTTTGTTTTTGGGAAGGCCGGTGTTAAGAGGATGGAGGCCGTCTGAAAACTCTTTACGCGGATTTTGAAACATTTTCCGAACGGCAAACAGCCTGAGACCTTTGTAGGGGCGGATTCAATATCCGCCCGCAAACGGCATTCGGTAGCGCCTACGTGGATTTTGAAACATTTTCCGAACGGCAAACAGCCTAAGACCTTTGTAGGGGCGGATTCAATATCCGCCCGCAAACGGCATTCGGCAACGCCTATCGAAGCAACCAAAAGGTTGGTTTGATTTGTTTTTCAAGCACAGTTGCGGCGGGTGAAATCATATTTTCAGGTATCCAACCACGGGCGGATATTGAATCCGCCCCTACGGTTCGGGTGTGGCTATTTTAAGGTTGTTCCCGATTTTGCCAAGACTTCAAGCGGTGCGGGTTTGGCAAAATATCTTCTGAACGATACACAAGGGTTCGTCATACTCGGGCTTGACCCGAGTATCTCGGTTTCCTCCAGTAAGTTGGGGGGATACTCGGGTCAAGCCCGAGTATGACGTACAATGTTTTGTAAATTGATGCACCATCAATATTGTGGAATGCAGGCCGTCTGAAATGAGATGGGGGGATTGGGATATTGCCCGCGCTTTGACTATTAAAGAAAGGTTGTTTAAATAAACTAAAGGCCGTCTGAAAAACATTTTCAGACGGCCTTTAGCCTTCAGACGATAAAGCCGAATCGGCAGCAAAGATTAGTTCGGTTTGATCACTTTCACGCCGTCTTGGGTGCCGAGTACCAAAACATCGGCGGCGTTGTGGCCGAACAAGCCGTTTTCTACCACGCCGGGGATTTTGTTGATTTCGTCTTCCAAAGAAACGGGCAGGGTAATGTTCAGGCCGTGTACGTCAACGATTTGGTGGCCGTTAAACGTGATGAAACCCATGCGCAGTTCGGGGTTGCCACCCAAAGCCACCAGTTTGCGCGAAACCATGGAGCGCGCCATCGGAATCACTTCTACGGGCAGCGGGAATTTGCCCAAGCGCGAAACGTATTTGCTTTCGTCGGCGATGCACACGAATTTGTCGGCAATGCTGGCAACGATTTTTTCGTTCAGATGCGCGCCGCCGCCGCCTTTGATCATTTGCAGCGAGTGGTTCACTTCGTCGGCGCCGTCGATGTAAACGGCCAGATGTGAAACTTCGTTCATCTGTACTTCGGGGATTTCGTAGCGCGCCAACAGTTCGGAAGTGGCTTTAGAGGTAGAAACCGCGCCTTTGATTTTTTTGCCGCTGTTGCCGAGAGCTTCGATAAACATATTGACGGTAGAGCCGGTGCCGATGCCGATGTATTCGTTTTCGGGTACAAACTCTACCGCTTTTTCTGCCGCAATGCGTTTCAATTCATCTTGTGATGCCATGTTTTCTCTCTCCATGTATAAAAAACGGGTTGCAAATGAGCTTATGGTAACAGCTTTCTGCCGGATATGCAGTATTCAGGCGGCCTGTAACAGCACGGCGGCCTGCGCTTCGATGCCTTCCTGCCTGCCGAGATAGCCGAGCTTTTCGTTGGTTTTGCCTTTGATGTTGACGGCTTGTTCGGGCAAACCCAAATCGGCGGCGATATTGGCGCGCATGGCGGGGATGTGCGGGGCGAGTTTGGGTTGTTGCGCGATGATGGTGGTATCTACGTTGACCACGCGCCAGCCGGCGGCTTGTACGCTGCGGTATGCTTCGCGCAGCAGCACGCGGCTGTCGGCATCTTTGAATTCGGCGGCGGTGTCGGGGAAATGGCTGCCGATATCACCCAATCCGGCGGCACCCAGAAGCGCGTCGGTGAGGGCGTGCAGCAGTGCGTCGGCGTCGGAATGGCCGAGCAGGCCTTTGTGGAAGGGAATGGTAACGCCGCCCAAAATCAGCGGGCGGCCTTCAACCAGTTGGTGGACATCGTAGCCTTGTCCTACGCGGATGTTCATAAATCTTCCTTCAATGTGAAGCAGCACGGTTTCAGACGGCCTTTGAAAAGTGCTTTTAAAACGGTGTGTTAAAACCGTAACGCATTGCGCGTAAGCCGTACTGCGGTTGGATTTACGGCGGTATTGTACACAAAAAGATTCAGGCCGTCTGAAAGCTTTCAGACGGCCTGAGACCTTTGCAAAAAACCCATCTGCGGCGCATTTCTGCGTTGTGCGTCGCACAAGCGCGGCTTTAATCGCGGTACTGCCGCCAGAAGTGCGCCAGCGGCCCTGCACCTTTGCCGACGCGCCAGCCTGCGCCGGCTTCGATGGCGCCGTGCAGATAATTTTTGGCAGCGGCCACGGCGGTGCTCAGGCTTGAGCGTTGGGGGCGCAGGGCGGCAATGGCGGCGGCGAGGGTGCAGCCTGTGCCGTGGGTGTTGGGGGTGTCGATGCGGCTGTTGCGGAAGCATTGCGGGTCGTATTCTTCGGTCAGCAGCCAATCGCGCGCTTCTTTGCTGTTTTCCCAATGGCCGCCTTTTAAAAGTGCGGCGGCCGCGCCTTTTTCCATCAGTTGTTTGCCTTGCGCGAGCATTTCCTTCTCGTCTTTGGCCAGACTGTTGCCGGTGAGTTTGGCGAGTTCTTCAAGGTTGGGGGTAATCACGTCGGCCAGCGGTAAAAGCTCGCTGCATAAGGCTTCTACGGTGTCTTCTTGAGAGAGGGAATCGCCCGAAGTAGCGACCAAAACGGGGTCGAACACCACGAATGCGCCGCTGTATTTTCTTAAGGCGGCGGCAACGACTTTGATGGATTCGACATCGGGCAGCATTCCGATTTTGACGGCATCGATGCGGATGTCGGAAAAAACCGACTCGCATTGGGCGGTGATGATTTCGGGCGGGATAACGTGAACGCTTTGTACGCCGCGTGTGTTTTGGGCGGTAACGGCGGTGATGATGCTGGTGCCGTAAGCGCCGAGTGCGCCGAAGGTTTTTAAATCAGCCTGAATGCCGGCTCCGCCGCCGGAATCTGATCCTGCGATGGTTAATGCGCGGACAAGGGGTTTGCTGGCCATGAAGTATCCTCATTTCTATTGATGCTGCGCGTGATTATGGTTCACGTTGGTGTTTGGGGCGGTGAAATCTGCCTATTTTTAGGCGGGCTGCATTATAGAGGTATCGCCGCAGTGCAGGACATAGAAAATGCTGTTTGGTATTTTTTTACGATGACTGTATATGCGCAAAAACGGGCGGTTTGTTTGCAATCGGTATATCGGATTGTTATGTAAGTGTTTTCGGTGTTAAAGCTGGAAAAGCGACGGTGTGCATGCGGGCGTTTGCGTTGCGGAAATACAGGCTCTGATGGGATGGATAATATTTTGCCTGGATAGTTCCGTGTGATACTTTATCTTTCATGATGATTTAAACGCCGCTGCCTGTAAGTAAGGGGCAGCGGCGCGGGTTGGTGCCGGACGGTTTAGTGATCGAGCAGGGACGGGGCGAGGCGCAGGATGGTGTCACGCAGGGGAATCAGTTTGCCGTGGAAAAAGTGCGAGGATTCGGGCAGCACGACCACGGGCAGGTCTTGCGGGGCGGCCCAGCGCAGGGCTTTGTTTAACTCGACCACTTCGTCTTGCTCACCGTGTATCAGCAGGGTTTTGGCGACGTCGGGGGCGTTGGGTTCGGGCGTGCGCGTGTAGTGTTTGACGGCGGGCGCGAGCAGCAGCAATAGGTCGGGTTGGCGTTGTTGGGCGGCAAAGAGGGAAACGTAGCCACCGAACGAGAAGCCGCTGAGTACGAACTGCTTGGCTTCGGGGTGTTGGGCGCGGGCGTAGTCGATAACGGCGATGCAGTCTTCGGTTTCGCCGCGCCCGTAATCGTGTTCGCCGTCGCTGCCGCCGACGCCGCGCAGGTTGGGCAGGTAGCAGTGGAAGCCGAGTTTGTTGAGGGCTTTGGCGGCCGTCTGAATCACTTTGTTGGTGTTGGTGCCGCCTTGCAGGGGATTGGGGTGGTTGATCACGGCCACGCCGCGCGCGGTGCTTTGCGGGGGCAGGTAGATGGTTTCGAGTTGGCCGGCGGGGCCTTGAATGAGGTGTTGGTTGGCGATTTTCAGCATAATGTTTCTTAGATGGGTATGCGGTTGGGGATGAGGCCGTCTGAAAGTTTCAGACGGCCTGTCGGTATTTGGGGTTTATGCAGACTCGGGCGGATCAATCAGTAGGCGTTCTACGGCTTCTCCGCCGGCGAGGTCTTGCCAGAGGATGTCTTGCAAGTCTTCTTCATCAACGTAGGTGTACCAGCGGCCTTCGGGATAAATCACCATGGCGGGGCCGGATTCGCAGCGGCCGAGGCAGCTTGTGCTGCTGATGCGCAGTTTGCCGGGGCCGATCAAGCCCATTTTTTTGGCGTTGCCTTTGAGAAAATCGACGGCTGCGGTGCCTTCGCCGTTGTCGTTGCAGCTTTGTTTGCAGGTGTCGTGACGGGCGTTGGTACAGATAAAGAGGTGGCGGTTGAAGTAAGTCATAATGGTACTTTCTGCGGCGGGCGTTTTAGCGAAGTTCTTTAAAGTTCGCTTTCAGACGGCCTGCGGCGGTTTAGAGGTAAAAGTGTTTGCCGTTGTTGGTGTTGCCGGCTTTCAGCTCGGACAGCATGCGTTTGAAGTCGAGGTCGTATTGCTTGCTGAGTTTGTCGGCACGTTTTTTCAGGTTGTCGAGGCGTTGTTCTTTGGGGCTGCTTTGGAAGGCCATCACGGCGACGTTGCCGTGGCTTTCGGCGGGCAGCTCGAGTACGCGGCCTTCGAAGACGTTGAGCAGGCGTTCGACAAAGCGTTGGTAGCGTCTGTCGCCGCTCCACCAGTTGGTAACGAAAATGCCGTTGGGCGAGAGTGCTTGGCGGCAGTCTTGGAAGAAGGGTTCTTCGACCAAGGCGTCGATGATTTGGTGGCCGTCGAATCCGTCGGTGAGGATAACGTCGGTGCTGCCGCGCAGGGTTTTGATGTATTCGGCGCCGTCGGCTTCGATGATTTCGAAGCGTTCGTCTTCAAAGGGTAGCTCAAACAGGCTGCGGGCGACGTTGATAACTTGGGGGTTGATGTCGATGGCGGTTTGGCGGGTTTCGGGCAGATAGGCGTCTATCCAGCGGGCAAACGAGCCGCCGCCCAAGCCGATTTGGGTGATGTGCGCGGGGGGCTGCTCGGCAAACAGCAGCCAGCCCATCATGGCGCGGCTGTATGAAAGCACCAGCTCGGCAGGATGGTCGAGGTTCATGGAGCTTTGCACGGTGCTGCTGCCTAAGTGCAGCGAGCGGATGTTGCCGGATTCGGAAATGCCGACTTCGGACAGCGCGGTTTGTTGGGCGCGCAGGCGGCGGTAGGGGTGGTGTGCCATGAGCAGCTTACGGTGGGTTGGGAAAGGGGTCTATTTTAATACAGTTTGAGGCCGTCTGAACGTTTCAGACGGCCTGAGTTTGTTTTATGCGGCAGGTGTTTAGCCGCACGAGCTGCAGCTGCTGACGTTGTCGGCTTGCAGGCGCAGTTTTTTGCGTTGCTCGGCGGCTTCGAAACGGCAGCGTTGTTCTTCGGTTTTCAATTCGAGCGGGGGTACGGCGACGGGGCGGCCGTTTTCAACGGCAACCATGGTGAAGAAGCAGCTGTTGGTGTGGCGCACGGTGCGTTCGCGGATGTTTTGGGCTTCGACGCGGATGCCGACTTCCATTGAGGTGCGGCCGACGTGGTTGACGCTGGCGAAAAAGGTAACGAGTTCGCCCACATGAATGGGTTCTTTAAAGGTTACTTTATCGACGGAGAGGGTTACGCAGTAGTGGCCGCTGTAACGGCTGGCGCAGGCGTAGGCAACTTGGTCGAGCAGTTTGAGCAGGTCGCCGCCGTGTACGTTGCCGCTGAAATTGGCCATGTCGGGCATCATCAATACCGACATTTGCAGTTCGTGTTGGATTTCTACGGGGTGGTTTGAACTCATGATTGGGTGTCCTTTTGATGTGTTTTTTAGATTGGTGTTTTAGCAAAGCCTGTTAAAGTCGGTTTTCAGACGGCCTGTCGGGTTTGAGGCCGTCTGAAAAGGTTTACAGCCATTTTTTGCGCGAGAAGAAAACGAGCAGGCCGATGATGACGCAGGCCATCAGGCCGAGCACCATGTAGTAGCCGTAATGCCAGCGCAACTCGGGCATGTTTTCAAAGTTCATGCCGTAAATGCCGGTGATGACGGTGAGCGGCATAAACAGAATGGTAATCACGGTAAGCATGCGCATTTGCTGGTTGAGGCGGTTGGATTGGAACGATAAATGCACGTCCATCATGCTCGATACGGTGTCGCGCGAGGCGTCGAGCGATTCGGTAAGCTGCATGGTGTGGTCGTACACGTCGCGCAGGTAGATTACCGGTTCGCCTTTAAAAATGGCAAAGTCGCCGTGGGTGAGGCGGTAGAGCACGTCGCGCAGGGCTTGCAGGGTACGGTGCAGACGGGTGGCGTCGCGTTTGAGTTTGTGGATGCGGCCGAGTAGGTCGCTGCTGCCGCTGTCTGCGCTGAACAGGGTTTTGTCTATGCTTTCTACGCGGCGGTCGTATTGGTCGAGCGTGATGAAATAATCGTCTATCAAACGGTCGATGATGCGGTAGGCGAGAAAAGCGGCGTTTTTGCTGCGCAGGTCGCTGTGTTCGCTGTCCATGTGGCTGCGGATGCTGCTGAGCAGCCCCAAAGGTTTCTGCTGGAAGGTAAACACGAATTGCTCGCCCACAATCAGATACACTTGATCGGATTGCAGCCTGCCCGATGTGTATTGGTACACGCGGCCGGCGATGAATACATAATGGCCGTAGTCTTCAATTTTCGGGCGTTGGCGGCGGCTGAGGATGTCTTCCAGCACCAAATCGTGTATGCCGTAGGGGGCGAGCAGGGTTTTCAGCAGGGCGCCGTCGTTGATGCCGACGAAATGCAGCCAGTTGGTTTCGTGTTCTTGGGGGCGGTGTAAGTCGGGTACGCTTTCTTGCAACAGGTAGTCTTGCTGGAAAAAGCTGTCGGCAGAATAAACGGTTTGATGTAGGGCGTGTTTCGGCACGCCTGAGGTGCTGCTGCGCGGGGCGGCGATGTCGGTGTGGATGGGAAAAGTGTCTGTGTCGTTCTGATTCATGGTGGTTAAAGCGTTTCAGACGGCATCATGGTTGAGGCCGTCTGAAAAACGGTTGCGCCATTGAGGGGCGGATGCGCTATTTTATACCTATTTGTGATTGAGTGCGGCTATGAACTGCCGAACGGTAGCCGTGCCGCGCTAAACAGACGCTTGGGGGCGCTTAGGGGTGTTTGGCAAATTTCTTTTTCACGGCTTCGGAAAGGTCTTTTGTCCAGCCGAACCACGGCAGGTTGTTGGAATAAGCGGGCAACAGCGAGACTTGACGGGGGTTGTGCAGCAGCGGCGCCAACACTCTTTCGTAATGCGGCAGGTTGGGCAGGTAGGCCGGCCATTTCAAATAGCGCGCGGCGTAATAGTGGGCAACAAAATCGGCCTGCTGTTCCATGTTTAGCCCGGAGAACGATTTAACTTCGGCGGGCGGCGGGTAAGCATAGCTTTTGCGGTTGATGTAGCCGCCTTTGACCGACAGCATCATGCCGCCCAGCCAAGTGCGGTAGCCCATTTGGTATTGCCAAACATGGGTAATTTCGTGCATGAGCCAAACTTGGTAATACTCTTTTGAAGCGGTGAAATCGCAAGGGCAATCGTCGGGCGGGAAATAAATATTGCCGTTGGGCACCATCGCCACTTTGAGGGCGGGCATCATGGGAATGCCGCGGCACACTTTAACGCGGGTGTAGTCGATGCCGTCTGAAAACACCAAACGAGCCATGTCGATTTCTTTGTCGGTAAGCAGACGGGAGCGGTTGCTATTGTTCACGGCGCTCCTTCCGTTTTTGCCAAAGCCGCGCGGTGCGCAGACGCCAAAAGCCCAGCACGGCGAAGTAGCCGATTACCGCCAGCGTTGTGCCTAAAACGGGCACACCCACCAGCAGCGGTTTGCCTGCACCGGCCAGCCAGCTGAGGGTTTCTGAGAAAAATTGGCCGCTGCTCCACGAGGGAAAAGTCAGGTCGCCGCCGTTGGTGCCTAAAATCAGCGAGCCGATTTTATAGGCGGTGTAGTAAAGCGGCATGTAGGTCAGCGGGTTGGTATAAAGGGTGGAAAACACGGCCACAGGCAGATTGGTGCGCAAAAAATAAGCCACAATCAGCGCGCTCATCATCTGCGTGGGGCCGGGCATCAAACCGCAAAACATCCCCACGGCCACCGATACGGCAGCTTGGCGGCGGTTGAGCGTCCAGAAATAAGGCTTGTCGAACAGCGGGGCGAAAGGTTTGCTCCAGCGCGAAGCGAAAATCTGCTCGCGTTTGGGAAGTTTCTGGCGGTAGGACGTGCGGCGGGGTTCTTCGGTCATGTCGGCAATATATTGGAAAAGTAGCGTTATATTACTTCAGATGAAGGCGGAAGAGGATATTCCAAGAGCGCGGCTTGTGTCGGCAGGAATAACGAGGCCGGTTTTACTTAATTTATAGCAAATAAACTGATTTTTTATTACGGCTCGTTGTATTCGGGTCAAGCCGCGGGTATGACGGATTTTCGCGTTTATATCCTTGGCGCGGATAATCATCAGGCCGTCTGAAAAGATTTTCAGACGGCCTGATGGCTTCAATCACGGTTTATTTGCTTTCGCCGTTGTCTTTTTTAGGTGCCGGTTTTTTGGCAGCCAAGCCCAGCGATTTTTGCCATTGGTCGGGTGATTTCACCAATTCCAAAGCTTTTCTCAACTGGTCGTCTTTGGCGGGGTTGGGAATGCGGCGCGAAGAAAGGTCTTCGTCTTTCGCTTTCTCTTTTTTGCCTTTGGCGCCGGGCGTTTCTTGCAGGCTTTCAGACGGCACATAATCGTTGCCGTTCACTTCTTTGCCGCCGAGCGGGTTGCCGATGTGGCCGATGAGGTCGGCTTCGCGGCTTTCAAACAGGCGGTCTTTGTCTTTCACTTCCACGTCCGGCACGATACCTTGCGCCTGAATCGAGCGGTCTTTGGGTGTGTAGTACAAAGAAGTGGTCAGCTTGATGGCGCTGCCGTTGGAAAGCGGCAAGACTGATTGCACCGAACCTTTACCGAAGCTTTGGGTGCCGACCACAACTGCGCGGCGGTGGTCTTGCAGCGCACCGGCCACAATTTCGGAAGCGGACGCTGAACCTGAGTTGATCAGCACGGTTACGGGGATGGTTTTCAGCTCGGCTGGCAGGCCGGAGAGCGGGTCGCGGCCGGAAGAGAGCATGTAGTCTTCAGGCGTGGCTTTCAGGCTCATGCCGCCTTTGCCGTCGCGGCCTTTGGTGCTGACCACGGTGGAATCGGCAGGCAGGAAGGCAGCGGATACGCCCACGGCGCCGTTCAACAAGCCGCCGGGGTCGTCGCGCAGGTCAAGCACCAAGCCTTTCAGCGCGCCTTTGTTTTGTTTCACTAAGGCTTGTGCGGATTCGTTGAGTGCGGGCACGGTGCGCTCTTGGAACTGGCTGATACGGATGTAGCCGTAGCCGGGTTCGAGCAGGTGGTGGCGCACGCTTTTCACTTTGATGATGGCGCGGGTGATTTTCACGGTAATCGGTTTGGCGGCATCTTTGCGCGACAAGGTCAGCACGATGTCGGTGCCGGGTTTGCCTCGCATTTTTTTCACGGCTTCGTTGACGGTCATGCCGCGGGTGGATACGCCGTTGATTTTAACGATGAAATCGCCGCTTTTCACGCCCGCGCGTTCGGCCGGGGTGTCTTCAATCGGGGAGATGACTTTCACAAAGCCGTCTTCCGCGCCCACTTCCATGCCCAAGCCGCCGAATTCGCCGGTGGTGGATTCTTTCAGGTCGGCGTAGTCTTTTTTGGTCATGTATTCGGAGTGTGGGTCGAGGCCGGCAACCATGCCTTTCATGGCGCCTTCGATGAGGTCTTCGTCGGATTTGTCTTGGTAATAATTGGCTTTGATTTGACCGTAAACTTCCGCCATGGTGCGGATGGATTGAACGGGTAGGGCTTCGTTGTTTTTTTCGCCCGCGGCGTAACTCTGTACGCTCAGGCTCAAGGCAACGCCGCTGAGGGCGCCGAGTGTGTAGAGTGCGACTTTTTTCAAAGTGGAATTAGACATCTTGTTGCTTTCTCTTTCTTCTGTAAGCATCAGGCTTTCAGACGGCCTGTTAGGATAATGGCGAAACTTTATGTGATTTATCGGCGGCGGGCAACCTTATCCGCGTAAAAAAATACTAATTCAGGTAGGTTAAACAAGATTTAAGTGCTATTTTGAAACAGATAGATAGCATAGATAAACGGTTTTTGTCATGGTTTCGTCATGCTCTGGTTTGATCGGGTTATCTCTTGAGCTTATCGGAACGCTAGATACTCGGGTCAAGCCCGAGTATGTCGAGCCCGAGTATGACGACTGTGCCATATCTTTAAATCTTTAAAGTTTGCTTGTCATGGCTTTGCCGATCGGGCTTTCAGGTATGTTTCACAGTATGCCTTTTCATTTTTCAGACGGCCTTTGTACCTGTGATGAAAGCATTGGATTGAGGCCGTCTGAAAAAGGTTTGTGCGGGCAAAAGCCGGTTTGTCAGCGTATCCACGACAAGGGGTTCATCTGCTGGCCGTTGCGGCGGATTTCAAAATACAGACCTTGTTCGCCTGAGGGCAGGCTGCCGCTGGTGCCGATGGTTCGCCCTGCGCTGACGCTGCTGCCTCCGGAGACGGAAATGCCGCTCAAGCCTGAATACACGCTGACATAGCCGTTGCCGTGGTCGATGACCACCATATTGCCGTAGCCTTCAAGCGAGCCGGCGTGGGCGACGATGCCGGGGGCGATGCTTTGCACTGCTGCACCGGCGGTGGCGAAGAATACGCCTTTCCATGTGCCGCCGCCGGGGCGCGGTTGGCCGAATCGTCCGCTGATGCTGCCGCTTACCGGACGGTTCAGACGACCGTGCATACGGCTGAAGCCGCCGGACGGTTCGACATTCTCTGCCGGGGCTTGCAAGGCGCGGTCTTCGGCGGTGAGGGTGGAGCGGGGTGCTTGCGGCGCGCGCGCGGTTTGAGTAGGTTTGTTATCGCGTTTGTTGGCTTTGTTGTCAGCTTTGTTTTGCGCTTTGGCTGTTTTGGTTTTTGCTTTGCGTGCTTTTTCAGCGGCGGCTAAACGCTCTTCGGCGGCTTTTTTGCGCGCCGCGGCTTCCTGCCTGCGCTTTTCGGCATTGCGGCGGGCAATGTCGGCAATGAGGCGGTTGAGCTGCTGTTCGTTTTCACGCAGGTTGGCGATGCGTTTGTTTTGGTTGTCGATTTGGGCGGTAAGCTGGCGGCTTTCGCGTTGCGCGGCGGTGTTGGCGCGGCCGAGTTTGCTCATCGCGGCTTGTTTTTGGGCTTTGATTTTATTCAGCCGTGCCAATTCGGCGTCGATGGCGGCTTCCTGCTTTTGCAGCTCGCCCTGCTGGCGTACCAAATCTTGAATCACTTTTTGGTTCGCTTCGTTAATGTAGCGGCTGTATTGCAGATAACGTGCTTTCTGGCCCGGCTCGGCGTTTTTCAAAAACAGCACGACGGCGTTGGGCTGGCGGTTTTTGTATTGGCCCGACAGCAGGCGTGCAAGCTGGGCTTTGGTGCCGGTTACTTCGGTTTTCAGACGGCCTAATTCGTTTTGCAGCTTTTGCAGTTTTTGCCATGCGTCGTTTTGCTGTTTGTTGACGGCGGCAAGCTCTTGCTGTGCTTTTGCCAGCGCGGCACGGGTGCGCTCGAGCGTGGCGCGGGCATTTTTGCGGGCGGTCTGTTTTTGCTTTAAATCGGCCTGTGCCGCGTTGATGGCTTGTTGAACGTCTTTCAAGTCACCGGCGGCTTCGGCTGCCGTAGCCGGTGGTGATTCGGGCTGGGCAAAAGCAGCGGCGGAAAAACAGAGCAGGGCGGTTGAGAGCAGCAGCGGTTTGAAAGACATGGCGTATGGAGGATACGGTTTATGAAAGCTGCAATTATAGCGGATTGGCAGGCCGTCTGAAAATGTGCTTGCTTTGGTGGTTGGCTTTTCAGACGGCCTGAGTTGCCGCTTGATGTAACATGCGGTGCCGCCTGGGTTTTCGGGCGTTACTGCCGGTTAAAGTAGCCGGGTTCGGCCTTGTGTGAGCTTGTTGCGGTAGGACATTTTTTGGCGGCGGCGGGTATAATCCGCGGCTGACGGTTGGTTTGAACCTGCCGGAAAACGCGTTCGGCTGCGATAGGTTTTACAGGTGGCGGCGGGCGGTTCCGGCTTTTTGACGGGTGGATGTATTCCTTATGATTTATTTGATTATCAGTATTCTGTGCAGCGTGTCGGTGTCGGTTTTGCTGAAGGTGGCGCGTTCTAAAAAAATCGATATCGAGCAGGCGGTGGCGGTGAACTATATCGCGGCCATTGCTTTGTGTATGTATTTTCTCAAGCCCGACCTTTATGCTTGGAAGGCTTATCTGCCGACATGGTGGCTGTTTGCGGCTTTGGGCGTGCTGCTGCCGGTGGTGTTCATCATTATGGGCAGAGCGGTAGATAAAACGGGGATTGTGAAGTCGGACGCGGCGCAGCGGCTGTCGCTGTTTTTGCCGGTGGCGGCATCGTTTACGCTGTTTGGTGAGCAGTTGACGCAAGGCCGTTTGATCGGCTTGGCACTGGCGTTTACGGCTTTGTTCTGCCTGCTGTGGAAATCGGACGGCGGTAAGAAATCGGCAGGCTTCGCCGCCGGTGCGCTGTTGCTGCTCGGCGTGTGGGCGGGCTATGGCGTGATTGATATTCTGTTTAAACAGGTGGCGAAAAGTGGCACGGCTTTTTCGGGCAACTTGTTGATTGCTTTCTGTTTGGCGGCGGTGCTGATGTTTGCGTATCTGTTTTCCAAATCAACCAAATGGACTGCGGCGGGCGTGCTGGGCGGCTTGGTGTTGGGCTGTTTGAATTTTGCCAACATTTTTACTTATGTACGGGCGCATCAGGTAATGAGCAGCAACCCTACGCTGGTGTTTGCTGGCATGAACATCGGTGTGATTGTGTTGGGCACGCTGGTGGGTGCGTTGGCGTTTAAAGAAAAAATCAGCACCATCAATGCGGCCGGTATCGTGGTGGCGGTGTGCGCGATAGGCTGTTTGTTTTACTGGCCGGTGGTATCGGGCTGGTTGGGCATATAGTGGTTTGAGGTAAATATTATTGAGGCCGTCTGAAAATCTTTTTTCAGACGGCCTCTCTCGTTATAAGGATTCGCCTTAAGCCAATTCTTGCAACCAATCGCGCGGTTTCAGAAATTCGTTCAAGCATGCTTCGGATGTGTCTGCTTCCGGCTCGTAGGCATATTCAAAACGCACCAGCGGCGGCATCGACATCAAAATGCTTTCGGTGCGCCCGCCGCTTTGCAGGCCAAACAGCGTGCCTCTGTCCCACACCAAATTAAATTCCACATAGCGGCCGCGGCGGTAAAGCTGGAATTGGCGTTCGCGCTCGCCGTATGCGGTATCTTTGCGTCGGGCAACGATGGGGCGGTAGGCTTCGATATAGCCTTCGCCGACGGCGCGGATGAAATTCAGGCAGGTATCGAAATCCCAGCGGTTCAAGTCGTCGAAAAACAGCCCGCCCACGCCGCGCGTTTCGCCGCGGTGCTTGAGATAAAAATACTCGTCGCACCATTTTTTGTATTGCGGATAAACATCTTCGCCGAAAGGCGCACACACGGCGGCGGCGGTTTGGTGCCAGTGCAGAATGTCTTCTTCAAACGGATAAAACGGCGTTAAATCAAAGCCGCCGCCAAACCACCACACCGGCTCTTTGCCTTCGGGATAGGCAATAAAAAAGCGCACATTGGCATGGCTGGTGGGCACATAAGGGTTTTTCGGATGGATAACCAACGATACACCCATCGCTTCAAACCGCGCGCCGGCCAGTTCGGGGCGGTGTGCGGTGGCGGATGCGGGCATGGCATCGCCTTTCACATGCGAAAAATTAACCCCCGCCTGCTCAAAGACGGCACCGTTTTTCAAGACGCGGCTCTCGCCGATGCCGAGTTTGCTCTGCCATTGGTCGGCAACAAAACGGGCTTCCCCGTCTTCCGCTTCCAAAGCGGCGCAGATATGGTTTTGCAGCGTTTTCAATACTGCCAATACGGATTCTGTATGCATGATTTTTCCTTATTTTTCCGTCAACCGTTTTTTCAGACGGCATCGGTCATAAATGGAATAAGGCCGTCTGAAATTTTTTCAGACGGCCTCTTGTACAGACTGGATTACGACTCGCCGTCAGCCTGTTGCTCTTGGCGCGGTTCGCGTTCGGGCGCTTCGATCAAGGCTTTCATCGACAGGCGCACGCGGCCGCGGTCGTCCACTTCCAATGCTTTCACTTTCACGTTTTGGCCGACTTGCAGGTAGTCGCTCACGTTTTTCACGCGCTCGTGGGCGATTTGGCTGATGTGTACCAAGCCGTCTTTGCCCGGAATCACGGAAACGATGGCGCCGACGTTGTTGTCGAGCAGCTTCAATACCGTGCCGTCGTACACTTTGCCCACTTCCACTTCGGCGGTGATTTCTTCGATGCGTTTTTTCGCCGCATCGCCCGCTTCTTGAGTGGTGGCGGCAATGGTTACCGTGCCGTCGTCGGCGATATTGATTTCGGTGCCGGTTTGCGCGGTAATGCCGCGGATGGTTTCGCCGCCTTTACCGATCACATCACGGATTTTGTCGGGATGGATTTTGATGGTAAACAGGCGCGGAGCGTGTTGAGACAGCTCTTGCGGGCCTTCAACGGCTTCTTTCATTTGCGCCAGAATGTGCAGACGCGCTTCTTTGGCCTGCTCCAAAGCAATCTGCATGATTTCTTTGGTAATGCCTTGAATCTTAATATCCATTTGCAGCGCGGTAACGCCTTCGGTGGTGCCGGCTACTTTAAAGTCCATATCGCCCAAGTGGTCTTCGTCGCCCAAAATGTCGGTTAACACGGCGAATTTGTTGTTTTCCAAAATCAAGCCCATGGCGATACCGGCAACGTGTGCTTTCAGCGGCACACCGGCAGACAGCAGGCTCAAACAGCCGCCGCACACGGAAGCCATCGAAGACGAACCGTTAGACTCGGTAATTTCGGAAACCACGCGCATGGTGTAGCTGAATTCTTCCGGCGAAGGCAACACGGCAACCAGCGCGCGTTTGGCCAAGCGGCCATGGCCGATTTCGCGGCGTTTCGGCGCACCCATGCGGCCCACTTCGCCGGTAGAGTATGGCGGGAAGTTGTAGTGCAGCATGAAGCGGTCGGTGTATTCGCCGCTCAAGGCATCAATGATTTGCTCGTCGCGCTGGGTGCCCAAAGTGGCTACTGCCAAAGCTTGGGTTTCGCCGCGGGTAAACAGGGCGGAACCGTGGGTGCGCGGCAATACGCCGGTTTGGATGTTGATCGGGCGCACGGTGCGGGTGTCGCGGCCGTCGATACGCGGTTGGCCGTCCAAAATCTGACCGCGCACCACGTCGGCTTCCAGTTGTTTGAAAATGCCTTTGATTTCGTTGGCGGTGAGCGTGTCGGTTTCTTCGGTAATCAACGCATCTTTAACCGCATTCCAAGCTTCGTCCAATTTGGCGGAACGGGCTTGTTTTTGGCGGATTTTGAACGCTTCGGCAATCGTGGTGCCGGAAATTCCACGAACTTTGGCCACCAATTCTTCGTTGGTTTCCGGTGCTTTCCAATCCCAAACTTCGGGGTTGACTTCGTCGGCAAATTCATTGATAGCGTTAATTACGGCCTGCATTTGCTCGTGGCCGTAAACCACCGCGCCCAACATCACGTGCTCGGGCAGCTCTTGCGCTTCGGATTCGACCATCAGCACGGCTTTTTGCGTGCCGGCAACCACCAAATCCATTTGCGATTTAGCCAGTTGCGCTTTGGTCGGGTTCAGCACGTAAACATTGTTCACATAACCCACGCGTGCGGCACCGATCGGGCCTGCAAACGGCACGCCGCTCAACACCAGCGCAGCAGAAGCACCGATCATGGCGGGGATGTCGGAGTCGATTTCGGGGTCAACGGAAACAACCATCGCTACGATTTGAATGTCGTGGTAGAAACCTTCGGGGAACAGCGGGCGGATGGGGCGGTCGATCAAGCGGCTGGTGAGGATTTCTTTTTCGCTTTGCTTGCCTTCGCGTTTGAAGAAACCGCCGGGGATTTTACCCGCAGCATAAGTGCGCTCGAGATAATCAACCGTCAGCGGGAAAAAGTCTTGGCCTTCTTTAACGTCTTTATTGGCGGTAACGGCCACCAAAACCACAGTGTCGCCCATAGAAACTTTCACGGCCGCCGCGGCTTGGCGGGCGATTTCGCCGGTTTCGAGGGTAACGGTGTGCTCGCCGTATTGGAAAGATTTAACGTGTTTGTTGAACATTTCGTTCCTTTCGGTAAGAGCCGCAGCCGCTAAAACACTAATGATGCACACAAGCTGAATATATGTGCATGGTTAGGGTTTCAGGCAGGCTTTGGCAGGTTAGATACGTTTTCAGACGGCCTGTGTTGATTCAGGCCGTCTGAACGCGGATTATAGCCTTAAAAGGCATCTTCATCTACCCGAAAGACGCTAAATAATGGCCATGACGGGTAGGTTGACTGCGGTTTGAAAAGAAGAGCGGAGTAGGCCTTGAGTGTTTTTTACAGACTTGCGTACTTGAGCCGCCTGAATCTCGTTTCAACGCCATTTTTTAGAAACGTTTTTTCAGACGGCCTCTGCTGTTTACAGCAACCACTCAATCGGCAGCAGCGAGCAGAACCATACGGCAAACCGTTTGAACACGCTGCTTTTCGGCTCTTGCTGATAGACAAGCGTTTTGCCGTTTTCTTCGGTTTGCCATTGCAGGCCGCCTTCGGAAAGTTTAGTTACAGTGTAGGTATGCACGGCGTGATGCTGCTTGAGGCCGTCTGAAAGCTGTGTTGCCAGCTCGGGGCTGTCGAGGATAAAGCCCATTTCGGTATTCAAGGCGGCCGAGCGCGGATCCATATTGAACGAGCCGACAAAAAGCTTTTTGCCGTCCACCGCAAAAGTTTTGGCATGCAGGCTGGCACCGCTGCTGCCGTGGATTAATCCGCCGTGGTCGTCTGTGGTAACGGTGGCATCCGGTTTCAATTCAAACAGTTTCACACCGGCGGCAAGCAAGTCTTTGCGGTATTTGGCATAGCCCGCGTGAACGGGCGCAACGTCGGTAGCGGAGAGCGAATTGGTCAGCACCTGTACGTTTTTACCGCTTCGGGCAATGTTACTGAGCAGTTCAGCCCCTTTTTTCGTCGGCACAAAATAAGGCGACACGATAAGCAGTTCTTTTTCGGCCGCCGCCATCACAGGGCTGATGTGCGCCACCACGGTGTTGCCCGGCAAAGCTTTGCCCAAGCCTTTGGCTGGGTCGTCGCTCACGAGCTGGGTTTTCGACCAGATAAGCGGCAAAGTACCGGTTTGCAACTGTTGGGCAAAGGCGGATTGCGACAAGGCTTTCAAGTAGTCTTGGGTTTCCGCATTGGCAGACGGCGTGGTGTCGAATGTGGTGTTGGCATGGTTTTCCAAAATCATTTCGGCAGGGTAGCTGGATTCGCTCGCCCAATAGCGGTCGAAGTCTTGCTCGACATCATTCGCGGCAGCACCGACGGCGGCTACATCCAAGTCGGCAAACATCACGCCCGTGCCTGCGCCGAAGTATTCATCGCCGACATTACGGCCGCCGATAATGGTCACGATGCCGTCTGCAGTGAAAGATTTATTGTGCATGCGGCGGTTGAGACGGAAAAAGTCGCTCAAATAGCCCAAAGGCCGAAAACCGCGCTGCATGAAAGGGTTAAACAAGCGTATTTCGATATTGGGGTGGGCATTGACTGCCGACAGCAGCTCGTCCATGCCGCCGGTGTTGTTATCGTCAAGCAAAAGACGTACGCGCACACCGCGCTCAGCCGCTTTGTACAAACTCTGTATGAGCAAACGGCCGGAAATATCGTCATGCCAAATGTAATACTGTACATCCAGCGTGTGCTGCGCCGTTTCCGCCAGTGCCAACCGAGCCAAAAACGCATCACGCCCGTCGCGCAGTGCATAAATACCCGAAAGACCAGGATGCGCCTCCGCTTGCGGCAGCAAATGCCGCACCAGCGCACTTTCAGATTGGGGCAGCAGATAGTGCGAAGGCTTGCGCCGGCTGTTGTCGGGAAGTTTTTTATGGGTTACGAGTGCGGTAATCGCCAATACGGTGACAATGAATAGCAGGAATATAAAGATTTTCTTTAGCATATTGTTTTTGTTTTAAAGTTGTTTAGGGTTGAGTTGCAGCAAGGTATGAACAATTATCGCTTGGCCATTGAAACAATGGATGAGGGAAGTTGGAGGATAATTTAATTAGACATGAAAATGTTGAGAAGTTTTCTGCTTGATTATTGTTCAATGAGTTTTGAATCATTAGCGTTTTGAAACTTTTGAAAGTACGGTAAAAATTTTAGTCGTTTTTGGTTTTCAGATTTTGATTGAGGATAAGTTTTTAAAAAATGATGAGGAGTAAGTGATTGTGAAAATGTGGTATTGAAATAAATGATTCGGATGTCGTTTGAAATCAAGCTAAAGTTATGTAGATAAAACAAAACAGGCTGCAATTGCTTGCAGCCTGTTTTGTTTTATCTGGCTCCCCGACCTGGGCTCGAACCAGGGACCTGCGGATTAACAGTCCGAAACTAAATATGTAACTATTTGATAAATATAATTCTGATGCCTGCACAACACAGTATTATACAGTAAAAAACCACTATATACGGACACAAATAGGACACACTGTATGGAAGTAACTAGTAATGATAACTTTATCTCGCAGGATTTTTACAGAACAGCCCGAAAATTGGCAGGGGAAATATGTTTTAAAGTGTACCCACTCATTGAATAGGCGGTCAGAAATTCTTTACCTGATGTATTGCGACGTGATAAAGCAAATGCCCAATAATCGTTTGAAAGTCCGTGTTTACGGAGAACGATATAAATCAATTGAAGGTAACAAAATCCGATATGTTCCTGCCGAGCAGGTAGATATTGCTGCGGATTGGAATATCTAAATTCAAACTAAATAAGGCCGTCTGAAATTCAGTCGGTCTTTTTGCTTTTAAAGGAGATTAAATTTTGAACGCTAAAAATCTGTTCGCAATTGTGGTGGCATTGGCATCTGGTATCTGTGTCTCCGCGCCTTATCCGCAATATCAACATCTAGTCGAAAAACACGCAGCTGCACAGGGTTTAGATAAAAATCTCGTGTGGGCGGTTATGGCGCGCGAAAGCGGTGGCAACCGTTACGCCCTGTCCAACAAAAATGCACGCGGCCTGTTGCAGGTTATTCCTCCAACGGCAGCGCGAATGGGGGTTAATCCCAAATACTTGTACAAACCCGAACACAACATCATCGCCGGTACGCGTTATCTGCGTTTTTTGCAAGATCGGTACAAAGGCAACATTGATTTGATGCTAGCCGGATATAACGCGGGCGAAGGTGCGGTGGACAAGTACAGGGGCATCCCGCCCTACCGCGAGACGCAAAAATATGTGAGGCTGGTCAAAGCCCGCTATGCCCGATTGAACGGTGGTGTGGTTCGGGTGTCTTCTCCGGCGATGAAACCCGCTGTGGCCAAAGCCGTCCGCCAAGAGCAAATCGCCTTGCATCAGCCTGAGCGTCAGCCTTGGGATGCGTTTGGCGATTTTTAAATTATATAGAGTAACTCATTCCCTTAATTTAGCCGCCTGTTTGACCGACAGGCGGCTAAGTGCTTTCAGACGGCCTGAAAGTATTTCCCGCCCGTAACGGGCTTTTTTATTTTATTGACTTGGAGTTATAACATGAAACGAAAAAATGCAGCTTTACGGCTGTTTGATGCGGCTAAGTGCAAATTGATGGGGACACATTTTCTGCGTTCTTTGCTGATGTGTACGTTGGCTTTCGGCGCACAGTATGCAATGGCAGCAGGTGGATTCGACCAAGGTACGGATATCCTCGAAAAAATCCGGGATACGATTTATGCGCTTGTCGGAATAGTTGCCACTATTGCACTGGTTTGGCAGTTTGCTTTGGGATTTATGAATAAGAAAGAGTGGCCGGATGTGATGGGAACTTGCCTGTGGATTTTAGGTACAGGTGCCGCAGTTGCATTTGCAAACTATCTGTTCCTATCAGGCGGCAAAATGACATTCAGCTAAATACTATTTATTGGCCATTCAGGTTGTACAGCGACATTGTTTAACAGTTAACAGTAATCGTAAACAGCCTGAATGTCTGCTTACCGGCAAGGGAACCAACCATGCTAGATGAAAACATCCATACGGAATTTCCAACCTACAACGGCATGAATCGTCCGGCCATGATGTTTGGCGCACCACTAATGCCGATGGTTATTGCTATCTTTATTTTGATGATGGTTGCCATGATAGCGCAATTTATTATCGGCAAAACAGGATTACTGTTGGTAGGTTTGATTATTCCGATTTATTTCGGTCTTAAAACCATCAGCCAAAACGATGACCAAGCATTCAAAATCTATGCTTTGGAAGCCAAGTGGTTACTGAGGAGGATTGCTGCGGGTGCAAAACTGGCCACTTTTACTTTACACGCAGGCAAATACGGAAGGCATTCTGATGACTACAAAGATTACCAGCGATTATTGGAGCAAGACGCTCAACCGCACAGCGGCAATGGCAGATTTCGTCCCGAAAATCTGCCAACACGTTACCAATGAAATTGTTTATTACGAAACAGGACATTACGGTTTTGTCCTAAAAATGGACGGGTTGCCGTTTGACGGCGTGGACGACAACCGTCTTTACGCTTATTTTGCCAACTTGCGCAAAGTTTTAACGGGGGTAGGCAAGAGTTTGGGCAACCGTGGTGCGATATGGACAACGCTTAAACGTGAGCGGATTAATTTTGACCGTGAATATGGATTTACAACCGAGTTCAGCCGCCGTTTTTCAAACGACTACCTGAAGCGTTTCCGTGAAGAAGACTATTACGAAAACCTTTTTTATCTGACAGTCTTAATCAAAAACAGCGATATGGATTCAGGTATCAAAGAATGTAACGAGCAAATGCAGATTCTTCTGCGTGCCTTAGAGCCTTATTCTCCACAAGTATTGAGTGCATGGCAAAATCCCGAAGAAGTGGCATTTTCCGATGTATATCGTTTCTACGGTAGCCTGATTAACGGCAAAGCAGACAATATTCCGCTTTCACCTCAATCGGCCTATAAAAGCATCCCAGCCGCTAGCTTACACTTCGGTACGGATATTTGCGAAATCCGTCCGGAAAGCGGCGGCCGCAAATATGCCGTGATGTACGATTTGCGCGATTTTGGGTTGTCCAAGCCCAAAGTGTTGACTAACCTTCTTACTCTGCCTTGTGAATTCACGCTGACACAGAGCCTGATATTCATCAATCCGTATGATATGCAGCAAAAAATCAAACGGCAACTGCATAATTTCGCATCAGTAAATGATAAAGCTGCTGATCAACAGGCAGAATTGGAAAATGCATTGGGCAGATTGACAGCGGGCGAAATCATGTTTGGCGATTATTCGTCTGCCTTGACCGTATTCGGACGCACACCTGAAGAAGTATCTGGCAACGGAGCAAAAGCCTATTCTGCCTTTTTGAATTCGGGCGGTTTCCGTTTTATGAAAGCGGGTTATTCTGCACCGTCCACTTGGTTCAGCCAAATCCCCGGTTGCAAAGACAAGCCGCGCAGTTTCCCAAAAACCACGGAAAACCTCGCCTGCACTTTCGGCATCCACAATTATTCGCACGGCAAGAAAACGGGTAATCCTTTGGGCGACGGCAGCGCGGTTATGCCTTTGCAGACCTTATCCAAAACGGTTTATGACTTCAATTTTCACTTTACCAATCCGAAAGACGATAATGTCGGCGAGAAAATCGCAGGGCATACCTTGATATTAGGTGCGACAGGAGCGGGTAAAACCACACTGCAATGCGCACTGATGGCTTTTGCCGAAAGATTTGAGCCGTATATTTTCGCCTTGGATTTAGACAGGGGTATGGAAATTTTCATCCGTGCCATCGGCGGCAGCTATTTTGCTTTGGATGCGGGTATGCCGACTGGGCTGAATCCGTTCCAACTGCCCGATACCCCGTCCAATAGGGAATTTCTCTATACCTTAGTCGGCATCTGCGGACAGAATGAAGCGGGACGACTGACGGCAGCGGAAGAGAAACAGATTCAGGATGCTGTGGACGCGTTGATGGATTTGGATTGGCCAATGCGCCGTTTCAGCCATCTGCTGCAACATATTCCCAGCCTGCCTGACCCTGACTGCCTATATGTGCGTTTGGCCAAATGGTGTGAATCGGAAAACGGACGCTTTGCATGGTGCTTGGATAATCCCGAAAACCTGTTTGACCCTGCCGACTTTTGGCGTGTTGGTTTCGATTTAACCGACATCCTGAAAGACGGCTATCCGCCGACCGCGCCTGTTCTCGCCTATATGTTCCATCTGCGCAATATCATGATGGATAAGGTAGCGGAGCAAAACGGACTGCTTGCCAGTATTATTGAAGAATTTTGGTGGCCGTTGCGCTTTTCGGCAACGGAAGAATTGATGCTGAAAATCCTGAAAACCGACCGTAAACGCGGCGGTTTTTTAATTTTGGTATCACAGTCCCCCGAAGATGCCATCAACAGCCGTATTTTTCCCGCTATTGTGCAGCAGACGCCAACCAAGGTGTTTCTGCCTAATCCCGATGCCGAGTATGAAGGCAGCTATCAACGTTGCGGTATTTCCAAAAAAGAATACCAACAACTTGTGGAGTTGCCATTGGAGAGCCGTACTTTCTTGGTCAAACAGTCCAAACAGTCTGCTTTTGCCAAACTGGATTTGTACGGTATGCACGAAGCTATTGCTGTTTTATCGGGCAATACAGCTAATGTGGAGTTGTTGCACCGCATTATGGCCGAATACGGAAACGATGTACGGGACTGGTACGAACCGTTTATCCGAGCCGCTACCAAAGGACGGGTAGAGTTTGGCCAGCCTGAAATTGCCGATACCGAAATACCATAACGTTCGGTTTTGATTTTCAGGCCGTCTGAAAACCGCAGATTTCTGTGGAACGACACGGGCGGGTAATACCGCCTATCCTGCCGCATTAGCGGCTTTTTTCATTTAAACAGGAGTATTGTTATGCAAAATACCAAAAAACCGCTTGTCCGCAAACTAGCCGCCGTCTTAATTTCAGGCAGCCTTGCCGTTTCCATGCCTGTTATGGCAGGAGGTATCCCGGTATTTGACGGTGCGGCGGTTACCCAAGCCATCAATCAGGGTATTCAAATGGCCGAACAAATCCAAAATCAGGTCAAGCAGATTGAACAGTTGAAAAAACAGGCTCAAGCACTGACCAGCCAAAACAACTACGGCAATATGTTTAAGACCCAAGTCCAAGAGCAACTGCCGAACGATTGGAAAGACTTTTACGATGCATTGGGCAAAGCAAATAACCAAGATCTGCTTAAAGGCAAAAGCTATGACCCTAAAGCAGCAGCAAACAATCTGAGCAAACAGTTTGACCTGATGTTGAAAGCGGCACGCGATTCCGAAATCCGCATGGACAATCTGAACAAACTGATGGCAGAAGTGAGCCGCACCCAAGATGCAAAAGCGGCCGCCGATTTGGGCAACCGCATTGCGGTTGAGCGTGCCATCATTTCTCAAAATCAGACCAATTTGGATACCATGTGGCGGATGTTTGAGATGCAGAAAGAAAACAACCGAAAACAGCTTCGTATGGCTGTCCGTTGCTCTAAGGCTAAACGAGCAGATATAAAGGTTAATGACTGCTAGTAATTATATTATGACGTATTCAGGCGGTCTTAATGTATTTGAGGCTGTCTGAATCCCAATTTCATAAGGATAATATTTATGAATAAAGTTCTAATCTTTTCAGTTGGTTTGATGCTTATTCTGTTCGCGGGTTGCCAGCCAAAATTAAGTGCAGAAGAAGCTAGAGAACTAGATAAGCGTATTCTCCGACGTGTGGCTGGTTGTGTACATGCTCAGAAAGTAGATGTACAAGATTCAAATCTTTGCATCCAATTACAGGAGTCCTGTAACGAAGCCAAAGAAAACAATCACGAAAATAAATATTGTACGGCATTAGAGACGGGGGCAATCATGTAATTAAATCACTCTAAACCTATGTCGGCATGTAGAAGCGCATACTAATTTTTAAAGGAAAAAATATGGCCAATAGTGTATTTCAAGGTATTGCTGATGAATTTGTAGTTAAATTCGGAGCTGATTTATTCAAAGATATTGGTAATTTTATTTCTCATATTTCTCCACTATTTGCAGCAGGTTTCGGTATATATATCTGCATTATTGCTTTAGATGCCTATAACAGGGGATTAGACGAAAATGCCGTGGATTTGAGTAAAAGAATGTTTGGATGGATGGTAATTATTGCTGCTGCTTTTAATGCTTCGCAATATGGTGTGATTGCAGAGTGGGTTTATGGATTACCTGATGCCACAGCAGCAGCATTTGGTGGAAACTTAGAAGCGGGATTGTTTGATAAAGCTACTGATAAGATAGAAGCGATTTCCGTGCAGTTTGAATTACTCCGTGAGCCTTTTGATGATTTAGATGAGTTAGGTTATGTATTGATGCTTTTCGGAGTTGAGTATGCCATAAAAATTTTAGCTTATCTTTTATTGGGTGTAATATTTGCCTATTATGTTGTAGGCAAGATATTATTATCACTGAATTTAATGGTTGGACCTTTGTTTGTTGGAACAATGCTTTTCCCCGCAACACGACAGTATGGTATGAATTGGATAGGGCAATGTCTAAACAGTATTATTACTATTGCCTTGTTAGCGGTATTATCTGGTTTGCAAATGGAATATTTTTCAGGAAAAATAGACGAATATGCAACACTCTTGACAAATGATATGGGAACCTCTTTAGGAGCTGCTGGTGCAGTAGGGACGGCAGCCGCATTAATTCCAATATTTATGACAATGACTATCGCTTTTGTATTGGCAGTTTGGAAACTACCTGCAATGGTTTCTGCTTTAACAGGGGGAGCCAGTATGGAAGGATTTGGTGGCAATTTGGGAAGAATGGCTGGCAATACCCGTACTGCACAAGCCATAAATAGATTGCCTGCCAATATTGGAAAAGCCTTTACTCAAGCTTTTACGAAAATATTTGGTAATAGCAATAAAGGAGGCGGTATTTCTCCTAAATGAGCTTTGAATTATAAATTATATTTGTGGCCTTTAAGAGAGAGGACAAAACGATGGAGAGTAAGACTATTTTGTGTGAGTATTGCCATACTCCCGTGCCATACCGTGCAAAGGTGTGCACAGGTTGTCAAGCAAAGGTTTCATATGGCACACCTGCTTTTTTAATTTTTCTACTTGCCACCTCTCCATTTTTAATTATGTTTATGTCGGCAAAATATGATATAGAGTTAGGTTTCTATCTAATGTTTCCCTTACCTATATTCATAGGTATTCTGTGTAAAAAGCTATTTAGAAATAATGTGTCTTTTACTAGATATACTAGGTCTGACCGACTGTATTAACATATCGATTGACAAACTGCCGCAAAACAGGCACGATGACTGTACTACTAAAAACGTAAGCGGTTCATTCGCACCCGTTAGTTGCGGCTTTTTTATGCCCGTCTTTCAGGCTGAAAGCGGCGCGGCCATTCTTGCAATGGCGGGTCGAGAGAGCCTAATACAATACCCGCAAGGGGAATAAGTTCCGCCGTCTTACGTCGGTAGTTGAAGCCCGCCCACCTACTTAAGTGGGTAACTCAAAACTAAAACGTAAGGAGTTCAGCAATGAACAATCAAAACCTCATTCCCGTATTCAGCGGCAAAATCTCCCGTTCCGAAGCTTTACTTTGCGATGCGCGAAAACTGCATGAGTTTTTGCAAGTGTCCAGCCGTTTTAATGACTGGATTAAAAAGCGAATTGAAGAGTACGGATTTCAGGAGAATCAAGATTTTATCAGTTTTACTGAAAATTCAGTAAAACCCCAAGGTGGCAGAAAAAGCACTGAATACCACATCACTTTGGACATGGCGAAAGAACTGGCGATGGTCGAGCGCAACGAGCAGGGCAGAGCCGCCCGCCGCTATTTCATCGAGTGCGAGAAAAAGCTAGCCGAAGCACAAAGGCTGTCTGAAAAGAAACAGCTTCCCGCCAAAATCAAACGCCGCATACGGAACAGGGACGATTTATCTTTTACCCGCCGCGATGTGCAGGGCAGGTTCATCAACTGGCATCCGCCGACAGACGAAAACGGTATTTATTGGCAGGATGCCTATATGATTGGGCAGGCATGGTTTGATGAAGTAAGGGAGTTGGCAAAGAACAATCCCGAAGAAGCATTTTATGTTCTTACGCACGCAACACGTCTGATGGCGGTGCATACCGCACTTTATGATGGCGGTAACGGGTTTGGTTATGTAGAAGGCTTTTTCAGTAAAATGGCACGTTACACTCTAACTGCGGTTTTGTCGCACCAAGAAGAAATTGCTTTTCCGTTTGCATCAGATCTAGGTTCTGCGGTTGATTTAGCCGTTTATCTGAAACAGGCCGCGCCACTATCCGACGACGAATTGCGCTGGCAGGCGTGGACGGAAAGCGAAGCCTGCCGCCGCAGGTGTTTTGAAATGAAATTGGCTGAGTTATCGGGTTTGCATTCCTGATAATCTGATGCCGTCTGAAAATAAGATGTTTCAGACGACATTTGTTGTATTTAACTTTTCTGAAGGAAAGAAAACTGCCCACTCTTAACAGAGCAGGCGGAAACGCAAGGTTTTTTGTTTGCCGTTCTTAGTTGACTAAGAGCAGGAACAGGGCTAAGATAATCTTAACGACTGTTCTCAGTCTCAGCCATGAACGACCGTCTAGCGTGGTTTGTTTCATGTTGAAACTCTCCTTTCTAGGGAGGTTCAAATAAAACAGCCCCATTGCCGTGGGGCTGTTTTACTACCTAGCCCCACGAACATTATACCGAAACCCGTAAAGCGATTTGCGAGTTTTTTATTGCCTTGCGGAAAGAAAACCGCCCACTCTTAACAGAGCAGGCGGAAACGCAAGGTTTTTTGTTTGCCGTTCTTAGTTGACTAAGAGCAGGAACAGGGTTAAGATAATCTTAACGACTGTCCGTAGTCTCAGCCATGAACGACCAGAGCGAGTGGTACGTTTCATACTTGAAACCATCCTTTACTAGGGCGGTTTCAGCACAAAGCCCCACGGTCATGGGGCTTTGTTGCTACCAGCCCCGACGCAATTATACCCGAGAAACCCGTAAAGCGATTTGCGGGTTTTCTGTTATCTGGAGGAAAGCCTCCACTCCTTACAAGTCAGGTGTAAGTTTTCAATATTCTCCGACAGCCGGAACGTTTAAACGATCCGGCTGTTTTTATTTCTACCTTTACTTCATCACGAAAGGCAAACTTATGTTTTTCAAAACCTGTACCGCTGCGTTGACGGCAGCTTTTTTATTGTCCGCTTGCGCCCACCGTGCACCTAAACCCTACGGTAAACCGTTCCCGATTAATGCCAAACAGATAGCCGATTCAACACACAAGACCCTACATCATGTTTCAACACACAGGGCGATACTATAAAAGTACATCGCTCTATGTGTTGTCCTTCTTTGGAAAGAGGTTACGCCTCTCGCAGACAGACCCAACACTACCGCCGTGAACGGCGGGGTTTCAACCATTAAGGAATTTCGATGACCAAGAACACACAACAGGCCGAACGCCATAAGCCGATGCCGCCGCTTAAGTTCATTGAAGCTGCCCGTGCTTTTGAGACGGCAGAGATAGATCGTGTCCGCAAAACCGCTAAAACCGCATGGCGCATTACCGCCGCCTCTCTTCTGATAACAGGGTTGGCAGTCGGTGCGGTAGCCGGTTTGACACCGCTTAAAACCGTTGTACCGTTTTTAGTGCGGGTGGATAACAACACAGGGGCAACCGATATTGTTACCACGCTGAAGAACCAACAGCAAAGTTATGGAGAAGTGATAGATAAAGCAAACTTATCCTTCTATGTGAAGAGCCGTGAGGGCTATGATTGGTATGCGGTTCAGGATATGTTTGATGCGACAAACCTGATGTCGGATAGCTCGCTACAATCTGAATTGGTACGGCTTTATAAAGACAGCCCGAATGCTCCTCATAGGATGTTGACCGACAAATTCCGTATCAATGTCAAAATTTTGTCTATCAGTTTTATCGGTAAAACTGCGCAGGTACGCTACGAAAAAACCATGATACCGCTTACTGCGGACAAAAACGTGATACCGCCGCAACGCTATGTAGCTACCATCAGTTATGAATACCGTGATGCGTCCATGTCTGATGAGGCACGGCTGATTAATCCGCTCGGTTTTACGGTAACAAGCTGGCGCACCGATAAGGAGGCTGCACAATGATGTTTCTTTCCTCATTTGTAAAACGAAAGTTCAGATCATCTGAAAACAAACAACGAAATAAAAACAGCTATATGACCGCCTTTGCATTGAGTGCTTGGGCAGTTTTGTTTTCTAGCCAAGCTGTCGCCGATCCGCGTATACGTACGGAAAATTACAGTGAAAAGCGTGTTTATACCGTGTATGCCAAAGTTGGACGGGCGGCATTGGTGCAGCTTCAAGATGGCGAATATTTGGATTCCCGTTCGTCAGCTCTCGGCATGGGAGATGCATTGGCTTGGAAAATGTCGGTTCGTGGCAACAATATCCTGTTCAAACCGTCTGAAGCGAAGCCTGCTACCAACATGATTGTGGTTTCGGATAAGCGGACTTATGTGTTTGACTTGAAGATAGCCACAGCCAAGCAACCGCCAACTTATGTACTTCGCTTCCGCTATCCAGAGGACATCCGCCGTATCAGGGAAGCTCAGGCAGGGAAACGCCGTACCGCAATGGTTGCATTGGCTGCGGCAGGCGGTGTGAGGCCGACAGGTAAATCAAACGTCAATTACTGGGGACGCGGCGACAAAACGCTTGCGCCGACCGCATTATGGGATAACGGCCGCTTTACCTATTTCCGTTTTGATAACGGCCGCGTTTTGCCTGTGATTTACCGCATCAACAACGATGGAACGGAAAGTTTAGCGGATTTCCATGTGGAAAAAGACACCGTTATCGTTCATGAAACTGCTGCAAAATTTGTGCTGCGTTCGGGTAAGTCCGTCTTAGGAATCGAAAACCGTAGTCATGATGGTACGGGTACATTTAACCGAACAGGCACAGATGACGGCGCAAGTGTGCGCCTATTGAAATAGAAAGGACAGAAAATATGGGTTTTTTTGACCGTTTCCGTCGTCGTAAAAACCAAGATGACGGTAATTCAGTAGAAGAACAGGTGGCCAACAGTACAACAATGTACGACAAGGTAGATAACCCTGAATTGGAAGGCGGCGTACCCGATGTCCAATCGTCCGGAGGTGTATCTAAAAGCCCGCAACAGTTGGTTTTACTGGGTGTTGCACTACTTGGCTCGGGTTTGGCAATTGCGGGGCTCATGGTATGGCTGAACCGTGAGCCTGCTGTTGAAGAAGAACCGCAAGAAAAACCTGAAATTTCAAGCGATAGCCAATATGATTTTACTGCCGACCAAGTACGTCTGCAACAACAGCAGGAAGTTTCTGCGGCATCTGCTCCTGAAGGTATCACAACGACACAGCCTGCATCGGCAGCTTCGACCGTTGCAACGGTGGAAGCCGTATCTGAGCCTGTTGCTTCTCCTCCTACCGAACCGCCACCTAAAGACCGTAAATTAACTGGCGATGTTTTGGTAGCGACAGACGGAGGGGCAACACAAGCGGCAGCGGGTGCGGCTTCGGGCAGTGCATTCACAGAACCTGTTATCAGCGGCTTGGATAACTCGGAGTTGTCGGGTTTGCGTTCAGATGGAGATACGCTGCAAAAAGGCAGTTTTGCGGACAAGTTAAATCCCACGTCAACCGCATCTGTACAAGCATCACGAAGCCCGTCTGGCGACTACCTGTTGGCCAAAGGTACGAATATTTCCTGCACCATGCAGACTAAAATCGTTACCACCCAACCCGGCTTTACACGTTGTATCGTAGATAAAGATGTTTACTCTGCCAACGGCAAAGTGCTGTTACTGGAACGCGGAACCAAAATTACGGGTGAGCAGACTGCTGCGCTGCTTCAAGGCCAAGCGCGGGTTTTTGCTCTTTGGAATGAGGCGGAAACACCGTACGGCGTAAGAGTTTCTTTGGCCAGCCCTGCTGCGGGACAGCTTGGCCAAGCCGGCATCGGTGCACGGGTCAATAATCATTTTTGGCAACGTTTCGGCGGTGCAGTCATGATTAGTCTGATTGGCGACTTGGGCGATTATGCCGCCAACCGCCGAAATAGTCATGGCGAAGGTCAGACTTTCAATTTTGATACTACGTCGGAATCCGCACAGGACATGGCGACAGAAGCCTTGAAAAACAGTATTAATATCCCGCCGACAGGCTATGTAAACCAAGGTAGCCGAATTAACATCATTGTTGCCCGTGATGTTGATTTCAGCAGGGTATATGAGCGTGTTAATCCTTTGGAAACGTCGATATTGCCCACAGATTAACTTGTTTTGCAACAAGCTGATTTAGGCAGTCTGAAGTGTTTTCAGACTGCTTTTTTATGGGCACTGTTAATTCCATAGACTGAGCCTAGAAAATAGGTGTCAATTCCATTCCAAAACTGAGCCACAGTTGTGGTCTAAAAATGAGCCAGATAAACGGAGAGTGGCTCAGTTTGCACGATATTTTACTGGAACGAAAATGAACAATAACACTATCAAGGCAGATGCTTCAGCCCTGAATTTTTTGGATAACCTCGGTATTAGCAAACAGCTTGCTCGAGAAGGGTTGACCGAAGTTATGATAAACCGCCCATTTGAAATGTTTGTAGAGGGCAGTTTCGGTGTCGAGCGTTTGGATGCTCCCGAATTATCCTTGGACAGGCTCAACAAGTTGGCCAATGTGCTATGCAATTTGAATGGCAAGCATATTTCTACTGCAAACCCCATCCATTCGGTAACTTTACCCCACGGTGAGCGCGGGCATATCATGTTGCCACCCAGTTGTGAAGATCGTACTGCTGTTTTTGCCATCAGAAAACCCTCTACCAGCCGTTTTTCTTTAGACGGCTACATCGATAGCGGAAGACTGCAAGGCTTTACCGATTATTCGCGCTACGGAAATGCCAACAGTACGGATAACGGTATTGAAATAGACGGTTCGCGGTTCAGAGATGTGTGCGACAAAATGAAACTGCCGCATGACGTACCGCTGGCATCTTGGCAGTATCAAATGCTGGAAGCCAAAGCCAACCGCGATTTGGCAACGTTTTTCAAAATTGCGATTGAACAGAAACTCAACATCTGCATGGTCGGCGGCACGGGTTCGGGCAAAACCACATTTACCAAAGCCCTAGTGGACATGATTCCGAACAACACCCGTCTCATCACAATTGAAGACACGCACGAACTGAATACACCCAATCATCCCAACCATGCGCACTTGTTCTACAAAGAGCATATTACGGCCAAACAAATCATCGCCGCCTGCATGCGGCTCAAACCCGACCGTATCCTGCTGACCGAACTTCGCGGCGATGAAGCATGGGATTATCTGTCGGCACTTAATACCGGACATCCGGGCGGATTGACTTCTGTCCACGCCAATGATGCCCGGAGCGTACATTACCGCATCGCACAACTGGCAATGGAATCTCCTGCGGGAAAATCCATGCCTTATGAATACATACTCAACACCGTGCGTACCACAATTGACGTAGTGTGCTTTTTCCACCGTACCTATATGACTGAACTGTATTTCGATCCGGTGGAAAAGTATCAGGCTCTACGCGGTAAAGCATAAGGGCTTGCATCTTTTTTTCAAATTTTAAGAGAGCCATATTATGGATAAAGAATCAGCATTGCAGCGAATCAAAAAATGCTTGGCTTTGGGTAAGTCTTCCAACGAATACGAAGCGGCACAAGCCATCAGGCACGCACAAATATTGATGGACAAATACGGTCTGACCGCTTCGGATGTGGAACTGGCGGAAGTTACCGAACACTACACCCGTGCGCCGCTGACCGTACCTCAATGGCATTGGAATTTGGTTCATCTTTGCGCCCGTGCGTTCGGTTGCGAACGGTGGCACCGCAAAATTGCTACGGGCAGTGGATTTGTCTTTTGCGGTATCAACGGCCGCCCCGAACTGGCTTCCTATGCCTACGAAGTTTTGCTGCGCCAACTCAAAACCGCACGGCGCGGATACATGAAAACAGAATTGTCTCGGGTACGCATCGGCAAAAACAAAACCGCCCGTGCCGACAAATTCTGCGAAGGCTGGGTAGCGAACGTTTCGGATACCGTACACGAATTTGCCCGTACCGAAGCGGAGACCGAACTGCTCGCACGCTACAAAAGCGAAAAATACGGCGTGATGAAAAAAGCCAAAACACGCGATATTAAAACCAACATCGGTCTCGGAGATTATTGGGCAGGGCATGATGCTGCCGACGGTGTACGGTTGGATATACCGCTTGGACAAGCAGGACACAAACGATTGGGAGCATGATATGGAAACCGTCAAAACCTACAACGTCCGCATCCGGCTGACCAAACAAAACGGCCGCTATGGTGCGGCTGCGGAAACTCTGTCAGGCGAACTGCTTGAATCCTTACCGCCGTTGTCCGCCGCCGAAAACGATGCCCTGTATGCGCTTTTGCACGCATTGGCATTGCAGAACAATTTTTCAGACTGCCTGAAAGCGGCGGAACAGGATATGCTGTGAAATTCCGTGTCCAATCCTGCCGCCGTTCGGTAGTCTCGTTGACGGTTGCTCTACTGTCCGCTGCCTGCGATTGGAGCTTGTTCGGAGAGCCGTCGGCGATTCGTCCGTCTGCGGAAGAACAAACAGTTTCCTGTCGTATTGTTGGCATTTCGGACGGCGATACGCTTACTTGCCTGACCGAACAGAAACGGCAAATCAAAGTGCGTCTGCACGGTATAGACGCACCCGAAAAAGCCCAAGCCTACGGGCAGAAAGCCAAGCAGCATTTGTCAGACTTGGTGTACGGCAAAACGGTCATGCTCGACGTTACCGATACCGACCGCTATGGCCGCACAGTTGCCGTTGTGTTTTCAGGCAGCCTGAACGTGAACCGGCAAATGGTCAAAGACGGCTACGCATGGGCATACCGCCGATACGGCAGTACGTATGAGGCAGATGAAACGGTGGCCAAATCTGCCCGCAAGGGATTGTGGTGGGACACGAATCCCATTGATCCTGCCGAGTTCAGACAAAACGAGCGCAAATAAAACCGCCTGAGTGCGGTTTTATTTATTGAAAACAATCCAAAGGATATGTGTAATGAATATTTTCTTCTCTCAAACCGAACAATTATTTGACGGTTTCCTACGTTTTGGCTTTATTCCTGAAGCCGCATACAGCCAAGAAGATAAGACGATATTGGTTAAATATTACCTAACCGTTCGCGAAGGTTTGGATTTTTCTTTGCCTGAAAATGCTTGCGCTTATAACAATGCCTTGCGGGACAAACTGTATCCGAAGGCAGAACAGTTGCTGACCGGACACTAGTCAATCTGCGTTTTTTGACGGTTTGCTCAGATTCTTCAATACTCGGGTATCTGCCATCTTGCCGCAGGCTTCGACCAACTCCCTCCAAACTTCGGCAGACATTGAGCATTGGGTTTCAAATACCTCTGATTCTTTAATAAGCTGTTTCAATTTTGTTTCTGCGGCGGCCAGGTCTGATTCATTTTCATCTTTGATATATCTCAGTAACAGAACCGACAACAGCATTGTTTCGCCAAATAGTTTGTTGCGCTTTGCTTGCAAGGTCTGCTCTATACGGATTGCATGTTGTATCTCATACAGTTCCGTTCGCAGACTGTCTATTTCATCGAGCATTTTTTCAACAAACAGTTGGCCTACATCCGCCGCATCCAGTTCATTCCAATCATCCATTCATTTTCCTTACCAACATTTGAGAGAGGTTTCATTATGCCATACGACAACACCCTGCACCTGATGGGCTTTCTCGGGAGCGACCCTGAAGGCGGTTATTTTAACGACGGTACGGCTCATGCCAAATTATCGCTGGCCGTTAACGAAAAGCGGCGTGGCAGAAACGGAGAACAGATAGAACACACGGAATGGTTTTCCATACTGCTGCGCGAAAAATCCGCCGAATTTGCCATGCAATATTTGAAAAAAGGCAACTGTGTATCGGTTTGGGGAAGCATCTGGTCAAGACACTTTACCGATAAGCAAGGTAGTGAACGTACCCTGTATGAAGTACGCGGCAATAAAGTGAAATTCATCTCGGCCAAACAGTCTGAAGTCTCGGAAAGAGACACCGGAGACGGCGGCGCGGCGGCATATTTGGGCTGACAGCCTATGCGCTACGTTTTTCAGACGGCCTGAACCGCTTTTATGGAGAAAAACAGATATGTCAGACACAAAAAAACTGCCCGCCGTCCTGTTCGGTTTGGGTCTTACTCCTTTTGCCGCAGCAGGCGGCCTGTATCTTGCCTCTTGGCTGTTTACCCGTTGGCTGTCTCTGAAAAGTGCGCCGTCCGTATTGATGCTGCCGCGCTATTGGCCATATTACGACAGGCTGCCTGAAAACATGGTTTTTCCTTTGCAGGCTACATCTGCCATTGCCCTGCTACTTGCTGCCGTCCCGCTTGCCGCCATACTGGCGGCTTTATTTATGAAACCGAAGCGGGAACTGCACGGGTCGGCACGTTTTGCCAATACTGCCGAAATAGCCAAAACAGGGTTGCTGAAACCGCCCGAAAAGCATAAACCGTCCGAGCCTCTGCCGCTGCCCAGCCTATTGTTGGGCAGATACAGGGGCAGGTTTCTGCGTTGGGTTGGTAATGAATTCCTCTTCGTTGCCGCCCGTACCCGTGCGGGTAAGGGTGTATCACTGATTATTCCGAACTGCCTGCATTACCGCGACAGTATGGCAATCTATGACCCGAAATTTGAAAACTTTCTGCTGACGGCAGGCTATCGTGCCAGCGTCGGACAGAAAATTTTTCTGTTCAATCCGGGCGGTTTGATGCCGGGAATGAGCAAAGCCGATTTTGATTCGGGCGATACCGCTCATACTGAAAGACTGTTCAAACAGGCCAAACTGATTAAGGGGTTGCGCAGCCACCGCTGGAATCCGTTCAGCTATGTATCGCGCAATCCGCTGTTTATGTACAAAGACATCAGCAATATGGCAGCCATTATGCTGCCGATGAGTACCAAAAGCAGCAGCGGTGACGGCAACAGCAGTTTTTGGGTGGAATCCGCCCGTAAACTGTTTGTCGGTTTGGCACTTTTTATGCTGGAAACCGAAGATGAGCGTGAAAACCGCGATACAGACTATCGGGAACGCAGTACCTTGTCCTATCTGTACCGCCTGACCAGTCCGAAAAACGGTAAAGGCCTGACCGAATGGATCAAGGACGAGCTGGACAGACGTAACAGGACGGGCAGGCCGCTTTCGGATGCCTGTCAAACCCTGCTGGGTGGTTTTGCCAGCGGCAATGCCAAAACCAATGCCGATATTTTGGCTACCATGACCGCGCCTTTGGGGATATTTTTAGACCCTGTTGTGGAAACGGCCACATCAGGCGACGATTTCCGCCTAGACGACCTCCGCAGCCAGCGAATGACGATTTATATCGGCATCAATCCGACCGAAACTTCTACTTTTTCCCGACTGACCAACCTGTTTTTCAGCCAGCTTATACAGGTCAATGTTGCCCAAGGGCTGCCTGAAAACAATATTGACCCGGATACGGGCAAGACCAAACTGCCGTTCCAGTGTCTGCTGCTGATGGACGAATTTCCGGCATTGGGAAACGTACCTGCAATTATGGAAGGGGTTTCCTATGTGGCAGGCTACGGTTTACGGATGATGATTATCGCCCAGTCCCCTGCACAAATTGAAGCCGTGTATGGCCGAGAAAATGCCCGTACTTTCTTTACCAACTTCGCCGCCCGCGCCCTGTTCACACCGCGCGATCAGACGGAAGCGGAAGAGTACAGCAAAATTTTAGGCAACGAAACGGTTAAATCCAAATCGGTTTCACGCAGCCGAGGCAAAGGTACGAGCCGCAGTCAAAGTGTGAGCGATCAAAAACGTGCTTTAATGTACGACAGCGAAATCAAGCAGATGCCGATGGATAAGTGTATTTTGGACATGGCGGCATCACGGCCGATTTATGCTGATAAAATCCGCTATTACGATGACCCTGCACTCAAAGGACGTGCAGGCAGGCCGATACCGCACGTTCCCGAACTGCACTTTGTTTCAGGCGGCCTGAAAAAGCACGATGACACGCCGCAGACCATTCCGCAGGAGCAGGTAGCGGATACCCATCCGTCCGAATACGGAAACAAACAGGAACTGGCACAGGTATTTACCGACCTGATAGCCGACCCCGAAACCGCAGTCATGCTTGGACAGATATTGTATTCCGATTGGAAGCTGGAAATGATGCCGACGGTACGCAATATTTTGGCTGAAGACGTATCAGGCGGAATGCCGTTTGCCGATGAAGCAGATGAAGAGAGCGCCGACAGCGCAGCCGAAAATGGCGGCGGTTTGTTTGACAATATAGACGATTGATACGGCTAAAAGCCTGCCTGAGAATACGGAATGTTTTCAGGCAGGTTTTCTTTTGGAGAAGTGCTATGGCAGCATCAAAACATGATTACCCCGAACCCACCTACGAAGAAGTCCGTGCGGCATTGAGTTATATTGCTACGCCGTCCGGCCATGATGACTGGTATCCGATGGCCTTTGCCATCAAAGACGCATTAGGCGAAAACGGTTTCGAGTTGTGGGACGAATGGTCTCGGCAGGGGGAAGGTTACAACCGCAGTATCGCAAAATCCACTTGGAAGTCCGCCACTCCGAAAGCAGGCGGCATTACTGCCGCTACTCTGTTTAAACTTGCTCGAGATAACGGTTATCGCCCTGACAGGCCGTACATTCCGCCTACGGAAGAACAGCTTGCCGCCCGTGAAGCCGAACAGCACGCCCGTGTACAAGCGGCGGCCGAAGAGCAGGCGGAAAGACACGCACAAGCGGCCAAGCGTGCCTACGGTATTTGGAAAAACGCCGATATGACCGTAGATTTATCACACGGATACTTGCAAAAGAAAGGTATCGCCGACGCGGATTTAGTCCGCAATATCCGACAAAACGAATACCAAGGGCAGAAACAGTTGGTTATTCCGCTTTGGCAGAACGGCAGACTGGTTTCCGTACAGACCATAAATGAAAACGGCGGCAAACACTTTTTGAAAGGCGGTCAGAAAAGTGGAAGTTATGCCGTACTCGGAAACTTGGATAAAGAAGCACACAAAGGCATTGTCGTTGCAGAAGGTTTTGCCACGGCCGCCAGCATCCGCAAAGCAACGGGATTACCTGTGGTTATCGCTTTCGACGGCGGTAATATGGTACGCATCGCCGAAAACATGGCGCAAAGGCTGTCTGAAAACCAAACTGTGATACTGGCGGCCGACAATGACCCGTCGGGCGGCGGTTTGGCTGCTGCTACAAATGCGGCAGTCGTATTGGGCAGCCGCGCCCGTATCGTGATGCCCGAATTCAGCCCTGAGATGGTTCAGCGTTATCAGGCAGAATTCGGCGTATGGAACGACAGTAAAAACCGTGAAAACCTGCCCAGCGATTTCAACGACCTGCACTATTTGGCTGGATTGGAACGTGTCCGTGCTGATTTTGTCCGAACAACGGAGAGACTGCTTGAAAAAGTTCCAACAATCGAACCCTTAGATGCAAGACTTCAGGGAATTGCTGGTAGAAATGAACCGCTTCAACCCCTAGCCGCAGGGCAGCAAACACGCCCCAAAGCCTTAAAACCCGAAATATCCTCAGCCGCCGCTACCGAACAGGAAGCGGCGGTTTCGCATTCACAGGAGCAAAATATGACACAGCAACCGACCGATATATCCTATTCATCCGATAACCCTTATGCCCGTTATGCCGAGCATGATGATGAAGCTCGTCAAAACGCGGACGATTGGGAAGCCCGCGTACCACTGACCGAAGCCAAACTTGCCGAGTTCAATAGCAAAGCCGAACAGCGTGGTTTTGTCAGTTATATTGAAAGTCGTCATGCAAGTTTCGGACGTTTTCAAGCAGAAAAGTCAATAGAAAAAGATGCATATAGGGTAGAAATTGATGGTGCGTTTAAAAACTACGGTGGTGCATCTGTTTACAAAGAAGCTCACGATTTCATGGTTTCGTTTCACGAGTGGGATCAAGTTGTGGATTATGCCTATGGCAATGACTTTGATGCCTTACTGAAACAGGCAGATGAGTGGTTGCAAGTTCGGCAACAGCAAGGACAGATGGTTTTAGAGGGAATATCCAACAAACAGCACGGGATGCCGAAACCTACAACCGACCCGATAGCCGCAGACCAAGAGGCCGTTTTCTTGCCCGAGCAAGAGCATCATATGGAAAACCAAACTGAAACCAAACAGGAAAGCATCATGGAAAATCAGTTATCTAAAACATCATATCCTCCTATTGCAGATGATCGTCGTGTTTTAACGCAAGAGTTAATGACACAATTTGAACAACAAGCAAATGATGCAGGCTTTCATATTACATTTAAGGATGTTGAACGTGGTGAATTTTTCGCATTTAAAAAGGGACAAAAAAAGTTCGCAGACTATTCCGCAGAAATTATTGGGCAATTTAAAAATTTTCCCGATGGTAATACTCAAAAATTGGATTACGACTTTAGCCTTATTCCCAAAGTAGGACAATCCAATCATCCCTATCAACACCTGAATAATTTTGCTGCTGCCTTACAAATGGGTAATAACTTTATTAGCACAGGTCATCATTATGGCGGTATGAACGAAGCCTATCAGCACGATTTACATCAACGCCCAGAACCTGAACGTAATGGATTAATAAATGAAACCAGGCCAGCAGCTACATCGGCAAACGATTTGGCTGTTTCTAATACTATTGAATACAGTCGCCAAATGCAGAATACACCCGAGAGGGAAATCATTACATTTGATGAAGCTCAGGCCAACTTGCAACGCGCACGGGCAGGAGAACAAATACAGCAGGAGAAAACAGCCCAAACCGTAAATACGGAAGTGCAACAAAACGACAGACCGTCTAAAGGCGAAAACCGAACGGTTGACAGTACCATGACCGTCGGACAGGAAACGGAACAGGGGTATGCCTTGTTTTCTAAATCCAAGCCCGTACTTGGTTTGGATTATGCCACCGCCGCAGGATTGTCCGGACGTTATGTCAGGGTACGGGGTAAATATCTCGATATTAACAATGCCGAAACCGTAATATTTGAAGATAAAGGTGCAAAAATTAAAACTGCCAAAAATGACCCGCAAACCATCAGTGATATGCTGGACACCGCACAGGTAAAAAATTGGGACAGTATCAATATTGCAGGTAGCTATGATTTCAGACGCCAAATGTGGCTGGAGGCGGAATTGCGAGGTATTGCAAGTACTGGCTACAAACCGAACTGGGATGATTTGACCTTGCGTGACCAGTTGCGAGAAAGTCGAGAACGCAACAGTATAGAAACCCGAATCCAACCAGAGAAGGATAAAGCAGATGCTCGTACGGAAGTTTCAAATCTGGACGCGGCAAAGCGCGAAATCTCAGCCAAACAACCTGAAACTGCTGCTCTCGCACAATCTCCCGTTTTGTCTGATAAAACGGCACGTTTCCGTTCCAAAGCCGAAACCTTGAAAATGCGGGCTGATACACCTGCGGAAACGGTAGAAGCCAATCAGGCAGAAACCTTTGCCGCACAGACGGCAAACAGGCAGCATGGAATGCCGAAACCCGAAACCGACCCGGCCAAACACAAAACACGGCCTGTGGCGGTCAATCACGAACTGGAAGCGGCAAAAGCGGCTTATCTGTCTAAAGCAGATAAATTGTCCAAAACCGCCAAGAATCGCTTGGCTGACCATGAGCGTGATTTTACGGATGCCATATCGGGAATGCCGCAGAAAAACCGCGACACTGCCATACTTCATTTCTATACATCGATGCAGAAACGAATGAACGGTACCAAGCTGGATATGCCCGCCCCTACGGTTGCAGAACAGCAACGGGACAATACCCGCACTATGACACCAACCCGCAGTAATGATGATATGGATATAGAACGCTGATGCTAAAGGCTGCCTGAAATCTACCAACGGTTTCAGGCAGTCTTATTTTGGGAGAATTTCATGGACAGAAATAATGTACCTATCCGCGTATTCGGTTTGAGCCATGCGGAAACAGCAGCCCTACGCCAACTCGCCCAGCAAAAATACGGCAAAGCCAGTGTTTCCCTGCTGGCTAAAAATACCCTGAAATCCTTGCTTAGCGAAGAGTGGTCATCCGACTTGGATCAGGGCGGTAAGGATATGTCGTCCGAACCATTGCCGCAAGGCAAAATGCGGCTGGAACTGAAACTGCCCCCACCTTTGGCTGCCTATCTGACCACGGCCGCAGAGCAGGGAAAAATGTCGGCCAACCGCCGTGCCTTGTATATTTTGGCCGAATACATGGAAAGCCACCCCATTCTTACCGACAGTGAGATAACCGCCCTTTACCAGTCCAATGTACAACTCGGTGCCATCGGCCGTAATCTCAACCAAATTGCCCGTCATCTGAATGCAGGGGAAGGTGCATCGTTGACTGCCCGATATATCAGTAACTTGGAAGCCGTAATTAACGGCCACATCAAACAGGTTGGTAACATCATCCGCCAACACCGACAACGACAGGAAGATCGATTTATGCCGTAATCACTACAAACAAAAGGCTGCCTGAAACTGAAAAAGTTTCAGGCAGCCTTTTTCTTATCCACAAAGGAAAATCCATGCCGACAAATCACAATTTAGACAAATGGTTTCTGCAATATGATACTCGTGCCGTACAAGGCAGAAAAAATTCCCTGTTCGGCGGTTCAGCCAAAAAACCGCTCAAACAGGGAACTGCACTGGCCAATCTATGTGCGGCCGCCCGCAAACATCCCGAAGTAATGGTTAAAATCCCCAAACGGCACAGCCAAAACTCCAAAGGCATGAAAGGCATACGAAACCATCTCGATTATGTATCGCGTAATGGCAAAGTGAAATTGGAAAACCAAAACGGTGACAAACTAAACGGAAAAAAAGAAGTGAAAAAGCAGCTTGATTTTTGGCGGAACGCATTCGGTATCGATGAAGAAACCAAACATCGCGAAGCCTTAAATATCGTACTGTCCATGCCAGCAGGTACACCACCACAGGCTGTATTGAATGCCGCCCGCGAATTTGCCGCAGAACAGTTCAAGGGACACCAGTATGCGTTCGGTCTGCATCACGAATCAGACAATCCCAACGAACCGCCTCATCCGCACGTCCATTTATGCGTATTGATGCGCGATGATTTGGGACAACGTATCAATCCGCGCAAGAACGATTTGTTTGAATGGCGCGTCAGATTCGCCGAAAAACTGCGCGACGAAGGCATACAATGTGCGGCTACCCGCCGCCAACACAGGGGTAAAACTCCGAAAGCACATAACGGTACCGTATTGGCCATTGACAGACGGCTGAACGAACAACATAAAAAACAGCCTGAACAATACCGTCCGCATTCTCATATTACTGCTGCCAAACTGCACACACTGGGTAATGCTGTCAAAGCCGGACAACGTCCTGTCAATCTCTATAAGGACAAAAGCCAAGTTACCCGTACCGCTCTGCTTAAACGCTATAAAACGCTTGCCCGACAGCTCTATGCAGCAGGAATGAAAACGGAAGCAAAGGACATTTCCAAGCTCGCACAACAGCTTGCCGATGCAGGTTACGATACCCGTATGCAGCAGCAGTACGACAAACTGCATACTATACTGATGCAAAATCAGCATCAACAGCAACAATCGCCCAAAAACCTTTCCATACTACAGCAAAACGATGAAATAGGACGCTGATTACCGACCGTGAAAAGCCTGCGGCCGCATTCCTGAATTGGGATGCGGCCGCAGGCTTTTTTTGTTTTCAGACGGTGTCCGTATTACATACAGCCTTTACGAATAATGGTAGCGGCATTGAGCAATAAACAACATTTCATCGCGTATCTGATAAACCAACCGATGTTCTAGATCAATACGCCGAGACCAAAAACCCTGCCAGTTATGTTTTAACGGCTCAGGATTGCCCACGCCTGTAAACGGATTACGCTGAATATCTTTGATTAACAAATTGATGCGCTTCAAATTCTTTTTATCTACCGCTTGCCAATAGAGATAATCTTCCCAAGCAGTATCTGCCCAAGCCAAGATCATGATTCAATCAATTCATGGCGGATTGCTTGGTTTTGACGGATTTGTTCAACAGCACGGTTTAACCGTTCGGCATTTTTAGGACTTGCTGTCAAATAAGCCGTTTCTTCATACGCATGAAAATCTTCCAAGCTCATGACTACGGCGGGCTTGCCGTTTTGTCGGGTAATCAAAACGGGTTTGTGGTTTTCTACAACCTTGTCTAAGGTTCCCGCAAGCTCGGCACGAAAAGCGGTATAGCTCATTACATCCATGATGAATTCTCCATTTTCAAATTATGTACGGATTATTGTACATAAGTTTAGAAGTTACTGCAAATGGACAGCTTTCTCCCTTTTGAAATTTCCATAATAGCCGCTTGCGGCGTTTCTGCTGACAGGCAGAACACCAAAAAACGGTTTAGGGCGTTTTTTGTCGGCGAAAGCCTATCCTGCGTTCTTAGTTATTATCTCTCCTATGTTTCCAAATCGTAGTTTTCCAAAGAAAGTCCGCATCGTGTGTGGTTTATATCCTGTGGTAGATTATTGTATCGTACTGTATTAAGGTTGTATGATGGCTATTTACTATTGTAAATATATTGTATCTAGTTGTAGATTTGATAGTCAATTGGTTTCAAATGATTGTAAAAGACAGTTTATTTATTAGTTTATAATTATTTATAAACGGTTATAAACGTTTCACAATATTGTTATTTATGGTTGTAACTAGTTTATAATTAGTTGATATGTATTGTATGTTGTTGTATCATGGCGTTAATGGTTGTTACTTGGAACGATAATGAACGATATTGAAATTTTCTTGGCCAAGCATCAGTTGGCAGACAAGCAGAAAAAAACATCTGTGCTAGAGCCGTATCAGGCAGAAATTCTAGAACTGAAAGAGCAAGGTTATTCGGACAAAATCATTGTCCGGTTCTTGGAAGAAATGAAAGGGGTTAAGGTCAGCCAGCAATGGTTAAACCGCTATATTCGTTCATGCAAGAAGCAAGCGGAAAATTCCAAGCCACGGCCGGTTCCTGCTTCTGTTCAACCGCATTCGGCAGATGACGGGCAGGCCGGTATTCCGGTTACTCAAATTAAAATCGATGAACAGGAAGCAGAACGTATTGGGCGGCTGCATAATGTTCGTGTAGGCAAAAGAAAATTTCAACAGCCAGATGATATTGACGTTAAAGATTTGACTTAATCGGCCAATCTCTCCCTTATCCCCTTTTTTTGTGGATAAAGCGGTTGTTTTTCTCCATAAGCGGATATTTTCCTTTTGGAAAACAGTCTGCTTATTTTTTACTCAAGTCAGCCACCGTATTACCTTCGGGAAAAAGAAACGCAGACGGCCAGTCGGGGCTGGATTGCCCCATGAACTGTATGACGTATTCTTTGAAGTATTTTTTGTATAGTGTCTGCCCCTTTTGAGCAAAGAACTTTGCCCGTTTTGTACAGTGTACTTTGTCCGAAATGTACAAAGATATGTTTTTAAAGGATTATTTTTTATGCCTGATAAAGAGCAAAACAACCTGTTTTTCTGAAAATCAACGTTATCGGCGGCGGGGTCGGCTTGAAAAATGCGGCCGATTTCAGATTTACCCTGCGATAATAGCCATTACAAATGGCCTGTCGGTTTTTTAAAGTTTTTTTAAATTTAAAGGCAAAAAAAAAGCACGATGGTCTCTCACATCGTGTCTGTGTCGTGCAATCCGGTTATTTTTGCTTTTTGAGCTGATTTTTCAGTTTGTCCAACATACTTTGGCCATATGCCTTGTCAGGAGGGTCAGTCGAAGAGCGTTTCGCCTCTTCTTCCTGTTCCTTGGCTTTCAGATAGGCTTGAAATTCTTTTCGCGTTTTCTCTGCCTGTTCTTGTTGCGTTTTCTTTGCGTTGATTTCCTGCCAGTGTTCGGTTGGAATGGTAAAGAAGCCTGATTTATTGTTGATAGATGCCTGTATAACGATACTTAAGTCTGCTCCTTTTTTCCGTAAAACTTTCAGTTGCTGAAACAGCTTGGCCTTGTATTTGGCAGATGCGGGTTTGCCTTCTGCTTCTCTCATGATTAAAAACGTATTCCACAAATCCGCCGGAATGTATTCTTCAAGCCACCAGCCGTCTTTATCGCGTTGACGTTGGGGTAGGTTTTGAGGAACAGGTTGTTTTTTGACTTTTTCATAAACCTGTTTCAGTAGCTCAGGCAGTTCTATACGCCAGTGCATTACGCCGTGAACACCACCCCTGCGGTACTGCATAACGCCTAATTCACCTACCAACAGCTTGCGCGCTTTCTCGTAACCGCGTCGTGTTAATCCTAATTCACGCCGTAAATCGGCAGCGGATTTGTAAATCCAACCGCATTTTTCAGGCGTAGATTCGGCCACGCCTGTCCAATATAGCAGTTTGGACAGCAGCGAGGCGGCGGGCAGATTGCCACGACACAATTCCGCAAATTCTTGGTAAACGGCAGCGAATTCACGGTTTAGAGTGGCGGTTAGGGTGTGGACGTGCATTGCTTTTAAGTATACAAGTCAGGACGTAAGTCTTGTCTTCTGATAGCACCATCAGTTAACTTTTCTATTCTGACAGCAACATCTGGAGGTATTTTGTTTCTACCCTTTACCCAACTATTAACTGTTGATCGTTGTACCCCCAACTTTCGCGCTAGCGCAGCTTGGCTACCAATGAAATGTACTGCACATAGAATTGCATTTTGCATTTTAATTCTCTACATTTAAAAGTTATAGTGTATTTTAAATGTACAAATTAGTCAATAAAACAGGTACGACAATGCTAAAACTCATGTATAGAATTGAATAATTTAGGATTTTTCTTCTATGCATTACGATTTGGCTAAATGGACAACAAACGCTAGACGACAAGCAAATCTGACACAGGAAGAGTTGGCCGAAGCAGTTGGTTTTTCAGGTAAGGGAAGTATTTCTGCAATTGAAAAAGGGAGAAATAAACCTACTTTTGACGTTATGCTGAAAATTTCAGAAGTGTGTAATTATCCATTGCCTTATCAAAACCAAATTATAAATAATAACGCAACTCATATACAGGTAGGCGGAAATAACTTTGGGGACGTTTCGCTTAACCATGTTGCTGAGAGTAGCAGACAAGTTATTAACTTAGAGGATGTTTCTCAGAAAAACTTTCTAAAACCATTTTTAGTTCGTGTCTCTAATGATGATTTGCGTGATGAGGGCATATTTAAAAATGACCTACTAACCATTGATCCAAATATCAATGAAAAACATGGATATTTCATTCTTGTACTTTCCGCCGCTGGTCGTGGAGTGGTGGCACGTTTATTTGTTGACCTGAAAAATCAATATTGGCTAAAGTACAATTCCAGCGAACCCGAATCCATGCCCGATGATATGATTATTATTGGTGCAGTAATCCAACTTCAACGTAGCTTTACTTAATATAGTTTAAAATAAGCGGAAAACCTGACAACAGATATATCTGTTGTCAGGTTTTTTGTTGATAATTTCTTTATTATTCAAAGGAGTAAGTTGTTTTGATAGTGTTTTGTAGATTATTTGTAGACATATTTGTGTATTTGAAATATACTACATCTATCAAAGCTCTTTAACAATCCGACCAGCGCAGCAGCCGTCCAAAGCCTTCATCTGTTTTGGCGAAGTCGTATCAATGGTTGCGGGCAGCATTCAACCTGCCAAATTAAAAAATGCCGTGCATACGGGTAGCGCAGTAGCGTCCGTGAACAGGCGGCAGTTGAACGTAATTTCAATCGGGGCGTATCCCCGATGAAGGGGTTAATCTAAGGACAAGCCCCAACGCAGTTTCCCTGCCGCTTTCGGTATAGCCTGCGGATAGATTTAAGGAAGCCTGCACAAGGGCGGGCTTCCAAAATAGTTTCTGTTATAAGCAGTTTACTTGGGTTGAAATAATGACAGCCTAAATACTGTTCATACATTCAAGCCTGTTCGGTTGAGCAGGCTTCTGTGTAGGAGCTTTTTTAAAAGGAGTTGATGATGTGGCAACGGAAATGGGACGAATACAAGTTGTTGCGTGTTCTGTCATACAGGAAATTTGTTTCTGCCAATCGTGAAGACCCGAAAGACCGTCAGAAACGCCGCTGCTTGATAGCAGCAAGTCGTAAAGGGCTGGTGGAACTGGAATTTACGCCGATTGATATTGTGGCTCGACTATCGCCTGCCAAACGATACTTATATCGGAAACGTTCGTTTTAGGAGTAAACATGGAAACCAAGTATTTTGTGTCTTACGACGGGAACCGTTATGGTTTATTCGATACGCTTGAGTTGGCCGAATATTATATTTTAAAAAAAATGGGCTGGACGGATAGCAAAATTGCCGATGATTGGGCTTTTGTCAAAAAAGAAGCGCGAAAATACGGAGGTGATCCGTTTTCTTCTAATGGCCGTCATTCGTTGTGGGTTATTGGTGAATTAAAACTTTCAGACGGCCTGATTTTAGAAGTAGACGGAATGCCGTTTGATGACTTCATCGAATTCATCGGCGAGGAGCGTGGAACGGAAGAGTTTGCGGAAATGAAGCGGCGGATGGTTAGGTATTTTTTGGAAGGGCGAAATGGGCAATAGCTTTTATAATTACGCCTATTATAGTTCATGGTTGGCAGCCGGTATAGGGTTTGCTTGGTTACTTTTCCTTATCCGTTGGAGGCTTTCCGGCGAACAGCATTTGACTGCCTGCGTGCTGTATTGGGCGGTTACTCTTGCTCTGCTCTCTTTTGTGGAGGATTGGAGGGAGCAGAAAGAGTGGGAGAGCTTTGTAACACGGCATCGTTGCAAGATTGTTGAACAATGGGGTGGTACGCCGATTAACGGTGAATATGGGAAAACAGCCTACCATTGCGCAGATAATTTCATTTATTGGCGTGAACTCAAATGACAGTCAAGCCCTCGCTGCCAATAGGTATCACACTGCTTGATTTATACGGGAATAATGCGTTTTTGAAGCACAATCTGAGGCTTCGGCCTTTGTCGTTTTTGGAAACAGTAAACCAGAAACGACATGCTCCTGACCTGTCAGATTCGGGATTTATCCAGTAATTCAATTCCAGCATTCGGCTATGAATCAGGTGTAATGGTATATGTGGTGTATAGTTTCCCTCACCGTAATCATAAATCAGACATGTCTCGGGGCTGATGGTTTCTGCCCTGTAAAAATGATAGCCGTGTTTAAGCCTTTTCAGCTCAATAACAACCGTATCGGCATCATTTCCACTGATTACGGCAATTATTTTAATGCTTGGTTTGACTTGGTGGCGGTAGCCTACATAGGTAAACATCACTGCAAAAATTGACAATATCAGGCTTATCCATTCGGGTTTCATGGGCATTTCCTATTTGTGAAGAGAAAAGATGTGGAAATCAAATCTTAACACGGGCAGTGAAATGTCCGCCTATGGCAAAGGCCGTCTGAAAGTATGTTTCAGACAGCCTTTTTTTCTCTACCGTCATCAGACGGGACAGCAACTCAGCGGCTGAAGTACAAAAGACTGAGCGGTTACGATACCGTAGCGTGTGTGATGTCCTGTACAAGCACTTTGGCCGTGAATCAATTAGCAGTAGCGGCAGCCTTGAACAATCGCGGTTTCGGGTCTTATCAGCCCGTTGTCGTTATTTTCGTGTTGCCCTGATAAGGCTGACTACCGGCAACAGTGTCGGGGAGCAGATGGGAGCTCTGCAACAGAAGCCGTCTGAAAACCTATTCAGACGGCTTTCCCCTATCCAAAACTAAAAGGGACTTTTATGTTGGAAGATTTTGAAAAACGCCTGTTGGCCGATTTTCTCGGCGAGAACTGGCAGATGTTTGTAGATTGGTGTGAGGATAGCGGCCAAGCGGGTTATGCGGAGGCCGTTTTCGACAAATTGGAAAATCCCTCTTGAACGGAAAGGAGACAACCATGTTTTTTTATAAACAGCCTTTACAGCCTGTGTCCCAATCGATTATTGGCACTTATCCGACGGTACAAGCAGCCGAACGGCAGGTTGAATTGTTTTTGCTCAACAGAGATGCCGATATTTGTCTGAATATCGTGCAGTCGGAAAAGGGCTATACGGTTCAGTCGGTAAAGTGGCAGTAGAAAACCGCTTTGTTTCCAAAGCGGTTTTCTAGGGAGAAAATCAAGACGGATAATCTCGCAGGGGTGCTTGGATTATCCGTCTTTTTGCTTTGAAAAGCAATCTTTACCAACCAAATCTGATGATTAGGAGCAATACCATGAAAAGAATACTAACGGCGGTTTTAACTGCAACTGTATTTTTTCCGTTGGCCGCAGTCGCTCAAAACAGTTTGAAAGAAGAGCTGCTGCAAGGCGATGAAAAACTGGCTTGCGAAGCAATTTTATGTTTATCAAGCGGTACACGTCCGAATGAGTGCCATCCTTCGTTACACCGCTATTTTTCTATTCGACATAAAAAAATGCACCGTACTATTGAAGCACGCCGCGATTTTCTGAATATGTGTCCGTCTTCCAGCGAAAAGGATATGTCGGGGCTAACTGATGCCCTAGCTAACGGAGCGGGACGTTGTGATGCTGCGGAGCTTAACCGAGTAATGCGGCGCATTGTAACTGTGCGCGAATGCGGCAATCTGAAAAACAATACTTTCTCAAGCCGCCGAAGCGGAGAATCTTTTTGTCAAAATGTCAAAAAAGCCATAGTGTTGAATGCCAAGCCGGCTTACTGTACGGCTTATCATCAACACGGATGGACGACGGCAGGCGAAAACGTCCGCTATATTGGCGACCCGAAAGACGGCGGGCGTTGGGTAAACCAATAGATAGCCTTTATTTTCTGTTCCCGTGCGGAATTCTCGTACGGTTTGCCGCAGGTGGTCAGGCATACCGCGTGCGGCTTTTTTCAAGTTGTTTGCAACTGAAAAACCGTTTGAGTAAGCGGTTTTTTCTTGTGAATAACCATTTTTCTTGCAAAGAAAGGTTTAAAAATGAAAGAAGTACACCTTGTAATTCAGGCAAAGGGGGGTGTCGGTAAATCGTTTGTGGCAATGCTCTTGGCGCAATACTTGCACGACCGTTCGAAAGATACGGTGCATTGTTTTGATACCGATCCAAACAACCACACGCTGGCCAACTACGCTGCACTCAATGCAAAAATCATTGAGCTTTTGGACGAAACCTCACAAACCATCGATACATCCAATTTTGACGGTTTGATGGACAGCCTGATTGACGGAGGAGGCATCGGTGTTGTGGACAACGGTACGGCAACATTCGGACCGCTCATGTCCTATATTGCCGAAAACGATGTTGGCAGCGAACTGGCTGCCGAAGGTGTACGTTTGGTGCTGCACGTTCCACTCAACGGCGGACAGGCAAGAGATGACTGTCTGAAAGGATTGGTACAGGTGTTGAACGCCGTAGACGGCGAAGCGGTGGTATGGCTGAACGAACACAAAGGCAAGATACACGATAACGGCAAGCCGTTTGATGAGTTCAAAGTGTACGCACAATATAAAAAACGTATCGCAGGCATTATACGAATTCCAACGCTTAATGCCGATACCTACGGCAAAAACATTTCAGACATGACCGAACGCAACCTGACCTTTAACGAAATTACTGTTGCCGAATTCGGTCGCTGGGCGCGTAATCGGATGTTCAAATTACGCGATACCATTTGGGAACAGTTGGATGCCGTACCTTTCTTGGCTACTGCTTCTGTTCCGGAAAAAGCGGAAAAAGCAGACAAGGGCACCAAACATGAAACTGCTTGATGCTGATGAATTGGTAGCACGAGTATTTGCGAAGACGGGGTTGAAAATAGATGCGGACGACCCTGCTATCCACGATATGCTGATACAGCAGGCAGTGATGGCGGCAGTATTGGAAAACTTCCAACAACAGCAAGCGGAGCAAAACCGACAGACAACTGAAAATTTTCAGGTTGCTTTTGCCGAAACCGCTGCCCCTGTGATTGCCGCTACCGAACAGTTGGAACGGCAGAAAAAATATTTGCTGGCGGAAATTATGCAGGCAAATGCGGCCGATTTGAATCAAATTGAAAATAAACTGCTCGGTATAGTCGGCCAAAAGATGCAGAAAAAGGTAGGACAGGAGCAACAGGCATTTTTAGACAGTCTGAAAATGTTGCTGCTTAATTTCGCTGTCGCTTGGCTGATAGTATGGGTGCTTGTCCAAATAGCTTTGGTATGGTGGTTTGGCCATTAAGGGATTTTGACGAAAGGAAACAAATGTTGACCGATCATACTGTTACTGTCCGTACCGTCAAACTGCCTGCCGACATCATGCCTGATTCGGGATGGTATCCGCATTACCGTCTTGTACCTTTGACAGGTACAGATAACCGTTACTGCCTGTTCTTTCATATCAGCACCGAACATTACCTGATATTGGAAGCATCCGCACCACGCCGCCGTATGCAGGAACTCTTAGGCAGAATGCTAGAACATGCTCCCTATGAAATTTTTGAAACGATAGGATAAAGAAATGGCTATTATGTTTAACCGTCAGGAAGCCGCTTTGCTTGCTGATTTTTTGGCGCAGAACCAAGATGTTTTTTATGCCTACAATCAGGAAAACGATGATACGTCCCTACATGCTACTCTTCTGAACAAGTTGGACTGTCTGCGTCAACAGCAATCTGATGCGAAGGAATCCGAAATCCAAGCATCACTGGCTGAAGCGCAAATACTCGGTTTTGTTCACGGTAGAGCAGGACATTCTCTTGCATCTTTGATTAAAGGTATGGGATTGCAAGGTCAGGAATGGGAATGGATAACTTCCCGCTATCCAGTCTTCTGTTATTTAAGCGATGATGATTTGATGGAAATCGAGCAAACCGTAAAGACTGCCTGAAACCGCATCTGCGGCAATTTTCAGACAGTCTTTTTCTTGTAAGGAACAATGATGGATAAACCGACGTTTGATGTACAAGAAGCGGCAGAATTTCTCAAATGTCATCCTGAAACTGTGCGTGAACTGATACGTGCCCGCAAACTGATCGCTGCCAAAGTTGGGCGGCGTTTCGTTATACGTCGCCAAGTGCTTGACGCATATTTGGAAGACAAAGAAAATGATGCCGTGCAGGCATCGGCTCAAAACAGGAGCAGAAAAATATGCCTAAACGACAAAACCGCCCTCAATCGGGCATCTACGAACGCAACGGTACTTGGTATATTGACATCAGGACAGAAAGCGGCGAAAGAATTAGACGCTCTACTGGCACACAAGACCGTCAAAAAGCCCAAGCAGTGTGCGAACAACTAAAACACGAACTTTGGCAGCAGCAAAAGCTCGGTATTCGTCCCAAATACCTTTGGGATGAAGCTGCTGCTAAGTGGATTAGTGAGAAAGGCAATAAAAAAAGTATCAGGGACGATATTAGCCGTTTGCGCCAGCTTACTGCATTGCGTGGCAAAGAATTAGATAGTTTAGACCGCCGCTTTATTATGAAAGCAGTGGAAAAGTTACCGTGCGGCAACAGCACCAAGAACCGTTATATTGCCCTGATACGCGCTATACTGAATAAAGCGGCAAAAGAATGGGACTGGATTGATACCGTTCCCACTCTCATGTCTTATCGTGAGCCGAAAAAACGGGTACGCTGGCTTAAACCAGCAGAAGCGCAACGACTGTTGGATGTACTGTCTGCCTACCCGCTGCTGCATGATTTGGCCGCATTTTCACTGGCAACAGGCCTGCGTCAGCGTAATGTCTTGGACTTGAAATGGGAACAGGTAGATTTGAACCGCCGTACTGCATGGGTTAATGCCGACCAAGCCAAAAGCGGACAAGCTATAACCGTCCCGCTCAATCAAACCGCGTTACAGGTATTGTTTAATCAAACACACCGTTCTGCCTACGTTTTTACCAAGCCGAACGGCCAAAAGTTGAACGGTATCAGCAGCAAGATTTGGAAAAGCTGTTTGAAAACGGCAGGTATCGCAGATTTTCGGTGGCATGACCTGCGCCATACATGGGCAAGCTGGCTGATACAGCGTGGTGTACCTGTTGCCGTTTTAAAGGAAATGGGTGGTTGGGAAAATGCCAAGATGGTTGAACGGTATGCCCATCTGTCGTCTGAACACCTGCTGCACCATGCGGATGTTTTAGACACAATTTGGACACAACCTGAAAATACATCTATAAAAAGAAAAAGCCTAAACAATTGTTTAGGCTTGGGAAATGTGGCTCCCCGACCTGGGCTCGAACCAGGGACCTGCGGATTAACAGTCCGTCGCTCTACCGACTGAGCTATCGGGGAAGAAGTGGGCATTATAGCTTGGATTTTATCGGCGTCAATAATTTTGTTAGATCGATTGCATGGAAAAAGATTAATGGTATGAATTGTAATGGAATTTATTTTAGAGCAGGTTTGAGGCCGTCTGAAAAAAACAAACCCTGCCGGAAAAGCAGGGTTTGTTTTTCAAGGTAAGGTTTAACAGCAGCGCCCGCCGTTGCTTCCGCTGCGGCGTTTGCTGCAGTAATCCTGAAACTGCAATTTCGTCATCACGGGCGCGTTGGGGTTATGTTTGCGTTGGCGGGCAACGTAATTTTCATAATCGGGCATGCCGGCCATCAGGTTGGCGGTTAGGCGTGCGGTTTTCCAAATGCGCTTGATGCGTTGCAGGATGTTATGACTCATTGTGTTGAACCTCGTTGCGGTATACGGCGGGTACTTCTTTGGCTGTCGGCCAAGCTACTTTACGGGCTTTCAGGGCGACGCGCAAGCCGTATACGGCCACAATCACGACTACGGAGAGGAAGATAACCGTTAAGCCCGAATTGACGTAGTCGTTGAAGGCGATGCGGCTCATTTCTTCCATATTTTTGGCCGGGGCTAAAATTTCACCGCGTGCGGCAGCGTCTTTAAATTTGGCTGCATGTGCCAAGAAGCCGATTTTGGCGTCGCTGTGGAACAGTTTTTGCAGGCTGGCATAACAGGTAACGAAAAGCACGCCGAGAGCGGGAACGAGGGGAACCCATACATAGCGTTCTTTTTTCATTTTCACCAAAACGACGCTCACCATAATCAGTGCGACACCGGCAAGCATTTGGTTGCCGATACCGAACAGCGGCCATAAGGAGTTGATGCCGCCCAGCGGGTCGGTTACGCCTGTGTAGAGGAAGTAGCCCCACAGTGCAACGGCCATGAGGGTGGCGGTCAGGTTGGCGGGCAGGGAGTCGGTATTGCCGAAAGGTTTGATGAAGATGCCGCCTAAATCTTGAATCATGAAACGTGCCACACGTGTGCCTGCATCGACGGCGGTCAGGATGAACAGGGCTTCAAACAAGAGGGCGAAGTGGTACCAGAAGGCCATCATGCCGGGACCGGAAATCAGTTGGCTCATGATGTTGGCCATGCCGACTGCCAGAGTAGGCGCACCGCCTGCGCGGGAGAGGATGGTGTGCTCGCCGACGTCTTTGGCCATATTCAGCAGGGTGACTTCTTCAACGGGGAAGCCCAGCTGGTTGGTAATCACTTGGGCTGCGTGGCCTGCGTCGGTGCCGATCAAAGCGGTAGGGCTGTTCATGGCGAAATACACGCCCGGGTCAAGCGAGGCAGCAGCTGCCAAAGCCATGATGGCTACGAAGCTTTCCATCAACATGCCGCCGTAGCCGATCATGCGCACATGGGTTTCGTTTTCCACCATTTTGGGCGTAGTACCTGAAGAAATCAGGGCGTGGAAGCCTGAAACCGCGCCACAAGCGATTGTGATGAACAGGAAGGGGAAGAGGTTGCCTGAGAATACGGGGCCGGTGCCGTCGATGAATTTGGTAACGGCAGGCATTTGCAGGGCAGGGCCTACGATGACGATACCAATGGCCAAGGCAATGATGGTACCGATTTTCAGGAAGGTAGAGAGGTAGTCACGCGGGGTGAGCAGCAGCCAAACGGGCAACACGGCGGCGATAAAGCCGTAAATCATGATGGCCCAAGTCAGCTGAACGCCGTCTAAGTCGAAGAAGTGCGCGAAAGAGCTGTGTGCGACATCTTCGCCGTAAACAATCGCCAACATCAGCAAAATGAAGCCGACAATGGAAATTTCGCCGATTTTGCCGGGGCGGATGTAGCGGGTATAGATGCCCATAAACAGAGCGATCGGAATGGTGGCGGCGATGGTAAACGTACCCCACGGGCTGTGTACCAGTGCTTTCACCACAATCAGCGCCAATACGGCCATGATGATCACCATAATCATCAGAATACCGATAGACGCAATCACGCCGGCGGTGGTGCCAAGCTCTTGTTTGACGATGTCACCCAAGGATTTACCGTCGCGGCGCATGGAGACGAACAGCACCATCATGTCTTGAACGGCACCTGCGAACACCACGCCGAAAATAATCCACAAGGTGCCGGGCAGATAACCCATTTGGGCTGCCAATACGGGGCCGACGAGCGGGCCGGCGCCGGCAATCGCGGCGAAGTGGTGGCCGAACAATACGCCTTTGTGGGTCGGCACATAGTCCAAGCCGTCGTTATGGCGCTCGGCCGGCGTTAACCGGTTGGGGTCGAGTTCCATCACGTTTTTGGCGATGTATAGGCTGTAAAAACGGTAGGCGATGCAGTAAACGGACACGGCGGCGGTAACCATCCATACCGCGCTTACCTGCTCGCCTCTGTGGATGGCAAGCGTGGTGAAGGAGGCCAGGCCGACCAAAACCACGATGCCCCAGATCAGAAACGTTTTGAGATGTTTCATAAAGACCTCGCAAGTTTGTTGAGATAAAAACAATTGTCAGGTTACGTTTATATGGGCAACAGTTGAGCGAGTAAGGCCAAGACAGCGTGCTTGTAAAGCCGGTGAGAGAGAAGGCGTGAAGTAGCACGGTTCATTTCCAATCAAGCGTGAAAATGAATGGCAGTCTTGTGTAAATTATAGTTGTGCAACGTGAACAATCGTTGCAAGGGTAGCACAGTTCCTGCCATCAGCATACGGTCAGGCTGCGGAATGCCGATATGCATTGAGCAAAATCAAACTGAAGGGGCGAAAAAGAAGGGTGTTGCAGCAGTTTCGCGGCAACACCCTTTCATTATTAGACAATCGTTTCTTTCAGACGGCCTATAAGGCCATTATGTTGCGGTGTTCATTAAGCGCAAAGCTTTCAGACGGCCTGCATGGGGCAGATAATCGGCCAGCCCTACAAAGCTGCCGTCTTCTGCATAAATCCGCAAAGGCGTGTCAGCGGGCAGATTTGCGTCGCGGTATTCAGGTTGGCGGCCGAACTTGAGCATTTGCACCGCGGCATCGGGCAAGGTCAGGCCGGGCAGATGCCGCACCAATACGTCGCAGGGCAGCAGCAGGGCGTCGCGCCCGCTTTCGTCTAAGGCTTCCAGCGCTGCCAAGGTATGCGCTTCCCGGATGGAAAATCCGGCGGTTTCGGTGCGGCGCAGCGCGGTCAGGTGGGCGAAGGTGTGGATGTGTTTGGCGATGTCTTCGCTTAATGTGCGGATGTAAGTGCCTTTGCTGCAACGCACATCGATCACGGCTTCGGGTGCGTGGAACGAAGTAACATCAATGGCGTAAATCACGATATCGCGCGGTTTGCGTTCGATCACGATGCCTTTGTGCGCATATTCGTAAAGCGGCTTGCCTTCGTGCTTCAACGCGGAAAACATCGGCGGCACTTGGCGGATAGGGCCGGTCAGCGCTTGGCAGGCCGTCTGAAAATCTTCGGCTGAAATGTCGGCGCGGCCTGTGGCGACGACTTCACCTTCGGCATCTCCGGTTGAAGTCGCTTCGCCGAGTTTGAGCGTGGCCGTGTAGGCTTTGTCGGCATCCAATAGATATTGCGCGAACTTGGTCGCTTCGCCGAAACACACAGGCAAGAGACCGGTGGCGAGCGGGTCGAGCACGCCGGTGTGGCCGGCTTTCTCGGCGCGGTACAGGCGGCGGGCTTTTTGCAGGGCAGTGTTGCTGGATAAGCCTTGCGGTTTGTCGAGCAGCAGCACGCCGTTGACGGGGCGTTTTTGCGGTTTGGAAGGCGGGTTCATAGAGGCCGGTACGAGTTTTGAGGCCGTCTGAACGGATATTTCAGACGGCCTTGAGTGTTAATCTTCAACGGGCTTTTCTGCCGCGACTTTGTCGATAAGGTGGGAAATGCTCATGCCGCGTTCGAGCGATTCGTCGTATTTGAAATGCAGCTCGGGCGTTTTGAAAAGCTTGATGCGTTTCGACAATTCGGTGCGCAGATAGCCTTTGGCATGTTCGAGCGCGTCTTCAGTGATTTCGCGGGTGCTGTCGTCGAGCACGGTGTAGTAAACGGTGGCATGGCTGTAATCGCGGGTTACATCCACCTCGTTGATGGTGATAAAGCCCGCGCGCGGGTCTTTCAGGCCGGTGCGCACAAGCTCGGCCAGCTCGCGCATGATCTGCTCTTTAACACGGTCTTGGCGGGCATAGCCGCGTTGTGGTTTTCTCATGGTCTTCCTTGATAAGCAATGATGCCGTCTGAAAACGTTTCAGACGGCCTGAGATACGTTGAGGTGTGATTATACTGGTTTTGTGCCGCGCGGTCAGGAAGAGTGTTGTGCGAGAGTGTGTAAAAAGCATTGCCTGCCGTTTTTATATAACCAATCTTTCTTACATTAAAACCAAGCATTCTTTCCTTTTTTCAGACGGCCTCGATACAGTATCGGCATCACAACAATAAAGCCGAGGAACATTCATGACTGCCGCCGACCCCAGAGCCAAACTCCCCGACGCGCCGCTTGCCGACAACGAACGCCTCAAAGACCAAAGCCGCTATCTCGAAGGCACGATTAAAAACGACCTTTCAGACGACCTCACCGGAGGCTTCAATGGTGACAATTTCCAGCTGATCCGCTTTCACGGCATGTATGAGCAGGACGACCGCGACATCCGTGCCGAACGTGTCGAGCAGAAACTGGAGCCGCTGAAAAACGTGATGCTGCGCTGCCGTTTGCCCGGCGGCATCATCCAGCCCGCGCAATGGCTGGGCATTGACGAATTTGCCACCGAACATACCTTATACGGCTCCATCCGCCTTACCAACCGCCAAACTTTCCAATTCCACGGCGTGCTCAAAGAAAACATTAAACCCATGCACCAATGGCTGCACAAGCTCGGTTTGGATTCGATTGCCACCGCCGGCGACGTGAACCGCAATGTGTTGTGCACCAGCAATCCCGTTGAAAGCGGGCTGCACAAAGAAGCCTACGAATGGGCGAAAAAAATCAGCGAGCATTTGCTGCCGAAAACCCGCGCCTATGCCGAAATCTGGCTGGACGGCGAAAAAGTCGAATCCACCGAAACCACCGCGCCCGCACCGCTGCCCGAAAGTGTGAAAAGCGGCGATGCCACCGAACCCGTGCTCGGCAAAAACTACCTGCCGCGCAAGTTCAAGACCACAGTCGTGATTCCGCCGCACAACGATGTCGATTTACATGCCAATGATTTGAACTTCGTGGCCATCGGCGAAAACGGCAAACTCGTCGGTTTCAACGTATTGGTGGGCGGCGGCCTGTCGATGGAGCACGGCAACACCAAAACCTATCCCAACACCGCCAAAGAATTCGGCTTCGTGCCGCTGGAAAAAACGCTAGATGCCGCCGCCGCCGTGGTTTCCGTGCAGCGCGACTGGGGCAACCGCAGCGACCGCAAAAACGCCAAAACCCGCTACACGCTCGAGCGCGTGGGCGTGGATGTGTTTATCGAAGAAGTAGAAAACCGTATGGGTGCGAAGTTTGAACCCGTGCGCCCGTATCAATTTACCTCGCGCGGCGACCGCATCGGCTGGGTGCAGGGCGAAGACAAAAACTGGCACCTTACCCTGTTTATCGAAAACGGCCGTCTGCTCGATTACCCCGGCAGGCCGCTGAAAACCGGTATGCGCGAAATCGCCAAAGTCCACAAAGGCGATTTCCGCCTTACCGCCAACCAAAACCTGATCGTGGCCAATATCGCGCCGCGCGATAAAGCCAAAATCGAAACCATCGCCCGCGAACACGGCTTGATCAGCGATGCCGTTACCCCGCAGCGCGAACACAGCATGGCGTGCGTGTCGCTGCCGACCTGCCCGCTGGCGATGGCCGAAGCCGAACGCTTTCTGCCGCAATTCACTGACAAGCTGGATGCGCTGTTTGCCAAACACAGCTTGCAGCAAGAGCATATCGTGCTGCGCATTACGGGCTGCCCCAACGGTTGCGGCCGCGCCATGATTGCCGAAATCGGCTTGGTCGGCAAAGCGGTAGGCCGCTACAACCTCTACACCGGCGGCAACCGCGAAGGCACACGCATTCCGCGCCTGTTTAAAGAAAACATCACCGAAGCGGAGATTTTGGACATCATCGACGGTTGGCTGGGCGAATGGGTGAAAGGCCGTCTGAAAAACGAAGGCTTCGGCGACTTTGCCATACGCACCGGCATCGTGAAACCCGTGCTGGATGCGCCGCGCGATTTTTGGGCGGCGTGATTCGAGGGAGTTTGGCTGTACGTTTGAGGCCGTCTGAAAAGGTTTGCTTTCAGACGGCCTCAAACTTTTTAAGCCCGGCTTTGACTTTTCAGTATGAGCAAAAGTATCGCTTTTTTATCCCCACCCAACCATATAACCAAACACCATAAGCAAAGCAAAAACCGTTCCTTTGGTTGCGGCATAAACCGTTTTAATATTTTCGACAACCAAAGCGGCAGCCAGACCGCCGACCACATTCACAAGGAACCGCTATGAGCCATTATCCGATTTTTGCCGATTTAAACCGCCGCCCCGTTTTGCTGGTGGGCGCAGGGCACGTTGCCGAACGCAAGGCCGAGAGTTTGATACAGGCCGGTGCGCAGGTGCGCGTGGCCGCCGCCGCACTCAGCCCGCGTTTTGAAACATGGCGGCAGCAAAACCGCATCGAATGGCTGGGCATATCTTTTCAGACGGCCTTTCTCGACGGCGTATTCCTTGTGATTGCCGCAACCGACGATGCCGCGCTCAACCGCAGCGTGTTTGAAGCGGCCGAGGCGCGCGGCATATTTTGCAACACGGTGGATACGCTGGATTTGTGTTCGTTTATCGTGCCTGCCGTGATTGACCGCAGCCCGATCAAAATCGCCGTGTCCAGCGGCGGCACTGCGCCTGTGTTGGCGCGCTACTGGCGGCAGGCGATTGAAACGCTGGTGCCGCTGCACACCGGCACAATGGCCGAGATTGCGGGCGAATGGCGGAGCAGGGTGAAAAAAGCGGTTCGCACGATGCCCGAGAGGCGGCGTTTTTGGGAAAACCTGTTCGCAAGCCGTTTCAGCACGTTTGTGGCGCAGGGCAACCGTGCCGCGGCAGAAGCCGAATTGTCGGCACGGCTCGCCAATTTAGACACGCCGCGCGGAGAAGTGGTGTTGGTCGGTGCAGGTCCGGGCGATGCGGGTTTGCTGACGATACACGCGCTGCAGGCGATTCAGGCTGCCGATGTGGTGTTGTACGACGCGCTGGTGTCGGACGAAATTTTGGCGATGGTGCGCAAAGATGCCGATAAAATCAGCGTCGGCAAACGTGCGGGCGCGCATCATGTGCAGCAGGAAGCCACCAACCGCCTGCTGGTTCAATACGCTCAGGAAGGCAAGCGCGTGGTGCGGCTGAAAGGCGGCGATCCTTTTGTGTTCGGGCGCGGCGGCGAAGAAGCGCAAGTGCTGGCCGAAGCGGGTATTCCTTACCGTATCGTGCCGGGCATTACCGCCGCACTCGGCGCCACAGCCTATGCGGGCATTCCGCTGACCCACCGCGATTGCGCCCAAAGTGCGTTGTTCATCACCGGCCACAGCCGCCACGACGGCAGCGAACCCGACTGGCGCACGCTGGCCTTGAGCCATCAAACGCTTGTGGTTTATATGGGCACGCTCAAGGCTGCCGATATTGCCGCCAAGCTGATTGAATACGGCCGCAGCGCCGATACGCCCGTGGCGGTGGTGTCCAACGGCACGCTGGCACACCAAAGCGTGCAGACAGGCCGTCTGAAAGACTTGCCGCACATGGCCGCGCACGCCCCGCGCCCGGCTTTGATGGTTATCGGCGAAGTGGTGGCGTTGCGCGAGGAATTGCGCTGGTTTGCCGACAGCGAGCCTGCTTTGGAAATGGCGCAGATTCACGCGGCGTGATGATGTTGGATGCTGCGGATAGGCAGTTTAAACAGAGATGAAAAAACGCTGAAATCCCCCGATGGCTGGGATTTCAGCGTTTTGATTTTGCTATTGAAGCTTTGCGGTTGTTGATACAGGCAGTTAAGCGCGTGTTTAACGCTGTGCCAAAGTATCAACCCGTTTTCCGGCTTGTCGGTAGCTGTTTTGCAGGCGCAGGGTTTCGAGATGGCTTTTGACTTCGGCAACATTGGTTTCGGTAAACAGCTTGCCGATGTTTTTCCAAATGCTGTGGAAACCGTAAGGGCCGTTTTGCATTTCGGCTTTGGCTTCTTCAATCGTCCAGCCTTGATACACAATCCGATACATGGCCGAAATCAGGCCGGTGCGGTCGGCGCCGTGGTAGCAGTGTATCAATACCGGGCCGTTTTTCTGATTTTCTTCAATCATATAAAGCGTATCGGCAATATCTTTCGGCTTGATGCGCCAAGTGAGCAGCGGGCGGTTGAGCAGGTTGAAATTGCGGCCGGCTAAAGTGGTTTCGTTGTCGTTGCGGTCGAAAAAGCGCAGGTTGATCACGCTTTTAACGCCGATTCTTTCAAGGTCGTCGGCATCGGCGGCGGTAAGCTGTTCGCTGCGGTAGAGTTTGTGGTCGATGCGGTAAAGATTCGCTTCTTGTTTGATGGGTTGCGCCCATTCTTTAACCGGTTCGGCAGCAGTTTCGACTTGTGAAGCAAACAACGGTGATGAAAATGCTGCTAAAAGCACTAAAGCGCTGAGTTTGGTGTGCATGAGGTGTCCTTATTGGTTTTGTGCTTGGGATGTTTCTTTAGGCGGTAAGACAAGTTTTTTAGGCCGTCTGAAAACATTCCGTGCAGACTGTTTTATGGTTGTTGAGCCAGCAAGGCCGCCAGTCTGGCCGTGATGGCTGCGGCGGCTTGCTGTTTGTCGGTTTCGGGAAATTCGGTTTCGCCTTGTTCGTCGATAATCGTGATGCGGTTGACGGTTTTGCCCATCGCCACGGCCACATCGTTTGCGACCAGCATGGGAATGCCTTTTTTCAGCCGCTTGGCGCGTGCGTATTCGAGCACGTTTTGGCTCTCGGCAGCAAAGCCGACGCAGAAAGGTGCATTGGGCAGGGCGGCGACGGAGGCGAGGATGTCGGGGTTTTCTTCCAGCTCAATCACGGGTGGAGTGCCGGTGCTGTCTTTTTTCAGTTTCTGCGCGCTGCTGTTTTTGACTTTGTAGTCGGCCACGGCGGCCACGGAAATAAATACGTCTTGCCGGTCGATGTGTTTTATCACGGCGCGGTACATGGCTTCGGCGCTGACGGCTTGTTCGACATGGGCCAAACCTGCGGGTAAGGCCGTCTGAATTTGGCCGTAAATCAGGGTGACTTCGGCACCGGCGGCACGGCAGGCGCGGGCGAGTGCCATGCCCATTTGGCCGCTGGAGATGTTGGTAATGCCGCGCACGGGGTCGATGGCTTCAAACGTTGCGCCCGCCGTGAGCAGTATTTTTTTGCCTTGTAGCGATTTTGCCATCCACACATCGGGCAGCAGGTCGGCCAATTCTACGGCTTCGGGCATACGGCCTACGCCGGTTTCGCCGCACGCCTGTTCGCCCGATGCCGGCGGGAATACGGTGATGCCGTCTGAAATCAGTTGGGCGATGTTACGCTGATTGGCGGGGTTGAACCACATTTCTACATTCATGGCGGGCGCAACGGCCAGCGGGCATTTGCGCGCGGCGGCGAGGTTGGTGAGCAGGTTGTCGGCAATGCCGTGGGCGATTTTGGCGATGGTGTTGGCGCTGGCGGGAGCGATCAGAAACACATCGGCTTCGCGCGTGAGATTGATGTGCGCCATGCCGTTGCCGCTGCCGCCGGCGTGGGTTTCCGCCAAAACGGGGTGGTCGCTCAAGGCTTGGAAGGTCAGCGGCTGCACGAATTCGGTGGCGGCGCGGCTCATGGCAACGGTTACGCTGTGGCCTTGCTTTTTCAACAGGCGCACGAGTTCGCAGGATTTATAAGCGGCAATGCCGCCGCTGATGCCGAGTAGGATATGTTTGCTCATAAAGGGTAAAACGGAATGTGTCAGGCCGTCTGAAAAAAAAGAATATTTCAGACGGCCTCGTGTGTTTAGGGGCAGCCTTCCGCAGGCACGGCTTTGTGAATTTCGATAACGGAATCGTATTCGGCGGCAAATCCTTCAGAAGTTTTGCCTTGATCGGTGTACTCGGCCGTAATGTAAACGGGCTGATAGGGATTGCCGGTTTGTTGCGCTTTTTGCAGGGAAGCATTTTGCAGGGGCTGCAATACGCTGCTGCTGCCGGTAGCCCAGTATGCAGATTCGGAGCCGCAGGGGATAAAACTTTCTACTTCATGGCCGTAAACGTATGAACCTGTGGCGGTTTGTACAGTGGGTTGGCTGCAAGCGGAGGCTAATAAAGCCAAAGGTATCAACATTTTGTTTTTCATAAAATGACTTCCGAATGAAAGCGGGAGAGCGTATGCCGCTGGGTGTAGGCCGTCTGAAAAGCCGTTCAGACGGCCTGTAAAGCTATCAGGCCGTCTGAACGCCGTTTGCCACTTTTTCCAAGGCTTGCTGTTGGTGGTCGAACAATTCTTCAATGCCTTTTTTGCCCAAGCTGATCAATTGGTTGAGTTCTTCGAGGCTGAACGGCGCACCTTCGGCGGTGCCCTGTATTTCAATGATTTTGCCCGAAGCCGTCATCACCAGATTAACGTCGCTGTCGCAGCCGGAATCTTCGGGGTAATCTAAATCCAGAAGCGGTACGCCGCCGACCACGCCCACCGACACGGCGGCTACGGCCTCGCGGATTGGGTTTTGAATCAACATGCCGGATTCAACCAATTTGTTTACCGCCATCTGCAAAGCGACAAACGCACCCGTAATCGACGCCGTGCGCGTGCCGCCGTCGGCCTGAATCACGTCGCAGTCAATCAGAATCTGACGCTCGCCCAGTTTGTCCAATTCAACCACCGCCCGCAGCGAACGGCCGATTAAGCGCTGGATTTCCTGCGTGCGCCCGCTTTGTTTGCCCGCAGCGGCTTCGCGGCGCATGCGTGAAGCGGTGGACGCGGGCAGCATGCCGTATTCCGCCGTTACCCAGCCCTGATCTTTGCCGCGCAGAAAGGGCGGCAGGTTTTCGTCGATTGAAGCGGTGCAAATCACTTTGGTGTTGCCGAACTCAATCAAGCACGAGCCGTCGGCATGAGGCAGAAAACCGGGGGTGATGGTGATATTGCGCAGCGAATCGGCAGGGCGGGAAGTACGGGTGTAGGCAGTCATAAACATTCCTTTAATCTCAAGTGGAGCGGATTATAACATGCCGGATTGTGGTATATTTTCTAAGATTTCACTCGATATTTTTGAAACGGAGTAAAACACCATGACCATCCACAGTATGACCGGCTTTGCCAATGCGGCAGGCGAATGCGGCGGCAAACGTATCAATCTCGAAATCCGCGCGGTGAACCACCGCTATTTGGACGTGCAGTTCCGCATGCCCGACAACCTGCGCCATCTGGAAAACACCTTGCGCGAGAGCATCGCAGCCAGCGCCGCACGGGGCAAACTCGAGTGCCGCATTCAGATTCAAGACATCGCCCAAAGCGGGCAGGGATTGGCCGTGAACGAAGAGTTGGTTGCCCAATTGGCGGAGTTAAACAAAAAATGGCGCAAAGCCCACGATGATTTGGGCAAGCTGACGGTGGCCGATATTCTAAAATTCCCCGGCGTGCTGGCCAGCCAAAACGAAGACGAAGAAACGTTTACCGAAACGCTGAAAAACCTGCTGACCCAAGCACTGGCTGACTTTACCGCCGCCCGTGCGCGCGAAGGCGAAAAATTGGCGCAGCATTTGCTGATGCGTTTGTACGAAATGGAAAAAATCATCAACGGCTTGAGCAGCGTGTTTCCCCAACTGCTTGAAGCGCATATGGAAAAAGTACGCACCCGCTTGCAGGAAGCAGTAGAAAACATCGACAACGACCGCCTTCAGCAGGAATTTGCGCTGTTTATCCAAAAATCGGATGTTGACGAAGAATTCAGCCGCCTGCGCACCCACATCGAAGAAGTGCGCCGCATCGTAACCAGCTCGCAAGGCAGCGTCGGCAAGCGTTTGGACTTTTTGATGCAGGAGCTCAACCGCGAAGCCAACACCCTCGGCAGCAAAGCGATTGCCGCCGAATGCACGCAGGCTTCGGTGGAATTGAAAGTATTGATCGAGCAGATGCGCGAACAGGTTCAGAATATCGAATGATTTTTTCAGACGGCCTTCTTAATGTTGCGGCAGGCTGATATTGAATATTGGTAATTAAAAACGGCGTTTCCACAGGCAGGGTAAAACTTGTCGGGAAACGCCGTTTTCTTATGGATGAATGGCGGGAAGAGGGGGTTTGAAAAGATTTTGGATAAGCAGTTCAAACATTTTCTTTGCAAAGCGGTTTTGAAACATTTAGGCCGTCTGAAAAAAGTTTCAAAGCGCAATCGATGATTTAAATTATGTTAAAAAAAGATTATATTTGTTTCAAATAAACGTTGGAATATAAAAAAACCGTTAATTTCAACGTGTTTCGATTGCAGTGCCTCCTGCCTTATGGCAATTTCAACACATCAATGCCGTTCATAAAAAATCATGGCATTGATGGATTTCTTTCAAATAACGAACACAACTACTAAGGAGCACAATCATGGCAACACAATTCTTTATGCCCGTTCAAAACATCTTGGGCGAAAACGCCTTGGCCGAAGCGATGGATGTGATTAGCGCTTTGGGCTTGAAAAAAGCATTGATCGTTACCGACGGCGGTTTGAGCAAAATGGGCGTTGCCGACAAAATCGGCGGTTTGTTGAAAGAAAAAAACATTGATTATGCAGTATTCGACAAAGCACAGCCCAACCCGACCGTAACCAACGTAAATGACGGTTTGGCAGCCTTGAAAGAAGCCGGTGCGGATTTCATCGTTTCTTTGGGCGGCGGATCTTCACACGACTGCGCCAAAGCAGTAGCGATTGTGACCACCAACGGCGGCAAAATCGAAGACTACGAAGGTTTGGATAAATCGAAAAAACCGCAACTGCCTTTGATTGCCATCAATACCACTGCCGGTACGGCTTCTGAAATGACCCGCTTTGCCGTGATTACCGACGAAGCCCGTCATGTGAAAATGGCGATTGTCGATAAAAACGTAACGCCGCTGCTGTCGGTAAACGATCCTTCTTTGATGGAAGGTATGCCCGCTCCGCTGACGGCAGCTACCGGTATGGACGCCTTGACCCACGCAGTGGAAGCTTATGTTTCTACTATTGCTTCACCGATTACCGACGCTTGCGCGCTGAAAGCCATCGAACTGATTGCAGGCTATCTGCCCACTGCCGTTCACGAACCGAAAAACAAAGAAGCCCGCGAAAAAATGGCTTACGCCCAATTCTTGGCAGGTATGGCGTTCAACAACGCTTCTTTGGGCTATGTTCACGCGATGGCACACCAATTGGGCGGTTTCTACGACCTGCCACACGGTGTGTGTAACGCACTGCTGCTGCCTCACGTTGAGCGCTTCAACCAACAGGCTGCTAAAGAGCGTTTGGACGAAATCGGCGCCATTTTAGGTAAATACAACAGCGATTTGAAAGGCTTGAACGTGATCGACGCGATTACCAAACTGGCCCGTATCGTCGGCATCCCCAAATCTTTGAAAGAGCTGGGCGTGAAACAGGAAGACTTCGGCGTGTTGGCCGACAACGCTTTGAAAGACGTTTGCGGCTTTACCAACCCGATTCAAGCCAACAAAGAGCAGATTATCGGCATCTACGAAGCAGCGTTTGATCCTGCTTAATAGTTCAATGCTGATTTGATTTGAATCTAAAGGCCGTCTGAAAATTTCAGACGGCCTTTTTATTGCTCTATGCGTTTCGACATTCCGATTAAAAATAGTGAAAGAAACAGCACACCAAAAGCCAAGCCAAAGAAGCGGATAGAAACGGATTAGATATCCGCCTAATATTGGGAAATGTTCAGACGGCCTCAAGCTGTTGAAGTCCTGCTTTGGTCTTTGCAGTCAAGCCGCCGTTGCGTCATGCTCGGGTTTGAACCGGACATTTTTTAGGGAAGGGCACAAAATACTCGGGTCAAGCCCGAGTATGACGGGCGTGCTGTCTCTTTAACATTACCCACCATATCCGGGTATCGCCGAGAACTTTGCTCAATGATTTTCAAACAAAAAAAACATTCCCGCCGAAGCGGGAATGCAGATGCGTGACGAGCTTACAAAGCCGTAGCCCAGTGCAGCTTGCTTTGCGAAGCGACTTGGGTTACTTCGTTGGTGTCCAGATTGATGGCGGTAAGCTGCCCGCCCCACAGTGCGCCGGTGTCGAGCGAGATGACGCGGTAGTTGTTGAGATAGCCCAGTGCCGACCAATGGCCGAATACGATGGTATGGCTCAAGTGTTGGCGTTCGGGGGCTTCAAACCACGGGCGCAGGTCGTCGGGCATGTCTTTAAGCCCGCCTTTGAAATCATAGTCGAGCTTGTTTTTGAAGGTGAGCGCACGCATACGGGTAAAGACGTTGGTGATCATGCGCAGGCGGTCGTAGCCGGTGAGGCTGTTTTTCCATTTTTTGGGTTTGTCGCCGTACATATTGAGGAAATAGTCTTTGGCGCGGTCGCTTTTTAATTCGGTTTCGACTTCGAGCGCGAGGCTTTCGGCTTTGTCGATGTCCCATTTCGGCAGCAGCCCGGCGTGAACCAAAACGTGTTTTTCGCCGCGCACGAGCAGGGGTTGGGCGCGCATCCAGTCGAGCATTTTGCGGCTTTCGGGGTGTTCGATAATCGGCGCGATGGTGTCGCCGCGTCTGATTTTGCCCAAGCCGTAGGACACGGCGAGCATGTGCAGGTCGTGGTTGCCGAGCACGGTGCGGATGCTGCTTTCGTGCTTCATCACAAATTGCAGGGCTTCGAGCGACTGCGGGCCGCGGTTGACGATGTCGCCCGTGAGCCACAGAGTGTCGGTGCCGTGGTTAAAGCCTATTTTGGCGAGCAGGGCGTTGAGTTCGGCAAAGCAGCCTTGAATATCGCCGATTGCATAATGTGCCATGTATGTGAATCCGTGTGGTTGGATGAGGTGTGTGAGGCCGTCTGAAAATGTGTTCAGACGGCATTATCATTATATTTTAAATCAGCTGTTCAGCACCAATACGGCTTCCGCTTCCACTTGCACGCCTTTGGGCAGGCTGGCTACACCGACGGCGGCGCGGGCGGGGAAGGGTTGGCTGAAGTATTCGGCCATCACTTCGTTGAATACGGCGAAGTTGCCCAAATCGGTGAGGTAGGCGTTGACTTTAACGATGTCGTCTAAAGAACCGCCCGCCGCTTGCGCCACGGCTTGCAGGTTTTTAAACACTTGGTGCGCTTCGGCACGGAAATCGCCGTTGCCGACCACGGTCATGGTGGCAGGGTCGAGCGGGATTTGGCCGCTCATGTAAACGGTATTGCCCGCGCGCACGGCTTGGCTGTATGCGCCGATGGCGGCGGGGGCGTTGTCGGTGTGGATGATGGTTTTAGCCATGATTTTATCTCCTTGAGAATAAAAGTTAATTATCTGATAAATAACAGGGGTTTGTCAGCGAAAAATTTTTCAGATGGCTTGTTGGGAAGCACGTTCAGGCTTCCAGCCAATTTCTCGCCGCATCCATATCCGCCCAAATCTGTTTTTTCAAATCGTCGATGTTGTCGAACTTGGCTTCGTCGCGCAGTTTGTGCAGAAAGCGCACGCGGATGCGTTGGCCGTATAAATCGCCGTTGAAGTCGAACAAATGCACTTCGAGCTTTTGGCGACGGGTTGCGGATACGGTGGGGTTGAAGCCGAAGCTGGCTACGCCGCGGCGGATGCCGAAGCTGCCTTCCGCTTCAACTACAAACACGCCGCTGAGGGCGTAGTGGTGTTGGGGAAGCTGCACGTTGGCGGTGGGGCAGCCGATGGTGCGGCCAAGCTTGGCACCGTGTTTGACTTTGCCGCTGAGGGTGTAGGGGTGGCCGAGCAGTTTGCGGGCGTATTCCAAGAGGCCGTCTGAAAGGGCTTTGCGGATGGCGGTGCTGCTGGCGCGGATGTTTTCCACCAGCACGGAAGGGGTGCGCTCGGTAACCATGTCGGGCTGGCTTTGCAGCAGGGCGAAATCGCCTTCGCGCCCTGCGCCGAAGCGGAAATCGTCACCGATGAGCAGGTATTTGGTGTTGAGGGTTTCGCGCAGCAGGCGGCTGATGAAGGTTTGGGCGTTGATGTCGGCGAAGGCTTGGTTGAAACGCAGCACCCACACGGCATCGACGCAGCCGGTTTCGCGCAACAGGTGCAGTTTGTTGCGCAGCGGGCTGAGGCGGTAGGGTAGTTCGCGGCCTTGTTTGCGGGCGAAAAATTCTTGCGGCTGCGGCTCGAAAATCACGGCAACCACGGGCAGGCCGCGGCTTTGTGCTTCTTGTTTGAGCCGTTGCAGGATGTGGCGGTGGCCGAGATGCACGCCGTCGAAATTGCCGATGGTAACGGCGGAGCCTTGCGGAAAGTCGGGGCGGCTGCCCAAACCGAACCAGATTTTCATGGGTAATGTCTGTGTGTGTGAAAAAACGGAGTATTGTAAGCCGAATCGGCGGCGGGGGGAATGCCGTGATGCCGTCTGAAAAAAGCTCAATGCAGGTTTTGGCAAAGCTCACAAAGTTCGTTTTCAGACGGCCTTGAATAGATTAGCCGTCGCGGCGTTCGAGCAGCATCAGCAGCATGGCGGCGTTCAGCATCAACACATCGTCTTCCGCCGGAGCTTGGGCGGTTTTTTCCAAGCTGAATTTGCGTTCGAGAAACGAGGCGTTTTTCTTGAGAAGGTAGGTTTCGCGTCCGTCGGGCGTGGCAATGGTGTAGGTCGGGTTCAGGAAATAGCCGGTAAGCATGCCGATAAAGGGGATTTCGCCGACGATGCCGTCTACCACTGCTATCCACGGGTTGGCTTCGTGCAGGGTGTAGCGCTGATTGCCCGCTGCATCGCTGAGAGTATAGCTGGTTTTCCACAATGATTTCATGCCGCTGCGCTTGATGCTGCCGATGGTTCGGCCCGCTGCGTCGCGCACGGTGTAGTTGGCGTTGAAGTCGATAATACGGTCGGCATCGATGGTATAGAGTCTTTCGTTGCGGCTGCCGTCGCGGAAAATTTCGATGGATTCTTTAATCTTAAAAATCTTCTGGCGCGTGTAGGCTACTTCTCTACCTTGTGCATCGAACACGGTAAAGTCGTTGGACGGGGTAAAGATTTTGAAGGTGAAGTTGAGGGGAAATTGAAGGTTTTGCATGTGTTGTTTCGAGAAATCAAGATGTTGCCGATTATAGCAAATTTTGATTCATCATGACGGAGTTGTTTTTGGTGAGGCCGTCTGAAAACCAGCTTTGCGGGTTTCAGACGGCCTGATTAAGTTAAGCAAACAGCCCGCCGGATGTGCGGGCTGCGGGGAAAGCTGTATGTTTTCAGACGGCCTGATCAGCCTTTTTTAAGATGGAGGACAAAGGCTACTACGGCGGCCACGGCAAAGAAATAGCCTAAGTAAGGCGTGCTGTTCGGCTTATGGACAACCACAAAATTGATAATTGAAACTATCACAAAGAAAATGGAAAGTTTTAAATAGTATCCTTTTTTCATTTTAAGCCTTTCTTTTATTGGATGAAAAACATTTCAATATAGAATGCCGCAGCAGCGTTGTTATCCTGCGCTTCACGGCGAGCCTGCATGTGAAGACAGCTTTTGCCGATAAAGGTTCTTATGCTGTTGATATTTTTATAGGCTTTTCAGAAAAAAAAGGCCGTCTGAAAATCGGTTTCAGACGGCCTTTCATCATGGATTTAAAGGTATTGGATGTTTGCAATCGCGGTTGCTTTAAACCATTGCAAATCAGGCCAAATGCTGGCCTTGCGGCAATTTGGGTTGTTGTTTTGCTTTCTCTTCCGCAGCATCAGCCGCATCGTAGGCTTCGACGATTTTCTGCACCAAAGGATGGCGCACCACGTCTTCGCTGGTGAAGGTGTGGAAATACAAGCCTTCGATGCCGTTGAGTTTTTCTTTAGCATCTTTCAAGCCTGATTTGATGTTGCGCGGCAGGTCGATCTGGCTCAAGTCGCCGGTAATCACGGCTTTGGCACCGAAACCGATGCGGGTGAGAAACATCTTCATCTGCTCGGGCGTGGTGTTTTGCGCTTCGTCGAGAATCACATACGCGCCGTTGAGCGTACGGCCGCGCATGTAGGCCAGCGGCGCGATTTCGATTAAGCCTTTTTCCAAGAGCTTGGTTACGCGGTCGAAGCCCATCAAGTCGTATAAAGCGTCGTAAAGCGGGCGCAGGTAGGGATCGACTTTTTGGGCGAGGTCGCCGGGCAGGAAGCCGAGTTTTTCGCCGGCTTCAACGGCAGGGCGCACCAAAACGATGCGTTCGATTTGGTGTTTTTCCATCGCGTCAACGGCGGCGGCCACGGCCAGATAGGTTTTACCCGTACCGGCAGGCCCCAGTCCGAACACGACATCATGGTTGAGCAGCGCGCGGATATAGCCGTTTTGGCGCGGTGTACGCCCGCCGATGCTGCCGCGTTTGGTACGCAGATAGTATTGCTGGTCGTGGTGTTTTTCTTCGTGTTGCGCGTCGGCGGTTTTGGCTTCGACGGCGGCAAGCTGGATATCGCTGTCTTCCAAGTCGCGGCTTTCGGCTATATCGGCCAAAGCAAGCAGAGCGCGGCGGCCTGCGTGGGCGAGTTCGCCTAAAAAGGTAAAGCCGGAAAAACGGCGGCTGATTTGGATGTCGAGGGCTTTGCCTAAGGTGTCGAGATGGCTGTCGAGCGCGCCGCACAGGCGTTGCAGCACGGTGTTGTCGATGTCATCGAACTGTAAATGCACGGTATGGGTCATCTGTTTTGTATTCTTCCTGAATAAAATGAATCGGATAGTGGGTTTATAAGGTTTTAAGTGCTGAAAATCAAGGCCGCCTGCACAAGATTTTCCGTTTTTTCAGACGGCATTTTTACCGATATGGCGGTTTCCTATTTTCTCAAAACTATTTATACTAATCTAAATCATTCTCAAATATATTTTTATTTTATTGAATTATTCGCATTGTTAAATAGTCACAGCATGATGCGTGCCGGAACCGACCTGTGTGTCGGCCTCGTTTGATTCGGATAAACGGGGCGATTTTGGTGCGTTTTGATGCTTTGCAAACCCATTTAATCAGGAAAAGAGATGAAACTGAACCCTACCGTGTATGCCGTTGCTTTGGCTTTTGCCGCGCCGGCCGCTTATGCCGATGCGCCGTATGTTCATAAGGCAAAACTGGAAACCGTTACCATAACTGCCGACCGCCACGCGCAGGCTTTGGATAAGGCTGCGCCGAATGTGGCGGTGGTGTCGCGCAAAGAGCTGGATCAGGCGGCGGCCAATTTGGATGATGTGGTGCTGTACGAGCCGGGCGTGGACGTGCCCACCGACAACAACCGCCGCGGTAATGCGGGGGTAAGTATCCGCGGTATCGGCGGCAACCGCATTCTGATGATGGTAGACGGCATCCGCATTCCCGAAGCGTATGCGGGCGGGGGGACTAATGCGGCGGTTTCCGGCCGCGATTTGGTGGAAGCCGACACATTAAAGCAGGTGGATATCGTGAAAGGCCCTTATTCCGCGCTGTACGGCAGCGATGCTTTGGGCGGCGTGGTCAATTTTTCCACTTATTCGCCATCTGATTTTGTCGATGCCGAAAAACCGTTCCATTTCGGCCTGAAACACGGCTACCGCAGCCGCGACCGCAGCCACGGCGTAACGGCAACGGCGGCGGGCTACACGGAAAATGCACAAGGTTTGCTGATGCTCACGCACCGCCAAGGCCATGAAAGCAAAAACCGCGGCAGCGTGGATACGCGCAACGGTCGCCGCACCAAGCCGAACCCGCAAGATTTCCGCAGCTACAATATTTTGGCCAAAGGTGATGCGGGCAATGAGAACCACCGCGTAGAAGCCTTGTTCGAGCATTTTTACCGCAAAAAAGAGACTGATTTGCTCAATACTTTGGGAGCCGGTGCGCCGCGCGGCCCAATCATAACCACAACGCATTCCAATATTTCAAACGACCGCGCCCGCCGCCAGCGTATCGAGCTGGGCTACCGCTACCGCGGCGATTCGGCCTTGAAAGAAGCCAATATCCTCGTTTATCGGCAGAAGCTGAAATCGGAAGACGATGCCGTTACCGATGAAAGCACGAGCATCGGCGGGCGCGTGGTGGGCAGCGGTATCCGCCATTCTGATTACGGTTTCAACCAAAACACCCAAGGCATCAATACCCGCGGCGTGTTTGAAGCCGACACAGGCCGTCTGAAACACACTATTGTGGCGGGTGCGGAATTCAAGCAAACCGACACCGAACGCCCGCGCGAAAGCACCACGGTGGGGCGCGACGGCAGCATCAGCCATATGTATGCCGGTGCGCTGTATCCCAATAAAACCTTCCCCGATTCGCGCCGCCGCACACTCAGCGTTTATGCGCAAGACAGCTTGGCGCTTCCCAACGGCATCGTGCTTACTCCGGCTTTGCGTTTCGAGCATGAAAAGCTCAAACCGCAAATCGACCAAGCCTATCTCAACAGCAAGCCCGACAGCCTGCCGAAAGACTTCAGCGACAGCTCGTTCACGCCCAGCCTGCGTTTGAGCGTGCCGTTCGGCGAGGCGTTTACCGGCTTCGCCACTTATTCGCGCGGCTTCCGCACGCCGCCGTTCGATACCGCCACGATGTCGTTCAACAACAGCCAGCACGGCTATAAAGTGATTCCGAACAACAACTTGAAATCGGAACATTCCGACAGCTTCGAGCTGGGTTTGAAATATAAAGACGAACGCACCAAAGCGCAGGTTACCACCTTCTACAACCGTTACCGCGATTTCATCAACCGCACGCAGATCGGGGTTGAGCCGGGCGCAGGCGGCCGCCCGATTCAGGTACACAGATACGACAATCTGGACAAAGTGAAAACCTACGGCATCGAAGCCGCCGCTTCCGTGAAACTTAACGACAACTGGCAGGTCGGCACCAGCATCGCTTGGATGCGCGGCAAAGACGGCGAAGGCAAACCGCTGGACACCGCCTACCCGCTCAACGGCGTGCTGGGGGTGGACTACGCGCAAGAAAAATGGGGCGCAGGCACCAAATTGCGCTGGGCAACGGCGCAGAAACGCACCAGCAACCCCGCCTTTTTCAAAGCACCCGGCTACGGCGTGTGGGATGCGGGCGTTTGGTACAAACCGCTTAAAAATCTGGAGCTTGGCCTGAATGTGTACAACATCGCCAACAAGAAATACTGGCAGCACGCCGACGTAGCGGGCGTGGAAGACCTCGGCACGATAGATACCTACACCCAGCCCGGCCGCAATGTCGCCGCTTCGTTGCAGTTGAAGTTTTAAGCGCAATTTCAGACGGCCTCGATAGGGGTTTCGGAAAGGCCGTCTGAAAAATACGGCCGTTCTGTTTTCAGACGGCCTTGAGTTTAAGGAATAACATGCAACCCACTCTCGAACAAACCGCCGCCCAACTCCGTTGTCCGCATGGCGAGATGGGGAGGGTGTTCGGCCAAGTGATGAATTTGCGCAATCTGCCGCTGATTGTGAACGCATTTTCCGCCTTGGGCTTGAACGACGGCGACCGTGTGCTTGAATTGGGTTATGGCAACGGTGGTTTGCTCGGTTATGTGTTGTCGCTGGCGGCGCGGCTGCACTATACGGGTGTGGAAACTTCGGCTTTAATGCACGAAGAAGCGTTGGCATTCAACCAAGCCTTTATCAATGCGGGGCTTGCCGATTACCATCTGTATAATGGCGCGGAGTTGCCATTTGCCGACCGTGCGTTCGATAAAATCATCAGCATCAATACGCTTTATTTTTGGGAACGTCCGGCCGAATTGATGCGGGAAATCTGCCGCGTACTCAAAACCGGCGGGCGTTTGTGCCTGAGTTTTTGTGAGAAAAACTTTATGCAGACGCTGCCGTTTTGCGCTTACGGGTTCACGCTGTACGAACCGGATGATGTAATGGCGTTGACCCGCGGCCTGCCTTTGCGCCTGTGCTTTCAGACGGCCAGACAAGATAAGGCGGTGGATAAAAGCGGCAATCTGACCGAGCGCATTTATATCGAAATGCTGTTTGAAAAAACGGCATAATGTCATCTTTTTCAGGCAGGCGTTTTTGACGTGCGAGAGGCCGTCTGAAAAGCAGAAAGTCATAAAAGGAGCAGAATCGAATGAATCTTTGGGAGCAATACCAAGCCAACAAAGCCCAAAAACAGGGCATGTATTTCCCGCGCGAAGCCGCCGCCGATTTGGGCGTGAGCGAAGGCGCGCTGATGGCCGACGCGCCGGAAACGGTTTACCTCGGCGGCAAAAACCATGTGCGCGGTATCGTGTTGAAACTACACACGCTGGGTTTGGTGCAGTGCATCGTGCGCAACAGCGTGTGCGTACACGAAAAGCAGGGCATTTATGAAAACGTGAGCATGTCGGAAACATCAGGCATCGCCGTGAATGTAGGCGGCATCGACCTGCGGATTTTTCCGGCGCGCTGGCATCATGTGCTGGCCGTTACCAACCGCGACGGCGAAAAAGTGTCCCGTTCGGTTCAGTTTTACGACGAATTCGGCGTATCCGTGCAGAAAGTGTTTATGCGCGAAGAAGGCAAAGAAGCCGAGTGGCAGGCATTGCTTGATGCCTTCCGTACCGAAGGCAAACCCGCATTCCAAACCGGCGAACTGCCGCCCGCAACCGCCACGCCCGCGCTGCTGTCTGAAAAAGAAGCCGCATTTCAAGAGCGTTGGAACGAGTTGAAAGACGTGCATCACTTCGGCGGCCTGTTGGAAACATTTGAAGTCGACCGCCAAACCGCCTACCGCCACGCCCCCGAAGGCTCAACCAAACTGCTGAACCACAGCGCATGGCAGCAAGTGCTCGAAGCCGCCCGCGACCGCGGCATCAACATCATGATTTTCGCCGGCAACCGCGGCCTCGTGCAGATTCAAACAGGCAAAGTACACAACGTCGTGCGCGCCCGCGGTTACCTTAACGTGCTCGACGGCAAAGAAGAAGGCTTCAGCATGCACTTGAAAGACGACGAAATCGTAGAAACTTGGGTGGTGCGCCGCCCGATACGCGACGGCTTCGTTACCTGCGTGGAAGGTTTCGACAGCCGCCGCAAAACCGTGCTTCAGATTTTCGGCAAGCGTAAAGAAGGCGAACCCGAACTCGAAGCGTGGCGCGAAATTACCGATAAGCTGCTGGCAAGTTGATGCTCGGTAAAGTGTTCAGACAGGTATCGAGGCCGTCTGAACGAAAGTAGGACGGGCATTTTTGCCCGCCGTCGCAAACCGTCGATAGAGAAAGCTATTGAAGCCGTTAAAAAAGAAAGCATGAAATCGTAACCAAATATTTCAGACGGCCTCTTTCAATACAGTCCGAGGCCGTCTGAAAAGTTTGATATTCCAAAAGGAAAAACACATGAAAAAAACCATCTTCGCCGCCGCCGTATTGTGCGCCGCCCTGCAAACCGCTTACGCCCAACGCATCGTCGTGATGTCGCCCGACGTGGCCGATATCGTGGTGGCATTGGGTGCAACCAACGAAATCGTCGGCCGCGACCAAACCGTTCAAAACCCCGCATTGAAAAGCAAGCCCAGCATCGGCATCCACCGTCAATTAACCGTCGAGCCGATTATCGCCGCTAAACCCGACGTGGCCATCGGTTCGTGGATGGTGCAGCCGGCCACCATTTTCGCCAACCTGAAAAAAGCCGGTGTCAATGCCGTGAACGTCGCCCCCGACGACAGCATCGCCGCTTATCCGCAAAGCATTCGCGCCGTGGGCAAACTGATTAACAAAACCGCCCAAGCCGACGCATTGGCAGGCAAATGGCAGGCCGACATGAAACAGCAGCCGCAAAACGGCAAACGCTACCTGTTCAGTTACGACGGCCGCATCGTTGCCGGTAAAAACACCGCCGCCGACGAAATCATCAAACGCGCAGGCGGCATCAACGCGGCAGCCAACCTCGACGGCATGAAACCGCTCAACCGCGAAGCATGGATCGCCGCCAAGCCCGACGTGATCATCATCGCCGACCATCATGAAAAACTGATCGGCGGAGTCAAACAATTCGCCGCCCGCCCTGAAGTCGCCGGCAGCAACGCCGCCAAAAACGGCAAGATTTATTTGTGGCAGGCCAACGATATGTTCCGCTACGGCTTGGATACGCCGCAGGTGGTGAAGAAGTTGAACGGATTGGCGAAATAAGGCGGCCGGTTTTCAGACGGCCTTGATTAACCTTAGAGAAGAGGCCGTCTGAAAAGACGGGTTGAAAATTTGAATGGTGCTACACTAAGTAGGGCGGGCATCCCTGCCCGCCGCGATTTGATTTTTTGTATATAAAAACCGTATTTTGATTGTGACGGCGTAGGGCGGGCAGAGATGCCCGCCCTACGGTTTGGTTTCGGGTGGAAAGATTGCAGGAATATTGTTGTATCAAGCCGATTTGCGTTGCGAAGATTTAAGTCCGTCGGAACCTTCGTTAAAAGCATCTGCCGATTAGTATTTGGCGTTAACCAGTCTGCCGTTTTGATAAACTTTTTGCTGCATCAGATTGCCGTTGTAGGCATAAGTGGTCAGCGTGCCGTTTTCAGGATGGGCGTGGAAATCAAGCAGGCGGTTGCGCGGCAATGTGTAAGGGTCGGTGCGTTTTCTGCTGTTGTCGTAATAAAAATCCTGCACGATATATTCGTTGCTGCGTTTGCTGATCAGCTGTCGGTAAAAACCGCCTTGAACCGGCTGGTTGCCGGCATTGCCGCGGCTGTCGAAATAAGTGACGATTTGCTCTTCAACCACATTCACGCCGGATGGGTTGCGGTTGCGGTCGATGCCCACGGGAATATTGATGGACGTGCCTAAGCCGACGTGGCGGCCGATATTGGTGCCGACGCCCAAGCCGACCGACATTCCGGGCGTGCCCACCGTACAGGCGGACAGGGCAGACACAAGCACTCCGGCAAGTAAAATGTTTTTCATGATTCGTCCTTAAATAAAGCGCTAAAACAAACAGATATTATCAGTATATCGGTATTTGCACTTGCATATTGTTAGAGATGGTAAAGAAAGAGGCCGTCTGAAAAGGCTTGCGCCGGTATTTCAGACGGCCTCAAACCAAACCCGCAGCCGATATGAAACCGCGATAAATATTGTCGCGAAAAGGCTTCATATCAAATGCACCATGCGTGCGAAAACAGCGCGAAACCGGCTTTTCCATTTGATTTCAACATTTTTATAAAATGCCGTCTGTTTGTTGCAATTGCCTGTCTTTACACAATAAAACCTTTACTATATATTGCCCATTGAACCGGTGCGCCATACTGCATGGCGGCCGTTTGTCCGAATATCAAACCGACGGAAGCCTGCGCACCAATCTGCGGCTTCCCGTATTCCAAGAGGAGATACACAATGAGTACCAATCCCGCAGAACGCGTACAGCACGAAGGCCTGCGCGCCAAGATTATGTCGGCTGACCAAGCGGCCGAGTTTGTTCAAAACGGCATGACCGTAGGCATCAGCGGCTTTACCGGTGCCGGTTATCCCAAAGCCCTGCCCACCGCCATTGCCGAGCGCGCCAAAGCCGCCCATGCGCGTGGCGAGGAATTTGCCATCGGTATGATTACCGGTGCTTCCACCGCGCCGGAGTGCGACGGCGTATTAGCTGCCGCAAACTGCGTCAGCTTCCGCAACCCGTTCCAATCCGACCCCGGCATCCGCAACAGCATCAACGCAGGCAATATCTTCTATCAAGATATGCACCTTTCCCACGTCGAGCAGCAAATCCGCAACGGCTTCTACGGCGAAATGCAGCTGGCCATCATTGAAGCCACCGGCATTACCGCCGACGGCAAAATCATTCCGGCTATGGGTATCGGCCACTGTAACGAAGTGTTGAAAGCGGCCAAACACGTTATCATCGAAGTGAACGCCAAACAAAACCCCTTGCTCGAAACCATGCACGACGTGTATTTCGACGTAGGCACACCGCCCAACCGCCAACCGATTCCGCTGGTAAAACCCGACGACCGCATCGGCACGCATTATCTGGAATGCGATCTGGACAAAATCGTTGCCATCGTGCTGACCGACGCGTTCGACCGCAACAGCAAGTTTGCCGACCCCGATGAAAACTCCAAACGCATCGCCGCGCAAATCATCGACTTCTTCTCGCACGAAGTAAAAGCAGGCCGCCTGCCTGCCAACCTGCTGCCGCTGCAATCCGGCGTGGGTAACGTAGCCAACGCGGTATTGGCCGGTTTGATGGATGCGCCGTTTGACAACCTGACCGGCTACACCGAAGTGTTGCAAGACGGTATGTTGGACTTGATCATCGCCGGCAAAATGAAATCTGCGTCTGCAACCGCGCTGTCGTTCAGCCCCGATGCCCTGCAACGCTTTAACGACAATATCGAGTTCCTGCGCGACAAAATCGTATTGCGCCCGATGGAAATCACCAACAACCCCGAGTTGATCCGCCGTTTGGGCGTAATCGGCATGAACGCCATGATCGAAGCCGATATTTACGGTAACGTAAATTCCACTCATGTGATGGGTACGAAAATGATGAACGGTATCGGCGGTTCGGGCGACTTTACCCGCAATGCCTTCTTCTCGTTCTTCGTCAGCCCGTCGGTAGCCAAAGACGGCGCCATTTCCTGCATCGTGCCGATGGTTTCCCACCACGACCACACCGAACACGACGTGATGTTTATCGTGACCGAGCAGGGTATGGCCGACTTGCGCGGCAAAGCACCCCGCCAACGCGCCAAGTTGATTATCGAGAACTGTGCGCATCCTGATTACCGCGACATGCTGCGCGACTACTTCGACCGCGCCGAAAAAGCAGGCGGTCTGCACACGCCGCACATGCTGAGCGAAGCCTTGTCTTGGCATCAACGTTTTGTTGAAACCGGCGACATGCGCGTCAAATAATACCGATTCGGTAAGAAGCCTTTTTGCACCAAGCTGCAAAAAGGCTTTTGACTTTTTAGTTGACTGGAGATTGATGTTTGGCATATGGTTTTAGCGAGATTCGCATAGCTCGTTTTAGCGAAGCTCACATAGTTCGCTTTCAGACGGCCTCTCGGTGAAAGCGGCGTAAAATCCATAGTCACTTAAATAAAATTAACGGTGTCTGACTGTTTTTATTCAATCGCTAACTTAAACCTGTATTGAATAATTGGATTTCAATGCCATATCCAAACAGGCAGTAAGAAAATTTTTTAACCATTATCAGGAGGCAGTAAACCATGAAACAAGATTTCGAACAGCAAAAAGACGAATTGATGAAAGAAATCCGTTCCGTATTGAGCGATGTTGAAGAGTTGTACAACACCGGTGTTGAAGCCGGCACCGAAGAAGCCAAAGCTTTGAAAGTGAAATTGCAAGACAAATTGAGCGCTGCTAAGGCTAAATTCTATGATTTCGAAGATCAGGCTGCGAGAAAAGTGAAAAACACTGCCAAGCAAGCTGACGAGCTGATTCAAGACAAACCTTACTACGCTATGGGTTTTGCGGCATTGGCCGGTTTGGTGGTAGGCGTTTTGTTAAACCGCCGTTAATCTACCGGTTAGAGGCCGTCTGAAAAATTCAGACGGCCTTTCATTGCCCCGCTGTATTGACGGATGCAATGAAACAAAACAAATAAAATATGACACACCATATCATTCACACAACGACACCTGTATTTGGTTTATGTGTGGTTCAGACGGCCTTTAAAAGGACATCAGTATGAATATAAAAAGAAATTTCAACCATTTCCAAATATTATTGAACCAAGGCGTTGATTTGCTGCTGCTGCGTTTGCGTATGCTGCATTTGGATTTGAGCGATCAAGCCGGTTGTGTGATGAGAATTTTTGCCGTTATCGTGCTGATTGGTGCTTTGTTTGCCTTAAGCATCGTCAGCTTGCTGCTGGGCCTGAACCATGTGTTGAGCGATGAAGCGAAGATTTGGGTGTTTTTCGGTATTTCCGGCGTGTGCCTGTTGAGCATAGTTATCATGGCGGCGTGGGCGGTATCGTCTTGGAAGCACAAAAACTCACAGATAGCCGCCACCTTGCGCGACATGCAGGAAGACATCGCTTATTTGAGCGGCGCCGTAAAACAAACCGCACACACAGCAGGAGAAAAAGATGCCAACACGATCTGAACAACGCAAACTTTTACAAATGCAGGCGGAGCTGGCCCGTTTGAAAATCACAGCCGAGCATTTGAAAACCCGCAAAGCCAAAGAGCAGGACAATTTTTTTGAAAACAGCTTGAGCACCGTCGTTAGCTTGGCGGATGCCGTTCCTTCCGGCAATATGCTGTTCAAAACCTTCTTTTTGCCCTTGAGCTGGAAATACCGCATCATCACCGGCATGGCATTGGCCGCATGGAAATTTTCGCGTTTGACTTCTAAAAAACGCTGATACACTGAAGCCGGATAAATAAGAGGCCGTCTGAAATTTTCAGACGGCCTCTTATCTTGATGGGTGCAGCTTTATTTTAATACTTCCGCAAAAGCATCGGCCACATAATCAATATTAGACTCGTTCAACCCCGCCACACACATACGGCCGGAGCTGACGAGGTAAACGGCAAACTCGTCTTGCAGGCGCTGCACTTGTTCGGGTGTTAAACCGGTGTAGCTGAACATGCCCCGCTGGGTGATGAAATAATCGAAGTTTTTACCCGGCACTTTGCGCGTCAGCACATCGTACAGCTTTTGGCGCATGGCGCGGATGCGGTCGCGCATGGCATACACTTCGCTTTGCCATTGTGCCGACAGCTCCGGCGTGTTCATCACGTCGGCAGCCACATAGCCGCCGTGCGCGGGCGGGCTGGAATAAATGCGGCGCACGGTAAATTTCAGTTGGCCGAACACCAACGCGGCTTCTTCCTCATTCGGGCACACCACCGACAAACCGCCTACGCGTTCGCCGTAGAGCGACATATTTTTTGAAAACGAATTGCTTACAAACAGCGGCAAGCCCATCTGTACGGCTTTGCGGATGGCGTAGGCATCACTGTCCAAATCATCGCCGAAGCCCTGATAAGCAATATCCATAAACGGAATCAGCTTGCGCGTTTGCACGATTTCCAGCACCGCATCCCATTGCGCGGCGGTCAAATCCACGCCGGTGGGGTTGTGGCAGCACGGGTGCAGAATCAAAATGCTGTGTTCGGGCAGGTGCAGTAGAAATGCCAACATTTCCTCAAATTGCACACCGCCGGTAGCCGGGTCGTAATACGGATAAGTGCCGACTTCAAAGCCCGCACCTTCAAAAATGCTCTTGTGGTTATCCCAAGTCGGGTTGCTCACATACACTTTGGCGTTTGGAAACCAGCGGTGCAGAAAATCCGCGCCTACTTTCAACGCGCCCGAACCGCCGAGTGTTTGGATGGTGGCGATACGGTTTTCCTGCAAAGCGGGGTTGGTCGCGCCGAAGAGCAGGTTTTGCACGCCGCGGCGGAATGTATCCAAACCTTCCATCGGCAGATAGGGGCGCGGCAGGGCAGTGGCGGCGCGTTTTACTTCGGCTTGGCGCACGGAATCAAGCACGGGCAGTTTGCCGTTTTCGTCGAAATAGATGCCGATACTGAGGTTGACCTTATGGGCGCGCGGGTCGTTGTTGAAGGTTTCGACCAAACTGAGAATCGGGTCGCCGGGGTAGAATGCAACGTGCTGAAACATTTCGGGATTTCCTATGTAGAGAAAACGGATTGGCCTGCTGCGGGCAAAACGCTGAGGCGTGTGTTTTTGCTCTGCAAGCTGTTGTTCAATCGGATTTTGGCACAAAGGCGCATCGCTTACAATTGAGGCCGTCTGAAAAGCCGAAGCGTTTTCAGACGGCCTCAATATGATAAGATGCTCGCATCTTTCGATTTCGGATGATCACTCTATGTGGCGGTATATTTTTCAGCGTCTGCTTTTGCTGGTGCCTACGCTGTTGGGCATCTTGGCGGTAACGTTTGCCGTGATCCAGTTTGTGCCCGGCGGGCCGGTGGAGCAGATGGTGCAGCAGCTCACGCAAAGCGGAGTAGGCGGCGAAACGGCGGCTCAGGCCGGAGGTGCATTGAAGCGCGGCGGCGGTTTGAGTGCCGACGATATGGCTGCGCTGAATGCTTTATACGGTTTCGACAAGCCGCCGCTTACGCGCTTTTTAGACATGGTATCGCGGTTCGCCCGTTTTGACTTGGGCGAGAGTTTTTTCCATCATCAAACGGTGCTGGAATTGGTGAAAGAAAAAATGCCGGTGTCGATGAGCTTGGGCTTGTGGACGTTTTTTCTGACTTATCTGATTTGTATCCCGCTGGGCATTGCCAAAGCAGTGCGAGACGGTTCGCGGTTTGATGCGGTATCGGGCATCGTGATTTTGGTCGGTTACACCATTCCGCCGTTTGTGTTGGGTTTGGTATTGCTGGTGTTGTTCGGCGGCGGCAGCTTTTTCGCATGGTTTCCGCAGGGCGGTTTGGTGAGCGATGATTGGGAAACACTCGGTTGGGGCGCGAAAATAACCGATTATCTGTGGCACATGGCTTTGCCGATTACCGCTTCGGTGGCGGGCAATCTGGCAGTGATGACGGTGCTGACCAAAAATGTGTTTCTCGAAGAAATCCGCCGCCAGTATGTGTACACCGCCCGAGCCAAAGGCTTGCCGGAAAGGCAGATTTTAATGAAACATGTGTTCCGCAACGCTATGATTCCGCTGATTACCGGCTTTCCCGCCGCCTTTATCGGCGCATTTTTTACCGGCAGCCTGTTGATTGAAACGCTGTTTTCGCTCGACGGCTTGGGTTTGCTCTCTTATGAATCGGTAATTAAACGCGATTATCCGGTGGTAATGGGCACGCTGTATGTGTTTACGCTGATGGGATTGCTTGCCAAGTTGCTGTCGGATATTTCTTATTCGTGGGTAGATCCGCGCATTCACTTCGGCAGGCAGAAATAACCAAAGGCCGTCTGAAATTCTCAGACGGCCTTTAATACATTGAATAAATAGAGAAAACGATTAATCCACTTTGCCACGGTTAATCAGCGTGAGCGGTTCGTTAATATCAAAGATTTTATAGATTATTTCGTTGATGCCGAATGTTTTTAGGCGGGCTGAATGCTTTTCCACATAAGCCAGAGCGGTTTCTTCGTTTTCAAAAAGATAAATTCCGCCGGCCTCTTGGTTTTTCTCGCTTTCCGTCCATACTTTCCAAATAAAGCCCGGCTCCTGATTAATCGATTCCGCAAGTTCGCGCAGTTGGTCGGCCATTTCCGAACCGAACGGCCCGTGGAAGCTAAAATGCATTTGCAGTAATTTTTTCATTTCTATTCCTTATCGACAATAGGCGGAAATTCCATATTCCTCCCACATTTAACAGTATAAACACAAATTGCTGTGGCAGGGCCGTCTGAAAACCGTTATCCTTTTCCACGGTTTTTATTACGGTTAATGATATGCGACTTGATTCCTTACGAACCACATGGCAGGCATTCAAACAACACAAACGCGGCTGGCTGGCCTTGAGGCTGCTGGCCGTGTTGTTTGTGATTGCTTTGGCCGCGCCGCTTTGGAGCAACGATAAACCGTTATGGATACACTACAACGGCCAATATTACTTCCCGCTCGTCAACACCTATCATGAAACCGAGTTCGGCGGCGATTTCGACACCCCCGCCGATTACCTCGACCCTTTGGTGCGGCAAAATATCACTTCCAACGGCAATTATGCCGTGTATTTGCCCAACCCTTATGATGCCGACACCCTCAACGATTTCGATACACAGCCCGACCCCGCAAGGCCGTCTGAAACGCATTGGCTCGGCACCGACGACCGCGGGCGCGACGTGTTGGCACGGTTGGTGTACGGCTTTCGCGATTCGCTGCTGTTTGCGCTGGCCTTAACTGCCGTAACCACCTTTATCGGCGTGTTGGCGGGCGCGGTACAAGGCTATTTCGGCGGCAAGGTCGATTTGGTGATGCAGCGGTTTCTCGAAATCTGGGGCGGGCTGCCCGAACTTTACCTGCTGATTATCTTGTCGTCGTTTTTCAATCCCGGCCTGCTGGTATTGTTGGTGATTTTGTCGCTGTTCGGCTGGATGGGCTTGTCGGACTATGTGCGCGCCGAGTTTCTCAAAAACCGTCAGGCCGATTATGTGCTGGCGGCGAAAAGCATGGGCGTGGGCAACCGCACGATTATGTGGCGGCACATTCTGCCCAACAGCTTAACGCCGGTGCTGGCGTTTCTGCCGTTCCGCATTTCCGGCGCGGTGCTGGCCTTAACCAGCCTCGACTTCCTCGGCTTGGGCGTACCCGCTTCGCAAGCCAGCTTGGGCGAATTGCTGGCGCAAGGCAAAGACAATCTCGACGCATGGTGGATAGGCTTATCGGCCGTAGGCGCACTGACGGTGATGCTGTTGCTGCTGGTGATGATTGGTGAAGGGCTGCGGTATGCGTTTGATGTGAGGGCGCGGAGTTAAGCGAGGCCGTCTGAAAACAGCATTGAAGATACATGAAAAAATAAATGAACATTCTCGAAATCCAAAACCTAAACGCCTCTTTCCCCGGCAAACAGGTGCTGCACGACATCAATCTCAACGTCAAACAAGGCCGAAAGCTGGCGATTGTGGGCGAGAGCGGCAGTGGTAAAACCGTATTGGCGCAAGGCATGATGCAGTTGAATCCGGCGGTGTCGTTTGCAGGCAGTCTGAAATTCAACGGCGAAAACCTGCTCGATAAACCGCCGCGTGAATTGCAAAAATGGCGCGGCAGGGAAATCGGCATGGTGTTTCAAGAACCGATGACGGCGTTGAACCCTGTGATGCGCGTGGGCAAACAGATTGCCGAAGTCTTGACGCTGCATCTGGGCCTGCCGCCCAAGCAGGCATGGGCGCGGGCGGTGGAATTGCTGGCGGAAACGGGTATTCGGAATCCCGAAGAGAAAGTGTCTGCCTTTCCGTTTCAGCTTTCGGGCGGTCAGCGGCAACGGGCGATGATTGCGATGGCTGTGGCGGCGGAACCTAAATTGCTGATCGCCGACGAGCCGACTACCGCGTTGGATGTGGCCGTGCAGACGCAGATTCTCGATTTGCTTTCGCGCTTGCAGGCCGGCCACAACATGACTTTGGTGTATATCAGCCACGATTTGAACTTGGTGCGCCGTTTCGCCGACGATATCGCCGTGATGCGGCACGGGCGGATTGTCGAACAGGGTGATGCGGCGCAGGTGTTTGCCCGTCCGCAGCACGAATACACCAAAATGCTGCTGAACGCCGGAGCAGTACGACAGGTGCAGCCTGTGGCCGAAGGTGCCGAAACCGTGCTCGAGGCGGAACGTATCAGCGTGGCCGTGAGCGAGCAGGCGGGTTGGTTTAAAAAACGGCGCAAAACGCTGCTCGAACCGGTGTCGTTCGATTTGAAAGCGGGCGAAACGTTGGGCATTATCGGCGAAAGCGGCAGCGGCAAAACCACGCTGGCCAAAGCGGTGATGCGTTTGATGGAATCGGAAGGCCGTCTGAAAATCAACGGGCAGGCTTGGCAGCCGTTGCTGCGTAAAGAAGTGCAGATGGTGTTTCAAGACCCGTTCGGCGCGTTCAACCCGCGTATGAATGTGTTTGAGATCGTTTCCGAAGCCCTGCGCGTGCACGAGCCGAAAATGAGCCGCGAAACCATGCGCTCCCGTGTGGTGGAAGTGCTGCAACAAGTCGGCCTGCCCGAAGATATTCTCGACCGCTATCCGCATGCTTTTTCAGGCGGCCAAAGGCAGCGGCTGGCGATTGCCCGTGCCATTATCGTGCACCCGAAGGTGCTGGTGCTCGACGAACCCACCAGCGCGCTCGATGTGCAGTGGCAGCAGCAGATTTTGGCATTACTGGCTGATTTGCAAAGCAAACACGGTTTGAGCTTAATCATCATCAGCCACGATTTGGCCGTGATCCGCGCCTTGTCACACCGCGTGATGGTGCTGAAAGACGGCAAAGTGGTCGAGCAGGGCGAGTTGGAAGCGGTGTTTGCCAAACCTGATGCCGACTATACTCAAAAACTATTGGCACACGGCAGCCCTTGAAATTTTGTCTGCCAGCCCCTATGCTAACAGCCATGAGCTAATGAATGGCTTTCATTCACCACCATTTAAAGGAAATAACATGAGCAGCAACTTAATCGTACACGCTACCGATGCTACTTTCGAGCAAGACGTTTTGAAATCAGACGTACCCGTATTATTGGACTTTTGGGCTCCGTGGTGCGGCCCTTGTAAAATGATCGCCCCGATTTTGGACGAAGTGGCCACCGAATTTGAAGGCCGTCTGAAAGTGGTTAAAGTAAACATCGACGAAAACGAGCAAACCCCGAGCCAATTCGGTGTGCGCGGTATTCCTACGTTGATGGTGTTCAAAGACGGTCAAAACGTTGCCACTAAAGTGGGCGCATTGGCCAAAGGTCAGTTGGTTGCGTTTGTAAACGCTTCAATCTAATCGGACTTTTCAATAGTTTGCTTTATATGGATTTAAAGGCCGTCTGAAATTTCAGACGGCCTTTTGTTGATGTGCTTTAGCAAGCGAGTAGGGTTACCACCAAGAAAAGCCGTTTTGCTGTTCGCGTTGTGCTTGACGGAATGCCCACGGCGCTTGGGCTGAGCGGTTTTGCCACAAACCCAGCTTGCCGTTGCGGGCGTAGGCTTCGGCGTAGGCATAGGCGGCATAATCGGTTTTGTTTTGCTTACGTTTGGCAATCGACACATAATGCCATGCGTGGCCGTGGAGGATTTGCAGGAGGTTGATATCGTGTTGATTCGACCAGACTTGCGCAACTTCGCGATGATAGCGGTCGGTATCGAAAACGCGCACTTCGACCGTTTGCCCCAAAACGGCGGCCTCCAGTGCTTTGCGGGCGGCATGGCCGTGTGCTTGCTGCAATTCAGGGGCGTCGATATAGGCTAGGCGGATTTTGTGTTTGTGCCCGTGTGAGTCGGTGAGCCGCAGCGTGTCGCCGTCTGAAACCGCTGTTACTTGCCCAGAATAGTGTTGGCCGGCCTGCACTTTAGGCCGGCTTTTTTCGGCTTTAGCGGTGGGATTGCGATGGGATTGAAGCCATGAAAACAAGTCGTCGGCGTAGCTATTACCGGCGAAAACAAGGCATAGTGCAAAGAGTGCGGCTTGAGGTGTTTTCATAAAAAACCGATTGGGTTAAAGCAGGAAGGCTGCAAGCATAGCGTTTGAAGCGGCAAGCTGGCAACTGCGAAAATGTTTGAACTTGTGTTGAATGATGAATCGTATTGAAGGCTGATAAAAGCGGAAGGCCGTCTGAAAAATATCTTCAGACGGCCTCATGCTATTTCAGGCGGTTATGCCGAAAAACCTGCCAAGCGGCCGGTATCCATAGCGATCATGCGCTCTTCGTTGGTCGGTACCACCAAAACGGCAGGGCTGTGGCCGGGTTGGCTGATGATGCCGGATGCGCCGAAGCGGATGGCGTCGTTGGCTTTTTCATCAATGGTCAAGCCCATGAAGCGCAGATAGCCCACAGTTTTGCTGCGGACAACATTGGAGTTTTCGCCGATACCGCCGGTGAACACCAAGGCGTCTATGCCGTCGGTTGCAACGGCCATGGCGGCGATGTATTTGGCTAAGCGGTAAGTCATCACTTCCAAAGCGAGCTTGGCGCCTTCGTGGCCTTCTTCTGCCGCTTCTTGAATGGTGCGGCAGTCGTTGGAGAGTTCGGAAATACCGAGCAGGCCGGATTTTTTATTCAGCAGGTCGGTAACGGCTTTAACGTCCATGCCGGCGTTTTCGGCCAAGAATGAATAGGTGCTGGGGTCGATGTCGCCGCTGCGCGTACCCATAACCAAACCTTCGAGCGGGGTCACGCCCATGCTGGTATCTCTGGATTCGCCGTTTTTAACCGCGCACACGGAAGCGCCGTTGCCCAAGTGGGCGATGACCAACGAGCAGTCGGAAACGTCTTTGCCGAGGATTTTGGCGGCGGTAGGCGCTACATAACGGAAGCTCGTGCCGTGGAAACCGTAGCGGCGGAAACCATATTTACGGTAGAGTTCTTGCGGCACGGCGTAGGTGTAGGCGTGCTGCGGCATGGTTTGGTGGAAAGCGGTGTCGAACACGCCGACGTTGGTTAAGCCGGGGAAAATGCTTTGTGCGGCGCGGATGCCGGTGAGATTGGCGGGGTTGTGCAGGGGCGCCAGCGGGATACATTCTTCGAGCGTGGCGATGACGTCGTCGTCAATCACCACGGAGCCGCTGTATTTTTCGCCGCCGTGTACAACGCGGTGGCCGATGGCTCTCACCAGATTTTGCAGGTCGTGCGCTTTTAATTCTTCCAACAGGGCTTGAACTGCGCCGGTGTGGTCGTATCGGTCGGACAGGCTGACTTCGTGTTTTTCGCCGTCGTTTTTATTCACAAACCACGATCTGCGGTCGGCAGGCTGCACATGAGGATGCTCGAAATATTTGAAGGTAATGTAGGCGTCGGGCGTGGTCAGTTTTTCGGCAAGGCAGCTTAAGATCACTTCGCCGCTTTGGTTGTCGATTAACGCGCCTTTGAGCGATGAACTGCCGCAGTTTAATACTAAAATCAGCTTGTCGGACATGGTTTCTCCTTGTTGGTCTATTTCTTCTGGTGGGCCGTTGCAGAGCCGCTCGGCAGGCCGGAAGCCTGATTTGCGCCGTATGCTGTGCAACACCCGCCGAATGTAGTTTAAGAAGCCTTTGTATGTAAAATGCTTTCTTTAAATGGATACCATCAAAAAAAATGATGGCTGAAATAATAGCGGATATTTCCAATGAGCAATAGACGGTTTTCGGCGCGTATGGTTCGGCCGTCTGAAAAAATGCGGTGGGATTTGTTTTCAGACGGCCATGACTTTATACTCTGACACTTTGATATTTCAGCGCCTGCCGTTCAGACGGCCTCAATTCATGCCTACTTTTAGAGTTTGGCTGTTTGCTGCAAAGCTCTGACTTGCAGTAAACGGTAAACGGTTGTCAGAAAGCTTCGAGGCCGTCTGAAAGCGAACTTTAGCGAGTTTCGCTAACACACATTTTATGAAAGCCAGTTATGTCCGACATTTTGAATAAAATTTTGGCTACGAAAGCCGAAGAAGTTGCCGCCGCCAAAGCCGCCGTGCCGTTTGAGCTGATTCGAGAACAGGCCGCCGCCGCTGCACCTGCGCGGGGTTTTGCCGACGCGATTCACGCCAAACACCAAGCAGGGCTGCCGGCGGTGATTGCCGAAGTGAAAAAAGCCAGCCCTTCCAAAGGCTTGATTCGTGCCGACTTTAATCCGGTGGAAATCGCGCAAGCTTACGAACGTGCCGGCGCGGCGTGTTTGTCGGTATTGACCGACGAGCAGTATTTTCAAGGTTCGCCCGAATATCTCAAGCAAGTTAAGGCCGCAGTATCGCTGCCCGTGCTGCGTAAAGATTTTATTATTGACGACTATCAAATTTATCAAGCCCGCGCTTGGGGTGCGGATGCGGTGTTGCTGATTGCCGCCGCTTTGGAGGCAGAAGAATTGGCGAAGTTCGAGCGCTCCGCCCATTCGCTCGGGATGTCGGTATTGCTGGAGCTGCACGATCCGTCCGAGTTGGAAAAATGCCGCAATCTCACCACGCCGCTGTGGGGTGTCAACAACCGCAACTTACGCACGTTTGAGGTTTCTTTGCAGCAAACATTGAATCTGCTGCCCGCCTTAAGCGGAAAAACCGTGGTAACCGAGAGCGGCATCCGCAACAAAGAAGACGTCGATTTTATGCAAAGCCACGGCGTGCGTACCTTTTTGATCGGCGAAACGTTTATGCGTGCCGATGATATTGAGGCTGCGGTTAAGGCGCTGTTTTAAATTCGTTCGGTTTAGCCCGTGTTGTGAAAGTTGAATGTAAGAGGCCGTCTGAAAAATAAGTTCAGACGGCCTCTTATCATGCGGCTAGATTGCTTAACCGTTCAATACGTTTTCCTGCAAAGCTTGTGAAGCCTGTTCGTCGGCATGGTAGCTTGAGCGCACCATAGCGCCGATGGCGGCGTTGGTAAAGCCCATTTCGTAGGCTTCTTTTTCAAACTCTTTGAATTGCGCGGGCGTTACATAGCGCAAAACGGGGAGGTGGCCGTCTGAAGGTTGCAGGTATTGGCCGACGGTAATCATTTCGATGTTGTGTTCACGCATATCGCGCATGATTTCGCGCACTTCTTCGTCGGTTTCGCCCAAGCCGACCATGATGCCGGATTTGGTGGGGATGTCGGGCTGCATTTCTTTGTAGCGGCGCAGCAGTTCGAGCGAGTGTTTGTAATCGGAACCGGGGCGCGCTTGTTTGTAGAGGCGCGGGTGGGTTTCGAGGTTGTGGTTCATCACATCGGGCGGTGTGCGCGACAGGATGTCGAGAGCGATATCCAAGCGGCCGCGGAAGTCCGGCACGAGAATTTCGATTTTGGTGTTGGGGCTTTTTTCGCGGATGGCGCTGATGCAGTCGGCAAAGTGCTGGGCGCCGCCGTCGCGCAGGTCGTCGCGGTCAACGGAAGTGATGACCACGTAGCGCAGGTTCATGGCGGCTACGGATTCGGCGAGGTTTTTCGGCTCTTCGGGGTCGAGCGGATTGGGGCGGCCGTGGCCGACGTCGCAGAATGGGCAGCGGCGGGTGCAGATGTCGCCCATGATCATGAATGTGGCGGTGCCTTTGCTAAAGCATTCGCCGATGTTGGGGCAGCTGGCTTCTTCGCAGACGGTGTGCATTTTTTGGTCGCGCAAGATGTTTTTGATTTCAAAAAATTTCTTGCCTGTGGGCAGCTTGGCGCGAATCCATTCGGGTTTTTTGAGTTTTTCTTCGAGGGGAATGACTTTGATGGGGATGCGGGCGGTTTTGGCTGCGCCTTTATGCTTCACGCCTTGGGCGTTGTCTAATTTGTTTTCACTCATGATGCGGTGTCTTCTTTCGGGGAGAGTTGTTTGGTGAGGTGTGCGGTCAGTTTTTCCGCGACTTCGGCTAATGCGGGGCAGGGTGAAACGAAATCGGCCATCTGAACCATTTCCATGCCGGCATAGCCGCAGGGATTGATTTGCTGGAACGGCGTTAAGTCCATATTAATGTTGAGCGCGAGGCCGTGATACACCGAGCCGTTTTTAATCCGCAGCCCGAGGGAGGCGATTTTGCGCCCGTCAACGTACACGCCGGGGCGTTGCGGGTCGGCCGCGGCGCGGATGCCGTATTCGTTTAAGGTGTCGATGATGCTGTTTTCGAGCGCGGTAACGATGTTGCGCACGCTGGTTTTACGGCGTTTGAAGTCGATCAGGGTGTAAACAACCAGCTGGCCGGGGCCGTGGTAGGTAATTTGGCCGCCGCGGTCGATTTGTACGACGGGGATATCGCTGTGCAACAATAGGTGCTCGGGTTTGCCTGCCAAGCCTTGGGTAAACACGGGCGGGTGTTCGACTACCCACAATTCGTCTTCGGTGGTGTCGGTGCGTTCGGCGTTGAAGGCTTTCATGGCTTCGAATACCGGTTGGTAATCGGCAAGCCCCAGTTGTACGGTTTTCATGTTTACAGCACTACTTTGACAAGCTCGTGGGAGGTAAGGTCGCGGTAGATGTTGTCTAACTGTTCTTGGTTTTGCACGTTGTTGATCTGTACGGTAGCGCCCAGATAGTTGCCTTTGCTGCTAGGGCGGACACTGATGTGGTGCGCTTGGGTTTCCGGTGCGTGTTTCTGTACGCATGAAAGCACGGATGATTCGAACTCGGGATGTTGCACGCCCATCACTTTAATGGGGAAATTGCAGGGGAATTCGATTAATGAAGTTTTTTGCTCTGACATAGGTGTTTCCTCAGGTAGAGGCCGTCTGAAAAGGTTTCAGACGGCCCTGTAACTTAAACCGGCAGTATTTTAACGCAAACACGGTGTGCAATCCATTATACTGCCGTGTAAAGGGCTGTTTGCTTGTGAAGCTAAAATATCGTCGCTTAAGGTTTTTTCAAGGCTTGAAATCGGGCTTCTTTAGCCCAATGTAGGCGGCAATCCGATAAATTAAAGACATATCCGAAACAATCGGCGCGTGTGCCGGATATTTCGGCAGGTCTTTCCAGTAAATGATTAAAGAGACTAAACATTATGGCTACAGATAAACATATTGAGGAATACGCCGCTCTGGCCACCCTGCCGTTGCGCGATGTGGTGGTTTATCCGCACATGGTGCTGCCCCTGTTTGTGGGTCGCGAAAAATCCATCGCTGCGTTGAACTTGGCCATGAACAACGACGAGCAGGTTTTTCTGTTGGCTCAACGCGATGCGAACGATGATGATCCCAAAGCGGAAGATTTGCATGAAATGGGTACGGTTGCCCAAATTCTGCAAGTATTGAAGCTGCCCGACGGCACGGTAAAAGTATTGGTAGAAGGCGTGCACCGCGCCCGTGCTTTAAAGGTTGAAGATACCGGCGAACTGTTTATGGCACACGTCGAAACGGCGGAAGATACGGATGCGGATAACCCTGACATGGAAGCCTTGCGCCGCACGCTGCTGTCGCAGTTCGACCAGTTTGCCAAGCTGAATAAAAAGATTCCGGCCGAAGTGATCAGCACCATTCACGGCATCAATGAAAACAGCCGTTTGGTAGATACCGTGGCGGCACATTTGCAGCTGAAATTGGAGCAGCGTCAAGAAGTGCTTGATACTGTGAGCATTACCGAGCGCATGGAATACCTGCTCGGCCAATTGGAAGCCGAACTCGACATCATGCAAGTCGAGAAGCGTATCCGCGGTCGTGTAAAACGCCAGATGGAAAAATCGCAGCGCGAGTATTACCTCAACGAGCAAGTGAAAGCGATTCAAAAAGAGTTGGGCGAGGAAGACGAGCGCGGCGAACTCGAAGCTTTGGAAAAGCAAATCAAAGAAGCCGGTATGAGCAAAGAGGCTGAAGAGAAATGTTTGTCCGAACTGAAAAAGCTGAAAATGATGCCGCCGATGTCGGCAGAATCTACCGTCGTGCGCAACTATATCGACACCTTGCTTGAGCTGCCATGGAAGAAAAAATCACGCGTCAGCAAAGACTTGGCAAAAGCCGATTTGGTATTGGATGCCGATCACTACGGCTTGGAAAAAGTCAAAGAGCGCATTTTGGAATATTTAGCCGTGCAAAAACGCATGGATAAAATCAAAGGCCCGATTTTGTGTCTGGTCGGCCCTCCGGGCGTAGGTAAAACCTCGCTGGGCGAATCCATTGCCAAAGCAACCGGCCGCAAATATGTGCGCATGGCACTGGGCGGCGTTCGCGACGAAAGCGAAATCCGCGGCCACCGCCGTACCTATATCGGTTCGATGCCGGGTAAAATTCTGCAAAATATGGCTAAAGCCGGCGTGAAAAATCCGCTGTTTTTGCTCGATGAAATCGACAAACTCGGCAGTGATTTCCGCGGCGACCCCGCCAGCGCACTGTTGGAGGTACTCGACCCCGAACAAAACAATTCGTTTGCCGACCACTATGCCGAAGTGGATTATGATTTGAGCGACGTTATGTTTATCGCCACATCCAACAGCCTCAACATCCCGCCCGCTTTGCTTGACCGTATGGAGATTATCCGTCTTTCAGGATACACCGAAGACGAAAAAATCAACATTGCCATGCAATATTTAGTACCCAAGCAAATGAAACGCAACGGCGTAAAAGAAGGCGAATTGGTTATAGACGAGAGTGCAGTACGCGGCATCATCCGCTACTACACCCGTGAAGCAGGCGTACGCTCGCTCGACCGCGAAATCGCCAAAATCTGCCGCAAAGTCGTGATGAAAATTACGCTGGCCGAAGATAAAAAAACCACTGCTTCCGGCAAAGGCCGTCTGAAAACCAAAGCCGTGAAGGTTGATGAAAAAAACCTGCACGAGTACTTAGGCGTGCGCCGTTTCGATTACGGTGTTGCCGAAGACGAAAACCGCATCGGCCAAGTAACCGGTTTGGCATGGACTGAAGTCGGCGGCGAGTTGCTCACCATCGAAGCGGTCGCTTTGCCCGGCAAAGGCAACATCATCCGCACAGGCCAACTTGGCGACGTGATGAAAGAATCGGTATCCGCAGCATGGAGCGTCGTACGTTCGCGTGCCGAAGCCGTGGGTCTGTCTCCCGACTTCTACGAGAAAAAAGACATTCACGTCCATGTGCCCGAAGGTGCTACGCCGAAAGACGGCCCCAGTGCAGGTATCGCCATGACTTTGGCCATGGTATCGGCTTTCACCCAAATTCCGGTACGGGCCGATGTAGCCATGACCGGCGAAATCACCCTGCGCGGAGAAGTATTGCCCATCGGCGGTTTGAAGGAGAAACTGCTGGCCGCACTGCGCGGCGGCATCAAACATGTGTTGATTCCGAAAGACAATGTTAAGGATTTGGAAGAAATCCCCGACAATGTGAAAAAAGGGCTTACCATCCATCCGGTGAAATGGATCGAAGAAGTGCTGGCATTCGGCTTGGAACGCCAGCCCGAACCATGGAAAAACGAAGAAGCGCCCACTGATTCGTCATTGGCTAAATCAGGCCGCAAGTCAAGCGTAAAGGCAACTAAGCACTGAATTTGTATGAATGTGTTGTAAAAGATGCGGGTGTTGTAAAGAAAGCTTTAAAAAGCCCGATACTACGCATCTTTTTGCTTGACACGTTGATTTTAGGCTTGCTATAAAGTCGGCAGATGTACGGATTTGTACCTAAACGCCCGATTTTTAGGGGTTTCATTATTTCAAACGATAGAAAGGGACTTAATTGTGAACAAGTCTGAATTGATTGAAGCTATTGCCCAAGAGGCTGATATTTCTAAAGCTGCCGCAGCCAAAGCTTTGGACGGTATGACCAATGCCGTAACCAATGCCTTGAAAAAGGGCGACACTGTAACCCTGGTTGGTTTCGGTACTTTCTACGTTGGCGAGCGTGCCGAGCGTCAAGGCCGTAACCCTAAAACCGGTGAGCCTTTGACTATTGCTGCGGCTAAAACGCCTAAATTCCGTGCAGGTAAAGCATTGAAAGATGCTCTGTAATTTGACGGATCATTTGATTTTAAAAAGCAGGCTGCCAGCCTGCTTTTTTGTTTTGTCTTTTTATCAATCAATAACGTAATGATGACATTGTTTCAAGAGAGATGCGATAAAGCGGTTCTTTATTTTCAGACGGCCTGAAATCCCAGTGAAATCTAAAAAACATTGACGCATTGTGAAAACACCGAAATCATTGCCATCTCAAGGCTGCAAGCATATTGAAAGGCTGTTACAATGTGCACCGAAATATCTATTGAAAATGCAGCCTAACGGTTTTGAAAATCGTATATCAAAACAGCTTTCATTCAGGTTTGCATAATTCACAAAATAATTTTAATTCAATCACATAATATTTAAACGCCATGTTTGTAACAGTTGAAAAATACAAAACGCCCGCCAAGATTTTATTGGGCCTGATTGCCGTAACGTTTGTGGGTTTCGGTGTGAGCACCGTTGCCGCGCCGGGTTACGATTATATTGTCAAAGTGGGTGACAGAAAGGTCAGCGAATTTGATTTGAATTCGGCCATGCAGAATTTACAGCATTCAGGCGGTGGTTCTGAATCGCGTGAGGCCGTGTTCCAAGCATTGCTCCAACGTGCTTTATTGGCCGAAGGTGCTGAGGAAATGGGTTTTGCTGTATCGCAAGAGCAGCTGAAACAAACTATCGTTAATAACCCTGTTTTTCACGATTCAGACGGCAAATTCAGCCAAAGCCTGTTTAATCAGCATTTGAGCCAACGCCATCTTTCCGAAGACCAATATATCGACGAATTGCGCAGTGAGTTTACGGTTCAGCATCTGCTGGCTATGGTAGGCGGTGGTGTCTTGGTGAGTGATGCGCAGGCCAAGCAGATTATCAATGCCAGCCAAGTGGAACGCACCATACGCACGATGACGTTTGCGCCCGAAGCATTTGCGGCTCAAGTGAAAGCAGACGATGCGGCATTGAAAAAATATTATGATGCCAATAAGAAAAACTATGTGCTGCCTCAAGCGGTTAAGTTTGAATATGTGGCATTGGGCATTCAAGATTTGGCCGAGAAGCAAACGGTTAGCGAAGATGAACTGAAAAAAGCGCTTGAGCAGGTTGTGCCGGCGCGTGAGATTGCCCATATTTTGTTTACGGTTGCCAAAGATGCGCCTGAAAATGTGCGTGCGGCAGCCAAAGCTGAAGCGGAAAAAGTGTTGGCTCAAGTTAAAGCCAATCCGGCTAAATTTGCTGCTTTGGCGAAACAATATTCGCGCGATGAAGCTTCTGCCGAAAAAGGCGGTAATCTCGGTTATCTGCCTAAAGACGGCGGTTTGTTGAAAGAGTTTGAAGACAAAGCGTTTTCATTGGAAAAAGGCCAGATTAGCGATTTGGTTCAAACGGATGCGGGCTATCACATCATCACGGTTTTGAATATTCAAGACCTTGCTCAGGAAAAAGCGCGTGTTGAGGCGGAGTTGAAACAGAAAAAAGCAGCTTCGGCTTTCAATGAAGCCAAAGAGAAGCTGTCTGAGGAAGCGTTTAATCATCCGGACAGCTTGAACGAAGTGGCGAAGAAGCTGAATTTGAAAGTTGAATCTCCGGCTGAGTGGCTGACGAAGGAAAACGGCAAGGCGGCCGGTATGCCTGAGTCGCTGATTAATGCCATATTCAGCGATGATGTGATTAAGAAAAAACATAACTCCGAGCCGGTAACGGTAAACGAGGGTTTGGTTTGGGTGGTGCGTGCCAAAGAAGTGCGTGAAGAATCTACCCAAACATTTGAGCAGGCTAAGGATTTTGTGAAGACTGATTATGTGCGCGCAGAAGCCGTCAAGCTGGCTGAAAGAAAAGCGAATCAGGCTTTATCGGATGTTCAAAAAGGTAAAACCGACGGTTTGGCGTGGTCGCAGGTATCGCAGATGACAGCGGAGCAGGCGCGCCAATCTATGCCGCCGGAAGCTTATGCTCAGCTGGTTAAAGCCCGTCCGTCTAAAGACAAGCCTGCTTATGTATTGCTTTCCAATCTGCCTGCTCCGGTGTTGGTGGAAGTTCAGGCGGTAAAAGTGCCTGACAATATCAGCCCCGATCAGATTAATGCGATTAAGCAGACCATCAACCAAGGGCAGGGCGTGACCAATTTGAATGCTTTGTTGGCTTATTTGAACTCCCATATCAAGCAGACTCAGGGCGCACAGAAGGTTAATAGTTCGCAGGAATAAGTTGAAAGTAAGTAGTGAAATAAAAGCGGAGCAGATGAAATAGTCTGCTCCGCTTTTGTATTTCAGACGGCCTCAATAGCTGATTAGGACAGGAGGCCGTCTGAAAAATCACTTTTCGATTTTATTCCTCATCATCGCGGTTGCTGTTGATGCGGATGGCGGTATGTATTTCACCGGTGGCGATGGTGGAAGGCGAAGATTTGTCGTTAGACAATTTTTGCAAATATTCTTCATCGATATCGCCGGTGATATAGCAACCGCTGAAGCATGAATCATCGAAACTTGTGATGGCAGGGTTCAGGTCTTTCACCACTTGCTCGAGGTCTGCCAAATCTTGGAATACGCAGCCGTCTGCGCCGATTTCACGGGCAATGTCTTCGGTGGTGCGGCCGTTGGCAATCAATTCTTCCCGTGTGGGCATATCGATGCCGTACACGTTGGGGAAGCGTACTTCGGGAGCGGCGGAGGCGAAATAAACTTTGCGTGCGCCTGAAGCGCGTACCATTTCCACGATTTCGCGGCTGGTGGTGCCGCGCACAATCGAATCATCTACCAGCAATACGCTTTTGCCTCTGAATTCGGATTCCATCGGGCTGAGTTTTTGGCGCACAGATTTTTTGCGGGTAGCTTGACCGGGCATGATGAAAGTGCGGCCGATGTAGCGGTTTTTAATCAGGCCTTCGCGATAGGGTTTGCCGAGGTGGTGGGCAAGCTCCATGGCGCTGGGGCGGCTGGTATCGGGAATCGGCATCACCACGTCAATGTCGTCAATCGGCAGTTCGCGTTTGACTTTTTCTGCGAGGGTAACGCCCATATTCAAGCGCGATTGATAGACGGATACGTTGTCAATTACCGAGTCGGGACGGGCGAAATACACATATTCAAACAAACACGGGCTGACTTGGGGATTTTCGGCGCATTGGCGCGAGAAAAAACGGCCGTCTAAAGTGATGAATACGGCTTCACCGGGGGCGATGTCGCGGTCCAAATCAAAGGCCATGCCGTTGAAAGCTACCGATTCGGAAGCAATGGCGTAGGCGGTTTTGCCGTTTTCATCGGTTTGGGTACCCAGAACCAGAGGGCGGATGCCGAAAGGGTCGCGGAAGGCCACCAAGCCGTATCCTGCAATCATGGCGACTACGCCGTATGCGCCCCGCACGCGTTTGTGCAGTTTGGCGACGGCATTGAAAATGTTGTCGACGCTGAGAATGGAAGAATCGGAGTCGGTAACTTCCCGGCGCAGTTCGTGTGCGAATACGTTGAGCAGCACTTCTGAATCGGAACGGGTGTTGATGTGGCGCAAGTGTTTGTTACACACGTTTTCATACAGCTCGGCGGTATTGGTAAGATTGCCGTTGTGTGCCAATACGATGCCGAAAGGGGAGCTGACGTAAAAAGGCTGGGCTTCCGCGGTGCTGTCGGCATTGCCGGCGGTAGGGTAGCGCACATGGGCGATGCCGGCATGGCCGGTTAAATCGCGCATGTTGCGGGTGCGGAAAACATCGCGCACCATGCCTTTGCCTTTGTGCATATGGAAAATATTGCCTTCGACGGTTACGATGCCGGCCGCATCCTGCCCGCGGTGTTGCAGCATTTGCAGGCCGTCGTAAAGGCTTTGGTTAACGGGTTGGTAGGCTACCATGCCTAATACGCCACACATTGTTTTTTCTCCGAAAATTAAAGAGAGGGGTTGGGTAGTTGTTCTGTAATCACAGACGATAAATAGGGTACGGCAAGCTGTGCCAATGCTTCAAAATAACTTGCGCTCAACGACTGCTGCCAGCCTTGGGTGTGCGGCAGGTCGGTAAACGAGCAAACGGTTACGGCCAAAGTAACCAGCAAGATGCCTTTGGCCGCACCGAACAGGCCGCCGAGCAGGCGGTTCACGCTGCCCAAGCCGCTGGCTTTTACCGCCGAGGTGAGCAACGAACGTAAAAAATGCTGCACGAGCCATGCAGCAAAGAATAGGGTAACGAAAGATAAAGCGATGCTTAAGGCTTGGGGTTCGAACGAACTGAATGCAATTTCGGCAAAAGGCACGGCAAATATTTTGGCTACTATAAAAGCCACAATCCATGTGATCAGCGAGGCGATTTCAACAATCAGCCCGCGCATCATCGAGACGATGATACAGATACCGATAAGACCAAACGCGAGAATATCGAAAGTCGTCATTATTGCTGCCCGATGACCATGCCGTCTGCGCCTTTTTGGCGGATTTTTTCCAATGCTTTACCGGCGGCTTCGCGGTTGGGATAGCTGCCGGTGCGGACGCGGTACACTTTGCCTTTGCTGGTTTCGGTTTCGCTCACATAAGTGCTCACGCCCGCATCGGCCAGTTTTTGCTGCATTTGCTGGGCTTGCTGGCGGCTGCTGTATGCACCGATTTGAATCATGGCTTTGGTGTTGGTTTTGCCTTCGAGAATGGCTTTGGGGTCGCTTTTTTCAGCCGGGCGGGAAGATTTGTTGGCCAGAGCGTCTTGAGCGGCCTTGCGGTTGGCTTCTTGTTGTTTTTTCTGTTCGGCTTGGGCGGCACGTTTTTCCGCTTCGGCTTTGGCTTTTTGTGCGGCTTGTGCTGCTTTTTGCTGTGCGGCTTTCTGTTCGGCAGCTTTTTTCTCGGCGGCTTTACGCGCGGCTTCGGCTTGGGCGTCGGGTTCGACGCGGTTGTTGATGATGACTACGGGAGGCGGAGCGTTGTCTGCTTCGGCTTTCGGTGCTTCGGTTTTGGCAGGCTCGCTAACCGGTGCAGGTGCGGTTTTGGCAGATTCTTTTACTGTTTTTTCAGACGGCGTTTCAGGTTTGGTTTCGGGTTTGGCTGCGGCTTGCTGTTTGGCCGTCGCTGTTGCGGCTGCGGCAGTTTCGGTCGACGGTGCGGGAGCAGGTTCGAGCACGGGTTGGGGGGCGGTTTCTGCTTCGGTTGCGGCAGGAGCGGTGAGCGGATTATCCAGCTCGACGCTTTCCGTGCCGCTTTCGGGTGCGGGTTCCAGCACGGCGGCAGGAGACAGATCGGAAGCGTCGTCGGACGAAGCGGCGCGGTTGGGCTGGATAACCGATTGCGTTTGTTCCGGAGAGGCCGTCTGAACGGAAGAGGCGGCTTTAATGGTAATGTTTTCGGCTTCGGCACCTTCGTTGCTTTGGCTTAATACCCTGGCCAAAATAAAGCCCGCCACAATAACCAGTGCCGAAGCTCCGACCAAGCGGCGGCGGTTTTTTCGCTTGAGTTGTTCGTATTCGTTTAACGATTGGAAGCGGTTGTTTGCCATGTTCTGCCTTGTTTACAGGGTTGCCATAACCTCGGCAACGGTGTGGAATGAACCGAAAACGGTAATTCTATCATTTTCCGAAGAAGCCGCCAAAGCTGCTTCGAAGGCTGTCTGAATATTGTTGAAACAGGTTATGTTTTCGATGTTGTGTTCGGCCAATTTCCGGCTTAATGAGTCTATATCCATGCCGCGCGGCAGGTGCAGCGGGGCGATGTACCATTCGTCGAACTGGTCTTTAACGATGTCGAGCACTTGGTCGATGTCTTTGTCGGCCAAGATGCTGAACACGGCGGTGCGTTTTTGGGCGAACGGCAACGCCATCAGCCCTTGCCGCAAGGCGCGGGCGGCGTGCGGGTTGTGGCCTACGTCGAGAATTACCAGCGGCCGGCCGGGCAACACTTGGAAGCGGCCGGGGTTGCTCACCAGCAGCAGGCCGCGTTTGATGGAGCCGATGTCGATGGGCAGTTTGTCGTTTAAGCATTCGATAACGGCCAGCGCGCAGGCAGCGTTGTTTAATTGGTATGCGCCGCGCAGGGCGGGAATCGGCAGGGCGTTGCGGTTGCGTTTGAGGCCGTCTGAAAACAATCGGCCGGATTGCGGGTGGAAATGGAACGACCATTGCTGCTGTTCGAGTTTGCTGAAATCGAAATCGCGCTTGATCAGCAGCAGTTCCGCACCGATGTTTTCGGCATGTTGCCGCAGGGATTCGGGCGGTGGATTTTGGCCGCAGATGGCGGGTTTGCCGCCGCGGAACACGCCTGCTTTTTCGTAGCCGACTTGTTCGACGGTGTCGCCCAAAAAGGATTGGTGATCCAAATCAATGCTGGTAACGACGGCACAGTCGGCATCGAAAATATTGACGGCATCCAAGCGGCCGCCCAAGCCGACTTCGAGCACCATCACGTCGACTTGTTCGCGCATGAAAATATCGATGGCGGCTAAGGTGTTGAACTCGAAATAAGTCAGCGAAATATCGCCGCGCGCGGCTTCGATGCGCTCGAACGAAGCGACGATGGTTTCGTCGCTCACAGGCTCGGCGTTGACGGCGATGCGTTCGTTGAATTTGAGCAGGTGCGGGCTGGTGAGGGTGCCGACTTTGAAGCCTGCCTGTTTGTAAATCTGGGTAAGAAAGGCGCAGACGGAACCTTTGCCGTTGGTGCCTGCCACGACGATCACGGGGCATTGCGGGTTGAGGTTCATGGCGGTTTTGACTTCGCCCACGCGCGACAAACCCATGTCGATCAAGCCTGCGCTGTGTGCGGTTTCGAGATGTGATAACCAGTCGTTGAGTGTTTTCATGATGGTGTTGTGTCGGTGTGTGAGGCCGTCTGAAACACGCTTTGCGTGTTTCAGACGGCCTGTTTATGTTTTCGGTTGCCCCCAGCGCGCCCACACGAGCAGGCGGCGGTAGCTTTCGCGGTCGGTCATATCGGGCAGGATAAACTGCCGAATCTGCCGGTCGCCCAAGTCCCATTTTAAAAACAGGGCGTAGCGGGAAACCAAGCTGCCTGCACACAGTCCGGCGGTAAAGGCGGTTTGTTCGCTGCCGACAAAAACGGCGGCGTTTCCCTGCGGGCCGACGGCGATTTTGTGTATGGCATCGGGGCGGTTCAGTTTATGTATGCGCCATGCCCAAATAAGGCTGGCGGCCAGTAAAATCAAGCCTGCCGCACGCGTGGTTCCGTGGAAAGCGAACAGGCAGGCAAGCACCGCCCAAAGGTGCAGCAATACGGTAAGGGTTAATGCGGTGCGGGAAGGTTTCAAGGCCGTCTGAAAAGCCTGCATGGTTTACATCATGTTGTCGAACACGGGGCTGACGGTCATGTCGGCTTCTTCCATGTCCAGCACCATATCGTGGATTTCCACTTCGAAATATTCCCAAAATGCTTTCAGGCTCATGTCTTCGGGCCATTTGTTTTTGAGGATGTCCCAACCGGCGATTTCGGCTTCAAAGATCTGCTGGTAACGCTCGTCGAAGTAGGAAACCACGGCTTCGGGTTCGTCGAATTGCGGCACGAGAAATACCGAGCAGTTGCTGCGGATTTGTTCGAGGGTCAGGTCGGGCATGTTGTCGTCGGCCTGTTTGAGCCAAGCCAGAAAGTGTGCGGTGGGTTTCAGCACCACGGCGGTGCGGTCTACAAAATACATGAAGTTTCCTTACGGGCGTTTGTTTCAGACGGCATTGTACTCAATATTGAGGCCGTCTGAAATATCGTTTTCAGACGGCCTGTTATGCTACGGAACGATGTTTAGTGGTCGCTGGCTTCAGCCGCGCCGATACCGGTCATCGAGCGTACATATTGAGCTTCGAAACCTGCTTTATCCAATTCGGCCTGTTTCGATTTGTCGGTAATCGAGAAGAACCAAGCTGCGATAAAGGCCAGCGGAATCGAGAACAGGGCAGGGTTGCTGTATGGGAAGATGGCTTCTTTGTTGTGCAGCACTTTCACCCAAACGGTCGGGCCTAAAATAATCAGCACGAAAGCAACCAACAAGCCCAAGAAACCGCCGATAACTGCGCCGCGTGTGGTCAGGCCTTTCCAGAACATCGACAAAGCCAAGATAGGGAAGTTGGCCGAAGCCGCCAGCGCAAACGCCAAACCCACCATAAACGCTACGTTTTGGTTTTCAAACGCAATGCCCAACACAATCGCCAGAACGCCCAAGCCCAAAGTAGCCAAGCGGGATACACGCATTTCTTCTTCTTGAGTGGCTTTGCCTTCGCGGATTACAGAAGAATACAAGTCGTGGCTGACGGCAGACGCACCGGAGAGGGTCAAACCGGCCACTACCGCCAAAATGGTGGCGAACGCAACGGCTGAAATGAAGCCCAAGAACAGGTTGCCGCCCAATGCGCCGGACAAATGCACCGCCGCCATATTGGTGCCGCCGATCATTTCCACAACGGATTTGCCGTCTTGAATCATGGTGGTAAAGAACTGCGGGTTGTCTTTGGTAACGAAAATAATCGCACCGAAACCGATGACAAAGGTCAGCAGGTAGAAGTAGCCGATAAAGCCGGTGGCCACGAACACCGATTTACGCGCTTCTTTGGCATCGGGCACGGTAAAGAAACGCATCAGAATGTGCGGCAGACCGGCCGTACCGAACATCAACGCCAAGCCCAGCGAGAGCGCGTCGATCGGGTTGGACACCAAGCCGCCCGGCGCCATAATCGCAGTGCCTTTTTCGTGGATTTCGGTGGCTTTCAGGAACATGCCTTCCAAGCTGAAGCCGCTGGCTTTCAGAATCATGAACGCCATGAACGTCGCACCGGAAAGCAGCAGCACGGCTTTGATGATTTGCACCCAAGTGGTGGCCAACATACCGCCGAACAATACATACGCCACCATCAGCGCGCCCACGATAATCACTGCGGAAGTGTAGCTCATGCCGAACAGCAACTGAATCAGTTTGCCTGCGCCCACCACTTGCGCGATCAGATACAGAATCACCACCAACAGCGAACCGCTGGCTGCAAACACGCGCACGGGTTTTTGTTTCAGGCGGTAGGCAACTACGTCGGAGAACGTGAATTTACCCAAGTTGCGCAAGCGTTCGGCTACGAGGAACAATACGATCGGCCAGCCCACCAAGAAGCCGGTGGAGTAGATCAGGCCGTCGTAACCGGTGGTGTACACCATGGCGGAAATACCCAAAAACGACGCGGCAGACATGTAGTCGCCCGCAATCGCCAAGCCGTTTTGGAAGCCGGAAATGCCGCCGCCGGCGGTGTAGAAGTCTTTGGTGGATTTGTTTTGCTTGGCAGCCCATTTGGTAATAAACAGGGTACCGCCGACGAAAATCAGGAACATCACGATGGCCGCGATGTTTAAGGGTTGTTTTTGAACTTCGCCGGTGAAGGCATCCGCCCAAACGCTGCCGGAAGCCAAGAGAGCAACTGCGGTGATTAATAATTTACTCATCTGATTTATTCTCCCTGAACTTCGCGCACGACTTCTTTGGTCATGTCTTCGAATTTACCGTTGGCAATGCTCACGTAGATGCCGGTGGTAACAAATGAAAAGATAATGACAAACAAACCGGCATAAATGCCCCAAGTGGTAATGCTGCCTTCAGATACGGGTTTGGCAAATGTTTCGGGCGATTCGCCGATCATCCAAATGTAGAGGACGTACATAAAAAAAATCACCGCAGAAAACCCCCATCCGATCAGGGCTTTTTGACGGGCCATCCGCTGGAATTTGGGATGTTTGAGCACTTGTTGTGCCGTTTGTTTTTCCATTTTTCTTCTCCTTTTTTACAAAACCTTTAAGGTGTAAACGATGGGCATTAAAATTAAAAAATATTGCAATGGCTAATTTTATTTTCTGATAGTATCAATTTGTTTTGTTGATGGTATAAGCCAAAAAATATGATTTTAAAAGAAATATCATTCTTAAAAAAACTTTTCAGACGGCCTCGAAATGTGTTAAAACAAGCAAGCGGACACTACATTAAATCAAGCCGCATAACGCTTTATTCATAACATAATAAATAAATGAAGTGAGAAATAATGGACTACAACCAACTGAAAACATTCACCGAGGTTGCCCATATCGGCAACCTGACCCAAGCGGCGGAGCGTTTGCATTTATCGCAGCCCGCCGTTTCCGCGCAAATTAAATCGCTGGAAAAACGGCTCGACGTAACCCTGTTTAAGCGCACCACCAACGGCATGGAGCTGACGCCCGCCGGAGAAGTGTTTTTGCCGGAAGCCGAAACTTTACTGCAACATCACCATAAGCTCGACTGCTTTGCCAAAACGCTGGCTGAGCATTATGTCGCCCATGCCGATATCGGTTTGATCCATCCCGTACCTTCCGACAAAATCACCCGTCTTACCGAAAAAGTGCTCGGCCACGATCCTGATATTCTCTTTCATATTCAATATGGTATGAGCGGCGAAATCGAACAGCGCGTGCTGGATAAACAGCTGCACGGCGGATTTTTCCTCGGCCCAGTCAATCACCGCAGTTTGCGCAGTATTTTTCTGCAAGACATTCATTATTCGCTGATTTGTCCGCTGGAAGCCGAAGAGACTGTTCGAGAAGACCTGCCCGCGAGCTTGGGGCAGTATGCGTGGATTGAAATGTCGGGCGTGTCGGGCAGCCGCAAGCACATGCAGCAGTTTTGGCGCAAACATAAAATCTCGCCCAAGCGCCAGATTATTTGCGATTATTCCCAAACCATTATTGATTTGGTGTGTCAGGGAACGGGCGTTGCCGTCGTGCCCGAACACCGTGCCCGTTTTGCCAAAGAGAGCGGCAGACCGATTGCGGTTATCGAGGAATACCGCCAAACCATGCCGCTGCATTTCATTTATTTGAACGAGTTTGAAGAAGACCCCATTTTGAATCTGCTGAAAAATTGTGTGGAAGAAGTGTGGGGAATATAAAGTTGAGGGGAATATAAAGTTGAAATGCTTGGTATGAATTCCGATTGATATCGCTAAGCTGCCATTACATAAGTACATGAGGCCGTCTGAAAAAATATTTTCAGACGGCCTCATCTATTTTTAAAAGCAGTTTACTTGGCTTTCAATGCCGATGCTTCTTGAGCCAAGCGGGTGATGGCTGCCCAGTCCTGATTTTTGACTGAATCTTTGGGTGTCAGCCATGAACCGCCGACGCATAAGACGTTGGGCAGTTTCAGGTATTCGGGCGCGGTGTCGGGGCTGATGCCGCCGGTGGGGCAGAATTTCACTTGCGGGAACGGGCCGTAGAGGGCTTTGAGCATGTTGATGCCGCCCACGACTTCAGCAGGGAAGAGTTTCATGGTGTCGATGCCGTGTTCCAGCGCGAGCATCAGCTCGCCGGGCGTGGCGATGCCGGGGATAACGGCGATGCTGCTTTGGGCGGCGGCTTTGGCGAAATGGGTATTGAAGCCGGGGCTGATGGCAAATACCGCGCCGGCATCTTCTACGGCTTTGAGTTGCTCGCCGTTGATGACGGTACCTGCGCCGACGATGGCGCCGGGCACTTCTTTCTTAATCAGCTCGATGGCTTTGAGGCCGTGCTCGGTACGCAGGGTAATTTCCAGCGTGGGGATGCCGCCTTCTACCAGTGCGTGCGCCAAATCGACGGCGGTGTGGATGTCGTCGATGGCCATTACGGGCACTACTGCACCGGCGGAAAGAATGTCGCGTGCGTTCATGGGTTGCTCCAAGTTTGAAGACGGGGAGGCCGTCTGAATTTCTGAATAAATAATAATCAATAAAGGATTCGGCTGTTTTTCAGACGGCCTCATTAATTTAAGGCAGGCCGTCTGAAAATGGTGTGTTGCTTGTTAGGCAAAGTCGCCGCCGAAGCTCATGGCACCGGTTTCGGCGCTGCTGGTGATGCTGCGGAAACCGGCAAACAGTTCGCGGCCGATGCCGTGGGTGTTTTTGCTTAAATCCGGCACGGGTGTTTCGCGGGCGTTCCATTCGGCTTCGTTGACGAGGGCGGTAAGTTTGCCGGTAACGGAATCGAAGCGGATGAGGTCGCCGGTGCGGATTTTGCCGATGCCGCCACCGAGCAGGGCTTCGGGGCTCATGTGGATGGAGGCGGGCACTTTGCCCGATGCGCCCGACATGCGGCCGTCTGTAACCAGTGCGACTTTAAAGCCGCGGTCTTGCAGGATGCCTAAAGGCGGCGTGAGTTTGTGCAGCTCGGGCATACCGTTGGCGCGCGGGCCTTGGAAGCGTACTACGCACACGAAATCGCGCTCCAATTCGCCGCGCTCGAAGGCGGCCAATACTTCGCGTTGGTCGTCAAACACGATGGCGGGCGCTTCTATGATGCGGCAGTGTTCGCGCACGGCGGAAACTTTAATCACGCCGCGGCCGATGTTTCCTTTCATCAAACGAAGGCCGCCGTCGGGCGAGAAGGGGCGCGAGAAGGGGCGCAGGATGTCTTCGTCGCGGCTTTCGGCAACGGCGTCTTGCCATTCGAGTTTGCCGTCAATCAGGAAAGGCTCTTTGGTATAAGCTTCCATGCCGTGCCCCATCACGGTATCGACATCGTCGTGCAGCAGGCCGTTGTTGCGCAATTCGCGGATCACGAAAGGCAGGCCGCCGACAGCGGCGAAGTGGTTAACGTCGGCTTGGCCGTTGGGGTAAACGCGGATTAATAGCGGAATGATAGACGATATTTCGTCGAAGTCGTCCCAAGTGAGAATAATGCCGGCAGCGCGTGCCATGGCTACCAAGTGCATGGTGTGGTTGGTGGAGCCGCCGGTTGCCATCAGGCCGATTAGGGCGTTCACAAACGATTTTTCACTCAGCATCTCGCCCATGGGTTTGGCGGTGCCGTTTTTAATGCTTTCGACCAAATGGGCGGCGGCGTAGCGGGTTAAGGCTTCGCGCATGGGGGTGTAAGGGTGGAAAAACGCGGCGGCAGGCAGATGCATGCCCATCATTTCCATCATCATTTGGTTGGAATTGGCCGTGCCGTAAAAGGTGCAGGTGCCGGGGCTGTGATACGAACCCATTTCGCTTTCGAGCAGCGCATCGCGGCCGACCTTGCCTTCGGCGAAAAGCTGGCGGGTGCGGGCTTTTTCCTTGTTGCCGATGCCGCTCTGCATCGGGCCGGCGGGGGTGAAGATGCCGGGAATGTGGCCGCAGCTCAGCGCGCCTATCATCAGGCCGGGTACGATTTTGTCGCACACGCCGAAATACAATGCGCCGTCAAACATTTGATGCGACAGGCCGACTGCCGTGCTCATGGCAATCACGTCGCGCGAGAACAATGAAAGCTCCATCCCTTCGTAGCCCTGCGTGATGCCGTCGCACATGGCGGGTGTGCCGCCGGCTACTTGGGCGGTGGCGCCGTGTTTTTGGGCTTCGTCTTTAATCCAGTCGGGAAATTGGAAAAACGGCTGGTGGGCGGACACCATGTCGTTGTAGGCGGTAATCATGCCCAAATTCGGCGTGCTGTGTTTGAGCATTTCGATTTTAATGGTGTTGGGCATGGCGGCATAGCCGTGGGCGAGGTTGGAGCAGCCCAGCTGGTCGCGCTCGACGCGGCCTTGCTGTTTCAGGGCGCGGATGCGTTTGAGATACGCTCCGCGGGTGGGGCGGCTGCGTTGGACGATGCGCTCGGTTACGGCGGCGAGCTTGGGGTGGAGGGGGGCGGGGGTGTTCATGGTGTTCTGCCTTTCGTAGCGGTGTGCGGCGGAAGATATTATTGGCTGGATGTTGTGCCTTGTTTTTAAGAAGATTCAAACAGATAAGGCCGTCTGAAAATACTCTTCTCCAAATTATAATATATATTTGTAGTTTAGTTACAAAATAATGCTTGAGCTAAGTCAAACTTTTCTGCGTAGTTTTGTAACAAAATTAAAGCCGAAGTTCATGTAACGATTTGACTATATGTTTACATAGGTCAAAATTTTATTAAAAACAGCATGGACAAAATGTGTAGTGCTGTGTAGGATTGCTACTGATTTTATTTTGATTACAGTAATCAAAAACGGCGTGTAGTTTTATGCAAATCATATACATAGTTCCGATCAAAGAGCTGAAATAAAACAGAAGGTTGGCCGGGGCTTTGAATGGTACGCGGCAGATTGCCAGACTGCGTTTGGCAGCGGTGCGAGCCGGCCTCAATATCAATAAAAAAATGAAAGAAGATGGATGAATACGCAAACAAACTTCGATTTGGTGTTATTTGGTGCAACCGGCGATTTGGCCATGCGCAAACTGCTGCCCTGCCTGTATCAAGCACATGTGGCGGGCTTACTGCATCCCGACGGCCGTATCTTGGGGGTAAGCCGCAGCGATTTGGATACCGCCGGTTTTTTGGCAAAGGTCGAAACCAACTCTAAAATCCACATCAAACAGAATTTCAGTGAAGAAGCGTGGGCATCATTCATCAAACGCATTACTTATGTACCGGTGGACGTTACCCGACCCGAGCATTTCAAAACGCTGGCCGAAACCGTAAAAGCACGCCAGCAAACCGATAACGTAGTCATCTATCTTTCTACTGCGCCGAAATTCTTCGCGCCTGCTTGTGAAAATCTGGCCGCTGTGGGCTTGAATGCCGCCAACGTGCGCATCGTGCTCGAAAAACCCTTGGGCACCGATTTGAAGTCTTCGCAAGAAATCAACACCGATGTCGCCCGTTTCTTCAAAGAAGAGCAGGTTTACCGCATCGACCACTATTTGGGCAAAGAATCGTTGCAAAACCTGCTGGCTTTGCGTTTTGCCAACGTGATGTTCGAGCCGTTGTGGAACAACAAATATGTGAAAAGCGTTCAACTGACCATCGCCGAGCAATTGGGCGTGGAAGAGCGCGGCGAGTTTTACGACATCACCGGTGCGTTGCGCGATATGGTGCAAAACCACCTGATGCAGATGTTGTGCATGACGGCGATGGAGGCGCCCGCCGGTTTGGATGCCGATGCCGTGCGCGATGAAAAACTGAAAGTGATTAAGTCTCTGAAACCGCTGACTTCCGCCGATGTCGATGCCAACGTGGTACGCGGCCAATATACCGCCGCCCAAAAAGACGGCCAAACAGTCAACGGCTATTTGCAAGAGCATAACGTACCGGCCGACAGCCGCACCGAAACGTATGTGGCCATCAGAGCGGAAATCGACAACCAACGTTGGGCGGGCGTGCCTTTCTACTTGCGCACCGGCAAACGCATGGCGGGTAAAGTGGCCGAAATCGTGCTGAATTTCCGCGATTTACCCAATCATATTTTCGACGGCAGCCAAAAAGCGCCCAACCGTTTGGTTATCGAACTGCAACCTACCGAATCCATCCGCCTGTACACGCAAGTCAAAACGCCCGGAGCGGGAAATCATGTGGAACTCACCGCTTTGAGCGTGGACATGGGTAAAGAAGTGGCCGGTCGCCGTGCGGAAGCCTACGAGCGTTTGCTGTTGGATGTGATCAACGGCAAGCTGGCACTGTTCAACCGCCGCGACGAACTTGAGGCCGCGTGGGAATGGGTGATGCCGATTATGGAAAACTGGGAAAGCAGCCCGCCTCCGCCGCACGGTTATGCCGCACATTCTTGGGGCCCCGAAGCGGCACGCGAATTGCTGGCACGCGACGGCAATCAATGGCACGAAGAACAATAAATCAAGGTTGTTTCAGACGGCCTCCTGCTTCTTGAGGCCGTCTGAAAAAATAGAGAAAGGAAATATCATGGCTTACCAATGGCACCATCACGAAAGTGCCGCCGCATCTGCCGCCGCCTTGGCCGATGCCGTTGCCGCTGCATTGGAAGTTGCGCTGGATAAACGGGGCAATGCCGTTTTAGCCGTGTCGGGCGGACGTTCGCCAATCGCTTTTTTTGAAGCCTTATCGCAGAGAGATTTGGATTGGGCTCATATTGCCGTTACGCTGGTGGACGAGCGTATCGTTCCTACCGACCACCCCGACAGCAATACCGGATTGGTACATGAATACCTGTTGAAAAACAAAGCCGCCGCCTCGGAGTGGATTCCGGTGGTGGAAGCGGAACGGCAAGTAGCCGATCTACAACCCGAAGCTGTTGTTCAGACGGCCTTGAAACATTACCGCCAGCCGGACGCGTTGGTGTTGGGGATGGGCGGTGACGGGCACACCGCATCGCTGTTTCCGCAGGCACCGCAATTGGACAGCGGGCTGGATTTGGCCAACGAAGTGCCGCTGCTGCATACCACGCCCGTGACCGCGCCGCATGAGCGTGTGAGCATGACGCTGGCTGCCATTGTGAAAACGCCCGCAGTATTTTTGGCGATTCAAGGCGCAGAGAAAAAAGCCGTGTTCGATCAGGCCGCCGCCGCGCTTTCGAAAAACCTCCCGACCAGTTTTATTCTTAATAATGAAAAGGTAAATTGCCATGTCCACTACGCAAACTGAAACCGTTGTTGCCGAATGGCCGCGTTTGGTAGCCGATGTCGGCGGTACCAATGCACGCTTTGCGCTGGAAACCTCGCCGCAGCAGCTTGAGCAGATAGAAGTGCTGAAGTGCAATGATTACGACACCATCGTCGATGCCATCCGCGAATACCTGAAGCGCGCCGGCAACCTCAAAATCAGCCACGCGGCGATTGCGATTGCCAACCCGATTTTGGGCGATTGGGTGCAGATGACCAACCATCATTGGGCGTTTTCAATCGAGACCACACGCCAATCTTTGTGTTTGGACACCTTGATTTTGTTGAACGATTTTACCGCACAGGCTTTGGCGATTACCCGTTTGCCCAAAGAGGAATTGGTGCAGGTGGGCGGTTCCAAACCGGTGGAGAATGCGCCGAAAGCCGTGATCGGGCCGGGCACCGGTTTGGGTGTAAGCGGGCTGATTCCCAGCAATTCGGGCTGGGTACCGCTGGCAGGCGAGGGCGGTCATGTAAGCTTTTCGCCTTTTGACGACGCGGAAATTATGATTTGGCAATACGCTAAGAAAAAATACGGCCATGTGTCGGCCGAGCGCTTTTTGAGCGGTGCCGGGTTGGTATTAATTCATGAAGCTTTGTCAGAAAAAGAGGGTGTCAAACGTCAAAAAATGAAGCCGTCTGAAATCAGCGAGCAGGCGTTGAGTGGCTCTTCGCCCTTATGCCGTTTGACCTTGGATATTTTCTGCGCCATGTTGGGCACGGTATCGTCCAATCTCGCGCTTACATTGGGCGCAAGCGGCGGCGTGTATTTGTGCGGCGGCATCATTCCGCGTTTTATTGATTATTTCAAAAGCTCGCCTTTCCGCACGCGCTTTGAAAGCAAAGGCCGCTTTGATGCTTATCTGGCGGCGATTCCCGTATATATCGTGTTGGGGAAACATCCCGGTATTACGGGTGCGGCTGTGGCCTTGTCCCATCATTTGGAAGGCAAGTGCAACAACACTGCGGCATTAGGCGGCGCGGCAGGCAAAAAAGCATAAAGCGGTATGTTTTTCTGCATTGAATAATCTGAGCAAACCAGTATCCGGATATCCAAAAATAAAAAAATTAAAGAGAGTAGAATCATTATGTTAAGTAAAATCAGCGAATCACTCGGCGATTTGTCGGGTGCGGAGAGAAAAGTGGCCGAATCGGCTTTGGCCGAACCGAAATGGTTTGTTCATGCCGCAGTGGCTGAGATTGCCGAACGCGCTTCCGTAAGCCAGCCTACCGTTATCCGTTTTTGCCGCAGCTTGGGTTACAAAGGCTTGCCCGAGTTCAAACTGGCTTTGTCGGCAAGTCTCGGCAATGAAGGTATGCCTTATGTGCATGAAGAGCTGAATGCCGACGATGATATGGGTACGGTGGTGGAGAAAGTGCTCGGCAATGCCGCCGCCTCCATTTTGGGCGCGCGCCGCTTTTTAAAAGAAGCCGACCTTGAAGCCGCCGTGGCCATGCTCAGCCAAGCGCGCCGTATTGAGTTTTACGGTGTGGGGAACTCGGGCATCGTTGCTCAAGACGCGCAACATAAGTTTTTCCGCTTCGGCATTTCTACCGTGGCTTACGTCGATACCCACATTCAATTGATGGCTGCATCGGTGTTGAGTAGCCAAGATGTGTTGGTGGTGATTTCCAATTCCGGTTCTTCGATCGAATTGCTAGATGCCGTGAGCATTGCCAAAGAAAACGGTGCTTCCGTGATTGCGGTTACACGCTCGGAATCGCCGCTTGCTCAATTGGCCGATTGCGTGCTGAGTATTTCCTCCCAAGAAAACAGCGAATTGTACACGCCGATGGTGTCGCGCCTGCTTCAGTTGGCTGTTATTGATATTCTGACGATCGGTTTGGCGTTGAGACTCGGCGAAACCGCCAGCCTGCAATTGCAGAAAGGCAAACGCAGCATTCACAGCAAACATTTGGAATACAACAAGGAAGAGTCATGAAACATATGCAGGAATTGCCTGTATGGCGCGAGCTGTGGAAGCATTTTGATGCCACCAAAAACCTGCACATGCGCGATTTGTTTAAAGACGATCCGCACCGTGCCGAACGCTATTGGCTGGAAGTGGGCGGCCTGATATTGGATTATTCTAAAAACCGCATCACCGATGAAACGCTGTCTCTACTGATGCAGTTGGCTCGGGAAGCGGGTGTGCTGGAACGTATCAAGCAGATGTTTCGCGGCGAAAAAATCAACACCACCGAAAACCGCGCCGTGTTGCATGTGGCTCTGCGCAACCGTACCAATGCCCCGATTCTTGTAGACGGCGAAGACGTAATGCCGCAAGTGAACCGTGTTTTGCACCGCATGGGCGAGTTTGCCCACGAAGTGCGCAGCGGCGAATGGCTGGGCTATACCAATCAAGTGATTACCGATGTGGTGAATATCGGCATCGGCGGCTCGGATTTGGGGCCGCTGATGATGTGTACCGCACTCAAACCCTACGGCCATCCGCGTTTGAGAATGCACTTTGTTTCCAATGTGGACGGTTCGCAGTTGCGCGACGTGCTGGAAAAAGTACACCCCGAAACCACGTTGTTCATCATCGCTTCCAAAACCTTTACCACGCAAGAAACCCTTACCAACGCCCTGACTGCACGCGAGTGGTTTTTGAAGCATGCCGACGAAGAATCGGCGGTGGCTAAACATTTTGTGGCCGTATCCACCAATAAAAAAGCCGTTGCCGATTTCGGTATCGACACCGCCAATATGTTTGAATTTTGGGATTGGGTCGGCGGACGTTACAGCCTGTGGTCGGCAATCGGCCTGCCGATTATGCTTTATCTGGGCGAAGAAAATTTCATTGAAATGCTCAATGGCGCGCACTTGATGGACCAGCATTTTTTCAATGCGCCGCTGGAACAGAACATGCCGGTATTGCTGGCGATGATCGGGATTTGGTACATCAATTATTACGGCGGCGGCAGCCACATTATCGCCCCGTACGACCAACACCTGCACCGCCTGCCCAAATTTATCCAGCAGCTTGATATGGAAAGCAACGGCAAACAGGTTACGCTCGACGGCAAAGCGGTGGAGCATGAAACCGCACCGATTATTTGGGGCGAAACCGGTATCAACGGCCAGCATGCTTTCTTCCAATTGCTGCATCAAGGCACGCACATTACGCCCATCGACCTGATTGCCTCGCTGCAAAAGCGCAGCAATTTACCCGGCCATCACGAAATTTTGCTGGCCAACGTCTTCGCTCAAGCGGAAGCATTTATGCGCGGCAAAACGCCTGACGAAGTGCGCACAGAGTTGAAAGCGCAGGGTATGGATGAGGCGCATATCGAAGACTTGGTGCCACATAAAACCTTCTCCGGCAACCGCCCCAGTAATCTGATTCTAATGAACAAAATCAACCCCCGCAACATGGGCAGCCTGATTGCCTTGTATGAACACAAAACCTTTGTGCAGGGCATCATTTGGGGCATCAACAGTTTTGACCAATGGGGTGTAGAGCTGGGCAAACAGCTTGCCAAAACGATTTTGTCGGAGCTGACCGGCGAAACCGAAGTGCAGCCGCACGACAGCTCCACCGAGCGGCTAATCCGCTTATACCGCAATGCCAATTGCGACAAAGATGCCGGCTGCTAAGGTTTTTATCGCATAGAAAAAGCAAACGGGTAGCACAGCATAATAGGCCGTCTGAAAACATGTTTTTAGGCGGTAAAAAATATATGAGGTATATAAAAAATCGCAATATCCGTTTGATAAGAGTATGAGTATTATCGGTATTTCAACCGCTGTCGGGTTTGCCTCCGATAGCCGTGTGGGAATAACGGTTTTTAATAAATCACGTTTGTATAAGGATTTAAATCAAATGTCTACGCAATCACAAAACAATACAGCTGCGTTGAGTGTATTGGCTTCTTTATTTTTTATGATGGGTTTTATTACCTGTTTGAATGATGTATTGATTCCTCATTTGAAAGAGGTTTTTCATCTGAGTAATCGCGACTCGATGTTGGTGCAAGTTGCATTTTTTTCTGCGTATGCTGTGATGTCGTTTGTGGTCGGTAAAGTGATTGATAAAATCGGTTATAAGAAAACCGTAGTTTCAGGTTTTTTAATTACAGCATTGGGCGCATTTTTGTTTTATCCGGCCACTGCGATGTTAGGTAACGGTGTTGCAGATAAGTCTCTGTATTACATGGTATTCTTGCCTTTGTTTTTTATAATGGCTACAGGCATTGTATTTTTGCAGGTTTCCGGCAACCCTTATGTAACATTGCTGGCACGTCCGGGTAAAGAATCCGCAACCCTCACTTTGGTTCAGGCGTTCAACTCGGTGGCGACAGCGATAGCGCCTTCTGTGGGCGGTCTGTTGATTCTTTCTGATGCCGCACAATCTTTAACGGCTGCTGAAAAAGCACAAACATTGCAAATGCCGTATCTGGGTTTGACAGGTATTTTAGTATTACTAGCGGTGGCAGTTGCTTCGATTAAATTACCGGCAGCAGAAAAAATTGCAGAGTATGTTACAGAAGAAAATAAAGACGGAAAAACCAGTGTTTTTCAGTATAAGCATATGATTTTAGGGGCACTTGCCATTTTCTTTTATGTAGGTGCAGAAGTAGCGATTGGTAGTCAATATATTCTGACTATGGAGCATATGACGCAAAACTTGCCCATGCCAAATTATGTGCCGGCCGAAGGCAGTGGGTTGATCATGTGGGTTTATAACTTTTTTGCTAAGTATTATTACTATTTGGTAAGCGATATCCATATTACTCACTTAAGCGGCGCGGTGTTGTTAAGTTTGTATTGGGGTGGAGCGATGGTTGGCCGCTTTATGGGTAGTGCAGTGTTGAGCCGCTTTGCGCCAAACAAAGTTTTGTTGTTGAATTCTTTGATTGCCGTTGCGTTACTGCTTTTAGTAGTTTTTGCAGGGGATGTGAACAAAGCTTCGACTGCGAAATATGCATTACTGGCTATTGGCCTATTTAACTCAATTATGTTCCCCACGATTTTTTCATTGGCTACCAGAGGTTTGGGAAAGTTTACTGCTGATGCGTCAGGCATTATTTGTACAGCGATTGTTGGTGGTGCTTTGATACCATTGTTACAAGGTGATATCGTAACCCGCACGGGAGATAATTATTTGGTGTCTTATTGGGTTCCTGTTTTGTGTTACTTATATATTGCATTTTTCGCGCTAAAAGGCTACAAAGCAGACGAACACGCTTAAGCGCTGTTTTGAACCTTGCTTCATGAAAACAGGCCGTCTGAAATTTCAGACGGCCTGTTTTTGTGTTAATCCTTTGGTTTTACAGATGATGCTTTCAAAGGATTCGGCTTCGTTAGTTTGAACGGAGGCTTGGAATCTGTTGGGGCCAAATTAAAAACCGCATCGCTTGAAACGGCTGTTGCCGATATAAGCGATGCGGTTTTTGTTTTTCAGACGGCCTCAAATCAAGGCTGTCGGTTTTGCATTAGGCGCGTTTGCGGAATTCGCCGGTGCGGGTGTCGATTTCGACTTTGTCGCCGTTTTCAACGTAGGCCATCACTTGGATTTCGGTGCCGCCGACCAAACGCGCGGTTTTCATCACTTTGCCTGAAGTGTCGCCTTTAACGGCAGGCTCGGTGTATTCTACTTCGCGCACGATGATAGTAGGCAGTTCTACGGAGATCGGGTTGCCTTCGTAGAAAGTTACTTCGCACACGTCTTCCATGCCGTCTACGATGAATTTCAATGCGTCGCCGATGTTTTCGGCTTCGATTTCATATTGGTTGAACTCTTCGTCCATGAATACGTACATGGGGTCGGCAAAGTAGCTGTAAGTACAGTTTTTGCGGGCCAGAATCACGACGTCGAATTTGTCGTCGGCTTTGTAGATGGTTTCGGTGGCTGCGCCGGTCAGCAGGTTTTTCAGTTTCATGCTGACTTTGGCAGAGCTGCGGCCGCCTTTAATGTATTCGGTTTTTTGTACTACCATCGGGTCGTTGCCGACCATAAATACGTTACCTGCGCGCAGTTCTTGTGCGGTTTTCATGTTGTGCTTCCAATCAATGATTCGGTTAAAAATAAACGCATTATTTTAGCGGCGTTCGATAAATTTGGCTAGTTTTTCGATGGCGGACGGCTGTTTGAAAAGTGTGTTTTTCCAATCCGCGACACTTTGCCGCCATTCGTCGGCATGCCGCTGCAAGGTTTGCCATGCTTCGAGGCGTTGCGCGGGCGTTAGGGAGCGTGCGCCGTTGAGTTCGTCCGACAGGGCTTGATGTGCCGTCTGAATATTATCGGGGTAGTGCGCATAGGTTTTGCGCCAGAAGGCGTGCAGTTTGTCGATATGCACGGATTCTTCCTGCGGGTAGATGTGCCAGAAAAAGGGTTTGGCGGCGAATTGGGCGCGCACGAAGCTGTCTTCGCCGCGGATGATGAGGCCGTCTGAAAGGTGCAGCAGGCGGTCGAAATCGCTTTGCGGAATAAATGGGATTTTAATGAGTTGAACCGAGGCCGTCTGAAAAATGCTGCCGTCGCTGTTTAAGGTATGAGGCGGAATGGCACCCGCTTTTTTCAGGCTGTCGATGATTTGGTTGCCGGCCAGCAGCAGGGTAAGCGGCTGCCCGGCTTGCTGCCACATAGTCAGCCATTTTGCCCATATGGGGCTGTGATAGCCGAACAGCAGCCATTCAGGGGTGGTTTTCGGAGGGAGTTTTAAGATTTGGCGGAAGGCGTCTTCGTCAAAACGGCAGTGTATTTCGTAGTCTTGTTCGCGCAAGAGGCCGCCGCTTCGTTCGCTGAACCCCATAAACCAGAAATATTTTTGCAAGCCGTCGGTTTGGGGCGAGGGCAGGGCGTGAAGCTTTTCGTTGCTGTCTTCGGCGCTGAGATATTCCCAGTTGAGCCACAGCGGTCGATGCCGGCGGATAACTGCCAAAACATCGGGCGGTAAATCGCAGGCGAAGGTTTCGATAACGATGTGCGGCGGCGGGGCGCTATCCAAGCCGTCGGCGCGTTCTGCCTGCCATGTTCGCACGATGATGTGCTGATGGATGCAGGGCTTAGCGGGCAAATCGGGGCAAAGGGCGCGCAGGGCGGCGGTATCGTCCACCCATAAATGCACTTGCCAGCCTAGCTCTCGGGTGAGCATTTTTGCCAGCCGCCACGACACGCCGATATCGCCGAAGTTGTCGATCACATTGCAAAACAACCAGCAAATTTTGAGGGAAGTATTTTCAGACGGCATGGTTTCTCGGTTAAGGCTTTGACTGGTCGGAGATTATAGCGGGAAAAGCTTTTGTCAAGCATTTTTATGTTTTTATCCACACAATTTCATGCGGGTGGGTATGGCTTGCCGATTGGGTGCTTGACAACTTTAATTCTGTATTAACTTATTGATATTTATAAATTTTAGTAAAAGGCTTATTTTTTGTGCAACGATGTGGAAAGCCTGATTTTTCGAGGAAAAGGGGTGTATTTCACATATTGTCCACAAAGTTATCCACATCTTTTGTGAGTAAGCGGCAAAGTATTGATGGCACTTGTATTTAGCTTGATGTCATGATGCGGGAAGGGTAGAAATTTTCATGTTTTTTTGAATGAACATTTGCGGAAAAAATATTTTTTGCTTCGGAAAAAAGCTGGCGGGAAAGTTTTTCAGACGGCCTTTCGATGAGAAAAACGTCAGGCTTTGCCCTGCATATTGTGATGCTCGATTTCAAAGCCGCTGCTCCGATAAGCGCGGAACCGTTCGCGGGCTTCGTCGAGTTCTTCGAGGTTGCTGCCGACGATTTCCAACACCCGCGCAGGCGGTATTGGTGCGTCGCACCAAAAATCGGGCGCAAGATTCAGCACCACTAAATTATTTCCTACTTCGGGGAGAGTGTTGCCGCAAGCCAGCACCAGCGGCACGTCTCGGGGGCAGTCTTGGCCGGTTTCCCAAACTTCGTGAGCCAAGAAGCTGGTCGGCTCGAACTGCCATAAGTCGATATCCAAGCGCGCCACGGCTTCGGGCGAATCCGCCCACACCAATACGCGGGAGCCGCTTTGCATGGCGCGGGCGGCCAAACGGCAGGTGAAGGCGTAGGGGTTGCCGACATGGGTATAGAATGTTGCTTTAGGCATGTTGGTCTTTCGGGTTCGGTTGCGCTGTGTTTTTCAGACGGCCTGAAGTGTCGTATGGGTATGTTTAATTATGTTTAATATAGATGGGAGATGCGGTAAGGCCGGGTTGCGGCGGAAACAATAAGATGAGGCCGTCTGAAAGTGTTCAGACGGCCTCTGCCGTTATTTGGCTTCCAGCTTGGTTACGCCGCCCATATAAGGTTGCAGTGCGGCGGGGATGTTGATGCTGCCGTCGGCGTTTTGATGGTTTTCCAGCACGGCCACCAACGTGCGGCCGACCGCCAAACCTGAGCCGTTTAAGGTGTGTACCAAACGGTTTTTGCCGTCTTCGTCTTTGAAGCGGGCTTTCATGCGGCGGGCTTGGAAGTCTTCGCAGTTGGAGCAGCTCGAAATTTCGCGGTAGGTGTTTTGTGCGGGCACCCATACTTCCAAATCGTAGGTTTTGGCTGCGCCGAAGCCCATATCGCCGGTGCACAGGGTAATCACGCGGTAGGGCAGTTCCAGCAGTTGCAGGATTTTTTCGGCGTGCCCTACCATTTCTTCGAGCGCATCGTAAGATTTTTCGGGGTGGACGATTTGCACCATTTCCACTTTATCGAACTGGTGCTGGCGGATCAGGCCGCGCACGTCTTTGCCGTATGCGCCAGCTTCGGAACGGAAACAGGGCGAATGCGCGGTCAATTTAATTGGCAGATTTTCAGACGGCATGATGCTGTCGGCTACGGTATTGGTTAGGGTAACTTCGGCGGTGGGAATCAGGTATTGCGTGGTTTTGGTTTCGTCGCCGCCGCGGGTAACGTGGAACAGGTCTTCGCCGAATTTCGGCAATTGGCCGGTGCCGAACAGGGTGCTGTCGTTGACGATATAGGGCGTGTAGCACTCGGTGTAACCGTGTTGCATGGTGTGTGTATCGAGCATGAATTGTGCCAAAGCGCGGTGCAGGCGGGCGATTTGGCCTTTCATCACGGTAAAGCGTGCGCCGGAAAGCTGTGCGCCGGCTTCAAAATCCAAGCCCAGCGGCGCGCCCAAATCAACGTGGTCTTTTACTTCGAAATCAAATGTGCGCGGTGTGCCGATTTTGCGCACTTCCACATTTTCGGTTTCGTCTTTTCCTACCGGCACGCTTTCGTGCGGCAGGTTGGGAATGCCGGCCAACCATGCTTCGAATTCGGTTTGGATGGCTTCGAGTTTGACGGCGTTTTGTTCGAGTTCGTTTTTGATATCGGCAACCTGCGCCATCACTTGTTCGGCTTCTTCGTGTTTGCCTTGCCCTTTGAGCATGCCGATTTTTTTCGATTCGCTGTTGCGGGCGGCCTGTAATTCTTCGGTGCGGACTTGCAGCTGTTTGCGTTGGTTTTCCAATGCTTCGAAACGGGCGGTGTCAAATTCGTAACCGCGTTCGGCCAAACGGGCGGCTACGGCGGCGGTGTGGTTGCGGAGTTGTTGGATGTCTAACATGGTTGCTCTCAAACAAAGTAAAAAATCGGAATGGCCGTTATTGTAAACCAATTCAGGGCGGAAAGGCCGTCTGAAAAACATTTCAGACGGCCTGAGACCTTTGGGCTGTGTGTTTATCGAATCTGCATGAATGCTTATGTGTTTTCTTCGATGTCGAGTTCAAGTTGTGGATCGGGTGCGGGCGGTTTTTCTAAAAACTCGTTCACGCCCCGTTCGCAGCGGGTTTTCTTTTCATTCAATGTGGCTTGCAGCAGGGCATCGTTGCGCGGCAGGGCGGCGCGTTCGGCTTCGTGGTGCCACAGATGGTAGGCGATACCGGCGAATTTCAGATTGTGCCGTTTCATGCCGCTATGGTAGCAGCGGGCGGCAAATTCGCTGTCTTCGCGACCCCAGCCGACAAATTCGTTGTTGAAGCCGTTTACCGCCAGTGCATCGTCGCGGAAAAAGCCCATGTTGCAGCTTTTGATGCCTTTGTGTTTGCGGTTGCCGCGTTTGCCGATCAGCTTGGCGAACTTGGTAAGGCGCAGGGCCGACAGGCGTTTTTTCACACCGTTTGAGTTAAAAGACAGCTCCGGCAAAGGCAGGCCGGGGTGGTTTAATATGGCTTCGGTGCGCTCTTTGCTGAGAATCACGCGCGAGCCTTGAATCAGACGGCCTTTTTTGGCCGCGGCGATGTGGTCGGCGATAAACGACGGATCGAGCACCATGTCGCCGTCGATAATAATCAGGTAATCCGAAGTTGCGGCGGCAATGGCGCGGTTGCGTGATTCGGCGGCGCGGAAGCCGTCGTCTTTCTGCCAAGTGTGTTTGACCGGCACGGGGCTGGCTTGGGTGAAGTTGCCGACCACTTCGGTGGTGCGCCTGTCCGAGCCGTCGTCGGCGATGATGATTTCCTGCGGCAGACGGGTTTGCGCCAATGCCGATTTCAACACCAAAGCCAGCGCGTCGGGGCGGTTGTAGGTGGTGATGATCAGCGATACGCTCATGTTGCGGTTGTGTTCGTAGAGCTTAACGTATTTGTAGTAGGAACCTTGTGCATTGGCGGCGGAAATAATCAGGCCGTCTGAACCGTAGAGAAAGCCTTTTTTGAGCAGGTAGTTTTTGATAAACGATGCCGCGCCGTGCCAAAGGGCTTTAAACGGCGAAGAATCTTTTTTGTAGCGGTTTTCTTCGGCATACAGCGTGCTGTATTGCTGCATTTTTTGAATCAGCCCTTCGGCGTTTTGAAACGAATAATGTTTCAGACGGCCTTTGAGGGAGCGGACGTTGGTTTTGGGCGGCAACACCAAGGATTCATGCACTTTGCGGTCTGAAAACTGAATATAGTTGCGCTGATACAGGCGTGGCAAAATATCAGGATACCAGCCGCAGCCTTTGATTAAGCGACCGTTGTAATGGTTCAGCCGCGACAAGGTGTACACGGTTTGCGGGTCGTCGTGTTCTATGGCATTGCGGATGCTTTCAATCAGCTCGGCATCGGGCACTTCGTCGCTGTCGATACTGAAAATCCAATTGTGTTTGGCAAACGACGCGGCGAGGTTTTTCATCGGGCCGAAGCCGATAAACTCGTGCTTGCACACGCGCACATTATCGAAGCGGGCGGCAATTTCAAGCGTGCGGTCGGTGGAGCCGTTATCGAGCAACAGCACTTCGTCGAAATCGGCCAGCGCGGTCAGCACTTCTCGGAGATAGCGTTCGGAATTTTTCACCAGCATGGCTGCGCTGGCGTGGATTTTGTGTGTTTGCATAAATAGTTGGGATGCGGGAGGCCGTCTGAAAAACGGCTTGAGTCATTTGGGACATAGGGTAAGGTCGTCTGAAAAGCATGGTAGCACGGTTTGCACGGCGGCTTTTCAGAAAACGCTGAGTTTCCGATATTTTCGCAGATTTGGCAAAAGAATCAGGCCGTCTGAACATTATTTTTCAGACGGCCTTGAGGCTTGGATAAGGTTATTTCAGCGGTTCGCGCGAGCCGGCGATGCCGATTTCCAAGCTGTCTTGTTTTCCGTCTGCTCTCACTTTCATATGGTCGAAACGGAGATTTCCGGCAATTTCTTCGCTGTTAGGGCCGAAGAAGGTTACGTCATAGTAGCCTTTGTGATGGTTTGCCGAAGACGCCTGCCCCCAAATTTCACCACCGTTTTTAAGTGGGCCGGTGGTGATTTTTTTCAATTCGCCTTTGTGCAGACTGATGTCGCCGAAGCGGTTTAAGCCGCTGATGCTGCCGCTGCCTTCACTTTTATCGAAATCGACGGTGTAAGTGAGTTTGCCTTCTTCGTTTGCGGTGAAGGCAGAGCCGTTGTAGGTGAATTTACCCGCTTTGGGTAGTTGCTCGAAAGGTGTGAACCGGCCTTGAGCATCGTCAACTGAATATTCATTGTCTTTTAAGGTAAGCTCTCCTTGTTTCATTGAATAGAGCTTATCCAGATTATTGCCCGCGATGACAGAATATTGTTGCTTGTATAAGCGCATTGAGCCTATTGCAGACTGATCATCTTTGGTTTGATTAGAAAGGCGGGTTTGAGTAACTTGGATTTGATATTTCAGATTGTTCAAGCCCAAAGGCAGGTTGGAAATATCGATGACTTTATTACCGATATGGTATTTTTTGTTGTTAAAAGTCATCACGATGTTGTTGATACGGTATTCTTCGCCGGGTATGTCGCCGATGTCGTCTTTACTGGCTGTGTAAGTATATTCCCATTCATCGTCTTGGTAATGCTTGTACATGCTCCAGCCTTTTGTGCTGGTTGGTGTTGCCGAAATATCGGGCTGGCCTCCGCCTCCGCCTCCGCAGGCGGTGAGCAGAAGAGCAGAGACGGTAAGGGATAACAAAGATGCGGTGTTTTTCATGTTGGCTCTTTCAGAAAGCGTTGTATAGGCCGGAATCATAACAAGAATGTGCTTTGAATATGCTTTTGAAATATGAGCGGTTGTTTTTTAAGCCGGGATTCCCGGAAAGCAAGCAGGCCGTCTGAAAAGTGTTTCAGACGGCCTGTATCGGTAGGGCGGTTTATTAGGATTATGCCGACAAGCTGCGGTGTAAAGTCTGTGCGGTGTTAAACGCTTCGTCGGCATCGTCGGCGCATACGGTGAAATGCCCCATTTTTCTGCCGACGCGGGCGGCTTTTTTGCCGTATAGATGCAAGTGCGCGCGCGGGTGGTTTTGCAGCGGCAGCCAATCGGGTTCGCTGCCGTTTTCGCCCCACACGTCGCCCAGAATATTGGCCATGCAGCAGCTTGACAATAAACGGGTGTCGGCGGGCGGCAGACCACACATGATGCGTACTTGCTGCCGGAATTGGTCGGCGGCGCAGGCATCAATGGTGTGGTGGCCGCTGTTGTGCGGGCGCGGGGCGATTTCGTTGACGATTAATTCGTTTGTATCGCCGACTACAAACATTTCCACCGCCAATACGCCGACGTAATCCAGTTCGTCTGCCAAGCGGCGCGCCATTCGTTGCGCTTGCTGTTGGACATCCGCACTCAAGCGGGCGGGGACGATGGAGTAGGCGAGAATGCCGTTTTCGTGGATGTTTTCGGCGGGGTCGAAGGTTTGCACGTTGTCGCTGTTCAGACGGCATACGATCACGGAAATTTCGCCGCGTAAGTCCACCATTTTTTCCAACACGCAATCTACGCCGCCGTGTTCGGCAAACGCGGCTTTCAGTTCGCTCAAGGTTTTGACGCGGATTTGGCCTTTGCCGTCGTAGCCTAATGTGGCGGTTTTGAGGATGCCGGGCAGAAAGGCAGCGCTGGCTTCGGTGATGTCTTCAGGTTTACAGACGGCCTGATAAGGCGCGGTTTGCAGGCCGGCTTTTTGAATCCATGCTTTTTCCTGAATACGGTTTTGCGCAATGGCCACGCAGTCGCCGCCGGGTGAGACTACGGTGTGTTGTGCCAGAAAACGCATGGCATCGGCGTTGACGTTTTCAAATTCGGTGGTAACGGCGGCGCATTTGGCCAACTCGTTTAAGGCGGCCTCGTCGTCGAAAGCGGCGCACAAATGGCGGTCGGCAAAGTCGGCGGCCGGCGCGTTGGGATCGGGGTCGAGCACGGTAACCCGGTAGCCCATGGTTTTGGCGGCGACGGCGAACATACGGCCGAGCTGGCCGCCGCCGAGAATGCCGAGATTGGCGGGAGGAAGGATAGGATTGTGTTTATTCATGGTTGTTATGGAAAACGGTTGGCGTAGCGGTTGGAAACTGTGTTGAACGGAGCGGAATTATAAACCATCGCGTTGGTTTAAGTGGCATTTTCGGCGTGGGGAAACTGCGGCGGAGCGTGCGGCTGCAGGTGCAAAATGGCTTGGGTTCGGGCACTGCTGCTTGAGATGATGTTTGACAGCTTTTGCATAGGTTTGCTTTTTTGCAACGAAATCATGGCGTACAATCGCGGGCGGGGTGCAGTTGCAAGGGTTTGGGTGTGACTGTGCGCAGTCGGCGTTTGCTGCCCACTGCTCCGTACCGGCTTAACGGCTGCCGGCCTTATATTGCATGATTGCACCGCTCAGGCGGATGTAGGCCGATTGCATAAAAATGCAGGTACAATCCCCGCCGGTTTTAACTCTTTCAGACGGCCTGTTATACACTGCCGCGCCGCAAGCAGCGGCACAGGTTGAACTTTATACCGCCGCCCGTTTCTTTTAATAGTATGGTAAGGCCGTCTGAAAAATTGACACAAACACATGAGACACTACATTATCTGCTTCATGCTGCCATTTTTCTTTTCGGGCTGTTTGAGCCTGCCCTCATTGGAAAACCGCACCGTTACGCACTATTTGGACGTACCGGCGTCGAAGCGTTTGACTACCGCGCTCAAATCGCCCACCAAGCGCAATACCGACTGGCAGGACGACACTTCGGGCATCTATATTCTCGACGACGCGCACGATGCTTTTGTGGCGCGCGCCACTTTGATTGATTCCGCCGACCACACCCTCGATTTGCAATACTACATTTGGCACAACGACGTTTCCGGCAAAATCCTGTTCAACATGCTGCACAGAGCCGCCGTGCGCGGCGTGCGCGTGCGCCTGCTGCTCGACGACAACAACACCAACGGGCTGGATCATGTGTTGGCCGCGCTCAACAGCCATCCCAACATCGAAATCCGCCTGTTTAACCCGTTCCTCAACCGAAAATGGCGCGCACTCGGCTATCTGACAGATTTTCCCCGTCTCAACCGCCGCATGCACAACAAAACCCTCACCGCCGATAACCACGCAACGATACTCGGCGGGCGCAATATCGGCGACGAATATTTCAATATCAGCGCCGATACTGCTTTTTCAGACTTGGATATTTTAGCTACCGGCCGCGTGGTGTCGGAAGTTTCCGAAGATTTCGACCGCTATTGGGCGAGCGATTCGGCTTATCCGCTGGAGCGCATCGTGCGGCGGGTGAATGTTGAAAAAGGCTGGCGGGATTTGGAAATCGGCGACGATGATAAAAACAGAATTCTCGCCCGCTACCGCAGCGATTTGGAGCAGTCTAAGCTGTTTGAAGCCATTAAAAACAACCAGATAGAATGGCAATACGTCAAAACCAAGCTGGTGAGCGACGATCCTTCCAAAGGTTTGAACCGCGACCGGCACAAGCCGCAAATCAGCGAGAAGATCGACGAGGCTTTGGGTTCGCCCGAAAAAGAAATTTATCTGGTGTCGCCGTATTTCGTGCCCACCAAAGAAGGCACGGAAGCCATTGCCGATTTGGTAAAACAAGGCGTTAAAGTTACCGTGCTGACCAATTCTTTGCAGGCTACCGACGTGGCCGCCGTGCATTCCGGCTACGCGCGCTACCGAAAGCCGCTGATTAAAGCGGGCGTTGATTTATACGAGCTGAAAGCCAACCATGCCGTGCCCAAAAGTAAAGACCGCGGTTTGACGGGTAGCTCTTCCACCAGCTTGCACGCGAAAAACTTTATTGTGGACAGGCAGCGCGTGTTTATCGGCTCATTTAATCTCGACCCGCGTTCGGCAAGGTTGAATACCGAAATGGGCGTGGTGATTGAAAACCCCGAGCTGGCGCAAAAAATGCAAAACAAATTGCAGCAGACGACGCCGGAGTACGCTTATAAAGTAACCTTAAACCAGCGCAACAAACTGCAATGGCAAGACCCGGAAGACGGCACAGTGTCTTCAAAAGAGCCGGAAGCGGGCTTCTGGAAAAGGATAACGGTGAAAATACTGTCGGTGTTGCCGATTGAAGGATTGCTGTAAAGATTGAGGCCGTCTGAAAAAAGTTTTTCAGACGGCCTCGTTGTATGAGTTTAAAAATGCGGTATGCTTTGAATTGCCTTATCACGCATCAAACCAATAACGGAGAGGCGGTTGTGATGAAAAAATGTGTAGTTCTGACCGGTGCGGGTATCAGCGCCGACAGCGGATTAAAAACCTTCCGCGACGCAGGCGGCTTGTGGGAAGGCTATAAAGTGAGCGAAGTCTGCACGCCCGAAGCGTTTGCCCGCAATCCGCATATGGTGCTGGAGTTTTACAATATGCGACGTAAACAGGCCAATGCCGCTTCGCCCAACGCCGCGCATGAAGCACTGGTGCGGCTGGAGCAGCATTACCGCGTGCAGATTATTACGCAGAATGTCGACAATCTGCACGAACGCGCGGGCAGCCGCCATGTGCTGCATCTGCACGGCGAATTAAACAAAGTGCGCAGCTGTGCCGATGAAGACGAAGTGCTGGATTGGACGGGCGATTTGACCGAATCGGACACCGACAGCAAAGGCCGCCCCTTGCGCCCGCATATCGTGTGGTTCGGCGAAGAAGTGCCGCTGTTTCCGCAGGCGGTGGAAGAAATGCGCGATGCTGATGTGGTGATGGTGGTGGGTACGTCGTTACAGGTTTATCCCGCCGCGTCTTTATTGGGATTCGCCCCGCCGCATACGGAATGTTTTTTGGTGGACCCCAATCCGCAGGCGGGCAGAGCGGTGGAAATTCTGGCGAAAAAAGCCAAAGACGGCGTGCCGGAATTGGTGGAAGAGTTGGTTCGGAGGGCGGAAAAGGCGCACGGCGATTAAAGTTGGATGCCTTTGAAAAATCCGCAATGATTTTGAAACACTTGCGCCGATTGCGAAACAGATTGCATATCCGCCCGCTGCGATATATTGGTAACCGTGTTGTTCGCCCATTACATTGAGGCCGTCTGAAAAATATTTTCAGACGGCCTCAATGTGTTTGGGCAAGCATTTATCAGCTTAATTGTATCAAGTGCTTAGAAACCGGCTTGCTGCTCTAAGGCTTCCACCAGTTTCTCGTCCAAATTCAAAGCTTGAGACAGCTGGGAAAGGAACACAATTTCTTTGCGCGCCAAGTCGCCGCACACCATGCGGGCAGCCAAGTAGGCTTCGGCGGCCAAAGCGGGATTGTTGCCGATGTCGCGGGCGATATCAGCGGCGGTGGCGGGTTTCAAGATTTCGTCGGCAACCCATTTCGCCGTTTCGGGATCATTGCCGCTTTCGGCCTGAATCATTTGGCGCTCTTCGTCTTCAATCACGCCGTCGGCAGCCGCAGCCGCAATCATGGCGCGCAGGATAACGCGCCCCGCATCTTCGGCGGCTTGTCCGGTAGGATCGAACGACGCCTGATTCAATACGGGCTGGGCTTGTTGGTTGGCGGCGGCATTATTGTTGTTGCGCTGCCAGTTTTGGTAAGCATGATAGGCCAGCATACCCAAAGCGGCCATCGAGCCGGCACTCAGCAGTTTTTTAGAGGTTTTTTTCTTTAACAGCATGGAAGCCAAGCCGGTAACGGCGGCGCCGCTGCCGATTTTGCCGAGCAGGCTGCCGTTGCTTTTGCCTAAGCTGCTGCTGCCTTTTTGTACGGTGTTCAAAACTTGATTCAGAAGGTTGTTGAAGTTCATGTTGATCCTTTCGTTGATGTGGCAGGCCTGATATGGCGTTGTTTGACGGGAATGCAAGCGGGATTTATGTTAGGGAATGTAGGAATAAGGCAAAGACGGATTACAAAAGCCCAAACCGCGCGGGTAGGGCAGATTATTTCCCAAGCCCTTCCAGAATCGAACACTCCGGGCAGTCGTCGCCCTTGCAGGCGTCGTGAAGCGATTGAAGCTCGGCCACCATCTGCTGCAAAGAGAGGATTTGTGCATTGAGTGCGGCGATGTGGCGCGCGGTGATGGCTTTGACTTCGCGGCTGTTGCGCACGGGATTGTCTTGCAGTTTCAGCAACTCTGCGGTTTGTTGCAGCGAAAATCCGACGTCTCTGGCGTGGCGGATGAATTTCAAACGTTTCAAATCGCTTTCTTCATAACGGCGGTAACCGCTTTCCGTGCGCGGCGCGGGCGAGAGCAGGCCGTGTTTTTCGTAATCGCGGATTTGTTTGGCAGACAAACCGGTTTGGCGGGCGGCTTCGCTGATGTTCATAAGGCTTGACCTTAACTGTAGGTAAAGGTTTATATTAACACCGTTATAGCAAATAACCCCATATTGTTTACGAAAGGAAAAATCATGGAAACCATCAATATCAACGTCGGCGGCATGACCTGCGGCGGCTGCGTAAAAAGCGTTACCAAAGTGCTGGAAGCGTTGAACGGCGTGGAAAAAGCCGAAGTGGATTTGGCCTCTGCCTCTGCAAAAATTACGTTCGACCCGGCCAAAGTGCAAACTGCCGAATTGGTTGAAGCCATTGAAGATGCGGGCTTTGATGCTTCTTTGTCTCAATAAAATGCAAAGGTAGTTTTTATGACCCAAACCCGACGCATTTTGCCGAAAACGCCGTGGTCTGCGCCCGCATGGTGGTCTTTGCGGCCGCAATCTTTGGCGATGTTGTGCTTTGCGCTGATTTTGTTCGGCGTGGGCGAAGGCATGCTGGTGAACGCTGCTTTGGGTTCTACGCCGTGGACGGTATTGGCGCAGGGCATTGTGGTGCAAAGCGGCCTCGATATCGGCACGGTAACATTTTTAATCAGCGCGGCGGTATTGATGCTGTGGCTGCCTTTGCGCCAACGGCCGGGGCTGGGCACGATATTGAATATGGTGCTGATTGCGGCGGTGTTGGGCGTGTTTGTGCAGTGGGTGTCTCCGCCTGCCGCTTTGGGCTGGCGGCTGCTGCAATGTGTGGGCGGCGTGGTGGTGATCGGCATGGCTTCGTCTCTCTATCTGACTTGTTATCTGGGTGCCGGCCCGCGCGACGGCCTGATGATCGGTTTGTGCCAGAAAACCGGTTGGCGGGTAGGCGTGGTGCGCACGATGATAGAAAGTTCGGTGTGTCTGACCGGCTGGCTGCTCGGCGGTGTGGTGGGTTTGGGTACGCTGCTGTTTGCGTTCGGTGTCGGCTGGGTGGTGCAGTTGAGTTTGCAGCAGATTGCCAAACGGTATCCGCAGCAGCCTATCGAGGCCGTCTGAAACTAAATATGAAAGGCTGAAATACCATGCAACAAAAAGCCCGTTTCCAAATCGACGGCATGACTTGCCAAGCCTGTGCCAGCCGTATTGAAAAAGTGTTGAACAAAAAAGACTTTGTTCAGACGGCCTCGGTGAATTTTGCCGGCGAAGAAGCGCAGGTGGTGTTTGACGACAGCCGCACCGATGCCGATGCGCTGATTCACATTATTGAAAAAGCAGGCTTTAAGGCTGTGTTGAAAACCGACGCTCTGCCGCGAATCGAGGCCGAACCGCATATCGGCTGGCGGCTGTGGTTGCTGCTGGCGATTAACGTGCCGTTTTTGTTCGGCATGGCGGGTATGATGATCGGGCGGCACGATTGGATGATGCCGCCAGTGTGGCAGTTTGTGCTGGCGAGCATCGTGCAGCTTTGGCTCGCAGTTCCCTTTTATAAAAGCGCGTGGGCGAGCATCAAGGGCGGGCTGGCGAATATGGACGTGCTGGTAACGGTGGGCACGGTAGCGATTTATCTCTACTCGGTGTTCATGCTGTTTTTCCACCCGCACGCACATCACGGCGATATGGCGCATGTGTATTTTGAAGCGGGCGTGATGGTGGTGGGCTTTGTAAGCTTGGGCAAATTTCTCGAACACCGCGCCAAGAAAAACAGCCTTAACAGCCTGAGCCTGCTACTGAAACTCACGCCGCGCCAAGTAAGCGTGCAGCGCGGCGGGCAATGGCAGGAAGTGCCGCTTGATGACGTGCAGATCGGCGATTTAATCCGCGCCAACCACGGCGAACGCATCGCGGCGGACGGCAGGGTGGAAAGCGGCAACGGCTGGGCAGACGAAAGCCATCTCACCGGCGAATCCAACCCCGAAGCCAAAACCGTGGGCAGCAAAGTGCTGGCAGGCGCGGTAATGACCGACGGCAGCGTGGTTTACCGCGCCGAACAGCTCGGCAGCGAAACCCTGCTCGGCGACATGATGGCAGCTCTATCGGAAGCGCAAGGCAGCAAAGCGCCGATTGCACGCATTGCCGACAAAGTGGCGGGCGTGTTTGTGCCTGTGGTGGTCGGGATTGCCGTGTTAACTTTTTTGATTACATGGTATGTGAGAACAGATTGGGTGACTGCGTTGATGAACGCCGTGGCCGTGCTGGTCATCGCCTGCCCGTGCGCGCTCGGTTTGGCCACGCCCGCCGCAATGATGGTCGGCATGGGCAAAGCGGTGAAACACGGCATTTGGTTTAAAGATGCCGCCGCCATGGAAGAAGCGGCCCATGTGAACGCGGTGGTGTTGGACAAAACCGGCACGCTCACGCAAGGCAAACCGCAGGTAGCGGCGTTGTGGTTGAGGCCGTCTGAAAAAAACTCCGCAATAAACGAAAACGAACTCTACCGACTTGCTGCGGCAGTCGAACAAAATGCTACTCATCCGCTGGCCGCAGCCATTGTTCAGACGGCCTTATCGCGCGGCATCGACATTCCCGAAACTCAAAACGCACAAACCGCCGTCGGCGCAGGCATTTCCGCCGAGATTGACGGCGCGGGCTTAGTGAAAGTGGGCAAACCCGATTACTGCAATCTCGTGCTGCCCGATAATCTTGATTCCGTATGGCGCATCGCCACCATCGTGGCCGTGTCGGTCAACGACCAACCCGTCGGCGCGTTCGCCCTTGCCGACGCGCTCAAAACCGACACGCAGGAAGCCATAGGCCGTCTGAAAAACCACGGCATCGACGTTTACATCATGAGCGGCGACAACCAAAACGTGGTCGGCTACATCGCCGGACAGCTCGGTATTACCCATGCCTACGGCAACATGAGCCCGCGCGACAAAGCCGCCGAAGTGCAAAAATTGAAAAACGCCGGCAAGGTGGTTGCCATGGTCGGCGACGGCATCAACGACGCCCCTGCGCTCGCCGCCGCCAACGTGAGCTTTGCCATGAAAGACGGCGCAGACGTTGCCGAACACACTGCCTCCGCCACGCTGATGCAGCATTCCGTCAACCAAATGGTTGATGCCCTGCTGATTTCCCGCGCCACTTTGAAAAACATCAAACAAAACCTGTTTTTCGCCTTTATCTACAACACCTTGGGCATACCGCTGGCCGCGCTCGGCTTTTTGAGTCCGATTATTGCGGGCGCGGCGATGGCGATGAGTTCGGTGTCGGTGTTGGGAAATGCTTTGAGGTTGAAGCGGGTGAAGATTAAATGACGGAGATTGAAATACGCCCGGCGGCGGTTAAAGACGCGCATAGTATGGCCGATATTTTCAGACGGCCGTATCGTCGGCGTTTTGGGCTGAATGTATTGTGAAAACAAAATCTTGGATTGCCGAAATGAACACTCAAGCGGTTGGATTTATTTATCGAATAGTTGTAGTTGTCCTAAACCGGCCGTTTCGCAGGATTTATTAAGATGATGCCTGCATGAAAACTTAGCAAGTAAACTTAAAAATTAGTACACCCGTCATACTCGGGCTTGACCCGAGTGTCTTGAGTTTCGGTAACTCTAAGAGATGCTCGGGTCAAGCCCGAGCATGACGAAACCATGACAAAAATAAAGTTTATTTGCTAAGTTTTCAGACAGGCATTGCTTTAATCTTTCTTTTCAAGCGCATCCTGATGAAGCGAAACCAAAAGCTGGTCGATTTTCAGATTATCCGTGTCGATAATTTCAAACTTGTATTTGTCGAACACCACGAAATCGGTTCTCTTGGGCACTTTGCGCAAGGAATACATCATAAAGCCGCTGAGGGTTTCGTAGTTTTCTGAATGGGGGAAAGCGGCGATGTCGAGCGCGCGCATCACGTCTTCCAGCGGCGTTGCGCCGTCGATCAGCCAAGAGGTTTCGTTGCGGCGGATAATTTGCGGCTCTTCTTCGGTTGCCACCAAATCGCCCATCACAATGCTCATCACGTCTTTCAGCGTAATCACGCCGACCACGAGGGCGTATTCGTTGATAATCACGGCAAAGTCTTCTCCGGCGTTTTTGAAGGTTTCCAACACTTCGTAAAGCGACAAAGTATCGGGAATAAACAAAGCCTTACGCAATACGCGGCGGTCGGTTAGGTTGATGTTTGGCTCTTTCAGATAATGGGTGAGAAACGTGTGCGATTCGATATAACCGATCACTTTTTCCAGCCCGCCGTTGCACACTAAAATTTTGGAATGCGGCGTTTCATCCATTTTTTTCAGCACGGTTTCGTTGTTGTCGCTTTTGTCCACATAAACCAAATATTCGCGCGCGCTCATGGTGGAAGTGACCGTGCGCTCCTGCATATCGAAAATGTTTTCAATCAGATAGTGTTCCTGCTGCTTCAACACGCCGGCCTGCGCACCGGCATCCACCACGGCGTAAATGTCTTCCGAAGTCAGCCCGTCGCTGCGCACGGTGGAAATTTTCAGCAATTTGAAAATCAGATTGGCCATGCCGTCAAGCAGGAAAATCAGGGGCTTAAGCACAAAAATCAGCAGCATCACCGGCCGTACTACGCGCACGGCCACCCGTTCGGGGTTGATGATGGCAAAACGTTTGGGCATCAGGTCGGCAAACAGAATAAACACGCTGGTCACAAAAACAAACGCCAGCACGGAAGCCGCCGTTTCCAAGCCGGTGCCGGCCAGCAGATTGCTTAAAAACGGCCGCACCGCCGCCTCGCCGACCGTACCGCCAAATACCGCCACCGCGTTCAGGCCGATTTGCACCACCGTAATAAAACTGCCCGGATGTTCCTGCATGTTCAGCACATCTAGGGCGCGCACATCGCCTTCTTTTGCCATCACTTGTAATTTGATTTTACGGGAAGAGGCCAAAGCCAATTCGGCGGCGGATACAAAGGCACTTATCAGCACCAACAGCAATAAAATGAAAACTGCTTCAAGAATACTCATAAAAAATAAAGATTTGTTGTAAACGGTTGGATTGTAGCATTATTTGATAGACAGAATTGAGGCCGTAAAGTTACACCAAGCAAAATACCTGCCTGAAAGCGCTTGATTTGGCTAAGCGGCGTTCAGGCAGGCATATTTAAGTACATAACTTTGCAACTAATATTTTCAGTCCGGCATCGGCTGGAGATAGACAGCGAATTAAACCGCAGAAACAAACGCATCCGAGAAGAAAGCTTCTTCGGGCAAGCTGCATTGCTGCTGCAACAATTCCTTAGCTGATTCAATCATTTGTGGTGATCCGCATGCATATACTTCAAAGCCGGATAAGTCGGGGTGGTCGGCAGCAACTTGCGTTTGAACATAGCCAGTCGCGCCTTGCCAGTCTTCATCAGGGCGGGACAGCACGGGCGTGAAGCGGGCATTGGGTAAACGGGCAATCAAGTCTGAGGCCGTCTGAAAATCATACAGGCCGCTTTCATGGCGCGCTCCCCAATAAAGATGTACCGTGCGGTTGCTGCCATTGTCGGCCAGTTGGCGCAGTATGCTGGCGATAGGCGCAAAACCTGTGCCGGTTGCCATGAAAATAACCGGTTTGTCGCTCTCTTGCAGCGTGAACGTACCCAAAGGGCCGCGCACACGCAAAATGGTTTTTTCTTGAATGGAAGCCTCTTCACCGAACAGCATGGCGGAAAACAAACCGCCTTCACGCTTGGCAATGTGCAGCGTCAGCGTTTCCGGCTGGTTTGGACTGCCGGCGATGGAATAGCTGCGGGTTTGGCCGTTTTTGAGCAGAATATCGATGTATTGTCCCGCCCAAAACTGGAATGGCGGCGCTTTGGGCAAAGACAAAGTTAAGACGGCCACATCGCCGATATAGTCCACGGAAGCTACCCGCGTTGGAAATGTTTTGACGGGTGGGGCGGATGCACCGTTGTAGCCGGGGATTTTCAGGGTCGCATCGCCGTTTAACGTGGTGCAGCACATTAAAATTTTGCCCTGAGCCGCTTCTTCCGAACTCAAAGCCAGCTCGGCATGAACGCCTTGCGCAACGTCGCCGCTGACCACTTCGGCTTTGCACTGCCCGCAAATGCCGTTTTGGCAAGAGTGGGGCAGGTTGAAATTTTGCCGCTTGGCTGCGCTCAATATCGGTTCGTCGGCTTCAACGCTGAAAGTCGCATGATCAGGCACAAGGGTAACGGTGTAAGACATAAGTTGCGGAAGATAAAATTGTTTATCGGAAGGGCTTTAAAGGTTTCAGGCCGTCTGAAAATTTTCAGACGGCCTCTTTAGATGCTACGCAATCAAACCAGTTTCGCTTTCAGCAATTCCTGCACCTGTTGCGGATTGGCTTTGCCTTTGCTGGCTTTCATCACTTGACCCACCAGCGCGTTAAAGGCTTTTTCCTTACCTGCTTTGAATTCTTCTACCGATTTGGCGTTGTTGGCCAACACTTCGTCGATGATTTTTTCAATCGCGCCGGTGTCGGTCATCTGTTTCAAACCGTCGCGCTCGATAATGGCCTCGGCATCCAAATCGCTGCCCCACATCGCTTCAAACACCTGTTTGGCGAGTTTGTTACTTAATGTGCCGTCGGCGATTTTCGCCACCAATCCGACCAGGCGGTCGGCTTGAATCGGGCTTTCAGACAGGCTTAAAGCTTCTTTGTTCAATGTAGCGGCCAATTCGCCGTTCATCCAGTTCGCTACTAATTTACCTTGTCCGCTGGCTTGGGCGGCGGTTTCAAAGAAAGCGGCTTGAGAGCGGCTGGCGGTTAACAAACGGGCATCGTAGTCGCTCACGCCGAAATCGGCTACGAAACGCTGTGCCATTTCAGACGGCAGCTCAGGCATTTCGTCTTTCGCTTTTTGAAGCTGTCCGTCTGAAATCATCACCGGCAATAAATCGGGGTCGGGGAAATAGCGGTAGTCGTGCGCGTCTTCTTTCAGGCGCATCACGCGGGTTTCGCCCTTATCGGGGTCGAACAGCATGGTTGCCTGCTGCACTTTGCCACCGTCTTCGATAATCTCGATTTGGCTTTCCACTTCATAATTAATCGCCTGCTCTAAAAAGCGGAAAGAGTTTAAGTTTTTGATTTCACGGCGAGTACCGAATTCCTGCTGGCCTTTCGGGCGCACCGATACGTTGGCATCAATGCGGAACGAACCCTCCGCCATATTGCCGTCGCAAATATCCAGCCACGTTACCAAGCCGTGCAAAGCTTTGGCATAAGCCACAGCCTCGGCGGCAGAACGCATTTCCGGCTCGGAAACCACTTCCAACAGAGGCGTGCCGGCGCGGTTGAGGTCGATGCCCGTTGCGCCGCTCAAGCCTTCGTGCACCGATTTGCCCGCATCTTCTTCCATGTGCGCACGGGTAACGTTGATGGTTTTGACTTCATCGCCCACCACAATTTCCAATTTGCCGTGTTCCACAATCGGCAAATCCAACTGGCTGATTTGATAGCCTTTGGGCAAATCGGGGTAGAAGTAGTTTTTACGGTCGAACACGTTTTTTTGGTTGATTTTCGCATCCAAAGCCAAACCGAGCTTGATGGCCTTTTCCACCACCTCGCGGTTCATCACCGGCAACACTCCCGGCAAAGCACATTCCACCACACTGGCATGTGCATTCGGCTCGGCACCGAAAGCAGTGGAAGCACCGCTGAAAATTTTGGATTTGGTATTTAATTGGACGTGGATTTCCAGTCCGATTACGGTTTCCCAGGTCATGGAAAAATCCTTATGAATATAAATAAAATTATCGGTTATACTGTTCTTTTGCTAAATAAATTAGCTCTTTTAATAAAGCTTTTTGTTCTTCAGAAAAATCAGAAGTTACTTGTATCCTATATGTGCCATCGTAAGACATATCAAATAATGAATTAATTTTTATATCAATTTCTTCCGTTTTTTCCAACTTTAGTTCTACAAGAACGAAAGATTTGCGAACACGAAAATAAACGAAGTTGCGAACTATTCCACCATTTAATGCTGTTCCAATATAATATTTATTGTATTTAGGGGTAGCTGTTGGTTCAATTTCTCTTACCAAAGTGAAAATTTCATTTAATAGCTGGATTGTTGCGGGGGTTCCTCGTTGTTTCCAGTATTCAAGATCAGTTACTTCAACTTTTTCTTCATCTTCATCAATTAAGCCAAGCTCTATTTCATCTAAAACTTTAGTAAAGGTAATGATATTTTGATCATGCATTTGATATGCAGACATTTTTAGTGCAATTAATGGAATATTTCCATTAAATAGTTGTATCACATTAAAAAACCTAGCATTAATCTCTTCAGCTACAATAACAGCTGTATGTTTGTATTGAGGATAACGTTTCCTTTCAATATCCCAATATTCAATTGTTCGAATAATATGACTTTCATCAGTTTTACCTAATTGAATTTCAACTTCAAAACGCTTTTTTGTATCAGGATCTTCAAGTAATAAATCTAAACGTCCTGCGTTAGCTTGCCGACGTTCTTTATCACGTAAAACTAAATCACCCAGACCTAGAATGGTTGGATTTTCTGCTATTAAATTTTGTATTTGGACTTCACTGATACCTAAATTTTTCAAACCTGTTGAATCTATTGAAATTAATTTCATTGTTTAAATATCCGTTTTATATCAATAGTCAAGCGGTACCTTGGTGTGCCAATCACTTTCCAGCTGCATCTGATGCGCCACGCCCAGCAATTTCGCTTCGGCGAAATAATTGCCAATCAATTGCACGCCAATCGGCATGCCGTCTGAAGAGAAACCTGCGGGCAGGGTCATGGCGGGAAGGCCGGCGAGGTTGACGGCGATGGTGTAGATGTCGGAAAGGTACATCTGCACGGGGTCGTTAATGTTGCTGTTCAGTTTGGGCGCGGCGGTGGGTGCGGTAGGTGCGAGGATGATGTCGCATTGCTGTAAGGCCGTCTGAAAATCGTTGGTGACCAAACGGCGCAGTTTTTGGGCTTTGAGGTAGTAGGCGTCGTAATAGCCGTGGCTCAAAACGTAGGTGCCGATCATGATGCGGCGTTTGACTTCGCTGCCGAAGCCTTCGGCGCGGGTGTTGCTGTACATTTCTTCCAAGTCGCCGAATTGGGCGGCGCGGTGCCCGTAACGTACGCCGTCGTAGCGAGATAAGTTGGTGCTGGCTTCGGCCGAGGTCAAAACATAATATGCGGGGATGGAAAGCTCGGTTTGCGGCAGGCTTACTTCTACCATTTCTGCGCCTTGTGCTTTGAGCAGGTCGATGGCCGCTTGAATGGCTTTTTGTACGTCTGCGCTCATGCCTTCGCCGAAGTATTCTTTGGGCAGGCCGACTTTCAAGCCTTTAAGGGGTTGGTTTAAGTTGCGGGTGTAGTCTTCTTTGGCGCGTTCCAAGCTGGTGGAATCGCGTTCGTCGAAGCTTGCCATGGCATTCAGCAGAATGGCGCAGTCTTCGGCGGTTTGTGCCATCGGGCCGGCTTGGTCGAAGCTGGATGCGTAAGCCACCATGCCGAAACGGGAAACGATGCCGTAGGTGGGTTTGATGCCGGTAATGCCGCAATGCGAAGCAGGCTGGCGGATGGAGCCGCCAGTGTCGGAGCCTAATGCGGCAGGTGCCAAACGGGCGGCGATAACGGCTGCGGAACCGCCGGAAGAGCCGCCGGGCACGTTTTCTAAATTCCACGGATTTTTAGTGGTGCCGTCAAACGAGGTTTCGTTGGTGGAACCCATGGCGAATTCGTCCATATTGGTGCGACCAAGAGTTACCATGCCTTCGTTGAGCAGGTTTTGTACGACGGTGGCGGTGTAGGGGGAAACGAAGTTGTCGAGCATTTTGCTGGAACACGCGCTTCTCCAACCTTGTTGGCAGAAGATGTCTTTAAAGGCAATGGGTACGCCGGTGAGGATGCCTGCGTTTCCGGCGGCCAAACGTTCGTCGGCGGCCTTGGCTTCGGCAAGCGTTAATTCTTTATTCAGAGTGGTGTAACCGTTGATCGCGGGGTTTCGGGCGTCGATGGCGTTGAGATATTCTTGCGCCAGCTCGGTGGCGGAAATTTTTTTGGCTTGCAGCAATTCGCTGGCTTGTTTTAAGGTGTATTGGGTCATTTTATATTCAACCGTATGATTCAGACGGCCTTAAATGTTAGCTGGTGGGAGGCCGTCTGAAAATATTGCTATTACATTAACAGTATGTGTTTCACACAGGCGGTTTGATTAACCGTAAGAAATGTGTTTTATGTGCCGGTTATTCTTCGATAACTTGGGGAACGATATACAGGCGGTTGCGCACTTCGGGGGCAACGGCTTGGTATTCGGCGGCATGGTCGGTTTCGGTTACTTTGTCTTCACGCAAACGCAGGGCAACTTCGTGAGGATGGGCCATCGGTTCGATGCCTTCGGTATTTACCGATTGCATTTTTTCAACCAATGAAAATATGTCGTTCAATTCTTGAAGGTTTTGCGCTTTTTCAGCATCTGTCAGGCTCAGGCGGGAAAGTTTGGCAATTTTTTCCACATCGCTCAAGGTCAGGGCCATAAAAAATCCTTAAATTTAATTCAGCAAATACCCAAACTAGGGTATTATTACGCGTTTATCTGATTATTCATCCGTTCGGCGGAGAATTATAACCGAAAACCCTATCTTTCGGCATGGCGATTTTAGTGCTTTTCGACTGTTTGTAACAGTATGCGGCCGTCTGAAATGCGATGCTCTATCTTTCTTACTTGTTTAACCAGACACCATAATCCAGGACATATTTATGTTTCGCTTTTTAACACGCTATTTTTCCAACGATCTTGCGATTGATTTGGGCACGGCCAACACGCTGATTTATATCCGTAACAAGGGTATCGTTTTGGACGAGCCTTCGGTTGTGGCGATGCAGACGGATGCGGCGCACGGCAAGAGTGCGATTTTGGCGGTGGGTGCGGAAGCTAAAAAAATGCTGGGTCGGACGCCGGGCAGCATTCAGGCCATCCGCCCGATGAAAGACGGTGTGATTGCTGATTTCAACGTGACTGAAAAAATGTTGAAACAGTTTATCAAAAAAGTGAATAACAGCCGCTTTGCCGCGCCGCCGCGTATCGTTATCTGCGTGCCGTGCGGTTCTACCCAAGTGGAGCGCAAAGCCATTCGTGATTCGGCTTCGGCAGCGGGTGCATCTTCGGTTAACCTGATTGAAGAACCGATGGCGGCGGCAATTGGTGCCGGTTTGCCGATTGAAGAAGCAACCGGCTGTATGGTGGTGGATATCGGCGGCGGAACAACCGAAGTGGGTGTGATTTCACTTTCGGGCGTAGTATATTCGCATTCCATCCGTGTGGGCGGCGATGCGTTTGACGAAAGCATTATCAATTATGTGCGCCGTAATTACGGTATGTTGATCGGGGAAGCAACCGCCGAAGAAATCAAAACCAAAATCGGCTCGGCTTTTCCGGGTATGGAAGTAAACGAAATCGAAGTGAAAGGCCGCAATTTGGCCGAAGGCATTCCGCGGGCTTTTACCATCAGCTCGAATGAAGTGTTGGAAGCATTAACCGAGCCTTTAAACCAAATCGTGCAGTCGGTAAAAAATGCGTTGGAGCAAACGCCGCCCGAATTGGGTGCGGACATTGCCGAGCGCGGTTTGGTGCTGACCGGCGGCGGGGCGTTGCTGAAAGGTTTGGACCGCCTGCTGGCCGAAGAAACCGGTTTGCCGGTGATGATTGCCGAAGATCCGTTAACCTGCGTGGCACGCGGTTCGGGTAAGGCTTTGGATATGATAGGCAAACTGAATTCGATTTTTGTGGTCAATCCTTAATATCGAATCAATCCGAACCATCAGGATGCCGTCTGAACAATGTCCGAACCTTCTTTGAACTTTGCCCAAAAGGGCATGAAGCCTGCCAGCAAATTGATTGTGCTGTCGATTGTGTGCGTGGCTTTGATGATGCTCGACAGCCGCTATGCCGCAGTTCAACATGCCAAAGGCTATGTGGCTACCGCGCTGTATCCTTTGCAGTGGCTGGCCAACCAGCCGGTGCATCTTTACCGTTATGTAAACGGTTTCATGCAGTCGCAATCTGCCTTGATGGCGGACAACAAACGTTTAAACGAAGAGAACGGCCGTCTGAAACTGATACTCGAGCAATCCAAGCTGCACGCGCGAGATTTGGCGGAATTGAAAAAACTGCAAGGTTTGCAACAGCAGGGTATACGCATCACGGGCGGAGCGGAAATCGTTTCCAACGGCAAAGACCCGCTTTCCGACAAACTGATTCTGAATAAAGGCAGCACGCACGGCCTGCGTGCCGGAGATGCCGTGATTGACGGCAGCGGCTTGATGGGGCAGGTTACGCAAGTGTATCCGTTGAACGCTGAGCTGACTTTGGTTACCAACGGCAAAACCGTGATTCCGGTAGCGGTGGCGCGCACGGGCGTGCGCAGCCTGCTTTACGGCAGCGGCAGTGCCGTAAGCCTGCGTTATTTTCCTGCCGATGCCGATTTGCGTGCCGGCGACGTGCTGTTGACCTCGGGTTTGGACAGCGTATATCCGGAAGGCATTCCCGTTGCTAAAATAGAACAGGTGGCGCATGCCGCAGGAACGCCTTACTACCGCGTATCACTTTCGCCTTTGGCCGGCTTCCGCAGCAGTAAGTATGTGCTGGTCATTCCTCAACAAGCCGGGCAGGCCGTGCCGTCTGAACAGGCCGCCCAAACTTCCTCTTAAGTCTATCAAGTCTTGTTATGACTGATTTTGAAGATTTTCACAACCGTGTGCCGGCGAGCATCATCGTATCCAGCTTCGTGCTTGCCATGTTGCTGGATTTTATGCCGTTTCCGTTTGAAGTGTTTTTTTGGCTGCCCGAATTTACGGCATTGGTTTTGCTGTATTGGGCATTGCACAAACCGCAAACTGTAGGTATCGGCATAGCCTTTGCAGTAGGGCTGCTGGTAGATATCGGCACCGCTTCGTTATTGGGCCAGCATGCGCTGGCTTATATGGTGATGGTGTTTTTTATCCAGCATCATCAAAGGCAGATTGTGCTTTACCATTACGGCTTTCAGGCCGTTGTTGTGTTGGCGGCTTTGTTGTGCAGCCAAGCCGTGTTGGCGGTGGTGCGTTTGATGCACGATCAGCGTTTTGCCGAGTGGCCGGCGTTTGTCGGCCCTTTCGTAGGTGCTTTGCTGTGGCCGCTCTTAAGCAAAATGATGCTGTCTATTCTTAACTCCCGCCGTTTACGCCGATGAACAACCATACTTACCGGCCCTACGACCACAACCATGATATTGCCCGACGCCAGCGCGATTTCAGATTGCGGCTGGTGCTGGCCTTTGTGCTGATTACCGTTTTTTTCTCGGTGTTGCTGGCACGCTTTGTGTACCTTCAGGTATTCAAGCATCAAGATTATGTGGTTCAAGCCAATACCAACCGTATTTCGCTGGTGCCCACGGCACCGATACGCGGTGAAATCGTTGATGTTAACGGCGTGGTATTGGCGCACAATTATCCCGCTTATTCGCTTGAAATCGTGCCGGGAAAAATAGAGGGCAAAATAGAAGGTTTAATCGAATCGTTACGTCCTTATGTGGATATTACGCCGGGCGACTTGAAGCGTTTTAAAAAATTCCGTGCAGAATTCCGTTCTTACGAAAACATTCCCCTTAAATTAAAACTCCATCCCGATGAAGCGGCGCGTTTGGCGGCCCAGCTTTACCGCTTCAAAGGCGTGGAAATCAATGCCCGCACCTTCCGTGCCTACCGTTATCCTGAATTGACGGCACATTTTCTCGGCTATATCGGCCGCATCAGCGACCGTGATCAGAAAAAACTCGACGAAGAAAATCTGTCTGCACTTTATCGCGGCAGCACCCATATCGGCAAATCGGGTTTGGAAAGCTTTTACGAACGCCAGCTGCACGGTTCTCCCGGTTATCAGGAAGTGGAAAAAGACGCTTATGGCAACGTGGTGCGTGTGATGAAAACCGTTCCGCCCAAAACCGGCCAGACTTTGCGTTTGGCAATGGACATCCGTTTGCAGCAGGAAGCAGACCGCCTGATGGACGGCCGCCGCGGTGCGGTTGTGGCCATCAATCCGCAAACCGGAGGCGTGTTGGCGTTTGTGTCCAAACCGTCTTTCGACCCCAATTTATTTATCGACGGCATCGACAGCGACACATGGAAAGCTTTGAACGAAGATTGGCAAAAACCGCTGATTAACCGCGTAACGCAGGGCTTGTATCCTCCCGGTTCTACATTCAAACCGTTTATGGGTATGGCTTTGCTCGAAAACGGCAAGATTACCCAAACCACGGTTGTGCCGGCGCCGGGCGCGTGGAGCATTCCCGGTTCGCGTCATTTGTTCCGCGATTCGGTGCGCAGCGGGCATGGTTCGGCCAATTTGAGCAAGGCCATTCAGGTTTCTTCCGATACGTTTTTCTACCGCTTGGGCTATGAAGTAGGGATTGATAAAACCTCACCTTATTTGGCCGAATTCGGTTTAGGCTCGCCAACGGGTATCGATTTGCCGCACGAATACAAAGGCGTGCTGCCTTCGCGCGAATGGAAAGCCAAGCGTTTTGCCAAGTCTAAAGACCCGAAAGCGCGCGAGTGGAACCCTGCCGAGATGGTATCGGTGAGCATCGGGCAGGGCTACAATGCCTACACGCCGCTTCAGATGGCCCATGCCACGGCCTCTCTAGCCAACAACGGCGTGGTGTACCGCCCGCATTTGGTAAAAGAATTGCTCGACCACGAACGCCGTGAAATTACGCTGATTGATCCCAAACCCGAGCGCACGATTCCGTTTAAACGCGAAAACTTCGAATATATCAAAGAGGCGATGGCCAAAGTGTTGCAGGGCGGTACGGCGCGGCGCATCAGTCACGGCCTGCAATACACCATGGGCGGCAAAACCGGCACGGCGCAAGTGGTACAGATTAAGCAGGGTGCGCGTTACAATGCGGCGGCATTGGCCGAACAACACCGCGACCACGCTTGGTTTATTTCTTTCGCGCCGGTGGAGCAGCCGCAGATTGCGATTGCGGTATTGCTGGAAAACGGCGGTTGGGGTGCCAATGCTGCGCCTTTGGCCCGTGCGTTGAGCGATTATTACCTGCTGACCTTGCAGGGGGGGAAGGCGGGCAAAGATGCAGTGATTCAGACGGCCTCGGAGCCTCATCTCAATCAAGCATCAAGCCATGCGCTGCTGACTGCATCAAGTGCGCCGTTGATGCAGTCGGAGCCGTCGCCGTTCCGACAGGCTTATCAAAGTGCGGCAGGCGTTCAGACGGCCTCGGGAGCAGCACCATGAATATGAATGAAGAAACACTGTTGGGCAGAATCCGGCGCGTGGTGTGGGAGCCTATGGATCCGTGGCTGTTTTATGCCATGTTGGCAATTTACATCATGAGCCTGTTTTTGCTGTATTCCGCCGACGGGCAGGAAATCGGCCAGCTTGAAAACAAAACCGTACACACGGTATTGGCGTTTATCCTGCTGTGGTTTATCGCACGGGCGAAGCCGCAGACCTTATCCGCATTTGCGCCGCCCATGTATGCCTTGGGCGTGGTGTTGCTGTTGGGCGTGCATTTTTTCGGCGTAACGGTCAACGGCTCGACCCGCTGGCTGAATATCGGTATCGGGCGCATACAGCCGTCTGAAATCATGAAAATAGCTTTGCCGATGATGGTGGCGTGGTATTTTCAGAAATACGAAATGTCGTTGCGCTGGTATCACTACGTCGTCGCGCTGCTGCTGGTGATGATTCCCGGTGTGCTGATTTTGAAGCAGCCCGATTTGGGTACGGCCACGCTGATTATGGCTTCCGGCCTGTTTGTGATTTTCTTTGCCGGTTTGCCGTGGAGAGTGATTTTTACCGCGCTGGTCGGCTTTTTGACCGCGCTGCCGCTGATTTGGAACTACGGTATGCACGACTACCAAAAAACGCGCGTGCTGACCCTGCTCGAACCGACTAAAGACCCGCTGGGCGCGGGCTACCATATTTTGCAGTCGATGATTGCCATCGGTTCGGGCGGTATTTGGGGCAAAGGCTGGCTCAACGGTACGCAAACCCATTTGGACTACATTCCCGAAGCCACCACCGACTTCATCTTCGCCGTGTACGGAGAGGAATTCGGTTTAATCGGCAATGTGTTGCTGCTGGCGATTTACCTGCTGATTTTGGGGCGCGGCCTCTACATCGCCGCCAAAGCGCCCACTTTATACAGCCGGACGTTAGCCGGTGCGCTCACGATGACGTTTTTCTGCTATGCTTTTGTCAATATGGGCATGGTCAGCGGCATTCTTCCCGTGGTGGGCGTGCCCTTGCCGCTGGTCAGCTACGGCGGCACGGCCACCTTATCGATTATGGTGGTGCTGGCATTGCTGATGGGCATCGGCAACCAGCAGCGTTGAGTGCTTCCGCAGCCGCAGAGGCCGTCTGAAAACACAATATCAAACAACAATAAAAAGGCTAATACACATGATAGGCATGGAAATCGGCAAACTGATTTTGGCGTTTATGGTGCTGATCAACCCGTTTGGCGCACTGTCGATTTATTTGGATTTAACCCGCAACCTCAGCACGCGGGAGCGCCGCAAAGTGGCGCAGGTGGCCTCGGCTACCGTGATGATTGTGATTACTGCGTTTTGCTTAACCGGCGGGGCTATCTTGAAGCTTTTCGGTATCAGCGTCGGCGCGTTTCAAGTGGGCGGCGGCATTTTGGTGCTGCTGATTGCCATTTCGATGATGAACGGCGGCAACAACCCGGCCAAGCCCGATGTGGGCACGGGGGAGGACAACGATATTACCATCCGCCCCAAAGCCGCCCAGAGCATAGGCGCGATTGCCGTAGTGCCGCTGGCGATTCCGATGATGATCGGGCCGGGCGGCATTTCTACCGTGATTATTTATGCTTCGGCGGCCAAACATTACCGCGATACGCTGATGATTTTGGCGGCAGGTTTGGTAATCAGCCTGATTTGTTACGGCGTGTTGATGGCTGCCACTTATGTGAGCAAAAAGCTCGGCGATACCGGTTTGACCATTCTCAACCGCGTGATGGGCATGCTGCTGGCGGCGGTTTCCGTAGAAATCATCGTGGCTGGCTTGAAAGCCTTGTTTCCGCAATTGGCGGTTTAAGATAAGTTGAGGCCGTCTGAAAACTTTTCAGACGGCCTCGGTAACACATCAGGCATCATGCCTGAACAATATTAAAAAATAAAAAGCACGGATGCCGTTGTTTTCGGCACCGACCGAATAAAATACCGACACATTACAAAAATGCGACTCATACGTTTTTTACTGCTTGCCGCAGTGCTTTTCTCTGCCGCTTTCGTACGCGCGGGTAAAGTGGAGCATGTCGAAGGTAAACTCGACAACGGCTTGATTTATCACATTTTCAACGTGCCTTCCGCCGAACGCAGGCTGGTTTTGCGCTTGCAGGTGGAAGCCGGAGCCGCCGATGAAGACGGCGGCGAGGAAGGCATCGCCCACATCACCGAACACATGGTGTTTCAAAGCTCGGCGGCTTTTCCGCAAGGCTTGTCGGATCATTTGAATCAGGAAGGCTGGCAGCTCGGCCGCCACTACAACGCCCAAACCGGCTACCGTTTTACCCGCTATCTGCTCACGCCGCCGCAGGGCAGGCGCCAGCTTGAAGACGCTTTGGCGGTTTACCGGCAGATTCTTTCCCCGCAAAACTTCTCGCCTGCCGATTGGCACAAAGAGCAGCAAGTGATTTTGGCCGAGTGGCGCCAGCAGCAAACGCTGGCCAACCGCCTGAGCCGCCGGCATCACGCCTTGCTGCACAGCGGCTCGCGCAGCGGCCGTTATGCGCCCATCGGCAGCCGCGATGCGATTGAAAACGCGCAGATTGCTACGGCAAACCGTTTTCACGGCAAATGGTACGGTAGCAATAATGCCGTGCTGGTTATCGTCGGCGACATCAATCCCAAAAAAGCCGCCGCTGCCGTTGAAGCCGCATTAGGCCGTCTGAAACCGATCAGCCTGCCCGTGCGCAATGCCACCGAATACGAACCCAAGCCGCACGCGCAGCCGCAGCAGTATATTACCGATAAAGACAATACCGAAAACAAACTGTCGCTGGTGTTCCGTTTCAATAATGCCGCGTCGCAAGAAAACAGCGATGCCGGCCTTTATCAGCGGCTGCTGGATAATTTTGCCGCGCACATTATCAACACGCGTTTGCAGGCGGAAGGCGGGACTGTGGCCATGAAGTTCGGCGATCTCGGCAAGCAAACAGGCTCGCTCGGTTTCTATACCGATGTTCTGCCGGGCGGGCATCAAGAGGCTTTGGCTGCGTTGCACCGCCTGATTGAGAATGTGAAACAGCAGCCCGCGTCAGACAGCGAAACCGCTGCCTACCGCAAAATCGTGCACAACCATTTGAGCCGTCAAGACGCATTGCCCGACGATTTCCCCAACATCGTTCAGACGGCCGATGAAACCGCGCTTGCCGGTAAGCGTGTGCCTTCTGCCGCGCAGAGAGCCGCCGAACGCGGGCAGCTTTACCGTGTGAATGCCCAAGCCGTGAATCGCCGCATTTTGGAATGGCTGGATTCGGCCGACAAACTCGTGATGATGCAGACGGCAGCGTCGGAGCCGCAAAACACAACCGCGTCTGATAAGCCGCTTGCCGAATCTAAGGCCAAGATGCCGTCTGAAAAAACAGTGCCGACGCGTGCGCATATCCGCCCCGTTACGCCCGAGCGAATTATTCCGAAGGCAGCAGCGAAAAATGTTTTCTCTACGCACAAAGGGCAGGGCAGCGTCGTCTCGAAAAGCTACGATAAAGACAACGCCGTTACCTATCTGAAATTCAGCAACGGCGACCACATCGCGATTCTGCATCATGCCGTTGCGGGCAAGAAACTGTATTTCAAAGCCGTGGCCGACACCGGCTATCTGCAACGCGGCGTGAATGCTTGGCAGGCGCAGTTGGCGGCCGATATTGTGAACCGCTCCACTCCCGAAGGTTTCGACAAAGCTGCCTTCAAACAATGGCAGCGTCAACACGGCATTCAATACCGTTATCAGCTCGACAGCGACCGCCAAAGCGTAGATGTGCAAGTGTCCGAAACCGGTTTGGAGATGCTGCTGCAACTCTACCGCAGCCGCCAAACCGCCCCCGCCACCGACGGCTGGCAAGCAGAGCTGGAAGCCGCAGCCGTGCGCTTGCCGGTGTATCTGCAATCCGTGCCGGGCAAGCAGGAGCAGGAATTGGAGATACTGCGTTACGGCCAAACCGAAATCCGCCCTCAAAGCAGCGGCGAAATCCACGCCGTGACACAGCACGACATCGTGCAACAATGGCGCAGGCTGGCGGCCAAGCCGGTGAATTACTATATTGTGAGCAGCATGCCGTCTGAAAAAATCATACCTCTGCTCACACAATATCTGGCCGACATTCCCCGCAGCCCTGCCGAAAACATTAACAGGCCGCTGCTGGAAGGGGCGACCTTGCGCCGCGCTCACATCAACGATATCGACGGCACCGATGTGAATGCGTGGTCTTGGCAGCCTTTCTATGATTGGACGCCCGATACCTCGGAACAGATTCCGCTGCTGGTCAACCTTGCCAATGCGCGTTTGAAAGACGAATTGCGCAGCCGCAACCAAAGCACATACAGCGTCAAGTTTGCCGCTTTGCCCGAGCCTGTTTACAACCGCGTGGAAAGCAACCTCTTCTTCAGCACGCCGCCCGAGCAGGCCGCCGAAGCATGGGAAACCGCCCAGCAGATTTTGCAGCGCCTTCCCGAAAACCTCACCAAAACCGAGGCCGACAACCTGCAACAGCTGTTTATCGAGCAGGAAGCCAAACGCCGCCAAAATCCCGAAGTGTGGCTGGAGCGTTTGGCCGCCAGCCACAGGCACTACGGCGACGCCCGCTATCTGAGCCGCTTGCCGCAGCTGCACCGAACCATCATACAAACCCGTTTACGCCAAACTGCCAAGCTCTTGTGGTCAACCCAAAACGCGCGGGTGTTGCTGGTGGATCCGAGCCGGTAAGGGTAGGGAGGTTTTATCAAAGTTTCGCCACCTTCAGTTATTAAGATAGAGAGGTAGTGAAACATTTGCCGAATAAGGCCGTCTGAAAAAACGGGTAAGCTGTTTTTCAGACGGCCTTTTTTGATACACGACAAGTTTCTTTGCTATATATGCTGAAAATCAGATTAATGGAGATAGTGTGCAAGAGTATGATAAGGATAAACATGAGGCCGTCTGAAAAAGCCGAAGGCGCTGTATGAGAATTTTCAAAAACATCTTCTACTTAGCACAAAAAGAACTCCGCAGCCTGTTTTCCGACGTGGTGCTGATGGTGCTGATTGTGTTTATGTTTACGGTTACGATTTTTTCCGCCGCCCAAATCGACCCGGGCGTGAAGAATGCTGCCGTGGCGGTGGTGGACGGCGACCGTTCGGCGCTTTCCTACCGCCTGCGCGATGCTGTGCGCGAGCCGTTCTTCCAGCCGCCGGAAGAAGTGGCGGCGGAAGCGGTGAATCAGGCCATGGATAAGGGGGAGTACATTTTTACCTTGGAAATTCCGCCGAACTTCGAGCGCGATGTGCTGATGGGGCGCAGCCCCGAATTGCTGCTGCAAGTGGACGCCACCGCCATGTCGCAGGCAGGTTTGGGTGCGGCTTATCTGACCCGTATTCTAGAGCGCGAAACGGCGGAGTTTGCGCGGCAGCAGTCGGCGGAAAAATGGCTGCCCGTGAAGCCGGTGATCCGTTCGCATTTCAACGCCAATGCCGAAGGCAGCTATTACGGGCCGCCGATGGAGTTGGGCAATATGGTGTTGGTGCTGGCGCTGATTCTGGTGGGCGCGGCAGTCATTCGCGAGCGCGAACACGGCACCATCGAGCATTTGCTGGTGATGCCGGTGAACGCCGCCGAAATCATGCTGGCGAAAGTGCTGGCCAACAGCGCGATGATTTTGCTGGTGTCGATATTGGCGATGTGGGTGGTGGTGAAAGGCATACTCGGCGTGCCGATTTACGGCTCCATCATGCTCTACGGCTTCGGCGTGGCCGTGTATCTGTTTTCCATTGCCGCGCTGGCGGTGATGCTTGCCACGATTGCGCCGAGCATGGCGCAGTTCGGCCTCTTGATGATTCCGCTGTATATGGTGCTGCTGCTGTTTTCCGGCGTGGCCTCGCCGCGCAACAATATGCCCGAGGCGGCACAATGGATTAGCGAATATTGGCCGAGCACGCAGTTTATCCGGTTTGCACAGAGCGTGCTGTTCCGCGATGCCGGCCTCAGCATCGTGTGGCCGCAACTGTTGGCAATGGCTTTAACCGGCTTGCTGTTTTTGGTATTTGCGCTGATGCGGTTTAGAAAAATGCTGGAGCAGCAGGGCTGAGTGTTGAGAATGCGGACAAAGGCCGCTGAGGCCTTCTGAAAACCATCATACAAAGGAGCGAGAAATGAACGAAACCGAACAAAAACGCCTGCTTGAGCGTGTACATACCGAGCCGTTTGCGTTGTGTTTTTCCGGGCAGGGGTTTGATTGGATCGGCATGCTGCGCGAGGCTTTGGCCGAAGGCGCGCGGGAAGAAGCAGGTAAGATTGCCGATGCCGCCGCCCGAATGATTGCGCACGTGGCGGAACAACTTGCCACCGCACGGCCGCAGGGTTTTGTGCCGATTATGTGGGCAGACGGCAACGGCGAAATTGACTTGGTGCGCGCTGCCGTGAGCGTGCCCGGCATTTTCCTCTCGCAAATCGCCAATCTGCACACATTGCAAGCACGCGGGCTGGATATCGGCAAAGCGGCGGGCGTGATCGGGCATTCGCAAGGCATACTCGGGCGTTATCTGGTTAGCGAGCCGCACCGTGCCGCCGAAATTCTGGCATTGGCCGAACTGATCGGCGCGGCGGCCACCCTCCAAGGCAGAAAAACCGGCCTGTACATGCACAACGGCGGCCATGCGATGGTAATGGTACAGGGGGTGAACCGGGCGCAGCTCGCCGATATTATCGACAACCTGTTCCCCGCCGGTTCAAGCGATCTTGCAGACCGCCCGTGCATCGGCCTGCGTAACAGCCGCGAAGCCTTTGTGGTCAGCGGGCGGCCGGAATCGGTGCGGCGCGTGTGTGAGGTGCTTTCGGCTACGATAAAAGATTCAGACGGCCTCACCCCCGAATCGCTGCTTGTGCCGCTGGAAGTGGAAGTCGGCTTCCATCATCCGCTGCTGGCTCCCGCCGTGGCGCAAGTGGCCGAATGGGCGGCGGTTTGCGGTTTGGACGCGGAACAGGCGCGCGCCATTGCACAGAATGTATTGGCCGACCCTGTCGACTGGGTGGAAGAATGCCGCCGCATGGTGGGGCTGGGCGTTCGCCGCATTTTGGAAATCGGCCCGTCCGGCGGCGTGGCCATGCTCACGCAGGCGGTGTTGGACGGTGAGAATATAGAAGTGCTGGATGTTTCCGGCGCAGAAGGCAAGGCCGCGTTGTTTGGTGCGTAATAAACGTAGTTTTAAAGTTGATAAAGAAAGCGCCGTTTTCAGACAGGCATTGTGCAAAGCTATGCCTGTCTGAAAACCTTACACAAAAAGGCTGATCAAGCCTTCCGCCCCGATATAAACCAGCAGCAGACCAAACACCAAAGCCATCACGCGGCGGGCAATCGGCCTGGCCAGATAATTCCGCGCCACATGAGCCGCCTGCGTGTACACCAGCATCACCGCGGCAACGGCCAGTAGAAACAAAGCGGAAAGCACCAAAAGCTGCGCCGTTTCGGAAAGCGGCGCGGAGGGTTCGATGAATTGGGGAAAATAAGCTAACAGAAAAATAATGGTTTTCGGGTTGATGATGGTAACGAAAAAGCCGGTTTTCCAGCCCGTGTTGCCGCCGCTCTCAACCAAACCGCCGCGGATACTGCGTATTTCATACAAAGAGCGCGCACCCAGATAAAGCAGATATAAAGCCGCCGCTGCGTTCATGGCAAACAAAATTTTGGGCGAAGCCGCCATCAGCCCGCCCAAACCCACGCAAACCGCTGCCAGCAACACCGCATCAGCCGCCAAAATGCCCAAAGTAACCGCCAAGCCTGCGCGCCAACCACCTTTTACCGCACCTTGAATCACCAACATCATCGCCGGTCCGGGCAAGGCGGCAATCAGGATGCTGGAGAGGAAAAAGTAGAATAAAGTGGCCGTGTTCATTAAGTCTTAATACCTCAGGTGCGTGGCAGATTGTGCATTTTTATCCGTCATGCCTGCTGTGTAAAGGGCATGTGTACCGGCTAATCTGCCGGTTTTTTGACACTTCTTTGGCAGTTGTAACAATACACCCTGCCTTGAAAGCGGGCTTTGTTGCTCCAACAAAAATGTGCCACTTTGGGGCTAACCGTTTTTTTGCAGCTGGCGCAAAACAAGCGGGCTGGCGCAGCATTCGGAGCGTTATCTCGCACATCGGCTTGGGGCTGAATCTCATCTTGAGATTGAACAGGATCAGCATGTTCCGCTTTAACCGGAGCGGGTTCAGTCGGCTCATTGATACCGAACCTTGCCCGCCAATTCATTTCCAATGGCTTGTGCAAAGCGGCTAAAGATTCGGCGAATGATTGCAACGTTTCCGGAGAGATGATTTTAGATACCGACCTTACCATGCTAAAGATGTTTTCATTATCAATATCTCTGTTGATTCTTTTAACGATTTGCTCGTTTTTAATGATTCTGTCTAAGCCCTCAACGCTTTTTTCATTTTTAGGGCGTGAAATACGCGCTGAATTGGCGATTAAAATCAGGCTGATGAGCTTGGGTTTCATCTTAACCCCGAGCCTGATGGGCAGCTCGATGCTGTCGCTGTCGAAAAGTCTTTGAAGCAGTTTGATATGATGGTTGTTTTGCTCTATCGGGGAGGGTATGCCATAAGATTTCCCCTTGTAAAATGCTGAAAATTCGCCGTGTTCATTAATGGCAATGCCTTCGCCGAAGCGTTTGCTTTCGCACACATAAATTTCCATAAAGCGGTTAAGCAGCAAATGGTCTATTTGGGCTACATGGCCGTTGTATTCCAGCCTTAAATCATGGATGACCATCCAATTTTTAGATTCCGTCCATTGGAAATTCATGTGGTAGGCCGCTTCTTTTTCGCCTTTCATGCCGGATTGGATGTTTCTGATTTCACGGCTGATTTTATCTTTAGTATCGGAATCGATATAAGGCAATGCCAATAATGTGTTTAGCTCCTCGATATCACGTTCCCGGTTGTGTGCTTGTTTGATAATCATGACAGGTGCTTTATTGGATGGGTTGGTTACTATTTCAAAGGAATATAATTTTAGCAAAGATAGATTGAAAGCAATAGGCTGACAGGCTTCTAAAGCCTATGCAGGCCGTCTGAAAATTAATGGCACAGATATAATATTGAACTCGGATAACACATTGATATCAAAAAATTGTTCTTTTGATTGTTTATTAGATTGCCTGCCTGAAAACCACAAGGAAACTCCATGGATATCCGCCGGCTGCCTGATCCGCAAACCTTGCTTCCCGCACGGTGGCAGGCTTATGCCGCATGGCTGGCCGCACGGGAAAATCCGCCCGAATCCTACCGCGACCACCCGCTCGAATCGGCAGACGAACCGGTTGCGTTGAAAAAAGATTTCGAGCGGCACGTCGGCATGTCGCTCGGGCAGTACATCCGCCTGAAACGCATCACACACCTGCTGGCACAACGCAACAGCAAACACGACAACGGGCTGACGGTTTCTGTGCACGCCACCCCGTTGGGGCAGATGTTGGCCGTATTCGGCACACAAGGCTTATGCTTGCTGGAGTTTCCCGAGTGCAAAAGGTTGGAGAGCGAACTCTTGGCGGTGCAAAAAGCATTTCAAGCGGATTTTGTGTGGCGCGACACGGCGTACAGCCAAACTTTACAGCAAGAGTTGAATCTGTATTTTGAAGGCCGTCTGAAAAACTTCGCCACGCCGCTCGACCCGGTCGGCACACCGTTTCAGCAGCAAGTTTGGCGCGCATTGCAAAGCATTCCTTACGGCGAAACCCGCAGCTACAAGCAGCAGGCGGAACGCATCGGCAAACCGCAGGCCGTGCGCGCCGTAGCTTCTGCCAACGGGCAGAACAAAATTTCCATCCTGATACCGTGCCACCGCGTGATCGGCAGTAACGGCGATTTAACCGGCTACGGCGGCGGCCTTGCGCGGAAAAAGGCATTGTTGGAATTGGAAGGCGCAATGCCTGTCTGAAAAATAAAAGTGCCAGTATTGCCTAATGATTTGTCTATACTAAAGTTAAGAAAGGTAACAGCATGAATGGGCTTATTATTTTAAATGTCGTTTTGGCTTTGGCTTCTGCTGCATTTGGTTTATTTGCACTGTTCGCCCCGCAAAGGCTATCTGGTTCTCCTGAATTGTCTATGTATTATCCCCATATGTATGCAGCGCGAGCTGTTCCTTTTGGTTTGGGCTTGGCAGCGGTTTTGGTTTGGTTGCCCGGACAGGCTACGGCATGGTTGTTGGTTGCAGGTGTTATCCAAGCGATTGATTCTTTAGTAAATATAAAAAGAGGTGTTGTAGCCGTTATTTCCCCGGCTTTAGTGGCGTTGGTACACATAGTTTCTGCCTATTTTCTCTAGATATCACAATGCCTGTCTGAAAAAGTGTATATACGATGAATTACGAAGAACTGCTCGCTATCCTTACCCGCGAAGCCAACCCCGAACGCGCCGTGCCGATGAAAGCCTATATGAAACACCGTTTCGACTATCTCGGCATCAGCAAGCCGCGTTTGGCTAAAATCTGCAAGCCGTTGTTTAAAAATGCGGCGGCAGAAGAAGTTGACTGGCGGTTTGTCGAACAATGTTGGGCTAATCCGCATCGTGAGCTGCAATACTGTGCGCTTGAGTATCTGAAAACCATGCAGAAAAAGCTCACGCCGCTAGACATTCCGCACCTGAAAAAGCTGATTACCGAAAAATCGTGGTGGGATACGGCGGACGTGCTCGACCGCATTGTCGGCGGCATCGCTTTGGTTTACCCCGAAACCAATGCCGTGCTGCTGGATTGGAGCAACAGCGGCAATATCTGGCTGCGGCGCGTCGCCATCGACCACCAACTTTTGCGCAAAGATAAAACCGACACCGCGCTGCTGGAGCAAATTATCTGCAACAATCTGGAGCAAAAAGAATTTTTCATCAACAAAGCCATCGGCTGGGCGTTGCGCGATTACAGTAAAACCAACCCCGAATGGGTGCGGGCATTTATCGGACGGTATCGCAGCCGTATGGTGAAACTTAGTATCCGCGAGGCGGAGAAATATGTGTAAGCCGCATGACCGAAGTAATCGACACAAACGTTTTAGCGAAACTCACAAAGTTTGCTTTAGCGAAACCCGCTAGCGGGTTTTAGCGAAGCTCGCACAGCTCGCTTTCAGACGGCCTCCATGCCTGTCTGAAAATAAAGATAAGGAAAAGCCATGAAACCCCGTTTGAACACTGTTGCAAGCAGCCTGATGTTGGCACTGATGCTCGCCGCCTGCAAAAACACCGTTGTGCCGCTCGAAAGCAAAATCGATATTCCGCAAGCCTTCAGCCAAGCGGAAGCGGCGCGCGGCAGCGCGGAAATCGGCCGCTGGTGGCAGCATTGGAACGACCCCGTACTCAGCCGCTTAATCGAACAAGGTTTGCAGCAAAACCACGATATCCAAATCGCCCGCAGCCGTTTGAACGAAGCGCGCGCCATTGAGCGCTTGGCCGATGCCGACAAAGGCCCGACGGTTGGCGCGGGCGCGGAAGCATCGCGCCTCAACGCCCGCATCAGCAACCCGCTGAGCGACGAAGAGCGCGCCTTGTTGGGCAGGATTCCGCAGGCTGCCGATTTGGCGGGCGAGCGTTTCACGTTGAAAGGCAACAGCCTCACGGGTGGTTTTTCCGCGTCGTGGGAGCCGGATATTTTTGGGCAGAAACGCAGCGATGCCGATGCCGCCGCTTATGCCGCACTCGGCAGGCAGGAAGAAGTGTACGGCACGCAAGTGCTGATCGGTGGCGAAATTGCCGAGCATTACCTGCAAGCCCGCGCCGCCCAAGCGCGTTTGAAGTCGGTCAACCGCAATATCGCCACCGTGGAGCGGCTGGCGAAATATGTGCAAGGCCGTTTCAAAGCAGGCCACGTTACCGCTTATGAAGTGGACGAAGTCGCCGCCAAACTCACCGCCTTGCGCGCCAAACAAAGCACCATCGAATCGGAATACGCCGCCCATGTACGCAGCATCGCCGTGCTTACCGGCCAAACCCCGCAAACCTTCGCCCTGCCTGCAAGCAGCATCAACATCTTGAGCGCGCAACCTGTCGCCCCGAGCGGCCAAACCCCGCAAGGCCTGCTTGAGCGCCGCCCCGACATCCGCGCCCATGCCGCGCAAGTGAACGCCTATGCCGCCAAGCTCGCCAGCGCCAAAGCCGATTTGCTGCCGCGGTTTACAATCGAATTTTTGGGCAGAGGCACCATCAGTATCGACAGCGACAGCGATTTAAAAGGCTGGGGCAGCTTAATCAAAGCGGGCATCAAAGTGCCGATTTTCACCAACGGGCGCATCAAAGCCAATATCGCCGCCGCCGATGCACGGCTTCAGACGGCCTTATTGCAATACGACCAAAACATCCTCAAAGCCCTCGGCGAAGTGGACAGCGCATATCAGGCACACAGCGCGCTCACCCGCCAAAACACCTTGCTCGTTACCGCATACAAACAGGCGGCAAAACAGGCGGGCGATGCCGAAAAACTGTTTAAATACGGCCAGAAAACGCTCGATAACGCCCTCACCGCACGCCTGAACGAAGAAGCGATGCAGGAAAACCTGATTCAATCGCAACTGGCACGGGCGCGGATGCTGATCGGTTTGTATAAGGCGTTGGGCGGCGGTTGGGTTGATGGGTGAGCTGCAAAAGGTTTTGATTGAGATAGGCTTGCCATATGCTTGAGGCCGTCTGAAAGCGAGCTTCGCTAAAACCCGCCAGTAGGTTTTGCCAAAGCGAATTTTTCAGGTTTGCCACAACAAGCTATGCAGGGTTTGTCAAAACTGTTAAACGGATTTCACGCAAGCGAACTTTGGAGCCTTAAACAACTTTCGTAGCGGCGGATTACCTGTCCGCTCTCAATCGACCAATGTCTGTTTAAGTAAAAGGCCGTCTGAAATATTTTTTTCAGACGGCCTTTAAAGTTATGGACGTTTCTTAAGAAGAAATCAAATCATGCGGAATGGTGCAAACCGGAATCGGGTTAACCTTATGCTGCATGGCTTGATTCAGGCGGGTGTAGATTTCCAGAACTTCGCGTTGGCGGCCTTCGAAGTCTTCCGGGCGGTTCCAGCCGTAAACACTCATGGCCCATTCCAGCTCGGGGTAGGTCGCGCCCATTTGTTCTTCGTCGGTGCGGTCGGTGTCCCACAAGCCGTCGGTCGGGGCAGCCACTTGAATGGATTCAATCACATTGAGTGTTGAGGCCAGTTGGTAAACTTGGGTTTTCAGCAGGTCGCCGATGGGGTTGATATCGACGCCGCCGTCGCCGTATTTGGTGAAAAAGCCTACGCCGAAATCTTCTACTTTATTGCCGGTGCCGGTCACTAAAAAGCCGTTGATTTGTGCGTAGTAATAAAGGGTAAGCATGCGCAGGCGTGAGCGGGCGTTGGCTAGGGCGAGCTGTTTGGCGGGGTAGTCGCTTTCGTTTACTTCCACCGTTCCGGCGAAAGTATCAAACGTAGGCGTGAGGTCGATATACATACTCTGCACGTTGGGAAAGCGCTGGTGCAGGTTTTCGATATGGGCTTTGGAACGGCTGCTTTGGTCGGCTTTCTGGCGGATGGGCATGTCGAGCACCAAAGTCGGCAGGCCGGTGCGTGCGGCCAAAATGGATACGACTGCTGAATCCACACCGCCGGATACGCCTACCACAAAGCCTTTGGCTTTAGCTTTGGCTGCGTAGTCTTTCAACCAACCGACAATATGGTCGATAACGGCTTGTGTTTGCATAAGGTATCCTTTCGGGCTGTCATATTTGGTGATTAAACTTAAACGTAATATAACGTAAATTTAATCTAAGTGAAAGTAAAGAATGTAAAGCGGCGGCTTTACATTGGAATGCTTGGAAATAATGTTGCAGTTTATCGGTTTGAGGCCGTCTGAACCATATTCTGACCCATATCGGCGTGATAAGTTTCAGACGGCCTCAGGCTCGGCGGCGTTATATGAATTTGCTGCATATCGGAATGTAAATAAAATCACTGACGTTTTCCGTAAAAGGAAGCGATGTTTTGATAAAATATGCCGTTTCTGAAAACGGTATGGACGAAACGGCAGCGTTTTGCGGTTTGTGTTTTTGCGCAACGGACTAGCTGCTTTTCATATCTCGCGCACATTCAATCATCCGAAGGAATTTCATGTCTTTTTTAGATAAAGCCAACACCGTGGCCGCACCCGGCTTCAACCGGTGGCTGGTGCCGCCTGCCGCGTTGGCGGTTCATTTGTCTATCGGGCAGATTTATGCCTATTCCGTGTTTAATGCTCCTCTTACCAAAATCATCGGTATCACCGAATCGGCTCCGGGCGACTGGAAGCTGACTACGGTGGGCTGGGTGTTCAGTATTGCTTTGGCGGTGCTGGGCGCATCGGCGGCGATGTTCGGCACTTGGATGGAGCGGGTAGGGCCGCGCAAAGCCATGTTTGTTGCCGCCTGCTGTTTCAGCTTGGGATTTTTGGTGTCGGCGCTGGGCGTTTACACCCATAATCTGTGGCTGCTGTATCTGGGCAACGGCGTACTCGGCGGCGTGGGCTTGGGCTTGGGCTACATCGGGCCGGTATCGACGCTGATGAAATGGTTTCCCGACAAACCGGGCATGGCAACGGGTTTGGCGATTATGGGATTTGGCGGCGGCGCGATGTTGGCCTCGCCTTTATCCGTGGCTTTGATGAACGCGTTTGGCAGCGCAAGCTCCACCGGCGTGGCGGAAACCTTTGTTGTGCTCGGTATTTTCTATTTTATTTTCATGCTCTTCGGCGTGTTTACCATCCGCGTGCCCGCCGAAGGCTGGAAACCCGAAGGTTTTGTGCCGCCGGCGAAGGCCAAGAAATTGGTGAGCAGCAGCCATGTAAATGCGGCGCAGGCGATTAAAACGCCGCAGTTTTGGCTGCTTTTCTGTATTTTGTGTTTGAACGTAACGGCGGGCATCGGCGTATTGGGTCAGGCTTCGGTAATGATTCAGGAATTGTTTTCCGAGGCTTCGGTAGGACAAGGCGCGGCGGTGGGCGTGGCGGCGGCAGCCGGTTTCGTGGGTTTGCTGAGCTTGTTTAATATGGGCGGCCGTTTTTTCTGGTCGAGCATTTCCGACAAAATCGGCCGCAAAAATACCTACACGATATTTTTTGTGTTGGGTTCGCTGCTTTATTTTGCCATTCCGTCTATCGGCGAGAGCGGCAGCAAGGCGCTGTTTGTGGTGGGTTTCTGCATCATTATGTCGATGTACGGCGGCGGTTTCGCGGCGATTCCAGCCTATCTGAAAGACTTGTTCGGCACTTACCAAGTGGGCGCGATTCATGGCCGTTTGCTGCTGGCGTGGTCGGCAGCGGCGGTACTCGGTCCCGTGTTGGTTAACTATATCCGCCAAGGACAGATTGACAGCGGCGTACCGGCGGCGCAGGCTTACAGCATTACCATGTATATCATGGCGGCGCTGTTGGTGGTGGGCTTGGTGTGCAATCTGCTTGTTAAACCCGTGCATGAAAAACACCACGATAAAAGCGTGAAAGACGCGGCGCAAAGCCATAACCCCGATGATGAAACCACGCTTTCCGATGCGTATCTCACGGCAGAAGAAGTGTCGCACGGCGGCGTGCGTGTGTGGTGGCGTTGGGTGTTGGCGGGCGTGCCGCTGCTGTACGGCGTGGTGATGGTGTTTGCCAAAGTGATGGATTTGTTCCGCTAGGCTTTTACCATTGGAGAACTTTGATTTTAAAAGTGAATCGAGGCCGTCTGAAAACCAATTTCAGACGGCCTCGATTCATTCCTATTCATCACAACGATTTTGCAGATTCCCCGCCTTGTAAAAAATCACATAAGCCCCATTTCTACTTTCATTCACTGACTTTACGAGCGATAACATGAATCTCGCAGACCATTTTCTGGTAGCCATGCCGTCAATGGACGATCCGTTTTTTGAAGGCAGCGTGGTGTATTTGTGCCAACACAACGAAGAAGGGGCGATGGGTATTGTCATCAACAAACCTTCCCCGGTAACGATGGATTTGATTTTCGCCGCCGCCGATACCAATATCCCCGAACGTTTCCAAAACGAATGGGTGATGATGGGCGGGCCTGTTCAAATCGATCGCGGCTATGTGGTGCACACGCCGGTGGGTAATTGGCAGAACAGCCTGATTGTGAACAGCGATGTGGCGTTGACGACTTCGCGCGACATTATCGAAAATCTCGCGCAGCCCGATGCGGTGGATAAAGCCGTGGTCAGCATAGGCTATGCCAGCTGGGAAGCGGGGCAGCTGGAGGAAGAGCTGGCCGCCAATGCGTGGTTGACCGTGCCTGCCGACACCAAAATCCTGTTTGACCTGCCCTATGCCGACCGCTATGAAGCCGCGTTTGCCAAAGTCGGCATCAATCCCAGCCTGATTATGAACGGTGCCGGCCATGCTTAAAGCGCCGCGCGGCACAACGCTGGCGTTTGATTTCGGCGAAACGCGCATTGGTGTGGCCGAAGGTGATGCCGAAGTCGGCACGGCGCATCCCATCAACACGGTAACGGGCGACAGCAACGATGCCAAGTTTGAAGCCATCGCCAAGCTCGTGAAAGAATGGCAGCCCAAACATTTCGTCGTCGGCTTGCCCGTTCACACCGACGGCACGGAACACGAGTTAACCCGCCTGAGCCGCAAATTCGGCCGCCGTTTGCACGGTCATTTTAATCTGCCGGTGTATTGGGTGGACGAGCGTATGTCGTCGCTGTATGCGGAAAGCCTGTTGGCCGAAGCGCAGGTGTTCGGCAAAAAGCAGAAACAGGTGCTAGACCAAGTGGCCGCTCAAGCGATTTTGCAGGGCTTTTTTGAAGGCGGCGCGGCGGAATATTTCAACGGCAGAGAAGCAGACGGAGAGGCCGTCTGAAACTAACAATATTTTTCAGACGGCCTGCCTGAAATCAAATAAGGCAACTTATCCTTGCCTTATTCTTTGCTACACTTCCCATTTTTACCCACATAAGAGAGAACACATCATGGCTTTAATGGATTCATTGCTCAGCGCGGCAGCATCGGCCATCGGCGGCAGCAACCAGCAAAACACCGCGATTCAAATGGTCTTGGACTTAGTCCGCCAAAGCGGCGGCGTCGGCAATTTGATCAACCAATTGCAGCAGGGCGGTTTGGGCGGCGCGTTGGAAAGCTGGATTTCCAACGGCAGCAACCAAAGCGTATCCGGCAACGATTTGCAGTCTGCTTTGGGCAGCAGCCTGATCGACCAAATCGCTTCCAAATTCGGCATGGAAGGCGGCCAAGCCAGCGATTTGTTGGCGCAATATCTGCCCAATTTGGTGGACAGCGCCACGCCCAACGGTTCAGCTCAAGACGCCGACGGTTTCGGCTTGGATGATTTGGCTTCTTTGGTATTGAAAAACCTGATGAAATAAGCCTGTTAGATAATATTGAGGCCGTCTGAAAATGTTTTCAGACGGCCTCAATGCTTTTAAGCTTTATGGTTTGACTAAACAATCAGTCTTTACATTGCATCAGCCTTTACGCTGCATCACGGCGGCGAAGAAACCGTCGGTATGGTGTTCCGCCGTATCCATGCGCAGGTATTTGCCGGTGTTCAAACCGTTCACTTTGGCGGCGCGCAGCAGTTCGGCGCAGTCCAACAGTTCAAATTCAGGGTGTTCGCTTAAAAAACGCTCAACCTGTAATTCGTTTTCTTCCGGCAAGATGCTGCACGTTGCGTACACCAAACGGCCTTGTTCTTTCACCAACGCTGCCGCCGCGTTCAGAATGCTGTGTTGCTGTTCCAAAAGATTCGACACGGTTTCGGGCGATTGGCGGTATTTCAAATCGGGATTGCGGCGCAAGGTGCCGAGGCCGGAGCAGGGCGCATCAACCAGCACGCGGTCGGCTTTGCCGTTCAGACGGCCTATGCGCGGGTCGTGTTCGCTGCTGATCCGTTCGGGATGAATATTGGTCAGTCCGGCGCGCACCATACGCGGTTTGAGGTTTGCCAAGCGTTTTTCGGCAATATCAAACGCGTAAATGCGGCCTTTATTTGCCATCATCGCGCCGATCGCCAGCGTTTTACCGCCGGCACCTGCGCAAAAATCCACCACCATTTCCCCGCGCTTGGCGCCGGTGAGCAAGGCGAGCAGTTGGCTGCCTTCGTCTTGAACTTCCAACGTGCCGTCCAAAAACAGAGGATGTTTGTTGAGCGCGGCTTTATCTTGAAGACGGATGCCCCAAGGAGAAAACGGTGTGGCTTTGGCGGCCAAACCTTCGTTTTGTAAACTTTCCAACACCTTATCGCGCTTGGCTTGCGCAATATTGACCCGCAAATCCAGCGGGGCGGGGCGGCTGATGCTGCGTCCGAATGCGAGTATGGCTTCATCGCTGTAATGCGCCTGCAAGTGTTTGACCAGCCATTCAGGCAATTCCGCTGCTGTGTTGAGGCCGTCTGAAAACTCGGTTTTGCGGCTTTTCAGACGGCTTAAGAATTCCCGTTCTTCTTCGTTGGTCAAATCGCTCAGTTGGCTGATGTTCGCACCGCGCCCGAGTACCAAAGCCGCCAGTGCCGCCGGCTTGGCTTGGGCATGAGGGCGGCGCAGTACGGCGGAAATTTTTTGATAATGGCGCAAGGCGGCAAATGCGGTTTCGGCGATTTCGTGGCGGTCTTGGCGGCCGAGTTTTTTGTGGTCGCGGAAATAGGCGGAAAGCACGGCGTCGGCAGGCTGTTGGAACGTCAGCATTGATGAAAGCACGGCGGCGGTATGGTCAAGTTGGGTTGAATTTATCATAGCGGTATGAAATAGGTATCGGCGCGGATTATCCGTAGCAGGCCGGATAACATTGCATGTGGTTGATGGCGGGCGGTCGGAGTTTTTCAGACGGCCTGCCCGAAAATAAGCAGTCAGGTGCAGCGGGGTAACTTAACACGGGCAGATGACATGCGGTTTGGCTACCACTCGCCCCGTTTGATTTTATCGATTTGGCGTCGGTCGCGCTTGGTAGGCCGTCCGTCGGGATACGCGGCACTTACGCGGCTGGCTTGGTCGAGCAGTTTTTGCGCTTCGCGTTTCTCGGCCGTCTGCTTGTCTTCTTCATACAGCATCCGCGCTTCGGGAGCGGGTCGGCGTTGGTGATTGAGTGCCAAAACGGTCAGCTTGTAGGGAAGCGAATTTAAAGTTAAATCGATAACGTCGCCGGCAGAAATGTTTTTGCTGTTTTTTACTTTGGAGCCGTTAACCTGTACGCGTCCCAATTCGATATGCTTTTGAGCCAAGGCACGGGTTTTGAAAAAACGTGCAGCCCACAGCCATTTATCGAGCCGCATCGCAGTATTATCGTGATCGCTTTTCATGTTATTGCCGTGTGATTGAAGTGTGGGCGAGTTTAGCATAAGATACGGGATTGGGTGCAGTGCGAGTATTTGCACTAAAACCCGGGAAATAGAGATACAGCCGTTACATGCAACGGCATAATACACATTAATCAGACGAATCAGACGGGCGGCGTGATGAAACACGACAAAATACTGCCGAAACTGCTTTGATTAGCGTATGATTACGTCCGAATCCTATTGATAAGAGCATTAATTATGAAACCCGTTTTCTTGGATTTTGAACAACCTATTGCGGAATTAACGAAAAAAATCGATGAGTTGCGCTTTGTGCAAGGTGAGTCGGCCGTAGATATTTCAGAAGAAATCGTCCGCCTGCAGAAAAAAAGTGCCGATTTAACCAAATCGATTTTCAGCAAACTCACTCCCGCCCAAGTATCCCAAGTATCGCGTCATCCCCAACGCCCTTACACATTAGACTATATCAACACCATTTTTACCGATTTCGAAGAGTTGCACGGCGACCGCCACTATGCCGACGACCATGCCATTATCGGCGGATTGGCGCGCTTCAACGGCCAAAGCGTAGTGGTGATCGGACATCAGAAAGGCCGTGATACCAAAGAAAAAATCCGCCGTAATTTCGGCATGCCGCGGCCCGAAGGCTACCGTAAAGCATTGCGTTTGATGCAGCTGGCCGAAAAATTCCATCTGCCTGTGATGACATTTATCGACACGCCGGGTGCTTATCCCGGTATCGGCGCAGAAGAACGTAACCAATCGGAAGCCATCGGCCGCAACCTTTACGAATTAACCAAACTGCATGTGCCGGTGTTGTGTACGATTATCGGCGAGGGCGGTTCCGGCGGCGCATTGGCGATTGCCGTGGGTGATTATGTCAATATGCTTCAATATTCCACCTATTCGGTGATCTCGCCCGAAGGTTGCGCCTCTATTTTGTGGAAAACTGCAGAAAAAGCATCCGATGCTGCGCAAGCGTTGGGTATTACCGCTAAACGTTTGGCCGAATTAAAATTGATCGACCGCGTGATTGAAGAACCTTTGGGCGGTGCCCACCGTGATCATGCCGAAATGGCAAAACGCGTTAAGGATGTGTTGGCCGAGCAACTGCGTATGGCGCAAGATATGCCTATGTCCGACCTGCTTACCCGCCGTTTCGACCGGATTATGTCTTACGGCCAATTTGTAGAGAAATAAACCGGGCATCAATACAAAAAACAGCAGGCGTTAAAACCTGCTGTTTTTTTATATTGAAATGCCCGTTCGTGCCGCAAGCGTGAAGCTTTGCGGCTGCGCTGCCTATTTAAACGACGGTAACGGTTTAAGGCCGTCTGAATTAGCCCAAACCGCTTTTTTCAGCTAAAATAAGCGGCTATTTGATCCCGATTTATCAGGCCGTCTGAAACGGTATGTTCTTGTTTTTCAGACGGCCTCTCACAGAATAACGAGCAGCATGTCTAACTCAATGAAAAACATTAGAAACTTTTCCATTATCGCCCATATCGACCACGGCAAATCCACACTGGCCGACCGCTTTATCCAATATTGCGGCGGCTTGGAAATGCGCGAAATGAGCACGCAGGTGCTGGACTCGATGGATATTGAAAAAGAGCGCGGCATTACCATCAAAGCGCAAACCGCCGCCCTGAACTATAAGGCGCGCGACGGGCAAACCTATCAGCTCAACCTAATCGACACCCCCGGACACGTCGATTTTTCCTACGAAGTGTCCCGCTCGTTATCTGCTTGCGAAGGCGCGCTCTTGGTTGTGGACGCTTCGCAAGGCGTGGAAGCGCAAACCGTGGCCAACTGCTATACCGCGATTGATTTGGGTGTGGAAGTGGTGCCCGTGCTGAATAAAATCGATTTACCCGCAGCCGACCCCGACCGCGTGGCGCAGGAAATCGAAGACATCATCGGTATCGATGCTGTCGGTGCAGTAACCTGCTCTGCCAAAAGCGGCTTGGGCGTGGAAGACGTGTTGGAAGAAATCGTTGCCAAAATTCCTGCTCCCGAAGGCGATGAAGATGCACCCTTGCAAGCCATGATCATCGACTCTTGGTTTGATAATTATGTCGGCGTAGTGATGCTTATCCGCGTTAAAGAAGGCCGTCTGAAACTGAAAGACAAGCTGCTGTTTATGAGCACCAAAGCCGAAACGCAGGCGGAGCAACTTGGTGTGTTTACGCCGAAGTCGGTGCAAAAACAAGAATTAAAAGCCGGCGAAGTAGGCTTCCTGATTACCGGCATCAAAGAATTGAACGCTGCCAAAGTTGGCGACACCATTACCTTGGCAGCCAATCCTGCCGAAAAAGCTTTGCCCGGTTTCCAAGAGGTTCAATCGCAGGTATTTGCCGGTTTGTATCCGGTGGAAAGCCACGATTACGAAGCCTTGCGCGATGCTTTGGAAAAACTGCAATTAAACGACGCTTCGCTGAAATTCGAGCCGGAAGTTTCCCAAGCCTTGGGTTTCGGTTTCCGCTGCGGCTTCTTGGGGCTGTTGCATTTGGAAATCGTGCAGGAACGCTTGGAGCGCGAATTCGATATGGATTTGATTACCACCGCGCCGACGGTGGTATATGAAGTCTTGTTGAAAAACGGCGAAAAAATCGAAGTGGAGAACCCGTCCAAACTGCCCGATGTCGGCAGTATCGACACGATATTCGAGCCGATTATCACGGCTACGATTTTGGTGCCGCAGGAATATGTGGGTGCGGTGATGACCTTGTGCAACCAAAAACGCGGCGTACAAAAAAACATGCAATACATGGGCCGCCAAGTGATGCTCACTTACGATCTGCCGATGAACGAAGTGGTGATGGATTTCTTCGACAAGCTCAAATCCACTTCACGCGGCTATGCTTCGTTGGATTATGAGTTTAAAGAATTCCAAGCGGCCGATCTGATTAAGCTGGATATTATGGTGAACGGCGAAAAAGTCGATGCCTTGAGCCTGATTGTCCACCGCTCCAATGCCGTGTTCCGCGGCCGCGAACTGGCGGCGAAAATGCGCGAACTGATTCCGCGTCAGATGTTCGATATTGCCGTACAAGCGGCAATCGGCAGCCAGATTATCGCCCGCGAAACCGTAAAAGCCCTGCGTAAAAACGTATTGGCCAAATGTTACGGCGGCGATATCACGCGTAAGAAAAAACTTCTTGAAAAACAAAAAGCCGGTAAACGCCGTATGAAACAGGTCGGCAATGTGGAAATTCCGCAGAGCGCGTTCTTGGCTATTTTGCAGGTTGGGGATAAATAATGAACACAACTTTGATACTCGGTGCGATAGCCGCTTTGGTTGTCGGCTTGGTGCTGTTTACCAAAAGCAATAAAGAGCGCGAAGAAAACGGCGAATGGAGCAATTCACTGCAATGGGGCTATCTGTTGATGATGGTCGGCCTGTTTGGCATATTGTCCGCTTTTATGAGCTTCACCGCTGTTTTATTGATTTTCGTATTGATAACGGGCGCGATATGGTTTGTACATAAAGGCCGTCTGAAAAAGCACGCAGAATATCATGGCGCCAACAACCACTTTACCGATTATTTGGGTGGATTTTTTCCGATTATCTTAGTGGTGTTTGTGTTGCGCACATTTGTTGCCGAGCCGTTTCAGATCCCTTCCAGCTCGATGCGCCCCGGTTTGGTGGTGGGCGATTTCATTCTGGTAAATAAGTTTGCATACGGTATCCGCACACCGATTATCAATAATGTGTTGATTCCTACCGGCCAAATCCAACGTGGTGATGTAGCCGTATTCAATTATCCCGAAGATCCTAAGATCAATTACATCAAGCGTATCGTTGCTGTTCCGGGGGATGTTATCGAATATCAGGATAAGGTACTGACGATTAACGGCGTTAGGGAGAAAGACATACTTAAAGGCACCTATTCTTATCCCGATGATCAAGATCCTGCGCTGACTCGTGAGGCGAAAATTTATCAGGCATCGGTATTCGATCATGATTTTGATGTGCTGAAGATGGATGATATTCCGGCTGTAGATGTCAATGCAGTGAATTTCGTACAGCAGAGAATGTTAGAAGCAGGCTTGCAGAGCGGTTTGATTGAAAATTGCCAATATGCTGCTGATGGCAGTGGATTTACTTGTAAAGTACCCGAAGGCCACTATTTTGCGTTGGGAGACAATCGGGACGGCAGCTCTGATTCCCGCTATTGGGGTTTTGTAGACGATAAATATATCGTTGGAAAAGCCTTTTTCATTTGGATGAATTTCCGTGATATGAGCCGTATAGGAACCAGCATTCGTTAGTTAGCTTAAATGAAAAAGCCGGACTTTGATTAGATCAGAGTTCGGCTTTTTTGTTTTTATTTTGGTTGTTCAAATTGATTGGATTTATCATCAATGTGGGAATGCTTTATTAAGTAGATAGAAGATATGAATCATTTTTGCTCTTAAAAATACAGCTTGGATGATATTTCCAGTCGTCAGTAACTTTTAAAAATTTATTCATACAATACAAAAAAATATGAAATTTTATAAAAGAAAATATACGAAAGAATTATTGATGAAACTTTTACAAATTTTATTATTTTTACACATAAATGTTAATTTAAATTATTTTATAAAATGAAAAATTTTTGAAGGTTAAATTGCGTTTTGTCTTTCCGTCAAAAAATAACGCAAGATGGATAAATTAGATTTTTATGCTAAATATTTATTATATTGGAATAGTTATTGTATAAATTTTATGATATTTAGCATTGTTATTAAATTTAACATCAAAAATATTATTAATTTAAGTTAAATAAGGTTGTATTTTTTATATTTTAGAAGCTTTGACAATCTAATTATATTGAATTATTTTAATGAAATATTATTTAAAGTGTATATGTTTATGAAATATATAAGATTTGTTATATAAACAAACATGTTTGTATGTAAATTTTGCTTTACTTATTAATAAGATAACTTTAAAAATAATAATTTAAGAAATGGATTATTAATTTTTTATGGATATAATTAACTCAAATCCATCGAATATTTATTTTCTTGAAGTTTTTATATTTTAAGCTATAGGTTGTAGATGGATTTATTGCAGTGCGGGAGTTGTATATCCCTTTTTATGTTTCTGACCGTAACTCAAATATTTAAATTTGATTCAAGGTCTGTTTAACTTGTCTATGAAAGGAATGTATCATGAAAAAATTGACTGCTGCTATCGTGGCTTTGGGTATGAGCGCTTCTGTTTTCGCCGCTGGTTCTTTCAATCAAGCTGTTGTAGTTAATACAGATGCTCAATTGAACGTATTTAAAGCTTCTAACAACGTTCAAGGCTTGAACGTTGTTACTTCTACTAAAGACTTGCATGACGTTGAACAAGGCATTTTGGCTAACAAGCTGGACTTTGAAATTGATGAAGCTTCTAACAACGTTCAAGGTGGCAACGTAGTAGTTGGTGGCATGTTTACCCGTCGCGTTGATCAAGCAGCTTTCGCTAACGAAGTAAACTTGAAAACTACCCGTGGTGCTAACAACACTCAAGGTGTTAACGTAATCGCAATCAAATAAGCATTGATTTGCTGATATGGGTTGGCAGTGAAAATGAAAATTTTGCTGTCGACCCTGTTTAATATATTGAATATGGAAGGCAGGGTATGATTATGATGATGAGAAATTTATCAAAATTAAATATTTGCCTGTTTTTTTCAGTGATGATGGCTCCTTTGCAGCTGATGGCAGAGCATCCGGGGTTTCCTGATATTCCTTCCACTAGATCGATGATAACCCCTGAGAAGATGATTAATGAGGCTCGTGTACGGCCTCAGGATCCGAAAACTAATGGTTATCATGTGATTGATCCCTACGGAAATTCATACTATGTTGATAATATTGTGAAGCCGAAATGTGCTTTTTACGCTAATTATATCAATGTAGATACTTCATCTTCTAAACGTGCCGGTAAAGTGAATCAACCCAAGATTACAAGCAAAGCCTATATTGGAAAAGTTAATATTAAAGGCTGCCATTAATTAATGTTTTTAAAAGTAACCTAATCAAAAATAGTAGGGAGAATGCATTATTATGAAAGCTTCTGCTTTAAAAATTCTAGGCTTGGCTTTATTGCTTTCCGGTTGTTCTTCTCAATCGGTAGATTTCGTTTCTACTACTGCCACACCCAATTACACAGAATCTTCGTTAGACAAATCTTTGGATTGTGTTGGTAAGGAGTTTGAAGAATTTACCAAGACTTCGCCTCGAGTTTCTCTGTTTATCGTATCTAGTGTTATCGACGGAACAGTAAGGCAGCAAGCGTTGCACAGCCCGTTGGCTGATGCAGGAGCTTTTCATTTAAAAACGCGTATACATGCATTATTCCCATATACTTTGGCCAAAGTGGTCAAAGAAGAGCCTTTGATTTTTCAAGCGGTTAACGGGCCGGTTGGGATTAATGCTTTTGGTTTGGTGAATACCAACTATTTGAAAGCCTATCAAGACGGTAATTTGGCTTCCATGAATTTTATCCGTAACCAAGCAGGTTTGTCTCCCGCTACTTATCTTCAGTTGATCCCGATTGAAGCTGCATTTACGCGCAACGATCAGGAAGATTTTTTCAATAGAGGCCGTGGTGCCAATGCTTCTCAGAGCAAAGCTAGAATTCAGGGTAATATTGATTACGGCGTGAGCAATTCTTCTAAAATCATTAGCTTGGCCGTTAACGTTACCGATCCTTCAACCAATACTATTGCTTATGCGACTTCTTTCGATTTGAAATATTCGGCCAAGAGAAAAGAGTTTAGCATTCAGTTGACAGGTTCTGAGCCCGGTATCGGATACTCGTTCTCTTCCGGTCAAGTGGAAAGCGTGCAAAGTGCGCAGCAGGTATTGCTTGATGCAGCCAGCTTATGGGTGGCGGATTTGGCTTATCCTGAATTGCAGCTGCAAAAAAAATGTGCGCCTAAAAAATCTTAAATTCATGGTGTAATGCCAAAACAGCCGTATGTTTTGGTGGATTATAGTAGAATGGTCATTAAAGGCCGTCTGTACAAAACGGTATAGACGGCCTTTATGTTTACTTTTGTAGATTTCAATGGCTTTTAATGCCATCCGAGAGGGAGGAGATGTGACCTTGAAAAATATGAATGTCAAAGGCTATTGTCGCCTGTGTGTTTGGTTACCTGCCATTATGCTGGCAGCTGCATGCGCACATTCAGAGAAGGAAACTGTTCAAGCTAAGCCTACTACTAAAGAACAAGTTGCTGCGGTGGCAGAGAGTCACTTCAATAAGCCTCATGAGCAAGTGGAATTACAATCTTCGCGCAGTAAAAAAAGTAGCGGTATGAAGAAGATGTCTAATCAGGCTGACCATGTGACGGCTGAGGGTGTGGTGAAGTCGGGCGACAATCCGCCGGCGCCTGTTATTGATACCGATAAGGCGAAAGTGGCTGCGAAGGAATTTAAGGCGCAGGCTACGGCTCATCCTCCTTATAAAGATTTAGATATGCTCACGGAAGAAGAGCATAGAAAGATTCTTAAGAAATCTCTGCCTATGATCGGTCAGTACGGTAATGTTGATTCAACCGGTTTGGGGCATTATCCCCGCCGCGATGGGGAACGCTATCAGTCTGATCGGCCGATTATTTATTATGTAGATGAATAAACGTGTTTGAAGGTTCAATATATTTGAATGCCGTCTGAAAATGTTCAGACGGCATTTTTATTTATCCATGCTCACGCCGAAGTGCAGGTAGCTGCGTTCGGTCGCCATGCGCCCACGCGGGGTGCGTTGCAGGAAGCCTTGTTGGATTAAATACGGTTCGATAACGTCTTCGATGGTGTCGGTGGATTCGCCGATGGCGGCGGCGATGTTTTCCAATCCGACCGGGCCGCCGCTGAATTTGTAGATGACGGCTTCGAGGAATTTCCTGTCCATCACGTCCAAGCCTACCGCATCGACATCGAGCATGCTTAAGGCGGCATCGGCGGTTTCGGCGTTAATCAATCCCTGATTTTTCACTTCGGCGTAATCGCGCACGCGGCGCAGCAAACGGTTGGCGATGCGGGGCGTGCCGCGGCTGCGGCGGGCGATTTCCATTGCGCCTTCTTCGCCCATGTTCAACTGCAAAAGCTGGGCGGAACGGGCGACGATGGTGGCCAAGTCATTGTGCTCGTAAAATTCCAAACGGGAAACGATGCCGAAACGGTCGCGCAGCGGGTTGGTGAGCATGCCGGCGCGGGTGGTTGCGCCTACCAGAGTGAACGGCGGCAGGTCGATTTTCACCGAGCGGGCGGCGGGGCCTTCGCCGATCATGATGTCGAGTTGGTAGTCTTCGAGTGCGGGGTAGAGGATTTCTTCCACCACGGGGCTGAGGCGGTGGATTTCGTCGATAAACAATACGTCGTGCGGCTCGAGGTTGGTCAGCAGGGCGGCCAAGTCGCCGGCGCGCTCGAGCACGGGGCCGCTGGTTTGGCGCAGGTTTACGCCCAATTCTTTGGCGATGATGTGTGCCAACGTGGTTTTGCCCAATCCCGGTGGACCGAACAGCAGGGTGTGGTCGAGTGCTTCGCCGCGTTTTTTCGCCGCTTCGATAAAGATGGCAAGCTGTTCTTTGGCTTTGTGCTGGCCGATGTAATCGCCCAACGTTTTCGGGCGCAGGGCGCGTTCGAGCAGCTCTTCTTGGGCGGAGATGCTTTGGGCGGTGATGATGCGTTGCGGTTGCGCCGCGCTCAGGTTGTCGGTTTGCAGCATGGTGTACGGCTCGTGTGGTTAAAGGTTTCGAGACCGTCTGAAAACCGTGCTTTCAGACGGCCTCTCGAATCATCGGTTTCAAGCTCTGTCGCGGGTTTGCCGCCAGACCAGATAATCCCGCAGCGGCGGCATGGGCGGGTTGATGCAGTGCGGGCATACGCCGGTGATGTCTTCGTCATCGTATTCGATATGCAGGGCGTTGGGGTCGAACCTAGCCTGCTGCATCACGGCTTGCGCCAATGCCTGCTCTTGCACGACATCGAATTCGAAACCGCAGAGGATTTCGCCCAGCAATTCGTGTTCCGCCGTGCTGAAGTTTTCGCTGTTGATGGTAATCAGGCGTAGATAATCGCTGTTGCTGATTTTTCGGTGCAGTAACTCAATATTCATTATTCGGGCCGTCTGAAACGGTTTGGAGTAGGGTGTTTGGTTGAATGAGCGGATTATAACGTGTTTCAGACGGCCTCAACTAAGTTTTACCCGCTCTTGAGGCCGTCTGAAAGCATAATGAAAGCATAACAAGCCTTTTCATAAAGGCATAACCATATTAAGATTAGCTTTGAAGTATCTTTTCCTATTTCGACCAATATTCAAGGAACACAGAATGAAAGTATTACTGCTCGGCGCACCGGGTGCGGGTAAAGGCACACAGGCTCAATTTATCACGGCAGCTTTCGGCATTCCGCAGATCTCTACCGGCGACATGTTGCGTGCGGCGATTAAGGCCGGCACGCCGTTGGGCTTGGAAGCGAAAAAAATCATCGATGAGGGCGGTTTGGTGCGTGACGACATCATCATCGGCATGGTTAAAGAGCGCATCGCACAGGATGACTGCAAAAACGGTTTCTTGTTCGACGGCTTTCCGCGCACGCTGGCGCAGGCCGAAGCCATGATTGAAGCGGGTGTGGACTTGGACGCCGTGGTGGAAATCGACGTGCCGGATTCGGTGATTGTCGACCGCATGAGCGGCCGCCGCGTGCATTTGGCTTCGGGCCGTACTTACCATGTGTCTTACAATCCGCCGAAAGTGGAGGGTAAAGACGACGTTACCGGCGAAGATTTGATCCAGCGCGACGACGATAAAGAAGAAACGGTGAAAAAACGCCTTGAGGTGTATCACGACCAAACGGCGGTGCTGATCGACTTTTACGGTAAGCTCACGGGCGAACACGCACCGAAATATATCAAGGTGGACGGTACGCAGCCGGTTGAAGCGGTAAAAGCCGAAGTATTGTCTGCGTTGGGCAAGTAAACGGTAGAGCGTAGAAATAGGATACAATACAGGCCGTCTGAAACATTTTCAGACGGCCAGATTTTCGCGGCAACCGTTTTTCTGCGCCGCACCCCAATTTTTTTTAATGATGATACAGCCTTAAACCTTTTCAGCATTTTACCGGCGCACGCCGTTCCGGTTACGGTTGAAGTGTCGAAAAGCATTCGGGCTGCCGATGAAAGTATGCAGATGAAACACAATCCTGTCCGGCAACACGCTTTGGAGCAGATCCAGCGGCGTATCGGCTACACCTTCAAACAGCCGCAGCTGTTGGAGCAGTCGCTTACCCACCGCAGTTTTTCGGGGTGCAACAACGAACGCTTTGAGTTTGTGGGCGATTCGATCCTCAACTATACCGTGGCCAAAATGCTGTTCGACACTTTTCCCGATTTGCCGGAAGGCCGCCTTTCGCGTATGCGCGCCAATCTGGTCAATCAAGATACGCTTGCCGAAATCGCTGCCGATTTGAATCTGGGCGATGCTCTGTTTCTGGGGCAGGGAGAACTGAAAAGCGGCGGTTTCAGACGGCCTTCTATTCTGGCCGACGCGATGGAAGCCATGTTTGCGGCGGTGAGCTTCGACGCTGATTTTTCCACCGCCGAAAACACCGTGCGCCATCTGTTTGCCGAGCGTGTGAAAAAAGCCGATCTGAACCGTGAAGATAAAGATGCCAAAACCTTGTTGCAGGAATCGTTGCAGGCACGGCGTTGGCCTTTGCCCAAATACCGCATCGAGCACCAGCAGGGCGAGGGTTGCGATGCCGAATTCAGCATTGCCTGCGATTTGGGCGAGTTGGGTTTTATCAGCCGTGCCAAAGCCTCCAGCCGCCGCGCGGCGGAGCAGGAAGCGGCCAAAGAAGCCTATGCTTGGCTGGAGGCAAACCATCCGCAAAAGCATATCCTTAAAAGCAGAAAAAAATAAGCCGACCCGATGTGTTCAGACGGCCGTCTGAACCGTAACCGATGGAAAGAATGAAATGAATATAGAAAATACTAACGATATGCTGCCTACTGCCGACGGCTACCGCTGCGGTTTTGTGGCGATTGTCGGCCGCCCGAACGTGGGCAAGTCCACGCTGATGAACCATTTGATTGGTCAGAAAATCAGCATTACCAGTAAAAAAGCGCAGACTACGCGCCATAAAGTGACCGGCATTTACACCGACGACACCGCGCAATTGGTGTTTGTGGATACGCCCGGTTTCCAAACCGACCACCGCAACGCTTTAAACGACCGCTTGAATCTGAACGTGACCGAAGCCATGAGCGGCGTGGACGTGATTGTGTTTGTGGTTGAGGCGATGCGCTTTACCGAGGCAGACCGTACTGTGATGAAGCAGCTGCCCAAGCACACGCCGGTGCTGCTGGTGGTAAATAAAATCGATAAAGACAAAGCCAAAGACAAGCTGGCATTGCAGGCGTTTATCGATACCGTGAGTGCAGAATTTGAGTTTGCCGGCCATGAAGTGGTCAGCGCCAAGCACGGTTTGCGGATTGCGCATCTGCTGGAAACACTCAAGCCGTATCTGCCTGAAAGTATTCCGCTTTATCCCGAAGATATGGTTACCGACAAATCCAGCCGCTTTTTGGCGATGGAAATCGTGCGCGAAAAGCTGTTCCGCTATTTGGGCGAAGAGCTGCCGTATGCCATGAATGTGGAAGTGGAGCAGTTTCAAGAAGAAAACGGCATGTACCATATTTACATTGCCGTATTGGTGGATAAAGAAAACCAGAAGCCGATTGTGATCGGCAAGGGCGGGGAAAAATTGAAGAAAATTTCCACCGAAGCCCGCTTGGATATGGAAAAGCTGTTTGATACCAAAGTGTTTTTGAAAGTGTGGGTGAAGGTGAAATCCGGTTGGGCAGACGATGTGCGCTTCTTGAAGGAGCTGGGGCTGTAAACTTGTCGCATCTTGCGGGGTAAATCCGAATAAAGTATTGATTGCTTGGCGTTACCTGCTTGAGGCCGTCTGAAAAAGCTTTGGGTTATGTTTTAGGTACAGATTCTGATTGTGTTCCGCTGCATGATTTTTGGTATTATCACTCTATTTTTTACCTGACTGTGTGTTGAGGCCGTCTGAAAATATTCGGCGGCATCCAACCCTGATTTTCTTTTCCCTTTCCATTCAGCAAAACGAGAATATTTATGTCGATCAGCTCCCATTGGACATCCAAAATCGGTTTCATCTTATCGGCGGCAGGCTCCGCCATTGGTTTGGGAGCCATCTGGAAATTTCCCTACACGGCAGGCACAAACGGCGGTGCTGTATTTTTTCTTTTGTTTCTGGTGTTTACCGTTTTAATCGGCCTGCCGGTATTGCTGGCGGAGTTTTTTATCGGCCGCCGCACGCAGCGTAACGCGGTGGATGCGTTCAAGGCTTTGGCACCGAAATCCATGTGGCCGTGGATTGGCCGCATGGGCGTGGCCGCCTGTTTCATTTTGCTGTCGTTTTACAGCGTGGTCGGCGGTTGGGTGCTGGCTTATGTGGTACATGCGTTTACTGGCGAAATCGCGCCGGACACTGATTTCAAACAGCTTTTCGGCGCAACCATCAGCAATCCCGCCGTGGCCATCGGCTATCAAAGCCTGTTTATGCTGCTGACGATTTTGGTGGTGCAAAACGGGATTTCGCAAGGGATTGAAAAAGCCAGCCGCTACTTGATGCCCGCTTTGTTTATCGTTTTTCTGCTGTTGGCGGCGCGTTCGCTGATGTTGCCGGGTGCAATGGAAGGCGTGTCGTTTTTGCTCAAGCCTGATTTTTCAGCCGTAACCGCAGACACGGTGCTGACTGCTTTGGGGCAGGCGTTTTTCTCGCTGAGTTTGGGCGTTTCTGCCATGATTACTTACGCGGCTTATCTAGACGACAAGCAGGATTTGTTCCGCTCGGCCAACAGCATTATGTGGCTGAATATGCTGGTATCGCTGCTGGCGGGCTTGGTGATTTTCCCCGCCGTTTTCGCGCTCGGTTTCCAACCGGGCGAGGGGCCGGGATTGATTTTTGCCGTGTTGCCGGCGGTGTTTCAAAAAATCCCCTTTGGTACAGTGCTTTTTGCCGTTTTCATGCTGCTGGTTACATTTGCCACGCTTACATCCGCTTTTGCTATGCTCGAAACGGTGATTGCCGCAGCGATTCACAATAACGAACAACGCCGCCGACGGGTAACTTGGCTGGCAGGCTTGGCGATTTTGATGGTAGGCATTCCTTCTGCCTTGTCGTTCGGCGCCATGTCTGAATTTACCTTGTTCGGCAAAACGGTGTTTGATTTGTGGGATTATCTGATTACTTCTTGGATCATGCCCATCGGTGCGCTGACGACAGCGGTGTTTGTGGCTTGGGTGTTGCCGAAAAGCAGTGTGCTGGAGCATATGCGGCAGGGCAGTACTTTGCCGGCCAAGATTGTGGTCGTTTGGTATCACGCTTTGCGTTATGCCGCGCCCGTGGCGATTTTACTGGTATTCGCCAATACCTTAGGCTGGCTTGACTGGTTGAAATAGTTTTAAAGGCCGGATGATTTGAGAGCAATGATGTGAATGTTTTTCAGACGGCCTAATTTTCAGACGGCCTGAAACATTTTATTGAAACAATGTAAAAGACCTTTGCAGAATCCCTTAGCAATATATATCAGGCAGGGATGGCAAAGGTCTTATTTTATGCAGTCGGTTGTCAGACACGCGGTTGGGTGTCTGCAATACATCAACAGTTACTTGTGTTCCGATTTGCCGCTGCCTTTAACGATATCGGCAATGGGCTGAACGGGGAAAAACAGATTAAGCGGATTGGCCTTGATTTGCTGCCAAGTGTTTTTCAGCAGTTTGGGTACGCTGTCGATATGCGTATCCCGTGCGCGGAGCGCCACCAGCAAGGCCAGTGCAAAGCTGACAATCAGGTTTACCAGCCCGATCAACATCACAAAACTCAAATTAATCATAAACGAAATAAACCCGATATGGCCGCTTACCGCCGCATAGCCGAGATTGGCCGAAGAGAAGGCAACATGGCGGATATCCAGCGGCAGATTGAGCAGATAGCCGAAATAGCCGGTCATGCCCAGCAGCATTCCGAAAATAAAGTTTCCCATGAGCGAACCGTAGTTGTTGTGGAAGTAGTCTCCCATCCATTTACGGGCTTGAGGGGAAAGTATTTTTTTCAATAAAGGGTTCACAGTGAGGCGGCGGCGCAAATCGAGGTAATCGGCGCGGTTGTCGAAGAAGCCGGCAATAATGCCCGAGCAGAACAGCCAAACTCCCGCAATCGCCGCATACCATAAAGTAGGTTGGGTGAAAACCTGAATCGATTTCAGCTGATAAGCCACGCTGTGCGCATCGAGCAGCGGTTCGCCGGTATTGGACGCAAAAGTGAAAGCAATCAGAGCCGCCACCAAAATAGCCAAACAGACGTTGCCGAATACGGCCACGCTTTGTGAGCGGACCACGTCGATTAACAGTGCGCCGAGTTTCGTTTCCACCGAAGAGCGGCTTTTTTCGGTGTGGGCCACTTGTTCGGCAAAGCTTGCTGCCGTCATGGCAGGCTGTTTGGTGGCGACGGTAAAGCCCAGCATATGAATGAGCATGAAACCGAAACCGTAATTCAGGCCGCTGAGCAGGGAGGTGGTAAATACGCCAAACCCCATGTGGCCGATGTGGATTTTAATCAGCGCCATTAACGAAATGAGTACGCCGCCGCCGGCAGCCGACCAAAGCATACTGAAATATTCTTTGCGGCTGCGGGTAATGTAATGTTCGCCGTGATGGCTTTTGTTTTCACTGATGCTGGTAGCCAGCATTTTCACGCTGCGGCGCCACAGTTGGTCGGTGCTGCGCTGTTCTACTGCGGCGGAAGTCATGGATTTGAGCAGCGAAACGGTGGCATGTTTGTGGTGTTCGCCGGTTTGAATGTGCAGCAAGATATTCAGGCGCTCGATGGTTTGGGAGAGGCGTTCGAGCAGGTGCGCTACTTTTACCGAAGAGCCTGAGCCTGCGCCCGTACCTTTGCGGCGTAAACGTTCCACTTGGTTGCGGCATTGGTCGAGCATCACTTCAATATGTGCTGTGTCATAAGGCGTGGTTTGGGTTTGGTAATGTTCAGCCAGCTTCGCGGTTTCGCGTTGAAGAGCGACAAAAGATGAATTGACGTCTAACAGTCTCGGTTCGATGCGGATTAAATCAGGTTCCAAAGCTTCTGCGGCAATCCAAACCGACAACATTTCCAAAGCATGCAGGCGGGCGGCGGAAAGCTGGCGTGAAACGGATTGAACCAATGCTTTATCCGCTTGTTCGTTGATTAATGTATGCAGTTTCAACCATTGGCGGACGCTCAAGCTTTGAAGCCATTTTTCATCGTTTTTCGAATAAAACAGATAAAGAAAAACGTCGCGTAAGTTGTTTAAGTCTTTGTATGAAGGGCTGAAGCGCTCATAAAGGCGCAAACCGAGTTCGCGGGCGAAACCGCTGCGGGAAAATATCCCCAATCCTACCAAAGCGGGATAAATGTGGACTTTGGAAAGCCAAGTATAAAAACGCTTGCTCAGTTTGGCGCATAAGGCTTGGTCTTCCTGCAAGACATCAAGTAGGGCATCAAAACGCTCGGGTGCCCGCTTGGCGCCGCCTTTGCGCAGAAAATCAATGAGCGCGTTGAGCGTGGCAACAAAATCGGCGTTGTCGATATGTTTATTAAGAATAATGTGTATGGTGGATTGGATGTGTTTTGCTGTCATTGTTGTGTAATGCCGGTCGTTTTTTCTTTTTTTCATTCGGGCGGAACTTTTTTGCACAGGCCGCGAGCGGTTAAAAATACCTTATTTTGAGAAAACAATCAGCAAAAAATGTAAGCCGGCGCGTGTTTTTACATTGCGGCAGGTAGGTAATTTTTTAAATAAGATTCTGTTTTATATCAATTAACATTGAAAAATGGTGTTATATGCCGAAATGTTTCCGGATATGGTTTAAGACCGTCTGAAAAATATCTTCTTCGGCGTAAGGGTCGAGCGTTAATTCAGGCTGTATTTTACGCAGCCATGTGAGCTGCCGTTTCGCCAACTGCCGGGTTGCCGCGCAGCCTTTTTCGATAAACGTATCAAAATCATATTGCCCTTCGAGGTGTTCCCAAGCCTGACGGTAGCCGACGCAGCGCATAGAGGGCAGGTCGGTATTTAGGTCGGGATACAGGGCTTGCAGCTGTTTGACTTCATCAAGAAAGCCTTGCTCTACCATGCCAAGAAAGCGCTTGTCTATTTGGGCGTGGAGCAGGGCGCGGTTTTCGGGAATCAGGGCGAGGGTATATAAATCAAGCGGCGGCGCGTAAGTTTGCTGTTCCGAAAAATGCCGGCTGAGCGGCTTGCCCGTAAGCATGAACACTTCCAAAGCGCGTTCGATGCGCTGGCTGTCGGCAGGCTCCAAACGCGCTGCGGTTTCGGGGTCTATATTTTTCAGACGGCCATATAGATATGCCAGCCCGTATTGTTTTTTTTCGGCTTGAAGGGCGGCGCGCGTATCGGTATCCGCTTCGGGCAAAGTGTTTAACCCTTGTGTCAGCGCGTGAAAATACATCATGGTGCCGCCCACGATTAAAGGCAGTTTGCCGCGCCGGTGTATTTCCTCGGCCAAACGGGTGCAATCGTGTACAAAGTCAGCCGCACTGTAAGTTTCAAGAGGGGAGATGATGTCGATAAGGTAGTGGGGAACGCTTTGTCGCTCGGCGGTGGTTGGTTTGGCGGTGCCGATGTCCATATCGCGGTAAACCAGCGCGGAATCCAAGCTGATGATTTCTATCGGTAAAGCTTCGGCAATGCGCAGTGCGAGATTGGTTTTGCCGCTGGCGGTGGGGCCGAGGATGGCAAAGGCTTTCGGAGTTGCAGTCATTAAATACAAGCAGAAGAAAACAAGGCCGAAGATTATAACAACTACACTTGGCGGTGGATATACATACCGCCTCAGAATGGCGTATATGACGTTAAAATTTCAATGTTTCATGATTTTTTTACATAATCATAAAAACTTAAGCCTTGAAACATCGATTAAAAAATACTATGCTGAATACAAGCCGAAAAGGCTTGTCTGTTAACTATATGAATGAGGAGAAACATCATGGCAAAAGACCTGAATGTGTTTGATAAAGAATATGGCCTGCTGATCAACGGCGAATGGACCAAAGGCAGCAAAGGCGAATTGATGGCATCTTACAACCCTTCAAATGGTGCCGAGCTGGCGAAATTTGTCGATGCCAGCAATGAAGATGTAGATGCGGCGGTAAAAGCGGCACAGGAAGCGTTTAAAACATGGAAAAAAACCACTGCCGCCGAGCGTGCTTTGATTTTGAACCAAATCGCCGACGTGATCGACGAAAACGCCGAGTTGTTTGCTTTGCAGGAAACGTTGGATAACGGTAAGCCCATCCGCGAAACCCGTGCCGCCGATATTCCTTTGGCTTCCGACCATTTCCGCTATTTCGCCAGTGTTATCCGCGGCGAAGAAGGCACTTGCAACCAGTTGGACGAAGAAGATTTGTCTATCGTGTTGCGCGAGCCTATCGGCGTGGTAGGCCAAATTATTCCGTGGAACTTCCCGTTCCTGATGGCGGCTTGGAAAATCGCTCCTGCTTTGGCTGCGGGCTGTACCATCGTTATCCACCCGTCAAGCAGCACTTCGTTGAGCCTGTTGTCGTTCGCCCAAAAAGTGAACCACTTGCTGCCTAAAGGCGTGTTGAACATCATTACCGGCCGCGGCTCGAAATCAGGCGAATACATGCTGCACCATAAAGGCTTCAGCAAGCTGGCGTTTACCGGTTCTACCGAAGTCGGTCGCCATGTCGGTATTGCCGCTGCCGAAATGCTGATTCCGGCTACATTGGAATTGGGCGGTAAGTCTGCCAACATTTTCTTCGACGACATGCCGTTCGACAAGGCTTTGGAAGGCGCGCAAAAAGGTATTCTGTTCAACCAAGGCCAAGTGTGCTGTGCCGGTTCGCGTATCTTCGTTCAAGAAGGGATTTACGATAAATTCGTGAATGCGCTGGCGGAAGAGTTCAAGAAAGTGAAAGTCGGCCTGCCGTGGGAAGACAATACCCAAATGGGTGCCCAAGTGAATGCCGGCCAACTCGACACCATTTTGAAATACGTGAAAATCGGCGAACAAGAAGGCGCGCGCATCATTACCGGCGGTAAGAAAATCGAAGGCGGCGATTTGGGCAAAGGCGAATTCGTTGAGCCTACCCTTATTGCTGCACAAAGCAACGACCGTATTTCTCAAGAAGAAATCTTCGGCCCGGTGGCGACTGTAATCAAGTTCAAAACCGAAGAAGACGTAATCAAAATGGCCAACGATTCCGAATACGGCTTGGGCGGTGCGGTTTGGAGTAAAGACATCAACCGCTGCCTGCGCGTTTCCCGTGCTTTGGAAACCGGCCGCGTTTGGGTGAACTGCTACAACCGCTTGCCGGCCGGCGCACCGTTCGGCGGTTACAAAACTTCCGGTATCGGCCGCGAAACCCACAAGATGATGTTGGCTGCTTACACCCAAGTGAAAAACATCTACATCAGCACCCGCGAAGAGCGTGAAGGCATGTATTAATTGTTGATGTAATCTTGGTTTGAATAAGGCCGTCTGAAAAATGATTTTCAGACGGCCTTAATGTTTCTTTCAACTTATATTTTATATTGAGCAGTCTATATTTGATTCGACACCATAATGTTTACAGTAGAAAGCAGCGAAACCATCATGGCCAAAGTGCCCGATATATCTGAGAAATAGGGCTGTTTTTTCCATTTTGCCCCTAAGAAAAGCTGGATAATCAAAACGGCAGGCAGCGGCAGCGTGAAATAATGGAGCAGATTCATGTTTAATGTGCCGTTGAAATTCAAAGCTATCATCGCGCAAGAATAAACAGCCGCCCAAAATAGATAAACCAGCCCGTATAGTCTGATTTGGCGCTGCATGATGTTTTCCGGCAGGCTGCCTTGTCGGAAAGCATAAAGAATAAAACCGAGTGCGATATGGAATACCGATGCGGCAAGGATAAACGCCGCGAAAGACATAAACGCCGTCATGCCGGCAAAAGTAGGGAGGCGGGAAAGATAATAAAGCGGCATCATCCAAAAAGCGCAAGCCAGCAGGCGGATAAAGCCTGAAAGCAAAATGCGGTGGCCGGTTGTTTTGTCTGCCTGTTTTTCATTTAGAGAAAAACTGCCCGAAGCGTTTTTGCCGGAAAAAAGCAGAATATCGGCATAGATGCTGCACAAACCCGACGCCAAAATAATCACCGCCATCCATAAATCCATCTCTCCCTCCTTGGTATTGTGAAAACACAGATTCATTCATGAGATTACGGCACAGGCACGCTGCTTGCATCGCAACTTCATGATGTTAAAGCGGATAAGGCAGATGAGGCGGAATATGGAAATGGCGAATCAGAGCGACGAAAATATTACTCTTTGTCTTGCTTATCTTTTTCTTTTTTATCGTCGTCACCATCAGGGATGGCTGCCCGCACTACCGCTCCCGTGCCTTTTACCGCAACTTTGCCTACCGTTAAAACCGTTGTTGCCGCCAAATCCGCGGCAGCGGCGACAACGCAGCCGTTCAGCATCAGGCAGGCAGCAATAAGAATGACGAATCGCTTAAAAAGTTTCATATTCAGTGCTTGCAATCTTCATTATGTTTATGGTCTTCATTGCAGGCGGCAAGCCAAGCATCGTCGTCGCCGTCGAACTCTTCCACTTCGTCAAACTCGCCGTTTTCCGCCAGCGCCGCCAATTCTTCCAAATCGTGCGCGCCTTCCACCCAAAAACAGGGAATATCCGGCGGCGTATCCGGCGCGAGTACGGCGGCCAAACCGTTATGCCAAGCCAGCCAATAACCGTTGGCCGTCTGAACAAATTGCGCGTCGGGGTGGATGCTTTCGCCTTCAGTATTGACCAACATGCGTTCGGCGATTTCTGCTTGAAAAGGTAAGATGTTCATCGGGGTTTCCATAAAATCCAAATCGAAATATCAGCCGCATTATAACAAAGGCCGTCTGAAAACAAGGCGCAGCGTTTCAGACGGCCTTTGTTATAATGCTATGTTTCTGTTTTTAATAAGGCCGGGCCGCATCATGAAAGTGATTCAATTCGAAAATTCCCCCTTCAAACTCCACCAGCCTTTCCCGCCCGCAGGCGACCAGCCCACCGCCATTGCCGGCCTGCTCGAAGGGCTTTCAGACGGCCTCGCTTACCAAACCCTGCTCGGCGTAACCGGCTCGGGCAAAACCTATACCATGGCCAACGTGATTGCCCAAAGCGGCCGCCCCGCCATCATCATGGCGCACAACAAAACGCTGGCGGCGCAGCTTTATGCCGAGATGCGCGAGTTTTTTCCCGAAAACGCAGTGGAATACTTCGTTTCCTACTACGACTATTACCAACCCGAAGCCTATGTGCCGTCGCGCGATTTATTTATCGAAAAAGATTCCGCGATTAACGAACACATCGAGCAGATGCGCCTTTCCGCCACCAAAAACCTGATGACGCGCAACGACGTGATTATCGTCGCCACCGTGTCCGCCATCTACGGTATCGGCGACCCCACCGAGTATCAGCAAATGGTGCTTTCCGTAAAAGAAGGCGACACCATCGAGCAGCGCGACATCATCTCCACCCTCGTTTCCATGCAATACGAGCGCGGCGAAATGGATTTCAAACGCGGCTCCTTCCGCGTGCGCGGCGACGTAATCGACGTATATCCCGCCGAAAGCTCCGACAACGCCTTGCGCATCAGCCTGTTTGACGACGAAATCGACCGCCTCGACCTATTCGACCCGCTTACCGGCGGCAACATCCAGCGCGTCGGCCGCTACACCGTGTTTCCCTCCAGCCACTACGTTACCCCGCGCGACACCGTGCTGCGCGCCTGCGAAAGCATTAAAGAAGAATTGCGCGAACGCATTGATTTCTTTACCCAAGAAAACCGCCCCGTCGAAACCCAACGCATTGAACAGCGCACCCGCTTCGACCTCGAAATGCTCTACGAAATGGGCTTTTGCAAAGGCATCGAAAACTACTCGCGCCACTTTTCCGGCAAAAAAGAAGGCGAACCGCCGCCCACGCTGATGGATTATCTGCCAAGCAACGCCATCATGTTTATCGACGAAAGCCACGTTACCGTGACCCAAATCGGCGGCATGTACAAGGGCGACGCCAGCCGCAAACAAAACCTCGTCGACTACGGCTTCCGCCTGCCTTCCGCCCGCGACAACCGCCCGCTCAAATTCCACGAATTTGAAAAAATCATGCCGCAAACCATCTTCGTTTCCGCCACCCCCGCCAAATACGAAGAAGAACACGCCGGCCAAGTGGTCGAGCAAGTCGTGCGCCCCACCGGCCTTGTTGACCCGCAAATCGAAATCCGCCCCGTCGCCACCCAAGTGGACGACTTACTCAGCGAAATCAACGACCGCATCGCCAAAGGCGAGCGCGTACTCGTGACCACGCTCACCAAACGCATGGCCGAACAGCTCACCGACTATTACAGCGAACTCGGCATCAAAGTGCGCTACCTGCACAGCGACATCGATACCGTAGAACGCGTTGAAATCATTCGAGATTTACGCCTCGGCCTGTTTGACGTGCTCGTCGGCATCAACCTTTTGCGCGAAGGCTTGGACATCCCCGAAGTCTCACTCGTCGCCATCCTCGATGCCGATAAAGAAGGCTTCCTGCGCAGCCACCGCAGCCTCATCCAAACCATAGGACGCGCCGCCCGCAACGTAAACGGCGTAGCGATTTTGTATGCCGACAAAATCACCGATTCCATGAAAGCCGCCATCGAAGAAACCGAACGCCGCCGCGAGAAACAGATTAAATTCAACGAAGAACACGGCATCGTGCCGAAGCAGATTACCAAGCAGGTAAAAGACATCATCGACGGTGTGTACCACGACGATTCAGGCAGCCCCAAAGGCAAAGGCCGTCTGAAAACCAAAGTGAAAGTGGGCGAAATCCACACCGAAGAAGACGCAATTAAAGAAATCGCCAAACTTGAAAGAGCCATGCAGCAGGCAGCGAGGGATTTGCAGTTTGAAGAGGCAGCGGTGTTGAGGGATAAGATACGGGGGATTAAGGAAGGGTTGTTGTTTGGGGCGGAGTGAGAATTCAATTATTTTTTAAGGATAAATATAAATGGATATTTTAAATTTACTTTTAGCGATAATTGCTATAATTATTTCTATATTTAGCTTTTATGAATCAAAGAAACAAGCAAATATTTCCAAAAATCAATTTACGTGAAGCTATCTTGAAATGGAAAATAATGATTCTGAATTATTAGAAGCAAGAAGATGGCTTTTAAATCTAGAAAATAAAACCGAATATATAACTTCTTTTTCTTCACAAGAAAATTTTTTAAGATATAAAGGCTATGAAATTAAAAAAAATGAAAGAGGGTTGTATGATTTTCCAAATAAAGATTTAGTAAATGAGTACAAACTTGGGCTTGATTATATAAATAAAATTATTGCTTCTAGACAAATCGCATCAGAAGCGATCATTTTAAAAAATCTTGATGAGGATACTTATAGGTTGGTTAGGCTAGGAGATTTTTCTAGAGATTACTTGAAACTAAAAGGTTTTATACAAAATCAGTATTACATACATGGCCCATCTTATGATAGAAAAGCATTTCGTATTCTAATACATAAATGGAAAAATAAAGTTATTAATAACCTTATTAGTGAAATATCTCAAAACAAATGGAATGAATACGATAAATGGTAAACAATCATAGCAAGCAAGCGTAGGTCGGATACTTGTATCCGACACAATGGTTGATATTGCCGAAAAGTTCAATCATTGTGATGGTGCATAAATGTCGGATTCGAGAATCCGACCTACGGCTACGGCGGTTATCAATCGATAAGGCCGTCTGAAAATTCAGCAAGCGTAGGTCGGATACTTGTATCCGACAAAATGGTTGGTATTGCCGAAACGTTAAATCATTGTGATGGTACATAAATGTCGGATTCAAGAATCCGACCTACGTCTTGTATCATTTGCATTGGTTAATTCGTATAACAAGGGGAAAACTATGCGGTATCGTCGGTATTACCGTGCGGGAGGAACGTATTTCTTTACGGTGGTGGCGCATAACCGCCAACGGATTCTAACCGGCGATGCTGTGCGGTCGGCTTTGCGTGAGGCTGTGTTGGCGGTGCGGGAAAAATATCCGTTTGAAATTGCGGCATGGGTGTTGATGCCCGATCATCTGCATACCATTTGGCATCTGCCTGAAAACGATGCGGATTTTTCCGAACGTTGGCGGCAAATCAAACGGCACAGCCAATATTTAATCGGTGCCGACACGCGTTTATGGCAAAAACGGTTTTGGGAGCATGCTATTCGTGATGAAGCGGATTTTGCCCGCCATTTCGATTATGTGCATTTCAATCCGGTGAAACACGGCCATGTGTCAAAGGTATCTGATTGGCCGTTTTCTACTTTTCATCGCTATGTAAAACAAGGCATTTATCCGCTAAATTGGTGCGGGAATGGCTCTGATTTTGTGGTGGCGTATGATTAATGAAGATGTTGGACTCAAGAATCCAACCTACATTACTACCTTGAAATTTATTTAATTAGTTTTTTAGGAGTTACGAAATGGAAGAAAATAATTTGGTAATCTCAATTTTAAATGAGAATGGTGATATTGTTGAAACTAAGATATTGACTTGGAAAGATTTTGAAATCGAACAAGTTGGTGGCAGTGAACGCCAAATGGGGCCAGAAAATGAGCATGTATTAACTTGCACTACTGATGAATTCGAAATTACTTGTGAAGTATATGAATATCCTATAGGAGTGTTTAATTACAAATCTGACTGGAGGATAGAATCTGGTAATGTTCGAATTGAATCAGATGACTTGAATTATTTTGGTTTGTTTACAGAGCAAGAGTAACAAGCGTAGTCGGATACTTGCATCCGACACAATGTTGGCATGACGGAAATGTTCAATCATTGTGATGATGTATAAATGTCGGATTCAAGAATCCGACCTACATCTTGTATCATTTGCATGGGTTAATTCGTATAACAAGCAAGCACAGCCTATGTGCGTAGGGCCGTCTGAAAATATTTTTTCAGACGGCCTCGTCTATATCCGGCCAATGTTTTCTTTTATAATTCGGCTTTTCCTTTTATGACAGAGGCAATGATGTCTGAAGTATCTGAAAATAAACATAATCAATATGATGAAGGCAGCGGTATGGCGGTTTCGGGCAATGCGGATGAGGGTAAATTGTTAAAGGTGGGAAATGCCGTAACGGTTAACGGTGCGCAAGCAAATGAAAGCCGAAATTGGCGTTTTGATTTTCACGGTACGGCCAATGAATATTTTAAGATTTGGATCGTTAATCTGTTTTTATCCGTGATTACCTTGTCGTTTTATGCGCCGTGGGCGAAGGTGCGGCGTTTGCGTTATTTCTACGGCAACACGGTATTGGGGCAGGATAAGTTTGATTTTACGGCGATTCCTGCCCGTATTTTGATCGGGCGGATAATTGCTACGGTGTTGTTTGTGGGATTTTCCATAGTATCGAACCTTGATCCTGTTTACGCTTGGGTAGCTCCGGCGTTGATGTTTGCGGTAATGCCGTGGTTGGTGCGCTCGACCATGCGTTTCCGCGCCCGTAACACGAAATATGGTAACAGCCGTTTTTATTTTTCGGCCACGATGGGGCAGTCGTATTGGCTGCTGGTGAAATGCGCGGCGGTAACGGTGTTGAGCTTGGGGCTGCTGTATCCTTTAGCGCTTTATTGGTTTAAGTCTTATCAAATCAACCATCTGCATATCGGCAGCTTGCGTTTTAATCTGAACTCGGGCGTGGGCGGTTTTTATGGTGCGGTGTTGAAGCCTTTGTTGCTGATATTGGCTCTGATTGTGGTAATGGGCATTATCCTGACGGGAATGGGTTATGCGTCACAAGAAGCAGTGCTGCCTTTCCTCTCTCTTGTTATTTTGGGGCCTTATATTTTTGTATTGGGCTTTTTGGTGCCGCTGACGCAAGGTTATCTGTTCCGTGCAACTTGGCTGAATGTGAATGTTGGCAAAAGCCGTATCACGACTGATTTGAACCCGTATAAATACGCGTGGATTAAATTGACCAATTATATTGCGGCCATCTTTACGCTGGGTTTGCTGCTGCCGTGGGGCGCGGTGCGTTTGTACCGCTATCAGGCGCAGTCTTTGCAGGTTGAGTTGCAGGATAATCCGCAAGATTTGATGAATATGGCTCAAAATGATCCGGATGCTATCGGTGAGGAAATCGCCGATGTGTTTGATATCGATATTTCACTTTAAGGCTGCTTGAGCATGTCTGAATCTCTTACGGTAAGTTATTACGACGGTAAGCGTAATGTTCCCCATCAGGCTGAAATTTCGCTTGATGGGGGCAAATTGCGCGTGGTGTATAACGGCGGGCAAACTGCCGAATATCCGCTGCACAGTATTGCTTATATGGCGGGAGTAGGCGGCGTTTTGCCTGCTTTGGAGTTGCCGGGCGATGCGCGCATTGAGTTTTTGAATCATGATGTTCCGCACTGGCTGCCTTTGCAAAACAAAACGATGTTGAAGCAAGTAGGGCGGCTTGAGAGAAGTTGGAAATGGGCGGTTGTTTCTTTGGTGGCAATGATTTGCGCGGTTGTGGTGATGTTTAAATGGGGCATTCCCGCTGCAGCTTATCATGCTGCCCACCATCTGCCTGAAAAGACTTTGCGCGGTGTAGGTAATCAGGCAGAGGAATTTATTCTTGAAATCACCGGCAAAAGCAGCCTTACTGCCAAGCGGCAGAAAGAAATATCTGATTTATATTACAAAAAGCTCAATCCTGAAAATCCGGCAAAACTGTTGTTTCGAGACGGCAAAGGGCTTGGCGCCAATGCGTTTGCGATTCCGAACAACACTATTATGCTGACCGATGCACTGGTTGATTTGGCAAAGCACGATCATGAAATTTTCGCCGTGCTGGCACACGAACAAGGCCATCTGAAAGAACGCCACAGCTTGCAACAGGCTTTACGCGGTATCGGCATGGGCGTGTTTCTGCTTGCGCTTACCGGAGATGCCACGGATTTTCTAGACGGCTTGCCGGTGTTGTTTGCCACCGCGCAATATTCGCAACAGTTTGAGCTGGAAGCGGATTTGCATGCCATCAACGAATTGAAGCGCTTGAATATTCCTCCTCAACACCTTGCTACTTTCCTGCAACGTTTGCATCAGAATCATGGCCATGATGAGGGCAATGCGATGGAGAATATTTTGAGCACGCATCCGGTTACGTCCGAACGGGTAAAGCAGGTTGAGCAACATGCGAAATAAAGAGTTTTGAAATAACCATCGTTTAAAACCATAAAGGCCGTCTGAATATTTTCAGACGGCCTTTTAATAGACGGGCAAAACAATTTAGTCTTGGCAATCCAACATATCCTTACGGATATCCCGCAATACAAATTCGGCGGTATCTTCATCTTCGGCCTGAACCCACACAAACAGTTTGGCGACAATCTTGCCGAGAAACACTTTTTCCAAAGCGTCAGCATGGCTCAAATTGTATTGCGCTAAGAAATCGGCAATATCGGTGGGCAGGGCGGTGCGTTCGGCTTGGCGGATGTCGGCAAAGCGTTTGTCCGATTGCAGGCGCTCCAGCAGGGTTTGGTTTTTATCGAGCTTGATGCCTTGTTCTTTTTCTTCGATGGTGGCGCGGGTAAATTGGTCGTAAATCTCCGCGTAGAGCATATCGTTCGGGCCTTCGAAGATGGTGAAGGGGCGGATGTCGATGGCAATATTGCTGGCGGGATGGCCGTGTTCGAAGCCTTTGGCACCGAGCAGTTTTTGCAGGATTTGCGCCGCGCCGTAGGTGTATTCGGTGGCCAGCGTTTTGATGATGTTGGCTTCCATCAGCTGGTGTGCGACGGCGGCATCAGGGGCGACGCGGTTGCAGGTAAAGCGGTAGAGCACTTGCGAGATGCCGTAGCGTTGCATGATTTCGCGGCATTCGCGGGCGACGAATTTGATGTCTTGCTTCACGAAACGGTTCATGTTTTCAATGATGTATTCCATGATGCCGTGGGTCATGCCCACCAGTTGCAGGCGGCTGCGGATAAAGATGTTTTGGAACGCGCGCAAGCCGGCGGCATCGCTTTCGGAAAGTTTCATCACGCAATCTGCGGGGATTTGGGCATCAATATGGTTGACCGCATAGCGCACGGCGAGCAGGCCTTCGGAATTGAGGGTTTCGCAGCGGATGTATTGTTTGGGCACCAGCAGCAGGTTGATGATTTTCGACAGTTTGCCGTTTTTACGCTCTTTGGCGGCAACCAGCAGAAATTCGCTGGTCGAATTGCCTTGCCAGTATTTGGTTGCATTAACGTAAACGGTTTGTTCGTCGATATATTCGTAATACGACTGCATTTCGCGGGCAATCGCGGCACCGGAGGTTTCCGGTTCGGTAATGGCGAGGCCGCCGCCTTCGCCGTTGAAAATGAAATCGAGGCCGGTACGGATTTGGGCTTCGTTGCCGAATTCGACCAGAGGCTGCAAAACCAATGCGCCTTCGATGCCGGTGCGCAGGGTAACGGGTACGCCGTAATGGCCGGCGATGCGCAATACTTCCTGAATTTCAAACTGGCTGCTTTTTCTGCCGCCGTGCTTTTCGGCTAAAAAGGGCAGCAACAGGCCGGCTTTTTTCAGCTCCAGCCATTTGTTTTCGGGAAGGTATTGCATCAGATTGATTCCGTTTGGAAAGATGCGTTTGAATGCAGATTCGATGTGCTGTAAGAAATCAGCGGTGTTCATCTGAATGAGCTGTGCTTCCAAAATACCTGATGCCATGATGATTTGCATTTCCGTTTTAGAGTAAAATTTCTATTTTATATCATATTTTTGTTTTTTGATAATGGTTGATGAAAAATCGGCAGGTTTTCCGGAAAACACGGGGAGAGTTGTGCCGGATTGGCTTTAAATGAGAGGGAAGGCGGAAGGATATCCGATGAGATGCTCATGCTTCTTTTTCAAATCATCCCAACGTAAATGCAAGTGTGGCAGGGTCGGTACTTAATACTTGCAATATTTATGAATCGGGCGGCGCAAAGGTATTTTCAGACGGCCCCGGATATATTGGCATTCAGGTTCCGCGCCCGTAGCGGCGCAGCCATTCGCTTGGTGTCATGCCGATTTCGCGTGTGAATACGCGGCTCAGTGCGGCAGGGTGACTGTAGCCGACTTTTTCTGCTGCCAAGCCGATCGGCAGCCCTTGTTGGAGTAAAGTCTGTGCTACGGAAATACGCCAGTTGGTAACGTAAGCCAAAGGCGGTATGTTCATGATTTCTTTGAAATAGGCTGCAAAAGCCGAGCGCGACATGGCGGCTTTTTCCGCCATCAGTTCAAGTGTCCATTCTTGTGCGGGATGTTGGTGTATTTCCTGTAATACATTGCTTAATTTTTTATCTACCAAGCCTCTCAATAAACCTGTTTGCAGTTTTTTCTGCTCAAGGCAGCAGCGGATAACCTGAATGGTGAAGTAGGCGCACAAATGGTGTATGGCGGCATGGTAGCCGCATGACTGTCGGTTGCTTTCGTTGAAAATTTGATCGGCAATGGTTCTTAATTGGGGCCGGTCTTCTAAAAAAAGCACTTCTACGTTGCGCAAGGTATCTACCAACGGGTTGCGTACGCCTTCTCCGAAATCAAAGTTGATGCAGAGTATTTCAAGCCCTTCGCTGTCTATGGGGTGGATGCGGTGCAAAACATTGCTGGGCGAGAAAACAATGCCCGGTTGGTTTATTTCTATGGTTCGATTCTCTGATAAATGAAGCAGGCAGCGGCCTTTGCGGATAAAGTGGAGATAGCCTTTGTTGGGCTCGTCGAAGTGGCCTGTTCTGCACAGTTGGCCGATGAAGAAGAGGTTGGTGCGGAATCGGAAATAGGTAAAAAGGCGGGAGACGCTATCCATGAAGACTTTCGGTTAATAAGTGTGGATGACGGGTTAAACCGGCTCGGGGTATTTTTCTTAAAATGCCGCCACGTTTGCAGAAAAACAAACATTATCCACATTATTTGAAAGGAAGAATTCTATGTCAAACCACAAAGATGAGCAAATCGACCAATCCCGCCGCAATGCTTTGGGCACAGGCTCCCGTTTGGCTATGGCCGCTACCGTTTTGGGTGCGATGGGTGTAACAGGTGCGGCCGCCGCAGCCGGTAAGAAAACCCAAGAAAAAGGTATGTATGACGAACCTGAGCAATACGGTTTGAAACGCCACGGTATGAAAATCGATCCCCAGCGCGTCGCTTTGTTGGTGGTTGACCCGCAAATCGACTTTTTAATCCCGAAAGGGGTGTTGTGGGGTGCGGTCGGTAAAAATGTAATGGAAAACAATACCGTAGAAAATCTTGAGCGTTTGTTTAAGGCTGCCAAAGCAGTCGGTATGCCCACCATCGTTTCGCCGCATTATTATTATCCGCAAGACCATCAATGGGCGTTCGGCGGTCCGGGAGAACACGCGATGCACGACGGCGGCGCGTTTGCCCGCAAAGATGCTTATACTTTGGAAGGGTTTGAAGGCTCGGGTGCGGACTTTATGCCGCAGTACAAACCTTATATCTTTGACGGTAAAACCGTGATTGCTTCTCCGCACAAAGTGTTCGGACCGGAAAGCAACGACGTTGTGCTGCAGTTACGCAAACGTAAAATCGACCAAGTGATTTTGGCGGGTATGTCGGCCAACTTATGTATCGAGTCACACTTGCGCGAGCTGATCGAACAAGGCTTTGAAGTGGCTGTCGTAAAAGATGCGACCGCAGGCACGATTATCCCCGAAGGCGACGGTTATCAGGCGGCATTGGCTAATTTCCGGATTATTGCCAATGATTTGTGAACTACTGACCAAGCCGTCCGGTATATGAAAGGTTGATGCGCAAGCAAACCGAAGCCGGAATCTTCCCGGCTTTAAAGCAAACTTCAGACGGCCTCATAAGGGGCCGTCTGAAAAACCTTCAAACACGCGCATCCTGTCATAGACAGCATGGCACAGCCGCGCCATAATCACGCTGTTTCGAGAGTCATCCGATTTGTTGATGAAAGATTGATATGAGCGACCAAGTTTTAACCCAAATCCAAAACGTTATCGATTCCCGCAAAGGCCAAGACCCGCAAACGTCTTATGTGGCCCAGCTTTTGCACAAAGGTGAAGACAAAATCCTGAAAAAAGTGATTGAAGAAGCGGGCGAAGTGCTGATGGCTTCCAAAGACGGCGGCGGTGAGCATTTGGTGTACGAAGTGGCGGATTTATGGTTTCACACGCAGGTGTTGCTGGCGCATCACGGCTTGCGCGTTGAAGAGGTGTTAAACGAACTGGCGCGCAGGCAGGGTTTGTCGGGGCTGGCGGAAAAAGCGGCGCGGCAGGAAAGCTGAATTTGTATTAAAATCCACCCGAAAAGATGCGGAGGCCGTCTGAAAGATTCGGTTTCAGACGGCCTTTCTTTTATAATTGTATAAGGGCAAACGGCAATATCGAACCGAGGCCGTCTGAAAACAGGCCGGCCGTTTGCATCCCAAAACTGAATATGTGTTACGCCGCAAGGCCGGCCGCTGTGTGCCGAGGATTGGGTTTTCGGCTATATTTTCGGAGTATTTGAGATGACTGACTGTATTTTCTGCAAAATCGTGGATAAGCAAATCCCCGCCGGCATCGTGTATGAAGACGACGACATGCTGTGTTTCAAAGACATCCGCCCCGCCGCGCCCGTGCATCTGCTGTTGATTCCGAAAGTGCATTTCGATTCGCTCGCGCATGCCAAGCCCGAGCATGAGGCGTTGTTGGGCAAAATGATGATGAAAGTGCCGCAAATCGCCGAAGCCAACGGCCTTAGCGACGGCTTCAAAACCCAAATCAACACGGGCAAAGGCGGCGGGCAGGAAGTGTTTCACCTGCATATCCACATTATGGGGCGGCCTGCTTGAGCATAAGGCAGAGGCCGTCTGAAAAACATTTCTATATTGATTTTAATGATAAGGACTTAAATCATGGGTAGCTTCTCTATCTGGCACTGGGTTGTCGTGCTGGTGATTGTTGTGCTGATATTCGGCACCAAAAAATTGCGCAACGTCGGCAAAGACTTGGGCGGCGCGGTACACGATTTCAAAAAGGGTCTGAACGAAGGCACCGAAGCCGGTAAAAAAGACGATGTGATCGAACACCAAAAAGACGACAACAAATCGGCTTAAACCATGTTTGATTTCGGTTTCAGCGAACTGCTGCTGATAGGTGTGATTGCGCTGGTGGTGCTCGGCCCCGAGCGTCTGCCCAAAGCCGCCCACATGGCGGGGAGCTTGCTCGGGCGTGTGCAGCGCACGGTGAGCAGCGTGAAGCAGGAATTGAGCGCGCAAATCGAAATGGACGAACTGCGCAAAGCCAAAAGCGAGTTTGAATCTGCCGCCGAATCGCTGCGCAGCGGATTGGGCGGCACGGGCGAAAGCTTGCGTAAAGAGTTGGATGATATTTCAGACGGCCTTAAAGTGCCGGCATGGGAGCGCGTGCCGGAGCAACGCACACCCGCCGATTTCGGTTTGGACGAATACGGCAATCCGCTCGGCAACACGCCGCCCGACGCTGATTGGCCGCATTATTCCGTGCCGTCCGAACATCATGCCGCCAACGTCGGCGGTTTTCAGACGGCCTCCATCCGCAAACAGTCCATGCGGCGCAAGCGCGATATGCGCCCGCGCCACCGTCCGAAACCGCAACTGCGCGTCCGCAAAAAGCATCCGCAATGAAGTGAGTAAACGGTGTCTGAATCAGAACAACAAGCCCAACAACCCTTGGTCGAACATTTAATCGAACTGCGCCGCCGCCTGATGTGGATCATCGGCGGCCTGTTGATCTGCTTTTTGGGCCTGATGCCTTTTGCCCAAAAACTCTATACCTTTGTGGCCGAGCCGCTGATGGCTTCACTGCCGGCCAATACCAGCATGATTGCCACCGACGTAGTTGCGCCGTTTTTCGTGCCGGTAAAAGTTACGCTGATGGCGGCTTTTTTATTGTCGTTGCCGCACACGCTGTATCAGGTTTGGGCGTTTGTTGCACCCGCCCTCTATCAAAATGAAAAACGCCTGATTACGCCTTTGGTATTGTCGAGCATGATTCTGTTTTTTGCCGGCATGGCATTCGCCTATTTCTTGGTGTTTCCGGTGGTGTTCAAATTTCTGGCCGGCGTGACGCCCATCGGCGTGAACATGGCTACCGACATCGACAAATACCTGTCGTTTGTGTTGGGCATGTTTGTCGCATTCGGTACCACGTTCGAAGTGCCGGTGGTGGTGGTTTTGCTGAACCGCATGGGCGTGGTTTCGCTTGAGCAGTTAAAGTCGGCCCGGCCTTATGTGATTGTGGGCGCGTTTGTGATTGCCGCCGTCATCACGCCGCCCGACGTGATTTCGCAAATCATGCTGGCCGTGCCGTTGGTGCTGCTTTATGAAGCGGGTTTGTGCTTTTGCCGTTTTGCGAAGCCGTTGTCGCGCAGGCAGGAAAGTTGAAAGTGAGAAAACACCATGTATGTGCCCAAAGTATTCCGGCAAAACGATGTGGGTGAAATTCACCGTTTTATTGAGAACCATCCGTTGGCGACGTTGGTTGTAGAGCGTGGCGGTATTTTGCAGGCTGCCCATATTCCTGTTTATCGGCACGACAACGGCACGGAACAGGGCGTATTGCGCGGCCATTTTGCCAGAGCCAACCCCATCTGGCAGGCGGCGGAGCATACCGGTAATCGCTGGCTGGCCATTTTTCACAACAGCGGTTGTTATATTTCTCCGAATTGGTATCCGAGCAAACACAGGGAACACAAAGCCGTGCCGACTTGGAATTATCAGGCTGTGCATGTGGGCGGAACGATGCGTTTGATTGAAGAGCCGCAGGAAGTGCTCGGCATATTGGCTTCGCTCAGTGCGATACATGAGTCGGCACAGCCCAAGCCGTGGCAGCTCGAAGATGCACCTGCCGATTATATTGATGCGATGAGCAAGGCGGTGGTGTGTTTTGAGATGGAAATAGAAACGATTGAAGCAGCCTACAAACTCAGTCAAAACAAACACGAAGAAGACCGCACGGGCATTATCGACGGTTTGCAGCAAACCGGCGGCAAAGCGGAAGGGTGCATGGCCGAAAAAGTTGCCTCTTTCTCTCAAACTTGAATGATTGATGAAAGCCAAACTGTATCGGCATCGCTTTTACATGGGCATGGCGAAGCGGTGAAGCAACGTGATCAGGCCGAGACCTTTGCAAAACCCCCAGATGCGGATGCAGTTCAAGGCGTAGCAGCACAGCGAGTGCAGACATATCATATAGATAGGCAAACGAGCGAGCAGCGCACAACGCAGAAATGCGCCGCAGATGGGGGGGTGCAAAGGTCTCAGGCCGTCTGAAAATATTTTAGCGAAACCAGCTTTGCCGGTTTTAGCGAAACCAGCTTTGCTGGTTTTCAGACGGCCTCAACCGTTTTAAGCTAAAATGCCGGTTGCATTTCTTGATCGGCAGTATAAAACTAATTTCTTTAAAGGCCGTCTGAAAACAATACGATTTTTCAGACGGCCTCACATTAAACAGATTGAACGATGAATACACTTGCCGATAAAAAACACTGGTCGCATACCGCCGCCGTTATCAGCCTGTGCGGGCTGATTGCCGTGAGCCTTGCTTGGGAGCTTTGGATTGCGCCGCTGCGCCCGGGCGGCTCGTGGCTGGCCTTGAAAGCCTTGCCTTTGTGTCTGCCGCTGGCGGGCATTTTGAAAGGCAGGGTTTACACTTTCCAATACAGCTGCCTGCTGATACTGTTTTATTTTGCCGAAGCGGTGGTAAGGCTGTTTGACGCTGCGCCCGCCAGCCGCGCCTGTGCCGCCGCCGCATTATTGTGCAGCAGTGTGTTTTTTGCAGCCTGTTTGGCATTCGTTAGGTATCAGAGAAAGGCGGTGCGCCATGTTTAACCGTTTTTCAGACGGCACGGCTACGGTATGGTCGTGGCGGTTGTGGCCCGTGTGGCTGTGTTTTGTGTGTATCTGCATCGCGCCTTTTGTGTCGCTGTACCGCGTAGGGCCGCTATCCAGCTTTTATCTTGAAGCAGGTTCTTTGGCCGGTGCGGTTTTATTGTTGTTGTTGACTGCGTTAACAGGCCGTCTGAATGTGCGCCTGCCTGCGGCTTCGGTTTATTTTTTGGCTTTGGCTGCTTTTTGGTGGCTTCAGGCGCGGTTGATGAATCTGACTTATCCGGGCATGAGCGATTTGGCGGTATCGGCTTTTGTGATCATTGCGCTGGCGGCTTGGGCCTGCCGCGGCTGGGTGGCGGAATGGGGGCAGGAACGCGTGGTGTCGGTGTTGGCATGGACGCTGCTGGCCGGCGCGCTGATACAGGCGGCGGTGGCGTTGATGCAGTTTACCGGCTGGGCTTCGGCGGAAATGTTCCGCGGCATCATCGCCTATCGCGGGCTGCGCGAAGTGAGCGGGCAGCTCGGCCAGCGCAATCATTTGGGGCATTATCTGATGTGGGGCACGCTGGCGGCTTCGTATTTGTGGGCGATGCGCCGAATGCCCGGCTGGCTCGGTTTTCTCATGGTACTGGCACTGACTTCGGTGCTGGGCTTGGTAAACTCGCGCACCATTCTCACTTATGTGATCGGTGTCGGTTTGCTGCTTCCGTTTTGGCGTTGGCGTGTCGGCCGCGAGGCCAACCGTTTGGTGCTGATTATGTTGTTTGCGCTGGTGATGACGGTGGTGGTGCAGTTCGGCATCGGTCATGTGTTGGACATGATTTCGGGCATGCAGTACGACACCGCCGTCGAGCGGGCGAGCGGCTCTACTTTTGACGGTTCGGCGCGCGATAAAGAGTGGCGCAAAGCGTGGGCGGTATTTCTTTCCGCACCGGTTTGGGGCTACGGCTGGGGCAGTTATTCGCTGCAAGGCTTTCTGACGCATATCGAAGAAGGAAGATTCAGCGGCAACATGATGAATGTGTTGTTTACCCATTCGCACAATCTGATTTTGCAGCTGTTGGCGGAAATGGGTATCGTCGGCACGGCGTTGACGGTGCTGGGTTTCTTGGCCGCCATTTGGCGTATGTTCAGACGGCCTCTGCATCACGCTTCGCTGTTGTTATTGGCGATGATGACCGTATCGCTGTGTCACAGTATGCTTGAGTATCCGCTTTGGTATATTTATTTTCTGGTGCCGTTTGCTTTGATGGCCGGCCTGTCGCCTGCAGACGAGCGCGATATTTCAGACGGGCTTCAGACTGCGAAACGTCACAACATCGGCGGTGCGGTATTGGCGGTGTGCCTGCTGGCGGGGATTGCCCGTTTGAGTTTCGCCTACACGGATTTGACCGCTTACAACCGCCAGCCGAAAGATGAAACGGTTGAGCAGTCCGCCGAGAAAATCGAAGGGTTGCGACGGATTGCCGACACCGAACCGATGCTGCGTTATTATGCCCAACTGTCGCTGACCCGCAGGGTCAATCCGGCCGCGCCGACCGTCTATCCTTGGGCGGAAGAGGCCGCACGCGAGGCTTTGGCTTACCGGCCTTATTCCAATGCTTATCAGGTCGGGCTGTATCAATACCGCGCGGGGGAGACCCAAAAAGCGGTCGAATGGATGAACAATATGTATCTGTATTACCCGTATATGATGCAGCATTATTTGGACAAAATCCGCAGCAACAAAGAGCTGAAGCCTTTGGAAGCGGGCCTGCTCGAAGCGTGTGCGGCGTTCAACGATCAAAAATTCCCAAAAGCCAAGCCGTGCAAATGATGTGTTGGTTTGGTTGAGGCAAGAGGATTGAAATTAACAGAGGAGCAGGGATGCTCCTCTGGTTGTTTGTATCTTCTCAAATAAAAAAAATAAGCTCTTATCATTTTGTTATAGTATAACATTATGAAATTAAAGATAATTTGACTTCTCTTGCCGTTTTGGCCTATAACTGTCCGACACTACCCGTGTAGTTTCATGTCACATTTTGTTATGAAAGGAAGACGCATGAAAGCAATGGCCTATTACGGTGCAGGCGATATCCGTTTTGAAGAAAAACCCAAACCCCAAATCATCGATCCGACCGATGCAGTGGTAAAAATTGTTAAAACCACCATTTGCGGTACCGACTTGGGCATCTGGAAAGGCAAAAACCCCGAAATCACTCCGGGGCGCATTCTCGGCCATGAAGGCATCGGCATTGTCGAAGAAGTAGGTTCGTCTGTTAAAAATATCAAAAAGGGCGATAAAGTTATCATTTCTTGCGTGAGCAAATGCTGCACCTGCGACAACTGTAAAGTACAACTTTATTCTCACTGCCGTAACGGCGGCTGGATTTTGGGTTACATGATCGACGGCACCCAAGCCGAATATGTGCGCACACCGTTTGCCGACAACAGCTTGATTCTGCTGCCCGACAACGTGAACGAAGAAGTGGCGCTGCTTTTGAGCGACGCTTTACCCACCGCCCACGAAATCGGCGTGCAATACGGCGATGTGCGCCCGGGCGACACCGTATTTATCGCCGGTGCAGGCCCTGTGGGGATGTCGGCTTTGTTGACCGCCCAGCTGTACAGCCCGTCGGTATTGATTGTGTGCGATATGGACGAAAACCGCTTGAAACTCGCCAAAGAATTGGGCGCAACCCATACCATCAACCCGGCTTCCGGCGATGTGTCTAAGCAAGTGTTTGATATCGTAGGCGAAGACGGTGTGGACGTGGCGATTGAGGCCGTGGGTATCCCGGCGACTTGGGATATGTGCCAAGACATCGTTAAACCCGGCGGCAACGTAGCGGTGGTGGGCGTGCACGGTGTACCCGTTGATTTCAAACTGGAAAAACTGTGGATTAAAAACCTGACCATCACCACCGGTTTGGTCAACACCAACACAACCGAAATGCTGATGAAAGCGATTTCTACCAGCTCTGTGGATTACACCAAAATGCTGACCCACCGCTTTAAGTTCAGCGAATTGGAAAAAGCTTACGACATTTTCAAACACGCGGCCGAAAACGGTGCGATGAAAGTGGTGTTGGAAGCGGATTAATCTGTAACGACTGATTGAAGTAAATCCTCAATATTAAGAGGCCGTCTGAAATTTTCAGACGGCCTCTTTTTGATTCATGTCATAGAAGCGTTTGCTTCATTGCTGTTGCTCACAAGCTATCGCCGCCATGCTTGGAGTAAGCCCGAGCTGGCAGAGACTAAGGCTGCACACAAAACTGCGGACAGCTGCCCGCAGTTTCATGTTTCAAGCCGAAGGTCAGTCTTCTTTGATGCGGATCGCCATCAAGGTATGCAGCCTGCGGTTGTCGGCGCGGGCTACGGTGAATTGCAGCGGGCCGATAACCACTTTTTCGCCGCGCACGGGAAGGTGGCCGATTTCCTGAATTACCAAGCCGCCGATGGTATCGACTTCTTCGTCGCTGTAATCGGTGCCGAAATATTCGTTGATGTCTTCGATTTCGGTGATGGCGTTGATGCGGTAGCGTTCGGCGGATACCGGAAAGATATTGTCGCCGCTTTCATCTTCGTCGAACTCGTCTTCGATGTCGCCGACGATTTGTTCGATGATGTCTTCAAACGTTACTAGCCCGGAAATGCCGCCGTATTCATCGACCACGATGGCCATGTGGTTGCGCTGTTCGCGAAACTCTTTCAAAAGCGAATTGAGCGATTTGCCTTCGGGCACAAACACGGCGGGGCGCAAGATGGCTTGCAGGTTGAATTGCTCGGGGTTGAGCGCGTATTTGAGCAGGTCTTTGGCGTGGAGGATGCCGAGCACGTTGTCTTTGTCTTCGCCGATAACGGGAAAGCGCGAGCGGGCGGTTTCGATGATGTAGGGGATGATGCGCTCCATGCTTTCGTCGGCTTTGATTACGTCCATCTGGCTGCGGGTAATCATGGCATCGCGCACTTCGAGTTCGGCGAAATCGAGCACTTTTTCCAAGCGCAGCAGGGTTTCGCTGTCGAACACTTCCTGCTCGTGGGCCTGACGCAGCAGGTTGATCACGTCTTCGGCGGAATCGGGAGCGTCGCCCGAAATGCGGGCTACGAGGCGTTCAAAAAAAGAGGGCTTCGACTGGCTGTCGTCCATTTCTGATTAATCCTGTCGGTAAGGGTTGGGGTATCCTAACTGATTCAGCAGGCGGGTTTCAAGTGTTTCCATGATTTCGGCTTCGCCGTCTTCGATGTGGTCGTAGCCCATCAGGTGCAGCGTGCCGTGTATGGTGAGGTGGGCGAAGTGCTGTGCGGGCGTTTTGCTTTGTTCGGCGGCTTCTTTCAGCACCACTTGCGGGCAGATGATTAAATCGCCGTAGAGGCCGTCTGAAAGTTGGTCGGGCATGATTTCGCCTTCGTTGAGGGCGAAACTCAATACGTTGGTGGCGTAGTCTTTGCCGCGGTAATCGGCGTTGTAGGCGCGGGCGGGTTCTTCGTCGAGCAGCACGATGCTGATGTCGGCGCGGCGGTATTCGTTTTTAAGTGCGTGCCATGCCCAGCGGTAGAAGTCTTTTTCAGACGGCAGTTCGGAAAGGCTGCTTTGGTTGTCGAAATGCAGGGTGAAGCGTTGTTGTTGCAGGGTAAGGAAAGGGTATTTTTTGGCGCGTTTCATAAATCGTTGCGGGAATGTGGTTCAGGCGGAAATATAGCATAAGGCCGTCTGAAAAACATGATAGACTTGTGCCGTTATTTTGACGTATTGCAAATATATTCTTATGAACCCTAAAAAACTCGTTATCGCCAGCCGCGAAAGCATGTTGGCTATGTGGCAGGCCGAGCATATACAAGGCCGTCTGAAACAGCTTTATCCCGAATGCGAGGTCAGCATTTTGGGCATGACTACGCGCGGCGACCAGATTCTCGATAAAACGCTTTCGAAAATCGGCGGCAAAGGTTTGTTTATCAAAGAGCTGGAACAGGCTTTGCAAGACGGCCGCGCAGATTTGGCCGTGCACTCGATTAAAGACGTGCCGATGGTGTTGCCCGAAGGTTTTGCGCTGGCCGCCATTTGCGAGCGTGCCAACCCGTTTGACGCATTTGTGTCTAACCGATATACGCGTTTGGAAGAACTGCCGGAAGGTGCGGTGGTGGGTACGGCGAGCTTGCGCCGCGAAGCGCAGATTCGCGCACGTTATCCGCATTTGACTATCAAACCGTTGCGCGGCAATGTGCAAACCCGTTTGGCGAAGCTGGACAACGGCGACTACGATGCCATTATTCTTGCCGCCGCCGGTTTGCAGCGTTTGGGGCTGGACGAGCGCATCCGCATGATTATGTCGCCGTTCGACAGCCTACCTGCCGCGGGGCAGGGCGCATTGGGTATCGAGATTGCCGCCAACCGCTATGATTTGCTGGAAGTGTTGAACCCGCTGAACCACGCCGTGACCAATGCCTGCGTAACCGCCGAACGTGCGCTTGCCCGCGCGTTGGACGGCAGTTGCCAAGTGCCGTTGGCGGCTTATTGCACTGAAGAAAACGGTCTCTTGACCTTGCGCGGCTTGGTCGGCCATCCCGACGGCTCGGTGGTTTTGCAGGCCGAAGCCGAAGCGCCCGCGGCCTATGCCGACGCGTTGGGCCGCGCCGTTGCCAAAAAGCTGGCGGACGATGGTGCAGTAGAATTGATTCAAGCGATTTTAAGCGAGCAGCAATAAGCGTTTCAGACGGCCTTTCTTAGAGCCTGTTTGTAATCTTCTTGTATAGGCGTTTTTCGAGGTTTCGGCCGACAACACGGCCACTATGGAGATTTTGAACAGGCTGAGACCTTTGCAAATCCCCAGATGTGGATGCAGTTCAAGGCGTAGCAGCACAGCGAGTGCAGACATATCAGATAGATAGGCAAACGAGCGAGCAGCGCACAACACAGAAATGCGCCGCAGATGGGGGTTTGCAAAGGTCTCAGGCTCTTATATTTCCAAAGGAGAAAGCCATGCCGCACGACCATCATTCCCACAGCCACACGGCCAATAAAAAAGTATTGGCGGTAGCATTTGCGGTGATCGCATCTTTCATGGTGGTGGAGGCAGTCGGCGGCTGGCTCACCAACTCGCTGGCGTTGCTGTCGGACGCAGGGCATATGTTCAGCGACGCATTCTCGCTCGGTATCGCCTTGCTGGCGTTCAAATTCAGCGAAAAAGCCACCACGCTCGATAAAACCTTCGGCTACAAGCGGTTTGAAATTTTAACGGCGGCTTTTAACGGCATCACTCTGATCGTGATTGCCGCAATGATTTTTTTAGAAGCCGTCGAACGTTTCCGCCAGCCGCCGGAAATCGCCACCACCGGCATGCTGGTGATCAGTATCATCGGGCTGCTGGTGAACCTTTTCGTGGCGTGGTACATGCTGCGCGGCGGCGACACCGAAGGCAATATCAACATGCGCGGAGCCTATCTGCATGTGTTGAGCGATTTGTTCGGCTCGTTCGGCGCGATAGCCGCCGCCGTGCTGATGATGGCGTTCGGCTGGAAATGGGCCGACCCGTTGGCCAGCGTTTTCGTCGCCGCATTGGTAGGGCGGAGCGGCTGGCAGGTATTCCGCAAAACCCTGCACATTTTGATGGAAGGCACGCCCGATAATGTCGATGTCGACATGCTGCTCGACACCATCAGGCAAACCGAAGGCGTACAGTCGGTGCATGATTTGCATGTGTGGACGATTACCAGCAACATCAACGCCTTATCCTGCCATATCGTTGTCGACGGCGATTTGAGCGTGGTCGAGGCCGAACAAATCGTTTACCGCATCGAGCATGCGTTGGCGCATCAAAATATCCAACACACCACCGTGCAGGTGGAAAGCAGCCGACACCCGCACGAAGACAGCGTATTGTGCTCGATTCATCCGCATGGGCATGAAACACACGGCCATCATCATTCACATTAATCTGCTAAAATTAAGGCCGTCTGAAACCTGCTTAACCTCTTTTCAGACGGCCTCAACGCATAGAAAACCGTTACCCATCATCATTAAGGACTCCCATGACCGAAGCCGTATTGTTTGACTTGGACGGCACCCTCGCCGACACCGCACTCGATTTGGGCGGCGCACTCAACACTTTGCTGCGCCGCCACAATTTACCCGAAAAAAGCATGGCAGAAATCCGCCCCGTCGCCAGCCACGGCGCAAGCGGCCTGATTCTGATGGGCGCGGGCATCAGCAAAGACCATCCCGAACACGCCCGCTGGCGGCAGGAATATCTGGCCGAATACGAACGCTGCTTCGACCATGAAACCGTGTTGTTCGACGATATCGACCGATTGATTGCCGAACTCGACAAACGCGGCATCAAATGGGGCATCATCACCAACAAACCGCACACCTTCACCCACCGCCTTGTGCCGAAACTCGGCTTCAGCGTCGCGCCTGCCGTGGTTGTCAGCGGCGATACCTGCGGCGAAGCCAAACCCAGCACCAAGCCCATGTTTTACGCCTGCGAACAAATCGGCGTAAAACCCGAAAATTGTATCTATGTAGGCGATGCCGAGCGCGATATGCAGGCAGGCAAAAATGCCGGCATGAAAACCGTATTGGTAAACTGGGGCTATATCGCTGCCGAAGACAAAACCGAAGAATGGCCGCATGATGCGCGTATTGATACGCCGCTGGAATTGTTGGCGTATCTCTGATGGATGCCGACTTAAGCCAGTTTCCTAACAAAAATGCCTGTCCGAAACTCTATCAGACAGGCATTTTTTCAAACCGCTTCAAACCCCGCTTCGGCATACACCACGGAAACCAGCACGCAATCCTCCGTTCCGTTATTGCGCACTCCGTGTATCAAGCCTGAATCGATCACAATGCTTTCGCCCGCGCCGATTATCCGGCCGCTGTTTTCATCATCCAATAATTCGGCGCGGCCTTGCAGCACCAGCCAAATATCCTGCCCTTGCGGATGGCGGTGTGCAGGCAGTTTGCCGCCGGGCGGAATCTGCCACAGCACCATGTTCATCTGCCGCCCTTGATGCAGCACCGTGCGTACCGATTCGGCGGGGCGGTCAATCAGATAATCGGCAAAACGGATAATGTCGGGGATATTCATAACATGTCCTCCATGTGGGATTTTCAGACGGCCTGACACTTTTGCAAAACCCCCATCTGCGGCGCATTTCTGCGTTGTGCGCTGCCCGCTCGTTTGCCTATCTATCTGATATGTCTGCACTCGCTGCGCTGCTACGCCTTGAACTGCATCCACATCTAAGGGTTTTGCAAAGGCTCATCCTATATAACTGAGGCCGTCTGAAAAGTATAAGCCATTGATTCAAAGTATAAGTGAAAAAATTATCCCAGCAGCACCGAAGTCATGCTTAACGAACCGCCGACAATCTCGTCGTTGAACAGCTTGACTTCATCTTCTTCATCGCGCAACGCCATGATGTAGAGCAGGGGCAGGTAATGTTCGGGCGTGGGTACGGATAAAGCGGCAGCCTCGCCCAAGCGCAAGTAGTGGATCAAGGTTTCGTTGTCCCGATTCAAAATGGCTTGGTTGATGTCGCGGCGGAAGGTTTCCGCCCATTCGTAAGCCGCACCCGCTTGGCGGATATGGGCAAAGCTGATGGTGCGCAGGTTGTGAACGATATTGCCGCTGCCGACAACCAACACGCCTTGTTCGCGCAAGGGCTTGAGCTTTTGCGCCAATGCGAAATGCCATTCGGCGGGTTGATTCCGGTTCAGGCTCAGTTGTACGACGGGAATGTCGGCTTCGGGATAAAGATGCTTGAGTACACCCCATGTGCCGTGGTCGAACCCCCGAAGCATATCGACGGATACCGGTTCGGGCGCGAGCAAACGCTGCACTTCGGCGGCAAGTTCGGGGCTGCCGGAAGCAGGATACTGCACTTGATTCAGCTCTTCGGGAAAGCCGTAAAAATCATAAATCATGGCCGGAGCGGTGCTGCCGGATACTTGCAAAGCATCGCCGTACCAGTGGGCGGAAATCATCAGTATGGCGCGGGGCTTGGGAAACTGCGCCGCAACCTGCCTGAAGCCCCGGGTAAACGGATTATCCGCTTCGATAACGTTCATCGGGCTGCCGTGGCCGAGAAATAGGGCGGGGGTTTTGTTCATGGGGCTATTGAAATGTAACGATGCCTGTCTGAAAACGGATAACGCAGGTTTTTGTGCAGCCAACCCTTAACCCGTTTCAGACAGGCATAATCAATCGAACGGCTTACAGGCCGAATACTTTCAGACGGCCTTCCAGCGGATCGAATGTTTTCTCACCCGCAGGCGCATCAATGCCGCCGAACACCATTTGCGCACGCAATGTCCAGTTGGCAGGAACCGACCATTCTTGGGCAACGGCGTTGTCAATTAGTGGGTTGTAGTGTTGCAGGTTGGCGCCGATACCGGCTGCGGCCAGCGTGGTCCATACTGCGTATTGGTGCATGGCATCGGCGTGTTCCGCCCAGATAGGGAAATTGTCGGCATAGCTGGGGAAGCGTTCTTGCAAGCCTTTTACGACGTTTTGGTCTTCAAAAAACAGCACCGAACCGGCCGCGGCTTTAAACATATCCAGCTTTTGCTTGGTCGGCTCGAAGTTTTCGGCGGGTACGATGGCGCGCAAGGCATCTTCGGCAAATTGCCACAGCTTTTCGTGTTCCGCACCGAACAGCACCACCACACGGGTAGATTGCGAATTGAATGACGAAGGCGTGTGCAGCACGGCATGTTTCACCATCTCGGCGACTTCGGCAGCAGGCAGAGGCAGGTTTTTGTTTAAAGCGTAAACAGAGCGGCGGGTTTCCGCGGCTTGTTGGAGTACGGTGTAAGTCATGATGGTTCCCTTAAATGATGGTAAAAAGAAAGGGCGGTTTCAGACGGCATTATAGCTTTTTGCCCAACTTATTATCCAAAGCCCAAGCACCGCCGCCCGCCGCTGCGATATACAGGAAAATAAAGCAGAACAGCGCCGCCGCTTCGCCGCCGTTTAGCAGTGGCAACAAAGGCGCTTTGGCCGCGTGCGACATAAAATAGGCAACCGCCATCTGGCCGGACAACACAAACGCCACCGGGCGGGTAAACAAACCCAATAGCAACAACACGCCGCCCACGACTTCGAGAACGCCGGCCAAACCGTAAATCGACATCAGCTGCAAGCCGTCGAACATCTCAATATGCGGCAACGCAAACAGCTTCGCCGTGCCGTGCAGCATAAACATATAAGCCGAAGCGATGCGCAAAACAGACAATAACATGGGTTGGAAACGGCTCAAATTGGAATGGATACTCGTCATGGTGATTACTCATATAGTGGAAAGATGAGCACAGTATAGATATTTCCCTTTTGTAGATATATACTCTTTTTGTTTAATAATCACTTCCCAATAAGAAATCATGGATACCCTGTTCAGCCTCAAAGTGTTCCGCCAAGTGGTCGAAAACGGCAGCTTCACCCGCGCCGCCGACCATCTCGGCATTTCCAACGCCATGGCCAGCAAACACGTCAGCCATTTAGAAAACACCTTACAAGCCAAACTCTTACACCGCAACAGCCGCAACCTCCATCTTACCGAAACCGGCGAAGAATACTACCGCCAATGCTGCCACGCCCTCGAAACCCTTGAAACCGCCGCCCAAAAAGCCGCAGGCGTTACCGAAAAACCGCAAGGCATCCTGCGCATCACCATGCCGCAATGGTTTGCCAGCCCGCGCGTCAGCCGCTGGATCAGCGAATACAAACAACGCTATCCCGAAGTATCCCTCGACTTGGTACTCAGCAACCGCCACACCGACCTCATCGCCGACGGTTTTGACCTCGCACTACGCGTCTCCAACGACCCCGGCCCCTCGTTGATTGTCAAACCCTTGGCCGACATCCAGTTTTTCTTGCTCGCCTCGCCCGATTACCTGCGGCGGAACGGCGTACCGCAAACCCCCGAAGAAGCCGCGCAGCACCCCGCAGTGCTGCCTTCCTACACCGACATGAGCCGCCTCGAAATCCAACACAAACACAACGGCCAACGTAGCCTGCTCGAACTCAACGCAGCCATACACAGCGACAGCACCCTCATGGTCGGCAGCCTGATCCGCGCTGGCGCCGGCATCGGCTTCCAACCTGAATGGTGCGTCTGCGAAGACCTAACCGCCGGCAGAGTAGTGCGGCTGCTGCCCGATTATCATTTCCTGACGGCAAAACTTTATGCCGCTTATGTGGATCGTGCTTTTTTAAGTGCGAAGGTAAGAAGTTTTATTGATTTTTTGAGTGAGAAGGTTAAGGAGTGATTGGTAAAGGCCGTCTGAAAATTCAGACGGCCTTTTGTCATATCTACACTGGGTAAAGATATTTATTTTGCTATATTGTAAAAGTATGCATACCTGTCACATTACTGAAATACCACGCTTCTCTGATGTTTTATTGGCTTCATTGTTGTTCAAATAAAAGTGGGTTTCATTAAGTGTTATTAAGCTGATGCAGCTAATCTTTCGGCATATCCAAGAAAATATTTTGGACATTTTAGTTTCAAACAAGAAGGTACGAAAAAAATGATGATTAAAAAAATCATATATACAACCATTTTATCAATCCCGTTGTTGGCTTACCCGAGTACCTATAAGGGTAAGAACACCAATACGTATATCAAGGTAAAGCATTTAGAAAACGGAAATAATATTGCATTCAATATTTATTCATCTTCAAAGGGAAAACGTTCCGAGCTATTAAAAGGGGTTGCAAAATTAAAACCGGGAGATGTTGAAACTGAGTCAGATCAAAATACTATGGAAATTTATGAAGTAGACGAATATATTTATGATCAAAAAAACTGCTATATATTGATGCGTCTAGAATCTGAAAACGGCAAGAGAGGTTCTCTTTTTACTGAGTGTCCTAAGAAAAAAGAATTAAGAAATCTTGAATTTCCGATTTTGAAAATTAAGTAAGAGTATATGATGTTTTGGTCGGTTTATAGCGGAAAAAGGTGTAAATGAATTTATCAGTAAGAAAAAGAAAAGTGTAAACAATGCCAGCATTTGCTCAACAAAAAATAGGCCGTCTGAAAATTTTCAGACGGCCTTTAGTCATACCGGTTGCTACGGTTCAACCCAATCAATCAAACGCCAGCTTATCCCCATCCGCTTTCACATGAATCACGCTTTCAGGCTTATATTTGCCTTCGAGCAGAGCCAAGGCCAGCGGGTTTTCGATTTCCGCTTGGATGGCGCGTTTGAGCGGGCGTGCGCCGTACACGGGGTCGAAGCCTGCTTTGGCGATTAGATCCAGTGCGGCATCGTCGACTTTGAGATGCAGGTTCTGTGCGGCAAGGCGTTTTTCCAAGCCTTTGAGCTGGATTTTGGCGATGCTGCGGATATTGGCCTGATCCAAGCCGTGGAACACGACCACTTCGTCGATACGGTTAATCATTTCAGGGCGGAAGTGTTCTTTCACGTCTTCCATGACCACTTCTTTCACGGCTTCGTAATCCGATGTGCCCATTTGCTGGATGTGGTGGCTGCCGATGTTGGAAGTCATCACGATCACGGTGTTTTTAAAGTCCACCGTGCGGCCTTGACCGTCGGTCAAGCGGCCGTCGTCCAACACTTGCAGCAGGATGTTGAACACGTCGGGGTGGGCTTTTTCCACTTCGTCGAGCAGGATCACGCTGTAAGGTTTGCGGCGGACTTGTTCGGTTAGGTAGCCGCCTTCTTCGTAGCCGACATAGCCGGGAGGCGCGCCGATTAAGCGGGCAACGGCGTGTTTTTCCATGTATTCCGACATATCGATGCGGATTAAATGGTCTTCGCTGTCAAACAGGAAGCTCGCCAAGGCTTTGCACAGTTCGGTTTTGCCGACACCGGTCGGGCCTAAGAAGAGGAAGCTGCCGTATGGTTTGTTGGGGTCGGCCAAGCCGGAGCGGGAGCGGCGGATGGCGTTGGAAACGGCGCGCACGGCTTCGTCTTGTCCCACCACGCGGTTGTGCAATACTTCTTCCATTTTCAAGAGTTTGTCGCGTTCGCCTTCCATCATTTTGCTTACCGGAATGCCGGTCATGCGCGATACGATTTCGGCCACTTCGTCCGCGCCCACTTTGGTGCGGAAGAGTTTGTTGGCCTGCTGCTCTTGCGGATTGTTTTCCAGCGCTTGCAGCTGTTGGCTGAGTTTGGGCAGTTCGCCGTATTCCAGTTCGGATGCGCGGGCGAAGTCGCCTTGGCGTTTGGCCTGCTCGATTTTGACTTTGATGTCGTCGATTTGTTTTTTGATGTCGGCGGTGCCGGCGGAAGCGGCTTTTTCGGCTTTCCAGATTTCGTCCAAATCGGCGTATTCTTTTTGCAGGCCGGCGATTTCTTCGTCGATTAAATCGAGGCGTTTTTTGCTGGCATCGTCGCTTTCTTTCTCAACGTGCATTTTTTCCATTTTGAGTTGGATGATGCGGCGGTCGAGTTTGTCCATCTGCTCAGGTTTGGAATCCAATTCCATTTTGATGCGGCTGGCGGCTTCGTCGATCAAATCAATGGCCTTATCGGGCAGAAAACGGTCGGTGATATAGCGGTTGCTCAATTCCGCAGCAGCGACAATGGCCGGGTCGGTGATGTCGATGCCGTGGTGGATTTCGTAACGCTCCTGCAAGCCGCGCAGAATGGCGATGGTGTCTTCCACGCTCGGTTCGCCTACCAATACTTTTTGGAAGCGGCGTTCCAGCGCGGCATCTTTTTCGATGTATTGGCGGTATTCGTCCAAAGTAGTGGCACCGATACAGTGCAGTTCGCCGCGGGCAAGGGCGGGTTTGAGCATATTACCCGCGTCCATCGCGCCGTCGGTTTTGCCCGCGCCAACCAAAGTATGGATTTCATCAATGAAAATCAGCGTGTTGCCGTCGTCTTTAGCCAAATCGTTTAAGACGGCCTTTAAGCGTTCTTCAAACTCGCCGCGGTATTTGGCACCGGCAATCAATGCGGCCAAATCAAGCACCAGCAGGCGTTTGTTACGCAGGGAATCGGGCACTTCGCCATCGACGATGCGTTGAGCCAAGCCTTCAACAATGGCGGTTTTACCCACGCCGGGCTCGCCGATTAACACCGGGTTGTTTTTGGTGCGGCGTTGCAATACTTGGATGGCGCGGCGGATTTCGTCGTCGCGGCCGATCACGGGGTCGAGTTTGCCTTCGCGGGCGCGCTGGGTTAAGTCGGTGGTATATTTTTTCAGGGCTTCGCGTTGGTCTTCAGCGTTGGGGTTATCCACAGAGGCTCCTCCTCGTACCGCGTCAATGGCGGCGTTGATGTTTTGTTCGGTGGCTCCGGCATTTTTCAGAATTTTACCGGTGCTGTCGTTTTGCTGTACCAATGCCAGTGGGAACAGTTCGCTGGCGATATAGGCATCGCCGCGTTTCATGGCGGCTTTGTCCATCAGGTTTAAGACGGCCTGTAATTCGCGGCTGGGCAGGATTTCGCCGCCGGTGCCGGATACTTTGGGCAGGCCGTTTAAGGCTTGGGTAAGTTGTTGTTTTACTTGCGGCACGTTTACACCGGCGTGCGAGAGCAGAGCGGCAGTGCCGCCTTCGTTATCGTCGAGCAGGGCTTTCAATACATGGCCTGCTTCGAGATAACTGTTGTCGGCAGCCAAAGCCATGCTTTGGGCATCGGCCAGCGCTTGTTGGAATTTTGCGGTTAGTTTGTCGAATCTCATCTGTTTTCTTTCTTTAAAGTTTGTGTATTGTTTAGATGAAAGCTATATGGGTTCGCCTGTGGGTAAGTCAATATCTTTTCTATCAAACAGATTGAAATATTTTATAAATTTATGAATATTAATAAAATATGCTTGTGGATAAGTTTGGTATGCCTCTACAGGAAACGCGGCGGATTGTGTGTAAAGTCCGTCTGAAAACCGTGTTTGATGTATAATCCGCCACTTGATTTTTATGATTGCCGTTTCAGACGGCCTCTGTTTGAACAGGCCGTCTGAAATCTTATTTAAAGAGAACAAAATGAATAAAAAACGTGTTTTAACCGGAGTAACCACCACCGGCATTCCGCATTTGGGCAACTACGTCGGCGCTATCCGCCCTGCGATTGCAGCCTCGCATGCGCCGGATACCGAATCTTTCCTGTTTCTCGCCGATTACCACGGCATTATCAAATGCCATGATCCCGAGCTGATTCACGAATCCACCCAAGCCGTTGCCGCCACTTGGCTGGCTTGCGGTTTAGACCCCGAAAAAACCACGTTTTACCGCCAGAGCGACATTCCCGAAATCATGGAGTTGAACTGGATTCTGACCTGCATCACCGCCAAAGGTCTGATGAACCGCGCCCATGCCTACAAAGCGGCGGTGCAGGAAAATTTAGCAAAAAGAATTCAGCGTACGTTTGGGATTAATGGAAGTTACCAAGAGTATGAATGGGCTGATTTAAGATTGTCACAAGAGATTCAAAATTTATTTAATTATCAAACAGATTCAATAATCTCAAATTCATACAAATTATTATGGGATTTTCTCGCTGACATAGATGAATATTTACCATCTGGAATAATAACTATTCCAATATTGGAAGACTTTGAAAAAGAGTTTGTAGAGATTCCTTTTGATGATAGTGGAGCTTATCAAATTAGGAATAAATCTGTTGATGAATTGAGAAATTTTTTCAAAAAATATGGTTATCTTTTGGATTTGAATGATGATGGTATCGAGATGGGCTTGTACAGCTACCCGATTCTGATGACTGCCGATATTTTAATGTTTAACGCGCAAGAAGTGCCGGTGGGCCGCGACCAAATCCAACATGTTGAAATGGCGCGCGATATTGCAGGCCGTTTCAACCACCGCTTTAAAGAAGTGTTTACGCTGCCCGAAGTGAAAATCGACGAAAACGTAGAATTGCTGGTGGGCTTGGACGGCCGCAAGATGAGTAAGAGCTACGGCAACACCATTCCGCTGTGGGAAAACGATAAGAAAACCCAAAAATCGGTGAATAAAATCATTACCAACTTAAAAGAACCGGGCGAACCGAAACAGCCCGACGAAAGCCCGTTGTTTGAGATTTACAAAGCCTTTGCCACGCCTGCCGAAACCGCCGAATTCACGCAAATGCTGGCCGAAGGCTTGGCGTGGGGCGAAGCCAAAAAAATGCTTGCCGCGAAAATCAATGCCGAATTGGCCGAACCGCGCGAACGTTACAGCGCCTTAACCGCCAACCCCGCGCAAATCGAAGATATTTTGCAGGCAGGCGCACAAAAAGCCCGGAAACAGGCGCGCGTGCTGCTTGATCAAGTGCGCGATGCCGTGGGTATCCGGGCTTTGAAATAAGATTTGAAACGAAAAGGCGTTGAACCTGAGTTTGGCGAAGGGATTATTCGTCTTCAGGCTCGGGTTTGATGTCTTCCAAATGCAGCCTTTTGTTTTCGATTTCACAATCGCTTAAGGGATGGTCGGAATAAGTAACCAAATCATCTACTGAATCTTCGATAATCAGTTCGCGTTCTTCGGCTTCCATTTCTTCCGCAGGCGTGAGGTCGAATGTGCTGTCTTGTTCGGTCGGTTTCATACAGGCTCCTTTTGTTTTATTGGCGTGGGGGATTTTCAGACGGCCTCATTTTAAACTTGATGAGGCCGTCTGAAAAAGCATTTAGCAAATCTTAATCTTGCCTTACATCTTGATGTTTTTCGCATTTTTTCAGCCGATGTGATATCGGAAAACCCTTACCCGAGCTTTATCGGTTTTCAAAAAGGAATGAATGATGACTCCCCAAACCGTACTTGATTTTTGGTTCGATGAACAAAACCGGCCGTTTTGGTTCAGCAAAAGCGATGAGTTTGATGCGGAAATCCGCAGCCGCTTTGCCGATGTGTGGCGGCAGGCGGCTTATTCGGAGCTTTACAGCTGGCGCGACACGCTGCATGGTCGTTTGGCGGAAATTATTGTGCTCGACCAATTTTCACGCAACCTGTTCCGCGACAGCCCTATGGCGTTCGCGCAGGATAATATGGCGGTGGCGCTGGCGCAGGAAGCTGTGCAGCAGCCGGGTTTTGCCGGGATGGAGTCTTCCGAACGTCACTTTATGCTGATGCCGCTGATGCACAGCGAAAGCCGTGCGATTCACGAACAGGCGTTGGCATGGTTTGAACGCTATACCACACCCCATGCGCTTGAATTTGAAATCAAACATAAAGTGATTATCGACCGCTTCGGCCGCTACCCGCACCGCAATGCCGTTTTAGGTCGGGAAAGCACCGAAGAAGAAATCACCTTTCTGCAAGAGCCGGGATCATCGTTTTAACTACAATTAATTGAAACCTTTGCCATCCCCGTTTTGCAGCGCACCGAGCAGAAACGTTGCGCAGAGAGGGCTTTGTAAAGGTTTCCGGCTGTTCCGCATGATGAAATGTGCGGGCAGGATAAACCGTCAACCAGCAATTTATCAGGAGTATTCATGACTAAAATCGCTCTCGTTATCGGCAGTTTGAGCCGCAAATCCATCAACCGAGCAGTTGCAGAACACATTACCGCCCAAGTGCCCGAAGGTGTGGAAATCGAAGAAGTAAACATCGGTGATCTGCCGCTTTATACCCAAGACCTCGACGGCGAGAACGTACCGGCTTACGAGCGCGTGCGTGCCCAGCTGAAAGCCGCCGATGCCGTGCTGATGGTCAGCCCCGAACATAACCGCACCATGCCGGCGGCTCTGAAAAACCTCATCGACATCGCTTCGCGCCCCAGCGGTCAAAGCGTATGGGCAGGCAAAAAAGTGGCTGTTGCCACCGCTTCGCCCGGCAGTTACGGCGGCATCAATGCGGCCTTACACATCCGCCAAAGTTTGCAGGCGATGGGCGCGGATGTGCTGATTGCGCCCGAAGTATTTCTCAGCCGTGCATCCGCTGCGTTGGATAACGGCAAAGTGGCAGACGAACGCACGGCAGGCTTCTTAAATAAATTCGCCGCCGCGTTTTATGCTTGGGCGGCAAAATAAAACCGAAAACACCGCCGGTAACGGCGGACATCGGTGTTTTACGGGTTGCTTTACTTTGTGGGCGGAACAGCTGAACCATGATAGGCCGCATTTTACGCATTGTTTTTTTAGTCGCCTTGCTTGGCTTGGCGGTTAACCGCTTACTTAACCGCAAACATAAACGGGCAATACACGAGACAGTGCAAACCGGAGCGTGGGTGCTGCTGGCAGCATCTGCGTTGGCTTTGGGCTGGTATGCGTTGGCGGCAGGTTGAAGTTTGAGACACCATATAGCAAATAAACTTATTTTTGATGCAAAACGGCAAGCCGTGCGACGCCGTAGCAATGAAGTTTATTGGCGATAACCAACCGCCGTCTGAAATGTTCAGACGGCCGGAGATTTTTGCAAAACCGCTTATCTGCGGTTTGCTGTTTTGCATTAATAATAAATGGATTGACCATATAGGATATGCCTGCACTCGTTCACATCCGAAGGTTTTGCAAAGGTCTTTTCGGGTTACACCACTCTGTTTTGTTTGTTTTCCAAAATTTCCCAGCGTTCCAATTTTTCCAGCAGCAGCATTTCGATTTCTTCCGCACGCGTTTGCAATGCACCGGCTTGTTCGTAGTCCTTAAAGACTTCGGGGTCGGAAAGGCGGGTATTGATTTCTGCCTGTTCGGCTTCAAGCGCAGCGATTTCTTCGGGAAGGGCTTCAAGCTCGCGCTGCTCTTTGTAGGAGAGTTTTACGGTGCGGTTGGCTTTGGGTTTGCTCTTTTCGGCGGCAGGTTCTGCGGATTTTTGCTCTGAGGTCGTCTGAATTGATTGTTCGCGTTTTTTGGCATCGAGATAGTCTTCATAACCGCCGATATATTCTTTCAGACGGCCTTCGCCTTCAAACACAATGCTTTGCGTGATCACGTTGTCTAAAAACATCCGGTCGTGGCTGACCAAGAATACCGTGCCTTGATAATCTCGCAGTAATTCTTCGAGCAATTCCTGAGTTTCGATATCCAAGTCGTTGGTTGGTTCGTCGAGCACGAGAATATTGGCCGGACGGGTAAACAGTTTGGCCAGCAGCAGGCGGTTGCGTTCGCCGCCGGACAGCGATGATACGGGGCTTTGTGCGCGGGCGGGGTGGAAAAGGAAGTCTTCCAAATAGCTCATCACATGCTTTTTTTTGCCGCCGACTTCCACATAATCGTTGCCTTGGCCGAGAGTATAAAACACGGTGTCGTTTTCGTTCAGCGCACTACGAAACTGGTCAAAATACGCGACTTCCTGTTTGCTGCCCAAACGGATTCTGCCGTAAGTGGGTTGCAGCTCGCCCAAAATCAGCTTCAGAAAAGTGGTTTTACCGATGCCGTTGGGGCCGATAAGGCCGATTTTGTCGCCGCGCTGGATCACGGTGGAGAATTTGTCCATGATGATTTTGTCGCCATATTGGAACGAAGCGTGTTCGAGTTCGGCGATGATTTTGCCGCTTTTTTCACCGGCATCCAGTTTGAAGTTGACCTGTCCTTGGCGTTCGCGGCGGGCGGCGCGCTGTTTGCGCAGTTCTTCCAAGCGTTTGACGCGGCCTTCGTTGCGGGTGCGTCGGGCTTCGATGCCTTTGCGTATCCATGCTTCTTCTTGGGCGTGAAATTTGTCGAACAGGCGGTTGTGCTCGGCTTCAACGGCCAATTCTTCGGCTTTTTTCTCGCTGTATTTGGAAAAGCTGCCGGGGTAGGAGCGCAGTATGCCGCGGTCTAATTCGACGATGCGGTTGGCGATATTGTCGAGAAAGCGGCGGTCGTGGGTGATGACGACGATGCTGCCGGAAAATTGCTGTAAAAGGTTTTCCAGCCACAGAATCGCGTCGATATCGAGATGGTTGGTCGGCTCGTCGAGCAGCAGCACATCGGGCTTCTGCACCCATGCTTGGGCTAAGGCCAGCCGTTTTTTCTGGCCGCCTGAAAGGTTGGCGATGGTTTCGTTTTCGGGCAAGCCGATTTCGCTGATGGTTTGTTTGATGGCGGCATCGAACTGCCAGCCGTTTTGCACTTCCAATTTGGTTTGCAGTTCGTTCAGCTCTTTCAGCAAGGCTGCGTTTTCGCCGTTTTCGAGTTGCTGGCTGACATGATGGTAGCGGCGCAAGATGTCGCGCAGGCTGCCCAGCCCGTCGGCCACTACATCGAATACGGTGGCTTGCGGGTCGAAAAAAGATTCTTGCGGCACATAAACGGTTTTCAGGCCGTTTTGTAGGATGAGTTGGCCGTCATCTGCTTTTTGCACACCGGCGAGAATTTTCAGAAAAGAGGATTTGCCCGCACCGTTGCGGCCAATCAAGCCGATTTTTTCGTCGCTGTCGAGTTGGAAAGAGGCTTTGTCTAAAAGGGCAACGTGGCCGACAGCAAAGGATAGGTTTTCTGCTTGCAGGATGTTCATAATATCGGGTGTACAAAAATGGGTTATTTTAACTGATTTTGGCAAACGAGGCCGTCTGAAATGGTTTTCAGACGGCCTCATCTCATCGGCGGGAAGGTTTACAGCAACACTTTTTCAATACCGCCGTTATTGGCTTTTTCAACAAATTCGTTTTGCCAGTTGTCGCCGAGGATGTGTTTTGCCATTTCCACCACGATGTAGTCGGCGGGCATGGCGTTGTCGTCGGTGTAGCGGCTCAAACCTTGCAGGCAGGCGGGGCAGGAGGTGAGCATTTTGACCGGCTCGCCCTGCGGCAGCTGCTTGAGGTTTTTCTCGATTTCTTCCTGCTTGCGGAATTTTACTTGTGTGGCGATGTCGGGGCGTTTGACGGCAAACATGCCCGATTCGCCGCAGCAGCGGTCGCTCAACACCACTTCTTTGCCCATCAGTTCGCTGGTCATTTTGGTAGCATTCATGGTTTTGATGGGGCTGTGGCAGGGGTCGTGGTAGAGATACTGCTGACCCGTGATGCCGTCGAGCTTGATGCCTTTTTCCAATAAAAACTCATGAATATCAATGATGCGACAACCGGGGAAAATGTCTTCGAAGCGGTATTTTTCCAGCTGGTCGTAACAAGTGCCGCAGCTCACGATCACGGTTTTGATGTCGAGGTAGTTTAAGGTGTTGGCCAAACGGTGGAAGAGCACGCGGTTTTCGGTGGTCATCTGTTCGGCTTTGTCTTTGTTGCCGCCTGCGTCTTGCGGATAGCCGCAGCAGAGGTAACCCGGCGGCAGCACGGTTTGTACGCCGGCATGCCAGAGCATCGCTTGCGTGGCCAGTCCGACTTGGCTGAACAGGCGCTCGGAACCGCAACCGGGGAAGTAGAACACGGCTTCGCTGTCTTCGGAAAGCTGCGGGTTACGGATAATCGGCACGGTTTTGTTGTCTTCGATGTTCAACCAAGCGCGGGCGGTTTTTATCGGCACATGGCGCGGCAGCGGGCGGTTGATGAAATGCACCACTTGCTCTTTAATCGGCGAGCCGCCCGTGGTGGCTTTTGGGGCTTTTTTCAGACGGCCTGCACCGATGTGGGCTTTTTTGCCCCAGTTGTAGGCCATATTCTGAAATTTGAAACCGGCTTCCACCACGCCTTTGCGCAATACTTGGATGGTGCGCGGGTCTTTGGCGTTGAGAAAAGCCATGCCGGCGGCCACGGCGGGGTTGAACTTGCGTTTGCCGGCTTTGCGCAGATAGTTGCGGATGGCCACGGTTACGTCGCCGAAGTCGATGTTGACGGGGCAGGGCTTCACGCAGCGGTGGCATACGGTGCAGTGGTCGCCGACATCGTTCAGTTCGTCGAAATGGCGCAGCGATACGCCGCGGCGGGTTTGTTCTTCGTATAAAAACGCTTCGGTTAGCAAGCCGACACCGAGAATTTTGTTGCGCGGGCTGTACAGCAGGTTGGCACGCGGCACATGGGTGCTGCACACGGGTTTGCATTTGCCGCAGCGCAGGCAGTCTTTTACCGATTCGGCGATGGTGCCGAGGTCGGACTGCTCCATAATCAGCGATTCCACGCCGAGCAGCTCGAACGAGGGCGTGTAGGCGTTGCGTAAATCCGAGCCTTTCATCAGTTTGTGGCGGTTGAAGCGGCCTTGAGGATCGACTTTGGCTTTGTAGTCCCAGAAGGGCTGCATTTCTTCGTCGGTTAAAAATTCGAGTTTGGTAATGCCGATGCCGTGTTCGCCGGAAATCACACCGTTTAAGCTGCGGGCGATGTTCATGATGCGTTCCACCGCTTTGTGGGCGGTTTGCAGCATCTCGTAATCATCTGAATTGACAGGGATATTGGTGTGGACGTTGCCGTCGCCCGCGTGCATGTGCAGGGCAACGAACACACGCCCGCGCACCACGCGGCTGTGAATCTTAGCCAAGCCTTCCATGATTTTGGTGTCGGCCTTACCGCTGAAGATTTCAGACAGGGGTTTCATGACGTCGGCTTTAATCGACACGCGCAGGCGGAAATCGCGGAAAGCGATAAAACTGCTTTCTTCGTCTTTCGCTTCGGGAGCGGCGTGAACGGCATGGCCGTAACGCTGTTTGTATTCGGCCAACGGTGCGTCGAGATTGGCGAGCAGCCATTCCCAGCGCTCTTTAACCGATTGAACGTGTGCCAATGCGTGTTTGGCGCGTTCGCCCAGCAATTCGTTGCTGGGCAGGTCGGTGCCCATTTTATCGACGGGCAGGTTGCCTTGCAGATATTGGATTAAGGCTTCGCACAAGGCCAGTTTGTTTTTGATCGACAACTCGATATTGATACGCTCGATGCCGTCTGAATACTCGCCCAAGCGTTCGAGCGGAATCACCACGTCTTCATTGATTTTAAAGGCATTGGTGTGTTTGGCGATGGCGGCGGTGCGGCTGCGGTCGAGCCAGAAGGTTTTGCGCGCTTCGGGGGTAACGGCGATAAAGCCTTCGCCGTCGCGGGCTTGCGCCAGTTTGACGATATGCTCGGCGGCATCGGCGACGGCGGCCTCGTCATCGCTCACGATGTCGGCAATCAGCACCATTTTCGGGCGGCCTTTGCCCGCCGCTTTGGTGGCATAGCCGACCGCGCGCACATAACGCCAGTCGAGATGTTCCAAGCCCGCCAGCTGTACCTGTTCGTGGCCGAGCAGATAATCGCGGATTTCTACGATAGACGGAGTGGCGTTGGCGACTGTGCCGAAAAATTCCAAACAAATGGTGCGGATGTGTTTCGGCATGGTGTGCAGCACAAAGGCCACACTGGTGATGATGCCGTCGGTGCCTTCTTTCTGCACGCCGGGCAGGCCGCTGAGGAATTTGTCGGTAACGTCTTTGCCGAGGCCGACTTTGCGGAATTGGCGGCCGGGGATTTCCAGCCGTTCGGTTTTAACGACAAGGCGGCCGTCTGAATCCAAAGTATGCACATCGAAAACGGCGGTTTCTTCGTCGTGGATTTTGCCGAAGTTGTGGCGCACACGCTCGATTTTCAGCCATTCGCCTTGCGGGTTGACCATTTTCCAGTAGGCAAGGTTATCGAGCGCGGTACCCCATAACACGGCTTTTTTGCCGCCCGCGTTCATGGCCACGTTGCCACCCACGCAGGAAGCATCGGCGGAAGTAGGGTCAACCGCAAACACGAGCTTGTTGGTCGTGGCGGTTTCTTCCACCCGCCGCGTTACCACGCCCGCGCCGCAATGGATAATCGGGTGTTTGCCTTCCAAGCCGGGCAGTTCCACATATTCCACGCCGTTGTGTTTGTCGAGTTTTTCGGTGTTGATGACCGCGCTCATGGCATCGAGCGGTACCGCGCCGCCGGTATAGCCTGTGCCGCCGCCGCGCGGAATGATGGTTAAATCGAGTTCGATTAAGGCTTTCACCAAAGGCGCGATTTCGTCTTCGGTGTCGGGGTTGATGACCACAAACGGATATTCCACGCGCCAGTCGGTCGCATCGGTAACGTGTACCACGCGGGCGAGGCCGTCGAACATGATGTTGTGTTTTTTGGTGATTTTGGACAAGCGCGCCAGAATCTGTTCACGCTTTCTGCGGGTGCTTTCAAAGCTTTCGTCGAAACGCTGAACCGCCGCTTCTGCCGCCTGCAACAGTTCGGATACCTGTTCGTTGTTGTCGCGGCGTTTTTGGATTTCGTTCAAACGGTGGCGCATCTCCCGCACCAGTGCGGCAAGGCGGTTGGGGTGGTCGAGCAGGTCGTCCACCAGATAGGGGTTGCGGGTAACGACCCAAATATCGCCCAATACTTCAAAAAGCATCCGTGCCGAACGGCCGGTTCTGCGTTGGCCGCGCAAGTCCTGTAATACGTTCCACGCTTCCGAACCCAGCAGGCGGACGACGATTTCGCGGTCGGAATAAGATGTGTAGTTGTAGGGGATTTCGCGTATGCGTTGCTGTGTGGCTGTGGTCATGGCGGGCGGTTCCGTATCATTCTTTTTTAAACTGTGCGGCAAGCGTAAGTTTTTTATCCGTAACAGTTTATTTTTTATTTAAGGATTCAGACGGCCCGAATCAGGCCGTCTGAAAAAATGTTCATGTAAACAAAATCGTAATTTAATGTAATTCCGATTGTTTTTCAATGGAAAAATATGGCTGAACATTATGCAGCGCGTTCATAAAGACGGCATTTTTGTCGACAATTGCGGTATTTTTGTGCGCCTCAGGCAACAGGCTATTGGTATTTTCACACAAAGCGGCTATAATGCAAGGCTTACGGCGGGTCTCCCCGCATGGTAATTCGGAACAACGGGTCAGGGGCGGAAGCCAGCAGCCCACTCTGATGCGCCAGTGCCGGGGGTTGGGCTCGCCACCCTTTACCAAACACCGACGGCTTGTCTGAGCCGTCGGTGTTTTACTTTTCAGACGGCCTTAAGAGCAAGGCTCGGCCTTTTGCTTTATATATTATTAAGTAAAGGCCGTCTGAATGATTTTGTTTTTATTGGGAATATCTGCCATGTCGGTTAACCATTATGAAAACTTCCCCGTCGGGTCTTTGGTATTGCCCTGTCGTTTGAGAAAGCCGGTTCATGCCGTGTATGCGTTTGCGCGCACGGCAGACGATATTGCCGATGAGGGCGATGTGCCCAACGAAAAGCGTTTGCAGGAATTGGATAATCTGCGGCAGGAATTGGACAAAATTTCGCGTGGCGAGACGCCGCAAACCGATCTGATGCGCCGCTTGCAGCGTGAAGCTTTGCAGCCGTTTGCCATCCCTTTGCAGCCTTTTTACGATTTGCTGTCGGCCTTTAGTCAGGACGTAGTGAAAAAGCGTTACCGGCATTTCGGCGAGTTGGTGGACTACGCGCGCCGTTCTGCCAATCCGGTGGGGCGCATCATGCTGCATCTTTACGGAGAAACCGACCCGCGCAGCATCGCCGAGAGTGACGGCATTTGTACGGCCTTGCAGTTGATTAACTTCTGGCAGGACGTGGCAATCGATTGGCAAAAAGGCCGCGTTTACATTCCGCAGGAAGATTTGGAAAAGTTTGGCGTAACCGAAGCGCAAATCGCTGCACGCAAAGCCGATTTCGCCTTTCAGCGCTTGATGGCTTACCAATGCGGGAGGGCGCATCAGATGCTGAAAGCCGGTTCTCCGTTAGCAAAAACTTTGAAGGGGCGCATCGGTTTTGAGTTGCGTATGATCATTCTCGGCGGCCAGCAGATTTTGAACAAGCTGGATGCCGAGCGTTACGATGTGTTCAACCGCCGCCCCAAACTGCAAGCGGCCGACTGGTGGAAAATTGTGAAACGAGCGGTGTTGAAAAAGTGATGCCGTGTTTGATGTTTGTTGATTGAATTTAGGCCGTCTGAAAGCTCGTGCAGTTTGTTTTCAGACGGCCTGATACTTTTCACTTTCGCGAAAGATACGGAGTATAATCCCGCGATATTTTCCCGCATCATTTTTTATGTCTGTCCAAACCCACCGCATCAATCACGAACCTGCTTTTCTGCTCACCGCCAAGCCGTGGCGCGAGAGCAGTTTGTGGCTGGAAGTGTTCAGCCGCCGCTACGGGCGCGTGGCTTTGCTGGCACGCAGCGCGCGCAAACGGCAGAGCGAATTGCGCGGCGTGCTGGTGCCGTTTGTGCCGATGAGTGCCTCGTGGTATGGTTCGCAGGAATTGAAAACCCTGCACCGTGCCGAATGGCTGGGCGGTTGGCGGCAGCCGCAGGGCAGGGCGCTGTTTAGCGGTTTGTATGTGAACGAGTTGGTGTATAAACTCACCGCCCGCGAAGATCCGCATCCTGCCCTTTACGATGCGCTGCATACCGTGATGCAGACGATTGCCAACGAAGCCAACCATGTTGCCGCCTTGCGCCGTTTTGAGTGGACGTTGTTGACCGAACTCGGCTTTGCCCCTGATTTGCACCAAGACGAACACGGCGAGGCGGTTATTGCGGAACGCCGCTACTGGCTGCGCCCCGAGCACGCACCGCTGCCGCTCGAGCAGGCAAACGGTTTGCCGCCGGCTGAAGCGGAAGGGATTGCGGTGGACGGCAGCAGCCTGATCCAGCTTCGTAACGGCGAGTTTGAAAACGGCGAAAACATGCAGCAGGCACTACGGCTTACCCGTATGTTGTTGGACTTCCGCCTGCCGGAGGGCATCAAATCGCGGCAGGTATTGCAGCAGATGCAGCAGTTTCAGACGGCCTGATTTAGGACGGCAAATATCACGGCTCGTCATACTCGGGCTTGACCCGAGTATCTTTCGACGTGGGTGGTTTTTAAGTCGACTGATAAACAGGCCGTCTGAAAAGACAAAACACGAAAGGATTTCCCATGTTGTTAGGCGTAAACATCGACCATGTTGCCACCCTGCGCAATGCACGCGGCACCATTTATCCCAGCCCGCTTGAAGCCGCGCTGATTGCCGAAACCCACGGCGCAGACCTGATTACCCTGCATTTGCGCGAAGACCGCCGCCATATCAAAGATGCCGACGTGTTCGCCATCAAACAGGCCATCCGCACACGCATGAATCTGGAAATGGCCTTAACGGAAGAAATGCTGGAAAACGCTTTGCAGGTGATGCCCGAAGACGTGTGTATCGTGCCTGAAAAGCGCGAAGAGGTAACTACCGAAGGCGGCTTGGACGTGCTGGCGCAGCAAGACAAAATCGCCGAGTTCGCCAAAACCCTCACCGATGCCGGCATCCGCGTTTCCCTGTTTATCGATGCCGATGAAGCCCAGATTCAGGCGGCACGCGATGTCGGCGCGCCGGTAATCGAACTGCACACCGGCGCGTATGCCGATGCCGAAACGCCGCAAGAGCGTCAGGCGCAATTGCTGCGGATTGAAGAAGGCGCGAATTTCGGCAGCGATTTGGGGTTGGTGGTAAACGCAGGCCACGGCCTGACTATCCACAACGTCAGCCCGATTGCCAAAATTCTGGCCATTCACGAACTGAACATCGGCCATTCGCTGATGGCTCAGGCAATTTTTATCGGCCTGCCCGAAGCCATCCGCCAGATGAAGGAAGTGATGTTCAGAGCACGCTCGCTGCCTTATTGATTGAGACTGATTCAGGCCGTCTGAAATAACCATTCAAAGGAAACACCATGATTTACGGAATCGGTACCGACATCGTTGCCCTGAGCCGCATCGAAAAGCTGCATAAAAAATACGGACAAGCCTTTGCCGAACGCCTGCTCAGCCGTATCGAACTGCTCGAATATCCGCAAGCCGGCCGCCCCGTGAATTTCTTGGCCAAACGCTTTGCCGCCAAAGAAGCCTTTGCCAAAGCCGTCGGCACCGGTATCCGTTCGCCCGTCAGCCTGCGCAACATCGGCATCGGCCATGACGCATTGGGCAAACCCGAGTTTCATTGCGAACCAGAACTGCAAAAATGGCTGAAAGAAAAAGGCATCAAGCGCGTGCATCTGAGCATGAGCGACGAAGAAGACAAGGTGCTGGCTTTTGCGGTAGCAGAGAAATAATAAAGAGAGAGATAATAGAAATTATGGATGATGAAAAATCAAAATTCATACATATAAATAGCTCAATACCTTTTTGGAATTGGCTGTCTTATTTGTTTTGTTTGTTTTTGATTTGTTTTATAACAGGGATATATCTTGTTTTAAGAGGAGGGAGACCATATCTCGATGGCTTGTATGCTTTTGTTCTTTCTCCTTTGATTTCTTTTTATGTATTAGATTATATATTGATACGGTATTTAAGAGAGGATGTGCCAAAATTATGTGAATTATTGGATATTAATTATTATATTGATTCTAAAAGAAACATATTTTTTCAGGCTAAATCTAATCTCATATTTTCTAGTGTGGATAAATATTTTATTTATATTTCATTACTTACAATTTGGTATGCTGGATTAGGGCCTAGAGCTGTTAGCAACTATGATGCTTGGCAATTTTGGTTATTAGCTTTTTTAATAATATTTTATTTGATCTATATTAGTTGTTATTTGGCATTAAAGTTTATTTTTATATTTTGTATTAAAAATTTAGATTTGAATCAGCCCATTCTAAAACAAAATCGAGAAAAAATTTTTAAACTTAAATCTATGTTTATAATTTTTTTAATATCTTTAATGTTTTATATTTTTATGGATTGTGCTGATTTTATAGCAATAAAAATAGCTGCCTCAAACGTTAAATCTAATTAAAGGAAACGCAATATGATCAATTCAGTGATTACCGTGATCGGCAAAGACCGTGTCGGCATCGTGTACGACGTGTCTAAACTGCTTGCCGAAAACCAAATCAACATCCTCAACATCAGCCAACAACTGATGGACGATTTTTTCACCATGATTATTTTGGTTGACACGGCAAGATGCCCGAAAACCCGTCAGGAAATGCTGGATCTGTTTGCAGAAGAGAGCAAAAAACTCGCGCTCGACATCCGTATGCAAAACGAAGAAATTTTCAACGCCATGCACCGCATTTAAAGGATTGAAACCATGACAACCAGCATTCAATCCAGCGAAATATTAGAAACCGTGCGCATGGTGGCCGACCAGAATTTCGACGTGCGCACCATCACCATCGGCATCGACCTGCACGACTGCATCAGTGCCGACATCAACATCCTCAACCAAAACATCTACAACAAAATCACCCGCATCGGCAAAGATTTGGTGAAGACCGCGCAATACCTTTCCGCCAAATACGGCGTGCCGATTGTAAACCAGCGCATTTCCGTCACCCCGATTGCCCAAATCGCTGCGGCTACCCACGCCGATTCGTATGTGAGCATCGCCCAAACGCTGGATAAAGCAGCCAAAGACATCGGCGTGTCGTTTATCGGCGGTTTTTCCGCATTGGTGCAAAAAGGCATGTCGCCGTCGGACGAAGTGCTGATCCGCTCCATTCCCGAAGCCATGAAAACCACCGATATCGTGTGCAGTTCCGTCAATATCGGCAGCACGCGCGCCGGCATCAACATGGACGCGGTAAAACTGGCGGGCGAAATCATTAAAGAAACCGCCGAAATCACGCCCGAAGGCTTCGGCTGCGCCAAAATCGTTGTTTTCTGCAACGCCGTCGAAGACAACCCCTTTATGGCCGGCGCGTTTCATGGCGCAGGCGAAGCCGATGCGATTATCAACGTCGGTGTATCAGGCCCCGGCGTGGTTAAAGCTGCTTTGGAAAACACTTACACGCACACGTTGACCGAGGTGGCCGAAGTGGTGAAAAAAACCGCTTTTAAGATCACCCGCGTCGGCGAATTGATCGGACACGAAGCCAGCAAAATGCTCGGCATTCCGTTCGGCATTCTCGATTTGTCGCTGGCTCCCACGCCTGCCGTCGGCGATTCGGTAGCCCGCATCCTCGAAGAAATGGGCTTGAGCGTGTGCGGCACCCACGGCACCACCGCCGCCTTAGCCTTGCTGAACGATGCCGTAAAAAAAGGCGGCATGATGGCCTCAAGCGCAGTCGGCGGCTTGAGCGGCGCGTTCATCCCCGTTTCCGAAGACGAAGGCATGATTGCCGCCGCCGAATCGGGCGTGTTGACTTTGGACAAACTCGAAGCCATGACCGCCGTCTGCTCCGTAGGCTTGGATATGGTAGCCGTGCCGGGCACGACTTCCGCCGCCACTATTTCCGGCATCATCGCCGACGAAGCCGCCATCGGCATGATCAACAGCAAAACCACCGCCGTGCGCATTATCCCCGTGCCGGGCAAAGACGTGGGCGACAGCGTAGAATTCGGCGGCCTACTCGGATACGCACCGATCATGCCCGTGAAAGAAGGCTCGTGCGAAGTGTTTGTGAACCGCGGCGGACGCATTCCTGCGCCTGTGCAGTCGATGAAGAATTGATTGGTTCGTATGGGTTAAAAGGCCGTCTGAAAATATTTTCAGACGGCCTCTTGTTTAATTTCAACTTAAAAATTGCCAAAGCCCGTATTTCCCATTATCAAGCAGGTGAAGCCGTATAAGCGGGAGTAACCTCGGGTATGTTTTTCTGCATAGCCTGCCATAAGTCATAGTCGGCCTGTTGGTGCAGCCAGCTTTCAGGGCTGGGACTGTCGTCTCCCAGCCATTTATGCAGGCGAATGGCCATATCTGCGCTGATGCCCGCCTTGCCGTTTAGCAGGCGCGATAAGGTAACGCGGGAAACGCCCAGCTGCTTGGCGGCTTCGGTTACGCTCAAGCCCAATTCGGGCAGGATGTCTTCACGGATAACCTCCGCAGGATGGGGGGGGGTGTGCATCAACATAATCTTGCTCCTAATGGTAATCCTGATAATCCACGATTTCGGCATGGCCGTTTTCCAGCTTGAAAGTAACGCGCCAATTTCCGTTTACTTTCACACTCCAATGATTTTTCAAATCGCCGGAAAGCGGGTGCAGATTCCAGCCGGGAATATTCATATCAGACGGCACGCTTGCCGCATTCAATCGGGCGAGGATGCGGGCAAGTTTGGCGGCATGAGCAGCTTGTATGCCCGACTTGCTGCCTGTTTTGTAAAACCGTTCCAGCCCTTTGTGTTGAAAGGAAATAATCATGGTTGTATCGCTATTGTTTACGTCAATTGTATCGTTACTGTTTACATAAATCAACCTGCCTAGAGATTGTATTTAATATTAAGGCCGTCTGAAAATATTTCAGACGGCCTCTCGGCTTTATTTGGCTTTTATATATCCAAACTTTCTTTAGTTGCCGCTATTTCGGCTTTGCATTGATCCAACGATACGCTTTCAAGTTTTGGACGGCCTACAAATGCGCCGAAGCCTACACTTGCTTTAACGCATTGGATTTCATTGGCGCGCAATGGAATGGTTACGCTGCGGCGGGCTTCGGTTTTCGCCCAAATCTCGTATTCGCCGGGGGCTAATTCTTTGCTGAGATAGCCGCCGTTGCGGATATTGCCGATTTTGTGTTCTCCTGCATAAACATCGTAATGAATGGCGCTACCTTTCAAAGAAGGCGAGCGGTATACATATAATTTGCTTTGGCCTTCGGCAGGTGCTTCGAGAGAAGAAAAAGATTTACCGGTTGCACCGCAGGCAGCCAAAAGAATAGACAGGGTGCTGAAAGAAAGTATCTTTCCGATTGTCATTGCTAGTCCTTTTTAATTAATAACGTTTGCCGCCAAAGGCTGTGTCTAAGTCGGGATTATTGTTGAATTTCACCACGCCGGCAGTTTCTTTATAATCTTTGCCGAACAAACCGCCTTCGTAGCGTCCGCCGCTATTGCCGATCACACTTGCATTGCCTGAGTATTGCGCTCCGTTCAGACGGCCTTCATGTAGGGTAATATCACGGCGCAAACCCGGCATTTCGATGTTTCCGCTAACGGTTTTCCGCCCGAAATCAACATGAATGCGGCTTTTTGCGTCAAGGAGGACGTCGCCGCTAATACTGTCGTTGCGTACGGCATTTCCGTAATAGGTTGCCGTACCGGAATTAGGTACATTTTTTTCAGGTGTCAGAGTGCCTTGATAGCGCATTTCCTGAAACTGGCCGCTGTTGTTTACCCATGCTCCGTAAAACGATGAATCTTGATTCCAGCCTTGTAATTTACCGTCGGTTGTTTGCGCTTCGACCGCTCCCTTCGGACTTAACTCAAGGTTGATTTTGGTGCCGTCGGGCGTGGTGGTTGTGCCCGCACCGCCGCTGCCGCAGGCTGCCAGCAGGCAGGAAGATAAGCCGATTAATGAAAAATTCTTGATACTCATCGATCAAATTCCTTTTGTATATCGTTTGTTTGTATCTTCAGCATTACTTAAATAATGCGTAAAAATTATTTCATTTTTTTTCAACGGCTTATTTTTATTTTTTAGTTTTTGTAAATTATATAGATGATTTTGTTGGAAAAATAATTTAAAAATAAATGATGTCAACCCCTTGTTTTATTTGAAAGTCATAAAATTTTCGATTGACGAAGCCTTCGGCGGGCTTTTAAGGTTGAAACCCCGTCCAAATAAGCGCAAAATGTTCACAATTTTTTGCCGTGCTTTTTCAGACGGCCTGTTGTTGATAACGAGAAAGAATCATGACCGACACACTCCATCCCGAAACTTTAGCGATACGCGGTGCGAAAAGCCAAACCGAATACAACGAGCACAATCAGGCATTGTTTTTAACCAGCAGTTTTATGTTTGACGACGCGGCACAGGGCGCGGCTTTGTTTGCCCGGGAAATCGAGGGCTACACTTATTCGCGCACGGCCAATCCTACCGTGGCGGCTTTTGAAAAGCGCGTGGCCTGTTTGGAAGCGGGCGAGAGCGGTGTGGCGACTTCTACGGGCATGTCGGCGATTCAGGCGGCGATGTTGACGTTTTTGAAAACGGGCGACCATCTGATTGCCAGCCGCAGCCTGTTCGGCACTACGGCGGGGTTTATCAACGGTATCGTGTCGAAATTCGGTATCGAAATCACGCTGGTGTCGCAAACCGATGTGTCCGAATGGCGGGCGGCGGTGAAAGAAAACACCAAGATGCTGTTTTTGGAAACGCCTTCCAATCCTTTGAACGAAATCGCCGATATCGAAGCATTGGCCGCCGTGGCGCATGATGCGGGCGCGCTTTTGGTGGTGGACAACAGTTTTTGTACGCCGGCTATTCAGCAGCCTTTGAAATTCGGTGCGGATTTGTCGGTGCAGTCGGCAACCAAAGGTATCGATGGTCAGGGCAGGGTGTTGGGCGGTGTGATTTGCGGCAAAACCGCTTTGATTAAAGAAATCGCGATGTACAGCAATTCGGCAGGTTTGGCTTTGTCGCCGTTTAGTGCGTGGGTGCTGCTCAGCGGAGTGGAAACGCTGTTTGTGCGCATGGAAAAGCAGGCGGCCAATGCTTTGCAGATTGCCCGATGGCTGCGCGGTCAGGCCAAAGTGAAAGCCGTTTATTATGCCGGTTTGGATGATCACCCGCAGGCAGAGTTGATGCAAAAGCAGCAGGTTTCCGGCGGCATCGTGGTGGCTTTCGAGGTGGAAGGCGGCCAAGAAGCGGCGTGGAAAGTGATTGATTCGGTAAACATTTTCTCGAAAACTGCCAATCTCGGCGATGTGCGCTCCACCATTACGCACCCGTGGACGACCACCCACGGCAGAATGGCACCGGAAGCGAAACAGCAGGCAGGTATTGAAGCGGGTTTGCTGCGCTTGTCGGTAGGTTTGGAAAACGTGCAGGACTTGATTGCCGATTTGCAGCAGGCTCTGGGATAAGTTTCAGACGGCCTCTTGCGGTTGTGTACAGAGGCCGTCTGAAAGAAAACAGTTGAGGAGTAGGAATATGGATGAGGCAGTATTTGCCGATTGGGCATTGAAAATCTGCTTAACCGTGCTGATTGTGTTTTTGGGCTTTATCGTGTGGAATCTCGGTAAAGAATCGAAAGCAGGCAAATTCGGCATGTTTGTTTTGTTTTTGGTGTTGGGGCTGGGCGTGTTCGGCTTTATCTTCAAAAACGTATTGATCGAATTTTTCGTATTGTCGAAATAAATATCAAGGCAGGCCGTCTGAACAGTTTTGCATGATTTCAGACGGCCTCTCCGTGTTTAAGCTGTATTTCTTCCCGAAAGAAAACCGATGACTTCTCTTATTTGGCAGGCAGGGCGTTTTGCTATTGATTTAAGTGCGCCGAAAATAATGGGCATTGTAAACCTCACGCCCGATTCGTTTTCAGACGGCGGCGTGTATTCGCAAACCGTTCAGACGGCCTTGAAGCACGCCGAGCAGCTTTTGAAAGAAGGTGCGGATATACTCGATATCGGCGGCGAATCCACCCGCCCGGGATCGGATTATGTACCGCCCGAAGAAGAATGGGCGAGGGTGTGGCCGGTGTTGAAAGAGTTGGCAACGTGGGGCGTGCCGGTTAGCTTGGACACACGCCGCACGGTGGTGATGAAGCAGGCTTTGGAGCAGGGCGGTGTGGACATCATCAACGATGTGTCGGCATTAAGCGATGAAGGTGCAGTAGATTTATTGGCGCAGCAGGCGCAAACCGGCATCTGCCTGATGCACATGCAGGGCATGCCTGAAACCATGCAGCAAAATCCGCAATATCAAGATGTTGTGCGGGAAGTGGCCGATTATTTGAATGAGCGGACGGCAGCGTGTGTGCAAGCGGGTATCGCGAAAAACCGCATCGTGCTCGACCCCGGCTTCGGTTTCGGAAAAACCTTGCAACACAATATCTTATTGATGCGGCATTTAAACGAACTGGCCAAACAATCCGGCCTGCCGCTGTTAATCGGCGTTTCGCGCAAACGCATGATCGGTGCGCTCACCGGCGAAGAAAACGCGGCCGACCGCGTGCACGGCAGCGTGGCGGCGGCATTGGCTGCCGTAGCACGCGGCGCGCAAATAGTGCGTGTGCACGATGTAAAAGCCACAGCCGATGCTTTGAAAGTGTGGAATGCGTTGGGAATAAACGCAAATTAAATACCGCGCTTGCCGATGCCGTCTGAAACTTTCTTTCAGACGGCATCGTTTATTGTGCCGAATACCAACCGAAAAACCTTGTAAACCGCTGGATACCGCTGCTGGGCTGCTTTACAATACGGGTTCAAGTCTGAACGGAGTGTTTTTATATGGCAAAAAAATATTTTGGAACCGATGGTGTGCGCGGCGAAGTAGGCCAGTTTCCGATTACGCCCGATTTTGTATTGAAACTCGGTTATGCGGCCGGACAGGTGCTGGTGCAGCACGACAGCGGCCAAAAGCCGACCGTTATCATCGGTAAAGACACCCGTATTTCCGGCTATATGCTCGAAGCCGCTCTGGTGGCAGGTTTTACCGCCGCAGGCGTTAACGTGATTCAAACCGGCCCGCTGCCGACGCCCGGCATCGCCTATCTTACCCGTGCGTTGCGCCTTTCTGCCGGCGTGATGATTTCCGCTTCGCACAATGTTTATTCCGACAACGGCATCAAGTTTTTTGCCGAAGGCGGCGTGAAGTTGAGCGACGAAATCGAGTTGGAAATCGAAGCCAAGCTGGACGAAGAAATCAAAACCCGCCCGTCCGACCGTTTGGGCAGGGCGCGCCGTGTCAGCGGTGCCGACGACCGCTATATCGAATTCTGCAAATCCACTTTCCCCGCCAACTACGACCTGCGCGGCTTAAAACTGGTGGTCGATACTGCCAACGGAGCGGGCTATCATGTTGCGCCGAAAGTGTTTCACGAACTGGGCGCAAATGTAGTGGCCATCAGCGACGAACCCAACGGCTACAACATCAACGAAAAATGCGGCGCCACGCATCCGAAAGCTTTGCAGGCGGCGGTGCTGCAAAACGAAGCCGATTACGGCATTTCGCTCGACGGCGACGGCGACCGCCTGATTATGGTTGACCGCCACGGTAAAGTGTATGACGGCGACAGCTTGATTTATGTGATCGCCAAAGCCCGCGCCGCAGAAGGTTCCGTCATCGGCGGCGTGGTCGGCACGGTGATGACCAATATGGCGATGGAATTGGCTTTGCAGGAGCAGGGCGTGGCCTTTTGCCGTGCCAAAGTCGGCGACCGCTATGTGCTAGAGCAGTTGCAGCAGCGCGGTTGGCTGATTGGCGGCGAAGCCAGCGGCCATATTTTGTGCATGGACAAGCACAACACCGGCGACGGCATTATTTCCGCCCTGCAAGTGCTGGCCGCCCTGCGCACGCTGAATCAGGATTTGGCTACCGTTTGCGCCGACTGGCAGGCTTTCCCGCAAACCATGATCAATGTGCGCATTCAAAAAGGCCAAGATTGGCAGGGCGCATCGAAAGATGTGTTGGCCGAAGTGGAAAAAGAGTTGGAAGGCAAAGGCCGCGTCGTGCTGCGCGCTTCCGGCACCGAGCCTGTGGTGCGCGTGATGGTAGAAGCACGTCAGGCCGATTGGGCGAAGAAAGGTGCGGAGCGGATTGCCGAGGCGATTCAAAACGCTTCGGATTCTGCCAAAGACAAGAAGTAATTCAGGTATTAATCTTAAGGTGTTTCAGACGGCCGAGGGCAATGGTTTCCGGGTCGTCTGAAATAACATGAGAAACTGTTGGGCAGCATCAAATTTCACCTTATTTTCAGACGGCCTCAAGAGCAGTATCAAGCCCGTTTGCAATACAATGAAGTTTAAACTGCGAAATATCCGGGCAGGCCGATAAGCAATGTTTTCAGACGGCCTGCCTACTCAAACCGATATTTTATTTCACACAATCAAACCAATAAGGGACAAGCGTTATGCTTGCTATTTTAGAAGCTTTCTTCATTCAATACGGTTATGCCGCAGTATTTTTGGTGCTGTTGGCATGCGGATTCGGTGTGCCGATTCCCGAAGACGTTACGCTGGTGGCAGGCGGCGTGATTTCGGGTTTGGGCTACACCAACGTGCATATTATGGTTGTTGTAGGCATGCTCGGCGTGTTGGTGGGCGACGGCCTGATGTTCGCCGCCGGACGGGTGTTCGGCCATAAAATATTGAAAGTACGCCTGATTGCCCGTGTGATGACGCCGCAGCGCTACGCACAAGTTCAGGAAAAATTCGATAAATACGGCAACCGCGTGCTGTTTGCGGCACGTTTCCTGCCCGGCTTGCGTACGCCCATTTTCATCACCGCCGGTATCAGCCGCAAAGTATCGTATATGCGCTTTTTGATGATGGACGGCCTTGCCGCCCTGATTTCGGTGCCGGTGTGGGTGTATCTGGGTTCTTACGGTGCGGAAAACCGTACATGGCTGATGGAAAAAATCCACCAGTTCCAATACGGCTTGTTTATCGTAATCGGCATCGGTGCGGCGGTGCTGCTGTATTTCTTTTGGAAAAAACGCCAACGCCAACGTTTTTTCCGCCAGCACATCCGCGAGCTGCGTTTAAAACGCAAAGAGCGTCAAGCCGCAGCCAAAGCCAACCATACGGCGGATTAAGCAAGGTTGCTGTCCGGCAAAAGGCTTTCAGGCCGTCTGAAAGCCTTTGGTTTATTGATTCAGACGGCCTTTAAGCAATAAAGTATGAAAGACAGACATGAGCGGTAAAATTTACGGCGACGGTGCATTCCGTCGCGAATCACTCAAAGGTTCAACCATTGAAAACACTTATTCCGGCGCATTGTCGTTTATGCGCCGCCGCTACACGCGCGATTTGAGCGGGACCGATGTAGTGGTTTCGGGCGTGCCGCTGGATTTGGCCACCACTTTCCGCCCGGGTGCGCGTTTAGGGCCGGCGGCTATCCGTGCCGCCAGCGTGCAGTTGGCCGAATTGAACCTGTTTCCGTGGGGTTTCGACCCGTTTGACGATTTGGCCGTAATCGATTACGGCGACTGCTGGTTTGATGCGCATCAGCCGTGGACAATTCGTGAAACCATCGTTCAACACGCGCGCGACATCATCAACAACAGCAACGCCAAAATGCTCACCTTCGGCGGCGACCATTTCATCACTTATCCGCTGTTGCAGGCACATGCCGAAAAATACGGCAAACCTTTGAGCCTGCTGCATTTCGATGCACATTGCGACACTTGGCCGGATGACGCGCCCGAATCTTTAAACCACGGCACCATGTTTTACAAAGCCATCAAAGAAGGTTTGATTGAGCCGAAAACTTCCGCCCAAGTCGGCATCCGCACTTGGAACAGCGACTTCATGGGCATGAACATGCTGTTTGCGCCGTGGATTAATGAAAATGGTGTTGAGGCGACAGTAAAACGCATTTACGACATCATCGGCGACAACCCCGTTTACCTGACCTTCGATATCGACTGCCTCGATCCCGCTTTCGCTCCGGGCACCGGCACGCCCGTTCCCGGCGGTTTGAATTCGCATACCGCTCTGGGCATTGTCCGCGCGCTGGGCGATTTGAATATTGTCGGTATGGACGTGGTGGAAGTGTCTCCCGCTTATGATAACGCCGAGATTACCGCCATTGCCGCCGCGCATGTGGCCGCCGATATGCTGTGCCTGATGCGCAATAAGAAAGTAGCGGGCAAGTTGTAAAACAAACGTTCTCGACATTGAGATAAGCTGCATTTCATCAAAATCCTCCGAACTTGCCGGAAAACTGCTGCCGGTTCGGAGGATTTTTTATGAGCAGCAGAAATGCGCCGACCGCATGCCGTGCGGTTTGATATAACAAAAGTGCATGTGGTTAAAACCAACCATTCTTTCCTTTTTTCAGACGGCCTGTTTAAAGTGGCGGCTATGTTTGGGAAGCGCGTGCCTAACGTGTCTGCCGCAAAAATAAAACGCTGAATAAAGAGAATAAAGGAATCCGCATGAGCCAAGCCAATCCGCTGCCGTCTGAAATTGCCGACCGGCTTTCTTCACTTTCTTCCACCCAGCTTGCATGGCTGTCGGGCTATTGTTGGGCGCAAAGCCAGCAGAACGGAGCGGCTGTTCAGACGGCCTTTGCCGCGCCCGAAGCAGTTCCCCTCGCTGCCGAACCGCGCCGCGTAACCGTGCTTTCGGCCTCGCAAACCGGCAACGCCCGCCGTGTAGCCGCCGATTTGCTGGTGAAACTGGAATCGGCGGGCATCAACGCGCGCTTGGTGGCGGCGGCCGATTTCAAGAGCAAAACGCTGCCCGAAGAAGACATTGTGCTGTTGATAACGTCCACGCAGGGCGAGGGCGAGCCGCCGGAAGAAGCGGTGCCGCTGTATAAACTGCTGTTCGGCAAAAAAGCCCCCGATTTGAGCAAACTCAGCTTTGCCGTGCTCGGTTTGGGCGATTCTTCTTATCCCAAGTTTTGTCAGGCCGGTAAAGATTTCGATGCCAAACTTGCCGAATTAGGCGCAACCCGTTTAAGCGCGTTGGGCGAATGCGATTTGGATTTTCAGACGGCCGCCAATGCTTGGGTGGAAACCGTTTCCGCCAAAGTGGCCGAACTGTGCGCCCAAGCCGCAACGTCGGTTTCAGACGGCCTCAAGCCTGTTCAAACACCGTCATCTGCCGCACAGGTTTACACGAAAGAGCAGCCGTTTACCGCCTCCCTTTCCGTGCGCCAGAAAATTACCGCCCGCAATGCCGAAAAAGATGTACAGCATATCGAAATCGACTTGAGCGGCTCCGACATCCGCTATCAAGCCGGCGATTCTTTAGGCATTTGGCCGATGAATGCCCCCGACTTGGTGGCGGAAATTCTAGCCTTGAACAACTTAAACGGCAGCGAAACCGTGCGCCTTGCCGACGGAAGCGAAACCGATATTCAGACTGCCTTAACCGAGCATGCCGACATTACTCAAAATACGCCTGCTTTTGTGCAGCAATATGCCGCTTTATCGGGCAGCGAAGACTTGCAGCGCACTGTAGAAAATGCCGAAGCATTGGATACTTACCTTGCCGTTACCCCGCCGGTGGGCGTGCTGGCCGATTTTCCCCATCCGTTGGAGGCACAAACCCTGTTCGGGCTGTTCCGCCCGCAAACGCCGCGGCTGTATTCGATTGCTTCCGCGCAAGACGAAGTGGGCGACGAAGTGCATTTAACCGTAGGCATGGTGCGTTACGAACACCACGGCCACACCTACACCGGCGCGGCTTCGGGTTTTGTCGGCAGCACTTTGGAAGAGGGCGGCAGCGTGCGCGTGTTTGTCGAACCCAATCCGCATTTCCGCCTGCCCGAAAACGGCGACACGCCGGTGATCATGATCGGCGCAGGCACCGGCATCGCACCTTTCCGCGCCTTTATGCAGCAGCGCGAAGCCAACGGCGACACGGGTAAAAACTGGCTGGTGTTCGGCAACCAACGGTTTACCAACGACTTTCTGTATCAGGCCGAATGGCTGCAATACCGCAAAAACGGCCTGCTGACCCGCGCGGATTTGGCGTGGAGCAGGCAGGGCGAAGAAAAAGTGTATGTGCAGCACAAACTGGCCGAAAACGCCGCCGAAGTATGGGCATGGTTGCAGCAGGGCGCGCATGTGTATGTGTGCGGTGACGCGACCCGCATGGCGCGCGATGTGGAAAATATTTTGCTGGACATCATCGCCGAACAGGGCAAACTCAGCCGCGACGATGCCGAAGACTATCTGAACGGTTTGCGTGAAGACAGGCGTTACCAACGCGATGTTTATTAACGATTTGAATCGCTTGAATTTGAAGCCGTGAGGCCGTCTGAAAAAAGTTTTTCAGACGGCCTCGTTGATGTATAAGCGTCATTATGCTGTGTGCAAAAAAGACACCATGCCGACGAGGCGGCAAAGGAAGCGTTTTTATACTTTATCAGCCGCGAAATAAGGCGCATAATGAGACCTTTTTACGCGCGGCAGCACCTTGTGTTTAACGGTAAAAATAGTAATAATGTTACGAATTTTTCCAAGCGCAACTAATCTTCCGTTGCATCCATAACATCAATCAAGAAAGCACGAAAAATGGCGTTAATCGTACAAAAATACGGCGGCACTTCAGTAGGCTCCGCCGAACGCATCAAAAACGTAGCCAAACGTGTCGCCAAAACCCGCGCAGAAGGCCACGATGTCGTTGTGGTGGTATCTGCCATGAGCGGTGAAACCAACCGCTTGGTTGCATTGGCGCACGAAATGCAGGATTTCCCCGACCCGCGCGAATTGGACGTTGTATTATCCACGGGCGAACAAGTTACCATCGGCCTGTTGGCGATGGCGTTGAAAAACATCGGCGTAGATGCCAAGAGCTATACCGGCTGGCAAGTACCGGTGAGAACCGACAACGCCCACACCAAAGCGCGTATCGAAGACATCGACGACAAAGTCATGCGTGCCGATTTGAAAGAAGGCAAAGTGGTGATTGTGGCCGGTTTCCAAGGCGTGAATGCCAACGGCGACATTTCCACATTGGGCCGCGGCGGTTCGGATACTTCGGCCGTTGCATTGGCTGCCGCTTTAAAAGCCGATGAGTGCCAGATTTATACCGATGTGGACGGCGTCTATACCACCGACCCGCGCGTCGTGCCGGAGGCCCGTCGTCTGGATACGGTAACTTTTGAAGAAATGCTGGAGCTGGCAAGCTTAGGCTCGAAAGTTTTACAAATCCGTTCGGTGGAATTCGCCGGCAAATACAAAGTCCGCCTGCGCGTGTTGAGCAGCCTGCAAGAGGGCGGTAGCGGTACATTAATTACCTTTGAAGAGGACAACAACATGGAAAGAGCAGCCGTATCCGGTATTGCATTCGACAAAAACCAAGCCCGTGTCAACGTGCGCGGCGTGCCGGACAAACCCGGTGTGGCTTACCAAATTCTCGGCGCGGTAGCCAATGCCAACATCGAAGTGGACATGATTATCCAAAATGTCGGCGCGGAAGGCACAACTGACTTTTCATTCACCGTACCGCGCGGCGAATACAAGCCCGTGTTGGAGTTGCTGAACGGCTTGAAAGAGAGCATCGGTGCCGCAGAAATCGACGGCGATGATACTGTATGCAAAGTGTCTATCGTTGGTTTGGGTATGCGTTCGCATGTTGGCGTTGCGTCTAAAATGTTCCGCACTTTGGCCGAAGAAGGCATCAACATTCAAATGATTTCTACTTCGGAAATCAAAGTATCGGTGCTAATCGACGAAAAATACATGGAATTGGCAACCCGCGTGCTGCACAAGGCATTTGATTTGGGCTAATTCCGTTTCATTCCGCTATAAAAAACACTCACAAGCCATGAAAGCTTGTGAGTGTTTTTATTTCAGCCGGTGAAAATTAATCTGCCAAGTTCACTTTGCCGCGCATCAAACCGAGGTGGCCGGGGAACGAGCAGAAGAATTCATATTGGTTGCCGGCCGCAAATTTACCGGTATCTACGGTAATGCTGGTTTCTTCGCCGCCGCCGATGAGTTTGGTAGAAGCAACAATGCGCTCATCGCCCGCCTTAATGTAGTCGCCTTCAGCACCTGCAGAAGCACCGTCTTTGGTTACAGCATCCACATCTTCCGCTTTGGTAATCACAATATTGTGACCCATTGCGGCTTTAGGCATTTTGCCGACGTGTTTCAAAGTGATGGTGAACTCTTTACATGCCTTGCTGATATTGATTTCAGACACGTTGTATTTCATCGCATCGTCGGATTCCACTACGGTGCTGCACGCAGCATCGGCGGCAGCCGCAGGAGCCGCTTCGGAAGCGGCAGCAGCGGGTTCGGCCGCAGCAGGTTCAGATGCAGCTGCGCTGGCTGCGGCAGGGGCTTCGGCTGCCGGAGCTTGTTGTGCAGGCTCTTGCGAACAAGCAGTCAAACCTAATACGGCTGCGGAAATAAAAGCTAAATAAAGTTTCATGTGAACATACTCCTTATGTGTATTGAGTTGTTTGGGTTAGCTGTTTTGAATAATTTGATTTAGACCATATTATTCATGAAAAAAGCTGAAAAATTAAATTTTCGGGTATTTTATTTCAATCTTGATTGCGCTATGTCAAGTTTACTGTTCAGACGGCCTTAGTTACATTCAGCCCAAAAAGAGCTTATAGGCTGCATTATGGGTTTCGTCTTCGTAAACATAGCCCAGCCCGTCGAGAAATTCCGCAAAGGCTTCGCAATCTTGTTCGGGCACGTCCACGCCGACCAGCACTCTGCCGTAATCCGCCCCGTGATTGCGGTAATGAAAGAGGGTGATGTTCCAGTCGGTTTGCATATTGCTTAAGAATTTAGCCAATGCGCCCGGGCGTTCGGGAAACTCGAAGCTGACAACGCGCTCGTTGGCTACTTTGTGCGTGCGACCGCCAACCATGTAGCGCGTGTGGATTTTGGCAATTTCGTTGTTAGTTAAATCGGTGTTCGGCAAGCCGGCGGCGGTAAGTTCGGCACTGATTTTGGCCAAGTCTTGCAAACCGGCCGTCTGAATACCGACGAAAATATGCGCGATTTGATCGTCGCCGTAGCGGTAGTTGAATTCCGTGATATTGCGGCTGCCAATAACGTTGACAAACTTCAAGAAGCTGCCGGGCTTTTCGGGAATGGACACGGCAAAAATGCCTTCGTTACCTTCGCCCAACTCACTACGTTCCGACACATGGCGCAAACGGTGGAAGTTGATGTTCGCACCGCTGGTGACAGCAATCAAGGTTTCGCCTTCCGCTTGATTACGGTTAACGTAAGCCTTCAAGCCTGCCAGTGCGAGCGCACCGGCAGGCTCCATAATGCTGCGGGTGTCGTCGAAAATATCTTTGATAGCACCGCAAATAGCATCGGTATCGACAGTAATGATATCGTCTAACAAATCGCGACAGATACGGAATGTTTCTTCTCCAACCAGCTTCACAGCCGTGCCGTCTGAAAACAACCCTACATCTTTCAGCTCGACCCGTTTGCCTTCGGCAATAGAAACCTTCATACAACATGAATCGTGGGTTTGCACGCCGATAATTTTGATTTCAGGGCGGACTTGCTTGATAAAAGCGGCAATGCCCGCAGCCAAACCGCCGCCGCCGATAGGTACAAAAATCGCATCGATTTTGCTGGAAGTTTGGCGCAAGATTTCCATGCCGATGGTTCCTTGTCCGGCAATCACATCCGGATCATCGAACGGCGCGATGTAGGTTAAGCCTTCTTTTTCGGCAAGTTCGACCGCATAATCATAGGCATCATTGTACGACACGCCTTTAAGCACCACTTCGCCGCCGCGGTTTCGTACTGCGTCCACTTTGATTTGTGGAGTTGTTTCCGGCATCACGATTACGGCACGGCAACCCAAGCGCTGCGCCGACAAAGCAACCCCTTGTGCATGATTTCCCGCGCTGGCTGCAATAATGCCGCGAGCCAACGCATCTTTAGAAAGTTTGGACATTTTGTTATACGCGCCACGGATTTTGAAAGAAAACACAGGCTGCAAATCTTCGCGCTTGAGTAAAATATGATTACCGGCACGATGCGAAAGGCCGCGGGCTGGTTCAAGAGGTGTTTCTACGGCTACATCATAAACAGATGCGTTGAGAATGCGGATAAGATAGTCGGAATAAGAAAGAGTGCTCATAATATTATGATAATCAAAAGTATATATTCTTATTTATTTGAGCCGTGTGTAAAAAACAAACCGCCCAAGTCTAAAGCTGCATTTTTAATATTCTGCCGCCCGTGCAAACTTGGTAAGCACCAAGTTAAATAATATCTGAATAAACCTGAAACCATACTCCGCAGGCCGTCTGAAAGCAAGAAAAATCTTAGCAAATGAACACATTAATAGGTATAATGCGCCTCTATAACCAAAGGCTTGCTTCAAACCGCAAGCCGGCTAAATCAGGCGTGAAACCGCTTTACCGCGTCTGCATAGTTTACCCAACTATTAACAGGCCGTCTGAAAATACAGACGGCTTGTATCACTCATAAACATTTAAAGAAGTTGAACTACATGAAGAAAACCTTACTCGGCCTGATGACGGCCGCTTTTGTTTGCAGCTCAGCCTTTGCCACTGTTCCTGCTCCGCAAGCTAACGCTCCCGCGCAAACAGCCACACCTGCGGCAGTTCCCCTGCCTGAAATTTCCGCCACAGCTTATATCGTGAAAGATGCGCAAAGCGGCCAAATTCTCGCTGAAAAAAATCTGAATGCCCAAATCGAGCCGGCTTCTCTTACCAAACTGATGACTGCTTATTTGGCTTTTAAAGCATTAGACAACGGCACGTTAAAACCCGACCAAATGCTGACCGTGTCTGAAAAAGGTTGGAAAGCCGAAGGATCACGCATGTTTTTGGATCCTAAAAAACCGGCCAGCGTTAGCGATTTGATTAAAGGTTTGATTGTTCAGTCAGGTAACGATGCCGCCATTACTTTGGCAGAAGCCATCGGCGGTAGCGAAGAGGGTTTCGCTACCATGATGAATGCGGAAGCCAAACGCTTGGGCATGAAAAATACTGTTTACACCAATAGTACCGGTTTGCCGGGAGAAGGCCATCTCACTAGCGTTAACGATTTGGTGATTTTGGCAGGTGCAATTATCCGCGATTTCCCTAAATATTATCCGATTTATGCGATGAAATCGTTTAAATACAATAACATCGAACAGCCGAACCGCAATTTGCTGCTGTATCGCGATCCCAACGTAGACGGTTTGAAAACCGGCCATACCAGTAGCGCAGGTTACAACTTGGTGGCCTCCAGCAAACGCAACGGCCGCCGTGTGATTTCCGTTGTCGTCGGCACGGAAAGCACAGAAGCTCGTGCGTCAGAAAGCAGCAAATTATTGAACTGGGCTTTGCAGGCTTACGATACGCCCAAATTATACGATGCTAATCAAACCATTTCCCAGGTGAAGGTATATAAAGGCAGTTCCAATGCCGTAAATGTAGGTTTCTTAAACGCTTCGTATGTGACGATTCCTCATGGTGAAGGGCAAAATATTAAACCGATTTTGGAAACGGTACAGCCCGTATTGGCACCTATTCAAAAAGGGCAGGTTTTAGGCAAGCTGAAAGTTATGAATGGCAATACCGTCTTGGCTGAAAAAAACGTGGTAGCTTTAAATACCGTAGAAGAAGCGGGTTGGTTTGGCCGTACTTACGACAGCATCGTTCTTTGGTTTAAGAGTTTATTTGCCGACGAATAAACTCATTGGTTAAAAAAAGCCGCTTATTGAAAGCGGCTTTTTTAGCTTTTAGGCTCTTTAAATTGAATATAAGATAAATGACAATATATTCAAAAAAATAAATTTAAATAAATTCATATTATTATAAATTTTTTGCCAATAAAGGCTAGACAACATAAAGCAATGCTATTATTATTTCAATTCTTGATTCACAGCACTAACGAAGCGTAGTGAGATACGCACCCGTAGCTCAGTTGGATAGAGTATCTGGCTACGAACCAGAGGGTCGGGCGTTCGAATCGCTCCGGGTGCGCCAAGAATCAAAATCAAATCCGCGCCCATCGTCTAGCGGTTAGGACATCGCCCTTTCACGGCGGTAACCGGGGTTCGATTCCCCGTGGGCGTGCCAAATTTTCAAACCTCTTAAGAATATTTTCTTAAGAGGTTTGTTTTTATTGAGACTTTTGCAAAAGAACAGATGTGGATGCCGTTCAAGCTGAAGCAGTACAGCGAGTGCGGACATATCGCGAATAAACTTATCTCTGTTTTGGCGTAGCCGCGCTTTGCCGCCTTGTATCAAAACAAGTTGATTTGTTATATCACGTGATACGCAAGTGAGCAGCGCACAATGCAGAAATCCACCGCGTATGTGAATAAAGACCTCACCCAATCTTGCTCTACTCTTTGCTTTGCATCTGTAGCTTTTGCTTCGGTAGCGCAGCGGATTTTCAAAGCCAGAAAACCGCTTAGCAAGCTCTCTGAAAACACACTTGAGAATCGGATTTCTGTTCCGGTTTCATCAACGCAGCTTTGATGTAAGGCGAAAGGCCGTGTTTTAAAATTATGCCGGTTGCCGATGTATTTCTTTTTATGCCGGTTCTTTGATTACTTCCAAAGAACTAGGCATCTACTTAAAAAGCGTTTTTTTTCTCCGCCTTTTTCTTTCGGATTAAACCCTTTCGGCGCATATTTTCCTGCAGGTGGCTGGATTATATTTTAAGGCGTAAAAAAATTATTTTCAGACAGGCATTTCCTGCCGGACATAAGCATAAGGAACCCGCCATGAGCCACTTTTTAGACCGCCTGAAATTTTTCAGCCAAAAACACGAACCCTTTGCCGACGGGCACGGTGTGCTCACCGAAGAAGACCGCAAATGGGAAGATGCCTACCGCAGCCGCTGGCAGCACGATAAAGTGGTGCGCTCCACCCACGGTGTGAACTGTACCGGTTCGTGCAGTTGGAAAGTTTATGTGAAAAACGGCCTGATTACTTGGGAAACCCAGCAGACCGACTATCCGCGTACCCGCCCCGATTTGCCCAACCACGAGCCGCGGGGCTGTCCGCGCGGTGCTTCTTACAGCTGGTATGTGTATTCCGCCCAACGTGTGAAATACCCGATGATGCGCGGGGTGTTGGCGGAAATGTGGCGTGAAGCGCGAAAAACCATGTCGCCGATTGAAGCTTGGGCATGGATTGTAGAAGACGAAAACCGCGCCAAATCGTACAAAACCCAACGCGGCTTGGGCGGCTTCGTGCGTACGTCTTGGGACGAAGCCAATGAAATGGTGGCTGCGGCCAATGCTTACACCATTAAAAACTACGGCCCCGACCGCGTGTTCGGTTTCTCGCCGATTCCCGCTATGTCGATGGTAAGCTACGCTGCCGGTGCGCGTTATTTGGGCTTAATCGGCGGTGTGCCGCTGTCGTTTTACGACTGGTATTGCGACTTGCCGCCTGCCAGCCCGCAAATTTGGGGCGAGCAAACCGACGTTGCCGAATCTGCCGACTGGTATAACGCCAACTATCTGATGGTGTGGGGTTCCAACGTGCCGATGACGCGCACGCCCGATGCCCACTTCTACACCGAAGTGCGCTACAAAGGCACCAAAACAGTGGCCGTGTCTTCCGACTTCGGCGAAATGGCGAAGTTCGGCGATATTTGGCTGGCGCCGAAACAAGGTACCGACGCAGCTTTGGCGATGGCGATGGGTCATGTGATTCTGAAAGAGTTCCACATCGACAATCTTTCTCCTTATTTCACCGATTATGTGCGCCGCTTAACCGATATGCCCGTATTGGTGCGCTTGGATGCCGACGGCAAAGGCTATGCGCCTAAATATTTCTTGCGCGCGTCCGAATTGGCCGCATTCGGCGAAGAACAAAATGCCGATTGGAAAACTTTGGTATGGGACGAGCTTTCAGACGGCCTCTGCCTGCCCAACGGCTCTATTGGTTTCCGCTGGGACGGCAGTCAAAAATGGAACTTGGAAACCCGCGCACAAGATAAAGAAGTTCATGCCGCTTTATCGCTGAAAGAACGCGCCGATGAAGTGGTAAACGTAGGCTTTACCTACTTCGGCGGCGAGTGCGACGACATGATTTACCGCAAAGTGCCCGCCAAACGCATTCCGCTGGCCAACGGCGAAACCGCGTTGGTAGCAACCGTGTTCGACCTAATGGTGGCCAACTACGGTGTGGACAACGGTTTGGGCTGCGAAAATGTTGCCAAAGATTATTTCGACGACAAGCCTTACACGCCGGCATGGCAGGAAAAACACACCGGCGTGAAACCGGAGCTGGTGATTCAGGTAGCCCGCGAGTTCGCCCAAAACGCCCACGACACCGAAGGCCGCAGCATGGTGATTGTCGGTGCCGGATTGAACCACTGGTACCACATGGACATGGCGTATCGCGGCATCATCAATATGCTGATGATGTGCGGCTCTATCGGTAAATCCGGCGGCGGCTGGTGCCACTATGTAGGCCAAGAAAAACTGCGCCCGCAAAGCGGCTGGATTCCGTTGACGTTTGCCACCGACTGGCACCGCCCGCCGCGCCAAATGAACAGCACCTCGTTCTTCTATGCCCATACCAGCCAATGGCGGCATGAAAAAGTGCATGTAGATGAAATTCTTGCACCGGATGCCGACGGCGATATGAGCAAGCTCTCCATGATCGATTACAACGCCAAAGCCGAACGCATGGGCTGGCTGCCGAGCGCGCCGCAATTGGGTGCAAACCCCTTGGATATTGCCGACCAAGCCGATGCCGCAGGAGTGGATACGGCTCAATATGTGGCAGGCCGTCTGAAAGACGGTTCGCTGGATCTGGCGTGTAACGACCCCGACAACCCGCAAAACTTCCCGCGCAACCTATTTGTGTGGCGTTCAAACCTGCTCGGTTCTTCGGGCAAAGGCCATGAGTATTTCCTGAAATACCTGCTGGGCACGCAAAACGCCGTGTTGAGCGACGAAAACGACGAAGAGTGCATCAAGCCGTCTGAAATTACCGTGCGCCCCGCCGCAGAAGGCAAACTCGACCTGCTGACCGTACTCGATTTCCGCATGTCCACCACCTGCCTGTACGGCGATATCGTATTGCCGACCGCCACATGGTACGAAAAAGACGACCTCAACACCTCGGATATGCACCCGTTTATCCACCCGCTCACCGAGGCCGTGCAGCCGCTGTGGCAAAGTAAAACCGACTGGGAAATTTACAAAGGTTTCGCCAAAAAATTCAGCGAGTTGGCCAAAGATTACATCGGCGTGCGCAAAGACATCGTGCTCACTCCGCTGATGCATGACAGCCCGCAGGAACTCGGCCAGCCGTTTGACCCGAAAGACTGGAAACACGGCGAATGCGATCCGATTCCCGGCAAAACCATGCCCGCAATTACCGTCGTCGAACGTGATTACGGCGCGATTTACGAAAAATTCACTTCGGTCGGCCCGTTGCTGGAAAAAATCAACAACAACGGCAAAGGCATGGCTTGGGATACCAAGCACGAAGTCGAATTCCTGCGCAAACTCAACGGCGTACAAGCAACCGGCGTGGGCAAAGGCCAGCCGAAAATCGAAACCGCCATTGATGCCTGCGAAATGGTGCTGACCCTCGCGCCCGAAACCAACGGCCACGTTGCCGTTAAAGCATGGGAAGCGTTGAGCAAAGCCACCGGCCGCGACCACTCGCACCTGATTAAATCGAGCGAGCACACCGCCATCCGTTTCCGCGACATCGTCGCCCAGCCGCGCAAAATCGTTACCTCACCGATTTGGTCGGGCGTGGAAAGCGAAGAGGTGTGCTACAACGCCGGCTATACCAACGTGCACGAATTGATTCCGTGGCGCACCATCACCGGCCGCCAGCAGTTCTACCAAGACCACAAATGGATGCGTGATTTCGGCGAACATCTGTGCGTGTACAAGCCCGCCGTCGATTTCAAAACCACCAAAAAACTGCTCGGCAAATACCCCAACGGCAACAAGGAAATTACGCTTAACTTCCTCACGCCGCACCAAAAATGGGGCATCCACAGCACCTATTCGGAAAACCTGCGCATGCTCACCCTGTTCCGCGGCGGCCCGCACGTGTGGATTTCCGAAATCGATGCCAAGAAAGCCGGCATTGTCGATAACGACTGGGTGGAAGTGTTCAACGCCAACGGCACCATCGCCTGCCGCGCCGTGGTGAGCCAACGCATCCCCGAAACCATGATCCTGATGTACCACGCACAGGAAAAAATCGTCCACACCCCAGCGGGTGAGGTTTCGCAAAAACGCGGCGGCATCCACAATTCCGTTACCCGCGCCATTCTGAAACCCACCCACATGATCGGCGGCTACGCCCAGCTTGCCTACGGTTTCAACTACTACGGCACGGTAGGTTCCAACCGTGACGAATGGGTTATTGTGCGTAAGATGAATAAAGTGGATTGGATGGATGAACCGGCAAGGTAAGGCCGTCTGAAAAGCTTGGTATGTAAAAAAATGCCTGTCTGAAAGGGAGTTTTCAGGCAGGTATTTTTTGACTTTATTTCATGTGTTTATGTTATCTAATCATTTTGAAAAGATTTAGATGATAAAAAGGGAACCATACATGGTTCCCTTTGAATAAGTTGGATTAAAGATTTACAGTAGAATTCTTGATGTCATCCGTACGGCAGCACTGTCTTCAAATGATAACAAAGCAGCTTTTCTACCATGGCCGAGAAATCCGGCGAAAATATTTGCAGGGAAAGCATTGCGCATTTCGTTGTATGAGACGGCTGAATTATTGTAATTTTGCTTGGCATACGCCACGCGGTTTTCAGAACTTTCTAAAATATCCATCAAATCGATAATTAATTTATCTTTTTTCAATTCGGGATAGGTTTTAATTACGGATTGTAAATTAGATAAAGCCTCATTTAATTCGGTTTCTACCGCTCCGAGGGAAGAAACGGAATTTTCATCAAGATTGGCAGAAGCTGCTGATAAAACTGCTTCGGCGCGCTGTCTGGCACAAGCAACCGCTGAAATAGCAGCTTGATCACGACCTAAATAAACCTTTGAAGCATCTATTAAATTAGGAATGATATCGTGGCGGCATTTCAGCTGCTCATAGATATTATTGAAAGCATGGATATATTGTTTTTTCCCCATTAACAATTTCTTATTGATAACAATCAACAACAGGCCGCAGAAAATCACGAAGAAGAAAGTGAGTGTAGAGTTCATCTTAACACCTTTCATTTTTTAGTTATTAAACGTTTTCACCAATGTTGTTTCCAGAGTGATTGTAACAAATAAATTTTCAAAATGTAAAGAAATTTTTAAATTTTACAAATTAATGCTTCATTATCTTTACATTTTATTGCCGATTATTAGTTTTGAAGTTGGTCTGTTTGTTCTAGCTTTGGTTTGAATATTCTGAGTGTAGACTTTTAATCAACTTTCCATTTTGCACTACCTAAAACCACTTCTATATTGTTTTCAACCGCTTCCGACCATTCCTCGGTAAGCCTCATACCTGCCACGCGTTTTTTCAGCACCAAGCCATATACAGAGGCAGCATGTGGCCACCAACGGTTTCCCGCTGCTTCCATAAATTGGAAAAGCTTCATTGCGTCGTTGGTTTTAAAAGGTGGCAGGTACACCATAAATTTGCCAAGTTCTATTTGAAAACCGATTGCTTCAAGTTGTTTTTTCAAATCCGGAAGAGGGTGGCAATATCGTGCTTCCGGCAGATATTTACCGTTAAACCAATTGCGCAAACGCCAAAGCGAATAAGGGTTAAACCCTGTCAGAATGATTCTGCCTTCAGGCTTTAAAGTTTGAAAAGCTTGAGAAAGTATTTGTTCTGTTGAAGTATTTGTTTCCAAAGTATGCGGCATTAGCAGCAAATCTAATGTGCTTTGTTCCCAAGCCCATACGGCCGTATCCATATAGATATCCTTGCCGATACAAATACATTTTTCAGACGGCCTCAACCATTCTTCCATACCGAATTGCACGGATTTATTTACGAAAAAATCAGCGGAAGACTGCTCAAAAAAATGCCGCTCCAGTGTCGATGTATAAATCCCCATATCGGTATCGGTGAACCACCGCGACAATTTTTCATATTCCATTCAAAGTACCTTTTGTAAAAAACAGAAAGACAAAGGGATAAAATATACTCTTAAAAATATTCCCAATCAGTATGGTTTACTGGGTAAATATATAAATTATCTCAAATATTTTGCAATATCTTCTTGACTGAATCCTTTCAAAACATTAACATCTGCCCCATTATAAATTAACTATTTAGAATTTCTTGAGACTATGGCGAAACTAAAATCTATAGCCCTAGCCGTTACAGGCGTATCGGCAGTTTCTGGTGCCGCATATACTCATGCAGCTCCTTCTACTCAAACAGGCATGGCAATGATGCGGTTAAACTCATCATTACTGGACCAAGAGCAAAAAAATATTGCTTCAGGCAGCCTTTGGAATGTTATGCGTAAAGACTTCCGCATGGCAGAAGTAAACTCAGAACTTGTACGCCGTCACGAAAGCAAATTCTCAGCAGGTCGCGCTTATTTCGACCGCACCATCAACCGCAGCAAACCTTATATGTACCATATTGCCAATGAAGTCAAAAAGCGCAATATGCCTGCGGAAATCGCTTTACTTCCCTTTATTGAAAGCGCATTTGTTACCAAAGCTAAATCTCATGTTGGCGCTTCCGGTTTATGGCAGTTTATGCCTGCTACCGGCCGTCACTTCGGTTTAGAGCGTACCGCACAATATGATGGTCGTCACGATGTGTATGCTGCCACTAACGCAGCATTGAACTATCTCGAATATCTGCACGGTATGTTTGGCGACTGGTCGCTTGCTCTAGCCGCATACAACTGGGGGGAAGGTAACGTAAGCCGAGCAATCAAACGTGCCCGCGCACAAGGTTTGAACCCGGTTTATGAAAATCTTCGTATGCCTGCCGAAACTCGCAATTATGTTCCCAAATTGCTGGCCGTAAGAAATATTGTCAATAATCCCCAAGCCTTTGGTATGGGTTTGAGTGAAATTGAAAATAAACCTTACTTTAAAGCAGTTGCATTAGATAAGCCGCTTGACACAAATTCAATCGCCAAAATGGCCAACATCAGCGAAAGTGAATTCTTAGCTTTGAATCCGGCTTTTAATGGTTCTGTATTTGTTCCCAAAGCAAACCGCAAACTTCTTTTGCCGGCTCATGCTACTTCTACTTTCGAGAAAAACTATCGAAGCATTAGAAATGATATTCAGCTTGCGTGGGATAATGACTCAACCGACCGCAAGTTCACAGGCAAACCCGCTATTGATTCAGGCATTAATATTGCTGCATTAACCCAACCAAGCAAAAAAGAGGTTAATACTCCTGAAATCGTACAGGTTGCGCAAGCTACAAACATTCAACTTCCCGAAAACATTCAACTTCCCGAACGTTACGAAACTAACGTAGTGACCGTTCAGCAAATTAACGGTATTTCTGACAGTAAACAAGTAGAATCGAATCTTTCGCCGATTACCATTTTGGCAGCTAAATCAGAGCCGGTAAAAGAAACTGCTGAAACTCCAGCAGCTCCCGCACCGATTTCCATTGCAGCCTCATTGATTGCCGAAAACTCAGCTCCGGTTGATGCCATTACTGTAGCAGTAGCAGAACCTTTACCGTTGCCAACCCAAACATCAGCCACTCCTGCTCCTGAAAAACCGGCACCTTCAGACGCGCCTGTGGATGTAGCTGAAAATGATGCTACTTTACCTAACCGTGCTCCGGCATCTTCCGAAGCACAAGATCCTTTATTGGCCCTGGTTGATGATGCAGAACAAAATCGTTTGAATGCTGCTGAAAGCGTGAGAAACAGCTTGGCTCAATTTGAAGCAGATTCAGCTACCAAAGCCCGCACTGATCGAATTATCGCAAGTCGAGCAAAACAACAGCAACGTACCGAAACCCGATTGGCTCGTGCCAATGCTGCTGCGAAACTGGCAAATAACACTCACCGCGTAGAAGCAGGAGATACGTTATTTAATATTTCCCAACGCTACAATCTCAGTGTTGCTGATTTGATCACGGTAAATAACATCAAAGGTAACAGCATCCGTAAAGGCCAAGTGCTGAAAGTTACTGCGGCATCAACCCAACGTAATGCCGTGCGTAATGTTTCTTATACCGTGCGTAAAGGCGATACTTTGAATACCATTGCAAGCCGCTTCAATGTGGATATTAATGATATCCGCCGTTGGAACCGTAATACCCGCACAGTGACTCCGGGCCAACGTTTGAAATTGATGGGTAGCTGATTTAAGCTATATTTGCTATCTTTACAACAGGCACTTGTATACACAGGTGCCTTTTTAATGATATTTTTCTAGTCTAGTTGTTTGTTTAACTAGAGGTTTTGTGTAAAGTATGTAAGTTCATGAATTTTTTGTTCATGTGGATTGAATATCCACTCATGATCAAAATGAGTTTTTAATCGCTCATACATAAATGTATTACCAATGACTAAAGAATTAAATTGATTACCTTCTTTACGTTGAAGCGCTATTGCATCTAGTACGTCTTCAGATAAACTACTCATAATAAAATCAGAAATCATCAGCAAATCTGCTTTTTTATAGTTATCTTGCCCCATCATTTCTAAAGCATAATTTAATGCTGGAGCAGCGTCTGTACCGCCATGAAAAGATTTTTGTAGAAACTCAATTAGTTTTGATATTCCCGTTGTATCGGTAATTTCAAAACTTTCAATTTTGGTTGAAAAATTGATAATAAAACAAGAGCGATTTTGACTTTTTGCTTTTATACCTAAAAATAAAGCCATCGCCTTAGCAATATTTTCAGGCAATCCCTGCATGGAACCACTGGTATCTATACATAAAATCATCGGGCCAAGTGTTTCATCATCTTTGGTTGTTTGCTCCACGGTGATTTCTACAGGTGCATCTTCATAAATAATACCTTGTAATTCAAAACACATTAACTTAGATTCTAAAAACTTCAAATCAAATAAGACTGAAGTATCTTCATCTGCCATTAAAGCCAATTCGGATGGCAATACATGTTCTAAATCTTTACTTAAGCGTAATCCGATGATTTCCTCTCGTGAATTAATATCCACTTTAGGATTATTCATATATACAGTTTGCTTTACTTGCTCAATTTTTTCAGACTGTTCAATTTGGCGCATTTTTCCAAGTAATTCTGCAATTTGTTTGGCGGTCTTATCTTGACTTAGATAATTCAACCAGCGCTTCATTTCTTCAATATTTTGATCACTTAGGTTGCCAATACTATTATCCAGCCATAATCCTGCCTCAAGCCCGAATTGCTCTAATTGTTGGGCAAGTTGCCGAATGAGATCTAAATCCTGTTTAACTCCTGTTAGAAATTCCTGTCTCAGTTGATTTAACTGCTCTAAATACCATTGTGCTTTTGCGTGGTCTAATTGCTGCTGCCATTTATCAGTAAAAAGTTTCAAAAGCAAGCTTTTTTGGTCTTTTTTTACTTTTTCATTTTTCTTCAACTCTGCCTGCCAAAAATCTTTTTCAGACGGCCTCCCTATTTGCTGGCAGAAATTTTGGTAGTCATTGATCAATGTTTGATCAAAAGTTCCTGTCTTACTTTTAGCTAAGTTGTTTTCATGCACAATAAAAGGATTTTTCTGCAATAGATTCAATCGAATTTTATGTTGCCAATCAACCAATCGTTGTTGAATTTGCTCATTTAAAGACCCATACCGTTTGAACAGATCTGCATAATCTGTTTTCAATGAGGCTTTAATCCAACGGATTTGTTCAGATAATTTGCTATTTAACGACATAATGATTCCAAACGCTCACAATCTTTAATTCGCAAATTAAGTTTATCAATTTGATCTAAGATTCCTGAGACGGCAACATCAATATCGGATTGTGTGACAAACGGGCTTTGTAGGAATTTCTGGTAGTCTGTATGTTTTTTCTCAACCTGTTTTAACACATCGACAAGTTGCTTACGAATTTCTGAAACAGACTGGGCAAGAGATTCAATTAATCTAATGTTTATATCTTCTTTCTTATCACCTTTATGAAACAAAACTTTAGGAGTAAAAGTGGCGGTTCTATGATAGTAATTTTTGTATTCTAATTTACAAGATCCTTGACCATTAAAGTTACCAGTTATATGTGGGTATCCATTGCCATTACTGTTGACAAGATTAAAATCTTGATTAGTTTTTAAATATGAACATTTAATATACAAAGGGTCATTACCTACATCTTCCCAAATAACTTTAAAATATTGTCGCCCATCAGGTAATGTTATTGTTTGATAAATGTCTTTGGAATAATAGAGTTCTTTATTAATTTCTTTATCTAAGCTCTCTTTCTCTCTATCTAAGGCAGCTAAATCAACATCAGTATTAAATCCACAAGATTTTACCGAATTCATCACAATTTTTTCCACTGCTTCTCGATTATCAGGTGTTGTCCACAAACAATATTTTAATAAAGTAACATCACTATGATTAGTCTCTCTCCGCCCATTACAAAATGCAGCGGCTTTTAAAAGTGTAGCAGCACGTTGCCAACGGCGATCTGATATATAAACACCCAATTCATCAAATCGTTCAGTCAGTTCTTTTCGGATAGATTTGATAATTAAAAGAGTATCTTCATTCAACTTGACTTCATGAAGCTGGTCGCGCCATTTAGTAAGCTCGTGGTAGTTAATTCGCAAATTAGAGCTAATTTCAAGCTTATCATTACTTGGTTTACTGTCTAAAAGCTGGTTGAAATTTTCCTCTTGTTCAATGGGTGGTACAAATAAGCGAAGAATAAAGCGGTCATATAAAGCCTCCAAACCTTGATTTTCAGGTGGAATTTCATTGGAAGCTGCAATTAAAGCCTTTAGAGGCACTTCGATTTGCTCATCACCATTTTTAAATATACGTTCATTAATAATTGTTAATAGATTATTCAAAATAGCAGGGCTTGCTTTCCAAATTTCATCTAAAAACGCAAAATCAGCGGTTGGTAAATAACCTTGAATTTGGCGAATGTAACGATCTTCTTTTAAAGCTTTGATAGACACCGGTCCAAATACTTCTTCGGGAGTACTGAAACGGTTCATTAAATATTCAAAATAATGCGGATTTTCAAATGCACTTGCTAAACGGCGAGAAATCAGACTTTTAGCAGTTCCGGGAGGGCCAAATAAAAATGTGTTGTGGCCTGCAATAGCTCCTAGTAAAGAAAGTGCCATAATTTGATCACGTTCGTGAATACCGTCAGTTAGTTGACTTAACAAGTCAGTAATACGTTTTTGCATTGTGTTCTTCATATGGCTCTTAAAACTTTCAACATCTTTAACCATTCTCGTGTACTTGTTTATATATTTACTATTTGATTTCATAATATTTTCCTTTGTAATTATTGAAATATAATCTTGATAATTTAAAGAAATTTCTATCGTCTCAACTTCGCAAACGCATCCGCCATTGCCGAATTAGCCGGTGTCTGCTCGCGCTGGTTACGCTGGCTTCTACCGCTATCATTGCGTCGGTTTTCAGACGGCCTGTCGCTTCTTACCGAAGCGTTGCCTGCTTCGTCATCCAAGCGCATGGTTAGGGCGATGCGTTTGCGGGCGGCGTCGACTTCCAGCACTTTTACTTTGACTACGTCGCCGGCTTTCACGACTTCGCGCGGGTCTTGGACGAACCGATTCGACAAGGCGGAGATGTGGACGAGGCCGTCTTGGTGTACGCCGATGTCGACGAATGCGCCGAAGTTGGCGACGTTGCTCACGACGCCTTCCAAAATCATGCCGACTTGTAAATCGCTGATTTCGTTGATGCCTTCGGCAAAGGTGGCCGTCTGAAATTCGCCGCGCGGGTCGCGGCCGGGTTTTTCGAGTTCGGCGAGGATGTCCATGATGGTGGGCAGGCCGAATTGCTCGGTGGTGTAGCTGGTGGGCTTGATTTGTTTGATTTTTTCACGGTTGCCGATGAGATCGGCGGCTTTGATGTGCAGGTCGTCGAGCATTTTGGCGACGACGGGGTAGGCTTCGGGGTGGACGGCAGATGCATCCAGCGGTTCTTTGCCGCCATTGATGCGCAAGAAGCCTGCGGCCTGCTCGTAGGTTTTTTCGCCGAGGCGCGGTACTTTGAGGAGTTTTTTGCGGCTGTCGAATGCGCCGTTTTCGTCACGGTAGGCAACGATGTTTTGTGCCAGCGTGCTGTTGAGGCCGGAAATGCGCGCCAGCAGGGGGGCGGAGGCAGTGTTCACGTCTACGCCGACAGCGTTCACACAGTCTTCCACCACGGCATCCAGTGATTTGGCGAGTTGGCTTTGGTTGACATCGTGCTGGTATTGGCCGACACCGATGGATTTGGGGTCGATTTTCACCAATTCGGCCAGCGGGTCTTGCAGGCGGCGGGCGATGGAGACGGCGCCACGCAGGGAAACGTCCAGCTCGGGGAATTCTTTGGCAGCCAGCTCGGAGGCGGAATAAACGGACGCGCCGGCTTCGGAAACGACGATTTTGTGCAGCCCCATTTCAGGCAGGCCTTTGACCAATTCGCCGGCGAGTTTGTCGGTTTCGCGGCTGGCGGTGCCGTTGCCGATGGCAATCAGTTTCACGCCGTGTTGTTTGATGAGGCGGGCAAGGGTGGTTAAGGCGTTGTTTTCTTGGTGCAGATAGACGACGGCGGTGTCGAGCAGTTTGCCGGTGTCGTCCACCACGGCGGTTTTGATGCCGGTGCGGAAGCCGGGGTCGAGACCCATGCTGGTGAGGCGGCCGGCTGGGGCGGCGAGCAGCAGGTCTTTGAGGTTGCGGGCGAATACGGTAATGGCGTCGGTGTCGGCGGCTTCTTTCAGACGGCCTAAGGCTTCAAGCTCCAGCGAGAGGAAGATTTTGGCGCGCCATGTGAAGCGCACGGTGTCGCGCAACCATTTGTCGGCGGGGCGGCCTTGATCGGCGATGCCGAAATGTTTGGCGATGATTTTTTCGTATTCGCTCTGCTCGGTGATCGGGGTTTCGTCGGGCTGGTATTTGAGGGCGACTTGCAGCACGCCTTCGTTGCGGCCGCGCAATACGGCCAACGCGCGGTGGCTGGGCATGTTGCGGACGGGTTCGCGGTGGTCGAAATAGTCTTTGAATTTTTCGCCGGCATCTTCTTGTCCGACAACCACTTGGGCATGGATTTCGGCTTCGCTCCACAGTTTTTCGCGCAAGTTGCCGAGCAGCTCGGCATCTTCGGCGAACTGTTCCATCAGAATGGCGCGCGCGCCGTCGAGCGCGGCTTTGGTGTCGGGCACTTGCGCGTTCAGATAGGCTTCGGCGGCGGTTTCGGGGTGTTCAGACGGCGTTTGTAACAATAATTCCGCCAAAGGCTGCAAACCGTTTTCGCGGGCGATTTGGGCTTTGGTGCGGCGTTTGGGCTTGTAGGGCAGGTAGAGGTCTTCGAGCGCGGTTTTGTTGTCGGCTGCTTCGATGGCCGTCTGAAGCTCGGGCGTGAGTTTGCCTTGTTCTTCAATGCTTTTTAAAACGGTTTGTTTGCGCTCTGCCAATTCGCGCAGGTATTGCAGACGCTCGGCGAGATGGCGCAGTTGGGTGTCGTCCAGCCCGCCGGTGGCTTCTTTGCGGTAGCGGGCGATAAAGGGTACGGTGGCTCCGTCGTCAAGCAGTTCGACGGCGGCTTGGATTTGGGCGGCAGTGGCGTTTAATTCTGATGCGATGGTGGAAATGATGTTCATGGTGAAGGTGTTGAAGCTGAAAAAAAGGGAAAAGGATAGCGGTTTTGGGGAGGTTTGGCAAAGGAAAAGGCCGTCTGAAAACAGGGTTTTGCAGGAATGGGAACAATGTTTCAGACGGCCTCGAAGGCAAAGGTTTACAGCGGCGGATAAAAGCTGCTGCGGATACAGCGGATTATGCTTTGACTGCTTGGAGTTGGGCTTAAAAAATCATTCATGTTGACCAATCAAATTAGGGAGGCCGTCTGAATCAGAATGCCGGCTGTTTTTCGGTTAGGTATTTCCAGTAACGCTGCGGCATCTGCTGGCGGTGCAGGCGCGGGTTGCGGCGGGAGAGGATGGTGGTGCTGTGGAAATAGCGTTGCCACAGCCGCTGGTAATCGCGTTCGCGGTCGGAATAGTGGGCTTCGATGCCGGATTGCGCTAAGTCGCTGATTGGATGGAGGCCGTCTGAATGGTTAAAGATGCCGTAGCCGCGCTGCATGTCGTAAACCGCCCATTGTTGTGCGGGATAGCGTTGGCGGAAATGGCGCACGGTCAGCGGCAGTACGTCGTATTGCGGTTCGATGCGGGCGAGGTAAAGCCCGTTTTCCATTTCTTCAAAGCGCACAAAGGCTTCCATGCGGTGCTTTTCGTGGCCGACGCTTTTCACCCATTTCGCCCACTGCATCACATCATAATGGCCGTAGTCGCTCAAAATGTCGCGGCGGCCGGATTGCGCCAACGCCAGGCGGACGATGCGTAAAAAGGTGTCGGGCATTTCGGGGGTGGCGGATAAAAAGCCGTAGAGCAATTTGAGCGTGCCGCGGCAGCCGATTTGGCGTTCCAAGCGTTGAAACACGCGCTGTGCCTGCTCCGGCTCGGTGGCGATGGTTTCGCTTTGGCCGAATAAATCGGTGTCGTCGGCATCGCAGGTAATGTGTACGCTGTCGAGCGGGTATTTGCGTGCATAGGCTTGGAACACGGCGGTTAAGAGGCCGTCGAAACTGCCGTCGTAATGCAAGATGAAACGCATGAATGGGATTCCTGTCGGCACGGTTCAGCCAAATAAATCGCTTTGCACGGCATCGCTTTGGCTGAACTTGGAGCGTGTGTTTTGCAGCAGCAGGCCGCGCAGTTGCGGGCTGTCGATTAAGTCGGCGTAGCGGTTGGGTTCGGGTAGGGTGATGAAATAGCGCGCGCGGTTGAGCGCCACGCCCATTTTGCGCAGCTGTGCCATCGTAATCATACGGAAGCGGCGGGCCTGCACGATTTTGCGGGCGGACTTCACGCCGATGCCGGGCACGCGCAAGATGGTTTCGAGCGGTGCGTGTTGCAGCGGCACGGGAAACCATTCGCGGTGGCGCAGCGCCCAAGCGAGTTTGGGGTCGAAATCTAAGTCGAGGAAAGGTTGTTGGTCATCTAAGATTTCATGGTCGGAAAAGCCGTAAAAACGCATCAGCCAGTCGGCCTGATAGAGCCGGTTTTCGCGCCGCAGCGGCACTTGCGTCGATAAAGGCGGCAGGCGTTTGTCTTCCAATACCGGCACATAGCCCGAGTAATACACGCGCTTGAGGCCGTAATGGCGGTAAAAGCCGCCGGCGGCGCGGATAATTTGGCGGTCGGTTTCGCCTGCCGCGCCGATAATGAACTGCGTGCTTTGTCCGGCGGGAGCGAACTTGGGCGTGGATTTGATGGTTTTGTGGCTGTCGGCAAAGGCGGCGATTTCGTTGCGGACAAACGCCATCGGCTGCGTCATATCGCTGTGGTTTTTTTCGGGCGCGAGCAGCTTGAGGCCGGAAACGGTGGGGATTTCCATGTTGACGCTGAGGCGGTCGGCATACAGCCCGGCTTCGTGCAGGATTTCGGCAGACGCTTTGGGAATGGTTTTGAGGTGGATGTAGCCGTGAAAGCGGTGTTCTTCGCGCAGTTTTTTGGCGATCCGCACCAAGCGTTCCATGGTGTAATCGGCGTTTTTGAAGATGCCGGAACTCAAAAACAGCCCTTCGATATAGTTGCGGCGGTAAAAGCTCATGGTCAAATCCACCACTTCATCGACCGTAAACGCCGCGCGCGGGATGTCGTTGCTGCGGCGGGAAGCGCAGTAGGCGCAGTCGTAGATGCAATGGTTGGTCAGCAGGATTTTCAGCAGCGATACGCAGCGGCCGTCTTCGGTGAAGCTGTGGCAGATGCCCGCACGCGAAGCGTTGCCCAAGCCTTGCCCGTCGTTGCTGCGCGAACCGCCGCTTGACGAGCAGGAAACGTCGTATTTGGCCGCGTCGGCTAAAATTTCGAGCTTGCGGCTGATTTTTTGATAGTCCATAGCTTAGCTTTGATTAAAGAAAATCATGTTTTTTTATTATAGTTGTGAGATTTTATTTAGTCAGCTAAATTTTTTCTTAGTTTGAGGCGTAAGAGAAGGCCGTCTGAAAATTCAGACGGCCTGAATGGATTTGCTTTGCCGATTATTCTTCAGGCTGTTCGCCGTCGGTATCGTCCAGCGTGCCTTCGGTGATTTGCACATTCACACCGACTTTGGCGCGGATTTTGGCGTCGATTTCGTTGGCGACTTCGGGGTTTTCTTTCAGCCATACGCGCACGTTGTCTTTGCCTTGGCCGATTTTGGCACCGTTGTAGCTGTACCATGCGCCTGATTTTTCAACGATATCGTATTTCACGCCCAAATCGACCAGTTCGCCTTCCCAGCTGATGCCCTCGCCGTAAAGGATATCGAATTCAGCTTGGCGGAAGGGTGGGGCGACTTTGTTTTTGATGACTTTGACTTTGGTTTCGTTACCCAAAACGTCGTCGCCTTTTTTGATGGAACCAGTGCGGCGGATGTCGAGGCGCACGGAGGCGTAGAATTTCAGCGCGTTACCGCCGGTGGTGGTTTCGGGGCTGCCGAACATCACGCCGATTTTCATGCGGATTTGGTTGATGAATACGACTAAGGTGTTGGTTTTTTTGATGTGGCCGGTGAGTTTGCGCAGGGCTTGGCTCATCAGGCGGGCTTGCAGGCCGACGTGGCTGTCGCCCATTTCGCCTTCGATTTCGGCTTTGGGCACGAGCGCGGCGACCGAATCGACTACGACCATATCCACGCCGCCGGAGCGTACCAGCATGTCGCAGATTTCAAGCGCCTGCTCGCCGGTGTCGGGTTGGGAAACCAGCAGTTCTTCCACTTTCACGCCGAGTTTGCGGGCGTAGATAGGGTCGAATGCGTTTTCGGCATCGATAAAGGCGCAGGTACCGCCGTTTTTCTGACATTGGGCGATGGCTTCCAAACACAGGGTGGTTTTACCGGATGATTCGGGACCGAAGATTTCGACGATACGGCCGCGGGGCAGGCCGCCCACGCCGAGCGCCAAGTCCAAACCGAGCGAGCCGGTGGAGATGACTTCTAAATTTTCGTCTTTATGGCTGCCGTCCATCTTCATGATGGAGCCTTTGCCGAAGTTTTTTTCGATTTGCGCGAGCGCGGCGGCTAGTGCTTTGCTTTTTTCGTCTGACATGATGTTTCCGTGTGGAATGATGGTAAGGATTTCGGCGCAGATTATCGCATAAATCGCTGCTTTCCGAAAAAGTTTTCATCGGGCTTTCAGACGGCCTGATGGGTATATAGCCTGCCGTAGCGGTTGAGGCCGTCTGAATATTTTTGCGGCGTATTTCAGGCAGGCGGGTGAATACTCAAGTTCAATCGTATGCCGAAACGATTGGTTTTATTCGCTCGGATCGGGTGCTGCCCGTGCATTCAAATAGGTATTCCAACTGCCCGCCATACTCCCAAATAACTACCTCCGTTCCCCTTTTCAGCTAGCCGGCCTACATTCCTTTGCTGCCTGCGCCTGCTCTTTAGACGCATGTTTTTCTTGCACGCCATCTACTAAGCTTCTATCTGTGAAAAAGTTTTAATACAGCGATAGCAACCACTTGACGAAGCCGTTTTTCAGACGGCCTGCCACTACCGGAGAGGCCGTCTGAAAACCAAACCAAAAGGAACACTACCATGAAAATCAGAGCACAAGTCGGCATGGTTCTGAACTTAGACAAATGTATCGGCTGCCACACCTGCTCCGTTACCTGTAAAAACGTGTGGACTTCGCGCGACGGCGTGGAATATGCTTGGTTCAACAACGTGGAAACCAAGCCCGGCATCGGTTTTCCGAAAAACTGGGAAGACCAAAACAAATGGAACGGCGGCTGGGTGCGCAAGCCCGATGGCAAACTGGTGCCGAAGCAGGGCGGTAAGTTGAAGATTTTGGCGAATATTTTTGCCAACCCGAATATGCCGAAAATCGACGACTACTACGAGCCGTTCACCTACGATTACGAACATCTGCAAAACGCGCCGAAAATGAAAACGCCGCCGACCGCGCGTCCGATTTCCGTGCTCACCGGCAAAAAAATGGACAAGGTGGAATGGGGCCCGAACTGGGAAGACGATTTGGCGGGCGAGTTTGAGAAGCGGGCGAAAGACGTGCTGTTTGAAGGCATTCAGAAAGACATGCACGCCGCATTCGAGCAAACCTTCATGATGTATCTGCCGCGCCTGTGCGAGCATTGTTTGAACCCGACCTGTGTGGCTTCCTGCCCGTCCGGCAGTATTTACAAGCGCGAAGACGACGGCATCGTATTGATAGACCAAGACAAATGCCGCGGCTGGCGCATGTGCGTATCCGGCTGCCCTTACAAAAAAATCTACTACAACTGGACTTCAGGCAAGGCCGAAAAATGTACGTTCTGCTATCCGCGTATCGAAGGCGGCCAGCCGACCGTGTGTTCCGAAACCTGCGTGGGCCGCATCCGTTATTTGGGCGTGCTGCTGTACGACGCGGACAAAATCGAACAAGCCGCTTCGGTGGAAAATCCGCAAGATTTGTACGAGCAACAACTGGGGGTGTTCTTGAATCCGCACGATCCTGAAGTGCAACGCGAAGCCTTGAAACAAGGCATCAGCCAAAGCTGGATTGATGCGGCGAAACAATCGCCTGTATACAAAATGGCGATGGAATGGAAAGTGGCGTTCCCGCTGCACCCCGAATACCGTACCTTGCCGATGGTTTGGTATATCCCGCCGCTCTCGCCGATTCAATCTGCCATCGAAAACGGTTTGGTGGGCGAAAACGGCATCATCCCGAGCGTGGACGAAATGCGCATCCCGTTGAAATATCTGGCCAACCTGCTCACTGCGGGCAAAGTCGAGCCGATCAAATTCGCGCTGGAACGCATGATTGCCATGCGCCGCTTCAAACGCGGGCAGGTGGTTCACGGCGAAACGCTGGCGCAAACGCTGGAAGGCACCGGCCTCACGCCCGAGATGGTGGAAGACATGTATCAAATCATGGCGATTGCCAATTATGAAGACCGCTTTGTGATTCCGACTTCGCACAAAGAAATGGTGGAAAACAGCTTCGGCGACAAAGCCGGCTGCGGCTTTACCTTCGGCAACGGCTGCTCTGGCGGCAGCAGCGAAGAGAGCTTGTTCGGCAAACGCAAAGGCGCGCCGATTATCTTCCACGGCCTGCGCAAAGATGCCGAGAAAAACCGTGAAGAAGGAGTACGCTGATGAGCGCGAATCCTGTTTACAAATGGTTTTCCGCTCTGCTGTGCTACCCCGAAGCCGAGCTGATCGGAGCCCTGTCTGAATTTCAGACGGCCTTACAAGAATGGCCCGAGCTGCAAACACAAGCAGGCCGTCTGAACAGCTTTTTAGACTATTTAAACAGCCACAGCCTGCGCGAATTGCAGGAAAACTACGTCGCCACTTTCGACCGCAACCGCAACCACGCGCTCTACATTTTCGAGCATGTGTACGGCGAAGACCGCGACCGCGGCAGCGCCATGGTGGACTTGCTGCAAGAATACCGTAACCACGGTTTCGAGCTGGGCAACGATGAGCTGCCCGATTACCTGCCCGTATTGCTGGAATACCTGAGCCAAGTGCCGCCCGAACACGCGCAAAAACTGTTGGGCGATGCCGTGCATGTGATCGCCCACATCGGCGGCAAACTCGAGAAAAACGGTTCGCCCTATGCCGTGCTGCTGCAAGGCATCACAGCCCTCAGCCCGGTAGCACCGCAGCCCCTCATCGAGCCGCCCGTGCGCGATATGGACGAAGCGATGGAAACGTTCGGCCCCGATATTTCCGGCACCGAGCCGCTCTTGAAACCGAGCGTCGAAACCGTACAGTTTTATCCTAAAGCCGCTTTTCAGACGGCCCAAACAGGAGCATAAACATGAATACCCTGCACCAATTCTTCTTCGGCATCTTCCCCTACATTGCCCTCGCGATTTTCTTCTTCGGCAGCCTCGTGCGCTTCGACCGCGAGCAATATTCGTGGAAAAGCGAATCCAGCCAAATCCTTTACGAAGGCCAATTGCGCTTGGGCAACATTCTGTTTCACGTCGGCATTTTGGCCGTGTTTTTCGGGCATCTGTTCGGCCTGCTCACGCCTTTATGGTTTTGGGACGCGTTGGGCGTTTCCCACAGTGCCAAGCAGATTTTCGCGATGGTAATGGGCGGCATCTTCGGCGTGATGGCGATGATCGGTTTGATTATCCTGCTGCAACGCCGTCTGAAATGCGACCGCTTGGCCGCCAACACCACATGGCGCGACAAATTGGTATTGATTTGGCTCATCATCACCTTAGGCTTGGGCTTGCTGACCATCTTCGTGAGCATGGGCCATACCGACGGCCACGAAATGGTGAAACTGATGACTTGGGCGCAGCACATCGTTACCTTCCGCGGTGAAGCCGCCAGCCATATCGAAGACGTGAACTTCCTGTTCAAACTGCATATGGTAATGGGTATGGGTTTGTTTGTGATTTTCCCGTTCACCCGCTTGGTACACGTGTGGAGTGGCTTCGCCAGCGTCGCCTATCTCGGCCGCGCATGGCAGCTGGTTCGCCGCCGTTAAGCACGGGAAATCGATATCTTCGATAAATTCAATATCTTTGACATAAAACAAAAGCATGAAGGCCGTCTGGAACTTTTCAGACGGCCTTCATGACTTATGATTTGAGCTTTGCTATATGGATAGCAGATAAAGCATAGGGTGAGGCAGGGCAGGCTTGCTGTTTATAGTTCTAAGTAACTAGACCGAAAAGGCGGTTGGCCTATTTCCGATGTAGATAAAATGCCGCATAGTTACGCATGGCGGGAAGGCGGTTTGTCTTGCCGAAAACAATGATGGAGCACGGCGTTGCGTTTCACTTTTCTCAACAGCTTGTCGGCACGCTTGAAATTTCTCACTGTGGTGTGGGTGTCGGCGGCGTTGGCATCGATTATTTTTACCTTGCTGCTGTCGTGGCGGCTGGAAGGCAGCGCGGCGGCGATTAACGATGCCGGCAGTTTGCGTATGCAGGCATACCGCTTGGGCTTGATGTTGCGCGAACAGCACAATGTTGAGCACATCGACCGGAAAATCGCCCAATTCGATACGACTTTGCAGCAGTTGGAACGCGGCGACCCCGTGCGGCCGCTGTCGTTGCCCGATACGCCCGAAGTGCGGCAGCACATGGAAAGTTTGAAAGCGGAATGGCAGCACATCAAGCTGCAGTTGCAAAGTGCCGCACACAACCGCACGGGCGTGGAAGAAAAATATTTGAACCAGTTTGTGGCGTCGATTGACGATTTGGTTTCCGCCGTGGAAATCGTCAATTCCCGCCACACTTATTGGCTGCGCCTGTTTCAAAGCGGGCTGATGGCGATGGTGCTGATCGGTGCGGGCGTGATGGTGGTGCTGCTGTATTTGTGGATTATCCGCCCGATGGAAGAGCTGCAAAACGGCGTGGAAAGGATTCACGACGGCAAGCTGGGTACGCAGGTGCCGATTAACGAGCTGGCCGAGTTTGCCCAGCTTGATAAAGGCTTCAACCAGATGAGTAAGCGCTTGCAGCAGCTTTATGCCAATCTGGAACACGAAGTCGCTGAAAAAACCCGTGATTTGGCCGATAAAAACTATACGCTGCAAACCCTGTATTCGTTTTCGCGCTTCCTGAACCAAACACAAACCGCGGCCGAAGCCGGCACGATGTTTTTAGAAAAAATCATGCGCCTGATTCCCGCCCGCGCCGGCAGCATCCGCCTGCTTGATTTCAGACGGCATCGTATGGATTTGGTGGCGCATCAAGGCTTGCCCGACACTTTGCAAAACGCTGAAGCCTGCCAGCGTCTGGAAGACTGCTTTTGCGGCAAAACCGTGCAGCAGAGCGGCTGGCAGCCGATTCATTTCGACGGGCGCACGGAAACGTCGGTGGCTATGCACACTACGGGCTGCGAAAAATCGGGTTTCCATTACCTTCAGGTGTTCAAAATCCGCCACAGCCACAAAGACTTGGGCATCATGACTTTGTATTTCGACGAAGAATATGCCTTTAACACCAACACCACCCATCTGCTCGATTCTTTATGCAACCTGTTGGGGCTGGTGCTGACCAATATCCGCTTGGCCGACGAAAGCAGGCAGCTGGCGGTATTGCAAGAGCGCAATCTGATGGCGCAAGGGTTGCACGACAGCATCGCCCAAACGCTGACTTTTCTGAATTTGCAGGTGCAGATGTTGGAAAGCGCGATGGCGGCGGGCAACCAAAACCAGATGTCGGAAAACCTGCAATTCATCAAAGACGGCGTGCAGGAATGCTATGAAGACGTGCGCGAATTGCTGCTGAATTTCCGCACCAAAATCAGCAAAAAAGAATTTGCCGAAGCCGTGCAAACGCTGGCGGCGCGTTTCCGCCAGCAAACCCAAACCGATATCGAAGTGGTGTGGCACGGCGACGGCCCCAATTTGAGCAGCGAACAGCAGTTGCAGTTTATTTTTATTTTGCAGGAAAGCCTTTCCAATATCCGCAAACACGCCCAAGCCAAATCGGTAAAGGTAACGCTGGATAACGAGCGCGATTTCGTGATGACGATTACCGACGACGGCAACGGCTTCGACCCCGCTTCATTGGAAAACCTGTCGGGCGGCCATGTAGGCCTGAACATTATGCGCGAACGGGCATTGCGTATTCATGCGCGTTTGGATTTGGATTCACAACCCGGGCAATATACGCAGGTGCGTTTGACACTGCCGCAAGAAGAAAGAATTTTGATTTGATTATGGATACAAACGAAAAAATCAGCATCATTTTGGTGGACGACCATACTTTGTTCCGCAGCGGCATCAAGGCTTTGCTGGCGCGGCAGGAAGATTGCGAAGTGATCGGCGAAGCGGCCGACGGCTTGAGCGGCGTGAAACTGGCGGAGCAGCTTAATCCCGACGTGGTGCTTTTGGATTTGGACATGCCGGTAATGAACGGCCGCGAAGCCTTAGCACAGATACTCAGCAGCCGCCCCGACCAAACGGTGGTGATGCTGACCGTCTCCGAAGACAGCGAAGATTTAACCGAATGTATGCGCTTGGGCGCGCGCGGTTTTCTGCTGAAAAACATCAACGCCGAGTTTTTGGTGGATGCCATCAAGAAGGCCGCTGCCGGCGATAACGTGTTTTCGCCCGAAATGACCGCGCGGCTGGTGCAGTCGCTGATACGCCCCGCCGCGCCCGCCGCCGCAGGGGCTTTGGATACGCTCACGCCGCGCGAGATGGAAATTCTCGGCCACCTCGCTGCCGGACACAGCAACAAAATCATTGCCCGCAAGCTGGATTTGGCCGAGTCCACCATCAAAGTGCATGTGCAGAGCATTTTGCGCAAGCTGGAGCTGACCAGCCGCGTGCAGGCGGCGGTGTATGCGGTGCAGCATAATGTGCCGCAACCTAACGATTAAAAACAATCAAATCGTGCCTTGAGGCCGTCTGAAAAACGGTCGGGCTGTTAGCGAAACGATAAAGGAAATGTGATGAAAAGCAGTGCGCGCAACCAATTGGTAGGCAAAGTGACCGCGCTCGAAGAAGAGGGCGGCAGCTGTTTGGTTACCGTGGCAACGGATTCGGGTATCGAGATACAGGCACAGATCAGCAGCTTCAGCCGCCGCCGTCTGAAACTGGCAACGGGCAGCATGGTCGTGGTGATGGTTAAGGCGGCCTCGATTGTGATTACCACCGATTTGGCGCCGATGGTGCTGTCGGCGGAAAACTGCTTGCCCGGCAAGGTTAAGCGGGTGGAGCAGGGCGCGGTGAACAATGTGGTTACGCTGGATATCGGCGGCCATCATCTGTGCGCCACGATTACGCTCTACAGCAGCGAAACTTTGGCGCTGGAGCCGGGCAAACCTGCCGTTGCCGTATTCAATGCCAACCAAGTGATGTTGGGCGTTTTGGTTTAAGCTGCCGTAAGCGTTTACCGTATTCGGGCACATCAGGCCGTCTGAAAATATTTTTCAGACGGCCTGATGTGTTTGCGGCAAATAGAGATACGACTAAATAACTACTCCGATGCCCATTCGGTGGATACGGGGCTATGCCAATGCCTTGTGTCTTCGATGCTTCAAGTGAATGCGCCGCAGATTCCAAGAGAGTAACGTAGCATTAAGCAGAAATTTCATTTTGTTATCAACTAAGAAAGGGAGGGGCGGCAAGATGGCCTCGGAAACTTACAAACGCTATTCGGTGTTGGTGTCGAGCACGCTTTCGTTTACGGTGTGCTTTATGGTGTGGATGATGCTGGCGGTGGTCGGCATCAAGGTGCAGGAAGAAATGGGCTTCAACCAAACCCAATACGGCATCTTGATCGCGCTGCCGGTGTTGTCCGGCTCGCTGATTCGGGTGCCGCTGGGCATTCTTACCGATAAATACGGCGGACGTGTCGTGCTGTTTGCACTGATGGCGATTTCTGTACCGGCGATTTTCTTGATGAGCTATGCCAACCAATACTGGCATTTCCTGATTATCGGCCTGTTGATGGGCTTGGCGGGCGGCTCTTTCTCGGTGGGTACGCCTTATGTGGCGCGCTGGTTTCCCAAACATCAGCAAGGGATGGCGATGGGGGTGTTCGGCGCGGGTAACGCGGGTTCTGCCGTTAACAAATTTTTGGCCGCTTGGTTGATCACCACTTACGGCACTTGGCAGATTGTGCCGACCGTATATTCGGCGATTATGCTGGCAATGGCGGTGATTTTCTGGTTTACCAGCTACCACGATCCGAAACATTTGGTGTCGTCGAGCGTAACGTTGCGCGAACAGTTGGCTTTGCTGAAAGACCCCGGCGTGCTGCGTTACAGCCAATATTATTCGGTGGTGTTCGGCGGCTATGTGGCGCTGGCCTTGTGGATGACCAAATATTATGTGGGCGAATACGGCATGGAGCTGAAAACGGCGGCGTTTCTGGCGGCGTGTTTCTCGCTGCCCGGCGGCGTGCTGCGTGCGTTCGGCGGTTATCTTTCCGACAAATTCGGTGCGTATAAGGTAACGTGGGCGGTGATGTGGGTGTGTTGGGTGTGCTTCTTCCTGCTTTCTTACCCGCAAACCGACTTGGTTATCCAAACCAAAAACGGCCCTTTGAGCATGCATATCGGCTTGGGCGTTACCCTGTTTACCGTGCTGATGTTTACCGTGGGCGTGGCAACGGCTGTGGGCAAAGCATCGGTATTCAAATTCGTGGCCGACGACTATCCCGACAACATCGGCGCGGTATCGGGCATCGTGGGCTTGGCCGGCGGTATGGGCGGATTTTTGCTGCCGATTATGTTCGGCGCGCTGGAAGACTGGACGGGCATACGTTCGACATCGTTCATGCTGCTTTACGGCACGGTGTGCGTATCGCTGATTTGGATGCACTTCTCGTTTAAAGCCAAGCGCGACCAAGAATTGAAAGCCTTGAATCAGAAACAGTCGTAATCCTTATATCAGGCCGTCTGAAAGCGCAGCGGTTTTTTTTAGACGGCCTCAACAGGTTTCTTTTTACGGAGTATCGTTATGTCGCATTTGATCGAACACTGGCAGCCGGAAGACAAAGCATTCTGGCAGAAAACCGGTAAAAAAATCGCCACCCGCAACCTGTGGATTTCCATTCCCGCCCTTCTGCTGGCCTTTGCCATTTGGCAGGTGTGGAGCGTGGCGGTGGTTAACCTGCCCAATATCGGCTTTAAATACAGCGAAAACCAGCTTTTCTGGCTGGCGGCGCTGCCTGCGCTTTCCGGCGCGACCCTGCGTATTTTTTACTCGTTTATGGTGCCGATATTCGGCGGACGCAAATGGACGGCTTTATCGACAGCCAGCCTGCTGCTGCCCGCCATCGGCTTGGGCTTCGCCGTGCAAAACCCCGATACCGACTACATCACCATGATGGTGTTGGCCTTGCTGTGCGGCTTCGGCGGCGGCAATTTCTCGTCGAGCATGGCCAATATCAGCTTTTTCTATCCCAAAGCGGAAAAAGGCACGGCTTTGGGCTTGAACGCGGGCTTGGGTAATTTGGGCGTTTCCACCGTTCAATTTGTCGTGCCGCTGGTGATTACCGCCGGTATTTTCGGTGCGTTCGGCGGCGAACCGCAAACTTGGGTCAAAGGCGACGTTACCAAACAAATGTGGCTGCAAAATGCGGGCTTTATTTGGGTGCCGTTTATCATTCTTTCCACTTTGGCGGCATGGTTCGGCATGAACGACTTGGCCAGCGCGAAAGCCAGCTTTAAAGACCAAGCCATCATTTTCAGCCGCAAGCACAACTGGATTATGTGCATTCTCTATTTGGGCACGTTCGGCTCGTTTATCGGCTTCGCGGCAGGTTTCCCGCTGCTGATTAAAAGCCAGTTTACCGGCATCGACCCGGTGAAATACGCCTTTTTAGGGCCGTTGGTGGGTGCGCTGGTGCGTCCGTTCGGCGGTTGGATTTCCGATAAAATCAAAAGCGGCGCGGCCGTTACCCAAATCGTATTCGCAGGCATGATTATCGCCGTGTTCGGTGTGATCGCTTTCCTGCCGAGCAACGGGCAGGGCGGTAATTTCTGGGGCTTCTTCGCCTGCTTCTTGGCCTTGTTTGCGCTGACGGGCATCGGCAACGGTTCAACCTTTATGCAGGTGCCGGTAATTTTCCTCAACATGCATCAAAAGTTTGCCGACGAAGGCAAAGTCGATGCGGAGCAAGCCCGTCTCGATGCCACCAAAGAAGGCGCGGCGGTCATCGGCTTTACGGCGGCGTTTGCGGCTTACGGCGGTTTCTTTATTCCGAAAAGCTACGGCACGTCTATCGACCTCACCGGCGGTGTGAATGCGGCTTTAATCGGCTTCATCATTTTCTATGCTATTTGTTTGGTGTTGAACTGGTGGTATTACGCCCGTAAAGGTGCGGAAGCCAAGTGCTGATCAATGAAGTATATGAAGCCGTCTGAAAAAGTTCAGACGGCCTTTTTCAGACGGCCTTAATGTCTTGTGCAAACCTTTCACGGCAGCGGGCAACTAATCCCTCGGATAGGGCGGAAATACTCCCAAAGTAGCATACGGGCTATGCCTTTGCGGTTTGGGTTCATGCTTTAGGGGCATTCTGTATGCGCTATCACAGCCTTATGATGTCATTACCCGCAAACTCTCAAGCGGGCGGGTACACACCGCATCACACCGCCGTATGCCGTTGCGCCAAAAACATATAAAGCGCAACCTGTCTTGGTATATCATCCGGCATACCGCACGCTGTTATTTTTATTTTGCAATCAAGGATAAACCATGTCGCTCACATCCGTTACCGAACTGCAAACCCTGATTCGGGCGCATATCGATAAAAGCAAATACCGCCCCGAGATTGAAACCGTAGCCGTTGCCTGTGCCGCAGGACGCGTTTTGGCGCAAGACATTACGTCGCCCTTGAATATTCCGTGCGCCGATATTTCCGCTATGGACGGCTACACTTTGCCGGCCGCAGCTGAAGCGGGCAGCCGTTGGCAGGTGGCGGGAGAATCGGCGGCGGGCAAACCGTTTGCAGATAATGTACCCGAAGGCGGATGCGTTCGGATTATGACCGGTGCGGTTGTGCCGACAGGCGGCGCGTGCGTGGTGTTGAAAGAAAACGTAACCGTCGAAGAAAACAGCATCGTGCTCAACCAAGCCGCCCGCGCAGGCGACAACATCCGCTATTGCGGCGAAGAAGTCGCCATCGGCAATACCGTGCTGCAAGCTGGGCGTATTCTGCGCACGGCCGATATCATGCTGCTGGCTGCGCTGGGCGTCGGCGAAGTGCCGGTGTACCGCAAAATCAAAGTGGCGGTGTTATCCACCGGCGACGAACTGCACGAACCCGGCACACCGGTGGGCAGATCCGACCAAGTGTACGACAGCAACCGCCACACGCTGATGGCGCGGCTGAACCTGCTGCCGGTGGAAGTGCTCGATTTGGGGCAGGCCGCCGACGATTTGGAAGGCGTGCTGCATGTGCTCGACGAAGCCGCCCAGCAAGCCGATGTGGTGATTACTTCAGGCGGCGTGTCCGTGGGCGATTATGATTACGTTCGCGAAGCCGTATTGCGTTTGGGCGCCATCCATCATTACAAAGTTGCTGTGAAGCCCGGAAAGCCTTTCGTGTTCGGCAAAATGTTGAACACATGGTATTTCGGTTTGCCCGGCAACCCCGTGTCCGGCTTTGTGGGCTTCGACTTGTTTATCAAAGAAGCCTTGTGGCTGCTGTGCGGCGCAACCGACGTGCCGCAGCCATTGCGTTTTTCGGCCGTCTTAACCCAGCCCGTGAAAAAATCGCCCGGCCGCACCGACATCCAGCGCGCGCTTTTGCAGCAAGAAGCCGACGGAAGCTGGTCGGCCGCACCCTCCGGCGCGCAGGATTCCCACCGCGTATGGGGCGTGAGTCGCGCCAACGGCTACATGATTCTGCCGTGTGAGGCAGGCGATTTGCCCGCCGGCACGCTCGTAACCGTCCAGCCTTTTACGGAGGCTTTCTTATGAACGCACTGACCGACCCTTTCCAACGCCGTCTGACTTACCTGCGTTTGTCCGTTACCGATTTGTGCAACTACCGCTGCGTGTATTGCCTGCCCGACGGCTATCAAGGCAAGGCCAAACCCGACGAATTAAGCCTGCGCGAAATCGAAACGCTGGTGCAAACATTCGCCCGTAACGGCACGCGCAAAATCCGTCTAACCGGCGGAGAGCCGACCTTGCGCCGAGATTTGGCCGACATCATTGCCGTCTGCAAAGCACAGCCCGAAATCGAAAACGTCGCCTTAACCACCAACGCCTTCAAACTCGCCAAACTTTTCCCCGCCTACCGCGCGGCAGGCTTAGACAAACTCAACATCAGCATCGACAGTTTCGACCCCGAAGTGTTTTACCAAATCACCGGCAAGCGCGAATGCCGCAATATCTTGCGCGCATTAGACGATATTTTGGCCGAAGGTTTCTACTCGATAAAAGTGAACACCTTATTAATGCGCCGCTACATCGACAGAACGCTCGCTGACGCATTGGAGTTTGTGCGCCACCGCCCCGTCACCCTGCGTTTTATCGAATTGATGCAGACCCGCGATAATTTTTCACTCTTCAACGCACAACACCTTTCCGCCGCAGGATTGGAAGCCGATTTGCAGGCGCAAGGCTGGCAGCTTTTACCGCGTCAAGCACACGCCGGCCCCGCGCGGGAATACCGCCATCGCGATTTCGCCGGCGGCATCGGCTTTATCGCCCCGTACAGCAAAGATTTCTGCCGCAGCTGCAACCGATTGCGCGTCAGCGCCCAAGGCAAAATGCACTTATGCCTGTTCGGCGGCACAGCCTACGACCTCCGCCCATGGCTGCAACAAGGCGACACCGAAGGCTTGCAGCAGCACCTGCACGAATTGATGGCCGAAAAACCGGAGCATCACTTCCTTCACAACAAAAAATTCGGCTTGATACGCGACCTTTCGATGATTGGCGGATAAGGTTTCAATCTGCTTGAGATTTCATCAAGTTTCAATGGCGTAATATCCGTTATAAAACCAAGCAGGCCGTCTGAAAATTTTCAGACGGCCTGCTTGGTTTTTTTGTTTTCATCTTATGTTAAAAAGCGTAAGATAGATAGCTGGAATTTTCTAATCTTCATCAGTTTCCCATTTTAATTGTAGAAAGGTACCGCCATGTTTTTCGATAAGATCGAAGCCGCACCTGCCGACCCGATTTTGGGTTTGGGCGAAGCATTCAAAGCAGAGACCCGTGAAAATAAAGTGAACTTAGGTATCGGCGTTTACAAAGACGCCCAAGGCCAAACCCCGATTGTGAAAGCGGTAAAAGAAGCCGAAAAACGCCTGCTGGAAACCGAAAACACCAAAAACTACCTGACCATCGACGGCGTGGCCGAATACAACGCCCAAACGCAAAAATTGCTGTTTGGTGCCGACAGCGAAATCGTTACGTCCAAACGCGCCAAAACCGCGCAAAGCTTGGGCGGTACCGGTGCTTTGCGCGTGGCTGCCGAATTTATCAAACGCCAAACCGGTGCGAAAAACGTGTGGATTTCCACCCCCACTTGGCCGAACCACAACGCCATTTTCAAAGCCGCAGGCATCAATATCCGCGATTACCGCTACTACGATAAAAACACCCACGGCTTGGATTGGAACGGCCTGATTGAAGATTTGAGCCAAGCTGAAGAAGGCGACGTGGTGCTGCTGCACGGCTGCTGCCACAACCCCACCGGTATCGATCCGACCCCCGAGCAATGGGAAACCTTGGCGAAAATGTCTGCCGAAAAAGGCTGGTTGCCGCTGTTTGACTTCGCTTACCAAGGCTTTGCCAACGGCTTGGAAGAAGACGCTTACGGCTTGCGCGCCTTTGCCAAGCTGAACAAAGAATTGCTGGTAGCCAGCTCTTATTCCAAAAACTTCGGCATGTACAACGAGCGCGTAGGCGCGTTCACTTTGGTAGCTGCCGACGAAGAAACTGCCAACCGTGCTTTCAGCCAAGTGAAAACCATCATCCGTACCCTGTATTCCAACCCCGCTTCTCACGGCGGTTCGACCGTGGCTTTGGTGTTGAAAGACGAAGCGCTGAAAGCACAATGGATTGCCGAGCTGGACGAAATGCGCGGCCGCATTAAAGAAATGCGCCAAAAATTCGTGGATTTGCTGAAAGAATACGGCGCGGAACAAGATTTCAGCTTTATCGTGAAACAAAACGGCATGTTCTCGTTTTCAGGTTTAAGCCCGGAGCAAGTTGACCGCCTGAAAGACGAATTTGCCATTTACGCCGTGCGTTCAGGCCGCATCAACGTGGCAGGCATCACGGAAGACAACATCCGTTATCTGTGTGAAAGCATTGTGAAAGTGCTGTAAGGCTCAAGCCTGATTGAGCTTTGATTAAGAAGAGGCCGTCTGAAAAGATTTTTCAGACGGCCTCTTTAAGTTATCGCTTTATTGATTCAGAAATCAATCAGCCAAAATGTCGCGCCAGCGTTTTACCTGCAAACGCACTTGCTCCGGCGCGGTGCCACCCAAGTGGTTGCGGGCATTTAAGCTGCCTTCAGGTGTCAGCACGCCGTACACGTCTTCGGCAATCAAACCGCTGAAACCTTGCAAGATGCTTAACGGCAGTTCGCTCAAATCCACACCTTGTGTGTCGGCATGGCGCACGGCCAAAGCAACCACTTCATGGCTGTCGCGGAAAGGCATACCTTTTTTCACTAAATAGTCGGCCAAATCCGTAGCAGTCGCAAAGCCCTGCATCACGGCGGCGCGCATGTTTTCCGGTTTAACGGTTACGCCGCGCATCATGTCGGCGTAAATGCGCAAGGTGTCAATCAAAGTATCTGCCGTGTCAAACAGCGGTTCTTTGTCTTCCTGATTGTCTTTGTTGTAGGCCAAAGGTTGGGATTTCATCAACATAATCAGGCCGGTAAGGTGGCCGATAACTCTGCCGGATTTGCCGCGTACCAGCTCGGGCACGTCGGGATTTTTCTTCTGCGGCATGATGGAAGAGCCGGTGCAGAAGCGGTCGGCGATGTCGATGAAACCGAAACGCGGGCTCATCCACAAAATCAATTCTTCGCTCAAGCGGCTCAAATGCACCATAATCAGGCTGGCCGCAGCGGTAAACTCAATCGCAAAATCGCGGTCGGAAACGGCATCCAGCGAGTTTTGGCAGATTTGCTCAAAGCCGAGCAGTTCGGCGGTGGTTTCGCGACGGATGGGGTAGGTTGTGCCGGCTAGCGCAGCTGCTCCCAAAGGCATACGGTTTACGCGTTTGCGGCAGTCGGCCATGCGCTCGAAATCGCGTCCCAACATTTCCACATAAGCAAGCATGTGGTGGCCGAAACTTACCGGCTGGGCTACTTGAAGATGGGTGAAACCGGGCATCACAACATCGGCGTTGCCTTCCGCCAAATCAACCAACGCGGCTTGCAGGTCGCGAATGAGGGCTTGGATGTCGGTAATCTGGTCGCGCAGCCATAAGCGGATGTCGGTAGCTACCTGATCGTTGCGGCTGCGGCCGGTATGGAGACGCTTGCCCGCATCGCCGATTTTGTCGGTCAGGCGGCGTTCGATATTCATGTGTACGTCTTCGAGATCGAGCGACCAAGCCATTCGGCCGGATTCGATTTCTGCTATAATGTCGGCCATTCCCTGTCGGATGGCGGTTAAGTCTTCCTCACTCAATACTCCTGCCTGTTGCAGCATCTGCGCATGAGCCAGAGAGCCTTGTATATCCCACTTCGCCAAGCGTTTGTCGAAATCGATGGAGCCGGTATATTTTTTTACCAGCTCGGATACGGGTTCATTAAAACGCCCCGACCAGGTTTTATTATCATTCATAAATTCATCCACTCAGTTGTCGCATTTAGAGAGTTTGTTGTAAAGATGCCTATTATACGCCAAATACAATCTTGGTTTGCACTTCCTGATTTACGGAATTTCGGCACCATCTCGCGTTTGATTTTGTCCAGCATATTCGGATTGATGGCTTTCCCTTTAATCAGCCTCTCTACTGAAAGTTATACCGACCAGCTTTATCACAACGCGGCTTGGGCCGCGCCGACTTTATTAGCCATTCTGATTAAAGGCTATTTGCTCGCCAACACCTTGCCGCGCATTACCGAATCGCGCTTTGCCGTGCTTATCGTGCACATCAGCAACCTGATTATCTTTACCATCGTCGATTACGTTATCCTCGGCGAGCGCATGTATTTTTGGCAGCATTTCTTTTTGTTCAACTTTTTTGCTTTGGGCTTTATGTACACCGAAGCTTCGCGCCGTTACAGCTTGGCGCCTTCGCTTTCGGAAGCGCGTTTGAGCGCGCTCACCGCCCGTATCCGCCCGCATTTTTTGTTTAACAGCTTAAACGCGGCCATCAGTTTGATCAGGCTCCGCCCTTACGACGCGGAAACGCTGCTGGAAAACCTCGCCAACCTTTTCCGTGCCCAACTGCGCGACGGCAGTCAAAACAGCACGTTGGGGCAGGAAATCGAATGGGCGCAGGAATATATCGCCATCGAACAAATCCGCATGGGGCACACACGCGTTCAGGTGATGTGGCAGCACCACGCGCCCGACGATGCCGAAACCCCTCATTTGCTGCTGCAACCTCTGCTGGAAAATGCGGTATTTCACGGTATTGAATCCACCCACCGACCGGGTTGTATTTCGGTATTGACCACCCGCCAAAAACACTGGATTTATATCCGCATTGAAAACCCGTATGTACCGACCGACAGCCAAGAAAATGCCAAGCCGCACAAAGGAAATTCGATGGCATTGCGTAATTTGAAAGAACGTTTGGCGCTGATGTACGACAACGATGCCGTGATTAAAAGCCGCCAGCTCGACGGCATTTTCCGCGTCGATATCCGCTTGCCTTACCGCAAAAAATCTTCCGATTTGAAAAAACTGTTCGGTTAAAAGCGCCGGCATTTCTTGTCTGCTTTGAGTCTCAAGAGGCCGTCTGAAAATATTTTTTCAGACGGCCTCTTGAGATTGGTGCGATACAAAATCAACGCCAAGCCATTGTCTATTGCTTGTCGTGCTTTGCTTAAACAACAGCAAGCAGTTGAAAATTTTAGGTAAACCATAGCATTTAACATAGCTTTCCATCAAACACCGCTATGGTTTTCGGATTTTTTTCAAGCGCAACTTAAGCTATAATGATGCGTTCGCAGATTCACTCCACACCCTCTCATGCAACTTACTGCTGTCGGCCTTAATCATCAAACCGCACCTCTCAGCATTCGTGAAAAGCTGGCTTTCACCGCCAAAAGCCTGCCCGAAGCCGTGCGCGCGCTGACTGCGGGCGAGGGTGTGCAAGAGGCCGTGATTCTTTCTACCTGCAACCGCACTGAGCTTTATTGTGTGGGCGATGAAGAATACATCATCAAATGGTTGTCGCAATATCACGGCGTTAACTTAGATGAAATCCGCCCGTATCTTTACACCTTGGATAACAATGCCGCCATCCGCCATGCCTTCCGTGTGGCTTGCGGCTTGGATTCTATGGTTTTGGGCGAACCGCAGATTCTCGGTCAGATTAAAGATGCGGTGCGCGTTGCCCAAGAGCAGCACACCGTTGATACTTGGCTGAACGCGCTGTTTCAGAAAACATTTGCCGTGGCTAAAGAAGTGCGCACCGGCACGGCGGTGGGAGAAAATTCAGTTTCCATGGCGGCTGCGTCGGTGAAAATGGCCGAGCAGATTTTTCCCGATATCGCCGATTTAAACGTGCTGTTTATCGGCGCAGGCGAAATGATTGAATTGGTAGCCACTTACTTTGCCGCCAAAACGCCCCGCCTGATTACGGTAGCCAACCGCACCTTGCCGCGCGCCCAAGAGTTGTGCGAAAAACTCAGCGTCAATGCCGAGCCGCACTTGCTTTCCGAATTGCCTGATATTTTGTATGAATACGATGTGGTGGTTTCTTCCACGGCCAGCCAGCTTCCGATTGTCGGCAAAGGCATGGTTGAGCGCGCATTGAAGCAGCGCCAAAATATGCCTGTATTTATGCTGGATTTGGCCGTGCCGCGCGATATTGAAGCGGAAGTCGGCGATTTGAACGACGCTTATCTCTACACGGTGGACGACATTGCCAATATCGTCCAAACCGGCCAAAAAGCCCGTAAGCAGGCTGCCGAAGCGGCGGAGGCTATGGTTGAGCAGAAAGTGGGCGAGTTTGTCGAATGGCAGAAAAGCCGCCAAAACGTGCCCATGATCCGTGCTTTGCGCGACGAAGGTGAACGGGCGCGCCGTCAGGTTTTGGAAAATGCCATGAAGCAGCTCGCCAAAGGTACACCACCCGAAGAGGTGTTGGAAAGATTATCGGTACAGCTGACCAATAAACTGCTGCATTCGCCATCGCGTACATTGAATAAAGCCGGTTCGCAAAGCAGTGAACTGGTGGATGCGGTAGCGCAGATTTATGATTTGGAGCATTTGAAGCAGGGCTGAATTGAGGCCGTCTGAAAAATGTGATTAAAAAAACCGATGCTCAGAAACGGCATCGGTTTTTTATGTTTTAAATCTGTGAAACTGATTAAAAAAATTTTTGCTTTTAGTTGCGCTTTTTAGTTGCGCTTGGGGTCGTTTGGGCGCAGTTGCAGGGCGAGTTTGTCGAGAATACCGTTAACGAATTTGTGCCCGTCGGTGCCGCCGAAGGTTTTGGTTACTTCGATGGCTTCGTTGATGATTACCGGGTAGGGGGTTTCGGGCATGGCATTCAGCTCGTGGCAAGCCATCAGCAATACCGCGCGCTCGATGGGGCTGAGTTCGTTTTCGTCGCGGTCGAGCAGGGGGCGGATTTGCTGCATGTAGGTGCTTTGGTTGCTGTGCGCACCGAAAAAGAGCGCGGCAAAAAGGTCGCCGTCGGCTTTTTTGAAATCTTTGCTTTCGCGGATGTTTTTGGCGGTTTCGGCGGCGGGGGAATCCGTGAGGGCGGCTTGATACAAAGCCTGTACGGTAAATTCCCGTGCGCGGCGACGGGGAGATGATGGTTGTTTCATGGGTAAATCCTTAATGTTTTTTTTTCAGGCGGCCTCAGCTTGGTTGAGGCCGTCTGAATCAGATTATTCGTCGTCTTCTTCGAAAGCGTCATCGATTTGATCTTCCAGCAAGAGGTTGATCAGATTGCCGCATTCGACGGCCACGATGGCGGCATCGGTGGCTTTCTCTTCGATGCGAACGTGCGCCTGCTCGTCGTTTTCGGTAGTGAGGATGGCGTTGGCAATCGGAATATTGTAGTCGAGGCCGACGCGGGTAATGGCGGCGCCGGATTCGTTGGCCACCAGCTCGAAATGGTAGGTTTCGCCGCGGATGACGGCGCCGAGGGCGATCAGGGCATCATATTGTTGCGAAGAAGCCATGTTTTGCAGCACGAGCGCCACTTCCAATGCGCCGGGTACGGTGGCGACGGTGATGTTGTCGGTGTCCACGCCCAAAGCAATCAGTTTGTCGGTGCAGACTTTGAGCATGGCGCTGCCGATTTCGTTGCTGAAGCGGGCTTGCACGATGCCGATACGCAAATGGGTACCGTTGTGACTGGGTTCGATGATGTTCATGATTCGGTGTCCGTTGAGGTTAATGTGTCAATATAAATGGAATAGGGTGCTTAACGGCGGCATCAGGCGAAAGGCCGTCTGAAAAGAAGCGGGGTGCAGGGCAGCTTAGTCTTTCGGCTGCCAGTCTTCAACGCTTTGAAACGCGCCGTCTTCGTCGGTTTCCCACGCCGAGCCTGCGGGCTGATTTAACCACTCGGCAACGGCGGGGTTGCTGCGGGTAATGTCGCTGATGCTGTACACGCCGAAGTTGTCGGGATTGGCGGTGTATTCGTCGGTTTCGTCGCCGCTGAAAAAGCGCCAGCCGCTGTCTTGTTCAAACACCGGCTCTTCGCGGTACATAAAACCGACCGGGCGGCCTTCTTCGCTCACTGTTTTGGCGGCAATGCAGCGGCCTAGCGCGGTTGACAGGGCATTGGCAAAAATATTCATGTTCAGACGGCCTGTGGCAGATAAAGTAAGGGCTGGATTTTATCACGATTCCGCCGGTTTACGCATGGCGGTTTTCGTGCGGGGCGAACCGAGATAAATGGCAAAAAGCGTGAGTGCCGCCCCCGTCCATTGCAGCATATTGATGGGTTTATCGAGCAGAAAATAGTCGATAAGCAGCGCCGCAACCGGTTCGCTCAACAACAGCAGGCCTGCCAGAGAGAGCGGCAGCAGCGGGATGGAATACGCAATCAAACCCCATGCAATACATTGTATGACCGCGCCGTAAACTAATACCAAGCCGAGATCGCTAAGGGTAGTGGGGAAGAGGTTGTGCGCATCCAATAATAAAGTCGGCAACAACAAAGCCGCCATACCGCCCAAGCTTACCAACAGCATCATCGGAAACAGCGGCGTCGGTTCGGCTTGGTGGGTTTGGCGCACAAACACCATCGATAATGCCAGCATTGCGCCCGAGATAATCCCGCTGGAAAACCCCCAGCCTGCCGCTTCGTTGCGGCCGAATTCGGGGCTGGCAATCAAGGCTACGCCGACCACGGCGACAATCAGGCTCAATAATTGGGCTTTCCCCGGTTTTTCGCCGAAAAAGGCCGCGCCGATGGCCGTGAGAAAAAAGATTTGCAGGCTGTTGAGTAAAGTCGAAATACCCGGGCCGACTGCATAAATACTTTCGTGCCACAAAGCCAGCTCCATACCTAAAAATGCGCCCGAAAGCATTGCCAAACCTGTGGCTTTTCTACTTTTCGGCAGTTTTTGTCCGAAAAAACGCGACAAACCCCAAAAAATAACCGCTGCGATGGAAAGCCGCCAAAAGGCGATGGCATACGGCCCTACGGATACGAATTTAACAATCAGGCTGCCCAGCCCGAAAAGTACACAGCCCACAATCAGCATGGCGGCGGGATGGCGGTTGAGTTCGGGTATTATCATGGTCGGGTTGCTGTTTGAGTTGGATAAGATTCAGACGGCCTGCATTGTAGGGCAGGCCGTCTGAAAAGAGAAGGCGGCACATTCGGCTTTATGCAGAACGGCAAACCGGTTCGGCTTTAACAGAATGCCGTCTGAAACTTGGTTTTTTCAGACGGCCTTAATTTCAATTAACGCAAACTTGGTTATAATCCCAGCTTCCTTTATCCAGTTACTCAGGAATAAAACAATGACGAAAACTTTCAAAATGAGCGCATTGGCAGTTACCGCAGCATTGGCTTTGGCCGCATGTAACAAGCAAACCACGGGAAATGCACCGGCAGCATCGGGCGAAAAAGCCGCATCCGCCGCCGCTTCCGACATCGGCAATGCAACCCAGCAAGCCAGCTACGCTATGGGTATGGACATCGGCCGTTCGCTCAAACAAATGAAAGACCACGGCACCGAAGTGGATATGAAAGTATTCAACGAAGCCCTGCAAACCGTGCTTGACGGCAAAGAGCCTAAAATAAGCGACCAAAAAGCCCAAGAAGTGATGATGGCGTTTTTGGCCGAACAGCAGAAAAAAGCCCAAGCGAAAATGGTAGAAGATGCCAAGAAAAATCTTGAAAAAGGCCAAGCCTTCCTGAAAGAAAACACCACCAAAGAAGGCGTGAAAACCACCGCTTCCGGCCTGCAATACAAAGTGAAAAGCGAAGGCACCGGCGCACAGCCTAAAGCCAGCGATATCGTTACCGTGGAATACGAAGGCCGCCTGATCGACGGTACCGTGTTCGACAGCAGCAAACAGCACGGCGACCAGCCGGTTACCTTCCCGCTCAACCAAGTGATCAAAGGCTGGACGGAAGGCTTGCAGCTGATGAAAGAAGGCGCCGAATATACCTTGTTCGTACCGGCTGAAATGGCTTACGGCGAAAACAGCCCCAGTGAAAAAATCGGCCCGAACTCCGTTTTGGTATTCGACGTGAAACTGCTGAAAATCGAAAAAGAGCCGCCCAAAGCTCCGGCTCCCGCTAAAAAATAAAACATCTTCATGAGATGATATTAAGAGGCTGAGACCTTTGCAAAACCCTCAGATGTGGATGCAGTTCAAGGCGTAGCAGCGCAGCGAGTGCAGACATATCATATAGATAGGCAAACGAGCGAGCAGCGCACAACGCAGAAATGCGCCGCAGATGGGGGTTTTGCAAAGGTCTAAGGCCGTCTGAAAAACATATTTCAGACGGCCTTTCATCTTTATAAACCACACAAAACGCCTGAAAGCAGATGCGCCTTTTTCACCGCTTTCCTAACAGCTTTTCTAAGAAAAACAGTCATTTTTCTTGACCTTGAATCAGAAATTCTATACTATCCGCACCCTTGTCTTTTTGAAGCCATCGTCTTCAGCCAACTTCATATTATTCAAGCCCGCCCGAGCGGAGCTTCTCTGATTTGCTTGGTACAACAAAGAAATATCAGTCGGCGCATGCCGCATAAGCTATGTTTTCTTTGCCAGAGCCGGGCATACTTGCAGGTTGTCGCCGATGTTAACCACAGGTCTAAAAATACCTGCGACAACCCTGCGTAAACCACTCTTTAGTGATTTCCATACGCCGTCTTTGCTTCAAGGCCGTCTGAAAAAACTTCAGGCGGAAAAAGTGTTGTTGTTCCGTTCAGGAAACCCATGTCTGTAAAATTTAGCGATTTAAATCTCGATAAAAACCTGTTATCCGCCTTAACCCAAGCCGGTTACGATTCGCCCACACCGATTCAGGCACAATCCATTCCCCACGCGCTCGACGGGCGCGACATCATGGCTTCGGCGCAAACCGGCTCGGGCAAAACCGCCGCCTTTCTTTTGCCGACGCTGCAACGCTTGGGCAAGCGCAGCGAAAAATCCGGCAAAGGCCCGCGCGCGCTGGTGCTGACGCCCACGCGCGAATTGGCTGCCCAAGTAGAAAAAAACGCACTCACCTACGCCCAAAACATGAAATGGTTCCGCACCGTCAGCATCGTCGGCGGGTCTTCTTTCGGCTACCAAATCAGAGCCTTAAGCAAACCGATTGACCTGATTGTGGCCACGCCCGGCCGTTTGATGGACTTGATGGACAGCGGTAAAGTCGATTTCAACCGCCTCGAAGTGCTGATTTTGGACGAAGCCGACCGTATGCTCGATATGGGCTTTATCGACGACATCGAAACCATTGTTGCCGCCACCCCCGAAGACCGCCAAACCCTGCTGTTCTCGGCCACTTGGGACGGCGCAGTCGGCAAGCTGGCGCGCAAACTCACCAAAAATCCCGAAGTAGTTGAAGTAGAGCGCGTGGATGACCAAGGCAAAATCGAAGAGCAGCTTCTGTATTGCGACGATATGCGCCACAAAAACCGCCTGCTCGACCACATTTTGCGCGATGCCAACATTAACCAGTGCGTGATTTTCACCTCCACCAAAGCCATGACCGAGCAACTGGCCGATGATTTGTACGAAAAAGGCTTTGCTGCTAACTGTTTGCATGGCGATATGCCGCAAGGTTGGCGTAACCGCACGCTGATGGATCTGCGCAAAGGCCGCTGCAAAATTTTGGTTGCCACCGACGTTGCCGCGCGCGGTATCGACGTGCCGACCATCACGCATGTGATCAACTACGATTTGCCCAAACAAGCAGAAGATTACGTTCACCGCATCGGCCGCACCGGTCGCGCAGGCCGCACAGGCTTGGCGATTTCTTTTGCCGAGGTTAACGAGTACGTTAAAGTCCACAAAATCGAAAAATACATTAACCGCAAACTGCCCGAAATGACCATCGAAGGCATGGAGCCGACCCGCAAGCGCGCTACTAAAGCCTTGAAGCCGAAAGGCAAAGGCGGTTGGGGCGAGCGCAAGTTTGGCGATAAAAAATTCGGCGACAAAAAGTTTGGCGATAAGAAACCGGATGCCAAAAAATTTTCCGGCAAGAAACCCGGCGTGAAGCCGAAAGGCGAAGGCTTCGGCGGCAAGAAAAAGCCTGTCGGCGGATTCGCTAAAAAATAAAACAGATTCAAAATCTGAACAAACTCAAACACACACGCAATAAATTTCCCGCATTCAGAAAAACTGCCTGCAAGCATGATTTCTGATGCGGGATTTTTTTATCTGTTTGTTATTCTTGCTACTCAGACTTTCAGACGGCCTGAGACCTTTGCAAAACCCTTAGATGTGGATGCAGTTCAAGGCGTAGCAGCACAGCGAGTGCAGACATATCACATAGATAGGCAAACGAGCGAGCAGCACACAACGCAGAAATGCGCCGCAGATGAGGGCTTTGCAAAGGCCTCGGCATGATTCATGCAAAACATAATTTTAGCGGTAAAGCGAAACAATTGTTTCCGCCGCTTTCACGCAAGTGCCCACATCGGCAACCAAAGCGATGCGCACATAGCCCATACCCGGATTGCCTCTATCGGTATCCCGAGCGAGGAAGCGGCCGGGCAACACTTGAATAGCCGCTTCTTGCCAGAGTTTGCGTGCAAACGCCAAATCGTCGCCGTCCGGCACTTTCAGCCAGATATAAAACGAGGCTTCGGGCAGGCTCACGTCGAATACTTGTTGCAATACCGGCAATACTTTGTCGAATTTTTCCTGATACAGACGGCGGTTTTCGATAACGTGCGCTTCGTCGTTCCACGCGGCGATGCTGGCGCGTTGGACGGGAATGCTCATGGCGCTGCCGTGGTAGGTGCGGTAGAGCAGGAATGCCTTGAGAATGTCGGCGTCTCCGGCCACAAAGCCCGAACGCAGGCCGGGTACGTTGGAGCGTTTGGAAAGGCTGGTAAACATCACAATGCCTTTGTTGCTTCTGCCCAGCTGCTGCGCTGCTTGCAGGCCGCCCAACGGTTTTTTACCGTCGAAGTAAATCTCGGAATAGCACTCGTCAGACGCAATCACGAAGCCGTAGCGGTCTTGCAAATCAAACAGCTTTTGCCAGTCTTCCAGCTGCATCACGCTGCCGCTGGGATTATCAGGCGAGCAGACAAACACGATGCGGGTACGCGTCCAAACTGCTTCGGGCACTTCCGACCAATCTGGCTGAAAACGCGGCGCGCGGCTGTTGGCAAAATAGATTTTGCCGCCACCGAGCAGGGTTGCTCCTTCGTATATCTGATAAAAAGGATTGGGGCTGACCACAACCGGCTTGAGGCCGTCTGAAACGGGATTCAGCACGGTTTGGGTAAAGGAAAACAAGGCTTCGCGGCTGCCTAGCACGGGCAGGATTTCCGTGTCGGGGTTGAGTTTCAGGCCGTCGTAGCGGCGGAACACCCAATCGGCACAGGCTTGGCGCAGTTCGGGCAAACCGGCAGACAGCGGGTATTTTTCCAACTCGGGCAAAGCGGCGGTTAATGCGTCGGTAACAACTTTGGGCGCAGGGTGTTTCGGTTCGCCGATATGCAAAGGCACGGGCTGCAAACCTTCCGGCGCATCGATACCTTCCATGGCTTCACGCAAACGGGCGAAAGGATAAGGTTTCAAAAGTTCGAGCAATGGATTCATGGTGTGGGATGGTTCGGCGCATGTCCGATAAGTTATGTTAAAGAAAGCGTATCTTAGCATTATTCGGCCATGAGGGCAGGCGGATAAAACGCTCGTGCAAAAAAAACGCTGCTGCCGTTTCTTTTCATGGCGCATATTCCGAGGAAGTGTTAATTTCTGCTATGATGCGGCAAACAAAAAAATCAGGAATCTCAGTACGCCCGCCGCATCGGATAACGGCGGCGCAACAGAGGTTTCAGGCCGTCTGAAAGGATACTTCCACATGAACATCGCCATCGTAGATTACGGTATGGGTAATCTGCATTCCGTGCTTAAATCCGTGCTGGCCGCGCAAAAACTTGCCGGAGTTGAGGCCGAAATCAAACTCACCGACCGCCCCGAAGAGGTTTTTGCCGCCGATAAAATCATTTTTCCGGGGCAGGGCGCCATGCCCGACTGTATGAACGCCCTGAAAAAAAGCGGCTTGGGCGAAGCGGTTTCAGACGGCCTCAAAAACAAACCTTTCTTCGGCATCTGCGTGGGCGCACAGCTTTTGTTTGACCACAGCGAAGAGGGCGACACCGCCGGTTTGGGTTGGTTTAAAGGCGACGTCAAACGCTTTGCCGCCAATCTTCACGACGAAGAGGGCTGCAAACTGAAAGTGCCCCACATGGGCTGGAACAACGTACACCAAACGCAAGCTCATCCGCTGTTCCAAGATATTCCGCAAGACACCCGTTTTTATTTCGTGCACAGCTACTATTTTGCGCCCGCCGATAACGACATCGTACTCGGCACCAGCGCCTATCCCGACGAGTTTGCCTGTATCGTCGGCAAAGACAACGTGTTTGCCACCCAATTCCACACCGAAAAAAGCCACGACGGCGGCTTGTTGCTCCTGCGTAATTTTTTACGCTGGAATGGGTAAGTTGTGTAAAATACATAAAATATAGCGCCACTTTTTTCAGACGGCCTCAAGCCATTCTACAAGGCCGTCTGAAAATACCTAAACCAATGGAAATAAAATGTTACTGATTCCCGCCATAGATTTGAAAGAAGGCCGCTGCGTGCGCCTGAAACAAGGTTTGATGGATCAAGCCACCGTGTTTTCCGACAACCCCGCCGAAACCGCCCTGCATTGGGTTAAACAAGGCGCGCGCCGCCTGCATTTGGTGGATTTGGACGGCGCTTTTGCAGGCAAACCGAAAAACCTCGAAGCCATTACCGAAATCCTGCAAGAAGTGTCCAAAAACATTCCCGTGCAGCTTGGCGGCGGTATCCGCAATCTGGAAACCATTGAAAAATATCTTGATTTGGGTTTGACTGATGTGATTATCGGCACGGCGGCGGTAAAAAATCCCGAGTTCGTACGCGAAGCCTGCAAACAATTCCCCGGTCACATTATCGTCGGCTTGGACGCTAAAGACGGCATGGTAGCCATCGACGGCTGGGCAACCGTAACCGATCATCACGTTATCGACTTGAGTAAACAGTTTGAAGACGACGGCGTAAACAGCATCATCTATACCGACATCGGCCGCGACGGCATGATGAGCGGCGTGAACATCGAAGCCACCGTTAAGCTGGCCGAAGCCGTGAACATCCCCGTGATCGCTTCCGGCGGCCTGACCGATTTGAACGACATCCGTGCCTTGTGTGCCGTAGAAAAAAGCGGTGTAGCGGGCGCGATTACCGGCCGGGCTATTTACGAAGGCAGCATCGATTTTGCCGAAGCGCAACAGTTGGCAGATTCGTTGGCATAAAAATACAGCAATAAAGAAAAGGCCGTCTGAAACGGCTATGCAGGCAGACGGAATTCCCAGTCCCGTTCTGCCTGCGAAAACAAAACACACACGGACTACTCTCTTAAATTTAAGGAAAAACATGTTTCAGGCTTTTTTGCTTGGCTTTTGGGCAGTATGGTCTTACGACCGCGACGTTCACGCAATCAGTGAAAGTTTAAGTTTCATGATTCTCGCCGTGCTGATCAGCATAGGTGTGAACTTCTCCATGCCCATGATCGACGGCGAATGGGTGTTGGTTATGGGCATTTTGTGGATGTATGTAGCGGCCGTATTAACATTGGTTAACCGCTATTCCAACAGCTTTGTGACTACAATGGTTATCGCTTCGGCTGCTGCGGTAGGTTTTTACCAACTTTCCGAACGGCTGCCCGGGTGGATATAGCTTTGGATAAGGGAGGCGGAATTTTATTGATTGATGGGAGAGCGGCATGAAGATTGCGATGGTATCCAGAGTTATCTTTTTAGGTGGAGTAACCAATTATCTGATTGACTTAACCGAAGAGTTAATTAAACAAGGACATGACGTTTATTTGTTGTCTTATGGTGCCAGATACAAAGACTCTCCAGAAAATGCAGGACAATTCAACCGTTTGCTTGCAACAGGAATTAAATTCATTGAAATTGATTTTCCCATCAATAAAACCAGTAAAGTTGTTTATGTATTTAATTTAATCCGTAGCTTCATCAAATTTCAAAGTGTTCTCAAAAAACACCGCTTCGACATCATTCATATCCATACTCCTATTTTGTCGTTTGTACCCAGATACTTGAAACGAAAATTTGTCCGCACCCGACACGGCATTGATAATAAATTGCCCATTTTGGATTATCCTGCCGATAAAGAAATCGCGATTAGCCGTGAAGTGTACGACATTCTAAAAAAACGCTATAACTATAGCGAAAAAGAACTCTGCCTTATCCATAACGGCGTTTCTAAAGACAAATACTATAAAAAATTTACAGCTAGTGAAAAAGCTGCTTTCAAAGCGAAGCAGAATATATCTGCCGACAAAACCGTTATCGGCTTGGTGGCTTCTTTCGAGTACAACAAAGGACACGATATTTTATTGAAAGCCGTTCACGGCCTTCCGGATGAAATTAAAGAAAAAATAGAAATTGTTTTTGTCGGTTCTTCCGCCGAAAGCTATCTCGCCAATGTTAAAAAAACCATAGACGAATTGCAGTTAAGCGAAAAAGTTAAAATTCTGCCTTTCCAACCTTTAACGGAAATTTATCCTATTATTGATATTATGGTTCTGCCGTCTCGAGTCGAAGGCTTTGGTTTAGTGGTGGTGGAGGCAATGTTAATGGGCTGTTGTGTTGTTAGAAGCAATACCGGCGGCGCATACGAACAAATTGAGCATGGTCGTACCGGATACATTTTTGAAAACGGCGATGCCGACCAATTAAGGCAATATCTGAGCGAACTTGTTTTGGATGCCGATAAAAGGGCAGCTTTCGCAGAGGCTGGTCAAAACAAAGCTTTGGCATCTTTTACCAGCGAGATTATGGCTCAAAAAACATTGGAAGTTTATAAATACTTGCTCGATGGTAAATAAACAGTTATTAAAACCTACAGATAGCGTTTTAAACACTATCTGTTTTATTTTATGTTTTATTAAGTAATTAACTACACAGAAATATACTGAAATGGCATTAGCAAAACGCATTATCCCCTGTTTGGACGTGGACAACGGCCGCGTTGTCAAAGGTGTCAACTTCGTCGGCCTGCGCGATGCGGGCAATCCGGTCGACGTAGCCAAACGCTACAACGACGAAGGTGCCGACGAGCTGACCTTTCTCGACATCACCGCCTCTTCCGACAACCGCGACACCATTCTGCATGTGATTGAAGAAGTGGCCTCGCAAGTGTTTATACCGCTCACCGTTGGCGGCGGCGTGCGCTCCGTAGCCGATGTGCGCCGCCTGCTCAACGCGGGTGCCGACAAAGCCAGCATCAACACTGCCGCCGTAACCAACCCCGATTTGGTAAACGAAGCCAGCAGCTTTTTCGGCTCGCAAGCGATTGTGGTGGCGATTGATGCCAAAGCCGTCAACCCCGAAAACACCCGCTGGGAAGTGTTTACCCACGGCGGACGCAAAGCCACCGGCATTGATGCGGTCGAATGGGCGAAAAACATGCAGGCGCGCGGGGCGGGCGAGATTCTGCTTACCAGCATGGACAGAGACGGCACCAAAATCGGCTTTAACCTGCCGCTTACCCGCGCCATCAGCGAAGCGGTGGATATTCCCGTTATCGCTTCCGGCGGCGTGGGTAACGTACAGCACCTGATTGAAGGCGTAAAAGAAGGCAAGGCCGATGCGGTGCTGGCCGCCAGCATTTTCCACTTCGGCGAAGTGAGCATACGCGAAGCCAAAGAAGCCATGCGTGCGGCAGGTATCGAAATGCGTTTGTGATATTGATTTCAGACGGCCTCTTAACCCTTGAGGCCGTCTGAAAAGAAAGAAACCGATATGAAAAAGTTCATTCCAATTGTATTGATGTCTGCCCTGCTGGCCGCGTGCGGCGGCGGTGGGGATACCGATAAAATCGGCGAGGCGAGCACCGTGTTCAACATGCTCGGCAAAAACGACCGCATTGAAATCCATGCGTTCGACGACCCGCAAATCAAAGGCGTTACCTGCTATATTTCCTACGCCAAAAAAGGCGGCCTGAAAGAAACGGTGAACTTGGAAGAAGATGCTTCCGACGCTTCCGTATCCTGCGTGCAGACCGCGCCGCAAATCACTTTCAACGAAGCCGAAGTGGCCAAACCGCAGAAAATTTTCAAAAAAGGCTCCAGCTTTATTTTCAAAACCCTGCAAGTGATGCGCTATTACGACCCTGCGCGTAAAGTGTTTTCATACATGGTATACAGCGATAAGGTGATTCAAGGTTCGCCGAAAAACTCGATGGACGCTTTCTCCTGCTACACTGGCGCGCCGCTGGACGCTGCCAAAGTGAGTGTGCAGCCCAACCAGCAGATTCACGGCTCGTGCATCGTTACGCTTGCCCAAAAATAAACAGGCCGTCTGAAAGCCGTAGGCTTCTACCAAGCTACAAACAGATCGGAGCAGCATGGATTTAACCCTTTGGCATTATGCGGCGATTGCCGTGCTGGGCATTTTAGCCAGCATCATCAACATTTTGGCGGGCGGCGGTTCTAATCTGATTCTGCCGCTGTTGATGGCCTTCGGCGTTCCGCCCGATATTGCCAACGCCAGCAACCGCGTCGGCATTTTTTTCCAGTCGCTCACCGGCATCAGAGGGTTTAGAAACGCCGGCGCGTTGCCTACACACGATTTACGCGGCATTTTGCTGCCGATGGTATTCGGCGGTTTGGTCGGCTCCGTGTTGGCTTCGGTATTGCCCAATCAAATTCTGAAACCCGCTTTGCTCGTCTGCATTCTCGGCGTGGCCACGCTCACTTTTCTCAAACCGCAGCTTTTATTGCCGCCGCAAAACGTGCAGGAACGCAAAGTGTCCGACACGCGCGGCTCGGCGGCTTTGCTGTTTGCCGTCGGTATTTACGGCGGTTTTGTGCAGGCCAGCACCGCGTTTATCCTGCTGCCCGTACTGGCGGGCGTGCTGCAATACAACCTGCTGCGCGCCAACGCCTTGAAACTGGTGTGCACGCTGGCGTTTACCGTCGTGGCATTGGCCGTATTTATCGTGCAGGGGCAGATTTGGTGGGATGTCGGCCTCGTGCTGGCGGCCGGCAATATACTCGGCTCAATGATCGGCGTGAAAATTGCGCTGAAACTTTCGCCCAACACCTTGCGCACGATTTTGTTTGTGATGACGGTTGTGGCCGTGGCCGCGGCGTTTTTAAAGTAAATGAGGCCGTCTGAAAACACAGATTTCAAAAGGTAAATTCATGAACATGCCCGCAAAATCCTACCGCTACATTCTGCTTGCCTCAGCCTTATTTCAGACGGCCTGTGCGCCCGAAAGCAGCAGCCAATCCCAAGCCGAACGCGAAGTTTTATCCGCAGTTGCCGCCAAAGATTCGGCTTCTTGGGTCGGCATCTATCGCGGCGAACTGCCTTGCGCCGACTGCGATTACATCGAAGCCACCATCGTTTTGCGCGATAATCTGCATTACAGCCTGACTACCCGACATGTCGGCAGGGTGGCCGGCGTATTGCCGTCTGAAAAACGCGGCACCTTCCATTGGCGCGACGACGGCCTGCTGCAATTGGATGCGGCGGGCGACAATATGGTGTTTTTCGCTCACGAAAAAGGCCTGCAAATGCGCGGCAACGACGGCAAAGCCTATCCCAACGGCAAAGGGAAAATCTGCGGTTTGGCAAAAACCGGCAGTTTTGTGCCGGGGCTGTAAGCAGCCAGTTAGATATAAGATAAAATCACCAACCTTAAAAATGTCGTATAAGAAAGCCTGCAACAACAAGGCTGTCTGAAAACAAGGAGTAACAAACATGCCGAACCCACTGCTGGATGCCGTTAAATTCGATGAAAAAGGCTTAGTTTGCGCCATCGCACAAGACGCGGAAACCCTGCGCGTGCTGATGGTGGCTTGGATGAACGCCGAAGCGCTGCAAAAAACCGCCGAAACGGGTTATGCCCACTATTACAGCCGTTCGCGCCAAAAGCAATGGATGAAAGGCGAAGAGTCGGGGCATACGCAAAAAGTGCACGAGCTGCGTTTGGATTGCGACGGCGATGCGGTGATTATGCTGATAGACCAAGCCGGCGGCATTGCTTGCCATACCGGCCGCGAAAGCTGCTTCTACCGCGTGTGGCGCGATGGAGCGTGGCAGATTGTGGATGCGGTATTGAAAGACGAAAAAGAGATTTACGGGCATACGCACGGTTGATTGAGGCCGTCTGAAAACCTTTTCAGACGGCCTAGATTCATCTATCCATACCTAAATTATTTCCGAATCTGCACGGCTGAAACTTTGATTTCCACAGCCCAGTCGGGATTAGCCAGTTTCGCTTCTACACAAGCGCGGGCAGGGGCGTGGCCGGGGGCTACCCATTCGTCCCAAGCTTCGTTCATGGCAGCGTAGTGGGATAAGTTTGGCAGAAAAATAGTGGCTTCCAAAATGTGTTTTTTATCGGAACCGCATTCGGCCAGCCATTTGTCAATTTGCGCCAGCACGTCGCGGGTTTGTTCGGTTACGCCGACATCGGTACGTTCCGGCACCATGCCTGAGAGGAAAACGAAACCGTTGGCGACGGTGGCTTCTGAAAGGCGGGGCGTTTGGCCGAAGTATTGGATGGTCATGTTGCTGTCCTTTTTGCGTGGAGGAAAACCGGTGTTGAAAATGTCCGAAAGGCAGATACTGCGTGTCGGTCGAGGCGCTTATGGTAACATAGCCGGCAACATATTCTAACCGCCGTCAAGCGTGTCGATAGCCGATTGAAGCGGTTTAGGTTCGGCGATTTTTCTATACGATTTTTTCAGACGGCCTTATGAGCAAAACCGATTACCCCATCACGACTGCCGTCCGCTTTCTGCGCGGTCACAATATTCCTTTTACACCGCATCTTTATCCCTATGTCGAACACGGAGGCACGGCGCACTCGGCGGAATGTTTGGGCGTGCCGGAGCATCAAGTGGTGAAAACCATCGTGCTGCAAAACGAGCATAAACAGGGCATGATTGTGCTGATGCACGGCGACAAGCAGATTTCCACCCGCAATCTCGCCCGCGAATTGGGCATGAAACATATCGAACCGGCCGACCCGAAGCAGGCCAATAAATGGACGGGTTATTTAGTCGGCGGCACCAGCCCTTTTGGCACCAAAACCGCATTGCCGGTGTATGTAGAGCGCACGATACGCGATTTAGACCTTATCTACATCAACGGCGGCAAACGCGGTTTTCTGGTTGCCGTCGCGCCACAGGCTTTAGATACTTTGAACGCGCAAGATGTCAACGTTGCCACCGGAAGCTGAGCGAGCGGCCTGTTTTGCACGAAAGCAGGCCAAAAGCTTTATAATGCACGGCTTCGGATTTTTAAATGTGATGCGTTTTCATGACTTCTGCTTCTTTACCGCCGCGCCGCCTTTCCGTGGCGCCCATGCTCGATTGGACGGATACTCACTATCGTTACCTTGCCCGCCAAATCACTCGTTATACTTGGCTGTATAGTGAAATGATCAATGCCGGCGCGATTATTCACGGCGATCAAGACCGTTTTTTGAAGTTTAACGAAGGCGAGCAGCCGGTGGCCTTGCAGCTTGGCGGCAGCGAACCGGCCGATTTGGCCAAAGCCGCCAAAGCAGGCGAAAACTACGGCTACAATGAAATCAACCTCAACTGCGGCTGCCCCAGCCCGCGGGTGCAAAAAGGTGCATTCGGCGCGTGTTTGATGAACGAAGTAGAGCTGGTGGCCGACTGCATCAAAGCCATGCAGGATGCGGTGCAGATTCCCGTTACGGTTAAGCACCGCATCGGCGTCGACCGCCAAACCGAATACAGCACCGTGCGGGATTTTGTCGGCACGCTGTCGCAGAAAACCGCGTGCACCACGTTTATCGTCCATGCGCGCAACGCTTGGCTGGACGGCTTGTCGCCGAAAGAAAACCGCGAAGTGCCGCCGTTGAAATACGAATATGTGTACCAACTCAAGCGCGATTTTCCCGATTTGGAAATCATCATCAACGGCGGCATCACCACCAACGAACAGATTGCCGCCCACTTACAGCATGTGGACGGCGTGATGGTCGGGCGCGAGGCGTACCACAACCCCATGATTATGCGCGATTGGGATGCGCTGTTTTACGGCAGCCACGAAGCGCCCATCGAATACGCCGATTTGGTGCACCGCCTGTATCGATACAGCCGCGACCGCGTTCAGGCCGGCGGAGGCGCTTTATTGCGGCACACCGTCCGCCATTATTTAGGCTTGATGCACGGCTTAAACAAAGCGCGCGTATGGCGGCGGATGCTGTCGGATGCCGCTTTATTGAAAGACAACGACGGCAGCCTGATTTTGCAGGCTTGGAAAGAAGTGGCCGAAGCAAACGGCTTGCCTTACGAAGCCGATGGGCCGTTGTGAGTGTTCAGACTGCCATGTATAGGAATCTACACTGAAGGCCGTCTGAAACGCCCGTAATGCGTTTTTCAACACATGCTTTGATTGTTGAATAAAAACCGAAACGAAACAGGAAACAGCATGAACAGGCCGTCTGAACACCGTCCAGCCATTTTGATTGTCCGCCCCCCCTCGCAAGCCTCGGCGGATGCGGCCACACTTGAAGCGCAAGGTTGGCGTGCCGTGCCGTTCAGCCCGATGCAGATTGAGCCGGATCACGAAGCCTTGCGGCATCTCAACCGGCAGTTTCACAACGCGGATGCCGTTTTCTGGGTCAGCCCCAGCGCCGTCGAAACCGCCGCGCCGCACATTGATTTTTCAGACGGCCTTCCCATCCAAATCACCGTAGGGCAGGGCAGCCGCAAAGCCTTAGCAAAGTTTTACCCTCACAACATCATCTGCCCCGAAGAGGGCAACGACAGCGAAGCCGTGCTGGCTCTGCCCGTGTGGAACACACTCAAACCCGGTGCCGAAATCCTGATTGTGCGCGGCCACGGCGGGCGCGATTTTTTAAGAAACGCTTTGATTCAGCGCGGTTTTCAGGTCAGGCTGGCCGAAGCCTATTTCAGACGGCCTTACCCGCCCGATTGGTCGGTATGGGAAACCGTAGAGCCGCAAGCCGCCTATATTACCTCTGCCGAAATGGTGGATTTATTGTTCCGGCAAGTACCCGATAGATTCGCCCAACCGCTGCGAACCTTGCTATACTTCACCCATCATCCGCGTATTGCCGAAGCCTTACGCAAAGCAGGCGCCCGCCATATCCGCATGATCGGGCGCACAGACGAATGTGTTACACGGAGCGACGAATGAGCGAATCCAACGGAAACACCCCCGAAAACGAATTACCCGACACCCAGCAAAGCGGGCAGTCCAAACAACTCTTGGTGGTATCGAAAGACGGCACGGTGAGGCCGTCTGAAACCGTATCCGAAAATACCACGCCGAAATCATCCGAAAAAGAAACAGCCTCTGCGGCAGAAAAGCCGTCCGAACCGAAAACAGGCTTTGCCGCAGCGGCACCGAATAATCCCGAACCCGCAGGAAATCTTATGTCTGACTCCAAAAATACCCAACCCCTAGTCACTCCGGTGGTGGTGAAACAATCATCAGGCCGGGCGGTAGCCGTTGTGGCGCTGGCTTTTTCACTGTTGGCTTTGGGCGCGGGCGGCTTTTTGTTTGTGCAGGGGCAAAACCTGCTCAAAACGCAAGAAATGGATTTCAACCAAAAAATCGACAAAGCCGCATTGGGCGAATCGCAAAACGCCGCGCTGCTGCAAGAAATTTTGCGTAAACAAAACAACAACCAAAACGTACTAGACCAAATTGTCGGCAACCAAAAACAAAATGCCGATAAAATCGCCGCGGCCAACAAAGCCTATCAAGAATTGCTCAAAGGCCGCGCCGATTGGCTGGTGGACGAAACCGAAACCATGCTCAATATGGGTTCGCAGCAATTACTGCTTACCGGCAATGTGCCCGCCGCGGTTAACGTGCTGGAAAATATCGAAAGCCGCCTAAGCCGTTTCGACCATCCCGAGCTGCTGCCGATCAAGCAAGCCGTGAGCGCCGATTTAACCGCTTTGAAAAACCGCCCTTATCTTGACGTTTCCGCCGTATCCCTGCGCCTTGACCGCTTGGAAACCGCTGTTGCCGGCTTGCCGCTGATGGTGGACGGCGCGCTCAAACCGGGTCAAACCGCCCAACCGGCAGCCGCGCCCGCCGCCAACCTTTCTTGGTGGGAAAACGCTTGGCAGAAAACCCTCGCCGCATTGAAAGGCATGGTCGAAGTGCGCCGCTTGGACAACAACGACGCCATGCTGATTGCCCCTGAGCAAGTGTATTTCGTGCGTGAAAACCTGAGATTGCGCCTTTTGGATGCTCGCACCGCCTTGCTTCAACACAACGGCGAAGTGTATCTGAACGATTTGAACAATGCCGAAACCGCCGTCAAACAGTATTTCGATACCGCTTCTCCGGCCACACAATCTTGGTTGCGCGAGCTGGGCGAATTGAAAGCTTTGGATTTGCGTTCCGTATCCGACGACGTGTTGAAAAACAGCTTAAACGCCGTGCGCAATTATCAGGAAGTCGTGCGCCCGAGCCGTCCTTCTACGCTGCCCGAAGCGGCTTCCGCGCCCGCCGTTGCGCCTGAAGCTTCAGCTTCTGCTCCGGCGGCATCGGATTCCGCAGAGAAAAAAGAAGAAGCGGCTTCTGCCCCCGTTGTCGTTCCGTCTTCTCCCTCAACGTTAAGCCCGAAAAAAGAAGATGCGCCGAAAAACGTAAAACCTTCTACAGTACCGCGTGAAAACAAACCGGCTTCGTCTCCGGCGGTGAAAGGGGAGCGGGCATGAGAGGCTTAATCTGGATTATCGTTTTATTCGCCGTTGCCGTCGGCTTGGCGATTGCGGCGGGTTCTTACAGCGGCAACGTGTATGTGGTGGTTGAGCAAACCATGATGCGCGTTAACCTGCACGCATTTATTATCGGCTTGATTGCGCTGGTGATCGTACTGTATCTGCTGGTGCGCCTGATTGCCGGCATTCTCAACGTGCCCGGCCGCATCCAACGTTTTGGCACGGCACGTAAAGGCCGCCAAGCTTCTTTGGCGCTGAACAATGCCGGATTGGCGTTTTTTGAAGGCAAGTTTCAAAAAGCCGAACAGGAAGCGGCTAAGGTATTGGCCAATAAAGAAGCGGGCGACAACCGCACATTGGCCTTGATGCTGGGCGCACACGCCGCCGACCAGATGGACGACATGGCCTTGCGCGACCGCTATCTGACCGACATCCAAGCCTTACCTGCCAAACAGCAGCTTTCGCGCCATTTGCTGCTGGCAGAATCGGCACTTACCCGCCGCGACTACACGGCCGCAGAAAACCATCTTGCCGCCTCTACCCAAATCAATCCGACCTTAACGCGCTTGGTGCGTTTGCAGCTTCGCTACGCTTTCGACAAAGGCAATGCACTTGATGTGTTGGATAAGTCTGAAAAGCTGGTGAAAGCGGGCGCCATCAGCGATTACGAATCCGACCAATACCACAACTGGGCTTACCGCCGTTTGCTGGCCTTGGTTTCCGACGCGGGCGGCTTGAAAGCCTGCTTGAAACGCATTCCCGAGCATTTGAAAGCAGGAGAATTGTGCGTAGTCATCGCCGAAAAATATCAGCGTTTGGGCTTGTATCAGCAGGCGGTGAAGTGGGTGGAAGAATATTATCCGAAAACCCGCCAACTCGAACTGCTGGAGCCTTTCGTGGAAAGCGTGCGCTTTTTGAGCGACAAAGAGCAGCGCAAGGCAATTGATACTGCCGACGCTTGGCTGAAAACCCATCCCGACAATGCCGTTTTGTTGATGTATTTGGGCCAGCTTGCTTACGACAAAAAACTGTGGGGCAAAGCGCAAGGCTATTTGGAAGCCAGCATCGCCCTCAACCCCGAAGTGCCTGCACGTTTGGCTTTGGCCAAAGTGTTTGAAGAAACCGAGCAGCCGCAGAAAGCCGAATTGCAGCGCAAACTGGTTTTGGAAGCCGTTGCGCGCGATGAAGGCGAAAACCTGCTGCCCGTAGAAAGCCGTTAAACGCGTTTTCTTATCCGCTTCAATGAAGAGGCCGTCTGAAAAAACAGTCTTTCAGACGGCCTCTTAAAATAACAGCCGGCTGTTGATGTTTTGAATACAAGTTCACGTTTACAGCCGTAATCACTGCAAAATTTCACGAGAAAATAAAATGACTCCTTTGAAAAACGACACCTTTTTGCGTGCCTTGCTTAAGCAACCCGTTGAATACACACCAATTTGGATGATGCGCCAAGCAGGCCGCTATCTGCCCGAATACAAAGCCACCCGCGCCCGCGCAGGCAGTTTTCTAGATTTGTGCAAAAACACTGAGCTGGCCACCGAAGTGACCATTCAGCCGCTGGAACGTTTCGATTTGGACGCGGCAATTCTGTTTTCCGACATCTTAACCGTGCCCGATGCGATGGGTTTGGGCTTGTATTTTGCCGAAGGCGAAGGCCCAAAATTCGAGCGTGCTTTGCAGCATGAAGCCGACATCGCCAAGCTGGAAGTGCCGGACATGGGCAAGCTGCAATATGTGTTTGATGCCGTTACGTCTATCCGCCAAGCCTTAGACGGCCGCGTGCCTTTAATCGGTTTTTCCGGCAGCCCGTTCACGCTCGCCTGCTATATGGTGGAAGGCGGCAGCAGCAAGGAATTCCGCACCATCAAAACCATGATGTATTCGCGCCCCGACTTGCTGCACAAGATTTTGGATGTCAACGCCCAAGCCGTAACCGCATATTTAAATGCGCAAATCGATGCGGGTGCGCAGGCGGTGCAGATTTTCGATACATGGGGCGGCGTGTTGAGCGATGCGGCGTTTGAAGCATTCAGCCTGCATTATATGAAGCAGATTGTCGGCGGTTTGAAACGCGAAAGCGAAGGCCGCCGCGTGCCGGTAATTGTGTTTACCAAAGGCGGCGGTTTGTGGCTGGAAAAAATGGCCGACACCGGTGCCGACGCCCTCGGCTTGGATTGGACGTGCAACATCGGCGAAGCCCGCAAGCGCGTAGGGGATAAAGTGGCGCTGCAAGGCAATTTCGACCCGTTCGCCCTGTTCGGCACGCCGGAGAGCATCCGTGCCGAAGCCGCCCGCATTCTGGAAGCATACGGTAACGGCAGCGGCCATGTGTTCAACCTCGGCCACGGCATCAACCAACATGCCGACCCCGAACACGCTAAATTGCTGGTGGACACGGTGCACGAATTGTCTCGACAGTATCACCGTTAATCCGCGTTTGAAATAGCATTGAGGCCGTCTGAAAAACTGTTTTCAGACGGCCTTTGAGAGAAAAACCTACTGTTGGGCGCATCTGTTCCCGCAGTAGGTTTGTATTCAGTAGTCAACCCATCAACAGACTTTTAAGAGAAAGGAAGGTTAGTGAAGGATAAATTAACTCATTTTTTCAGTTCGGAACCCGCGGCAGGTATCGTATTGATGATTGCGGCGGTGCTCGGCATCATCGTGGCGAATTCGCCCGCTTCGGAACATTATTTCAGCATGCTCGGCGCTTATGTTGCCGGCTTGAGCATTTCGCATTGGATTAACGACGGTTTGATGGCAGTGTTTTTCCTGTTTGTCGGCTTGGAAGTGAAACGCGAATTGTTGCAGGGCGAATTGAATACCAACGCCAAGCGGATATTGCCCGGCTTGGCCGCGTTGGGCGGTTTGATGATGCCCGCGCTGTTTTATGTTTTGTTTAACAGCGGCAACCCCGAAACATTGAAAGGTTGGGCCGTGCCCGCCGCCACCGATATCGCTTTTGCGCTGGGCGTGTTGGCCTTGTTGGGCAGCCGCGTGCCGGTGTCTTTGAAAATTTTTCTGACGGCGCTGGCGATTATGGACGACTTGGCCGTTATTGTGATTATTGCCCTGTTTTACAGCAGCAGCATCAGTTTCGTTTATCTGGCTTTGGCCGCCGCAACTTTGGTCGCTCTGTTTTCCTTGAATAAAAAAGGCATATTGAAAAGCCTTCCGTATCTGCTGTTGGGCTTGTTGCTGTGGTTTTTCGTTTTGAAATCCGGTCTCCATGCCACGCTTGCGGGCGTGTTGCTGGCTTTTGCCATTCCTCTGCGGGTGCAGGATTCTATTCAGGAAGCGCCGCTGCTCAAGTGGGAGCACGCTTTGGAAAATCCGGTGGCGTTTTTCGTGGTGCCGGTGTTCGGCTTTGCCAATGCAGGCGTATCTTTTGCGGGCTTGGACAGCTCGGTACTTTTCAACCCCGTGGTAGTAGGCATTTTTGCCGGTTTGTTTTTGGGTAAACAGTTGGGCATTTTCGGCGTGGTTTGGGTAACGGTGAAACTCGGCTGGACCCAACTGCCGGAAGGGGCAAGCTGGTTGCAGGTGTATGGCGTGGCGCTGTTGTGCGGCATCGGTTTTACCATGAGCCTGTTTATCAGCCTGCTGGCGTTTGTTGACCCCGCCATACAGGATTACAGCAAAGTAGGTGTGTTTTTAGGCTCGCTGTTTGCGGGCGTTTCGGGTTATCTCGTGTTGAAATTCGCACCGTTTGAGAGAATTAAAATCAAGTATTAAATCGTGTTATTGAGGCCGTCTGAAAACTTTTTCAGACGGCCTCAATGCTAAAGTGAAGCTGTTTACGAAACTCATGTTTTGGCAATAAAACCCATCAACCGCAAACGCGATTGCCAACATCAAAAATGGTTTTTCAATTCCCTCATTGCAGCGAATATCTCAACTTCATCTTCACTGTTTATTCCGCTGAGAGTACGAACCCGCGCGGCTATTTCGCAGAGGTCGGTTCGTAAAAAAGGATTGATATTCCGTTCCCGAGCAAGGCTCACCGGCAGCGTGGGAATATTGCGGGCTTCCTCAAGTGCCGTCTGAATATGGGCATTATCCGGTTCGATGTGGGCGGCAAAGCGCAAGTTTGCAGCCGTGTATTCGTGTGCCGGATAAAACAGTGTTTCGTCAGGCAGGCTTTTGTACCGTTGCAGAGAAGCAAAAAGTTGCGCCGCGGTGCCGGTGAAGACACGGCCGCAGCCTGCTGAAAATAAAGTGTCTCCGCAAAACACATGAAGGCCGTCTGAAAAATGCAGCACATAGCCGAGATGGGTGCCGGTGTGCCCGGGCGTCGCCCATACTTCAACCGTGTTGCCGCCGAAGCTTAGTTTGGCGCCTTCATCGACGTTTATGTCGGCAGTCGGAATATCAAGATTGCCGTAAACCGTGCACTCGGGAAACGCCTGCTTCAACGCAGCAATGCCGCCGGTGTGGTCGTTGTGATGATGGGTAATCCAGATTTGAGAGAGCGAAAGGCGGTGCTGTTTGAGGTAGGCTATCACAGCATCGGCTTCGCCGGGATCAACGCACACAGCTTCTCCCTGATGTTCAATAAGCCAGATATAGTTATCGGAAAAAGCGGGGATAGGGTGGATATTCATTGGGTTTAGGTTCCTGAAATATATGGGTTTGAACGGCACTTGGTTTTATACAAGCATATCGAAGGTGTTGGCATGAAACAAGGCCGTCTGAAAATTTCAGACGGCCTTGTTTGTTTGCTCTGCTTAACCCAAAGCCTTGCGCGCGCCGGCAAACATTCTGTACCAGCCGGAAAGTTCGCTGTCTTGCCAATCGTCGGGGTGCCAGCTCATTTGGGCGGTGCGATACACGCGCTCGGGGTGCGGCATCATGATGGTGACGCGGCCGTCGGCGTTGGTGACGCCTGCGATGCCTTGGGGCGAGCCGTTGGGGTTGAGCGGGTAGGTTTGGGTAACTGCGCCCAAGCCGTCCACATATTGCAGGGCGATGTTGAGGCCGTCTGAAATTTTGCCGCCGATATGGGCGAAATCGGCGCGGCCTTCGCCGTGGCTCACGACTACGGGGAGATGGCTGCCTTGCATTTCGGCCAGAATCAGCGAGGGCGATTTGGGCACGTTGACCATGCTCAGGCGGGCTTCAAACTGTTCGCTTCGGTTGCGTTTGAACTTCGGCCAGCCTTGCGTGCCGGGGATGATTTCCGCCAAGTTGCTCACCATTTGGCAGCCGTTGCACACACCCAAAGTGAGCGTGTCGCCGCGCTCGAAGAAGGCGCTGAACTGGTCGCGCAGTTCGGGGTGGAACAGGATGGATTTCGCCCAGCCTGCGCCCGCACCCAATACGTCGCCGTAGCTGAAACCGCCGCACGCGGTGAGCATTTGGAAGTCGGCGAGTTTCACACGGCCTGCCATCAAGTCGCTCATGTGTACGTCGTAAGCGTCGAAGCCGGCGCGGGTAAAGGCGGCGGCCATTTCCACCTGTCCGTTCACGCCTTGTTCGCGCAACACGGCGATTTTCGGCTTGGCACCGCTTACGATAAACGGCGCGGCGATGTCTTCTTTAAGGTCGAATTTCAGGTCGGCAAACAGCGCGCTGCGTTGGTTGTCTGCCAACAGGGCAAATTCGCTGTCGGCACATTCGGGGTTGTCGCGCAGGCGTTGGATTTGATGGCTGGTTTCTTGCCAGGTTTGCTGTAATTTCAGACGGCTTTCGTCGAAAATCACTTCGCCATCTTTGGAGATGTGCAGAATGTCGGTATTGTTCGGTACGGCGATTTCGGACACCGCATCCAGCAAATCTGCGGCGGAAAAGGCTTGCTGTATCGCTTCGACATCGGCTCGGCGCACTTGCAGCACTGCGCCTAATTCCTCGTTAAACAGTACGGAGAGTGCGTCTGCGTTTTCAGGTAGCCGTACATCCAAGCCGCAACGTGCCGCAAATGCCATTTCCGCCAACGTAGCAAACAGGCCGCCGTCGCTGCGGTCATGATAAGCCAAAAGTTTATCTTCGGCCACAAGCTGCTGAATCACTTGGTAAAACGCTTTCAGACGGCCTGCTTCGATATCCGGCGCTTCGCCTGCCATATCGTTATACACTTGGCTTAAGGCCGAGCCGCCCATGCGTGCTTTGCCGAAGCCCAAGTCCACGGTCAGCAATATGCTGTCTGCCGTGTTTTTCAATTTGGGCGTAACGGTTTTGCGCACGTCCTGCACCGGTGCGAAGCCGGTAATAATCAGGCTCAACGGCGAAGTTACCGATTTTTGCGCGCCGTTGTCTTTCCACACGGTTTTCATCGACAGCGAATCTTTTCCCACGGGAATGCTGATGCCCAGTTCCTGACAGGCTTGCGACACGGCTTCGACGGTGCGGTAGAGTTTTTCGTCTTCACCGGTGTTGCCGCAGGCGGCCATCCAGTTGGCGGAAAGTTTGATGTTGCCGATGTCGCCGATATTCACGCCGGCGAGGTTGGTCAGCGTTTCGCCGATGGCCATGCGGCCGGAAGCGGGCGCATCAAAGAGGGCGACGGTCGGTTTTTCGCCCATGGCCATGGTTTCGCCTTTGTAGGTGTTGAAGCCCATCATGGTGACGGCGGCATCGGCTACGGGGGTTTGGTAACGCCCTACCATTTGGTCGCGGTGGGTCATGCCGCCGACGCTGCGGTCGCCGATGGTAATCAGGAAGTTTTTGGCGGCCACGGTGGGCAGGCGCAACACGCGGTAGGCGGCTTCTTTCAAGTCGATATGGCTACCTGAAAACGGTTTTTCAGACGGCCTTACGGTGTTGTCGCTGCGGGTGGTTTTGGGCGGTTTGCCGAGCAAAACGTTCAGCGGCAAATCGACGGGGTTGTTGCCGTACAAATCGTCGCGCACTTGCAGATGGCCGTCGTCGGTGGCGGTGCCGACCACGGCAAACGGGCAGCGTTCGCGCTCGCAGATTTCGCGGAACAAGTCTAAGTGTTCGGGCAAAATCGACAACACATAACGCTCTTGCGCTTCGTTACACCAAATCTGCATCGGGCTTAGGCCGTGTTCTTCCAACGGCACGTCGCGCAGTTTGAATATTGCGCCGCGGCCTGCATCGTTGACCAATTCGGGAAAGGCGTTCGACAAGCCGCCTGCACCGACATCGTGAATGGCGATAATCGGATTGCCTGCGCCCAACTGCCAGCAGCGGTCGATCACTTCCTGTGCGCGGCGTTCGATTTCGGGGTTGCCGCGCTGTACCGAGTTGAAGTCCAAATCGGCGGCGTTGCTGCCGGTATCCATAGACGAAGCCGCACCGCCACCCAAACCGATGAGCATGCCGGGGCCGCCGAGTTGCACCAAAAGCGCGCCTTCGGGGATTTGGTCTTTATGGGTTTGGCCTGCCTGAATGTTGCCCAAGCCTCCGGCAATCATGATGGGTTTGTGGTAGCCGCGCATTTGCCCTTCAAATTCTTCTTCAAAGGTTCGGAAATAGCCCAACAGGTTGGGGCGGCCGAATTCGTTGTTGAACGCCGCGCCGCCAACGGGGCCTTCGATCATGATGTCGAGCGGGCTGCTGATGTGGTCGGGCTTGCCGTAGCCGCCTTCCCACGGTTGTTTGAAGCCGGGAATATTGAGGTTGGATACGGTAAAGCCGGTTAAACCTGCTTTCGGGCGCGCGCCGCGCCCGGTGGCACCTTCGTCGCGGATTTCGCCGCCCGCACCGGTGGCCGCGCCTGCAAAAGGCGCGATGGCGGTGGGATGGTTGTGGGTTTCCACTTTCATCAAAATATGCGTTTCTTCTTCGCTGAAGCGGTAGCCTTGCTGCTCGTCCGCACGCGGGTAGAAACGCTCGATTTTCGCGCCTTCGATGATGGAGGCGTTGTCTTTATAGGCCACAATCGTGCCTTCGGGGTGGGCGTTGTGGGTGTCGCGAATCATGCCGAACAGCGATTTGGGCTGTTTTTCGCCGTTTAAAATGAAGTCGGCATTGAAGATTTTGTGGCGGCAGTGTTCGGAGTTGGCCTGTGCGAACATCATCAGTTCGACATCGCTTGGGTTGCGCTGCAAGGCTTGGTAGTTTTCCAGCAGGTAGTCGATTTCGTCGGGCGACAATGCCAAACCCAGTTCGCTGTTGGCTTGTATCAAAGCGTCTTTGCCTTTGCCTAAAACATCAACGGTGGCAAAAGTTTGCGCTTCGGGGTGGGCGAAGAGCTGCGAGGCCGTCTGAAAATCAAGCAGCACGCTTTCGGTCATGCGGTCGTGCAAGAGGGCAGCCCATTGCTGTTTTTGCCCGGCGTTCAGTTCGCCTTTCACCCACACCGCCATGCCGCGCTCGATGCGTTCGATTTCGCCCAAGCCGCAGTTGTGTGCGATGTCGGTGGCTTTCGATGCCCACGGCGAAATGGTGCCGATGCGCGGGGTGATTAAAAACAAATGCAGGCTGTTTTCGGCTTCGGGTGTTTTTTCGACACGTTCAGCTTCCAACAAAGCCTGCAATTTCGTTGCGGTTTCGTTGTTCAGCGCGGATTCGCTGCTCACAAAATACCAAAATTCGCTGCTTAATTCTGCTTTCGGCAGGCCGGAGGCCACAGCTTTTTGCAGGAGTTTTTCGATGCGGAAATCAGACAGGGCGGCAACGCCGCGCAAGGGCAATACGACGGACATGAATCTAGCTCACACATGCGGTTGGAAATGGGCGTAATTGTACACAAAATCAGTATGGTCTGCTCGGCTGCAATCAACCGAATTAATTTTTAATGTGCCAGCCGTATTAGCCGTACTGTCTGCGGTTCGCTGGCTTGTATTAAAAACCCGTTTGATTGGCCGGATTTTCCTTTTCAGACGGCCTGAACAGCCCATTGAACCTTGCTGTGCTTTATGTTAAAAACAGGCCGTCTGAACCCTTTTCAAAGCGAGAAAACCATGAAAAAAATCGAGGCCATCATCAAGCCGTTCAAGCTTGACGACGTGCGCGAAGCGTTAACCGAAATCGGCATTACCGGCATGACCGTTACCGAAGTGAAAGGCTTCGGCCGCCAGAAAGGGCACACCGAAATTTACCGCGGCGCGGAATACGCGGTGGATTTTCTGCCCAAAGTGAAAGTGGAGTTGGTATTGAGCGATGCCGATGTGGAGCGGGCGGTGGAAACCATTATCGAAACCGCGCGTTCGGGCAAAATCGGCGACGGCAAGATTTTTATTCTGCCGGTTGAGGAGGCAATCCGTATTCGCACAGGCGAGCGGTCGGATGCGGCGGTTTGAGCGATTGCTTGAAAACCGTTGAATCAAACTTCAAAGGCCGTTTTTCAGACGGCCTTTAAGTTAAAGTGCTATATAATCCGAGCTGTTTGCCCCTATCCCACAGGCCGTCTGAAAAATGCCTAAAAATCCCGATGCTTTTACCCGATTAATCAACGCGCTGAAAATTCTGCCCAATGTCGGCCCCAAATCTGCACAGCGCATGGCTTACCAATTATTGCAGCACAGCCGCGACGGTGCGCAGGAATTGGCAGATGCGCTACAACACGCGTTGAAGCAGGTGCATCATTGCGCGCGCTGCAATACGTTTTGCGAAGGTGAGTTGTGCGACATCTGCGCCGACCCCGAACGCGACCCACGCCGCCTGATGATTGTACACATGCCTGCCGATGTGTCGGGCATGGAAGCGGCCAACTGCCACGACGGCTTGTATTTTGTGCTGATGGGGCAGGTTAATCCGGCGCAGGGCATGGATTTGAGCCATATCGCTTTAGACAAACTGGTCGAGCGGCTGCAAAACAGCGAAGTGGAAGAAATCATCATTGCTACCAATTTCACCGCAGAAGGTGATGCCACGGCTTATGTGCTGTCGGAACTGTTTAAAAACCTTTCTTATAAGGTCAGCCGTTTGGCGCGCGGCATTCCGTTGGGCGGCGAGCTTGAATACATAGATGCCGGCACTTTGGCGCAGGCGGTTTATGAACGGCGTTTGCTCAAAGAATGATGCGGCACGAGCCGAAGATGCCGTCTGAATTGAAAAAATATCCGTTTATAGAGAAAAAGTTACGCTTGGTATAAATAACTTCACAGCCGGCAAAAAAACGCGTATTTTCCGCATGAAATTTTCCCTTTTTTCTTTCTTTTTTCAGACGGCCTCTATCCTCATACAGGCCGTCTGAAAACCAAGAGACGACGATGAGCCTGATTACCGTACTCCGCCCCGCCACCGCCCAAGATTGCGAACACATTTACAATGCCCACCGCTATTCGGTGCAATACACCTGCACCCGCAGCTACGACAATAAAATATTGGAAGTGTGGAGCAAGCTGATCAGCCCTGCCGGTTATCTGGATACCATTGCCGATCCGAATAAAGCCTTATGGGTGGTGGAATACCGTGGCCATATTCAAGGTTTTTTCCAGCTTGATTTCAAAGAAGCGCAGCTGGATGCCCTGTATGTTCACCCCTTCGTACACAATCACGGCTTGGGTACGGCTTTGTTGCAGCGGGCGGAAGAATTGGCCATCGACGCGGGCTTGAGTTTCATCAAACTCTATGCGTCGTTAAATTCGGTGGCATTTTATAAGCTCAACGGATACGAATCGCTGGGCGAAGCGGTTTTGCCGTTAAGCCGGGAAGTGGCGGTGCGATGCGAATTGATGAGAAAGTATCTCTAAACATACACAAGCCGCAACACGTATAGATATAAATTTCAAACAGATATAAAAAAAGGCCGTTTTCAGACGGCCTTTAACATGTTTGCAAGATTGACCTTAAGCCAAATCAGCAAACAATGGAGTAGAAAGGTAACGCTCGCCGTAAGAAGGAATCAGCACCACAATCAGCTTGCCTGCGTTTTCAGGTTTTTTGGCCAATTCCAAAGCAGCCGCAACAGCCGCACCAGAAGAAATGCCCACCAAAATGCCTTCTTTCTCGGCCATAGCGCGCGCAGTGGTAAAAGCGTCTTCGTTAGAAGCTTTAATAATGCTGTCGTAAACCTGAGTATTTAAAATGCTGGGCACAAAGCCTGCACCGATACCTTGAATAGGGTGGGGGCCTTTTTCGCCGCCGCTGAGAACCGGAGAGGCTTCAGGCTCTACCGCAACTACCTGCACTTCGGGTTTGCGGGCTTTCAAAACTTCGCCCACACCCGTTACCGTGCCGCCGGTGCCTACGCCGGCCACAAAAATATCGACTTGGCCGTCGGTATCGCGCCAAATTTCTTCTGCGGTGGTTTCGCGGTGAACTTGGGGATTCGCTTCATTATCAAACTGACGTGGCATGAAGTAAGTGTCGGGATTTTCGTCAACCAGCGATTTAGCTTTGGCAATCGCGCCGCCCATACCTTCCGCTGCGGGGGTAAGAATCAACTCCGCACCAAACGCACGCAGCAACATCCGACGCTCTTTACTCATGCTTTCCGGCATGGTAATCACCAATTTGTAACCGCGGGCGGCACAAACCATCGCCAAGCCGATACCGGTATTGCCGCTGGTGGCCTCGATGATGGTGGTGTTTTGATTGATTTTGCCTGCTTTTTCCGCAGCGTCCAGCATGGAAGCGGCAATGCGGTCTTTAACGCTGCTGCCGGGGTTGAAAAATTCTAGTTTAGCAACCACGCGGCCGGGCAGGCCTTCTGTGAGGCGGTTCAGCTCTACCAGCGGGGTATTGCCGATTAAATCAGTGATGTTGCGTGCAATATTCATAATTCTGCTCTCCTGATGAATCAAAATGTCGGATACTTTTATACTATATTCAAATTATATGAAAGCCCAATATCTTATGTTTCTTAGGTTATAACTTTTAGTTGTTAAGGCGAGACCTAACCGAAACGGATATTCAGCAATTCATTGAATACATAGGCCGTCTGAAATAAAAAAGCCATCAAAACACCGGCCTGCAACTGCTTGCCGCTAAACCGCGTAACCGGCTCCTTTGAAATCAAACTGCGGTGTACATAGAAAATCAACATAATCAACGCTTGGGCAACAAACCAATACGCAGGTTTGAGCGCATACATTTGCAGCAGGGCGGGCATCACATAAGGCGTGATGCCGGTTGGAAAACGGAGATACACCAAAAATGCCAACAACAAAAACACCGCGGTCATCAGCATTCCGCTCACGGCAAACAAACTGATAAAGCCGTTGGTTTCCTGCGCCTGCCACCAACCTTTTTCAGGCAGCTTTTTCCAGTGGTTGATGAAAAAAAACAGGCTCGCCAAAGCGATGTAAAAATGCGGAATATACAAAGGCGCCAGATAAGTAATGCCCAATATACCCGGGAGCAGTTGAGCGCCGATCACGCTGAAACCCAACCACAGCAAAACACTTGCCCAAAGCCATTGAAATTCACCCGCCTTAAAAGCGGCAACAATAAATACGGTAATGTAAACAGCCAATACCCATAAATCAAAACCGACGGCCATGTTAGCGGTATCCCATCATGCGGGATAGAGCCGCGCCGATAGCATCCGCCATGTAACGCACCGTTTCTGTTTCCAAATCGGCCGCAAAACGGTTCACGTCTTCATCGCCTGCCAACAATACTGCCCCGGTTTTGCCGCCTATCGGTATCGGCAGTTGCAGAAAACTTTCGAGCACTATGCCGTCATCCGGCAACAGTGCGCGCATTTCCGCGCTGATTTTGGTGCCCAAAACCGGCGCATCCAAAGCGGCAATTTCAATATTGACCTTATCGGCTCCGGCAGGCAGGCAAACCTTTTCAGGAATACGCGTTTTGTTTTGCGGTTTGGCAATCAACACCAAACGAAACCGGCGAATATCAAAATCGTCTTCCAAAGATTGATATAAGGCCTGCACCAACTGCGCCACCGTATTGGCTTGCAGCAATTTCACGTCCAAAGCCAGTTGGCGCAGCATAATACGGCGGTTGGCTTCCGAATCGGCCAACATGGTTTGCAGTTGGCCGGCCATTTTTTCGATTTTCAGCCGTGAAGCCGTCAATTGGGCTTGGGCAAACGAACGCACTTTATCATCGCGCAAACGTATGCCCAGCTCATCGGCGTGTTCTGCCAAAAAATCAGGATGCTCCCTTAAAAAATCCAAAACGTTTTCTTTTTTCATCAGTATTGCAGCTCACCTTCATATACAGTTTCAACGGGGCCGGTCATCATCACATCGGCGCCGGGTTGCCAAGTAATCAGTAAATCTCCACCCGGCAAGCTCACGCGCACTTCTTCTCCCTCTGCGAGCAAACCCAAACGCATACCGGTTACCACCGCCGCACAAGCGCCGGTACCGCAAGCTTGCGTTTCACCCGTACCGCGTTCATACACTCTCAATCGGATATGTTTATCATTGACCACCTGCATAAAACCTACATTCACACGCTCGGGGAATTGCTCGTGCGACTCCACAGCCTCTCCCCATACCTCAACCGGAGCAGTATCCACATCTTCCACCACGATTACCGCATGCGGATTGCCCATGTTCACGCAGCTTACCGCCACAGATTCCAAGCCGAGCAAGATAATGTGGGTTAAAGAATCGGCAGCTTCTCCTGCTGCGGGGATAAACGGAATTTCAGACGGCATGAAATGCGGTTTGCCCATATTGACCATAACCAAACCGTTTTCCGCCAAGCGCGGCAAGATAATTCCGCGGGCGGTTTCCACCACGATTTCCGTTTTATCGGTAAGGCCTTTGTCCACCACGAAACGAACAAAACAGCGCGCGCCATTGCCGCATTGCTCCACTTCGCCACCGTCTGCATTGAAAATACGGTAGCGGAAATCTACGGCATCAGAGCTCGGCTTTTCCACCAACAATAATTGGTCAAACCCCACACCGGTATGGCGGTCTGCCCATTTCGCCAAAGGCGCGCTGCTCAGGTCGAGCTGCTGGTTGATTCCGTCAACCACCATAAAGTCATTGCCCAACCCGTGCATTTTTGTAAACTTCAGCTTTTTCATGATCTTCCTTTTTCGGCCGTTTATTATGTAGAGAATAAGACACTCGGAGTAGCTGGAATTAAGGCCGTCTGAAAAATTAAATAATGCGGATTCTACACCATATCGATTCATTTTGCGGCGGCAGTTCCATTCTCCGAAAATGGAAAATCTTTGGATAAAGACGGATTATACGAGTTGCATATAAGAGACAATCGGTACTTAAAAGAAACAAACGGTATCTTTTAGAATTGCCGTTAAACTCAAGAAAAGTAACAGATTGTGGCTTGATCAAGCTGTTGTTATTAAATAATAAATAACCAAAATAAAAATATTTCAAGAATTAGTTATTGGAGATATAAGTTCAAATTAAATTATTTTCAAACTTTCAAATAATCCGAATATCTAAAATATTTTCCGATTATCCCAATTTAGTGCTTGCAATATTATTTACCATCATGCAGAATACATAACAAGAAAAGTGTAATATTTTAATTGAATACCAAAATAATTATATTTTTCTCAATATATTTAAATATTTTGGCATTTAATGATTCAAAGATGGCCAAACACATTACGAACAAGGATAATATAATGAAAATCAAACGTGCTCTTTCCACCGTATTTGCTTTTATGCTCCTGTCAGCCGCGCAAACGACTCTTGCCCAAGATATTACCTTTCATCAAAAAGCTTCTGAAGCCGTTCAGCCGATTATCGGTAATTTGGCTTTGAGCATCGATATCGACGCGTCAGGCCAAGTTAATGATGCTCGTGTTGTGCGCAGCAGCGGCTCCAAAAAAATCGATGCAGATGCAGTGAGCTGGATCCGTACACAATATATGCGCCCGGTAACCATGAATGGCGATTCAATCCATTTCAGCGCCATCAAAGAAATTAATTTCAGCAAAACCGCTCCGATTCAACATGCAGGTTTGAGCCGCTAAGCATTGCTGCTGATGTTCAATAAGAAAGCACTTTTATCTGGTTGGATAAAAGTGCTTTTGTTTATAAAAGGTTGCTTTGCAAACTTGGTGGCGACTTAACAGCAACAGACTACAAACCGAAGGAAGCAAGAGGCCGTCTGAAAAAGTTGATAGCAACTGCAACAACTTCTGAGCTGTATAAGCAAACATTAAAGCAGCAGAAATTTCAGTATCTGCTGCTTTAAAAGTTTCATAGAAAAGAACAATCTTTATTTCTCAAACTGCGACACATCTACCGGAGAATGCCGTTCAAAGTAGAGTTTCAGTACATCGGCATCGACGAAGCCTGTGTTCACATAAGAAGGTCTGTCGGCCACTTTGGGATAATGATCCCCGCCGTTGGCCAGAAAATCGGAAAGTGCGAGGCGGTAAACTTGTTGTTCTTGCAAGGGTTTGCCGCCGATGAGGATATTGCTGATCACGCCTTCTTTATCAACGTCGAAAGAAACATTGTCAAATTGCGGATAGCCGCCCGAGCCGGGTTTGATTTTGCTGATGGTTTGCAGGTATTCGCGTAACTCGCTGCCGGTCAGCCCCACATAGCTGATGATGTTGCCGAAAGGCTGTACGCGCAGAATATCTTTGTAGCTGACTTTGCCGGCTTGGATGGAATCGCGGATGCCGCCGCCGTTCATCACCGATACATCGGCACCCGTGCGTTCGCGTTGGGCGCGGGCAATCAAGCGGCCGAGGTTGGTGGGTTGGTGGCGGACAACGCTGCGGTCGCCTTCGAGCTTGCCGTTTACGCTGCCGACTTCGATGCTGAGTTTTTTATCCGCTTCGTCTTGATATTTTTTCAGACGGCCTGCCAGCTTTTCATCTTGCGGTATCTCTTTTTGATATAAAACGTATTCGGTTTTGCCGTCGGCCGTTTCGGTTTTGTATTTCAGGTTAACGGGAATGAGTTGGTAGGATTTCAGCGTCAGCTTGCCGTCTTTAAACGTGAAGTCGGCGCGCCCCAAATATTTGCCCCATTCGCCGGCCTGCATAATCCATGTGCCGTTTTGGAAATCGGGTTGGCAAGCCTCGCCGGGGCGATAGTCTTTTTTCAGACGGCCTTCCGAATCTACGCACACGGGGGTATGGCTGTGACCGCCGATAATCATGTCGAAGGATTTTGAAGGCAAGGCATTGGCCAGTTTGATGTCGCTGCGGTAACCCAAGTGGGTGAGGGCGATTTTAATATCGGGCTTGCGGCGTTTGAGGTTGTTTAGGGCTTTCGATGCGGAGCGCTCGGTGTTGTCGATAATGATGTTTTCGGTGTACACCAAATTGGCGGCGGTGGCGGTTTCTTCAGTGGTTAAGCCCACCACGGCGATGCGCAGTCCTTTCTCACGCATCATCACATAGGGTTTCACCAGATATTTGCCGGTTTTTTTGTGGCGGATATTGGCGGAAATAAAGGGAAACTTCGCCCATTTTTCCTGCATGCCGAGCATTTGCAGCGGATTGTCGAATTCGTGATTACCCAAAGCCATAGCCTGATAACCGATGGCGTTCATGGCTTCGATGTCGGGACGGGCGTTGTTGACGTCCGACTCAGGCACGCCGGTATTGATGTCGCCGGCACTCAGCACCAGCAGCGAACCGCCTTTCTGTTTCACTTCCTGCCTGATTTGTTTGACCAAAGTCTGATGGGCGGCCATACCGTATTCACCGCGGGCGTTCGGCCAAAAACGGCCGTGGGTGTCGTTAGTGTGCAAAACGGTAATGTGGTAGGTTTTTCCGCTTTGGTAAGCTTGGGCAAAAGCGGGAGCGAGCAGGGTGATGAGCAGGATTTTTTTCATGACGGCACTTCCTTCGTTTTAAGGTGATAGGGACTAATCCGATTTACAATACAATCAAAACGACGCGCAATGACACAGCCGCGAACTTAGATTTTATATTACTATAGAAACAGTTTACATTATTTAGCAAATCCTTTCCTCAAATAATGAGTGAAAACTCTAGTAATAAGAAGCGCTGAAGGCCGTCTGAAAAAAGAAAGCATAACTTCATTCAGACGGCCTCATAACAACATGAAACAAATACTTATAATCAAAAGGAAACTGAAGTGCAGAAAAGCAGGTTTGGGCTTATCCAGCTAGTGCCGCTGGCGGCGGTGTCGCTGCTGTGTATGCTGCTGGCAGAATCGCCCGTGCTGGCCGGTTGGGGCATCAGCCCGCTCACATTGGCTATTGTGGCAGGCATGTTACTGGGCAACACCGTTTTTCTGCGCACACCGGCTTTGTTGCCTCAAGGCATTGCGTTGAGTAAAACCCATCTGCTGCGGGTGGGCATCATGCTGTACGGCTTCAGGTTGACTCTGGCGCAAATCGCTTATGTAGGCTGGCCGGCATTGCTGGTGGATGCAGCAATCGTAGCCGGAACGATGATGCTGGCCTTGAAGCTGGGGCGGCGGTTCGGGCTGGAAAACAAAACGGCCGCTTTGGTCGGTGCGGGCAGTGCGGTATGCGGAGCGGCGGCGGTGTTGGCCGTGCAACCCGTACTCAAAGCACAGGAACGTGATGTGGGTGTGGCCGTGGCAACCGTGGTGGTGTTCGGCACGCTGGCGATGTTTGTTTATCCGCTGCTGGCCGTTTGGTTACTGCCAAACGATGCCTCTGTCGCCGCTTGGTTTGCTTGGGGCATTTACACCGGCTCAACCGTGCATGAAGTGGCTCAGGTTGCGGCGGCGGGCGCGGCGGTGAATCCGACTGTTGCGGATGTGGCGGTGATGACCAAGATGATTCGGGTCATGTTGCTGGCACCGTTGATTATGGCATTGCCTTTTGTGATGGGTGACCGCAGCAAGCAAACAAGCGGCGGGAGGCTGGTAATGCCGTGGTTTGTACCGGCATTTTTGGCTATGGTGGCATGGAACAGCTGGTTTCCGCTGCCGTCTGAAATCCACAAAGCGATATTGACCTTGGATACTTTGCTGCTTACTACGGCGATGTTTGCATTGGGGTTGACGACACGTTGGCAGGCGGTAAGGGCGGCGGGTATCAAGCCGCTGCTACTGGCGGGCGTATTGGCTTTGTGGCTGCTTGCTGGTGGAGGAGCGTTGTCTTATATGGTTTACTTGCTGCTTAAATGACAACAATATGCACGGTTAAAACAGGCCGTCTGAACTTTTCAGACGGCCTTTGCTATAATCTGCGTTTATTTTTCCAGACGGCCTTTTCATCATGAATAAAGAACTGATCGGTCTTTTCTTTCTGCCCGCAGGCGTTATCTGCATGTCGATGGCGGCTTTGTGGCAGATGTACGTTATGATGACCGAAAGTTACACCCTCAACCGCTTTAAAGACAAACAACTGGTTTGGGTGGTAAGCGCGCTGTTTTTCAGCTTCAGCCTCGCCGTATATTGGTTTTGCCCGAATGCACGCAAAAAAGGCATCATTTTCGCCGTGCTTGGCGGTGGCGGTGCGCTGATGTATTTTCTGGCACGAATCTGGCTGCCGTTTAAGCAATAAAACTTTTCCGCTCCGATACTTTTTCAGACGGCCTTAATGCAGGCAGTTTCTGCCAAATCTTTCGAGACTGTCTGAAATGGATTTCAAGCACTATTTCAGCTGCATACACTTTCAGAAGCGGCACAAAAACCGCTATAATCCAAGCATCTCAGACCGCACGGTTTTCCCGCCATGATCAGCCAATTTAAACACATCGGCATCGTTCCCCGCCCGCAGACACCCAATATTCAGGAAACCCTGCATACCTTGGTTGAGTTTCTCGGCAGCAAAGAGCTGGATATTTATTTAGACAAAGCCAGCATTGACGACGGCTCGGTGTGCGCTGAAGACGTTGACGTGTGCAAGGTGATCGAAAAAGCCGAGTTCGGCAAGAAGTGCGATTTGGTGATCGTGCTTGGCGGAGACGGCACCTTTCTCTCCGTTGCCCGCGTGATTGCCCCGTTCAGAGTGCCGATCATCGGCGTCAACCAAGGCCATCTCGGCTTTCTGACACAAGTGCCGCGCGAGCAGATGACGCAGATTCTAAACGGCATGCTGTCGGGCAAATATCTGCCCGAAGAGCGGATTCTTCTCGAAACCTCTTTAATCCGCAACGGCGAAACGGTTACGACTTCTCTCGCCTTAAACGACGTGGTTTTATCCCGCGGCGGGGCAGGGCAGATGATTGAATTTGAAGTCTTTATCGACAGAGAATTTGTCTATACCCAGCGTTCGGACGGCCTCATCGTTTCTACGCCCACAGGCTCCACCGCCTATGCACTGGCGGCAGGCGGGCCGATTATGCAGGCCAGCTTGCGGGCGTTTACACTGGTGCCGATTTGTCCGCAGTCGATGACCAACCGCCCGATTGCCATTGCCGACACTTGCGAAATTGAAATTCTGATTACCAAAAGCGGCGACGCCCGTGTTCATTTTGACGGGCAGTCCTTTATAGACGTGCAAAATTTCGACCGCATAAAAATCCACCGCTACCGCCACCCGCTGCGCGTATTGCATCCCACCGATTACCAATACTACAAGACATTGCGCCAAAAATTGCATTGGGGCGAGCAGTTGGTTTGATTCAACATCTCAAATCATCGGCCCCATAAAGCAATCTCAAACACATTTTCTAAAATACATAGCGTTCCCCAAAATACTATGAAGCAGCGAACGGCTACTTAGACCGTCCGGCTGCCTGTATAATTGCCCCTTTCAGTTTCCTCCGTAAGGACTTCCCGTTGTGACGCAACCAGCCGATTATCAGCAACAGCTAAACGATAAAATCAATTATATCAAAGCATTATTTTCATCCGTTCCCACGCCCGAATTAGAAGTCTTCGCCTCGCCGGCCAAACACTACCGCATGCGCGCCGAATTCCGCGTGTGGCATGAAGGCGATGAAATGTTTTACGCCATGTTTGAAGCCGGCCGCAAAGCAGGCGGTGCTACGCTGGTGCGCTGCGATTCGTTCGACCCTGCCTGTGAAGCCATCAATCGGCTGATGCCGCAGCTGATGCAGGCAGCCGATAGCGTGCCGGTATTGAAAAACCGCTGGTATCAGGTTGAGTTTTTGGCTACCTTGAGCGGCGAGATGCTGGTTACCATGATTTACCACAAAAAACTGGATGAAACATGGCAGGCCGCAGCACGCGATGTGCAGGAAAAACTCGGTATCCGCATCATCGGCCGCAGCAAAGGGCAAAAAATCGTGTTGGTTGAAGATTTTGTGACCGAAACGCTGCACGTTAACGGCGAGCCTTTTATTTACCGCCAATACGAAGGCAGCTTTACCCAGCCCAACGCGCAAATGTGCGAACACATGCTGGCTTGGGCATGCAATGTAGCGCAACCTTTGGGCGGCGACATGCTCGAACTGTATTGCGGCAACGGCAATTTTACTTTGCCTTTGGCACGCTATTTTGACCAAGTGCTGGCAACGGAAGTGTCGAAAACCTCCGTTCAGGCGGCATTATGGAACATAGAAGCCAATCTCAGCAGCAACGTCAAAATAGCCAGATTGTCGGCAGAAGAATTTACCGAAGCCTACACCGGCGCACGCGAATTCCGCCGTCTGAAAGAGCAGGGGATTTCATTAGATGATTACCGCTTTTCCACAATTTTCGTTGACCCGCCGCGCGCCGGCATCGACCAAGAAACCTTAAAGCTGGTGCAACAGTTCGAAAATATCATCTATATTTCCTGCAACCCTGAAACCTTGCATCAGAATTTGGAAGTATTGTCCGCCACGCACCACGTCCGCCGCATGGCCTTGTTTGACCAGTTTCCGTTTACCCATCATATCGAAAGCGGCGTTTGGCTGGAGAAAAAATAAGCCTGATATTGCATGCGCCCAAACCGCAGTTAAACCAAAGCCGTATGCTTGTTTGCATACGGCTTTGGTTTTTATTCAAACAATATCAATGCACACAATCTCGCCACACAACTCTTTTCCCGCCGGGCTGAAATGCCCCGGCTTGAACGCGGCAAAGGTATAAGTGAGGTCAGCCTTAAACGCATCTTTATCCGCCTCACCCGTATCGCCGTTTAAACCCGTGGGAATATCCAAGGCAATCTTGATGCCGTCTGAAACGTTTAACAATCGGCAGGTTTGCGCCACCGATGCAGGCAAATCACCGCTGAACCCGGTGCCGAAAATCCCTTCGATAATCAAGTCGTAATGTTCTTTCAGACGGCCTTTCAGCTTATCCGGCAATATAAACTCAATACCCGGCAGATGTTCCAAACGACTGCGGTTTAAAGCAGCGAGTTCCGATACTTCATCGCCCAATAAAAAAACAATGTCGGCCTGCCAACCGTGCTGTTGGAGAACCCGCGCGATGACCAAACCGTCGCCGCCGTTGTTTCCCTTGCCGCACACAATCAAAGCGCGGCCGGCGTTAGGGTAGCGTTTCAGTATATCGGCCGCCGCACCTTGACCGGCATTTTCCATCAATTGCTCAAAACTCGTACCCGCATCGACAGCTTCCTGTTCATAGCGGCGCATCTCGGCAGCAGTGCAGATTTTCATGGCAACTCCCTTCAATACAGGGTTTATATAGAATAAGGCCGTCTGAAAACTTTTAGCAAAACTTATAAAGTTCGCTTTCAGACGGCCTTGATATTGTAGAAAAAACCATGCTCAAAAAGCAAGGTAAGGTATTGAGGCGGATTAAATATTGCCCAATAAAACCGTTTTCGATCTTAATGCCGAAAAATGAAAACGTTTAAATGAGAACAAGCTGAAGATAGTCTGCCACTGCTTTGCAGCTAAAATGCGGCAGTTTGGCTATGAATATTGAATTGCTTTATGTAAAAATAATTAAAATCCATACCTTACAGGCAATAAAAAATCCGGTTTCAAACCGGAGTATTTTTTGGTGCCCAGGAGAAGACTCGAACTTCCACACCCGTGAGGATACTAGCACCTGAAGCTAGCGCGTCTACCAATTCCGCCACCTGGGCCACGTTGATTTTTCTGTGTTTTTACTGCCTTAAAGCAAAAATAATGTTTCCTAACCGGAAACTGATGGTGCCCAGGAGAAGACTCGAACTTCCACACCCGTGAAGATACTAGCACCTGAAGCTAGCGCGTCTACCAATTCCGCCACCTGGGCTTTGCTTTAATCTTTGCTTTACGTTAAAGTGTCGTCTGCAAAGAGATGTGAATTATATATTTAAATGAAAGATTGTCAATCATCAAAATGAAGAAAAATACTAAGTCTCTCAGTTTAAGAGAGAAAGATCCTTTTTTGAGCCGTGAGCAGCAACGTTACGAGCATCCGCTGCCCAGCCGCGAATGGGTTATCGAATTATTAGAGCAGGAAGGCGTGCCTTTGCAGATTCCTGTTTTAGCGGGGAAACTCTCGGTTACTCGGGAAGAATACGAATTTTTTGAACGCCGCATCAAAGCGATGGCGCGCGACGGGCAAGTGTTGATCAACCGCCGCGGGGCCGTTTGTGCGGCAGACAAACTGGCTTTGGTGAAATGCCGTATCGAAGCCCATAAAGACGGATTCGGCTTTGCCGTACCTTTAATGCCGACCGGTGAAGGCGATTTTGTGTTATACGAACGCCAAATGCGCGGCCTGATGCACGGCGATATTGTGACCGTGCGTCCGGCGGGTACCGACAGGCGCGGGCGCCGCGAAGGGCAGGTGCTGGATATTGTCGAACGCGGCCAGAAACAAGTGGTTGGGCGTTTTTATGTCGAACGCGGCATCGCCATTCTCGAGCCTGAAGACCACCGCTTAACCCAAAGCATCGTGCTGGAGCCTGAAGGCTTGGCCGAACTGAAACCCGAATCCGGCCAAGTGGTTGTAGCGGAAATCGAAAGCTATCCCGACGGCCACCGCCCGGCGGTTGCCAAACTGATTGAGGTATTGGGCGATTATGCCGACAGCGGTATGGAAATCGAAATCGCCGTTCGCAAACACCAACTGCCGCATATTTTCAGCGAAGCCTGTTTGCAGGCTGCCGAAAACATTCCCGATCACGTTACACCGCAAGACATCAAAGACCGCATCGATTTGCGCGACCTGCCTTTGGTTACGATAGACGGCGAAACCGCGCGCGACTTCGACGATGCGGTTTATGCCGAAAAACAAGGCCGCAACTACCGGCTGATTGTGGCGATTGCCGACGTCAGCCACTATGTGCGCCCCAACGACGCAATCGATAAAGATGCCCAAGAACGCGCCACCAGCGTGTATTTTCCGCGCCGCGTGATTCCGATGTTGCCGGAAAGCCTATCCAACGGCATTTGTTCGCTGAATCCCGATGTAGACCGTCTGTGTATGGTGTGCGACATGGTGGTAACGTATGCCGGCAATATTAAAGAATACACATTCTATCCGGCAGTAATGCGTTCGCACGCACGCTTAACCTACACGCAGGTTTGGGATTGGATAGAGCAGGGCGGCGATTACCCGCACAAAGCGCAAATCGAACCCTTATACAAACTCTTTCAGATTTTGCAGGACAAACGCCAAAAACGCGGCGCGATGGAGTTTGAAAGCACCGAAACGCAGATGATTTTTGACGACAACGGCAAAATCGAGCGTATCGTGCCGGTTGTCCGTAATGATGCGCATAAGCTGATTGAAGAATGTATGTTGGCAGCCAATGTGTGTGCGGCTGAATTCTTGCTGAAACACAAGCATCCTTCGCTTTTCCGCAACCACTTAGGCCCCACGCCTGAAAAACTGGCGGTTTTACGCGAACAGCTCGGCTTACTCGGCCTGCATCTGGGCGGCGGAGACAATCCGGCACCGAAAGATTACGCACTCTTGGCCGAACAGTTTGCAGAGCGCCCCGATGCCGAACTGCTTCAAGTAATGTTGTTGCGCTCCATGCAGCAGGCGGTTTACGAACCCGGCAACCAAGGCCATTTCGGGCTGGCTTATGAAGCCTATACCCACTTCACTTCGCCCATCCGCCGTTATCCCGATTTGACCGTACACCGTGCCATCAAAGCCGTGCTGCAAGGCAAACAGTACAAACCGGAATCTTGGCAGGCTTTGGGCGTACACACTTCATTCTGCGAACGCCGCGCCGACGATGCCAGCCGCGATGTGGAAAATTGGCTGAAAACCTACTACATGCGCGACAAGATCGGCGAAGTGTTTGAAGGCCGTATCAGCGGCATGGCCAATTTCGGCATTTTCGTCACTTTAGACAACCTCCATATCGAAGGCATGATCCATATCAGCGATTTGGGCGAAGACTACTTCAACTACCGCCCCGAAATCATGGCCATGCAGGGCGAACGCAGCGGCGTGCGCTTCAATATGGGCGACCGCGTTACCGTGAAAGTAGCACGCGCCGATTTGGATACCAGCAAAATTGACTTAACCCTGATCAGCGGCGGCGAAGTGCCACGAAAGAAAAACAGAAAAGCCGGCGTTCAGACGGCCTCGGCAGCACCGGCTGCACGCAGCAAACGGGGAATTACGGTTAAAGTGAAGTCGGGCGCTAAAGCTTCATCCGACCATAAATCTCACGAAGAAAAGCGGAAAAAACGCAGCCGTAGTGAAAGCACCAAAGTCAATCGTAAGAAGCGTTAACCGCTTATTTGGCGAGACCCGCTTAGTGGGTTTCGCCAAGCTCACAAAACTTGCTTTCAGACGGCCTTCTGCTATTTATTGTAGTGAGTGAAACACAGGCCAAACACTCTGTTTGTGATAAGAAATTTAAGGAATTGAATATGCCTATTCATTACAACGAAGTGGTAAAGACTGTCGTATTCGATGTCATTGAAACTGCTGATGATGGTCTGGTGTACAGACTTGAAATACTTAAAACGCCTAATGGCTTCAAGGGGGAATTGTTTCGATTGGATACCTATTCTCTGCAGTGTTCTTTTGTGAGATATAGGCCTGATGAAAGTATTTACGTTATAGACGGTCATTCCCACTCAATAAATTTAGATGTAAGGACTTTTCAAAGCCCGCAAGAATGCATAGATTTTGTAGCCAAGTCATTAGAAGAAAAATTCTCCATAAATCATCAGAACACCTGAGTGGGGCAGGAAAAGAAATAAGAACCGCTGCGGAAAAGTAAATACTTTTCCGCTTTCTTTATAGTATTAACGCCGACTACTAAAAAACCGCTTCAACATCTCGCCACACGCATCCGCCAAAATCCCGCCTTTGACCGCCGTATGGCTGTTAAGACGGCTATTCGCAAACAAATCGCACACGCTTCCTGCCGCACCGGTTTTCGGTTCTGCCGCGCCATAAATAACCCGCCGCACCCGCGCCTGAATCAACGCGCCCGTACACATGCTGCACGGCTCTAAAGTGATATACACATCGCAGCCGTCCAAACGGTAATTCTTCAAAACTTCCCCCGCCGCCGACAGCACATTGATTTCAGCGTGTCGGCTGATACTGCATCCGGTAACGCAAGTATTGTGCGCAGCGGCAATCACTTCGCCGTTACGCACCACCACCGCGCCGACCGGTATTTCCCCCATCGCTGCCGACTGTTCGGCCTGCGCCAACGCCTCGCGCATAAAATGTTCCATCTCTGCCAATGGCGGAAAAACATCAACGGGCGGATGTTGCTTCAACTTTTCCAGCAGCTCGGCTTTTTCAGACGGCCTCAAGTCTTGCGGTTTAACACCACGAATTAAAGCCTCAAGCTGCCACAAAGTGCTGCGGGTAATCGTTAATCCAGCGGCCTTCAGCAGCAAAAATGCCTTAACCGAACCATGCGCGTGCAAATCCTCAAGCGTTTGAATGCCGAGCGAATTTAACGTGTGCAAAACATTAAGCGTGAGCGGAGGATGGGTAAGCTGCATCGGAAACAGGCCGTCTGAAAAGAAAGAGGAAGATTTTACAAGATATAAGCCGGGCAAGATACTTGAGCAACGGCAAGTATCCAAACAATCATCCGTTTGCCTTGCCCATCCCCATCAAAAATCCTTCAGGCCGTCTGAAACCGCCTTGAAACGCCTTGAGAATCGGGCGATAATCCAAGCGTTTTTACCCCTAAACAACAAAGGTATCCAAATGGCTTCTCAACTGGCAAACGCCATCCGTTTTCTTTCCGTCGACGCAGTTCAAAAAGCCAATTCCGGCCACCCCGGTGCGCCGATGGGCATGGCTGAAATGGCCGAAGTGCTGTGGACGAAATTTTTAAACCACAACCCCGCCAACCCCAAATTCTACAACCGCGACCGCTTCGTATTATCCAACGGCCACGCATCAATGATTCTTTACAGCCTACTGCACCTTACCGGCTACAACGTATCCATTGAAGACCTGAAAAACTTCCGCCAACTGCACAGCAAAACCCCCGGCCACCCCGAATACGGCTACACCGACGGCGTGGAAACCACCACCGGCCCGTTGGGGCAAGGCATTGCCAACGCAGTCGGCATGGCGTTGGCCGAAAAAATCCTCGCCGCCGAATTCAATAAAGACGGCCTCGATATTGTCGACCACCACACTTATGTGTTCTTGGGCGACGGCTGCCTGATGGAAGGCGTGTCGCACGAAGCCTGCTCGCTGGCCGGCACTTTGGGCTTGGGCAAACTGATCGTGCTCTACGACGACAACAATATCTCTATCGACGGCAAAGTCGACGGCTGGTTTACCGAAAACATTCCGCAACGCTTTGAAAGCTACGGCTGGCATGTGGTGCCGAACGTAAACGGCCACGACACCGCCGCCATTCAGACGGCCATCGAAGCGGCCAAAGCCGAAACCGGCAAACCTTCCATCATCTGCTGCAAAACCTTAATCGGCAAAGGCGCGGCCACCAAAGAAGGCAGCCACAAAACCCACGGCGCACCGCTGGGAACCGAAGAAATCGAAGCCACCCGCAAACATTTGGGCTGGAACCACGGCCCGTTTGAAATCCCGCAAGACGTTTACGCCGCGTGGAGCGCCAAAGAAAAAGGCGCGAAACTCGAAGCCGAATGGAACGAAAAATTCGCCCGTTATCAAGAAAAATTCCCCGCCGAAGCCGCCGAGTTCGTGCGCCGCATGGATAACAAACTGCCGGAAAACTTCGATACCTATGTTCAGACGGCCTTAAAAGAAGTGTGCGGTAAAGCCGAAAAAATCGCCACCCGCAAGGCCAGCCAAAACAGCATTGAAATCCTCACTAAAGTCTTGCCCGAATTTGTAGGCGGTTCCGCCGACCTTACCCCGTCGAACCTTACCGATTGGTCGGCAAGTAAAGCCGTAACCGCCGAAAACGGCGGCAACTATATCCACTACGGCGTGCGCGAATTCGGCATGGCCGCCATCATGAACGGCATGACCCTGCACGGCGGCCTAAAACCCTTCGGCGCAACCTTCCTGATGTTCAGCGAATACGCCCGCAACGCCCTGCGCATGGCCTCGCTGATGAAAATCAACCCGATTTTCGTGTTTACCCACGACTCCATCGGCCTCGGCGAAGACGGCCCCACCCACCAACCTGTCGAGCAAACCGCCACCCTGCGCCTGATTCCCAACATGGCCGTATGGCGGCCGTGCGACACAGCCGAATCGTTGGTGGCATGGGCAGAAGCCGCCAAAGCCGCAGACCATCCGAGCTGCCTGATTTTCAGCCGCCAAAACCTGCCGTTCATCCCGCGCAGCCAAGCACAGTTGGATAATATTAAACGCGGCGGCTATGTCATCAGCGAAGCCGAAAACGGCCAAGCCCAAGCCGTGGTAATCGCCACCGGTTCCGAAGTCGAGTTGGCTTTGAATGCACAAAAAGCATTGGCCGAACAAGGCATTGCCGTAAACGTCGTTTCCATGCCTTCCACCAACGTATTCGACCGGCAAGATGCCGCCTACCGCAACAGCGTACTGCCGCAAAACCTGCCGCGCATCGCCGTTGAAGCAGGCGTTACCGACGGCTGGTACAAATACGTCGGCCTGAACGGTGCCGTAGTCGGCCTCGACCGCTTCGGTGAATCGGCTCCGGCAGAACTGCTGTTTAAAGAATTCGGCTTTACCGTTGATAATGTGGTAAATACCGTAAAAGCCGTGCTGAAAGGTTAAGCACAGGCTAGTTGTGAAAGAGGCCGTCTGAAAAATATTTTTCAGACGGCCTTTGATTTAAAATCGTCGTACAATAACCGCTACAAACATCATCCCGTTGAATATAGCGGAACGCACGTTCTTCCGCATTTTCAAACCGCATAAACGATTATATGGCGGTATTATCATAACTTCGATATTATGCCTTCTCAATATTTTTCCAGTTGTCAATGCAACTTCGTTTGCCAGGAATTTTTGATGAAAAAAGCTGTTTTGCCTGTATTGCTTTCCCTAGTGCTGAGTGCCTGCCAATCTACGCCGAAAGAAGATCGCAACGTCTATACCAATATCAACGAGCTTCCGCAAACCCAAGCGGATTTTTTGAAGCGCACGGCTGCGGCTCAAGAAGCGGCAAAAGGCTTGCCGGTGCAAAAAGTAATTTATTTTGATGCTGAATGGAATGTTAAAGAGCAGGCCGATCCCAAAGGCTTTTACCGCGAATCTTACGGCTTGCAGGATAACGGCCTTTATCTGATGCAAGACTTCTTTGCCGACGGGCGCAAGCAAACCGATGTGTTTTACGGCGTTAATATCGAAAGCCCGCTCACCAGCAGCGTTCGCGGATATTTGGCCGTTTATACGCCTGAAGGCAAGCTGGATGCAGTTTATTTCAACCACGACAACAAGCAGTTCAACCGCATCGGCTTCTGCGACGACGGCTCCATGTGCGCCGAGCAGCGTTTAAGCGAAAACGGCAGCAGCGAAACCATCTACTACAAAGGTAAGAAAATAGATGAGTGGTCGCGCACGAGCGGCCGAATCGAATATGAAGAAAGCCGCAAGCACTGGTATCTCAACGGGCAGATGGCAATGTCTTTAAATGCCCGCAAAGAAACAAACCGCAAAACCACAATAGAAATCCAATACCGGCTTGAAGACGGTACGCTTTCCACCGTTGAGCCTGCCACGGAAAGCTACCGCTTTATCAAACAAAAAATTATCGACACCGAACGCGATGTATATGGCCGCGAGCCTGCCGCAAAGAAAAAGAAAGTCCAAGCCAGCCTTCCGGCTGAAAAATCATCGCCGAATACCCAATCGAATACGGAAACCCCTAAACAAAACAAAGCTGATGAATAGGTTTTCGCACGCCCATCAAGGAATCCGAATGAAATTACGTTTATTAGCCCTTTGCCTGCCTTTACTGTTTGCCGCATGTGCCAGCCGCACCGCGCCCGATATGTCCGCTGCGGTTGAGGAAAAAACAGACGTGATGCCGTCTGAAACTGAAAAAAACGCGCCTGCCGCCCAAGCAAACGATGAAAGCGTTTTGTTTTATGTGATTGAAAAACCGCTGTACCCCGAGTGTAAAGTTTCTGCGGAAACCCGCTACACCTTGCTGGATAAAAACGGCACGGCCAAAATCGCCGAACAAGATGGTTTCATTTACCCGCTCACCGCCATTCCGAACATCGAAAAGAATTTGATGCAGGAAGAAAAAAAGCTTTTGGCGACTTTGTTTATGTCGGAGAAAAAGCCCGAGCAACCGGCTTCCAAAGCGCAACGCAAAAAACACTGTTTGGATGCCCGAACACTCGCCAAAAGAAACCGCGGGTCGTCTTCCAAAATGGGCATCATCAATGCAGAAGGCGAATGGCTGGCCGAACCGTTTGTGAGCAAGTGGCATCCCGATATTGATGCTTTGCTGCTTCAAAAATTGCAGCAACTTTTCCCCGGCAAATTTCAGACGGCCTCAGAAAAAGCCCAAAAGCACCAAGCCCGCATACAGCAAGATGCCGGTACGGCAGTTTCTTTGTTCTTTCCGAGTGATAAAGCAAACAGCGCCATGGTTTACGACAATGCCGGCACGCAAACGGTGGGGCTGTTCGACGTTAACGGCAGCTGGCTGATTAACCCGCAAGATTTTAAACAACGCGCTTACAACCGCTTGATTCCTTTCCGCAATCCGCAAAATTTCGAGCTGTGGATGTCGATAAAACAGCAAGACGGCAAAAAATGCTACGGCTTGGTCAATGCCAAAGGAGAAGATGTTTTACCGCCCGAATTTGAATATTTTCCGGTTGATTGGATGAATCAAGCAGGCAGATTCCCCGTAAAAACATGCAACGGCTTGGAAAAAGGATTTGTTGATCTGCAAGGGCAGTGGATATTCAAAATGCCGCTCGAATACAGTCATCTCGATATCAGCGGCCCGATGGCTCCAAACGGCTGGTTCCGCGTTACCTCGAAAGAAACCGGCTATACGGGCATGATGGATTCCGCAGGCAAACTACGCATACCGGTGCGGTTTAAAAAGTTGGAACCGCTCGATAACGGAGAATATGTGATGGTTCTCGACGACAAAAACCTCAACGGCGTGCTGAATGCCCAAGGAGAGTGGACGCTCAAGCCGCAAAAAGAAAGCATCAAGCATCTGCCGAACAGCTCTTTGCTCGAAATAGCCCAAGCAGACGCAGAAGCTCAAGTCTCGAGCTATCAATACCGCACGCTAAACGGCCAAGAAATAGCAGAACCTTTTACCGAAAAAGGCGTGGAATTGGTGTTTGGCTTCGATAAGCAAGGCTACGGATTCGCCCGCAAAATAGATACCGACCGCCAAGCCATGCTCAACCAAGAGGGCTTCGTGAATGAACAAGGCGAATGGATCATCCAGCCTGAATATAGCTTTACCTTGTTGAACCAAGATGTCAAGCCGGGTAAAAAGGCACAAAAGTCAAACGAAACACCTGCTTCCAGCCCTGCAAAAAAAATCCGGCAGCAAAGTTCCCGGCTCAGACTTGCAACACATCTGCTTCAACGAACACGGCCTGCTGGTTGCAGCTAAAAACGGCAAAAAAGGCGTAATCGACCGCCAAGGCAAAACCGTTTTACCTTTTGAATACAAGCACATCAGCCTTTACAGCAACAGCATTGTGGCCAAGCAATAGGGCTTGTTTCCATAAAAGCTTGAGGCCGTCTGAAAACGAGCATTGCGAGTTTCGCTAAAGCGAACTTCGTGAGCTTCGCTAAAACGAGCTTTGCTGTTTCTCCAATGCGGGCTTTACGGGTTTACCCAAACGCTTTTCAAATCACAAACCATTTTTGTATGGGCGGATTAGATATACGCCCGCAAACGGTATTTAGTACAACCTTGCCATAGTGGATAAGAGGCCGTCTGAAAAACAGCAGACGACCTCCATATAAAAAAGCTGCCCGACAAATCAGGCAGCTTTTTTATACTTTATACGGCATGACAATATCAGCGGTGCGGGCGGCGTTGGCCTTTCATTTGCTGTTGCGCCATTTGGTTCATTTGTTGGCGGGTAGGGCGGTTTTTCATCATCGCGTGCGCTTCTTCAACCGAGCATTTTTGCGCCATGCACAAAATCGTAATCACGTCTTTTTGCGCTTGGCCGCCGCTGTGGTACATACGGCGCAGGTTGGCTTCGTTTACGCGGCCTTTTTCGGGGTCGATGTCGAATTTTTTCAAACGCTCGAGAAACTGGCGTTGTTGGCGGCGTGAAGACCAAATCAAACCGAAAACCGTGCCGGCAACAACGGCAACGGCCAGCAAAATCGCAATCGGCCAAGAATCGGTAAATAAGACGAAAATCAAGCTTAATACGGCGGCAGTCAGCACCGCGAGGCCGCCTAAGCGGAGTTTGGTTTTGTTATCCATATCGTTGTGTTTCCTTGAAGAACTTGGTTTTTCAGGCCGTCTGAAAGCAAACTTTGCGGGTTTCGTTAAAACTTTTCAGACGGCCTATTGTGTAAATGGGTGCATATTATATCCGTTACAAGGCCAAACCCGTAACCAAATGTTTAAATTCCGCCCACGCATTGCCGTCTTCCGCGCCCTTGATGATGCGGTCGATGCGGGCGCAATCCTGCAAGGCGGCAAGCAAACGGTTGATGCTGATGCGCTTTACCGCCATCGGTGCGAGGGTTTGTTTGTCGCCCCACAAACGCAAGCTGTTGCGCACGGCCTGTATGCTCTGCCCTTGCTTCAGCGCGGCGGTCAGGCGGATCAGGATACGGATGTCTTCGGCCACCGCCCACAGCAGCAACACCGGCTCTTCGCCTTCGGCTTCCAAACCTTCGAGCAGGCGGGCAACGCGGGTGCTGTCGCCGCTCATCCACGCGCCGGCAAGCTGGAAGACATCGAAACGGGCAACATTGGCAACGGCGGCTTCGGCATCCGCCATATTCACAAGATGGCCGGCAGGATGCAGCAGCGCGAGCTTGTCGATTTCCTGCTTGGCGGCCAAAAGATTGCTCTCCACGCGTTCGGCAAACAAAGCCAGCGCATCGGGTTCGATATTGAGTTTTAAAGCATTCAGACGGCCTCTTATCCATTGCGGCAAGGCGGCACCGGTAACGGCTTTGGCTTCCAACACCACGCCGTGCGCCGCCAACGCACCGAACCATTTGGCCTGCGTTTGGGCGCGTTCGAGTTTGGGCAGCATCACAATGATTACGGTGTCTTCCGGCAGATTTTCTGCCAGCGATTGCAGCGCATCGCCGCCGTTTTTGCCGGGTTTGCCGTTCGGGATATGGATTTCCAGCAGCTTCAGATCGGCAAACAAACCCATGCTGCCTGCGGAGTGCAATAATTCGTTCCAATCAAACGCATTGTCGGCAGTATAAACTTCGCGGTTGAGATAGCCTTGCTGTTTGGCGGCGGCACGCAAAGTGTCCAGCGCTTCCACGCGGAGCAAATCTTCTTCGCCGTGAATCACATACAGCGGTTTCAACGGCAAATCGGATGATACCTGTTCGATACTCATCACCGGCATCAGTTGGCCTTCAAAAAGGTTAAGCGGCGCACGATTTGGTCGGCTGCATCGGCGCGCATTTCCGCCCAAATGGTGGCTTCTTCTTCCTGTTTGCCCAACACTTCGCTGTCGGCATAGTCCATCTTGCGCTCAATCAACACCACCATCGGCTCGCCTTGCGGACGCCCGTTCACATGCATCTGAGCCACCACGCGCAAAGTCAACAGATATTCATTGATGTCCGCCGCACGCGTAATCGTATGAATATCACGCTGAGCTTGGGCAGCATTAACCACAATCGTCGCCTGCGCCTGCCCCGCAGACACCGGCTTGCCGTCGGCCCGTCGTAACGCATTTTCCAACGGCTGGCGCATAGATTGCACGCCTTCCACATGCCAAGAAGGATAGGGCAACTTACTCGGCGTACCCGCCATGCCTTTTAAATGAAAGCCGCAAGCGGCAATCAGCAGAGTTGCGGTGGTCAAAAATATCTTTTTCATAACGGCTTTCACAGTTAGATAAACAGATGGGGATTATAGCCCAGGGGGAAAGCGTTTGTCAGGCAGAGGCGATGAACTTGAGGCCGTCTGAACGTTTTCAGACAGCCTCAAGTAGGTGGGGCTTATGCTGTTTCAGAATGCAAAACATGTAGTGCAAACACGCGCCACCTGCATTCAAGCACCTTCAAAACCCAAACCCGAAATGGTTGGATAAAAAGTAGGGCGGGCATCCTTGCCCGCCGCCCATGCTGAAAATATTTCGCCTTGGATCAAACGGTGGGCAAGGATGCCCGCCCTACGGGTGTTTAACTGAAAATCACAGGACGTATGAAAAGCGTTTCATTCAAATATACCCAAAATATTAGTGTAATAGATGGTGTAGGTTGGGTTAAAACCCAACCTACCTTTCTTCGGTTATCTAAAATGTTGATTCTCCTAACCAACCTAGATTTACTAAAAAATTAGTCATCCAAACTTTTATTTCGTTGATAAGCACAATAACCGCATAAAGGAGCAAACTCTAATTCACTTGGTAGTATCTCTGCTCCGCATCTCACACAGTCTCGTTCCGATTCATATTCACATTCTGTGCAAATGTTTGGTCTTGTTAAGTATGGAGCACCACACTCAGGACAATCCACAACTTTCTCTTCGATATCATCGTAAGAATATGTGTCAGTTGAGTATGCAAAATATTTAAATACATATCTCCCCGGCGGTATTAACTCATTCATACCTAAGTTCATATGAATATTAAAATCATATAATGTTCCTGTTCGAGCATATGGATTTATGTATACATCGTTAGGAGCATCTATTAATTTTACAGTAATTTTAGGAATAGATCTTAAATGTGGTTTTAATCTCCCACTTACAGTAAATCGTGTGGTTGGGCGACTAACCGTACATATTAAATAACCTATATTGCTATATTCATCAGAATATAATATCTCTTGCTCAACGTCATATATAAGATTGTTTTTATTGTTTTTTTCTCTGCGATTAATTCTGTTGTTATCAAAATTAAATTGATCTATTTCTTGATTTGAGAATATCCAGTTGAGTTTTTCTACCTGCTCCCTATTTTCTCTATCACTATGTAACTGCGTAATCTCTTTAACCACTTCTGCAAGTGATTGATTAGGTAATTGATTTTCTTTTTCTTGTGCAGCTAACTCTATGAATCTTTGAGTTTGGAGAACTAAAACTGGTTGTTTGAGCCTTTCCCAAGCTTCTTTTCTTAATTCAGAACGCAAACCAACAACCTGCCTAGATGATATTTTTTCCCACCAATCCTCTTTGCGCTCAGAAGTAATCAAAATTAATGGCTTTTTAACTTTTACACCGTGTCTTAATATCTGCTCCCAAAGAAAAAAATCTCCATACTCTCTATCATTCTCTTTCGACTTGTCTTTATATCCTGGGGGAATCTCATTATCTATTCTTCTTTTTGCTTCTTCACATATATCTGATAATTCATTTTCAGGAAATGGTTCACCTAAGCAATCATCACTTCCAAATAACTGTAAAATAGCTTCAAGAATATCATCATTTTCAGAATAAGTTATTTTCTCCCATTCTAACTGATTGATTTTATCAGCAAGTTTATGCTGACTTTCTTGTAATGCTATTTCTAATTCTTGCTTTAAAATTTTAGGAATAGTTCGTATTCCCTTCATCTCGCTGACGATTGTAGAAAATTTTGAAGAAATAATGTTCAATATTGAATCTTTACTGTTTTCAAACTGCTTTTCTGATTCAGATATAACTTTATTTCTGTTTCTAAAAAACTCTGTAGCAACTTGATGTGAGAGCCACAATCTTCCTTCAAATAAACGCAAACTATTTAGAATACTATTTCTTGTTTCCTTATGATAACGATATAAATCCAATAGTACATTTGTATCAACTGTTAAGACAGCATTTTCCCAAATATCTTTAGTCTCCTCTTCTGTCAGTGGAATTGCCCATTTAAATTCTTCTTTTATGGATGGCATTTTTATTTTTAACCTCTAAATTTATTTAATAAATGCCGTCTGAAAATTTTCAGACGGCCTTTTCTAATCAAACCCAAATCAAGCCAGCTTTCCGCCAACCCAATCATTCACGCTACCCAAAGCCTCAGGCAATTTAGCAACATCCGTACCGCCGGCTTGTGCCAAATCCGGCCGTCCGCCGCCTTTGCCGCCTACTTGCTCGGCGACAAATTTTACCAAGTCGCCTGCTTTTACTTTGGCGGTCAACGGTTTGGAAACGCCTGCACACAGGGAAACTTTGCCGTCGTTTACGGCGGCGAGCAGTACGATGGCTTTATCGGATTTGCCGGTGAGGTCGGTAACGATTTCGCGCAAGGCGGCTGCGTCGGCTTCGATTTGGGCCACCACGAGTTTGGCTTCTCCTACGTCTTTGGCGTTATCCAAGAGTTTTGCGCCGGCGTGTACGGCAAGCTCGGCTTTGGCTTTGGCCAAATCTTTTTCCAGCGCTTTGGTTTGGGCGGCGTTGGCTTGGATTTTGCCCAATACGTCGCGCTCGGTTTGGGCTTTTACTTCGGTGATGATGTCTTTAACCAAGCGCTCTTGGTTTTGCGCCCATTGCAGGGCGTTCAGGCCGGTGATGGCTTCGACGCGGCGCACGCCTGCGGCGATCCCGCCTTCGGAAATGATTTTGAAGAGGCCGATGTCGCCGGTGCGTTTAACGTGGGTGCCGCCGCACAATTCGGTGGAGAAATCGCCCATTTTCAGTACGCGCACTTCATCGCCGTATTTTTCGCCGAAGAGCATCATTGCGCCGGCTTTTTGGGCGTCTTCCATGCTCATAATGTCGGCATCTACGGCTACGTTGGCGAGGATGGCGGCGTTGACGCGGCGCTCCACTTCGGCGATTTCTTCGGCGGTAACGGGCTGCGGATGGGAAATGTCGAAGCGGGTGGATTGTGCGGTAACGAGCGAGCCTTTTTGTTCTACATGTGTGCCCAATACGTCGCGCAGGGCTTTGTGCATCAGGTGGGTGGCGCTGTGGTTGCGCATGTTGGCATCGCGGATATCGTTGTCGATTTCGGCGGTAACGGTGTCGCCCACTTTCAGACGGCCTGATGATACGACGCCGAATTGTCCGAATACGGCGGCTTTGATTTTTTGGGTGTCGCGTACTTCAAATACGTTGCCGTCTGCTTTAATCAAGCCGACATCGCCTACTTGGCCGCCGCTTTCGGCATAGAACGGGGTGTTGTCCAGCACAACCGCGCCGGTTTCGCCTTCGTTCAGTTCGTTTACGGGTTCGCTGTCTTTATAAAGGGCGAGGATTTTGGCTTCGGTTTTGCGCTCGGTATAGCCTTTGAACTCGGTGTCTTGACCGTCGTAGGCAAGCTGGGTGTCGGCTTTGAAGCTTTGCGCGGCGCGGGCGCGTTGGCGTTGGGCTTCCATTTCGCGCTCGAAACCGGCTTCGTCCATGTCGATATTGCGCTCGCGGCAGATGTCGGCGGTAAGGTCGTAGGGGAAACCGTAGGTATCGTAGAGTTTGAAGATGATTTCGCCGTCCAGCATTTTGCGGCCGTCTGAAAGGGCGTTTTCCAGCAAAGCCATGCCGGTTTCGAGGGTTTGGGCGAAACGGGTTTCTTCATGGCGCAAGGCTTCGGTGATGGCTTCTTGCTTTTCTTTCAATTCGGGATAGGCTTCGCCCATTTCGGCCACCAAATCAGGCACGAGTTTGTGGAAAAACGCGCCTTTTTGGCCGAGTTTGTAGCCGTGGCGCACGGCGCGGCGGATGATGCGGCGCAGCACATAGCCGCGGCCTTCGTTGCTCGGCAGCACGCCGTCGGCAATCAGGAACGAACAGGCGCGGATGTGGTCGGCAATCACTTTCAGGCTGGGCACTTCCATGCTGAATTCGGTGCCGGTTTCGCGGGCGGCGGCTTTGAGCAGGTTTTGGAACAAATCAATTTCGTAGTTGCTGTTCACATGCTGCATCACGGCGGCCATGCGTTCCAAGCCCATTCCGGTATCTACCGAAAGCTTGGGCAGCGGGTTCATATTGCCTTGTTCGTCGCGGTTGAACTGCATGAACACGCAGTTCCAGATTTCGATAAAGCGGTCGCCGTCTTCTTCGGGGCTTCCCGGAGGGCCGCCCCAAATGTGGTCGCCGTGGTCGTAGAAGATTTCTGAGCAGGGGCCGCAGGGGCCGGTGTCGCCCATTTGCCAGAAGTTGTCGCTGGAGTAGCGGCTGCCTTTGTTGTCGCCGATGCGGATGATTTTTTCAGACGGCATGCCGATTTCGTTGAGCCAGATGTTGTAGGCTTCGTCGTCTTCGGCGTAAACGGTGGCCAAGAGTTTTTCTTTGGGCAGGTTCAACCATTCGGGAGAGGTGAGAAATTCCCAAGCGAAATGGATGGCATCGCGTTTGAAGTAGTCGCCGAAAGAGAAGTTGCCCATCATTTCAAAAAAGGTGTGGTGGCGGGCGGTGTAGCCTACGTTTTCGAGGTCGTTGTGCTTGCCGCCGGCGCGTACGCATTTTTGGGCGGTGGTGGCGCGGTTGTAGGTGCGTTTGTCGAAGCCTAAGAATACGTCTTTAAATTGGTTCATGCCTGCATTGGTGAAGAGCAGGGTGGGGTCGTCATGCGGCACGAGTGAAGACGAGTGAACGATTTGATGGCCTTTGCTTTCAAAGAATTTGAGGAATTTTTGGCGGAGTTCGGATGTATTCATGATATTTACAGTTAAGGTTTGAAACGGTTTCAGACGGCCCGATGGTTTGCTCGAGGCCGTCTGAAAAATCGGATTAAAATCTTGCGTATATTACCGCAGATTTGATGTTACGCCTACTCAAAAGCGGCGTGCTGCCCTATACTTGGGCAAACCTCCGTTTGCCGGGATAAGTTTGTTTTAACGGCGGGAACTTTATGATGGTTTTTACCCTAATAAAATAATACTACCTAAAGGAATGATAATGCCTCTGAAACTTTCTTTTCTTGTGTTTTCCCTTTCTTTGTTGGCTGCTTGCGGCGGGCGTTCTTCAGAAACGCCGGAAAAGGCCGAAGTTCAGGCCAAGCCGTCTGAAACCGTGGCTGCCCCACAAAACCGGTTTCCCGAAACGGCTGCTTTAAAAATCTATAACTGGTCGGATTATGTTGATCCGAAAACGGTTAGGGATTTTGAAAAGCAGTTTGGCGTAAAGGTTACTTACGATGTGTATGAAAGTGATGAAACGCTTGAATCGAAAGTGTTAACGGGAAAATCCGGTTACGATGTGGTAGGGCCGTCGAATGCTTTCGTGAGCCGTCAGATTAAGGCCGGGGCTTATCAGAAGCTCGATAAAAGCCTGATTCCGAACTACCGTCATATCAACCCGAAACTTTTGGAATTGATGAAGCAGGTTGATCCCGGCAATGAATACGCCGTGCCGTTTTTTTGGGGCACGAATACCTTTGCCATCAATACGGAGCGGGTTAAACGCGCTTTGGGAACAGACAAGCTGCCCGATAACCAATGGGATTTGGTGTTTAACCCGGAATACACGGCCAAGCTGAAAAAATGCGGTATCAGTTATTTGAACAGTGCGGCGGAAATGTATCCGATGGTATTGAATTATCTGGGAAAAAATCCCAACAGCAGCAAGCCGGAAGATATTCAGGCTGCCACGGATGTGCTGAAAGCCAACCGTGCCAATGTGAAGCGCTTTACCTCTTCCGGCTTTATTGACGCACTGGCACGCGGAGATACCTGCGTTACAGTCGGGTTCGGCGGCGACCTGAATATAGCGAAACGCCGTGCGGCAGAAGCAGGCGGCAAAGAAAAAATCCGCGTGATGATGCCGAAAGAAGGCGTGGGTATTTGGGTGGATTCGTTTGCAATCCCGAAAGACGCCCACAACGTACTCAACGCCCACCGCTACATCAACCATTTTTTAGAGCCTGAAATCGCTGCGAAAAACGGCAATTTCGTCACTTACGCGCCATCGTCTATGCCTGCCAAAGATCTGATGGACAAGGAATACAGCAGCGACAATTCGATTTTCCCAAGCGATGAAGATTTAGCCAACAGCTTCATCATGGTACCTTTGGAGCCGGAAGCGCTGAAAGAAATGGTGCGCCAATGGCAGCAGATTAAAGTCGCGAAATAGACTGAATTCTGTTTGATGTTTTTAACAGTAGATACTTAAAACTCCGCTGTGCTTTGTTACTTGGAGCATGACGGAGTTTTTTTTGAATGGATAGTGTCTTAACTTGCCGTCTGAAAAAGCGGCTAGCAAAAATATAAAATCCCTCATGCCGGAACCATTTTTCAGATGGCCTCAAGCATGGGGGATTTTGATATGAATCTTAAGAAATTAAGCGTTTAAGTTGACAGAATGTTCGCGCGTTTCGTGGAACACAATATCCGGCCAGCGCTCTTGGGTTAGATTCAGATTTACGCGGTTGGGAGCGAGGTAAGCCAAATTGCCGCCTGCATCAATAGCAAGGTTGATTGCATTGGCTTTTTCAAACTCGGCCAGTTTTTTCTTGTCGGCACACGATACCCAGCGGGCAGACCAAATGCTGGCGTTGTCAAACACAGCTTCTACGCCATACTCGGCCGCAAGGCGGGACGTCACCACTTCAAATTGCAACACGCCTACTGCACCCAAAATCAAATCGCCGCCGTTGTGCGGTTTAAACACTTGCACTGCACCTTCTTCGCCCAGCTGTTGCAAGCCTTTTTGCAGTTGCTTCATTTTCAGCGGGTTTTTAATACGCACGCTGCGGAACAATTCCGGCGCAAAAAACGGAATGCCGGTAAATGCCAGCTGTTCGCCTTCGGAAAAACTGTCGCCGATTTGAATGTTGCCGTGATTGGGAATGCCGATGATATCGCCCGCATAGGCTTCTTCCACCAGCTCGCGGTCGTGCGACATAAACGTAACTACGCTGGAAGCGGCGATATCGCGGTTGATGCGCAAATGCTTGATTTTCATGCCGCGCTCGAATTTGCCGGAGCAAACGCGCAAAAAGGCAATGCGGTCGCGGTGTTTCGGATCCATATTGGCTTGAATCTTAAACACAAAACCGGAAAACTTTTCTTCAGACGGCATCACTTCGCGCACGGTGGCATCACGGCCTTTGGGAGCAGGCGCCCAGTCAATCAGTGAGTTGAGAATTTCCTGAATACCGAAGTTGTTGATGGCCGAACCGAAAAATACGGGCGTTAACTCGCCGGCTAAAAATTCTTCGAGGTTAAATTCGTTTGACGCGGCTTGAACCAATTCGATTTCGGCGCGCAGATTATCCATTTCAAGCGGGAACAGCTCGTCTAAGCGCGGATTATCAATGCCTTCGATAATTTCAAATTCATGCGGTAACTTCTCTCCACCGGCATCAAACAGGTAAATTTCATCATTCAGAATGTGGTAAACACCTTTGAAGTTTTTGCCCATACCGATAGGCCAAGTAACCGGCGCGCAACGGATTTTGAGGATATTTTCCACTTCGTCGAGCAGTTCCAACGAATCGCGCACTTCACGGTCGTATTTGTTCATGAAGGTTACGATGGGCGTGTTGCGCAAACGGCAAACGTTCAAAAGTTTGATGGTTTGCGCTTCCACACCTTTGGCGGCGTCAATGACCATCAAGGCGCTGTCAACGGCGGTGAGTACGCGGTAAGTATCTTCCGAGAAATCTTGGTGGCCGGGTGTATCCAGCAGATTGACGGTATGGTCTTTGTACTCGAACTGCATGACCGACGACGCTACGGAAATGCCGCGCTGCTTCTCGATCTCCATCCAGTCGGAAGTGGCGAACTTGCCGGTTTTCTTGCCTTTTACCGTGCCGGCGCTTTGAATCGCACCTGAAAACAACAGCAGTTTTTCGGTCAACGTCGTTTTACCCGCGTCGGGGTGGGAAATGATGGCGAATGTGCGGCGGCGGCGCACTTCTTGCAGGATGTCGGACATATAAACTCGTATCGGAATCGTATGAAAGAGATTTTCAGACGGCCTTAAACATTAACCAAACAACTGCCTGCGTTGTATTTTTACTGCGGATATTATGATGCAGGGCGGTATGTGTTCTTAATAATCGTGCCAATGTTTGCGTCTGAAAAAACGGCGGATTATACGGAAAAACGCTTGTTTTTTCAATGTTCAATCATAAAGTGAGGCCGTCTGAAAAAAGTTTTTCAGACGGCCTCATCTATTATGCTTTATCAAGCAATGCAGGCAAATTATTCGGCAAAGTATTGTTTTTGAACTTTGTCGTAATCGCCGTTTTCACGCACTTTTTTCAGGGCGTCGTTCAGCATGTTCAAAGTGGCGGTATCGCCTTTGCGTACGGCAATGCCGTAGTTTTCCACTTCAAAATCAGGCGGGGTAATCACGTTGAAGCCTTTGTTGCCGTTGTTTTTCACATAGTTGCCGACAACCGCGCTATCGGAAATCACTGCATCCAAACCGCCGTTTTCAAGTTCTTTGATCACGAGCGGCAGGGTCTCGAAGCGGGCGATTTTGGGGCTGTCGTTACCCAAGATTTTAGAAGCGGCGAGGTCGCCTGTTTGGCCGGTTACCACACCGACTTTTTGGCTGTTTTTCAGATCGTCGATGGATTTGATGTCTTTACCTTTTTGCACCAAAATCACTTGGGTAATTTTGAAATACGGATCAGAAAAGTCCATCGTTTGTTTGCGGTCGTCGGTGATGGTGATGGCGGAAAGCAGAATGTCCACATCGCCGTTGGCAAGGCCGGGGAAGAGGCTGTTCCACGGTTGGTGTTTGTATTCCACTTTGAAATTGCCGGCTTTGGCCATGGCGTTCATCAGGTCGATATCAAAGCCTTGAATCTCGTTGTTGCTGTTTTTGGATTCAAAAGGGGCAAATTCAGCATTGGTGGCAACGCGGTAAACTTTTTCACCGGCAGCGGCCGTTTGTTTGTTGTCGCTGCTTTGGCCTCCACAAGCGCTTAAAGCAAATGCCGAGCAGGCAACGGCTGCGGCAATCCATTTTTTCATATTCATTTGATTCTTCCTGATAAAAGAGTGAAAAATTGATTTTAACATAGGCTAATAAAAATACACATATTTTGATGTTGCGCAATGTCACTCGAGGCCGCCTGAAAACGTTTAGGCAAACTGGTTTTCAGACGGCCTGAGCATTGATGGTGTATTTTTTAAAAACGACGTTTCAGCTGACAAGCCTGCATGATGCTCACGGCCAATTCTTCCACCGATTTATCCGTGGTGTTGGTAAAAGGAATGGAGTGCGCACGGAACATGCTTTGTGCGTCGGCTACTTCGCGGCGGCAAGTAGTGAGCTGCGAATAGTTGGAGTCCGGTCGGCGCTCGTGGCGGATGGCTTGCAGGCGCTCGGGCTGGATGGTTAGGCCGAATAATTTGTGTTTGTACGGTTTTACCATGCGCGGCAGGTCGCTGCTTTCCAAATCTTCGGGAGTTAACGGATAGTTGGCAGCACGGATGCCGTATTGCAGGGCGAGATACAGGCAAGTAGGGGTTTTGCCTGAACGGGAAACGCCCATCAAAATAACGTCTGCGTCTTTTAAATCTTTGCCGCTGATGCCGTCGTCGTGGTTTAAAGAGAAATTCACCGCTTCCATACGGGCATCGTAGCGTTCGGTGTCGCCAATGCCGTGGGTACGGCCTACCGAATGCCGCGCCCGCAAGCCCAGCTCGCGCTCAATCGTGCCTAAGAAAGCATCGAAAAAGCTGAGATGCAAACCTTGGCAGGTTTTGATAATCGTGCGGATTTCGTCGTTGATGATGCTGGTAAATACCAATGGCCGCAGGCCGCTGTCTGAAGCGGCGGCATTGATGATTTGCACCATTGCGCGCGCTTTTTCGGGCGTATCGACAAAGGGGTAGGTTGCTCTTTTGAAATTCACTCCCTCGAATTGATCCAGCAGGGCTTCACCCATGCTTTCGGAAGTGATACCTGTGCGGTCGGAAATAAAAAAAGCAGAACGGCGTGCCATTATGGTTCCTTTTTATAATGAGTTATTGATTTGGTTAGGATGCCTTCAGACAATACCGCCGTATCATAAGGCCATCTGAAAATGTAAGTCAAAGCAAACCTTGATTCGTTGCTGTCCGCCGGAGTGGGTGAGTAAGTGCAATACGGTCTTCAAAAACTACATCAAACTACAATTAAAATCAAAAAATTTTTAAACGCACATTTTTTACAATAAATTCATTATTATTGAAACAATATGCCAATATGAGCAGTTTAAATATCTATTGGAAATATGCTGTTTTAAACCAAACCCTATATTTAACAAGGGTTAATAGGATTTCAAACGGTTTTGTATAATTTATTTCAAGAGACTACATATCCGGCTTCCCGCAATTTTTCAGACGGCATCAGCCATTCTTTCGCAATAAAACACATGACACTGCGGGTTTGAGTGGTTAGAATACCCCCGCGAGATTTATTTCTTTTTTAACTTGTTTAATGGATTTAAAAATGGCTGCAAATTACGTGATTTGGTTTGAAAACCTGCGCATGACTGATGTAGAGAGCGTAGGCGGTAAAAACGCCTCTTTGGGCGAAATGATCAGTCAGCTTACTGAAAAAGGCGTGCGCGTACCCGGAGGTTTCGCTACGACCGCAGAAGCTTACCGTGCTTTTTTGGCACATAACGGTCTCAACGAACGTATCTCTGCAGCCCTTGCAGCTTTGGATGTGGAAGACGTTACCGAATTGGCGCGCGTAGGTAAAGAAATCCGCCAATGGATTCTCGACACACCATTCCCAGAGCAATTGGATGCCGATATTAAAACCGCTTGGGATAAGATGGTAGCCGATGCCGGTACCGATAAAATTTCCGTAGCGGTACGTTCTTCCGCCACCGCAGAAGATTTGCCGGACGCCTCTTTTGCCGGCCAACAAGAAACCTTCCTGAATATCAATGGCTTGGAAAACGTTAAAGAAGCAATGAAACATGTATTCGCTTCTTTATATAACGACCGAGCCATTTCTTATCGCGTACACAAAGGCTTTGCCCACGACGTGGTTGCCTTGTCTGCCGGCGTTCAACGCATGGTGCGTTCAGACAGCGGTGCGGCAGGTGTGATGTTCTCTATCGACACAGAATCCGGCTTTGAAGACGTTGTATTCGTTACCGCTTCTTACGGCTTGGGCGAAACCGTCGTACAAGGTGCGGTAAACCCTGACGAGTTTTATGTACACAAGCCTACATTGAAAGCAGGCCGTCCGGCCATTTTGCGCAAAACTATGGGCTCGAAACTGATCAAAATGACGTTTACCGAGCAAGCTCAAGCGGGTAAATCCGTGCAAGTGGTTGATGTGCCTCAAGAAGACCGCAAAGCGTTCTCTATCAGCGACGAAGAGATTACCGAGCTGGCCAAATACGCTTTGATCATTGAAGAGCATTACGGCCGTCCGATGGATATCGAATGGGGTCGCGACGGTACCGACGGCAAGCTATACATTTTGCAAGCGCGCCCTGAGACCGTGAAATCTCAAGAAGACAATACCCGCAGCCTGCGTCGTTACAGCATCAGCGGCGACAAAAAAGTATTGTGCGAAGGCCGTGCCATCGGTCAAAAAGTCGGCCAAGGTAAAGTACGTTTGGTCAAAGACGCTTCTCAAATGGATACCGTTCAAGCCGGCGATGTGTTGGTAACCGACATGACCGACCCGGATTGGGAGCCGGTAATGAAACGTGCGTCTGCTATCGTGACCAACCGCGGCGGACGTACCTGTCACGCGGCGATTATTGCCCGCGAACTCGGCATTCCTGCCGTAGTAGGCTGCGGCGATGCCACCGGCGTGCTTTCAGACGGCCAAGAAGTAACCGTATCGTGCGCAGAAGGCGACACCGGTTTGATTTACGACGGTTTGCTGAATGTGGAAGTAACCGATGTGGCTTTGGACAATATGCCCAAATCACCGGTAAAAATCATGATGAACGTCGGCAACCCCGAATTGGCCTTCAGCTTCTCAAGCCTGCCCAACGAAGGTATCGGCCTGGCGCGCATGGAATTCATCATCAACCGTCAGATCGGTATCCACCCCAAAGCGTTGTTGGAGTTTGACCGCTTAGATGCTGATTTGAAAAACGAAATTTCCGACCGCATCGCAGGCTATGCTTCTCCGGTAGCGTTTTACGTTGATAAAATTGCCGAGGGTGTAGCGACATTGGCTGCGTCTGTTTATCCGCGCAAAGTCATTGTACGTATGTCGGATTTCAAATCAAACGAATACGCCAATCTGGTTGGCGGTAATCTCTACGAACCGCACGAAGAAAACCCGATGTTGGGCTTCCGCGGTGCCGCCCGCTATGTATCGGATGATTTCAAAGACTGCTTCGCTTTAGAATGCCAAGCTTTGAAACGCGTTCGCGACGAAATGGGATTGACCAACGTCGAAATCATGATTCCTTTCGTGCGCACCCTCAACGAAGCCGAAGCGGTAATCAAAGCCTTGAAAGAAAATGGCTTGGAGCGCGGCAAAAACGGCCTGCGTTTGATCATGATGTGCGAACTGCCAAGCAATGCCTTGCTGGCCGAACAGTTCCTGCAATATTTTGACGGCTTCTCAATCGGCTCGAATGACATGACCCAGTTGACTTTGGGTGTTGACCGCGACAGCGGCGGCCCGATTGCTGGTACATTCGACGAGCGTAACCCCGCCGTTAAAGTAATGCTGCACTTGGCGATTTCTGCCTGCCGCAAACACAACAAATACGTGGGCATCTGCGGACAAGGTCCTTCGGATCACCCCGATTTTGCGAAATGGCTGGTAGAAGAAGGCATTGAAACCGTATCATTGAATCCTGATACCGTGATTGAAACTTGGCTCTACTTGGCTAAAGAGTTGAACAAGTAAGCCTTAAGTCCATCTGAAAAATGCCTTGTCTGTTTAGACAAGGCATTTTTGTTTTGAAACATTTGTGATGAAAACGATTTAGCAGAAGCGGCACGCACTGAAAACAGCATGCGGGCGGATATACAATCCACGCTTACGAATTCAAACGGCCCCTGAGCTGAAAGACGTTTCAGACGGCCTTTTAACCATTCCTTCAATCGGAAAATTGACAGCGGCCATCCTAACAAACCATCTCTTATCCGGCACATTCAAAAACGCCGGTCAATTTGTCGCCTTTGCCGGATTAAGTCCGCATCAAAGACAATCAGGAACAAGCGTCAATGCCAAAGGCGGCATAACCCGTTTTGGCAACAGACGTTTGCGAGCCGCATTATATATGCCTGCTATGGTCGCTTACGCTCGCGGATACTTTCCCGAATTTACAAAGCGGCTGAAACAAAAGAAGAAAAAATCAAAAGTCATTATCACGGCTATCATGCGAAAACTGGCAGTTATCGCCTTTAATCTTTACAAAAATAAAACAACGTATCAGCCGGAACGTTATAAGGCCGTCTGAAAACGTAACGCAAAATAACAAAACGGGTATTGCCTGAAAGTCAAGCAAAACCCGTTTAAAATAGTTACGCCCATCAAAAATGACACAATAAAATAATCAATAAGATTAGCAACTTACAAATTCATGTAAAAATACCTGTTGAATATTAAAGTAGCATCTCAAGTTTTGAGAGCTAAAAGTAAGCTCTAAATTGAAAACCCTTTATGAAATGAAAACACGCTAAGTTAACGGACTACTGCTTCCGATGCTTTTTCCAGCCCAAAGTTTAAAGATTCCACCATCGCTTTATAACCGTCGCCGTGTTGTTCTGTTTCAACGTGAAAGGGGCGGCTCTGGCCATTCGGCCAAAGTGCATAGCCGCTGACGAATGTTTTGCCTTGATAGCTTCCTTGAAAAGCTTCCACATAAATTTTCAGCGTTTGCGAACTGCTGCTGCGTGCTGCGGGCACAAATGTGTAGTTCGGATTCAATCGGTTCAGCTTGTTACTGAAACCAGAAGCCAAAGCGTTATCGAGTGCGACTGCCCACAAGTGGTTGCGGGCGAAGTTCACATGATAGGCATCGGTTTGATAAACCAAGCCGCCGTTGTTTAGAGGTTCTGCCAGATAAACGCGCACGGCGACTTCATTGCTGCTTCGGCCGGGGTGGATGTATTGGCTGTCGGGCAAGGTAAAGTATTGCGGCACGGGGGTGGCGCAGGCGCTTAATGCGAGTAGGGCGCCAATCACTATCAATTTACGCATCAGCGGCTTCCTTTCGGGATGGGGTCTTTAACATTGCTGTTAAAAATTAATGAATTGGGTTTTTCTTTTAACGTGTTGATGACGGGCTGGGCTTCTTTCAGCGTTTTATCAATGCTTTGCAGGGTTGTTTGAACATCGCTGTAAAGAGGCGATTGCGGCGAAATACCTTGCAATGCTTGGCGCAGTTCGTGCAGAGTTTTATTCAACTCGTTAGGAATGCTTTGGGTTTGCGGTTTGCTGATTAAGGCATTGGCAGAATTGAGCGTGGCTTTCAGCTCGCGCAATGAGCCGTTCAACTCGCCCACGGTTTTTTCCAGCGGTAGTTTGTTGAATTTTTCCAAGAGGCTGCCAAGCTGGTCTTGCAGATTATCCAAACCGCCGCCGCGGCTGGCAATCACGACATTGCCGTTGTAATTGGCAAAAGGCTTGAGCTTGCTGCTGCTTGAGAGATTGTCGTCCAATTCGATCATCTTGCTGCCGGTAAGCAGGCTGTCGCTGGTTAAGGTGGCGGTAAGCCCTTTGTTTAAGGCCGTCTGAAAACGGTCGCGCCAATATGCTTGGCTTTGGGCTTCGGCGTTGATTTCCATGCGGTCGGGTTCGATGCGGATGCGCACGGGAATCCAGCCGTTGTCCAGCAGCTTCAGGCTGTCGTTTTGGGCGAAATAGGGCACGTCGGCTACTGCGCCGATATTGATGCCTTTGTATTCGACCGGCGCACCGGGTTTAAGCCCGCGCACGCTTTGTTTGAAAAATGCGGTGTAATACAGAGAACGCTCGCTCGGCAGGTTTTCTACTTCGTTGCGGTTGTTGTACACCGTGAACGTATCTTCGTTGACGGCCGGTTCGCCTTTATCTCCGCCAATCGGTGCTGAGAAGGAAATCGAACCGGAAAGCAGCGCGGCAATGGGGGCTGATTCTATCCGCACGCCGCCGCCGGTCGCTTCGATTTGAATGCCGTTTTGCAGCCAGAATTGACTGTTTTTACCGACCAGTTTGTCGTTGGGGCTTTTGATGAATATGGTGTAATGAACGGTTTGTTCTTTAGGATTGAAATCGGCGCTTTCTACCACACCGACGCTGAAATCTTCATATAAAACCGGGCTGCCTACGCTGATCATTTTGTCGTTTTTGCCGACCAGTTTCAGGCGTAGGCCGTGCTGGCCGATGGCGGTAATCGGCGGAATATCCGAAACTTCGAAGCGGTATTGGGTTTCTTCGCTTTTGCCGGGGGTGAAAGCGATGTAAGAGCCGGAAACGAGTGTGGTCAGGCCGGAAATGCCGCTTTCGTCGATGCGCGGTTTGACTACCCAAAATTGGGTGTCTTTGCGCATCATGTCTTTTGCGTCGGCGGTAAGGCGCACAGTAACTTCCACGCCTTTGCGGTCTTTTTGCAGGCCGATATGGGTTACCCGGCCGACTTCGACGCTAAGCACTTTCACCACCGTATTATTGACTTCGATGCCGTCTGCGCTGTCCATCAACAGGGTTACTTCCGGCCCTTTATTGCGGATTTCTTTCATCAGCAGCCAACCGCCTACCAAAAAGGCGATTAAGGGTATCAGCCAGATAACAGAGGTAAATACATTGGTTTTGCGCACCACGGCAGGCACGGGTTTATATTCGTTTTGATGGTGGTTATTCATATTCGGCGTGTTTTACCGTCAGCTTTTCAGACGGCCTCTTGATGTTGGCTTGGTGGTTACGGGCTTTGTCCCACAATAAACGCGGGTCGAAAAAATAAGCGGAAAGCATGGTCAGCAGCACGACCAAACAGAAATATACTGCAGCCGGCCCCGGCACAACCCGTGCCACATGGGTGTGGAAAGAACTCATTAAAATAATGATGACGAAAATATCAATCATCGACCATTTGCCGATGGATTCGGTAAAGCGGTAAATCCGCAGCATGGTTTTGGCACCGGCAGGCAGGCCGTAGCGTGCACTCAGGTTCAAAACCAGCAGCAAAACGATTTTCGCACCGGGTACCAAAATGCTGGCACTGAAGATAATCGCGGCAATCAGTTTGTCGCCTTCGTCCCACATATACACGATGCCGTTGAGAATGGTGTTGATCTGCACCGTGGTGGGATTGGATGAAATCATAATCGGCAGAAGGTTGGCCGGAATATACAGCACGACGGCGGCCATTAAGAAAGCCATCGACACGGCAATGCTTTTGGGGCGGCGCTCATACAGATCGGCACCGCACACGCCGCAGGTAGGCTCTTCGCGGTTGCGGAAATAAAGACAGCGGCTGCAACACACCCGCTCTTCCGAGGCCGTCTGAATGGTGTTTCTGCCTAAAATGCGGTGGATTTTATAATATACCCAATGTTGTGGAATCGACACGGAAGTGCGGATCAGCAGCACGGCCAAGCCGAACATCAAATAAAACGCCGCACCGTATTCGACTTCTGCAACAGAAGAAAGTTTGATGTGTGCCACCAGCGTAGAAATGAAAAATACGTCCACCATAATCCAGTGCCTTAAACGCACCAAAGTGCGCGTTGCCGTGCGCAATCCCGGATAAGCCTTGTCTTGCCACAAAGCCGTGTACACATAAAGACACAACAGTAAAAAAAGCAGCGGCGTGCCGAATGTGAGCACAAACATCACTTCCGCCAAGAAACCGAAATCAAGCAGAATCAGCTTTTTCATCATCGACGGCAGTGACTGGATAGACGTTACGCCCGCCATCGTAACCGTAACAAACATCATCGTGTAAACGAAACCCATCAACACCAAAGAAGCCGTTGCATAGGCCAAAGGCGCGATATACGGGTTTTTCTCCACTTCCACCACCTCATAGCCGCAATTGGGGCAATGCGCTTCCTGCCCCTGATGCAAACGCGGCAATTCCATACGCTGCCCGCATTCGGGGCAGTCGAGCGTATGGGCGGGGAGGGCCATATGACGTTGCAGGGTGTGGTAACGCCACCAGCGGCGGTATTGTCGGACAGCTTTCACAGTTATTCAGACGGCCTCGTAAAAGCACGGGCGGAGAAATCAAACAGGTGTGTATTATAACTGAAAACAGCAAAATACATTTTAGCGAAACCTGCTTGGCGGGTTTGGGTGAAGCTCACACAGTTCGCTTTAGCGAAACTCGCGAAGCTCGTTTTAGCGAAGCTCACATAGTTTGCTTTCAGACGGCCTCAAATTCCCACATCACGCCAACACCATACTCACGCTTTCGGGCATTCCTGTTACAATTCGCATCTTAATCAAAACACTCGACTTCCCACACAGGAAAACGCATGAGCGAAAACATTTTAATTACCGGCTCCAACCGCGGCATAGGCAAGGCCGTTGCCTTGGGGCTGGCTGAAGACGGCTACGATATTGTGGTGCACTGCCGCAGCCGTCGCGAAGAAGCAGAAGCTGTTGCCGAAGAAATACGCGCATTGGGCAGACAAGCACGCGTATTGCAGTTCGACGTATCCGACCGCCAACAGGCGCGGGAAATCCTGACGGCCGATATCGAAGCCAACGGCGCTTATTACGGCGTGGTGCTGAATGCCGGCTTAACGCGCGACAATGCGTTCCCTGCTTTTGAAGATGAAGACTGGGATCAAGTGCTGCGCACCAATTTGGACGGCTTTTATAACGTTTTGCACCCCGTAATCATGCCGATGATACGCCGCCGCAAAGCCGGGCGCATCGTGTGTATGTCTTCCGTATCCGGCCTTACCGGCAATCGCGGACAAGTCAATTACAGCGCATCGAAAGCAGGCATTATCGGTGCGGCCAAAGCATTGGCGGTGGAGTTGGCCAAACGCAACATCACCGTAAACTGCGTTGCTCCCGGTTTGATCGACACCGAAATTGTCGATGAGCATGTGCCCGTGGACGAAATTTTGAAAGCCATACCCGCTGCACGGATGGGTTTGCCTGAAGAAGTAGCCCATGCCGTACGCTTTTTGATGGATAAAAAAGCCGCCTACATCACGCGGCAGGTTATTGCAGTAAACGGAGGTTTATGTTGAAACGGGTAGTCATCACAGGCATAGGCGGCATCACAGCCTTCGGACGCGACTGGCACACCATTCAGACGGCCTTCAAACGCAAACGCAACGCCGTGCGCAACATGGGCTGGCAAGAGCAGTTTCCCGATTTGGAAGCCAATCTGGGCGCTCCCGTGCCCGACTATGCACCGCCCGCGCATTGGACACGCAAACAGTTGCGCAGCATGGGGCGGGTGTCTTATCTCTGCGTCGATGCGGCCGAACAAGCTCTAACCGATTCCGGGCTTTTGGGAGACGAGTCGATTAAAGACGGGCGCATGGGTGTGGCCTGCGGTTCTTCAACCGGCAGCACCAAAGACATCCGCGACCTCGGCGAACTGCTGCTTACCGGCACTTCGCGCAATTTCAGCGCCAACACCTATGTACGCATGATGCCGCACACCACGGCAGCCAATGTCGGCATCTTTTTCGGGCTTACCGGCCGCATTATTCCCACCTCCAGCGCCTGTTCGTCGGGCAGCCAAGGCATAGGCTATGCTTACGAAGCGATTAAATACGGCATGATCGACATGATGCTTGCCGGCGGCGGCGAAGAGTTTTGCCCGTCGGAAGTGTATGTGTTCGACTCGCTCTATGCCGCCAGCCGCCGCAATGACGAGCCTGAAGCCACTCCGCGTCCTTACGACGCGGGCCGCGACGGCTTGGTAATCGGCGAGGGGGCAGGGATGTTGGTTTTGGAAGAGTTGGAACACGCCAAAGCGCGCGGTGCCAAGATTTACGCGGAGATTGTCGGCTATGGCGCCAACAGCGACGGCACCCATGTGACCCAGCCTCAAAAAGACACTATGCGCCGCTGCATGGAGTTGGCGCTGAAAGATGCCGGCATCAAACCCGAGCAGGTAGGCTACGTTAACGGGCACGGAACCGCTACCGAAAAAGGCGATATAGCCGAAACATTGGCAACCGAGGCTGTGTTCGGCCACGTTCCCATGAGTTCGCAAAAAAGCTATTTCGGCCACACTTTGGGCGCGTGCGGTGCGTTGGAATCTTGGTTCTCGATTGAAATGATGAACGGCGGCTGGTTTGCGCCCACCATCAATCTCGAGAATATCGATCCGCTGTGCGGCAAAGTGGACTACATCCGCGGCGACGGACGTGAAATCCGTACCGATTATGTGATGAACAACAACTTTGCCTTTGGCGGTGTAAACACTTCATTAATCTTCAAGCGTTGGCAGGAATAAAACGCATCGGCTAAGCCACAGCCACAGCAATATAGCCAACATACATTTTCAGACGGCCTCAAGCAGTTTTTATAAGCTGCTTGAGGCCGTCTGAAAATCTAATTGCCGCTTCAATCTTGGTTATTCAGCTTCCGGCAAATCCATCGCCAATACGGTTTGTTCCTGCTTTTCACGGAACGCCGCAAGTTTCTGCGCCAGTTCGGGATTTTCGTTGGCCAACATGGAAACGGCAAAAAGGGCGGCATTGGCGGCGCCGGCTTCTCCGATGGCAAAAGTGGCGACAGGCACGCCTTTCGGCATCTGAACGATGGATAACAACGAATCTTCGCCGCACAGGTATTTACTCGGCACGGGTACACCCAAGACCGGCACGGTGGTTTTGGCCGCCACCATGCCGGGCAGGTGGGCGGCACCGCCGGCGCCGGCGATAATCGCTTTGATACCGCGTTCACGGGCGGTTTCGGCGTATTTAAACATTAAGTCGGGCGTGCGGTGTGCAGACACGACACGCGCTTCAAACTCAACGCCGAAGTCTTTCAAAAACTGTGCCGCATGCTGCATAACCGGCCAGTCGCTGTTGCTGCCCATGATGATGCCTACCTGTATCATATGTTTTCCTTGTGGATAAAAAATCGGAAATTTGTTGGGTGTTGAAGACCGGAGAATCGGATGATCCCCCGGCTTTTTTATTAATAGACGCTTAACTAAATCAGCGTTTTTTCAATTCGCCGTAAGCACGCTTGGCTGAAGCGCTGTCGGGATAAATCTGAATCAGCTTCCGCCAAGTATCGCGGGCAATGTCTTGCTGCTGCATACGGTATTGGCATGAACCGACGCTAAACAAGGCTTCTGCGGCTTGCGAGGAATTGCGGAAGCGGGTGGCGAAGCGGTTGCCTATATTGATTACGGATTCGCAGTTCCCCAAGTTTTGATGGCTCTGCATCAGCAGATACATGCTTTGCCTGTCGGTGTCGCCGCCGTTGCCGCCGCCGTCTACGCCTTTAAGCAAGGCCACAGCTGCGGCATAGTTTCCGCTTTTATATTGCTTTAAAGCCTGCTCGTATTGTGACGACTGTGCCGCCGAACGGGTCGGCTCTGCCGCGACTGCATTTGCCTGATTGCCGGAAGAGCGGTTTTGCGTGCTGCGTCGAACGGCAGAACGGCGTTCGAGTTGGCGGACGCGGGTTTTCAAACTCTCGACTTCTTTTTCAAGGCGCGCTACTTTGATGCCCAAACTGTCGATTTGGACTTGCGCGTCAGGTTCGGGATAGGGAATGGCGTTGTTTTTGCTTTGCTTGTCGTCGGGAGCGGGAGCAGGCGGCGTCATGCTGACACAGGCACCCAGCAGAAACGTGCCGAATAACGGGACGGTAAATTTGAAATTCATCATCATGACCTCGCATTACTTTTTGAGCAGAAGGGTCAAACCGTCGCCCACGGGGAGCGTGATGGGAATGATGCGTTTGTCTTGAGGCAGGCTTTCATTGAACGCCTGCAAAATGCCGAGAGCCGGCGGGCTGTTTTCATCAGCGGGATCCAACACTCTGCCGCCGAGCAAAACGTTGTCGATGGCAATCACGCCGCCGCTGCGCACGAGCTGTAAACAGCGTTCGTAATATTCCGGCGTAGGCGATTTGTCGGCATCGATCAGGGCTATATCGTAAGTGCCTGCTTCGCCTGCGTCGATCAGGTCGTCCAGCGTCAATAAAGCGGGCTGGAGATGCAGGGTGATTTTGTGTTCGACCCCGGCTGTCTGCCAAGTTTCACGGGCAATATCGGTAAAGGTAACGTTGATGTCGCAAGCGGTAACGGTGCCGTGGGGCGGCAAAGCCAAAGCCATGGCAGTACTGCTGTAACCGGTAAACACGCCCACTTCCAAATAGCGTTCGGCGCGTATCAGCCTTGCCAGCCAAGTCAGCAGTGCGGCTTGGGCAGGGGCTATGGCCATTTTGCCGAGACGGTGTGTGGCCATGCGTTCGCGTAAGGCGGTTAGGTCAGGGTGTTCTACTTCGCCGATGCGGTTGAGATAGGCGCCGAGTTTAGGGTCGATATTGTGTATGTGGGTTGCCATTGAAAGTTAGGCCGTCTGAAAACTCAGTCGGGCTGGTAGGCATAGGGTTTTTTAGGCAGCTTGGCAGCTTCAAATCCGGCTTGTTCTTCGGGATTTAATTCCACATCCCACAACAAACCGCGGTTTTTCAGGCGTTGTTCTGCTTCTTCGGGATGCTTGGCGATGTATTCTTCGAGAAATTGGGTGGCATCTGATTTGTAGTGGTACATTTTGTTCTCCGAATGGATGGGCGTGGTGTGTATCGTATAAGCTAAATTATATTATAGCTTGATACCTTTGCAAAATCCTTATCTGCGGTGCATTGCGGCAGTTACGCGGTTGTGCGTATGACGGAATTTCAGATGGCAGGCCTATTGCCGAAAATGTGAACAAGCCTGCGGTGTTTTTGAGGTAAAACAGCAAGCTCAATTTCAATCGGGTATAATACGCCGTTTTGTTTTTTCAGGCTTTTTACCGTGGCCGTCTGAAACCTTTGCAGAAAGGCTTGTGTGCAGGCTTTTCTGCAAAGGTTCAGGCGTTTCAGACGGCATGATTTTGAAATGGTTGATTGATATATGTTGAAAAAATGGCTGCATAAGGTGTTGCCCGGCAAATCGGGCAAGCCTCGTGCGCGTAAAGAAGTGATTCCGTTTACCGAGCACCGCATCAGTGCCGATATGTTGAGTTTTGCAGCTGAGAAAGTTGTCCGCCGCTTGCACAATGAAGGTTTTGAGGCGTATGTGGTCGGCGGTGCCGTGCGAGATTTGCTGCTCGGCATGGAACCCAAAGATTTTGATGTGGCGACCAATGCTACGCCCGAGCAGATACGCAAAGTGTTCCGCCGCAGCCGTATTATCGGACGACGCTTTCAGATTGTGCATGTGATGATCGGGCCGGAAACGATTGAGGTGACGACCTTCCGCAGCGGCGGTAAGGTGCAACACAACGAACACGGCCGCATTATGAAAGACAATGCGTACGGCTCGATGGAAGAAGATGCCATGCGTCGCGATTTTACCTGCAACGTTTTGTATTACGACCCGATCCGTCAGCAGATTATCGACTTCCACCACGGCGTATCGGATGTTTTGGCGCGCAAGCTGGTAATGATCGGCAATCCTGCCGAACGCTATCAGGAAGACCCTGTGCGCGTGCTGCGGGCGGTGCGTTTGTCGGGCAAGCTCGGTTTTGAAGTGGAGCAGGAAACTGCCGCGCCGATTGCGGAGTATGCAGGCCGTCTGAAACAAGAGCCGGTAGCGCGTTTGTTTGATGAAATCATGAAGCTGCTGTTTTCGGGCTATGCTTCGAGCTGTTTGGCGCAGTTTGACAAACTCGGCGTGCGGGAAAATATCCATCCGATTTTATCCGCCTTGCTGAAAGCGGCGAAAGACGGGCAGGGCATTGCCGCAGCCGCTTTGCGCAATACCGACGAGCGTTTGCGTGCCGATAAATCGGTGTCAGTGGGCTTTGTGCTGGCGGCGGTAATGTGGCCGCAACTTGATTCGCGCTGGCAGAAAAACATCAAAAGCGGTCTGAAATCTGCTCCGGCGCTCACTCAAGCCATCAACGATTTGCGCGATATGGAAAAAGGTTGGGGCGTGCCGCAGCGTTTTTCGGCAACAATGCGCGAAATCTGGCAGCTGCAACCACAATTTGAAAACCGCAAAGGCGCCCGTCCGCATCGTTTGTTGGCACAACAGCGTTTCCGTGCCGCCTATGATTTTCTTCTGCTAAGGGCGGAAACAGGCCATGCCGATCCCGAGTTGGCGCACTGGTGGACGGCGTTCCAACACGCAGACGATACGCTGCGGCTGGAAATGACGGCTTCACAACGCGACCAAGGCGCAAAATCCGGCGATGAAGCCAAGCGCAAGCGCCGCCGCAAACCGAGAAAGAAAAAAGAGGTTTCGCATGAGGCCGTCTGAAAAAGTACAGCAGCCGCAATGGAAACTGACTTTGATGTTCCGCGAATATTGCAGCTTGTGCCACAAAATGCGCGATGCTTTACAGCCTTTTCAAGCGGAATACGGGTTTGCGCTGGATGTGGTTGATGTGGACGACGATCCTATTTTGGAAGAAAAATACAACGAATTGGTGCCTGTATTGCTGGATGGCGATGTTGAAATCTGCCACTGGTTTTTAGATGAAACCAAGTTACGGGCGCATTTGGACGCAAAGGCCGTCTGAAAAAAAGCCGGAGCCGCATATCAGCAGCTCCGGCTTTTTCAGACGGCATCATCGCTGTATTATTTTCCGTTTACCGTAATCACGCCGAATAAGTCAGTAAGCTTGGCAAGCAACGCCGAAGCTTTGTGCAAACGGCATTATATTTTGCAGATTTTAAAGTTTGCTTACGCTGATTTATAGTTAAATGTGGCGCAAGTCTGTCATGACATTGAAAGGAAAGAGATGAAAACATTAACGGCCGTTTTATTTGCCGTACCCGTTGCCATTGTGGCGCCTTATGCCGCCGCCCAAACCCAACAGCATCCGGCGCAAGCCCAGCTTCAGCAGAATATAGACGCAGTGTTGAAAGTGGTGCGCAACAAGGGCTTGAGCGAGCAGCAGAAAATCAAACAAATTGAGCGCTATGCCGACAATTATCTCGATTACCAACGCATTTCCGCTCTGGCCGTCGGCCTGCCGTGGAAAGAGTTCAGCCCCAAGCAAAAAACCGAATTTATTTCGGCGTTTAAAGAAATGATTATCTCCATGTACGCCCATTCGGCTTTGATGGGGGCGGAAAAAGCGCAAGTGAAGGTGCTGCCGAAGATGGTAGATAACGGCAAAAACAAGGTTGATACTTATAGCGAAATCGTTACGCCCTCGGGCAAAAAATACGAAGTTTCTTACCAGTTTTACAAAGTCGGCTCCGTTTATAAGGTGTACAACATCCGCGTTGACGGCGTGAGCATGGTCACGGTGTACCGCAACCAGTTTAATGATTTGATCAAACAAAAAGGCATCGACGGCACGATTGCTACCGTCCGCGCTAAAGGTTTGAAGAAAGCCGAATCGCTGTAACTCGTTTTGAGCTTATATAAAATGAGGCCGTCTGAAAAAGATTTTTCAGACGGCCTTAATGTATAAACCGTGCATTTCATTTATAGATGGCTTATTTTTTTCTTTTTTACAAGCCATCGGGCAAATTACCTTGCAGGCGCCCCCGAGGCCGTCTGAAAATTACTTCTGGCAGTTCGGGCAATAAAATGTACCGCGTTGGCCAATGGTTTCTTTATGAATCAAACCGCCGCACTTTACGCAAGCTTGGTTGTGACGGCCGTAAACCGTGTATTCCTGCTGAAAGTAGCCGCTTTTCCCTTCGCTATCGACAAAATCACGCAGCGTGCTGCCGCCGGTTTCGATGGCACGCATCAGCACCGCCCGTATGTTGTCCACCAGCTTGGCGCATTCTTCTTCAGACACTCGGTTGGCTGGGCGTTTGGGCGAAATGCCTGATTTGAAAAGGCTTTCGTTTGCATAAATATTACCCACGCCTACCACCACGGCATTGTCCATCAAGGCCAGTTTCACGGCGCGTTTTTGCGTACTCAGTTTTGCGTGCAGATAAGCCGCATCGAATCCGCTTTCCAACGGCTCGGGCCCGAGCGATGTCAATAACGGATGGTGCTCGGCGGCGCCGGCAAACCATACCACCATACCGAAACGGCGCGGATCGTGATAGCGAAGAACCGTGCCGTTTTCAAACCTGATATCCACATGATCATGCTTGCCCGCATGTTCGATAAGGGGATGTTCCGCCGTGAAAATACGCAAACTGCCCGACATACCCAAGTGAATCAGCAATATGCCTGCGGGAAAATGAATCAGTAAATATTTTGCACGCCGAGTGCAGCTTAATACTTTTTGCGCATGAAGAATACCGGCCAAATCAGGCGTAACCGGCAAACGCAGTTTGGCTTGGCGCACCACAACATCGGCAACGGTTTGGTTTTCGATATGGGAGCGGATGCCGCGCAGCGTGGTTTCGACTTCGGGTAATTCAGGCATGGCAGGCTTTCATAAAAGAAACGGTTGACGGGGATGAAGAATCATATTTAAAGCAAACAAAAATTTGCAGGCCGTCTGAAAACAATCCATGCTGTTTTCAGACGGCCTGTGCCAGTGTTATGCCGATTATTTCCACACCAACAAAGCATGATTGCGCTTGCCGCGGCGGATAATCGTGTATTTGCCGAAGCGTTTGTGTTCGTTGGTAATCAGGTAAGCATCATCGGGCTTTTCGGCGGCGTGTTCGGGATTGTTGAACACGGCCGTTTCACCGTTGAGCAAAACCGCTTTGTTTTTCACAAACTCGCGCGCTTCTTTGTTTGACTTGGCCAAACCCGCAGTAATCAAGGCTTCCACCACATTCAGACGGCCTGATACCTCAAACGCGGGCAAGCCGTCCAAAGCGAGCTGTGCGTAGTCGCTTTCGGTTAAGCTGCTTTCGTCGCCGGAAAACAAGCTGGCAGAAATGCGTTGTGCCGCTTCCAAAGCCTCTTCGCCGTGAATCAGGCGGGTCATTTCTTCCGCTAAAATACGCTGAGCCTCCGGTTTCACGCCGCTGGCTTTGTCTTTTGCTTCGATGGCATCAATTTCTTCAACCGACAAGAACGTGAAGTATTTCAGGAATTTATACACATCAGCATCGGCTACTTTCAGCCAGAATTGGTAAAACTGGTAAGGCGAAGTTTTTTGCGCATCCAACCACACCGCGCCGCCTTCGGTTTTGCCGAATTTCGTGCCGTCTGATTTCGTTACCAACGGCAAAGTCAGGCCGTAAGCCGTTACCTTGTTGAGGCGACGGCACAAATCAATACCGCCGGTGATGTTGCCCCATTGGTCGGAGCCGCCGATTTGCAACACCGTGCCGTAGCGTTTGTTCAATTCGGCAAAGTCATAACCTTGCAGTAGCGCGTAAGCAAATTCGGTAAACGAAATGCCCACGTCGTCGCGCTCGATACGCTGCTTCACCGATTCTTTGTTCAACATCGCATTCACAGAAAAATGCTTGCCGATGTCGCGCAGGAAATCCAAACAGTTCATGCCGCCGAACCAATCGTAGTTGTTCGCCATAATCGCGGCATTGTCGCCCTCAAAACTCAAAAAAGGCTTGAGCTGGTTGCGGATTTTCTCCACCCAGCCCGCCACGGTTTCCGCCGTATTCAAACTGCGCTCAACCGCCTTAAAGCTCGGATCGCCGATCATACCCGTCGCACCGCCCACCAAAGCCACCGGCGTATGCCCGGCCAATTGGAAACGGCGCAAAGCCAGCACCGGCAGCAAATGGCCGATATGCAGACTATCGGCAGTAGGGTCGAAACCGCAATACAAAGCGATTTTTTGTTCGTTTAATAAAGCGTCTAAGGCTTCGGCATCAGTAGTTTGCGCGATTAAGCCGCGGGATTGGAGGTCTTGGATAACTGATTTCATAACAATGACTTAAATGATATTGTAAAAGTATTCAACTACTTATGCTAAAAATGTTGATATGGCTGCAAAGCGCGTACAATCGCATTAATCATGGCCCGCTGGTTTTCTGTTTGGCTGATATAAGCTTCATCTTGCTTATCCACAATCACACCAATTTCTAATAAAACTGCCGGCATAGTTGTTTGACGCAATACTGCCAGTTCATCATAACGATAAACGCCGTTTGTTTTATCTAACAATAAGCGGTTTTCGCCTGCAATGGGTTCTGCATGATGCAGTGTCGGCACACGCCCTAATCCACGCAACTCCTTTCCAATCGAAGCGGCGAGTTTTTGTGATTTTATGAATTCCGGATTCTTACCAGAAACAAACAACGAATACCCTCTGATAGGGCGGGTAGTTTGATAAACTTTCTGACCGTTATGCTCAACTTCCTGTAAATATTTTAGTTGGGCAGAGTCATGATGTATCGATAAGAAAATTACCGCACCATTTTTATTAGCAAGGGCCGCACGCTCGCTTAGACCAATCTCTTGTTCCGGAAGACGAGTAAGCATAACTTTCCAACCCGCCTTTTCCAACTCAGGCTGTAATTTACTGACAAACTGGTCGTTATAAACAACTTCATATTGCCCTTTTATGCCCAATGCACCTCCATGCTTGGGCGTATGGCCGGAATCCAAAACCAACAACGGATTTTCAGTTGCCCAAGCATTTAGTGATAACAATAAAAAGCAAATTATGCTAAAAATCTGATCTTTCATCGCCAACTACTACGTGTAATCATATCAGCGCGGCAATTACCAACTTTACATTCACGTAAACGGTCGCGAAGATATTCAGTACGTTCTTTATTCACACGATAATTACAGTCTACATTAATAGTGCCTGATTCAGGCTGACAAACTTCATCACGATATTTTATCCAACTATGCTGTGTTTCAACTAAGCCTTGTTTGGTTTTATTATTCACCGATGCAACTAAAGATTTATAAACACTATTTAATTCTTTATCTGATTCCATGAATAACTTGCCCATGCAATAAGTGCGATCATAAGAAGTTTTGTATTTATCACACTCATCAAAAGCCATTGCCTGACTTTGAACTCCTAACATCAATATAAAAGCACAAGATAATTTAACTAGCTTCATTCTAAATACTCCTTTTCTTAATCAAGTAATATTTCAGACGGCCTTGCTTACACATTAAACAAGAAATGAATCACATCTCCATCTTGCACCACATATTCCTTACCTTCGGCGCGCATTTTGCCGGCTTCTTTGGCTTTGGCTTCGCCACCTAAGGTAACGAAATCGTCGTAAGCAATGACTTGGGCGCGGATGAAACCGCGTTCGAAATCGGTATGGATCACACCTGCGGCTTGCGGGGCGGTGTCGCCTTTGTGAATGGTCCAAGCGCGGACTTCTTTTACGCCGGCGGTAAAGTAAGTTTGCAGACCGAGTAGGTCGTAGCCGGCGCGGATCAGGCGGTTGAGGCCGGGTTCTTCCAAGCCCATTTCGGCGAGGAATTCGGCTTTTTCTTCGTCTTCGAGTTCGGCAATTTCGCTTTCCAATGCGGCGCACACGGCGACTACGGGCGCGTTTTCTTTGGCAGCCAATTCTTTCAGGCGGTCTAAGTGCGGGTTGTTTTCAAAACCGTCTTCCGCTACGTTGCCCACATACATGGCGGGTTTGGCGGTGAGCAGGAATAGGGGGCGAAGCATGGCGAGTTCTTCGGCATCGAGGCCGAATGAGCGCACGGGTTTGCCTTCGTTGAGATGGGGCAGCAGTTTTTCGCACAGGGCAACGAGTTTTTGTGCGTCTTTATCGCCTGATTTGGCACGTTTGCCTTCGCGGGTGATGGCTTTTTCTACGCTGGCAAGATCGGCCAATGCCAGCTCTGTGCCAATGGTTTCGATGTCGGCAATCGGATCGACTTTGCCGGAAACGTGCACGATATTGTCGTCGTCGAAGCAGCGCACGACGTTCACAATGGCATCGGTTTCGCGGATGTTGGCGAGAAACTGGTTGCCCAAGCCTTCGCCTTTGCTCGCGCCTGCTACCAAGCCTGCGATGTCGACAAATTCGACAATGGCGGGCTGCATTTTTTGCGGGTTAACGATTTTAGCCAGCTCGGCCATGCGCGGATCGGGCACTTCGACGATGCCGACGTTCGGCTCAATCGTACAGAAGGGGTAGTTGGCCGCTTCGATACCGGATTGGGTTAAGGCGTTGAACAAGGTGGATTTGCCGACGTTGGGCAGGCCGACGATGCCGCATTTTAAGCTCATGTGATTTCCTGAAATGGCTAATGTAATCAAATGGGGGATTTTAGCATATTTCAGACGGCCTCATGCCTTTATGTGAAAGGTGTTGAGCAGAAAACGGTATGGCTTGCCGAGGTATGATCGTGTAGCGCTAAAGAGTTTGCAGAATGTGGCGGGACGGGATTTTCAGGCTGTGAGCGCGGCGGGCAAATATTTCCACTATCTTTACTTAAATTGGCGTGTGCCTTTGCGGGATTGATATATGCTCAAACTTTTAACCGAAGGAGAGTGTGTGATGAAAATGAAAGGCTTGTTTTTGCTGGGTGCGGTGTGTTCTGCCGCTTCTGCACAGGCGGAGGGTTTGCCGCCACTGCAAACCGTGTCGCAAGTGGATGTGCAGCGTTATGCCGGGCAATGGTATGAAATCGCGCGTTTGCCTATGCCTTACCAAAATCAATGTGCTTCGGATGTGACGGCGTTTTATCAGATTAAGAGCAAAGACACCATCAGTGTGACCAACCGTTGTTTGAAGGCCGACGGCACTTGGTCGGTGGCGGAAGGTTTGGCGCGCGTGCAGAATGCGGAAAACACCAAGCTGAGCGTAACTTTTCTGCCTAAAGCGATACGCTGGCTGCCTGTGGGCAAGGCGCCTTATTGGGTAATGGCGTTGGACAGTGATTACCAATATGCGATGGTGGGTCAGCCGGATAGGAAATATTTGTGGTTGTTGTCGCGCAAGCCGGATATGGATGAGGCAGTGTATCAGGCTTATCTGCAACAGGCGCAGGCTCAAGGATATGATTTATCTACGCTTATCCTCACCAAGCACGGGCAGGCAAAATAATCTGCAAATGCGGTTTGAAACACAAAAAGGCCGTCTGAAAATTTCAGACGGCCTTTCATCCAATAGGGTGCTTATTTGCCTTCTTTGTCGGCTTTTTGCAGGATTGCGTACAACTGATCTTTCAGATGTAATTTTTGTTTTTTCAGCTCTTCGATTTCATCCAAGCCGCCGGTAACGGGGTTGTTGGTTAAGCCGGTGATTTTGTCGTCAAGCTCGTTGTGCTCGTTAAACAAACGGGCAAAGTGTGCATCTTCTTGTTTTAATTTTGAAATTAAATCACGGTATTCTGGAAACATATCGTTTTCCTCTTTAAAAGACAATTAAAAATTAAGCAAATGATTGCTTACCTGAGTCTGATTGCATTTTATAACAAAGCCGCAGTGCTATCCAGCTTTTTGATGCGGCTTGCGGGTTGCGCCCGGTATAGACGTTTCGCCTTGTCGGGCATACAATTTTCACGTTTCTTGATTCAGGATAACCGCCATGAAAAACGCTGTCGAAACCATGCTGAACCACCGCACTTACCGCCATTTTAAAAACACTCCCGTGCCTGATGCCGACATTCAAACCATCATCGATTGCGCCAGACAAGCGCCGTCTTGGATGAACGGCCAGCACTACACGATTATTAACATCACTTCGCCCGAGTTGCGTCAAAAAATTGTTGAATTGCAGCCTGCCAATCCTCAAATCGGCACCTGCGGCGTGTACTTGATTTTTGTGGCGGATCTTCACCGCGCCGACTTGTGCAGCCGTGCGGCCGGAGGCACTTACACCGCGGCAGGCGAGCCGGACAGCTTGATTACGGCGGTAACCGACACGGCATTGGCTGCCCAAAATGCGGTGGTTGCCGCCGAAAGTTTGAGTTACGCCACCTGCTATACCGGCGGTATCCGCAATATTGCGGTGGAGTTGGTCGAACTGCTCAAGCTGCCGAAAAATACCTTTCCGATTGTCGGGCTGTGCATCGGCGAGCCGGACGTTGAGATGAAGCTCAAACCGCGTTTGCCTGAGCAAACCGTTTATGCGGAAAACGCTTATCCCGACGACGCCACGCTTTCAGACGGCCTCGAGCAATACGAGCAAACGATGACGGCGTTTGGTGAAGCGCGTGAAAAATTTCCTTATCGAGAGAAGTTCGCCCGCTATTACAGCAATACTTACGCGCCCAGAAACATCAAGCTGATGCAGCAGCAAGGTTGGTTGACTAAGATGAGTGCGGATTCGGAACCATCTTAAAATCATCGTCTTATGATGAAGCCGATAGCAAGAGGCCGTCTGAATATTTTCAGACGGCCTTTATCTTAAGGAAGGTATCTAAGTTCTAAGCAAACCGCTAAACCGCTTCGGGGTCGGGGCTGTCTTCCAAAACTTTTTTGCGCACATAGGCTTCGGCGGCTTCTTTCAATGCAAATCTGTCTTGGCCTTGATATTCCTCGCTGGTAATCGGTTTGCCGAAATCCACATGAATGTGCAGTTCGGGCATGGAGACCACGCGCCAGAGCGAGGTAAGCAGGTTGACATCGGCGTAGGAAGGCATGGTGGTGCGTCGGCCTAAATGGTCGTAATAGCGCAAAACCACGGTTTGCACGGGGGCGCCGCTGTCTAGGGCGGATTGGAAGAGGGCGGCTTTAAAGGGTAAAACGTCCATACCGGAAGAGGTTTTGGCTTCGGGGAAAAAGCTGACGTTTTGGCCGTTTTTCAATGCTGCGGTAATGGCTTGGTTAATCGGTTCGACATCTTTGCGCGAGTTGCGGTTGATGAACACCGTGCCTGCGTTGCGTCCCATTTTGCCCAATACCGGCCAGTTGCTGATTTCCTGTTTGGCGATGAAGCTGCTGGGAAAGAGGGCGCTCATGGCGAAAATGTCCAGCCAAGACACATGGTTGGCCACAACCAAAGTGCCGGTAACGCTGAAATGTTCGGGCGGCGTGGTCACGTTGAGTTTGGCGCCGACCGCCTGCAAAGCGGTGGAGCCGAGCGTAATCAAGGCCTGTTCGCGCTCGTTGGGATTGTTGCCGTCGATATTGCTCAGATTGCGGCCGGTTTTAAACAGCCAAACGGCGAGCTTGGCCAAGCGGGCCAAACGTAAGGTGAAAGGGGCTTTTTGCTGGGACATGTGTATCGTTGTCTTAGAGAAGTGGCGGCGATTATAGCAAGCAGCGGTATTTCGTGGAATGTGTGAATGAAAGCAGGTAGTGTTTTATTAAGCACCACTCATCTCGTTTTCAGACGGCCTCAAGCCTGCATCATGGGTTTGAGGCCGTCTGAAAAGACCGTTTTCCTTATGCGGTATTTATAGAGAGAAGGGCGTATAATTCATGTGATAAATACTTTAACGAACCCTTGTTCAGGAACTGCGCTGTATGGCGAAAGACGAACCCAAACCAACCAATACCCATTCTGCCAATTACGGCTTTTTGATTATGCCGCGCTACGGCCTGCTGTGGCTGTTTGGCGCACTGACCGTATTCAGCCTGCTGTTTCAAATTTGGTGGCTGTTTGCCATTTCGTTGGCGTTTTCGCTGCTGGGCATACACGACGTTACCCAAAGACGCCACGCGATTCTGCGCAACTATCCCATCGGCGGACACATTCGTTTTCTGCTGGAAAACTTCCGCCCCGAAATCCGCCAGTATTTCTTGGAAGACGATCAAGAGCAGGTGCCGTTTTCGCGCCAGCAGCGTTCGCTGGTTTACCAGCGGGCAAAAAATCTCGACAGCACAACGGCTTTCGGCAGCATCAACGATTTGAACAAAACCGGCAGCGAGTGGTTTTTGCATTCGGGCAACAGCCACAAAATCGACAACCATGATTTCCGTGTGCGTGTCGGCAACGAGCGCTGTCTGCAACCTTACGACTTATCCGTATTCAACATTTCCGCCATGAGTTTCGGCGCACTTTCCGCTGCCGCCATCGAAGCGCTCAACAGCGGCGCGAAGATGGGCGGTTTTGCCCACGACACCGGCGAAGGCAGCATCAGCCCTTACCATAAAAAACATGGTGGCGATCTGATTTGGGAGTTGGGTACGGGTTATTTCGGCTGCCGCGACGAGCACGGCAATTTCAATCCTAAAACCTTCGCCGAACGCGCTTCGCTTGAGCAAGTAAAAATGATTGAAATCAAGCTGTCGCAAGGCGCGAAGCCGGGCAAAGGCGGCGTGTTGCCCGCATCTAAAATCACCGAAGAAATCGCACGCACGCGCGACATTCCCATCGGCGTGGACTGTATTTCTCCGGCCAGCCATCCCGCTTTTTCCACACCGCGCGAGTTGGTGAAATTCTGGCAGCAGCTGCGCGAATTGTCCGGCGGCAAGCCTGTGGGCTTCAAACTCTGCATCGGTATGCCGTGGGAGTTTATGGCGATTGTTAAAGCCATGATTGAAGAAGACAACTATCCCGACTTCATCGTGGTGGACGGCGCGGAAGGCGGCACCGGCGCGGCGCCTGTTGAGTTTATGGACTCCATCGGTATGCCTCTGGTTGATGCCTTGATTTTCGTGCAAAACACATTGGTCGGCGCCGGCATCCGCGACAAAATCAAAGTCGGCGTGAGCGGCAAATTGGTGAGCGGTTTCGACATCGCCAAAATGATGAGCTTGGGCGCCGACTGGTGTAACAGCGCGCGCGGCTTCATGTTTGCCGTCGGCTGCATCCAATCGCGTTCCTGTCACACCAACAAATGCCCCACCGGCGTGGCCACGCAAGATCCGTCGCGTCAGAAAGCTTTGGACGTGCCGGACAAATCCCAACGCGTGAAAAACTTCCACGCCAACACTTTAAAAGCACTTGCCGATATCGTCGGCAGCGCGGGATTGGATCATCCGCAGCAGCTGAAACCTCACCACATCGTGCGCCGCCAGCCCGACGGTTGGATCAAACTGTTGTCGGAGCATTATCAATTCATCCAACCCGGCTCGCTGTTGAGCGGCGATTGCGGGCGCAGGGTGTTGGACGATATGTGGCATTTGGCCGACCCCGACAGCTTCCAAGCGATGGGGATTGCCGACCAAATCATCAATGCGGAAAATATGCGCAATATCAAACAGTAAGCCGCCGAATAGCCAAAAGGCCGTCTGAAAATTTCAGACGGCCTTTCTTAATATCAAAACCGATAAACTACGCTTCTTTCGCTTTCGGCCTAAACGTGGGTTTCAAGCGGATATAAAGCGTGCGCGTTGCAATCGCTACCGTTTCACCGTTTTTATCGAACACGCGCACCGGAATTTCAGGCAGGTATTTTTCGCCGTTTTTGGTGTTTTCATAAATATCGTGCAGCATTTCATCGGTGATGCGGCACTCGATAAACACCGCCCCGCGCCCGGGCTTGATAAAGTCGATGTGCGCCGATTTGTCCCACACATAATAACGCTTGCCGATCATACCGTTGAGCATGGCCGAATAAGAAGCGTCGGTCAGTGCAAACAGGCTGCCGCCGAATTGTGCGCCGTGCACGTTGCGCGTGCTCGACCAATCTTTCAGCGTTGCCTTCATGTAGCGGAAATCGTCGGAAAGCTCCAGTATGCGGATGCCGCTGAAAAACAACGGCGGCCAAAAATTGAGCATGATGCGGGTAAATTTTGCACTGTCGGTGCTGATTCTCATACTAAACATAATGTTTGGGCGGTAGGTTTGGTGTTCCGATATATTTAAGCCGGATAAAGTTTAAGGGCAGGGCGTGAGGCCGTCTGAAAATGTCTTGCGCTTATTCTTTATCTTCTGTTTTGAAAAAAACGGCTTTTTGTTTTAAAGCATTGCCGTCGGCATCGGCCAATTCGCCTTTGGCTGCCAAAAACTTAATCACAGCAAGATTGATGCTGCCTTGCTCGGTTAGCGCGCTGTTGATAATCACACCGGCTTCCGCACCCCCGCTCACAACGGCCACGCCCGGCGCTTCGAGCGATGCGCTTTCCAATACGGCCAAACCACGTTTTACCTGACCGCGGTATTGGGCACGGGCAATGATTTCCTGTCCGGGATAGCAGCCTTTTTTGAAATGTACGCCGCCGATGGTGTGTTGATTGAGCATTTGCGCCACGCTGCTTTCGCTGGTTGCGGCACCAATCCACGGATAGCCGCTGTTTATTTCGTGTATGTTCCAAGCGTTTTCTACGGCCGCATCATACTCGGGCAGTTCTGACAGAGAGCCGATTTTCAGACGGCCTCCATGCGGCAGTTCTAGCGTCCACACGCCGTTTTCCTGCGCCGCATCAAAAGACAATGTTGGCGCTTCGGCGATTTTCGGCTCGAGCCCCTCTGGCAGTTCGCAGGCAACACCCCATTCAGGCAGAGGATCAAAAACCACTTTCGCACGCAGCACAAACATCCGCAGCCGTTTAACCACGCTCTCAGCCAAATCGGCAGCCAAGGCCAGCAGCACGTCATCGCCTCGGTTTAAAACCAGCATATTGGCAATCACGCGGCCTTTGGGCGTATTGTAGGTGGCATAGCAGGCTTGTCCGGCAGCCAGATGGTTGATGTCGTTGGAAAATTGATTGTGCAAAAACTCGGCACGGTCATCTCCGCTGACACGGACGATGCTGAAAAAGGGAAGGCGGGTGTGGCGCATGAGACATCCTTTATAGATAGAGTGTGTGTGGAGCTTGTGTGAAATTGCAGCCGTATTTTAACGCTTCAACGCAGAAGCGTGTTGATATTTGCCGTCGGCATCGTCTTCAATCTCCGCATGAACCCGGCACCTATTCGGAAAAATACGCAGGCATAACTTTATCCAAACAAGCTCATTTCAGATAGATTTCAGACGGCCTCAACAAGATTCGGCAGCTTTAAATCATTGACTGAAAGAAGGTTATTATTTCTACAGATTCTGTCAAGCGGTAAACGGTTTATCCACACTTTCGCATCCCGATAGGCGACCGCTGCTCAAAAGCAGCTTGACAACTCTATTTTTAAATTAACTATATGATTTAAATAGATTTTAGTTGTCGGCTTATTTTTTGTGCAATCCTGTAAAAACCCTGATTTGACGGGAAAAGGATGAGAATCTCACAAACTTTCCACAAACTTATCCACAGCTTTTGTGAGTAACTGCGAAAGGCTTGGCAAGACTTCGATTTAACGATACGGCATATTTTTGAAAGCCTAGATTTTGGCTGTGAAAAATAAAAAAGGTGAAGCCGTTTTCTTTTCTGATAAACTATTTTAGAGTTCTTGTTCAAATTGTTGCGCGAACATGATATCGGGTTTTCAGACGGCCTGATAACCCAACTCGGAATTTAAGTAAATCAAAGCCCCAGTAGGTGTTCACAAATTTGCATACCTTTTCCATGTGGCACCTTTGCGGAAGATAGGCTTTTTGCGACAATAGCCCCGTTCTTCGGAACACTAAAACCGAAAACAACAACATAAACCACATACCCAAAGGAAAGTCCGTGAAACGTATCTTCTTATTCTTACTGACCAATATTGCCGTGTTGGTTGTCATCAGCATCATTTTGAGCATATTGGGGGTAAGCAGTAACCCCAACGATATGGTCAGCTTGCTGATTTATTCGGCAGTCATCGGCTTTACAGGCTCCATCATTTCGCTGCTGATGTCCAAAACCATGGCCAAGCGTTCCGTAGGTGCCGAGGTCATTACCCAGCCGCACAACGAAACAGAAGCATGGCTGCTGCAAACCGTGCAAAACCAAGCCGCGCAATGGAATTTGAAAACACCCGAAGTGGCGATTTACCACTCTCCCGAGCCGAATGCCTTTGCTACCGGCCCCAGCAAAAACAACTCTTTGGTGGCCGTCAGCACCGGCCTGCTCGACAACATGACCCGCGATGAAGTGGAAGCGGTATTGGCGCACGAAATGGCGCACGTCGGCAATGGCGACATGGTAACGCTGACTTTGATTCAAGGCGTAGTGAATACTTTCGTCGTATTTTTAGCGCGTGTCGTTTCCGGCATCGTAGCGCGTAACGACAACGGCGAAACGTCTCAAGGCACTTACTTCTTGGTCAGCATGGTATTGCAAGTCGTATTCGGCTTTTTGGCCAGCTTTATCGTGATGTGGTTCAGCCGTCAGCGCGAATACCGTGCAGACGCAGGTGCAGCGCGTTTGGTCGGCGCCCCGAAAATGATCGCCGCCTTGCAGCGTTTGAAAGGCAATGCGAGCGATTTGCCGAAAGAAATGACTGCCATGGGCATCGCCAGCGAAGCGCGTGATTCATTGTTGAGTACACACCCAACATTGGATAACCGCATTGCACGTTTGAAGCAGCTGTAAGCTTACTGAGAAAAGAATAAAAAACAATTAAACAATTTTCTGACTTTCACTCTAAGCGAAATAAATGAGAATAAAACACTTGGCATTTTAGCCAAGTGTTTTTTATAACCAAGCTAATGGAGTTATTTTATTCACCTTGAAGTCTAAGTATATTGCGATAGATGATAAAAGCAATGTTAGATTACCTATGCAAGCATCTTAGAGAATGCATAAGCCATCGCAATTTTGCTTAGCAAAAAAGTCATTACACATTAATAAACCGACTTTTTAGCGGTTAACAATTTCACTTCAAATATGAGGCCGTCTGAAAAATTTCAGACGGCCTCATCATTCTTACATCAATACTTCATCAAACCACAACTTCTTCTTTCTGCTTTTGCTGTTTGGCTAAGTTGTCGCGGTTAAGACCGAACATCAGCAACAGGGGGCTGGCAACTAATACCGAAGAGTAGATGCCGAACAGAATACCGATGGTTAGGGCAAGTGAGAAACCGTGTAAGGCAGCACCGCCGAAAATCAGCATAGAAAGAACCATAGCTTCGGTAGAGCCGTGGGTGATTGCGGTACGGCTCATGGTTGCGGTAATGGCGTTATCAATGATTTGCGGCACGGTTTTATTGCGCATATGCGGTTTGCGGAAGTTTTCGCGGATTCGGTCGAACACCACCACCGATTCATTCACGGAGTACCCCAACACGGCCAAGATACCGGCCAATACGGTGAGGGAAAACTCCCATTGGAAGAAGGCAAAAAATCCGAGAATGATAATAACGTCGTGCATGTTGGCAATAATGGCGGCAACAGCGAAACGCCATTCAAACCGTACCGACAGATAAATAATGATGCCGATAACAACCATACTTAATGCCAACAGACCGTTATTTACCAGCTCTTCGCCTACCTGCGGGCCGATAAACTCAACCTGACGCAACGTAATCGTATCGGAAGTGTCTTGCTTCAATAAGTCCATCACATTGTTGGATAGTTGTGCAGACGGCACACCTTCCTTGTTTGGCAAGCGGATCATGATGTGCTTATTCGTGCCCAGTGCCTGCACCTGCACGTCGCCAAGCTTCAAGGTATCAAGGCGTTGGCGGACTTTGTTGACATCCGCTCCTTGCTGGTATTGCACTTCCATAACGGTACCGCCGGTAAATTCAACCGAAAAATTCAGACCTTTGGTAACAAGGAAAAACACGGCGGCAATAAAGGTAACCAACGAAATAAACGTGGTCAGCTTGCCGTAGCTCATAAACGGAATATCGCGTTTGATTTTAAATAATTCCATATTGTTTACTCCTTACCGGCTGTTTCGGTATTGGGTTTCCACACCGAGCCGATGGAAATATGTTGCAGTTTGCGGCGGCCGCCGTACCAAAGGTTAACCAATGAACGGGACACGACAACCGAAGAGTACATAGAGGTAAGAATGCCCAAACAATGTACTACGGCAAAACCGCGAACCGGGCCGGAACCGAAAATCAGCAAGGCGATACCGGCAATCAACGATGTGATGTTGGAATCGACAATCGTTGCCCAAGCGTGCTGATAACCGAGGTTAATGGCTTGTTGCGGCGGCACGCCTGCGCGGAGTTCTTCGCGGATACGCTCGTTAATCAATACGTTGGAGTCGATTGCCATACCCAAAGTCAAAGCCAAAGCGGCAATACCCGGCAAGGTCAATGTGGCTTGCAGAGCTGACAAAATAGCAATTAAAAACAGGATATTGGTTGAAAGAGCAATTACGGAGAAGAAGCCGAACAAGCGGTAATAAACGATCATAAACAAGGCTACGGCGGCAAAACCCCATAATGTGGAGTTAAAGCCTTTTTCGATATTCTCTTTACCTAAAGAAGGGCCGATGGTGCGTTCTTCCACGATTTCCATAGGCGCAGCCAGCGAGCCTGCGCGCAAAAGCAGGGAAGTATCGTTGGCTTCTGCGGTGGACATGCTGCCAGAAATTTGTACGCGGCCGCCGGTAATGGCAGAACGGATAACCGGAGCGGTAACCACTTCGGCTTTGCCTTGGTCGATCAACACCATTGCCATGCGTTTATTCACGTTTTGGGCAGTTAAGTCGGCAAAAATGCTGCCACCTGCGCTGTCCAGATTGATGTTAACGGCAGGAGCGCCTTTGTCGTCAAAACCGGGTTGCGCATCGTTGATGTTATCGCCGGTAAGCTCAACCTGTTTGTTAACAAGAGTAGGTTGGGGATGCTCGCCTGCGGTATAGAGCAAGTCGTAGCCGGCAGGCACGTTGCCGGATAGGGCCGCCTGAACTTGGGCAGGATCATCGGATACCATGCGCACTTCTAAAGTGGCGGTTCGGCCGATAATGTCTTTGGCTTTGGCGGTATCCTGAACGCCGGGCAGTTGCACGACAATGCGCTCCGCACCTGCTTGCTGAATCACCGGTTCGGCCACGCCCAATTCATTCACACGATTGTGCAAAGTAGAGATGTTTTGCTTCAAAGCGTCGGTGCGGACTTTATTGATGGCTTCTTCAGAAAGACTCAACACCAATTCGTTGCCTTGAGGAGTCAGCGTAGCTTCAGGGAAAAAGCTTTTCAGCTGAGGCAATGCTTTTTGCAGATCGGCGGCATCTTGGAAAGGAACGGTCAGGCTGTTTTCTGTTTGGCGGATGGTGCCCGTGCGGATTTTTTGACGACGCAATTCGCGGCGGATATCGCCGGCATAGCGGTCAAACGTTTTCTGCATGGCGGCTTTCATATCCACCTGCATGGTGAAATGCACGCCGCCGCGCAAGTCTAAGCCCAAAAACATAGGATTGGCATTGATTTTAGACATCCATTCGGGGCTGTCGGCCAACAGATTGAGCGCGGTGATGTAGCCGTCGCCCAATGTTTTCTCAATCACGTCACGCGCTTTGAGCTGGGTTTCGGTGTCTTTAAAACGTACTTTCAGTGAGTTTCCCGCAATAAACATTCCGTCAGTCGGAATATTGGCCGTCTGAAGCGCAGATGCGACGCGCGCTTCGGTTTGTTCGTTGATCACGATCGACTGGCGGTTGGTTGAGATTTGTACTGCGGGCGTTTCGCCAAACAGATTGGGCAAGGTATAAACAATGCCCAAAATAATGGTGAAAGCAATCAGCAGGTATTTCCAAAGCGGATAGCGGTTCATGGTTAAACCTTTATTTTAAAATACAAACAGCCGCAGCAGGATGCGGCGGCTCTTGGAGCTGGATAAGTTATGCTACTTTGCTGGCAACGGCGTTGCGTTCTACTTCAACTTCTACGCCGCGGGCAATTTCAACAGTGAAAAATTGTTCGCTCACTTTTTTTACGGTGCCTTTGAAACCGGAAGCCAGCAACACTTTGTCGCCTACTTTCAATTCGGCAATCATGGCTTGGTGGGCTTTAAATTTCTTTTGCTGAGGACGCATGATTAAAAAGTAAAACACCACGATAATCAAAATCATCGGTGCCATCGACATAAGAAAGTTGGGTTGTGCGGCATCGGCGGCGTAAGCAAAATCGATCATAGTTTTCCATTCCTTTTTTGATGGGGGCGGCAAACGATTTGGATTGCCGTCTGAAATAAGCTATTCTAAAGGGCAGGGCGGATTTTTCCAAGAAATTTCCGTGTTGATTAACTATATTTAGCATAAATTACTTGAATATGGCGGCTTATGGCGGCGGCAAATCAAGGATTTGCAGAGAAAAATAACAATGAACAAAATAGTACGCTATATGCGTTTGCAGTTACGCCGCATGCTCGGGCGGCAGGCAAGGGCGGCTTGGATAAGCCATCCTTTATTTTTGCATTACGGATGCGGGAACGGACATCCTGAATCTGCCGAACGGATTAAAGCAATTGAGGCGGAAATAAAAAAACAAGGGTTTTGGGACGTATTCCAAAAAATCGAAGCGGCCGAAGTATCCGACAGCCAGCTGGCTTTGATTCACCCGCGTAAATATCTGCGCTTTTTGGAATCGGTACAGCCGCAACCGGGGAAAATTTACCGTATCGACGATGATACGGTGATGGGCAGCGGCGCTTTAGAGGCGGCACGTTATGCGGCAGGAGCGGTGGCGGCGGCGGTTGATATGGTGATGAAAGGCGAGGCTTTCCATGCTTTTTGTGCGATACGCCCTCCCGGCCATCACGCCAAAAGTGATCAGGCGGGCGGATTTTGCTTGGTCAACAATGTCGCTGTCGGCGTAATGCATGCGATTGCGCGCTTTCGACTGGAAAGAATTGCCGTTGTCGATTTTGACGTTCATCACGGCGACGGTACGGCTGAAATCTTTAAAGACGACCCCCGTGTGCTTTTTCTCAACAGCTACGAAGAAGATTTGTTTCCCTTCCCAAATCAGGAAAGCACCGAAAAGCCTTCCCCCTATGCAGTCAATATCCCGCTTGCGCCAAACAGCAGCAGTCGCGACTTTAGGGAAACCGTACGCAAACATTGGCTGCCGAAACTGCTTGCTTTTCAGCCTGAGCTGGTTTTGCTTTCTGCCGGCTTTGACGGTCATAAATCGGATGAAACAGGCCGTCTGAATCTGCATGAGGCCGATTATGCGTGGCTAACCCACAAGCTTATTCAGACGGCCTCAAGCTGCAAAGGCAAAATTGTTTCTGTATTGGAAGGCGGCTATACTTTGGATAGTTTGGCAAAATCATCAGCGGCGCATTTGTATGTTTTGGCCGGACTGGGCAAGCCTGAATGTGCTGTTATTTACGATAAGTTTTTAAAATCTGAGCATGCTTAAACGCTTGAATCAGGATCTTTCGTTAAAAACTACCTAGGGTTTCTGAAAGAACAAAAAGCCAAATAAAAAAACGCTGCATTTCCCATCACAACGGATTTGCAGCGTTTTTTTATAGGCATATCAGATTATGGCGACAACCGCTCTTTCAACCAATTTTCTTTTTCCAAGCGGTATTGGATGCGGTCGTGCAGGCGGCTGGGGCGACCTTGCCAAAATTCTACGCGGTCGGGAATAACCACATAGCCGCCCCAATGCGGCGGTCTCGGTACATGCAGCGGATGTTTCAACCCTATCGCTGCTGCGCGTGTTACCAGCACCGATTTGCCTGAAATCACTTGGCTTTGTTCGCTCGCCCATGCACCGATGCGGCTGGTGTAGGGGCGGCTTTCAAAATATTCGTCGGATGCGGTGGCATCCAATTTTTCCACCCGCCCTTCAATGCGGACTTGGCGTTCCAACTCGGGCCAAAAGAAGGTGAGGGCGGCGAAAGGGTGGGCTTCAAGCGCCCGTCCTTTTCTACTGTGGTAATTGGTAAAAAATACAAAGCCTTGCGGATTGACTTCCTTCAACAGCACTTGTCTGTTTTCGGGGCGGTCGTCTGAATTGACCGTAGCGATATTCATCGCGGTTGGTTCGTTCACTTCAGCGCGGATGGCTTCGTTGAGCCAGCGTTCAAACTGTTTCAGCGGGCTGGCATCACAATCGGCTTCAGAAAGCTCTTGTTTGCTGTAATCTTCGCGGATATTGTGTAAGTCCATCTTTTTGTCTGCTTACAATATGGTTTACGGGATTAAAGATTAGATGAGGCCGTCTGAAAAAATTCAGACGGCCTGTATCTTGGCTTATTGGGGTTGTACGATAAACGGCATATCAACTTTTTCCCATTGCTCGCTTTCGTAGTCCAACGCGCCGGCAATCAGGGGATGCTCGTCAAGCCATTGTTTGTTGATGCGCAGGGTAAAGCCTTTGCCGCCGTCGTTGCTGCGCAGTTGAGTGTGTTGGGGCAACTCAAGCGGCAGGCGGTTGCGGCAGAATAGGGCGCCCAAACGCAAAGACAAAATGGCAAACCACATCATTTCGCTTTCCACCAAAGGAATCATCTTGCGCACATCGCCGCGGTGGCCGAGCACCAGCAGCGATAAAATATTCTGCTCTTTACGCGAAAAACCGGGCATATCGGCATTTTCGAGAATGTAGGCCGAATGCTTGTGATAGCCGGTGTGGGCGATATCGATGCCGATTTCGTGCAGCATACCCGCCCAGTTGATGTATTGTTTCCAATAGGCAAGCTCTTGCACGGGAGTGTTTTGGGTATGGCAAATGCTTTCCATGATTTTCTGCGCAGCAGAGGCAACCCGCAAGGCTTGGTTTTTGCTGACGTGGTAACGCTTTTGGAATTCGGCCGTGGTTTGGTCGCGCATATCTTCGTTGAGTTGGCGGCCGATTAAGTCGTAAAACACACCGTCGCGCAGCGCGGCTTCGGTTACGATCATTTTTTCGATGTCGAGTTCTTCAAAAGCCGCCATCATCACCGCCAAACCGCCGGCAAATACTTCAACGCGCTCGGGCTTCATCGCCTCAAAACGTGCTTTTTTAACACTTCCCGCGCTCACGATTCTATCGGCCAGCTTTTTCATGCCCGCGTAAGTAATATCGGCTTCTTGAGGATTTTCGGCCGCAATCACGTCGCGGATGGATTTGGCAGAACCCGACGTGCCGACGGCAAAATCCCAGCCGGTACGTTTCATGGATTTGCTGATGCGCTGGATTTCGTTGCGGGCAGCGGTAATGGCCGCCTGAAAATCTTTCTGACTGATTTTGTTTTGGAAAAAACGCATGCTGTAAGTAACACAGCCCAAAGCCAAACTTTCGGTCAACATAGGTTGCAGATCGGAACCGATCACAAATTCGGTCGAACCGCCGCCGATGTCGATAACCAGCATTTTGTCGCCGTTGGGCGGAAGAGTGTGTACCACGCCGGTGTAAATCAAACGCGCTTCTTCGCGTCCGGCAATGACTTCTATGGGAAAGCCCAAGGCGGCTTCGGCTTTGGGAATAAATTCCTCAATGTTTTTGGCCACACGGAAAGTGTTGGTTGCTACGGCACGCACCTGCTCCGGTTCGAAACCTTTCAAGCGTTCGCCGAATTTTGCCAAACATTCCAAAGCACGCTCTTGAGATGCTTGGTCTAGGTTTTTCTGGCTGTCTAAGCCGGCGGCAAAACGAACCATTTGTTTCAATGAATCAATGACTTTGAGTTGGCCGTTGTTGATTTCGCAGATTTGCAGGCGGAAGCTGTTGGAACCTAAGTCCACCGAGGCGAGTACATTGGGGGTCATATTCAGAAGATGAAGGGGAAAATATTGAGAAGTGCAAATGTTACCGTGCACTCGTGGCGCTGTCATCCTTGCCTAAAATAAGTATTTGTAACTTATTGATTAAAATTATAGCTTTCACGCAGATTGGTCTAAACGGAGTGGGGTGCTAAGTGTTGGAAGCCGAGATAAAAAGCTTTAAAAAGTTTGAAATACGTCCCAACCGAACTTCCCAATCAATACACACAACAGCGCCATAAACCCGAAACGTAAAAACTTCGTACCGCCGCGCATGGCTAAATAAGAACCAACCAATCCACCGCAAAGATTAGCCGCGGCCAACGGCAAAGCCCACGCCCAAACGATATGCCCGTGAGGCACAAAAAACGATAGGGCGGCAATGTTTGTCGTCACATTAATCACTTTCGCAGAAGCCGTGGCTGCCAAAAAGTCGTAAGCAAAAAAGCGCACGAATACAAAAGCAAGCAGGCTGCCTGTGCCGGGGCCGAATAAGCCGTCGTAAAAGCCGATAAGGGCTCCGGAAAACAAACCCCAGCCGTATTCTTTGCGGGTTAGTGCAGTTTGTCGGACGACTTGCCCCAAGTCTTTTTTACTGAACGTATAAACCACCATCAGCACCATAATCACCAGCATCACGGGCTTGAGGTAGCGGACGGGCAGATAAGCCACCAGATTTGCGCCGGAATAAGAAGCGAGAAAAGCCAGCAGAGCCGCCGGCAACAGCATTTGCCACGGCACGGCGATTTTGCGGACAAACTGTGTTGTGGCGGTTACCGTGCCGCAAAAAGATGCGAATTTATTGATGCCCATTATCGGGCTGACTGCCATAGAAGAAGGCAGAATGTTGAACAATGCGGGAATTTGGAGCAAGCCGCCCCCGCCGACTGCGGCATCCATCAGCCCGGCGGAAAAACCGGTCAGCAAAAGCAGAATAATATGGGAATCCATGGTTGTTATCACGTTTTCATGCCTGCGCATTCAGAGAGTTTTATGTGCAAGCAAAATTTTTGGCTCTGCATGATACCAAACCGGCGCAAGCCCCGAAAAATATGTGCCGTAGAACAGCGTTTTTTGTGTATGGAAAAAGGCCGTCTGAAAAAGTTTTCAGACGGCCAGAGACCTTTGCAAAGCCCTCAGATGTGGATGCAGTTCAAGGCGTAGCAGCACAGCGAGTGCAGACATATCATATAGATAGGCAAACGAGCGAGCAGCGCACAACGCAGAAATGCGCCGCAGATGGGGGGGGTTGCAAAGGTCTCGGGAAATTTATTTGTTGCGGTTGGTCATCGTAGTAGGGTGTTTACCTACCCGCTCAATCACCCGTTGCCGTAAAACTTCAACGTTGGCCGGTCTGCCGTCTTCACAAAAAGCGCGATACAGCGGCGCACGGACAGGGTCGGCACTATTTAAAATGGCACCAACCGGCTTCCATTGGGCGTTGCGCGGCGTAATCCAGCGTTTGTTCACGGTGTCGCCGTAGCCGAAAATTTTAAACGAAGAACGTTTACTTTCCTTGATGGAAAACGAAGTATCCGCGCAAAACAAACCTTCGGCGCTTAAATTATCATGCCCTTGTTTTGACTTCACATTCAATACATAGCGCACAGAGGTATCCGGAGCGATGGTCAGGCTGTCGAGCAGGATTTTCGGCTGTTTGTCGAATGTGTTGCCCACATAAATATCAAACCAGTTGCCGCTGCGCGTATCGGGAAAAGCAGGTAAGCCGATGTCGGCTTCTTTAAAATCTTTCGCGGCTTTTTCAGCCTCGCTTTCCTGATATCGGTTGTTCTCCAAAGTGTCTTTATCATGGCGCGGTGCAGCAGTGGATACAGCCGAAACCGCCAGCAGCAAAGGCAAAAGAAAAAAGCGCATGGTGTTCTCCATAGTTTAGACCCGCGTCATTGTAGGGATGCGGGTAAGAGGCTGCAACTTGGAAAAACGGAATATTCCCTATCTTCACAGCTTTTTACGCTACGGCAACTTGTTGAGGCCGTCTGAAAAAGCTGCCGTAAACCTCTGATTTGTATTCTGCAATTTCAGACGACCTCTAAAATTGCTATTCAGCCGAATCAAGTCATCAAATGCCGCATACGCCAATTCAAGCCCGTTTTATGCTAAAATCGCACGAAATTTTTTCTGTGAAATACCAAATATCACCATGACCGACGCAACCACCCGCAACGACCACCACTTCGCCAAAGAAACCATTCCCATCAGCCTAGAAGACGAAATGCGCCGCAGCTACCTCGATTACGCCATGAGCGTGATTGTGGGGCGTGCGCTGCCCGATGTGCGCGACGGCCTGAAGCCCGTTCACCGCCGCGTGTTATATGCCATGCACGAGCTGAAAAACAGTTGGAACAGCGCTTATAAGAAGTCTGCCCGTATCGTCGGCGACGTGATCGGTAAATACCATCCGCACGGCGACAGCGCGGTGTACGACACCATTGTGCGCATGGCTCAAGATTTCTCGATGCGCTATGTGTTGGTCGACGGGCAGGGCAACTTCGGTTCGGTAGACGGCGATGGCGCGGCGGCCATGCGTTACACCGAAATCCGCATGGCGAAAATCGCCCATGAAATGATGGCGGATATCGAAGAAGAAACCGTTAATTTCGGCCCCAACTACGACGGCAGCGAGAGCGAGCCTTTGGTTTTGCCGACCCGTTTTCCCGCTTTGCTGGTTAACGGTTCTTCGGGCATTGCCGTCGGTATGGCCACCAATATTCCGCCGCACAATCTGCCCGACACCATTGATGCCTGCCTGCAATTGCTGGCTCACCCCGAAACCGGTATCGACGAATTAATCAACATTATCAAAGCGCCGGATTTCCCCACCGGTGCAACCATTTACGGTTTGGGCGGCGTGCGCGAAGGCTATAAAACCGGCCGCGGCCGCGTGGTGATGCGCGGTAAAACGCATATCGAACCCATCGGCAAAAACGGCGAACGCGAAGCCATCATCATTGATGAAATTCCCTATCAGGTGAATAAAGCCAAGCTGGTGGAAAAAATCGGCGAGCTGGTGCGCGACAAAGTGTTGGAAGGCATTTCCGATCTGCGCGACGAATCTGACAAATCAGGCATGCGCGTGGTTATCGAACTAAAGCGCAACGAAAACGCCGAAGTGGTATTGAACCAGCTCTATAAGCTCACCCAGCTGCAAGACAGCTTCGGCATCAATATGGTGGCGTTGGTCGACGGTCAACCGCGCCTGCTGAACCTGAAACAAATTTTAAGCGAGTTTTTGCGCCACCGCCGCGAAGTAGTTACCCGCCGCACCTTGTTCCGCCTCAAAAAAGCGCGTCATGAAGGCCATATCGCCGAAGGTAAAGCCGTGGCTTTATCGAATATCGACGAAATGATTCAGCTGATTAAAGAATCTGCCGATGCGCCCGAAGCCAAAGAAAAACTGCTCGCGCGTCCGTGGCAATCCGGCTTGGTTGGAGAAATGCTGTCGCGCACCGACTTGGATATGCAGATGGCCCGCCCGGAAGGCCTGCCTTCGGGATTAGGTTTGCAAAACGGCGGTTATTACCTAAGCGAATTGCAGGCAGATGCCATTTTGCGCATGAGCTTGCGCAACTTGACCGGTCTCGACCAAGACACAATTGTCAATGATTACAAAACCATCATGGCTCAGATTATTGATTTCTTGGATATTTTGGCAAAACCCGAGCGAATTACTCAAATCATCCGCGAAGAATTGGAAGAAATCAAAACCCATTTCGGCGATGAGCGCCGCAGCGAAATCAATCCGTTTGGCGGCGATATTGCCGATGAAGATTTGATTCCGCCGCGTGAAATGGTCGTCACACTGACCCACGGCGGCTATATCAAAACCCAGCCGACCACCGATTATCAAGCGCAACGCCGCGGCGGCCGCGGCAAACAAGCAGCGGCAACCAAAGACGAAGACTTTATCGAAACCTTGTTTGTGGCCAATACGCACGATTATCTGATGTGCTTTACCAGCTTCGGCAAATGCCATTGGATCAAAGTGTACAAACTGCCCGAAGGCGGCCGCAACAGCCGAGGCCGTCCGATCAATAACGTGATTCAGCTTGACGAAGGAGAAAAAGTCAGCGCGATTTTGGCTGTGCGCGACTTCCCGGAAGATGAATACGTTTTCTTCGCCACCGCGCAAGGTATGGTGAAAAAAGTGCAACTTTCCGCCTTTAAAAACGTACGCGCACAAGGCATTAAAGCGATTGCACTCAAAGAAGGCGATTCATTGGTAGGCGTGGCCCGAACCTCCGGTTCCAGCGATATTATGCTGTTCTCCAACTTGGGTAAGGCCATCCGTTTTAATGAATACTACGAGCAACGCAACGGCGATGCCGATGAGGCCGAAAATGAAAACGAAGATTCAGACGGCCTCAACGAAGCGGAAGACAATAGCGACGAAAACGGCGAAACACCGGCCTTGAAAGGAAACGGCGTGCGCCCGAGCGGACGCGGCAGCGGCGGCCTGCGCGGTATGCGCCTGCCTTCAGACGGCCGCATCGTCAGCCTGATTACCTTCTCTCCCGAATGCGAACAAGACGAAACCCTGCAAGTGTTGACCGCCACGGCCAACGGTTACGGCAAGCGCACGCCGATTGCCGATTATAGCCGCAAAGGTAAAGGCGGGCAGGGCAACATTGCCATCAATACCGGCGAACGCAACGGCGAACTGGTGGCCGCGACATTGGTTGCTGAAACCGATGATTTGATGCTGATTACCAGCGGCGGCGTCTTAATCAGAACCAAAGTCGACCAAATCCGCGAAACCGGCCGTGCCGCAGCGGGTGTGAAACTGATTAATTTGGATGAAGGCGAAACATTAGTGAGCTTGGAGCGTGTGGCGGAAGAACCCGAAGAGGCAGAAGCTCCCCTTGAAGAAGCAAATAACGGAGAAGCAAACGCATCTGACGATACGGCGGTAGATGCAGACCAAGCTGGTGATGACATCTCCGAGTAATCAAAACATGTATTAAGAGGCCGTCTGAAAGCTTCATTCTTTCAGACGGCCTTTACCGATGAGACAAATAATGACTGACAACGAAGTAAATCAATCTAACAACCAAACGGTTCCCGAGCAACACAAACGCAGCATCCGCAGCTTTGTTTTGCGCCAAGGGCATATGACTGCCGCCCAGCAGCGTGCCATTGATACCATGTGGCCTCAATTCGGGATCGACTATCAAGCAGACCCGGCAGATTTGAACAAAATGTTTGGCCGTGATAATCCGAAGGTGTTGGAAATCGGTTTCGGCATGGGCACGGCTACCGTAGAAATTGCCAAACGCCTGCCTGAAAAAGACTTTTTAGCTATTGATGTGCACGGCCCCGGCGTAGGCAATATTTTTAAACTGATTGAAGAAGAACAGATAACGAATATCCGGGTGATGCGCCACGATGCCGTGGAAGTAGTGGAAAATATGTTAAGCGACGGTTCACTTGACGGCATTCATATTTTCTTTCCCGATCCGTGGCACAAAAAGCGCCATAACAAGCGCCGTTTGGTGCAGATACCGTTTGTTGCCAAGCTGTTGCCCAAATTAAAAACAGGCGGTTATATCCATTTGGCAACAGATTGGGAAGAATATGCGGTTCAAATGCTTGAAGTGTTAAGCAGTTTTGATTATTTGAGCAATACCGCCGCAGATTACGCGCCTACACCCGAATACCGACCTGAAACCAAGTTTGAAGCGCGTGGAAAACGTTTGGGGCATGGTGTGTGGGATTTGGTGTTTGTAAAGAAATAATGTGTTGGTGCGTTATTTATAACCATACAAAAAGCTGCCTTAAGGCAGCTTTTCTAATATCTTTATCAGCCGACACGGTAAAAAGCCAAACTACCCAAAAGATTGGGGAGAATATTAATACGTTTCCCGGCAGTCATAACCGTGCGTTCCAACACACGGATATGGTTTTTGGCACACAAACGGTCGAAATCCTGCAAAGTACACCAATGAATATTGGGCGTGTTATACCATTGATAGGGCATGCGTTCAGATACTGGCATATGCCCGCACAATCCGATTTGCAGGCGGTTGCGCCAGTAACCGAAGTTTGGAAAAGACACAATGGCTTGCTTGGCAACACGGGTAAGGTCTTGCAAAATGGTTTCGGTATTCTGCATCGCCTGTATGGTTTGGCTGAGTACGAGAATATCGAAGCTGTTGTCGCCGAAATCTTGCAACCCTTGCTCCAAATCCGCCTGAATCACGCTCACGCCGCGCTCTATCGAAGCGATAACGCCTTCCGTATCGATTTCTACACCGTAACCGGTACACTGTTTGCGTTGAATCAAGGCGGAAAGCAGTTCGCCGTTACCGCAGCCCAAATCCAACACGCGGCTGCTTTCGGGAATCCAGTCGTAAATCAATTGCAAATCATCGCGTAATTCAGTCATGGGCGCATTCCTTGGCAACATTGTTCATATAGGCACGCACAGCGCGGATATAGGGTTCGTCGGCCATTAAAAAAGCATCATGACCGTGGTGCGATTCGACTTCGATATATTGGACATGTTTGCCCGCCCTTACCAAATGCTTCACCAATGCACGCGAGCGGGCGGGAGCAAAGCGCCAGTCGGTGCTGAAGCTGGCTACGAAAAACTTGGCTTGGGTGGTTTTCAGGGCGGCAACCAAATCGTTACCGAACTCGGCGGCAGGGGCAAAATAATCCAAAGCTTTGGTCATGCGCAAATAAGTATTGGCATCGAAGCGTTCGGCAAATTTATCGCCCTGATAGCGGAGGTAAGATTCCACTTCAAACTCAACATCATAGCCGTATTGATAGCCGTTGCTGTGCATGTTGCGCCCGAATTTTTTGCCCAAACCTTGTTCGGCAAGATAAGTAATGTGCCCCATCATGCGAGCTATACGCAGACCGCGGCGGGGGATGGTATTGTGGCGGCGGTAATGGCCGTCGTGAAAGTCGGGGTCGGTAATAATTGCTTGTCGGGCAACGTCATTGAAAGCAATATTTTGAGCAGAGAGACGGGTAGAAGAGGCGATAACCAAAGCGTGCCTTACCCGTTCGGGAAAGTCTATTGCCCACTGTAATGCCTGCATACCGCCCAAGCTGCCGCCGATAATGGCAGCCCATTGTGTGATGCCGAAATGGTCGGCTAAGAGCGCTTGGCTTTTTACCCAGTCTTTTACGGTAACGACGGGAAAGTCCGCACCGTATTCTTCTCCGGTTTCGGGGTTGATACTCAAAGGACCGGTGCTGCCGTGGCATCCGCCGAGATTGTTTAAACCCACAACGAAAAAGCGGTTGGTATCGACCGGTTTGCCCGGGCCGACCATACTATCCCACCAGCCGGGATATTTGTCTTCCAGGCTATATCTGCCGGCTACATGATGGTTTCCGGAAAGTGCATGACAAATTAAGACGGCATTGGATTTATCGGCATTCAAGCTGCCGTAAGTTTCCACCATCAGATCGAAGCGCGGCAGCGTTTGACCGTTTTGCAGGGCAAGCGGAACGTCAAACGGTATTTTTTGCGGCAGAGCAACCAACGCATCAGTATTGTGTGTCATAGCAGTCAGCAAAACTTGGTAAAGCGGGTATTATAGCCGTTTGATTATGATTTGTGCACAACCGCTGCCAAAGGTGTTTTGCCTCGAAGTTTTTCAAACGGCCTCAATTTTCATGCTGTAAATTTCTGTAAAGCAGGCTGGCTTTTGAGTGGAATTGCCCTATATCTTCGTTATTCATGCTTTGAAACGGTTTGCTTCGAAGCATGATTGGTTTTCTTGCAAGATACTTATAGTTTTTTATGATTAGCTTTATTTGAACTATAAATTATCTATCTTGGGAATATTGGTTAAAATAATCGGCCAATTTCTAGTTTCCCCTTAATCTAAACGTTTTAAACAGGAGTATCAAAATGGCTTTAGTAGATCGTACCGGTCAGCAAGTACCGAGCGTTGTATTCCACACCCGCGTCGGCGATTCTTGGAAAGATGTTTCTACCGATGATTTGTTCAAAGGCAAAAAAGTAGTGGTATTCTCTTTGCCGGGCGCATTTACCCCCACTTGTTCTTCTACCCACCTGCCTCGCTACAACGAGCTGGCCAAAGCGTTTAAAGAAAACGGCGTAGACAACATTTTGTGCGTATCTGTAAACGACACTTTTGTAATGAACGCTTGGGCTGCCGACGAAGAGTCTGACAACATCATCATGGTTCCGGACGGCAACGGTGAATTTACCGAAGGCATGGGCATGCTGGTTGACAAAGACAACTTGGGCTTCGGCAAACGCTCTTGGCGTTACTCTATGCTGGTAAACGACGGCAAAATCGAAAAAATGTTTATCGAGCCGGAAAAAGAAGGCGACCCCTTTGAAGTTTCCGATGCCGACACCATGCTGAAATACGTTGCTCCGAACTGGAAAGCTCAAGAGTCTGTGGCCATCTTCACCAAACCCGGTTGCCAATTCTGCGCCAAAGCTAAAAAAGCTTTGGACGACAAAGGCTTGGCTTACGAAGAAATCGTATTGGGCAAAGATGCCAGCATCGTTTCCGTACGCGCCATTACCGGTAAAGCAACTGCTCCTCAAGTATTTATCGGCGGTAAATACATCGGCGGCAGCGAAGATTTGGAAGCATACTTGGCTAAAAACTAATTCGATTTAGTTCATTTATACACCGGGCCGTTTAGCGAAGCTCACTCAAGTTCGCTTTCAGACGGCCCGGCTGAATAGCTTAAGGGTTATTCAGGCAGTCGCGGGCCGATGCGGACGATACTGCCTGAATAACTCTTAGTTTGGTTTTAGCGGCGGCAAACCGCCCATTAAAGGAAAAAACAATATGAAACAGATTCAAGCTGACGTTGTGGTCATCGGCGGCGGTACTGCCGGTATGGGCGCGTTCCGCAATGCGCGTTTGCATACCGACAATGTTTACCTGATCGAAAGCCATGCCTTCGGTACCACTTGCGCCCGCGTAGGCTGTATGCCGTCCAAACTGCTGATTGCCGCTGCCGAGGCACGCCATCATGCCCTGCATACCGATCCGTTTGGCGTTCATTTGGATAAAGAGAGCGTTACCGTAAACGGCGAAGAAGTGATGAACCGCGTGAAATCCGAGCGCGACCGTTTCGTCGGCTTCGTGGTGAGCGATGTGGAAGAATGGCCTGCCGACAAACGCATCATGGGTGCAGCTAAGTTTGTTGACGAGCATACCGTTCAAATTGACGACCACACCCAAATCAAAGCCGACCGTATTGTGATTGCCACCGGCTCGCGTCCTGTCGTATTACCTCAATGGCAGACTTTGGGCGACAAAGTGATCATCAACGACGATGTGTTCTCATGGGACACCTTGCCTAAACGTGTGGCCGTATTCGGCCCCGGCGTGATCGGTTTGGAGCTTGGTCAGGCTTTGCACCGCTTGGGTGTAGAAGTACAAATCTTCGGTGTCAGCGGCTCGCTTGGCGGGATTTCCGATCCGGTTGTCTTGGAAGAAGCGAAAACCGTATTCGGTGAAGAATTGGTATTACATTTGGACGCACAAACCGAAGCCAAGTTAAACGATCGAGGCGAAGTGGAAATCAGCTGGTCTGAAAACGGCGAAAGCGGCGTGTTTACCGCAGATTACCTGCTGGCTGCCGTCGGTCGCCGCCCGAATGTGGATAATATCGGCTTGGAAAACATCAACATTGATTTGGATGATCGCGGTGTGCCGAAAGCCCACCCGCTAACCATGCAAACCAGTATTCCGCATATTTTTATCGCAGGCGATGCTTCCAACCAACTGCCGCTGCTGCACGAAGCCAGCGATCAAGGCAAGATTGCCGGCGACAACGCGGGCATGTATCCGAATATTAAAAACGGTTTGCGCCGCAGCCATATCGGCGTGGTGTTTACCAGCCCACAGATTGCTTCTATCGGCTTGAAATACGCCCAAGTAATGGAGCGTTATAAAAACCCCGAATGCGTGGTTATCGGCGAAGTTTCGTTCCGCAACCAAGGCCGCAGCCGCGTGATGTTGGTCAACAAAGGCCATATGCGCGTGTATGCCGAGCAAGGCACGGGCTTGTTTATCGGAGCGGAAATCGTCGGCCCCGCTGCCGAGCATCTGGCACACTTGCTGGCTTGGGCGCATCAGCAAAAGATGACCATTCCGCAAATGCTGGATATGCCTTTCTACCATCCGGTTATCGAAGAAGGCTTGCGCACCGCTTTGCGCGATGTAAACAGCAAATTAAAAACGCATGAAGTGCATACCGAATGCGCCGAATGTCCGGGCGAATAATCCGAACGGTTTCAATATCAAACAAACAATACCGTCTGAAATTTCAGACGGCATTGTTATTGGTTTTAAAGCTCAATAAATCAAATCGGCAAAGAAAGGTTTATTTTTTCGCTTTTTTATTCAGCTTGGCCGTAGTGGCTTTATCAAGCACACAGCCACGGGTAACGATTTGGGAAACTTGCTGCTGCTGGCCGTTTACGGTTTCGATGGCTTCTTGGGTCAGCATGTTGCCGTTCACTTTGTCTAAGTTGGCGGGATTGGCTTTATCCGCAACCCAAGTGATACCGTTGCCGGCAAAAACGTTTTTGTCGTCAGCACCGATCACGCGGAATAAATTGGGAGACAGTTTATCTTGATATTTCACTTGCGCCGCCACAACTTCGCCGCCTTTAATCCCGTACATTACGCTAAGGGGTTGTTTGGCTTTGGTGGTACCACATTTGTAGGCCACTTCTTTGGTGCTGTCGAGAGAAGTCACTTCAACGGTTTTCGGAAGTTGGACTTGGGGAGTTTGCTGCTGTGCCTGTTGCGGCGCAGCCGGTTGTTGCGCAGCAGGTGCGGAAGTGGCGGCTTGGGCTTTGGGTTTGTCTTTGCCGAACATACCGCAAGCACTCAAAGTGGCGGTCAGTGCCAACACGGGAACAATGGTTTTCAGGTTGTGTGTCATAAGTTACTCCGTTGTCAAAATGGTTACATGATGTGCGTAAGGCACAGACGTTGATTGGTCAACCATAACAGATAAAAAGTTCCTTGTCTTTTCAGCAGGCTCGCAAACTCTTTTCTATACACACCTAAACAGCGCCAAAGGCTTTTTCTTAATTTTTATGCTTTTGATTTAATGATTTTTTTATCCGTCATGAAAAAACAACTCAAATCAAGTAAAGATTGAATAAGGCCGTCTGAAAGCTTGGATATTGCTTTTCAGACGGCCTTATTCAATCAATAGGGTGAGATGCTGATTTTAGAGCTTAAGGGGCATGATGTTGGACAACCGCACCGATGTCGTCCAAGCGCTTCAGCACTATCTCCCAAGCCTCGTCGATGCGCGAACAGGCTTCTCCGACGGCTTTGATGCCGAATTCGATGTGGGGCGGGATAACTTCGCCGTCTTCCGTCGACCAGCCCACGCTCGGCAGGCTGAACGAACGTATGCCTTCGTAACCGGCTTCAATGTTGCGCATAATCGGAGCGACATGCGATTCCGGCATACGGAATATCCACACGGTGCGCTGCGCGTTATCTACCGTATTGAAACGGTCGGCATAATAAGTTTCAACCACCCATTCGGCCATCGGGTGCGCCATCACGGGGAAACCGGGGAAGAAATAATGTTCGCGAATGGAAAAGCCGGCGATTTTATTGTAAGGATTAGGAATCAAATCCGACCCTTCGGGAAAATCCGCCATCAGCAAGCGCTGTTGATGGGAAGCGGAATCCAGCGCATCGCCGCGCTTGAGCGACGTTTCCTCGATAAACGGCACCGCACCGGCGTGGCGCTCAATCGGTAGGCTCAAAGCCTCCGCCGCGGCTTGGCGGGTATGGTCGTCGGGCGTGGAGCCGATACCGCCGGTTACGAAAGTAGGCAGGCCGTCTGAAAAACTGCGGCGAAGCTGCTTAACCAAAAAGGTATAGTTGTCGGGCAGATATTGCACTTGGTTTAAACGCAATCCGCGAGATTCCAACAGATGTTTGAAAAAAGCAAAATGCTTATCTATGCGGCTGCCGTGCAAAATTTCATCGCCGATAATGATTAAGTTGAAATATATCATTGCGTATGCTTGGAAATATAAATGAAAAGGCCGTCTGAACCTATTTTCAGGCTGGACGAATCAACTGATTCATACAATAATAACCTGTTTTCGGGCCGTCTGAAACGGCACAATCATAATCAACAGGAATTCCCGATGAGCCAGCATAATCATACTATTCTACAAAGCCTGCCGACAGGCCAAAAAGTGGGCATTGCCTTTTCAGGCGGCCTCGACACTTCCGCAGCCCTGCTATGGATGAAACTCAAAGGCGCGCTGCCTTATGCCTACACCGCCAACCTCGGCCAGCCCGACGAAGACGACTATAACGCGATTCCGAAAAAAGCCAAAGAATACGGCGCCATCGAAGCCCGCCTGATCGATTGCCGCAGCCAGCTTGCGCACGAAGGCATTGCCGCCATCCAATGCGGTGCCTTCCATGTAACCACCGGCGGTGCCACTTATTTCAACACCACGCCTTTGGGCCGCGCCGTCACCGGCACCATGCTGGTATCGGCCATGAAAGAAGACGACGTCAACATTTGGGGCGACGGCTCTACCTACAAAGGCAACGACATCGAACGCTTTTATCGTTACGGCCTGCTAACCAACCCGCATCTGCGCATCTACAAACCGTGGCTCGACCAAACCTTTATCGACGAATTGGGCGGCCGTCAGGAAATGAGCGAATTTTTGATTGCCAACGGCTTCGACTACAAAATGTCGGTTGAAAAAGCCTATTCCACCGACTCCAACATGCTCGGCGCCACCCACGAAGCCAAAGATTTGGAATTTTTGAACACCGGCATCAAAATCGTTAAGCCGATTATGGGCGTAGCGTTTTGGGATGAAAACGTTGCCATCAAAGCCGAAGAAGTAACCGTGCGCTTTGAAGAAGGCGTGCCGGTAGCCCTGAACGGCAAAGAGTTTGCCGACCCTGTGGAGCTGTTTCTCGAAGCCAACCGCATCGGCGGCCGCCACGGCTTGGGCATGAGCGACCAAATCGAAAACCGCATTATCGAAGCCAAATCACGCGGTATTTACGAAGCACCGGGCATGGCTTTGCTGCACATCGCTTACGAGCGTTTGCTGACCGGAATCCATAACGAAGACACCATCGAGCAATACCGCATCAACGGCTTGCGCTTGGGCCGCTTGCTGTATCAAGGCCGCTGGTTTGATTCACAAGCATTGATGCTGCGCGAAACCGCCCAACGCTGGGTGGCCAAAGCGATTACGGGCGAAGTAACGCTGGAGCTGCGCCGCGGCAACGACTATTCGATTCTGAACACCGAATCGCCGAACCTGACTTACCAGCCAGAGCGTTTGAGCATGGAAAAAGTGGAAAACGCCGCCTTCACACCGGCCGACCGTATCGGACAGCTGACCATGCGCAATCTCGACATCGTCGATACCCGCGCCAAACTCGGCCTGTATTCGAAAACCGGCCTGCTTTCATTGGGCGAAGGTTCGGTGTTGCCTCAGTTGGGCAACAACGAGAAATAAAGCGGATATACGCTGATAAGCCGTTATCTTAGTAAAAAGCCGTCTGAAGTATTTTCAGACGGCTTTTTACTTTTGCGTAATTCAGATAGATAAGCGCCTTAAAAACTAGAGGCCGTCTGAAACCGATTTTCAGACGGCCTTCCTATCACTTCACCAATTATTTCAGCAAAACAATCTTTCTCACTCACTGTCCGCGCAAAAACAGCGCGTCCAATTCTTTCAAAGTGAGCTTCACCCAAGTGGGGCGGCCGTGGTTGCATTGATTGCTGCGCGGCGTGTTTTCCATGTCGCGCAAGAGGGCGTTCATTTCCGGCAGGGTAAGCTGGCGGCCGGCGCGCACGGAGCCGTGGCAGGCCATGGTGGAAAGGATTTGGTTTTCACGCGCTTCGATGGTTTGCGAACTGCCGTTTTGGGCGATTTCGCGCAACATGTCGCGTGCGAGCGAGGCCACGTCGCTTTTGCCGAGCATGGCGGGCACGGCACGCACGGCGATGGTGTTGCCGCCCATGTCGGAAAGCTCCAAGCCGAATCCGCGCAAGGCTTCGGCGTGGTCGGCGAGGGCGGCGGTTTCTTCGTGGCTGGCGGCGAAGGTTACCGGAATCAGCAGCCGCTGGCTTTGCAGGCTGCCGAGGGTGTCGCGCTGGGTTTTCATTTTTTCGTAGTTCACCCGTTCGGCGGCGGCGTGCATGTCCACCAGCAGCAGGCTGTCTTCGGCTTGGGCAAGAATATAGATGCCTAAAAGCTGGGCAATGGCAAAGCCTAGCGGCGGCAGTTCGGGTGCTTGCGTTTCTTGGTGCGGGGCATGGTTTTCAGACGGCCTCTCCGCTCCGAAACGGGCTTGTTCAAACTGGCTAAGCTCGATGTCTTCGTTCGGTTCGGTTTTGCGGTATAGCTCGGCATAAGTGTTTAAGGCGGCACGGCTTTCGCGTAGGGAGAGGGTGCGTTGCTGCGGTGCGCGGGCGGCGGAATAGGGCGCTGGTGCGGATTTGCCGCCGAAGCCGCCGAAATGTTGTTGTTGCGGCGGCGTAGTCAGGTTGAGGCCGTCTGAAAGGTTTTCCGACGCGCTGGGGTTTTCAGACGGCATCGTTACGCCCAGCATTTCGTGCAATACGCTGCCGGCGTTGCTCACGCTTTCGGTTTGGTCGGCGCGGGTGTCGGCAAGAGCTTTGTTGAGGGTGTGGAATACCAGTTGGTGTACTGCTTGGCTGTCGCGGAAACGGATTTCGGTTTTGGTGGGATGCACGTTTACGTCCACCGCTTCGGGCGGCAGGTCGAGAAACAGCACGAAAGCGGGCGTGAGGGCGTTATGCAACACGTCGCGGTAGGCTTGTTTTACGGCGTGCAGCATCACTTTGTCGCGCACGAAACGGCGGTTGACGAAGCAGTATTGTTTGTCGGTTTTGCCTTTGGCAAAGGTGGGTTTGGCGATAAAACCGTGAAGCCGCATGATGCCTTCGCCGCTGTCGATTTCCAAAGAGGCCGTCTGAAAATCGTCACCCACGATAGCGGCGACGCGTTCGTTGAGGCTTTGTGCAGGCAGTTTAAAGATGCTTTTACCGTCGCGTTTGAGCGAAAAGGCAATATGCGGATGCGCCAGCGCGAGGCGTTCGAGCATGGTGGCGCAGTGGGCGTATTCGGTGTTTTCGGATTTTAAAAACTTGCGCCGCGCGGGGGTGTTGAAGAAAAGCTCGGCCACTTCCACGGTGGTGCCGACGGGGTGCGCCGCCGCACCGCTTTCGCTGAGTTTGCCGTCTTCCGCTTTTACCTGATTGGCGTGCGCGCTGCTTTCGGTGCGGCTGGTAAGCGTGAGGCGGCTCACCGATGCGATGCTGGCCAAACCTTCGCCGCGAAAGCCCATGCTGGCAACGTGTTCCAAATCGGTGAGCGATTTGATTTTGCTGGTGGCGTGGCGGTGCAGGGCGAGGGAAATGTCGTCGGCGTGGATGCCGCTGCCGTTGTCGGTAACACGGATCAGCCTGATGCCGCCGCCGGCAAGCTCGACATCAACCGCCGTCGCCCCCGCGTCGATGCTGTTTTCTACGATTTCTTTCAAGGCGCTGGCGGGGCGTTCCACCACTTCGCCGGCGGCGATTTGGTTAACGAGATGGTCGGGCAGGGCGGCGATGCGGTTCATAGTGCGGCTCTTTCTATCGGGTAGAAGGTTGTTCAGACGGCATTATAACGGATAGGCCGTCTGAACGCTTTCGGCTGTTGCAATGAAGCGCGCCTGCAATCATCAGGCCGATTCACGCGTGCAAATTCGGTGTTATATAATAAACGCATATTCAATCTGAGAATTTAAGCATAGTGAAAGAAACAATCTTGAAGAAAATCAGCAAATGGTTGCTGATTATTTTGCTGTTATTGTTGTTGATTTTATTGGTTTGTTTGGTTTTGGCTTATTTTTTGACTCGCAACGACGGGGAATCTTACTACTTCAATATCGTCGCCATCACGCTGTTTATGATTTTGGCCTCTTTGTTGGCGGCTTATTTGGCTTTGGTACCGGGCAACCGCGCTTTGATTGCGGCAAAAGCTGCGTCGGCATCGACACCGTGGGCTGTTTTGGGCAAATTTGTGTGGATAGCCAAATGCTTGCAGATTACGATTGCGGTTATCGGTATTTCGGCGGCAGCCGTGATGGCGGTCAATTTGGCTTCCCATTGGTCGGAAACGCATTTTATATGCGATGAAGAACATCCTTGCGAGCGTTCTTCAGGCGGAAGCAGTCGCGGCGATGACTAAAAAGTCATAAATAAAACAAGCCGATACCTGTTCGCAAAGGTATCGGCTTGTTTTTTGAGACGGACAGGGGGAGCTATTTGTTTTCCGGCGCTTCTTCAAAGCCAACCACTTCCAAACCGAAGCCGGTTAGGCCATTCATGGATGAAGGTTTGCCCATCACACGCATTTTTTGCACGTTTAAGCCGGCCAAAATCTGTGCGCCGATGCCGTAGGTTTTTCTGTCCCACTTTTTCACTTGGAAGCTGTTTTTCGGCAAAGTTCGGTCGAGGAGGGCGGCGCCGTCTTCGGTGCGGTGCAACAAAATAATCACGCCCGCGTCGGCTTGCTGGATTCTTTGCAGCGCAAGGGGAATCGGCCAAGAATGGTTGGGGTCGGCTTGGATAAAGTCCATCACGCTAAACGGCTCGTGCACGCGCACCAAAGTTTCTTTTTCCGGCGACAATTCGCCTTTTACCAAAGCCAAATGGGTTTCGCCGGAAAGTTTATCTACATACACATGCTGCTGAAATTCGCCCCAAGGGGTGTTCACGGTGGTGTCGCCCATTTCTTCGAGCAGGCTTTCAGTGCGGCTGCGGTATTCGATCAGATCGGCGATAGTGCCGATTTTCAGATTGTGTTCTTCGGCGAACTTCATCAGCTCGGGCATACGCGCCATGGTACCGTCGTCGTTGAGAATTTCACAGATCACACCAGCGGGAATCAGGCCGCTCATTTGTGCTAGATCGACGGCGGCTTCGGTGTGTCCGGCGCGCACCAATACGCCGCCTTTTTGCGAACGCAGCGGGAAAATGTGGCCGGGCTGGACGATGTCTTCGGCTTTAACCGTCGGCGACACGGCCGTCTGAATCGTTAAGGCGCGGTCTGCGGCGGAAATGCCGGTGGAAATGCCGTGGGCAGCCTCGATGGATACGGTGAAGTTGGTGCCGTATTGTGCGCCGTTTTTCTGCGTCATCTGAGGCAGGTTTAAGCGGTCGACCAGCTCGTCGTTCATCGGCAGGCACACCAATCCGCGAGCATGTTTGATCATAAAATTAATGGCTTGCGGCGTTACAAATTGGGCAGCCATGATTAAATCGCCTTCGTTTTCGCGGTCTTCGGCGTCGGTAATGATGACCATTTTGCCGGCTTTGATGTCGGCAAGAATGTCGGCAATAGGGGAGATGTGGCTCATTTTCGGATTCTTTTCTTGAGGTGTCGGATGGTGTGCGGACGGGGTTTCAGGCAGATCGCCGTGGTCGGTATCCAGCCACATGGCGGGCATTCCGGCAGACTGCTCGATTTTGCGGGCTTTTTTTTCGCCGAACGATTTGTTTTTCAACAGCGAAGACAGTTCGCCCTGATTGATGGAGGCTGCCGCGGCGAAGTGCGCTTGCTGTCCGCCATGCTGCCGTATGATCCATTGGCGCAGATTGCGGCGGCGCAGCTCGGTAATATCCATGGTTCAAACTTTCAAAATAATGGTGCGGCGTATTGTATGGCTGATTTTACCGAATGGCAAATTTTCACAACGCTTCTGAATTTACCTTTTGGTAAAGTAAATATCATTTCATTTCATAAAACGGTTTGAGGCCGTCTGAAAGTAAGCTTTGCAAACCTCGCTAAAACTTTTTCAGACGGCCTCAAGCGGTTTAATCTTACAAACTGATAGCCTTATCTTCATGAAGACAAAAAGATTTTGGCGTAATTATCAGCCTGAAAACCGGCAGAATGCTGATTGTTATGCTGAAGAATAGGGCGTTTGATCAGGCTTGGATGGGCAACCATCACCGCTATTGCGCCTTGCGTACATTCAGCGGCGGCTTGCTGTTCGCTGCTGAGTTTGCGCCAAGTCGTACCGCGTTTGTTGAGCAAGGTTTCGATGGGGATGTCTTTCAACCAGCTTTCAATCAAAGCGGCATCGGGCGGCGTTTTTTTGAAATCTACAAAGTCGTAAGCAATATTGTTTTCCGCCAGCCACGCACGGGCTTTTTTAACGGTGTCGCAGTTGGGAATGCCGTATAGGGTAGTCATGATGTGGGTATCCGTAATGATTTCAGACGGCCTCTATTGTAAGCACGGGCGCAAGGTTTGTCATGAACGCTAAAAAAGGATATGCTGTTTTAACTGTAAAATCTAAGTCCGCAAGGAGCATGAAATGTACAAAACCGCTTTAACCGTGTGCGCCGCTTTGCTGCTCGGCGCCTGTTCCGGCAACTCTCCCGGCAAATCTACTTTTGAAAAAGCCATCAACCAACACATTTCGCAACAAGGCGTATGCGTTCCTTTAACTGTTAAAATCGAAACCAACGGCATGGCTGTTCAAACCTTGCTGGGTCTGAACCAAATTAAAATCCCCGACCGCAACGCAAACGGCGACAAAATCAATCAATCGGCCATCGCGCAAATGAAAATTTTGGACAGCGAAGGGTTTTATAAAAAACAATCGTCCGAAACCTTTGAATTTCCGGGCACTAAAAACAAAACCAGCGTTTACGTTTACGAGCTGACCGAAAAAGGCAAAGGCAAAATCCGTGAAGAAGGCTTGGAGCCGCGTTTCTGCATCGGAACGCAAAAAGTCGAAAAAATCAATTGGTTCACAGAGCCGACACCTTCAGACGGCATGACTGTCAGCAAAGTATCGTATGAGGCGCGTTTTGAAACGGAAAAATGGGCTGAAAAATTCTTAAAAGAAGCCGGCAACGGCTGGAAACACCCCGAAGCAACACGCACCAAAACGGCGACTTTAGTCAAAACCAACGACGGCTGGCGCGACATCCGCGAGCTTCAGTAATCCATTAAACCAAGTAATCGGCTTGAAACAAATAGCGGACAGGTATTTCTCAAAACACCCGTCCGCCTTTATAATCAGGCCGTCTGAAAGTGAGCTTTGCGCACTTCGCTAAAACTTTTATAAGCTGTTTGATGAACTTCCTTAACCCATGGTTTCCGTTCGAATGGACAATCGCCGCCCACATTATCTGGGCGGCTTTTCTGCTGCTTACCGCCCGACGCGCTTTCTCGGCCGCAGCGAAGCATCCTGCCGCCATTAGTGTTGCAGTCATCTGCTTGGCCGTTTTATGGACCTTAAACGCCGATTTAAGCAGCGGTCAGTTAGCCGGAATGAACTACCATCTTCTCGGCATCAATTTAGTTGCCTTGATGCTGGGCACACCGGCCGCTTTATGGTTGAGCACTTTACTGCTGATACCGTATGCCGCCGTTCACGGCATTGAAAACCTTGGCGTAACCAGTCTTAACGCACTGTTTTTATTATTGCCCGCCTTGAGCATAAACCTGCTGTTACGCAAAATAGCGGTTCGCCTGCCGCCTAATTTGTTCGTGTATATTTTTTTCAACGGCTTTATTTCAGCCGCATTAGGCATGCTGTTGACCGGCGTATTCATCGTTTTGCTGCTGCAAACAGCGGGCGTGTTTTCAGCGGAAGCGCTGTGGTCGTCGGCATTTCCTGTTTTCTTCCTGCTTACATGGGGCGAAGCGTTTTTAAACGGCATTTTTACCGCGATATTTGTCGCGCTTCGCCCCCAGTGGCTGGCTACCTTTGACGATGCCCGTTATTTGCATACAGAAAGCAGCATCTGGAAATAAGCGGCATATTTATCCATAGGCCGTCTGAATTTTTTTATAGATAAGTCCCAGCAGGCTTATTTGATCTGAAAATCCAGCACAAAACGTGCAAATTCGTCTTGCCTCAATATTTGTACCAATTCAGGTAAATTCTTTTGCAGCTGTTCGGCAAGCAGATAAGGCGGATTCACGACAAACATCCCGCTGCCGTGCATACCGAAGCCGTCTGAACGGGGAGCATGAACATGGAGTTCTGCGTTTAAATAATTATCGGGAAAAATCTTTTTCAGTTGCTCAGGCAGCTTCCTACTTTCCTCGCGGCTCAAGCACGGATACCAGATCAAATAACATCCTGATTCAAATCGTTTTTTAGCGTCTTTTAAAACATTGGCCACCCGCGCATAGTCTTGTTTTTCCTCATAAGGCGGATCAATGAGCACCACCGCCCGGCGGGTTGGCGGAGGAAGCAGGGCGATCAATCCCTGAAAACCGTCGGACTGCATAACCTGCCCGCGTTTACCCAATCCCGCTTCCTGCATATTATTCTGTAAATGTTTAAAATCAGTAGGATGCAGTTCAAACAAACGCAACTTATCACTTGCGCGCGTTAAAGCCTGAGCCAACCAAGGCGAACCGCAATAAAGGTTTTCACCCGGCAAAATATCTTTCAGACGGCCTGTAAATGCTTGGAGCAATTCAGGAAGTTTGTCAGAAGAATTTAACCGTTCAATGCCTTGCTTATACTCACCAACCTTTTGAGATTCGTTACTATACAAATCATAAAGACCGGCACCGCTGTGGGTATCTATGTACCAATAAGGTTTGTCCTTACGGTTAAAATAATCCAAAACCAAATACAAAATAAAATGTTTAAGCACATCGGCATGATTGCCGGCATGAAAAGCATGACGATAACTGAGCATAAATAAGTTTCTGAGAAAAGATAAAGTTTGCTTATTTTACGGCAATAGAATGGTTGTAGCGATAATCAAACAGAGACTAAAACGGTTGATATAAAAATTCCTTTTCTTCCTAAGCCTCTATTATAATTTCATATTTAAAATATTAATAAAGTCATTAAAACCAAAAAGGATTAAAAAATGGCATGGGGTGACGGGATCAGACCTGAAGATAAAATATACAAGTATAAGCGGCAACACAGCACAAACTCAGACACAGCAGCTATTGTTATGATTTTATTGGTTATCGCTGTTGCCATCAGCTATCTCGCATTCAGCAAATATCGCGAACGCCAAGAAGCTGAAGAGTTGATAAAGCATCTAAACAAGCAAACAACAGGAGAATATTATGCGAAACAGGCAGTCAAAAGCTTAGGCAATACAATAGAAAACCTTGCTCATCCCGCAGGAGAAAGGCAAGTCATCTACACAAGCAATCAAGACAGCCAACGTATGAATTTTGAAATAGGCAAAATCCAACCTCAATATCCTCATTATGCTTTAACGCAGGGTTATGAAGGTTTCGTTACCTATAAAGTAGATTTAAGCCGATATGGTGTAATAGAAGAAATCAAGTTAGCAAAAAGCAGCGGTTACGAAAGCTTAGATACGGCCGCCTTAAAAGCCATTAAACACTCGGCATTTACTCCGCCCAATTTGCTAATCCAACACGCCAGCACGCTTTACATTACATGCGGTTTTCAAAGCAAAAAAGCATACTGCCAATATTAATCGGCATGTGTACACAATTGAACTGCTGAAAATCCTTGCTGGAAGGCACAGAGTGCACAGCCATTTGCTACCACTATAATTTCTCATAATATGAATTATGTTAAATTATAGATGTCAAAAACAAACAAGATTGCTTTCCGGTAATAAATACGAAACATCAGCAATCTTGCTTGTTTATCATCTAAACTGCTGCTTAGTATTTAATACCCTTATGCAGCGCCACCACTCCTGCGGTCATATTGTGGTAATCGACATTATCAAATCCTGCATCCAACATCATTTGTTTGAGCGTTTCTTGATCAGGGTGCATGCGGATGGATTCTGCCAAGTATTGATAGCTGTCTGCGTCTTTTGCAATAACTTTACCCATCAGCGGCAAAAGTTTAAAGGAATACAAATCGTAAGCCGGCTCTAATGGTTTGAATACTTTGGAAAATTCCAATACCAATAAAGTGCCGCCGGGTTTTAATACGCGGTACATTTCTTTAAGGGCGGCTTCTTTGTGCGTCATGTTGCGCAGGCCGAAAGCTACGGATACCAAGTTGAAATAATTATCCGGGAAAGGCAGTTTTTCGGCATCTGCCAACGATACGGGAAGAATGATACCTTCGTTAAGCAAGCGGTCACGCCCGACTGAAAGCATGGATGAATTAATGTCGGTGAGCCATACTTCGCCCTCTTGCCCTACTCTTTTTGCCCAACCGCGCGACAAATCACCTGTGCCTCCGGCAATGTCTAAAACTTTATCGCCTTTTTTCAAGCGTGCGGTGTTGATGGTAAAGTGCTTCCAAACGCGGTGTAATCCGCCGGACATGACGTCGTTCATAATGTCGTAATTTTTAGCTACGGAATGGAAAACCTCGGCTACTTTGCCGGCTTTTTCGCTTTCGTTAACGGTTTGGTAGCCGAAATGGGTTTTGTTGTCGCTCATGTTGTGGCTTTCTTTTCAGGAAAATCGGATCGGGAATTCTTAGGTGCGGTAAGTAGTTTAGGCTTGGCGCGAAGCACCCTGCTTCTCGATTTGGTGTAAGTATTCGGCCCACATTGTATCGTATTCGTGTGCCAATTTATATAAATAATCCCAGTCGTAGAGGCCGCTATCGTGGCCGTCTGAAAAAGTGATTTTCAAAGCATAATGACCGGCGGGATATAAATCGGTAATCAAAACATCTACTTTGCCGGTTTGCAGTATTGCTTGTCCCGGAGCGTGCCCTCTCACTTCGGCACTGGGCGAGTATACGCGCAAATATTCGGCAGGAAGTTTTTTTTCGATGCCTTGATAAACTAATGTCAGTGCGTCGCGGTGATGATTGAGACGGATTTCTTGCGGGGCCGGATGTTTCATTGAAAGTGAGGATGATGAAAATAGGTTTTCGCTATTTTAGCAGCAAATGTTTCAGACGGCCTTGAATAAATCCTACCCTACCCTATATTATCAATCCGAGCATACTGCTTTCCCCTGTTTCTTTTAAAACGGAAAAAGAATGAAAAAAATCATTATCCTAACTATTACTTCAGCTTTTGCTTTGACCGCCTGTAAAGACGATACGCAAGCGAAATTGGAGCAACAGCAAAAGCAGATCGAGGCTTTGCAACAGCAGTTGAGCCAACAAAATGCCCAACAAGACAATACGGTTTATGAATTGACTGCCAGCGCAGTAAAAGACACGATTCCTGCCGAATTTTTGGCTAACGGCAACAACGGCGAACCGGTTACCGGCACCGACGGCCAACAATACATTTACGACCAAACCAGCGGCAGCTGGCTGCTTCAAAGTTTGGTAGGCGCAGCAGCCGGTGCGTTTATCGGTAATGCTTTGGCGAATAAGTTCCAAAAAGCCCGCGCGGATACCCCTGCCGTGCGCCGTGCCCAAGCGAATTATTACCAATCGGCACAGGCTCAGCGGCGCACCAGCCAGCAGTTGAACACGAAAACGGTTCCTGCGCAAAACAAAGCTGCGCAGCCCAACTACCGCCAAACCAATAAAGCGCAACCCAACCACCGTGCGCCCGCGCGCAGAAGCGGTGGGTTCCGTCGCCGCTAACCATATACAGGCCGTCTGAAAACTATAAACATGGTTTTCAGACGGCCTGAGCAATTAGTCGCACTTCTACTCTTTTATTCATGTTTACATGATAAAAATGTAGGAAAACAAGCTGTTTCAATACATATTTTCTCAAGGAAACTCCATGAGTAAGCACCATAAACTGATTATTTTAGGCTCCGGCCCCGCTGGATACACGGCTGCGGTGTACGCCGCCCGCGCCAATCTGCAACCTGTGATCATCACCGGCATGGCTCAAGGCGGCCAGCTGATGACGACGACCGAAGTCGATAACTGGCCTGCCGATCCCGACGGCGTGCAAGGTCCTGAATTGATGGCCCGCTTTTTGGCACACGCCGAGCGTTTCGGCACCGAAATTATTTTCGACCACATCCACACCGTCGATTTGAAAAAACGCCCTTTCACGCTCACCGGCGATATGGGCGAATACACTTGCGACGCTTTGATTGTAGCCACAGGCGCATCAGCCAAATATCTCGGTATGCCGTTTGAAGAAAAATTTGCCGGCAAAGGCGTTTCCGCATGCGCAACGTGCGACGGATTCTTTTATAAACAACAAGATGTTGCCGTTGTCGGCGGCGGTAATACAGCCGTAGAAGAAGCCTTGTATTTATCCAATATTGCCAACACCGTTACCTTGATTCACCGCCGCGACACTTTCCGCGCTGAAAAAATCATGGTGGATAAATTGATGCAGCGCGTAGAAGAAGGCAAAATCATTCTGAAACTGAACGCGGTTTTGGATGATATTACCGGCGACGATATGGGCGTAAGCGGCGCACGTTTGAAATACAACGACGGCAGCACCGAAGAGATTGAAGTAAAAGGCGTTTTCATCGCCATCGGTCACAAACCCAACACCGACATTTTCAAAGGCCAGCTCGATATGGATGAAACCGGTTATCTCATCACCAAAGGCGGCAGCGCCAACAATGTGGGGGCAACCAATATCGAAGGCGTGTGGGCTGCCGGCGACGTGAAAGACCACACTTACCGCCAAGCCATTACCAGCGCGGCCTCCGGTTGCCAAGCGGCTTTAGACGCAGAACGCTGGCTCGACCGCCAACATTAAACATATCTGTAAGGCCGTCTGAACGGTTCAGACGGCCTCTACCGTTATCTATCAGAAAGGATTAACCATGATTAAATTACACACCAATTTCGGCGTTATCGGCATCGAACTCGACTACGAAAAAGCTCCGGTAACTGCAGCTAACTTCGAGCAATATGTTAAAGACGGTTTTTACGACGGCCTGATTTTCCACCGCGTTATCAAAGGCTTCATGATTCAAGGCGGCGGTATGGACGAAAACATGAATGAAAAAGAAGGCCGCGATCCGATTCAAAACGAAGCCCAAAACGGCTTGAAAAACGACAAATACACCATCGCCATGGCCCGTACCCAAGCGCCCCACTCTGCTTCTTCGCAGTTTTTCATCAATACGAAAGACAATACGTTCCTGAACCACACCGAACCGAGCCTGCACGGCTGGGGCTACGCTGTATTCGGCAAAGTGGTAGAAGGTACTGATGTGGTGGACGCTATTGAAAATGTGAAAACCAAGCGCCATGGCTATCACGATGATGTGCCGGTAGATGCGGTGGTGATTACCAAAGCGGAAATCGTGTAACGACTTGAAAGTTGTTAATCAACAGATATGATTCTGTGAAAACCAAGAGGCCGTCTGAAATTCTTTTCAGACGGCCTCTGCGTAATCACCAATGCAGTATTTATGTACGAACCTGCCCGTTACCCAACACCACCCATTTCTGACTGGTCAAACCATGCAGGCCGACGGGGCCGCGTACGTGGATTTTGTCGGTAGAAATACCGATTTCAGCGCCCAAGCCATATTCGAAGCCATCCGCAAAACGGGTACTGGCATTGATCATAACGCTGGCGCTGTCCACCATACGCAAGAAGCGTTGGGCATCGGTATAAGACTCGGTTACGATGCTGTCGGTGTGATGGCTGCCGTGCGTATTGATGTGTGCAACTGCTTCGGCCATATCATTAACGATTTTTACCGATAAAATGGGCGCGAGGTATTCAGTGTCCCAATCTTCGTCTGTGGCTGCTTTAATGTTTGGCAACAAGGCCAAAGTGCGCCCGCAACCGCGTAATTCCACACCTTTTTGAGCATATTGTTCTGCCAGCAGCGGCAGAATTTCAGCGGCACGCGCTTCGTGCACGAGCAAGGTTTCCATCGTATTACATGTGCCGTAGCGGGAAGTTTTGGCATTCACGGCAATGTCCACGGCTTTTTGCGTATCAGCTGCCTGATCAATGTAAACATGGCAAATGCCGTCTAGGTGTTTGATAACCGGCACCCTAGCCTCTGCGCTGATGCGCGCCACCAATGATTTACCGCCTCGGGGAATGATAACGTCAATCAAGCCGGGAATCTGCAACATGGCGCCAACGCTTTCTCTATCGGTATTTTCGATAAAGCGCACCGCTGCTACCGGCAATTTATTTTCCGACAAGGCCTGAGAAATCAACTTGGCAATCGCCATATTGCTGTTGAAGGCCTCGCTACCTCCGCGCAACACGCAGGCATTGCCTGATTTCAAACACAGCGCCGCGGCATCAACGGTAACATTGGGGCGAGACTCGTAAATAATGCCGATCACGCCTAAAGGCACACGCATTTTGCCTATTTGCAAGCCGTTTGGGCGGATGCGGAATTCGTCCATTTCTCCCACCGGGTCGGGCAAAGCGGCAATCTGGCGCAAACCTTCGCACATGCTCTCTATTGTTTGAGGGCCAAGCTTCAAACGGTCGAGCAAAGCGGAATCTAAGCCTTTTGCCTCGGCTTGTGCCATATCTTGGGCATTGGCGGCAATAATGGCGTCTTGATGGTGCTTCAATAATTCTGCCAAACGCAAAAGCGCTGAATTTTTTTGTGCGGTAGAAGCTTCCGCCAGCTCATAAAAAGCTTGTTTGGCGGAAGATGCGGTTTGTCGAACGTATTCTTGAATAGAGTGCATAATAACCAGCCGTGGTAACGGTTAAAGATAATGACTTACCGAACAACGCGGCGACCCTCGAAAAATTGCCTGCCGTATTGTTTTATTGGGTTCGGGTGATTCTAGCACAAAGTATGCGGTAGCAAGATTCGGCCATCATTTGATGTGACACATTGTTTTTCGCAGTTGCATGGGTTTGTTTTAGCCGAAACTCACGCTAGCTCGTTTTGTCGAAGCTCTCATTGTTCGCTTTAGCGAAACTCGCCAAGCTCGTTTTATCGAAGCTCTCGTTGTTCGCTTTAGCGAAACTCGCCAAGCTCGTTTTCAGACGGCCTCAACAAGAAATCAAAATCCCTCAAGCGCTTTTGCAAGCACTTGAGGGATTTGAACTTTTCAACATGAAATCAGCTTATCAGGCTGTGAGCGTACCTTTGGTAGAAGGCGTTTGACCTGCCATGCGTTCGTCAAACTCTACCGCCATACGCAAAGCGCGGCCGAATGCTTTGAATATGGTTTCCGCCTGATGGTGGGCGTTTTTGCCGCGCAGATTATCAATGTGCAGGGTAATCATGCTGTGGTTGATCAAGCCTGTAAAGAACTCACTGAACAAATCCACATCAAACTTGCCAATCCAAGCGCGGGTAAATTCAACGTTGTAAACCAAGCCCGGGCGGCCTGACAAGTCAATCACAACGCGGCTCAAAGCTTCGTCCAGCGGCACATAGGCATGACCATAACGGCGCACACCTGCTTTATCGCCCAATGCCTTTTTCAATGCCTGCCCTAAAGTAATACCGATATCTTCTACCGAATGGTGGTCGTCGATATGTACGTCGCCTTTGCAGGTAATGTCCATATCAATCATGCCGTGGCGGGCGATTTGCTCAAGCATGTGGTTGAGGAACGGCACACCTGTGTCGAGGCGGCTCTTGCCTGTGCCGTCGAGGTTAATGGCAACTGTAATCTGCGTTTCGTAAGTATTGCGGCTCACAATAGCAACGCGGCCTTCAGCTTGCTCAAAATCCAATACTGGCGCTAAAGCGTGTACATTTGCCGCTGCTTCGGCCTTGCTTTCTTCCAAACGTGCTGCGGCTTCTGCTTTTTTACGTTGTTCCATTTCAGGATCATGCTCGCGGTTCATCCAGCCTTTGCGCTTGCCCATGCCGTTTTCCAGCTTGGCCAGCAACGAGGGGCGGATACCTCTGCCGTTTTCATCATCGCTTTGCTGCTCCAAACGGCGTTTGATTTGCGACAAAGATGCAGAGTTATCATAACCGCAACGTCTTGCCAGCTCGGCCATGGAACCTGCTTCTTTAATTAAAAACTGTAAGTTTTGTAAGTGAAGTTGTGTCTTATTCATAAGTATCTCTCAAATAGATGTGGTTAGCTTTCAATAATAAATTTAGATTTATTTCAATAATGATGCCGTCTGAAAATTAGGCATAAAGTTTATGCATAACCGCCAATACGGCTTCGTTTTGTTCCGGCGCGCCTATGGTAATGCGCACGCATTGGTCTAGCAGCGGATGAACGCCATGCAGTTTTTTAATTAAAATTTTATTTTGCTTTAATGTTTCATAAAGCATTGCCGCATCGGGAACACGAACGGTAATAAAGTTGGCATCGCTGGGAAATGCTTTCAGACGGCCAAACTTTGAAAGCTCTGCAAACATGCTTTCCCGCTCTTGTTTTAATTGGGCCGTGATACGGTTGATTTGTTCCGCATGGTGTAAGGCAAATTTCGCCGTAGCCAAGCTCAGCTGGTTCATGTTGTAAGGCGGTACGATTTTGGCCAACTCGTCCATCACGGTGGCAGACCCCGAAGCATAGCCGATGCGCAAGCCGGCAAAGCCGATTTTGCTGATGGTACGCATCACCACAAGATTTTCTACGCTACCCGCCTGCGGCAGGAAGCTGTCGCCGCTGAACGCGCCGTAAGCCTCGTCCACCACGACAATACCTTTGGCCGCAGCGATAATCTGCTCCACTTCTTCACGTTTAAAGCACACGCCCGTAGGGTTATTGGGGTAAGCAATAAAGGTTAAAGCGGGGTTATGCTGCTCGATGGCATCCAACATAGCGGGAAGATTAAGCGTGAAATCTTCATTCAGAGGAACGCCTACATAATTCATGCCGTAAAGTGCTGCATTGTGCTTATACATCACAAAGCTTGGTTCGGGAGCCAATACCGACGCGCCCTTCTTTGCTACCAGCATGGTCAACAGCTGAATCAACTCGTCAGAGCCGTTACCTAAAGCGATTTTGGCTTCGCCGGGAATATGAAAAGCGTTACGCAAAGCTTCCTGCAAGCCGCTGGTGGCGGGATTGGGATAAAGATGGATTGGGGCATTTTTAATCAGTGATGCCCATTCATCAAGCAACGCATCGGAATCGACAAAAGGATGATAAGGACTCTCCATTGCATCCAGCTTGATAAACCCTTCAGGCAGATCAGCAACTTGATATGCCGTTAAAGATTGGATATCCGGCCGGATAAAATCAGACAAGGCTGTCATATTAAGTTTTCTCTTGTAACATTCATTATTTCAAACAGATAGAAGCATATTATCGGTATTTTTCGTTAATGTATTATAAGCTTCTATCAAAAAATTAATTTTGTATGACATTATATTATTTTATACAAAATAATTCACTATTTTTTTATTTAAAGCGCCTGTTTTTATCAATGGAAAACAATATATCCCCACGCTTAAAACAAACCATGATAAAAATTAATTGCTTAACATCAGAATAGTATAGTTTTTTTAAACAAAACCGGCTTATTTTGATTTAGACTGTTTACTACACATTTATATCTATCGTCAGGAAACTGCCATGACCTACTATGCCGGACTCAAACGCATTCACGACCTTACCGCCCGCCACCGCACCATCGAAGGCCTGCAACGTCTGCGCAAAGCCTTGGCCGAGCAGATTCCCACACGCACCGTCTCCGACACTCTGCTGCTTGCCACATGGAACATCCGCGAGTTCGATTCCGGCAAATACGGCTACCGCAGCGAAGAAGCTTATTACTACATTGCCGAAATCCTCAACCATTTCGACCTTATTGCCATCCAAGAAGTGCGCGACGGCCTCTACCCGCTGCAACACCTGCAACGGCTGCTCGGCGACAACTGGCAGTTTCTCGTTACCGACGTAACCCTAGGCACGTCCGGCAACTCCGAGCGCATGGCCTATCTCTATGACCGCCGCAAAGTCAGCTTCACCGGTTTGGCCGCCGAACTCGTACTGCCCAAAGACAAAAACGCTGAACAGGAACCCTTGCAGCTCGCCCGTTCACCCTATGTGGCAGGCTTCAAAGCAGGCTGGGCCTACCTTACCCTCGCCACCGTACACATCTACTACGGCAAAGGCGTGGCCGTCGATCCGCGCCGATTCGACGAAATCAAATCATTCAGCCGCACCATCGCCAAACACGCCGCCAAACTTTCCGGCGCACCGCAATACCAGCCCGGCGCAGAAGTGAAGCCCGACAACCTCATCATGCTCGGCGACTTCAACATCTTCAACCGCAGCGACGTCACCATGCAGGCGATTACCGAAGCCGGATTCGTCGTTCCTGAAGAACTCAAAATCATTCCCGGCTCCAACGTCGCCAAAGACCGCCACTACGACCAAATCGCCTACTACAAACAGCTTGCCAAACTCAAGCCCACCGGACGCGCAGGCGTATTCGACTTCTTCGAACACGTTTACCGCTTGGAAGACGAAGCCGCCTACGCCCGAGAGCGCGAAACCAAGCCCGGCCGCAGTTTCAAAGACTGGCGCACCTACCGCATGAGCGACCACCTGCCGATGTGGATTGAATTGGGGATTGACGACAGCGATACCTATCTCAACGCCTTAAAATAAGCCGGGCATGCAAGAAAGCAAATTAAGAAAGCAGAGGCCGTCTGAAACGCTTTCAGACGGCCTCGAATTGTTATCCCCCCTGTTTCCCGCTACAATCCGTATCCGATAAAATTATTCAGGAATCGCCGTGCTGCCGCTCGAATACTGCCGTCACAAAGCCGCCGAAAGCAAATCCAGCTTTCTAGCGGGTTTTCGTTTTCTGCCGCAACCGAAACGCGATGCCATGACCGTGCTGTATGCCTTCTGCCGCGAGCTGGACGACGTGGTGGACGACTGTTCCGACCAACACGTTGCCCAAACCACGCTCAACTGGTGGCGGATCGAGCTGGCCAAAGTGTTCGGCAGCGAAACGCCGGAGCACCCCGTTTGCCGTGCCTTGAAAACCGTTGCCGCCGATTTCGGCCTGCCGCAGGAAGAGTTTGAAGACATCATCAACGGCATGCAGATGGATTTGGAGCAGGCGCGCTACGGGCGTTTTGAAGACCTGAAACTTTACTGCTACCGCGTGGCGGGCGTGGTCGGGCGGCTGATTGCCCGCATTCTCGGTTTCAGACGGCCTGAAACGCTGCAATACGCCGAAACGCTCGGCTTGGCTCTGCAACTTACCAACATCATCCGCGACGTGGGCGAAGACGCATGCAACGGGCGCATTTATCTGCCCACCGAAGAATTGCAGCGTTTCAACGTGCCCGCGCAAGTGCTGATGCAGCGCACGCCCACGCCCGAATTCGCCGCGCTGATGGATTTCCAAGTCAACCGCGCCCGCGATACCTACCGCGAAGCCGTGGCGCTGCTGCCGTCTGAAGACAAAAAATCGCAAAAAGCCGGTTTGGTGATGGGCAGCATTTACTATGCCTTATTGAACGAAATCGCCGCCGACGGTGCCGAAAACGTATTGAAATACAAAATCGCCATTCCTTCACCGCGCAAAAAACGCATCGCTCTGAAAACATGGCTGTTCGGATTTAACCCATGAAACCGCAAAACCCACGCCCCAAAATCGCCGTTGTCGGCGCAGGCTGGGCAGGCTTGTCCGCCGCCGTACAGCTTGCACCGCGTGCCAACCTGACGCTGTTTGAAGCAGGCCGCAGCGCCGGCGGCCGTGCGCGCACGCTGAATGCCGACAACAGCGGCTTCAGCTTTCTCGACAACGGCCAGCACATCCTGCTCGGTGCTTATCACGGCGTGCTTGCGCTGATGAAGCAGATCGGTGCGGACGAACACCAAGCCTTTCTGCGCCTGCCGCTGCAATGGCATATTTCAGACGGCCTCCAATTTCAGACGGCCTCTTTGCCTTCGCCGCTGCATATCATTGTGGGATTGCTTAAAGCCAAGAACATCGGTTTCGGCGAAAAAATCAAGCTGCTCAACGATATGCACGCGCTCCAACAGCGGCACCGTTCGACGCTTCCGCTGCCCGACATCACTGTGGCCGAATGGCTGCGCAGCCGCAATGTCCAACGTAAAGCCGTCGCGCAATTTTGGCAGCCGCTGGTATGGGGCGCATTGAACACGCCGCTCGAATCCGCGAGTCTGCAAACGCTGTGCAATGTTTTGCAAGATGGTGTGTGGGCAGATAAATCTGGCAGTGATTATCTTTTGCCCAAGCAAGATTTAGGCCGCATCATTGCCGAACCTTCCTTGCAATTCTTAGCCAAACACAAAGCGGACATCCGTATGGAAACGCGCGTAACGCAGCTTTCCAACCTGCCCGACGGTCGCGTGTGCATGAACGGCGAAGCGTTTGATGCCGCCATTCTTGCCGTCGCCCCGTATCATGCCGCCGCGCTGATGCCGTCTGAAACCCCCGCCGATATTCAGACGGCCTTTGAAGACATTACCTACCATGCCATCACCACCGTGTATCTGCGCTACGCCGAAACCGTACACCTGCCCGCGCCGCTCACCGGCTTGGCCGAAGGCACCGCACAATGGTTTGTCCACCGTGCCGCACTGGGCTTGTCCGCCAATGAAACTGCTGCCGTGATCAGCGTGTCCGACCACATAGGCCGTCTGAAAAACGAAGAATGGATTGCGCGCGTAGATGCCGATTTGAAAACGCTTTGCCCTTATTTGGGCGAACCGCTTGCCGCGCAAGTGATTATCGAAAAACGCGCCACCGCCGCAGCAACGGCCGGCCGCACCCCACCCGATTTGGCATGGCTGCACCACCGCCGCATCTATCCCGCCGGCGACTACCTGCATCCGCGCTACCCCGCCACGCTCGAAGCCGCCGTGCAGTCCGGCGCAACCGCCGCGGAACTGTGTTTGACCGAATACAACCCGTACAGGCCAAAACTTTAGCGTTACCGCCAAGCACTACTGCTTTTCAGACGGCCTGCCGTTTATACCGATTGAAACCTTAAAGGAAAAACCCATGAGCCAGCTTCAAAACAAAACCATCCTGATTACCGGCGCATCTCAAGGCATCGGCGAACAAGTCGCCAAAACCTACGCCGCCGCAGGTGCCACCGTGGTGCTGGTCGCCCGCCATCAGAAAAAACTCGAAAAAGTGTATGACGAAATCGCGGCATCGGGCAGCCCCGAACCCTTTGCCATCTGCTTCGACCTTTTAACCGCCGAAGAAGCCGAATTCGACCGCTTCGCCGCCACCATCGCTGAAGCCACCGGCAACAAGCTCGACGGTATCGTGCATTGCGCCAGCTACTTCTATGCCCTCTCCCCGCTCGATTTCCAAACCGTGGCCGAATGGGTCAACCAATACCGCATCAACACCGTCGCCCCGATGGGCTTAACCCGTGCCTTCCTTCCCTTATTGAAAGAATCGCCCGACGCTTCGGTGATTTTCGTCGGCGAAAGCCACGGCGAAGACCCACGCGCCTACTGGGGCGGCTTCGGCGCATCCAAAGCCGCGCTCAACTATTTGTGCAAAGTAGCCGCCGACGAGTGGGAACGCTTCCCCAACCTGCGCGCCAACGTGCTCGTGCCCGGTGCCGTCAACTCGCCCCAACGCATGAAAACCCACCCCGGCGAAGCCCGCGCCGAACGCAAAAACTACGAAGACATCATGCCCGAATTTGTTTGGTGGAGCAGTGAAGCCAGCAAAGGGCGTAGCGGCGAGATTGTGTATCTGTAAATCGGCGTCTGCTTATCCGGTTTAGCCGGGCAACCGATATGAGGCCGTCTGAAACTTATCAACTTTTTTCAGACGGCCTGAGACCTTTGCAAAACCCTCAGATGTGGATGCAGTTCAAGACGTAGCAGCACAGCGAGTGCAGACATATCATATAGATAGGCAAACGAGCGAGCAGCGCACAACGCAGAAATGCGCCGCAGATGGGGGTTTTGCAAAGATCTCGGCCTCATCCAAAGCAAAGCGGGCATTATAGATGCCCGCTTTTTTGCTACCGTTTGCCCGTTCAAATCCTACCGGCAAAATCTTCCGGCCTCAGCGGTTCGCGGCCCAACAGAGAAGCAAACGCCCCGTTATCCGCGCATGAACCCTGCTCCAGCAATGCAATACTGCTCGGGCTAAGCACACCATTACTAACCACATTCGCCAACGGCAACAACGGTTTAATCCACGACAACGGCAGCGCAATCATTTTTTGCGGCGGCTTTTTGTGCAAGCTTTGACGCAAAGCATTGAAATAATCCGCCAAAGTCAGCGCGCGGCCGCCGGTCATATTGACCACCGTGCCGTGTTCGGCCGGATTTTCCGCCAGATTGGCCAAACCCTCGGCCACGTCCGCCACATGCACGGGCTGCAAATCGAAACGCCCACCCGCAGGCATCGCCAATAAAGGCAGTTTCGCCAACGTAATAAACAGCTCGCAACTCACCCCGCCGCGCCCGTACACCACCGACGGCCGCGCTATCGACACCTGCACGCCCGAAGCATACACCGCGCGGTCGCCCCGCCCTTTACTGCCGACAAAAGCAATGCCGCTCTGCGCATCCGCACCCAAGGCAGAGAGCTGCACCCAGCGCGACACGCCTTCCTGCTCCGCCCACTGCGCCAGCTGCTCCGGCGCGCGGTGATGCACTTGCTCCAAAATATCCGCATGACGGCTCATCACACCCACAGCGTTAACCACCACATCTTTCCCGCGCAGCAAAGACCTCACCGCAGCTTCATCAAGACGAAGATAATCACACTCCTTGCGCCCCGCCGCCACCACCTCATGACCGCGTTCACGCAAAATCGCCGCCGCGCGCCTGCCGATAAAGCCGTTGCCGCCCAAAATTAAAACGTTCACGTTTTTCTCCTTTTGCCTATTTGATTCCATTTTTTCGCCATCATAACCCGAGGCCGTCTGAAAATTTTCAGACGGCCTCGGGTTATGGCTCTTATTGCATCGCATCCATTAACGCTTTTCCTGCTTGCGGATCAAATAAACGCCTAAAACCCCGAAAAGAAGCGTCGGCAAAACCGCCGCGACAAAAGGCGGCACGCTGTAGAGTTCGCCGGTAAAACCGAACAAGCGGCCGGCAAAGTGGAAGGCCAAACCCAAGCAGATGCCGCCGAACAACCTCAAACCCATGTTGCCGTGGCGGGTGTTTTGCGGCGTAAAGGCCAATGCCACCAGCGCCATCACCATAGCGGCAACCGGATACATCAGTTTGCGCCACCATGCGATTTCATAAGTTTTGGTTTGCTGGCTGTTGTTTTTCAGATGGCCTATATAGGTGCCCAGCGCAGATACCGACATTTGCTCGGGTTTGACCAGCAGTACGTCGAGCAAACTGCTGTTCAAATTAACCTGCCACGGCTGTACGGCTAGGGTTTCGGTGCGCACTTGCCCGTTTTCCAGCAAGCTGCGGCGCACGTTTTTCAGCTGCCAGCTGTGGTTCTCGACCACGGCGGAATCCGCTTCAACGGCTTCGGCAAGCTGAAAGTCGTTGTTGTGCCGCCAGATTTTAACGCCCAGCAAAGTATGGTCGGGCAGCATTTCGCGCACATTGATAACATTATTCTGCTCTTTCAGCCATAAGCCTTGGCTGCCGGTGCTGATTTTGCCGCTAACGGCGGTGGCTTTCATGTTTTCGGCGTGTCTGCTGAGCGAAGGGGCAACCCATTCGCCCAAAAGTGCGGTCAATACGGCAAAAATCAGGCCGAACTGCAGCAGCACGGCAATCAGCTTTTTGGTACTCATGCCGCTGGTTTTCATTACGGTAAGCTCGCTGCCGGAAGCCAACTGGCTGAGTGCCACCAAACCGCCGATCAATACGGCCAACGGCATTAAATCATAGGCATGGGCAGGCATCTGCATAAACACATATTGCATCATTTTGGCGCCGTTGTAGCTGCCTTTGCCGATGTCGCCCACTTCGTTGATGATGTCGAAAAAACTGTATAACGCGAGAAATGCCAACAGCGCGTAAAACGAAGTTACACTGAGGCGGCTGATGAGGTAACGGGTAAGCAGTTTCATTTCGCACCGCCTTTCAGGCTGAGTTTGACCGCCTGCCAAAACGGTTGGGCGGGCATACTGCGCACACGCAGCAGGATAAAGGCGATAAACGCAATCAGTATGTGCATCGGCAACATGCCGAGCCAGAAATTGAGTTTGCCGTCTTCAACGGCGTTGCGCAGAAAGGTAAGCCCGTTTTGGTAAATCAGATAAAGGCCGATGGCAAAGAGAATATTATAAGTATGGCCGGTGCGCGGGTTGAAATAGGAAAGCGGCACAGCCAATATGCTCAACAGCAATACGCTGATGGGCAACGACAAACGCCACATCAGTTCGGCCTGATACTGCGGATTGCTGCTGCCGAATAATTTTTCGGTGGGAATGGTACGGCGGTGGGAAATCGGATCGATGATTTTCGGCGTGGTGCTGATAATCAGGCTTAAGTGTTGGAATGAAACTTGGTTGTAGTCGGCCTTGCCGGGTGTGCCGCTGTAACGGTAGCCGTTGCTCAGTTCCAGCGTGCGTTTGTTGTCTTTTAAAGAAAACGTGCCTTCTTTGGCAAACACGATGTTGTCGTTGCCTTTATCGTCTTGCTCGCGCAAGAACAGGTTTTTCATGGTGCCCGAATCCACATCGAAAGTTTCGACAAAATACACCCGCCCGTTGCGCTTGCCGAGTGTGCGGAACTCACCCGCCTCTACCAACGATAACTCTTGTTTCTGCTTGAGGATTTCGGCAAATTCGCGGCTTCTCAGTTCCGCCCACGGCATCACGAAAAGCTGCATCACGGCAATCAACACGGCAAAGGGCACCGCAAACTGCAAAACGGGGCGTATCCATTGTTTCAATGCCAGACCGCATGAAAGCCAAACCGACATTTCGCTGTCGCGCCAATATCTCGTCAGCACGGTCAAAATGCTGATGTAGGCGGTTAATACCAGCAGCAGCGGGGTCATGCCGATTACCCAAAAACCCACCAGTGCGGCCACGGCATCAATCGCCACGCGACCGTCGGCAGCACGCCCCAGCAGATTGATAGCCTGCGTCGATACCAGCACCGCCAGCAGCACCACGAAGATGCCGACGGCCGTGAAGGAAAGTTCTTTAATAAAATTGCGTTGGTAAATCATAAAATTTTGCAGCTTTCGGTGCAGAAGCGGGTGTTCGTGCCGTCTGAAAAGTTTCAGACGGCCGGACATATAGAGTACAATCAGGCCGAAATGTTCAGACGGCCTGCTGTTGCTTTGCTTGAGGCCGTCTGAAAAATATATTGCGAACCACCGTTCAGTTCAGGAGAATAAACATGGAATTTAGCACAAAAGCCGAAAAATTGCAGCCAAGCCAAGAAGGTGCGCTGCTCTACATCTGCGAAGATGCCTGCCCGTGCAGCAAAAACAGCGACAATGAAACCGCCGCCCTGCTCTGCGGCACCTTGGAAGAAAACCAATCGTTTGCAGAAACCCAAATTGTCGAAAACGGCAGCCTCAAAGCCATCGCCGTTGTGCGCTTGAACAATCTGAGCCGCGAAACCGTTGCCAAAGCCGCCGCCGAAGCCGCTTCATGGGCGCAAAAACAAGAGCATATCCACATCTGCACCGCACCGTTCAGCAAAAAGAACGCCGCTTTGGTTGCCGAAGTGTTCGCCACTACATTCGGCAATGCCGCCTACCGTTTCGACCGCTACAAAAAAGAAGCCAAACCCGCCAAGCTGGCCGGCGTAACTTTCTACTGCCCCGGCCAAGAAGCCGGCATCAAAACCGCGTTGGAAACCGCCGAAGCGCAAATATACGGCATGACCTTGTGCAAAGACCTCGGCAACGCCGCTCCCAACGAATGCACGCCGAAATTCTTGGCGCAAACCGCTAAAAAAGAAGCCGAAAAGATCGGCGCATCGGTGAAAATACTCGAAAAAGACTACATCAAGAAAAACATGGGTTCTTTTTGGTCGGTGGCCAAAGGCAGCAAACAGAAACCCTATTTGATCGAACTTTCCTATTCCGGCGCCAAAAACAAAGACGACGCCCCCATCGTGTTGGTAGGTAAAGGCATCACCTTCGACACCGGCGGTATTTCGCTCAAACCCGGCCTCAACATGGACGAAATGAAATACGACATGTGCGGTGCCGCCAGCGTAATCGGCACATTCTGCGCCGCCGTCAAACTGAAACTGCCCATCAACCTGATTGCCATCGTACCCACCTGCGAAAACATGCCTTCCGGCGAAGCCAACAAACCCGGCGACATCGTAACCAGCATGAAAGGCTTAACCATCGAAGTATTGAATACCGATGCCGAAGGCCGTCTGATTTTGTGCGACGCGCTCACCTACGCCGAGCAATTCAAACCCAAAGCCGTCATCGACGTCGCCACACTCACCGGCGCCTGCATCATCGCACTGGGCAACGACGTTAGCGGCGTCATGGGCAACGATCAGAAACTCATCGACCAACTGCTCGCCGCCTCACGCGAAACCGACGACAAAGCATGGCAGCTGCCGCTGTTTGATACTTATAAAGAACAGCTCAAGTCCAACTTTGCCGACCTTCCCAACATCGGCACGCCCGGCGCAGGCACCATCACCGCCGCCACGTTCTTATCGCACTTCACCGAAGACTACCCGTGGGCGCATCTCGATATTGCCGGCACGGCTTGGAAATCGGGCAAAGAGAAAGGCGCTACCGGCCGCCCCGTGCCGCTGCTGCTGAACTATCTGCGCAACGTAAAATAACCCAAGCAGCCGAAGCACAAGCCGAGGCCGTCTGAACAATCAAACTGCACCCGCACCGGCATTTACCGCCGATGTCAGGTGCAGTTTTTTTAATACCGGCCGCCCTTTAAGCCCCCACCTAAATTTGATAAACTGCGCCTACTATAACAACCGCCCAAGAAAACATACGTCATGAAAAAAACCGCGCTCTCCGTTTTAGCTGTCCTGACCTTACTCTCATGCAGCACCACTCACGACCCCGCCAAAGAAAAACCCGTCCCCCCCGTCGGCAAACGCCCGACCTTCAACCAAACCGCCGACTCGGTGGCCATCAGCGGATTCAACGGCAATGCCAACGTGCAGCGTTTTATCGCGCATGAAGTGGCGGGCGGTAAATTTACCGAAGGCGAATTGCAGAGCTTTTTCGACGGCGTGGTGTATAAAGGCAATATCATCAACATCATGAACCGCCCCGGCACATCCCGCCCGTGGTATGAATTCCGCACCGGCAATTCCGGCGCATCAAAAATCAATAACGGCAAGCGTTTCTACGAACAGCACAAAACCACCATCGATGCCGTGGCACGCAGCTACGGCGTACCGGCCGAGCTGATCGTGGCCATCATCGGCATCGAAACCAACTACGGCAACAATATGGGTAGCTTCCGCTTGGCGGATTCTTTGAGTACTCTGGCGTTCGACTATCCGCGCCGCGCCGAATTTTTCCAGCAAGAATTAAATGAATTTTTGCTGATGGCGAAAGAAGAGAAGCGCGACGTATTCAGTTTTAAAGGCAGCTACGCCGGCGCGATGGGCATGCCGCAGTTTATACCTTCGAGCTTCCGCAAATATGCGGTCGATTACGACGGCGACGGCTTGCGCGATATTTGGAACAACGTCAGCGACGTGGCGGCTTCGGTGGCGAACTACATGAAAGCGCACGGCTGGCAGACCAACGGCAAAATGGTGGTGCCGGTTACGCTCACCATCACGCAAGAGCTGCAAAACATCATCGACGAAAAAACCGCGCTCACCCGCACCGTCGGCGAACTCAAACGCTTGGGCGTGATGCCGCAGGAAGTGGTGGACGACAATGAAAAAGCCGTACTCTACCGCCTCGAAACCGCACCGGGCGTGTATGAATACTATATCGGCCTGAATAACTTCTACGCCGTATGGCAATACAACCACAGCCGCATGTATGTAACCGCCGTGCGCGATATCGCCAACGGCGTGGGCGGCAACTACCGTTTGTAACGGTTCGATATTGCCGCCGTGCATAAAAAACCGCTGCCCGTGCGATAACGGCGGCGGTTTTCATGTGTTTGGCGGCAGGTAAAATGTTAGAATACCGAATCTTCAAGGCATGAAACCGACGGCCGATTATAAAAACAGCGCGTGCATCCTTACCTGCCGCGCGGCCGCATACCAGCCTTCCTTTACCGAATTCAAACAAAAGATAATCTATGGCTTATCAAGTTCTCGCCCGTAAGTGGCGGCCTAAAACCTTTGCCGATTTGGTCGGGCAGGAGCATGTTGTCAAAGCATTGCGCAACGCGCTCGACGAAGGCCGCCTACATCACGCCTATCTGCTTACCGGCACGCGCGGGGTGGGCAAAACCACCATCGCCCGCATTCTGGCGAAAAGTCTCAACTGCGAAAACGCCAACCACGGCGAGCCTTGCGGCGTGTGCCAAAGCTGCACCCAAATCGACGCGGGGCGTTACGTCGACTTGCTCGAAATCGACGCGGCTTCCAACACCGGCATCGACAACATCCGCGAAGTGCTCGAAAACGCCCAATACGCGCCCACCGCCGGCAAATACAAAGTCTATATCATCGACGAAGTGCACATGCTTTCCAAAAGCGCGTTCAATGCCATGCTGAAAACGCTGGAAGAGCCGCCCGAGCATGTAAAATTCATTCTCGCCACCACCGACCCGCACAAAGTGCCGATTACCGTATTGAGCCGCTGCCTGCAATTCGTGCTGCGCAACATGACCACGCAGCAAGTGGCCGACCACTTGGCGCATGTGCTGACGGTGGAGCAGATTCCGTTCGAGCCGCCCGCGCTGCAACTGCTCGGCCGCGCCGCCATGGGTTCGATGCGCGATGCCTTGAGCCTGCTCGACCAAGCGATTGCGATGGGTTCCGGCAGCGTTACCGAGCATGATGTCCGCCAGATGATCGGCGCGGTTGACAAACGCTATCTTTACGAACTGCTGCAAGGCATCGTGAACCAAGACGGCGAAGAACTGCTGCGCAAAGCACAGGAAATGGCCGCCCGTGCCATCGGTTTCGACAACGCCTTGAGCGAACTGGCTATGCTGCTGCAACGGCTGGCGCTTGCCAAAACCGTTCCCGCCGCCATTGCCGACGACCCCGAACATGAAACCCTGCTGCGCTTATCGCAATATTTGAGCGGTGAACAAATCCAGCTTTACTACCAATGCGCCATCCACGGCAAACAAGACTTGAGCCTCGCGCCCGACGAATACGCCGGTTTCGTGATGACGCTGTTGCGTATGCTCGCGTTCGCCCCGATTGCTGCCAAAGCGCACGACCCCGACGGCGTGATAGAAGGCACGCAACTGCACAATCCCGAAGCGGCGGAACCTGCCGCAAAAAAGCCGCTGATTCTGCCTGAGCCGCCGGCCGAACCGAAACCTGTTCAGACGGCCTCCGAAACCGTGGCAAGGCCGTCTGAACAGGCCGTGGCACAGGCAGAAGACACCCCGCCGTGGGAAGATGCGCCGCAAACACCTGAAACGGCAGAGAACGGCTTTCAGACGGCCTCCGAACCCATAAGGCCGTCTGAAAAAGTTGAGACGCAAACAGCGGTTCAGGCGGCAGAAGCATCTTTGCAGAATCACACGCAGGAAACGCCCGCCGTGGCAGCAGAGCATTTTCAGACGGCCTCGACACCGATAGCAAGGCCGTCTGAAACCGCAGGTGAGCAAGTTGCCGTGCAAGAACAAGCCGTACCCGAAACGCTTCAAACCGGCCAACCCGAAGCCGCTACCATGCCGTCTGAAAGCATGGAAAGCCTTCAGACCGCAGCGGCAACCCCGACGGCAAGCACGGCAGACATTCAGACGGCCTCTCCGTTGAGCGAAGTTCAAAGTCCGCAAAGCATGCCGTCTGAAACCGCCGAAACCGCTTTTCAGACGGCCTCGGATTATCCGCCCGAATATGCCGAAGCCCCGTTTGATGCGGACGCACCGCCGTATTTCCCCGAAGAATACGATTACCCCGAATATCAAACATACGAGCCGCCGATGCCGTCTGAAAACGCAGCTGATAGCGAAGACGAAGAGCAGGCCGAGGCCGAAGAGCAGGCAGGTTTCGCCCCGCTGCCCGAGTTCGCCCCCGAAAACTGGGCGGCCATTGTCAAACGCCTCGCCCCCAAACTCGGCGCGGCGCAAATGCTGGCTCAACACGCCGTTTGGACAAGCTATCAACCCGAAACCGGCCTGATGATGCTCGCCCTCACCGACGAAGCCCGCGCCACCACCACCAAAGAGCGTTTGGATAAAATCCAAAACACCCTCGCCGACGCATACGGCCTGACCTTAAAGCTGCAAACCGAAGCGTGGCGCAACGACGCAGGCTGGGAAACCCCGACCATGCGCCGCAAACGCCTGCAACTCGAAGGCCGCCAAAAAGCACAGCAACTGCTTGAAGCCGACCCCGCCGCACGGCAGATTCTCGAGCTTTTCGAAGCCGAATGGCTGCCCGATACGCTGGAGCTGGCCGAGTCTCAGGAATAAAGCATTGAGGCCGTCTGAAAACAGTTTCGTTAACCATATATCGGCAAGACCATACCCGTCATACTCGGGCTTGACCCGAGCATCTTGAATGCCGATAAGATAGGGAGATACTCGGGTCAAGCCCGAGTATGACAAACCATGAATAAACCCTTCTGAAAAGCCGCGCCGTATTGCCGTCTTCCCATTCAAAAGGTATCATCAAACCCTTTTTAACCAGGAGTAAAACCATGTTCGGAAAAGCCGGATTAGGCGGCCTGATGAAGCAGGCTCAACAAATGCAGGAAAATATGAAAAAAGCGCAAGCCAAGCTGGCTGAAACCGAAGTGAACGGCGAAGCAGGCAACGGCTTGGTTAAAGTTACCATGACCTGCAACCATGTTGTCCGCAAAATCGACATCAGCGAAGATTTGATCAAAGAGGCGGCGGACGACAAAGAAATGCTCGAAGATTTAGTATTAGCCGCCATCAACGACGCGTGCAACAAAGCGGAAGAAACCACCAACAAAACCATGGGCGCGTTCACCCAAGGCCTGCCTGCCGGAATGGGCGACTTTTTCCGCTAATTCAAACGCCCTGATACGAAGCAGCTGTCTGAACATTCAGACAGCTGTTTTAACAAACACCATTAAAAAACACAATCTGCCGGAACAGCCAAACTCAATCGACATTCCACCCATCCGGCCCACACCAAAATCCACCCCTGCGGTACACAACAAACCATTCCCAAACAAGCTGCCGACTACAAACTTACGACTTTGCAAAACGGCGTAAACACAACGCATTCAGACGGCCTGTATTGTCACGCAGCCATCCGCTTGCCGTGTTATATGCACTTGGTTAACAATACGACGTTTGTCATACCCGAATTTGACAGCCTTTATTGAATAAACAGTTTCACCATAAACCTATGAAACCTTTTCCCTTAATTCTCTCCCTCACGATTACCGCCGCCCTCGTCTGGTTTTGCGCCGGCATCGGGTTCGGCGAATGGCAGCCCCCGCATCAGATGGACGAAACCATACAGGCCATCCGCCTGCCGCGCGTCATCAGCTCCTTGCTGGTCGGCGCCGCTTTAGCCGCAGCAGGTGCGGCATTGCAGGCTTTGTTTGAAAACCCCTTGGCCGACCCGAGCCTAATCGGCACGTCGGGCGGCGCGGCATTGGGCGTGATTATCGTGCTGGCGTTCGGCATAGGCGCCATCGGCGTACCCTTTGCCGCGTTTATCAGCGCATTGGCGGTTTGCCTGCTGATACTCGGCATCCACCGCTTTATCGGCGGCGGCACGCTGGGGCTGCTGGTGTTGGGCTTTGTGTTGAGCGCGTTTTCCGCCGCAATCGTCAGCCTGATTCTGTTTTTATCCGACGACATGGTGCTGCGCAGCGCAACCATTTGGCTGTCGGGCAGCTTGGCCGAAGCAGGATTTACTTCACCGTTGTATGCTGCTATTGCAATGCTGGCCGGCTTACTGATTCTCGTGTTGGTCGGCAAAAAGCTCGACATCCTCATGCTCGGCGAAGACACTGCCGTCAGCATGGGCATTTCGGTGCAGGCGGTGCGCATACAAACCGTCGTCGGCGCCGCTTTGCTCACCGGAGCCGCCGTATCGCTTTCAGGCATCATCGGTTTTCTCGGCATGATGGTGCCAAACGTTGTAGCGCGGGCAGTAGGCGGCAGGCGCAGCAAACTCATCCTGCTCTCGGCGTGGCTGGGTGCAGTATTCCTGCTGGTGGTCGATAGCGCCGCACGTTGGTTCACCTATCCCGTGGACGTACCGGTAGGCATCGTCATCGCCCTGCTCGGCGGGCCGTTTTTCATGTGGCTGTTTTTAAAACCGTTGCGTAAATAAAACGGGCGCGCTTCCTTTCCAAGATGCCCGCCCCGCAAACATTTATCCTTAAATTCAAAATGATGAACTACTCTTTCACCATCAACCGCCTGAAAGTAGAAACCAAAAACAGGGTTTTGCTGGAAATCGACGAACTCAAGCTTCCCCACGGCTGCCACACCGCCATCATCGGCCCCAACGGCGCAGGCAAATCCACCTTGCTCAAAGCCCTGATACGCCGAACAGGGCAAGGCTCGGTGAAGCTGTTTGAGCAAGTCGTACCGCCGCAACTCAAACAAGGCAAAGTCGCTTGGGTAGCGCAGCACGGCCAATACCAAATGCCGCTGACCGTGCGCGAATACATCGAACTCGGGCGCGGAAGCGACAGCGCCTGGCCTTTTCAGACGGCCTCCAAGCCGTCTGAACAAGCCGAAGCCCTGCTGGCTCATTTCGATTTGCAAGAACTCGCCGAAAAACGCATCCAAACCCTTTCCGGCGGCGAACAGCAACGCGCCAACATCATCCGAGCCCTACTCCAAAACGCCCCGATACTGCTGCTCGACGAACCGTGCAACCATCTCGACATCCGCCACCAACACAGCTTAATGAACTATCTGGGCGGCAACCGCCAACATTTCAGCGCGATTATGGTGTTGCACAATTTAAATCTGGCCGCCCGTTACGCCCAACATGTGATATTGATGAATCAGGGCAAAGTGGTTGCCGCCGGAGCGCCCGAACAAGTGATGCAGCCCGAATTGCTGGCAGAAGTCTATCAGTGGCCGATCGAGCGGGTATGTGATGAAAAAGGTGTTTATTTCAGGGTTTAAAAACATGAAGTCGAAGCAGACAAAGGCCGTCTGAAAAAACAGCGTAAATCACTTGAGAAAACAATATGCCCGCTACACTCAGGCTTAATGCAACCATAGCCTGAAAAATAAGTTGATTTGCGCTGTTTTTTCAGACGGCCTCTGATAATATGCTTAGCGAACTGTTATGATGCGTTTTTTTCAGCTATCAAAGGGAAAAGGTAAAATATGAGCAACCAGCAACCAGCAACCAGCAACCAGCAACCAGCAACCAGCAACCAGCAACCAGCAACCAGCAACCAGCAACCAAATTATAAATGAAAATTACAATAAAATCAATATATTAAAACTAAAATCTCTCTTTCCCGAAGCCTTTTGCGAAGACCAAATCGACTGGGAAAAACTCAAACTTATTCTCGGCGAAGAAAATCTCGCCCATCACAACGAACGCTACCAGCTAAACTGGGCAGGCAAAAGCGAAGCCTACCGCACGCTGCAAGCGCCCACATCCAACACACTGATTCCCTGCCAAGCCGAATCGGTGGATTTCGACGGCACGAACCATCTCTTTATCGAAGCCGAAAACCTCGAAGCCCTGAAAATCCTGCAAAAAGCCTATGCCGGCAGCGTGAAGATGATCTATATCGACCCGCCCTACAACACCGGCAGCGATTCCTTTATCTATCCCGACAAATTCAGCGAAACCCGCGAAGAATACGCCCGCCGCGTCGGCGACAAAGACGACGAAGGCTACCTGAAACGCGACGGCGTATTCAAAGGCGCATGGCGCAAAAACAGCAAAGAGAGCGGCCATTACCACAGCAACTGGCTCTCCATGATGCTGCCGCGCCTGCATCTGGCCAAAACCCTGCTACGCGACGACGGTGTGATTTTTATCTCGATTGACGATAATGAACAGGCGCAATTGAAACTGCTGTGTGATGAGGTGTTTGGGGCGGAGAATTTTTTGGGGAATGTAATTTGGCAGAAAAAATATGCTGCAACAAATGATGCAAAAGGGTTTTCAACTCTTCATGACTATATTTTGGTTTACCAAAAAAGTCTCCGTTTTGAAAGGAATTTGTTACCCAGAACAGAAACACAAAACAAGCCTTATAAAAATGATGACAATGACGGAAGGGGCTTGTGGAGGAGTGATAATTTGCTGGTTAAATCATTTTCAGAGTCCGCTGTCTATCCCATAAGAAATCCCAATACTGGTATTGAATATTTTCCTCCACAAGGAAGTTCTTGGCGGGCAAGTAAAGCAACTATGCAAATATGGCTACAGGAAAATCGTATTTTCTTTGGCAAAGACGGTCAGGGCGCACCCCAATTAAAGCGATATTTAAACGAAGTACAACAAGGCCGAGTTCCTACAACATGGTGGCCATTTGAAGAAGTTGGGCACAATGATGCAGCAAACAAAGAATTACAAAATCTTTTTAATTCAAAAGCACCATTCGACACACCGAAGCCGACGACGTTATTAAAACAAATGTTCCAAATCGGCTCAAACCCTAACGACCTAATCCTAGACTTCTTCTCCGGCTCCGGCACCACCGCCCATGCCGTAATGCAGCTTAACGCCGAAGACGGCGGCAACCGCCGCTATATCTGCGTGCAACTGCCCGAAGAAACCGACGAAAAATCCGAAGCGCGCAAAGCCGGTTTCGACACCATCGCCGACATCGCCAAAGAACGCATCCGCCGTGCGGGCAGGCAAATCCGCGAACAACATCCCGAAAAAACCGTTGATACCGGCTTTAAGGTATTCAAACTGGCCGAAAGCCATTTCAAACCGTGGAGGCCGTCTGAAAACGGTTCAGACGGCCTCGAGGCGCAACTGGCCATGTTTATCGATCCTGTTGCCGAACATGCCGAACCACTGAATATGGCTTACGAACTGATGCTGCGCTTGGGTTTGAAACTCACCTGCCCGTTGCATATTTCGGACGGCGTGTATTGGGTGGAAGACGAAGACACGGGCAAACGCACCGCCCTGCTGCTTACCTGTGCCGACGAGCATTTGATAGATGCTGTGATTGCCGAAAATCCCGCCAAAGTCGTGGCACTCGACCGTTTGTTTGACGGCAATGACTCGCTAAAAAGCAATACTGTTTTGCAGATGCGCGACGCGGGCATTATTTTTGAATGTGTGTAGGTCGGATTCTCGAATCCGACAATACCTGCCTATCAGATCGTCGGATACAAGTATCCGACCTACCGGCTCCGTACAGCGCAACAGATGATTTGAAAAGAAAACGATATGGAACTGAAATTTGAACAACTGGATTACCAGCTTGATGCGGTCAATGCGGTTTTGCGCCTGTTTGAAGGTGAGCCGAACCGCAAACAGGATTTTGAATTGCAAAGCGGTTCGGCCGGCCGCTTTGTGGCAAATGAGTTGGCTTTGGATTGGGAAAGTATAGGACGCAACCTGAATACGATACAGGCAGAAAAAGGCCTGTCTGAAACCGACATCGGCGAACACGGCTTAAACTTTTCGGTGGAAATGGAAACCGGCACAGGCAAAACCTATGTTTACCTGCGCACGATTTTCGAGCTTAACCGGCAATACGGCTGGACAAAATTCGTGATTGTGGTGCCGAGCGTGGCCATCCGCGAGGGGGTATTGCAAACCCTGCGCAGCACGCGCACGCACTTTGCCGACCTGTTCGACAAGCCCGTGATGAATTATGCAGAATACAGCAGCAGCCGTTTGTCGGCGTTGCGCTCTTTTGCCGTTAACGACAATATTGAAATTTTGGTCATCAATATCCAGTCGTTTGAAAAAGACTTGAATGTGATCAATCAGGTCAACGAAAGCGGCGATGCGCCCATTACGCAAATCAACCAAACGCGTCCGATTGTGATTATCGACGAACCGCAGAATATGGAAACGGAAGGCCGTCTGAAAGCGATTGAATCGCTCAACCCGCTGTTTACATTGCGTTATTCGGCCACCCACAAAGCAAGCCGCCACAAGATTTACAGCCTGAACCCGGTGCAGGCTTATAACCTGAAGCTGGTTAAGCAGATCGAAGTGTTTTCGGTGCAGGCAGAAAACGATGTGAACGGCGCGCCGGTGGAGCTGCTGGAAGTATTATCGGCTTCCAAAGGCCGTCTGAAAGCAAAAGTGAATATTTTGGTTGAAGACGGGCGGCAAACAAAAAAGAAAACCGTGAGCGTGAAAAACGGCGATGATTTGTTTGACAAATCAGGAGGCAATGAAGCCTACCGCCACGGCTTTATCATTGAGGGTATGGATAGCGAAACACAGGAAATCGCGCTTTCAGACGGCCGAACAATCGAGCGTGGTAGCGGCGATGCTGTGCGCGACGAAATCATGAAAATGCAGATTCACCATACCGTCGCCGAACACCTAAAAAAAGAAAAACGCCTGAAAGCCTACGGCATCAAAGTGCTGTCGCTGTTTTTTATCGACAAGGTGGAAAACTACCGCACGGCGGCGGGCGAAGCTGGCAAATTTGCTTTGTGGTTTGAAGAAATTTATACCAAACTTTCAGGCAGAGAGAACCCGGAAGGCGTACACAACGGCTATTTTTCGCAAGACAAACAAGGCCGTCTGAAAAACACCAACGGCACAACGCAGGCCGACAACGACACTTACCATCTGATTATGCGCGACAAAGAAACGCTGCTTTCGTTCGACAGCCCTTTGCGCTTTATCTTTTCGCATTCCGCCCTGAAAGAAGGCTGGGACAATCCGAACGTGTTTCAAATCTGCACGCTTAACGAAAGCAACTCGCCGATCAAAAAACGGCAGGAAATCGGACGCGGCCTGCGTTTGGCGGTTAACCAAAGCGGCGTGCGGGTGCGCGATGAAAAAGTGAACGTACTCACGGTCATTCCCAATGAAAGCTACGAGCATTTCGCCGCCACACTGCAACAGGAATACCAAGACGAGTGCGGCATCACGTTTGCATCGGACAATATCAAAAACGCCGCCCGTAAAAAAACCGTGCGCTACCACAAAAATTTTACGCTCAACCCCGCGTTTCAGGCCGTTTGGCAGAAACTCAGCCACAAACCGCGCTACCGCGTGGATTTCGACACGGCCGTACTGATTGAATCCGCCGCCGAAACCGTGCGCCATATGCCCGAAATCCAAAAACCGAAAATACAAATGCACAAAGCCCGAATCAAGCAGTCGCAAACTGACGGCGTTTGGGCAGAAGAAACCGCCAGCCGCAGCTTGACTGTGGAAGCCGAATGGGCTGTTCCCGACGTATTAGGTGCCATTCAGAAAAAAACGGGGCTGACACGGCGCACCGTGTATGAAATCCTCGTCCAATCCGACCGCCTGCCCGACCTACCCGGCAATCCGCAACGTTTTATCGACCTTGCCGCCGACAAAATCAACGCTGCTCTGCAAAACCTGATGGTAAAAGGCATACGCTACGACATCAGCGAAGACGAACGCTATTGCCAAAGCCTGATGGAAAAATGGCGAGATATGGAAACCAACGGCACGGAGTTTTACGAAAACGACTACACGTTTAAAGTAAGCAGACCGGAGAAAACCATTAATGAAAACTATATCCCGCTGGATTCAGCTATTGAAAAAAATTTCGCCCGCGATTGTGAAAACTACAACGACGATACGTTTGGAAAAATACCTTTCTATTTCAAACTACCCAAATGGTTCAAGATTCCCACACCTTTGGGCAACTACAATCCCGACTGGGCGGTAGTTGCCGAAACCGGGAAACAAGCGTTTTTCGTTGCAGAAACCAAAGGCACAGCTAAAGGTATACAAGCGGGCGTGGATAAAGACCAACTCCGTTACTCTGAGCGTTTGAAAATCGAATGCGCCGAAAAATATTTCGCCGAACTGCCCGAATTGCAATATCGGGATGTTCAAGAACTTAGTGAACTCGATCCTGATTAAACTCCATCTGTGTAAATAACAAAGGCCGTCTGAAAATTTTCAGACGGCCTTTGTTTAAACGCTTAAACAAATACTATATTTTTCAGAAGGCCTTATTTCTTCAATTCCGCCAGAATCTCGTCCACAGTCGCTTTCGCATCGCCGAAGCACATCACGCTGTTTTCATTGAAGAACAGCGGGTTTTGTACTCCGGCATAGCCCGTGTTCATCGAACGTTTGAACACCACCACTTCTTTGGCTTTCCATACTTCCAATACCGGCATGCCGGCAATCGGGCTGTTCGGATCGGTTTGGGCGGCGGGGTTCACGGTGTCGTTCGCGCCTATCACCAGCACCACATCGGTTTCGGGGAAATCATCGTTGATTTCATCCATTTCCAACACGATGTCGTAAGGCACTTTGGCTTCGGCCAGCAATACGTTCATGTGTCCGGGCAAACGGCCTGCTACGGGGTGGATACCGAAGCGCACTTCCATGCCTTGTTTGCGCAGTAAATCGGTGATTTCGGCAACGGGGTATTGCGCTTGAGCAACGGCCATGCCGTATCCGGGCGTGATGATCACTGAGTTTGCGCCTTTCAGCATTTCCGCCACTTCGGCGGGTTTCACTTCACGGTATTCGCCGATTTCTTCTTCGCCTGCTGCTGCGGAAGAACCGTCGGTGCCGAAACCGCCGGCAATCACAGAAATGAACGAGCGGTTCATGGCTTTACACATGATGTAAGACAAAATCGCACCGCTTGAGCCGACCAACGCACCGGTAACAATCAGCAAGTCGTTGGAAAGCATAAAGCCCGCTGCGGCAGCCGCCCAGCCCGAATACGAGTTCAGCATGGAAACCACTACCGGCATATCTGCACCGCCGATGGAAGCCACCAAATGCCAGCCGAACGCGAGTGCAATAGCGGTCATCAGAATCAGGGCGAACCAGCTGCCGTCGTCAGCCGATACAAACACCAGCAGCAAGATAAACGACACCAACAAAGCAACCAGATTCAGCTTATGCTTGTGCGGCAGTTGCAAAGGTGCGCTGCTAAGTTTGCCGTTCAGTTTGCCGAACGCCACAATCGAGCCGGTAAAGGTTACGGCACCGATGAAAATGCCGAGGAACACTTCCACCAAATGAATGGTGTGCATATCGGAAGATACATTGTCCGCTTCGATAAAGCTGTTGAAGCCCACCAACACGGCAGCCAAACCCACAAAGCTGTGCAGCAAGGCAATCAGCTCGGGCATTTCGGTCATTTCCACTTTTTGGGCTTTGTAAATACCGATGGCCGCACCGATAGCCATAGCAATGATGATCCAGCCCAAACCTGCGGTTTGTTCGCTGAACACGGTGGCAATCAAGGCAATAATCATGCCGGCGATGCCGTAATAGCAGCCGTTTTTGGCGGTTTCCTGTTTCGACAGGCCAGCCAATGAAAAAATAAATAAGATTGCGGCGACGATATATGCCGCAGTAACTAATCCTTGTGACATTCTCGCCTCCTTAACCTTTACGGAACATATTCAACATGCGGCGGGTAACGTAGAAGCCGCCGAAAATATTAATACTGGCAATCAGCACGGCAATAAAGGCGAGGAATGACACCACGCCGTTGCCCTGCCCAATTTGCAGCAATGCGCCCACTACGATGATGCCTGAAATGGCATTGGTTACCGACATCAGCGGCGTGTGCAGCGAATGGCTCACGTTCCACACCACATAATAGCCGATCACGCAAGCCAGTACGAACACGATAAAGTGGTTTAAGAATTCGGCCGGAGCAACGGCACCCATCCATAATACCAGCACCGCACCGATCACCGCCGGAGCCAGTTTTTTCCATGTCGGAACGGGTTTCGGCTCGGGTTTCGCCACAGGTGCGGCTTGCGCTTGCTGTTGCGGCGCGGCGGACACTTGAATCGCGGGCGGCGGGAAAGTGATTTCGCCGTCGCGGGTAACGGTCATGTTACGGATAATCACATCTTCAAAATCAAGCGTGATTTCACCGTCTTTATTCGGGCTTAACAGCTTGCTCAGGTTCACGAGGTTGGTGGCGTAAAGCTGTGAAGACTGGCCGGCCAAACGGTTGGCCATATCGGTATAGCCGATGATTTTCACGCCGTTATCAGTAACGAACAGCTCGCCCGGTTTGGTCAATTCACAGTTGCCGCCGGTGGCCGCCGCCAAATCGACAATCACCGAACCCGGCTTCATGCTTTCCACCATTTCTTTGGTAATCAGCTTGGGCGCAGGTTTGCCCGGAATGGCCGCAGTCGTGATGATGATGTCCACTTGTCGGGCTTGCTCGGCAAACAGTTTCATTTCCGCCGCGATAAACTCTTCGCTCATCACTTTGGCGTAACCGTCGCCGCTGCCGCCCGACTCTTGCGGGAAATCGAGCTTGAGGAATTGGCCGCCCATTGATTCGATTTGTTCGGCCACTTCCAAACGGGTGTCGAACGCTTTAACCACCGCGCCCAACGAGTTTGCCGTACCAATCGCCGCCAAACCGGCCACGCCTGCACCAATCACCAGCACTTGCGCCGGCGGCACTTTACCCGCAGCGGTAATCTGGCCGGTAAAGAAACGGCCGAACGCATTTGCAGCCTCGATTACGGCACGGTAGCCGCTGATGTTCGCCATAGACGACAGCGCATCCAATGCCTGTGCGCGTGAAATACGCGGCACCATATCCATCGCCAGCACGTTCACTTTTTGATCAGTGAGCTTTTGTACCAACTCGGGATTTTGTGCGGGCCATAAGAAGCTCACCAGCGTTTGACCCGCATTCAGACGGCCTACTTCGCTTTCAGAAGGTGCGTTGACTTTATAAATCAGCGGGCTAGACCATACTTCCGCTGCATCCGCCACAAGCGCACCGGCAGCTTCATATGCCGCATCATCCAAACTCGCCGCCAAACCGGCGCCGCGTTCCACCACAACTTCAAAACCCAGTTTTTGCAGCTGGGTTACGGTTGCAGGGGTACACGCAACACGGGTTTCACCGGGCAGAGATTCCTTCGGAATACCAATCCTCATCTCATTTTCCTCATAAACACGTTAGTCACATTAAAAATACGATTAAATATAAATTAGCAGCCACTTTATAACGAATTTCAAGCGCAAACACAATATCAAAATGTTAACAATTTACGTTGCTTCAAACACACAGGCCGTCTGAAAAAAACGCTATTCCGATACATATCAAACCGTTGCTGCCAGCGGGATAAAACAGGCTTATGTTAAAATAGACATTCTTGCCGCATCTGCGGTTTCTCTCTTATACCAAGGAACCACCATGAGAATGCTCCACACCATGCTGCGCGTCGGCAACCTCGACAAATCGTTAGCATTTTATCAAGACGTTTTAGGCATGAAACTCTTACGCAAAAAAGACTATCCCGACGGTAAATTTACTTTGGCCTTTGTGGGCTACGGCGAAGAATCCGATACCACCGTGCTTGAGCTTACCCACAACTGGGATACGGAAAGCTACGATTTAGGCAATGCCTACGGCCATATCGCCATCGAAGTGGACGACGCCTATGCCGCGTGCGATGCGGTGCGCGCCAAAGGCGGAAAAGTTGTCCGCGAAGCCGGCCCGATGAAGCACGGCACAACGGTGATTGCTTTCGTCGAAGATCCTGACGGCTACAAGATTGAGTTCATTCAAAAAAATACGGGCAGCGATTCGGTGCAATACCAATCTTAATATTTTGCGGTAACAAAAATGCCGTCCCCCATTATTGGCGGAACGGCATTTTTAATCATTAGCGGCTTCTATTTTTGGTTTTCAAAATAAACCATTTCAGGTAAATCTTTCAGCAAAGCGTCTATGTCGGCAGGCGTGAGAAAACGCCCGTGCAAATCCCATCCTACATTCAATAATCTACCCGGCACCGGTGCGGTACGGTTGTGCAGATGGCCGTAGAGGTGATACCAACCTTTGTGGCAGCCGTCCCATTCATGAATGGGATAATGAAACAGAATCAATATATTGCTGATTTCCGGCAGCTTGAGTTTCAAGTAATGCTGCGCGGACGACAGCAAAGGATTTCCGTCGTGCTTGCAAGTTGTCAAAAAATGGCGTTTGTGCCGTGCAATCAAACTATCGTGATTGCCGAAGATCAAATGATGTTTGCCGTTCAGACGGCCTAATGTGTTTTCGATTTTGCCGATATTGTGCGCAAACGATACGTCGCCTAAATTGTAAACCGTATCTTCCGGCGACACGGTGTTGTTCCATGCCTCAATCATGTATTCGTCCAATTCATCGATACAATCGGTAGCCGGACGGAACTCGGGGCAAAGTTTGGCAATGTTTTTGTGCGAAAAATGCAGGTCGGAAGTGAAGAATATTTTGCTCATGATGATGCTTCGTATAATCGGTTTTCAATTTTTTCAGACGGCCTCCATGCGTGATTACGGCTTTGATGCCTGAGGCCGTCTGAAAATCTTTCAAATGCTGTTTTTAATAAATTCTTGAATGAAGGCAATTTTATCCAGTTCACCCAAACGATTGAACACAGCTTGATGCTCCCGAATATGGTCAATCAACGGGTAATATTCTTCATCGACATGACGTTTATCCAGCTTGCGCCCGATATTGCCTTCGTTGCTGCGTCCGAAAAACTTGGAAACCAGATAATACGGCGATTTCAGCTTAAACAATAATTCCTGAGTTTCAGCATCAAACACCATAAACCCTTCATGCTCCACCGTTTTCAGGATTTCTTTCAGACGGCCAAACGTCAGTTTTTCCAGCATTTCAGGGCGTTTTATCTGCACATCGTTTTCAGCATTAAACCGATCCGCCACAGCATTTAACTCATGCTCGCTAAACTGGCGCCCGGTTCGCACATCAATCATGCCGATCAGTGTTTCGCCAAAATGCTCGTTGATAATATGAACGTCGTTTTCATCGGTGATTTCAAACAAAAAAGTGTGGTTGGGATATTGTTTGAACAGCTTTTCATACTGGGTGCAATGTTCGCGCGTCATCTTCGCAAAATCGCTATCCAGCGAACCTGTGGTGGAATAAATCACATTCCGGTCAAACGCCGTACCAAGGCTGGGATGCTGCTCGGGCAATTCCACATAAGTGCAGCAGCCAAGAAACCCGTTTACCTTCACCACCGCATCGACCAAATGGCCGTCTGAAATATCAATCGGATAACGGCTGTTTTTCCCGATACGCTCCGAATAGTTAAACACCTTTTTAAAAGGCCGCACAATAATATGGTTGTGCTCATCCATTACCAAACCGCGCATTTCCAGCAGCGCATCATCAAAGCGGTTTTCATAAAACACCTTGCGCGCATATTTAAACACCCGCAATTCCGGATACAGCTTGGCTTGCTTCACCGTAAAATTGCTGCGGCCAAACATTAGATACTCTTCAGTTACAAACGTCTGCCTATCTTCATCAAAAACAGGCCGCTGCTTACCGAAAGATTCCAATTTACCGATATTGGCTTTCACCGACTCGCTCATAGGCTGCACCGCCTCCACATGGATTTCATCGCGCAAGCGGTTATTGTTCAAGCGCACATAAGCTGCCAGCACATCGCTTTCTTTAACGTCGTGTACATTGCGATAAAAATTGTGCATACGGTAAATTTCCGTTTCAAAACCATGTTTTCGCGCAAGCTGCAACAGCTGGATGCAAGCAGACGATTTTTGATTGGTATTGGAATTCACCACCAAAATATCTGCCTGAAGATTGCTCTGGCCGGTTTTAAACGCCGACTTCATTACCGCCAAACCTTTAGCCTGCGCCTTAGCCAACGCCTCACTCGAGAAACGGTAAATGCCGTCTGAATCGGTCATTTCCATATCGTTTTCAATATGAAAAATCTGGGCATCAGGATATTCCTGCCGAAACTCGGCCATCTTTTTATCTGCAAAAGTGGATTTTCCCGAACCTTGGTGCCCGCGGATAAGAATAAATTTCTGCATAATTAAATACTGGAACTGTTGTAGATATTGCATATAAAGCAATACATGTGCCAAAAGATATTTTTCAAAAAAATATACGATATTACTCTGATTTTATAGAAAATTTTTATATTTTAAAATTTCAAAGAAACATGAGTATTTTATATTGAATAGCATTGAAGATAGTTTTTAATACTAAAAAGATAAAAATAGATACAAAGCAAAACCGGATACAAAAATAGCCGCTACACAAAATTGTGTGGCGGCTATTTTTGTATGCTCTTCAAACTTCAAGCATGTGCTTAAGCAACATACTGGAGTTTGATTGATCAGGGCTAGAACGGTAGTTCACATAAAGAAGCCACAAAATAATTTAACTTATTGAATATATTAGATTTTAAAACATAAAAATATAAAATTGTGAAATTAAGCCTAATATTACCAACGTTTTGAGCAAATACTATGTAAGTATTGACCACTAAGAGTAAAGATAGAATCTTGACACTTTTAGTGTCAGTACTTACCAACTAAAAGTTGATTGAGTCTTGGTGTATCCTATTGGTCATATCCTCTTTATGGAACAAGAAGCGAACAAGATCTCAGGCACTTTTAAACTACATGCCCTACTCTCTATATTTTCTTACGTTATCAAAACCTAATTCTCCAACCTTGGTACAAGTTATTCCTGGCAATCCTTTTTTCAGCGAAATAAGCCTCGATACAAAAATCCAAGAATCTGACATCGATTACCAGTCTATAAGCGGTTTTTACTACCACCAGATATAAACCACAATAAGTTGCTTCCACCCGACAAAACCATATTAGCTGTATTAGGAATTTTTTGAATCAAACAAAACATGTCTTATGTAAATACAATGGAATTTACTGGCGGTTTCTTCCTTTATATTTTGTACTTGAAAAAATATGGGGGGTTGTTTTAACTTCGGGACACTCAATCAGCAACTAAAAATCCTACGGCTTTAGCTGTGATATTTAAAGTTAATTTATTTCAGCTGAAAATAAAACCGCTTGAAAATTCAAATTTCAAGCGGTTTTATTCCTTAGTTTATTATCTCATTCTACAAGTTTCTTAAATACTCCGCAGCTTCCTCATGCCCTTGCTCTGCCGCCCGGTGGTACCAAAAACGGGCTTTTTCCTTGTCCATCGGGTGATAGAGGCCGTATTGATAAATTTTGCCGAGATAAAATTGAGCTTTGTCATAGCCTTGTACCGCGGATTTATTGATTAAAGCAATGGCCTTGGGGATATTCATAGGAACGTTCAAGCTGATTAGCTCAGGTGCTGAATTCATGTACATGATGCCTAAATTATATTGGGCGACACGGTCCCCGTTTTCTGCCGCCCGCTCTGTCCAATAGAGAAATTTAGCTAAATCGACAGGAACGCCTGTCCCATCCAAGTACATGATAGCTAATGTCTGTTGAGAGCCTACATGGCCTTGTTTGGCTGCTTGTTCAGTCCAATAAAGTGCTTTCCGGTAATCTTGTTTGAATGTATCGCCCTGACCGTTTAAATATAGGCCGACTAACTCCATTTGTGCATCAATATAACCTTGTCGGGCAGACTTTTCCAGCCAGTATTTGGCTTTTGGAAAGTTGGTTTCTGTACTATTTTCCTTCAAATAGATGAGGCCAACCAAATACTGATAACTCGGTTTGCCTGCTCTTGCAAATCTTTCCAAAATTTTCAGGGCTGTTTTGTAGTCTCCCTGTTGCAACGAACGAATGGCTTGATTAGCCTTTACTTCCTCCATTTGGGTTAACGGCTCGGTGTCTCTAGCCTCAACCTGAGCAGGAATCATCACGCACAATAAAATGCTAAAAATTAAAGCTTTGCTGTTCATTTTGATTGCTCCTCACTTACTTTAAGGGCGAATCCCGATATCATGATTGATGAAAAAAGTATCGGCGCAATCCGTTATCTTTGCGGCTTTTTGTCGATATTGTTTATATAGGGCATCTTTTTTCTTATCTTGTTCCTCTTTACGTTTAAAGTAATCAAGCGTATTCCCAGTATCTATAATAGTGGTGAATTTTTGACGCTGTTGCTTATACTCATTAAGTAAACTTTGACAGGTTTCCCGATTCTTTTTTACTTGAGCCAGTATAGCTTCAATTCTTTTCAATTCCTCTTCGGCTTGTTGTTCTGTAATCCGGTACCAGATTTGAGAGCCGACCCTAAAAGTTTTTCCGTCTTCGGACATCACAGCCCTTGCTTTGTTTTCAGGATACTCAAAATCACCGTTTTCCATTTTGGTTAAAACACTGCCCTGCATACCCTTTTTATCTTTGTAGATATGATTAAAGGTGTAAGTATTGTTATCGACTTTTCTAACAATCCAGACCTGATCTTTATCTTCTTCCAATTGCCAGTAACCCACAAATTTGTCATGTTTGTTTCCACAAGCCGCCAATAACAAAGCGGCCAATAATCCCAAAATTACTGATAGATAACGCATATATTCCCTTTCGATTATGATTTAAAAATGGCAACGATATCCTGCGTGTTTCTGCTGAATGACTGCCTAAAATCCCTCTGACGTTAGATAGTGATTGAGCGGCATGACTTGGCAGGATATCGGTAAAGCAGTGCTGCCGGATAATGCTTCTTCATGGTTAGATTTTCTCTATTTAAAATTGTAATTTTTCTTTTGCTGTTCGATACAGGCGTACAAACTGGCCTTATATGATGGTGTGTGCCATACTTTTTTGGTATCAGGATCAAGAGATCTGATTTCCATATCGGCCACCCGATAACTGTTTCCGTATTTTTTTAAGCGGTAGCGGACAGTAACATGTTCTGCTGAAGGTATCTTAAAAGGACGAAAATACACTTTCACCTTTCCGTCTTTCTCAACCGAATAAGTTCTTTTGACGCTGGTATCCCAATCTTGCCCCCCACCATACATTTGTGTGACCCCTTGTAGGCACAGTTCATCTAGGGTTTCACCCATCAATATCTTATCGACAAGTTTGTCATATTGGTGAGCTTTGGCATAAGCCTTTGCCAACTTGGTATCTGCATACGGCTCAACTGCATCGTGATATTTAGGTGCTTTTTGACTATTGTTGTTGTAGTCGTTGTACATTTTTGCGTTGTAGCTGTTGTATATTTTTGCTTGATGGGCATAGAGTTTCTTAACAAAACGGATTTTGTCCGCTTTGGCGTCAGCCAGAGTATGAAGCGGATACAAAAGAGGGACACACAAGATGAGAGATTGAGCTAGATTTTTCATAAAGCACCTTGTTAACTAACTGATTAATCGAAATCTTTCCCTGTATATGTGTAGACATGAACAAGCAAGGAATCCTTACTTAAGATACCTTATGATTTTTAGAAATTTTGTACCTGTAGTTGTCAACCGCTAAAGCTACATTACGGCATTGGGAATTTGGGGATCAGATAAAATTTGTCTTACGCGAATGCAACGGAATAGAACGTAATCTTTCACCTGTTCCCGAAAGAATACGGCGTTGCGTTGTAACTTCGGGATGCCAAAGCAGCAGTTAAAAACTGTAGCTTTGGCGTGATATTGAAGACTAATCTGCCTCTGACTTTTTATTTTTCACAGACATACCATCTTGAAGGGTAATCATAAATAATTTGATTACCATACAGCCTGATTTTAATTTTTTGATCCGTAAATCCTTCTATAAAACCGGCGCGCAAGTCTTCCGTGCAGATTCTTGTGCCTATTTTTTTCATTAAGACAGCATCTCTTTGTGCTTTCGCTTGAGCCTGTCTATGTCTTTCTTCTGCTTCTGCTTGGCGTTTTTGTGCCAAACGGCGTTGATAAACCGGGTCACGTAAGTTGGCAATTTCTCTTAACTGATGCCTTGCAGTTTCTTTGTAGCCCTCTTGTTGCCAACGGCTGTTATGATCATTGTTTACTGCAAGGGTGTAATATTTCTTAGCTAAATCGTAATCTCTTCTGACGATATCGCCTTGAAAATAAGCATGGCCAACCAATAATTGAGCAGTAGGATCCCCTTTGTCTGCTATCGTTTTTAACTTTTCAAAATTTTTTGGCACAGAAAGAGAACCCAGTCGCATCCTTTGAGATTCTAAATCCATGCAACCGGTTAACATCATAGACAAACAGGCCGACAGTATTAATAGCTTAGATTTCATATTTTTCTTTCCTTGTCATGGATAACTGTATATTTCATTAGAGAATTATGTGGGGATCCTACCCATCAGTTATTATTAGTTATTTAATTTTGCCACTTTTTCTCTTTCATTTTTTCGAGGGCGAAATGGTTGCGGATGGAAGCGGCTTTTTTCATCCACCATTTTGCTTTTTCGGGGTCGGGCTTGGTGCCGATGCCGTCCATCAGCTGCAAGGCGGTGTGGTACATGGCGGCCCCCAAGCCCTGTTCGGCGGCTTTTTTCAGATAGCGGTGGGCTTTGGCCGGATTGTAGTCGTAGAAATTTTTGTCCATATAGACAACGGCCAGCCAATAAGTCGCCTTGTTGTTGCCCATTTTGTCGGCACCTTTGAACAGGGCGATGGCGTCGCTGTAACGTTTGGCGCTCAAATACAGATGGCCGATGTAGTACATGGCATCGTCGTCGCCTTCGTCAGACAGGTTGTACAGGTAGTCGATGGATCTGTCCAAGCCGCCGCGGTTGAAGGCCATTAAAGCGTCCAAATAATCCTGTCCTTCCATTGCCGAAGCGGGAGCCGCCAAGGCAAAGGACAGAACTAGGGCCGCAGTCATGCGTTTGAATAACTTCATCACAACACCTCTTAGAAAAAGTGCTTCCACAACAGGTATGCACCGAAGAACAGGCCGTTGATTAACACCATCAGTACGACGGTGATGGTGCTTTCGCTCAAACCTTCGCCCGGATAGCTGTGGGCTTTGCGGGTTTCATACAGACTTTGTGTGAATTTGTCTGTATACTCCCTTATCATTCGATCGGAGAATTCTTGATACTCAAGCTTACGCAATTCATCGGATTGCTCAAGCATTCTTTCACCTGCTTCATCTTTATGCCATGCATTCATTAGGTCTAAAGAGGCATAAAGCGGATCGTCTCTAGGGTAAGGATCGGTTTCGATGGGATCGTTTCTGACGTCGGAAAAAGTATAGTCGTTGTACAGGTCAGTCATTTTTATATTCCTTTTCTTGTTGTGCCTGTTCCTTCATCATCCTTTCTTTAATCAGTTCTTTGATGAAATTGCTTTTGTCAGGAGCGGCATAACAAACTTGATATAACGTGGACAACTGACGAGCAGCAGTGTATCCACTTACCGGAGACAGCTACGGAGACAACCTTTCAAGGGTAGTGGAGATTAAGTTTGATAAGGATAGGCTTGAAAAAGAACAAAGGGATGACTATACACAAATAGCAGGAGGCCGAAATCGTTTTACTGTTTTAAAGGTCAGCAGTTACGATACCGATAAAAGCAGACCGATTACCGCACCGCTACCGGTATATGCACCTAAAGCCGAACCGAAAGGCTATTTTTGGGAAAAATGGGTACAGGATGGAAAAAACTGGGTAGATTCGATATTGATTTCAGCAGAGAATACCTACCAATCTTATAGCCGTCGTATTTCAGCTTACTCTCAGGAAGCTGAACAATATCTTCGTAAGCATGCTCCGTGGATGTTTACTGCGGGCAAATTTGTGCAAGATAAAGCCAATGCTACATGGAAATGGGTAAATGAAAAAGGGCAAGTGCTGAAAACTTGGACGCAAAAGCAATTGGATGCGGCTATGAAAGAAATACAAAAAGCCACCGACTGGACGATTGAAGAATTTAAAAAAATCGACTGGTTTCAAGTGATGGCTGTAGGTAGTGTGATTGTTCTGGTTATTGCCATCGGTGCGGCAGTAACTTTTTTTACTGCAGGTACAGGAACAGCTCCTTATGCGGCAGCGGTACAGGCATTTTTGGTTTCATTAGGTATAGGCGGCACTATGGTCGCGGCTACCCGCTGATAGCGGCCAACTGAAAATTTCAGACTGCATCAGTATTGATAAAGGATAAGATCATGACTCCACAGGAACGGAATAACCGTTTGAACGATATATTTTTTCATGGGCAAAGATGTGCTTTATACGATCAGGAGCATAAAGAATACTCGAAACTGGGGCTGGGAATAACCATTTATTTTTATGGCGGAGGCAGTAAAAAAGGCCAAGGTAAGGTATTGGAAATATTTAAACTTTATAAAGAAAAATATGGTGAATATCTAGTAGGATTATTCGGTAGTGCACAAAGTGGCAGATTTGTGAAGTTTACAGAAAAGCAGTTCTTGTCGACAGTTGAGAAATTGGATTCCTATGCGAAAAAAGATAAACGGCTGTCTTTATTTTTGGGAACCGATCGTTGGGGAGATTATGCAGATGATTATGTTTGCGAAACGCTAACCACATCGCCGACAGGAGAAAGCGAATACAATCAATTAAGCTATCTGCATTTAGTTTTTCCCCTTGATTGGTTGAAATCAGCTGAAAAGCAACAGGAGTTTGAAGATTGGGTGGTTTACCTGTGCTCTACATTCGACGTCTTCCACGGTTATGCGGGTTTGGAGTGTGTTCTTCCTTACGATTCTCAAGAATGGGAACCACATGAATATCAGGTGGCTACTCACTACTACAATGTTATGCCGAATTCAACGGCATATTCCGGCTATCGAGAGTATGCAGATGCTATTAAAAGCATTGCATGGTACACCTTGTTGGGCAAATCTATGTTTAAACGGATAGATGCCGAAGCTTGGCAGCGTTTAGTCAGCCAATATTCTGAAATAGCAATAACGGAGCGGGAAAACGGTGTCCGTATCGTCAAAATCGACGATCTTCCTGATATGGGCAACGCAGCCGAACCGTTGCTGCTTTCGTATCAGGCGTTGAATGAAGTATTGACATCTATCCGCAAAGTTGCGCCGAACCGCTTACACCACTTGCACGATGTGCCTCACTTCAATGCAGTGCAAACTTATCATTGGGCGCATCGTTGGGATAACCCGAATATGCAGGACGGTGTTTTGAACCAAGAGAAGAAAGAAGTCAAAACATATCCGATATTGGTAGAAGGTGGAGAAAATGTACGGGTGCCGTACAGCGGCATATGGCAACCTTATAATCATGACGGAGAAACAGTGCATTTGGAGAAAGGCAGCTTGTTCCCGGATGTACCCAAACCGGAAATGCTGTTGGCAGAAACTCTGTGGCGTTTAATTAGTCGTGACGACGGAGGGGAGCTTTCGGTTTCACCAGCTTTTTGATTGACGGCAAGTAGGCCGGAACCTTTGCAGAATAATAGTTTTTTTACCAAATAGCCGAAGCCTTAATACAGGATTTCGGCTATTTTCTACTTCAATGTTCCCAGCATGAACGAACATCACTCAAAAACAATAGAAAGGCCGAGACCTTTGCAAAACCCCACGCCAACAAACAGCCGGAACATTCTTCATCATGTTCCGGCTGTTTTTGCGTAAAAAGTAGACAAGCTACCCTTAAAGTCCCCTTAAAGTGCCTCATTATGAGGCACTGCCTGCCTATTCAGGCAGCAACAGGCACACCTATCCTGTTGGCCGCCTTCAACAGGTTCACACACATCGCCTTCAGGTGGCTTTGCGCCCTCACTTTGCCCAACCCGAAATAGGCTGCCCGGCCATAGCGGAATTTGCGGTGCAACGTACCAAAGCTTTGTTCCACCACATAGCGCACTTTCGCCAGCCGGCCGTTGCGGATTTTCTGCTCTTGGCTTAATGGGCAGCCACGGTGTGCTTTTTGCATGATGCCGTCTTTCAAGCCGCACGCTGCCAAATGTTGTCGGTTCTCCCGGCTGTCGTAGCCTTTATCCGCATAGACGGTGCTGCCTTCTGCGATGTCCGCCGGTAATGGCAGCAGGTGTTTGCACTCATGAGCATTGGCCGGGGTGATGTGCAGTTTCTCGATATAGCCGTCCGCATCGGTACGGGTGTGTTGTTTGTAGCCCGGATGGAAGCGGCCGTCTTTTTTGATCCACCCGGCATCCGGGTCTTTGCCGGGGGTAGTTTCGCCACAGACAACGCCTGCTTCATCCACTTCGATGGCCTGACGCTGTTTGCCGCCGGCCGTCTGAATAATGGTGGCGTCAACGATGGCGGCGGATGCTTTCTCTACTTTTAAGCCCTGGTCAGTCAGTTGGCGGTTAATCAGATCCAGCAGTTCGGCCAGGGTGTTGTCTTGGGCCAGCCAGTTGCGGAAACGGCAGAGGGTGCTGTGGTCGGGAATGCGGAAGTCGTCGAAGCGGCAGAAGAGTTGGAAATCGATGCGGGTGATGAGGCTGTATTCGAGTTCGGGGTCGGAGAGGCTGTGCCATTGACCGAGCAGGATGGCTTTGAACATGGATAACAGGGGATAGGCGGGACGGCCGCCGTTGTCGCGCACGTAGCGGGTTTTGCGGCCGGCGAGGTATTGTTCGATGGGTGCCCAGTCAAGAATACGGTCGAGTTTGATGAGGGGGAAGCGGTCGAGATGTTTTTCGATGTGGTGGAGGGCGTCGGTGTGCAAAAAGCTGCTCATGAACAAAATCCTCTAAATTCCCAGAGTTTGATGTGAGTGGGAATTTAAAGAATTTTTGAGGGTTTTGCAAAGGTCTCAGACTGCATGAAACCAAGAGTAAAGCAGGTAAATTCAAATACACAGGAAAGGAATGACTGTGGGCAATAACGAAATTAAATATAACCGCAACAAAGATAGGATAAGCATTGGGATATTAGTCCATATCTTGAAGAAGTGTCTGCCTGCTGATTTTACGGGATTTTCTATCATTGGGGTAACCTTTGGGTACGGTGTTCCTTTTTCATTTGTGTACCGTATTAGGACTAATACCGAGTTCCCGCGCTACTTTGCGGATAGAGATGCCTTGTGCGAGTTTGGCTAAGGCAAATTGGCGGAAGTCTGTTGAGTAGATCATGAGAAGATTGTAACTTAAATTAAGTAGATTCAATATAGTTATCTTTAATCACTATGGTTTGCTATGGATGGTAATTGACTTTAATTTATTTTTTTTGACCCCTTCACAGGTAGGGCTGGATGGGTTAGAATTAATTATATGAATGCAGCTGGAGATTTTAATTAATATGGATAATAATCTTACATATATTAGTCTTTTTTCATCATCAGGTGTAGGATGTTATGGCTTTAAACTAGAAAATTTTGATTGTATTGCAACAAATGAATTAATAGAAAGAAGATTAAATATACAAAAAATTAATAATAAATGTTTATTTAATAGTGGTTATATTTTAGGAGATGTTACGGCGCCTGATGTCAAGTTTTCTATATTAGAAGAAGTAGATAAATGGAATAATCTTGGAAAGGGTGTTGATGTAATTGTTGCAACTCCTCCTTGTCAAGGCATGAGTGTTGCCAACCATAAGAAAAAACCTAATGAAATTGAAAGAAATAGTTTAGTTAATGAAAGCATTTATCTTATAAAAAAGATAAAGCCTAAAATATTTATTATAGAAAATGTGTCTTCATTTTGGAAAACAGGATGTTTTTATGATGATAGAATTGTTCCAATTGGAGATATGATTATGAGTGAATTGTCCGAATTCTATAAAATAGATCATAAAATTTTTAATTTTAAAAATTATGGTTCTAACTCATCAAGAAGTCGTACTTTGGTTATCGGTGTTCGTAATGATATATTGAATTTAACTACTCCTGAAATGCTTTATCCAGAATATAGGGAAGAAAAAAAATTATTTGAAATTATTGGAAATATGATGCCCTTAAAATGGGGGCAGTACGATCCAAATGATTTTTATCATAGTTTTAGAGTTTACCCTGAAAGAATGAGAGATTGGATTTCTTCTCTAAAGCAGGGAGAAAGTGCATTTGATAATAAAGATGATTTTAAAAAACCGCATAAAATTGTTAATGGCACAGTAATTATAAATAAAGCTAAAAACTCAGATAAATATACTCGTCAAGTATATAATAAAGTTGCTCCTTGTATTCATACTAGAAATGATCAGCTAGCTAGTCAAAATACGGTTCATCCTATAGACGACCGTGTTTTTTCAATTCGAGAATTAATGATGTTAATGACAATTCCAGAATCATTTAAATGGATGGCTAAGGATCTGAATGAATTAAATAATTTATCTCATGATGAAAAGTTGAAAATTTCTAAAAAAGAGGAAATTAATATTAGACAAAGTATTGGTGAGGCAGTTCCTACAGAGATATTCAGACAGTTGGCTCGAAAAATTAACCAATTTATTAAACAAAAACTATGATTACGCATAAAGAAGCATTAGAAATTATTGAATTCAATCAGTTGCATAAATTATGTAATCTTAGGGAGTATATAAGAAAAAATAAAGTAGATTTTAGCTTTTCTGATTTGTCTTTAATAATAGAGCTATCTAATTCAAAAAGAAAAGAAAACTCAGCCTATTATACAAATGATTTTATTGTAAAAGAAATCATGAATTACTTACCATCTTTCGATGGGTTTGATGAAATCGATATTATCGAGCCTTCAGTAGGAGCTGGTAACTTTTTACCTTATTTGTTTGAGAAGTATAAAAATATCAAGACGGTTAATTTAACTGTTATTGATATTGATTCAAATGTATTAAAATTATTAAAAGAACTATATGCTGATTGCACGCCAAATAATTTTAATATCGTATTTTTACTGGGTGATTTTATGACTATGGAGTTCAGTCGAGTTAATCTTGTTATAGGTAATCCTCCATTCTCAAAGATAAGTGTTTCAAATATTGAGTTTTTTCCTGATGGTTATAGTAAAAAAAATAAAAACTTAGCAGGTTTTTTCTTAGAAAAATCTTTACGCATATCAGATTTTGTATCCTTAGTTATGCCTAAGAATATATTAAATACACCGGAATATTCTGAGACAAGAGAGAGAATTAAAAATAGATTGGAAGTTATTATTGATTTTGGAGAAAAAGGATTTAAAGGTGTTTTAATAGAAACCGTGAGTTTACTTATATCTAATAATGAATCAAATAAAGTGAGAATAATTTCTTTTCCCAAATTGATAGATATTGTCCAAGATAAAAAATATATTTTTGATATGAATTTACCATATTGGGTTATCTATAGAAATGAAAAATTTGATTTGGTTTATAGTCAAATGAAATTTGATGTGTTTGATGTTTTTAGAGATAGACAACTTACAAATGCAAATACAAAGTTATATAAGGCAGATATGTTTGATATAAGAGTTTTAAAATCAAGAAATATAACTGATGATGGTAATATCATTGATTTAGATGGTTATGACGCATTTATTAATGAGAAAAAACTATGTGCTTACAAGGTAAGTAATTATCTTAATAGTGAAAATGTATATTTAACACCTAATATGACATACAATCCAAGAGTAATGAAAAAACCCAAAGGCTGCATTGTAAATGGTTCTGTTGCAGTTTTAATTCCTAAATTTCAGTTTACGCTTAATAAGACACAAATGGACTTTTTTTCAACATCAGAATATAGAGAATTTTATAGAGTTGCAAGAAATTATCAGACAAGATCTTTAAATATTGACACCTCTAGTTGTTATTGGTTTGGCATATATAAGGACAAAAAATAAAATCACCTTGCGGTTTTAATGAATGGTTAGAATGATTTTTATAAAAAGGGGGCTGTCCTAGATATCTAGGACAGCCCCCTTTTTATAATTCAAGATTAAGAAAGTTAGGCTATATTTGGTTTAATATAATAGTAATTTTGTAAGTTAATACTTAAAAAAAGTAGTGGAAATGGTATTTTTGTGGGTTTCATTTGCACTTAATAATTTAATTTTAATTTATACTTAAATTAACCCCTTCCTCAAAGTCGGATATATAATCAGGGTCAATTTTGCTTCTTATTGTTGAAATATCTTGTTTATTTCCTACTTTAAAACCTAATAATATAAGTTCTTGGAAGAAAGCATTGCAATTTAAACGAGAGTCAATATTTCCTATTCCAGAGGTTACATTGATTCCACGTGGCTTAAAATATTTTCTGACGAAATCACTGGTAAATTGTATTCTACCTTCATTACCCCAAGCTCCTTGCTCAGAATTATTTTCAAAAACAAGTTTAACATCTTCAGGATGGCTTGCTAAATATCCTATAAATTTGTAATAGTCGCCACATGAACAATTTATTTGATTATTTCTTCCAAAGTTTTTTTTCATAATTATCTCCTTTTGTTAGGTTGCTTCAATTCAGATGTTCGTACATTTACACAGGGTTCAGGGTATGTCACTCCAAATGGGGAAGTTTTTGTAATTTTGTAATTTTCTAATATTTTTGGGGTTTCAATAACTCCAATTAGATACCATTCTTTCCCAATCGGATTCCAACCTTGAGCTTTAGCTGGCCTTAAAAATGCACCAAAAATAACCCAGTCATAATTATGTAGATTGTTTTCAAATTGATATTTATGAATTAGTCTTCTTCCATAAGGTTCATCATCGCAAATTTCTTTGTTAAGTATTCTATATAAAATTTTTTTTGTTGGTATAGTTTCCGTTTTTACATCTATTTTATATTTTTTAGAAAGGTTTGATTTATCTTTTAGAATTAGATCATATTTATCAGCATATCTGTAATCTTTTCGAATGTGAGATTTCCAATCTTCGCCAAAATAAACAGCACAAGCAAACTCACCTAAAAAACCAATAACTTGCCTATCCTGTTCAGATAGATAACCCAAAGTAAAATGTGGACGTAAATTAGGAGATCTTTTTTTTACTTCATTTACAGCAGCATTAAACATTTCTTGTGTTATTTTAATAGATGCATTATACATTTCGATATAAAATTAATAATTAAGAGTTCAATTCTTAATTGGAATTCTCACGAATGGAAAAGTTTTTTAATTATCGCATTATAGAAAAAATAAGCCAAGAGCGATAATATTAAGTGAAAGTGTTATGGCGAGCATTAGTGTGAGATTAGTCGAAAAATGTTTGAAAGTGAGGGGAGGAAGAATGGAATCACAGTGCAGTGACTAAAATGACCAATTTGAGCTCTTACAATGAAAGAGCTACTTTGCCACAGACTGTCTGAAATAATGTGTGGAAGATGGCAGTAAAGTTCAATTTCTATTCATGATAATTTGTTCGAATTATCTGAACTAGCTAGATAAATTAAGAATTAGTGACGGCACACTATAAACCTCCCCACTTTGCTCGATCCGGTACATATCTCCCACCTGAGTGATACTGCTTCTACTCTCTAATGCACATTTGTGAAAATAAGGCATAGCCATTTTGAGCCATATCCGCTGTTTAAAGGTACTGGGTTTTTCTCGGCATTTAATCATGTACGCGATGAGTTTGCGTTCCATAGCGGCTTTCTGTCGGCCTGGCTGCTGCCTTTTATTCACCACTGCTATCGCTTTTAGGTTCAGACCATACTCTTTATTTAAATGGTTGAGAAAGCCGGTAATACGATTATTAACATTATGCTCTTCCAGAAGGAGGAATTTCTTTATCAAAAGACCGTAATATTAGAACTGTTTCCGTATTGGAAGGCAGCTCTGCATTTACAGGAACTTTTTGATCAATACTCGCCATCTGTATCCCCTTCTGCCGTATATGGAAGGCGATTTGCTGCCAACGGCGTAACCATTGTTCTTCTTTCCTCTTGTAGGCTTCTAATTCCGCTCTGAGACGATTTACTTCTACCTGAAGCCCTTCTACCTCCTTAGTTGCCTGCTCTTTGGTTTTTACTAGACCGCCTGACAGTGCTCGTTTGGCGTTATCGTAAGCGGCTTTAATTTCAGGCTTAGCCTGAAGCGACTGACGGCTAAAACCAAAACGTTCTTCCAAGACAGCCCAGGTTAATTTTGATCCAAGCTCGCCCAAAGCCCAACGGTCTAAGTCGGTAACAATTGTATTAATGTCACTATCGGACATGTGTCTAAAACGCTTAACCATGCTCTACCTCATTTAAATATTGCTCGGGATCAAAGTTTTCCACCCCGTTGTCGGCCAATTGTGCAGCCAACGTTTTGAGCTTTTTATCATTATGTAACAACCAGTCCCTGCTCTTTTTAGGCTTGTTAGTGTCCAGCTGTTTTTCTGCATTTTTGCGAGCTAATACAGTAAGGGCATACTGACGCTTCTGCTCATCCAGACGCATCTTATCATCTTTAATCCACACATAGTCTTTGCAATCTGCCGAACATTGCAAATGGCGCTCGCAGGGTGTTTGAGAAAATTGTGAATGCAAATACCCGTACCCACATCGTGTACGGCTTGAACTCGTGCTTTGAGAATGGCATCCTGTATTTCTACTGGAACCACTTTGATTTGCTCCGCTAACTGCCCCCCAGCTAAACCTTTCTTGATGTCTTCTCTGAGCATTAATACACGTTTTTCCCGAGAAGTATGCTGATAAGCTTTGGTATCTCTAGGGTTAGTTCGGCCAAACCATTCGGTTTGCAGTAGATCACTTAGTCCACCTTCATCCAACAGGGTGTTGAGCGTGTGACGAAAGTGATGACTGGTAAAATCTACCTGAATACTGCTAGAAGCATATTCCGCAGTAAGCGCAGGAAAATAGCGGAGAAATGTGGTGAACATGGACTGGCTACAACTTATGGCTAGCCAGTGAGCATAGCTCCCACTGGAAAGTCCTAATGGCCGAATGAATAAAAGATCTTTTAGATAGTATTCTTTTCCAAATTGATCTGTGTGAATAGCCAAGAGAGATGCTTCCGAGAAATCACGAAAACAATATTTAGTTAACCCATTTTTGTCTGTATAAAGAATAGGGTTTGCAGGCTTAATTCCCTGTTTAGTTAATGCGTTGTAATCTGGCCTTGCGAGAGCTTTCTTTCTGAGCCATCCGTTTATACTCAAAATAGTATGACTGATCCCTAATTGAGCTAGATCCGCCGCGTATAATCTTTTATCTTCCGGTATTGTGGCCAAAAACCTCAGATCTGGTCCCTTAAATTTGTGCATTTCTTCTGCTGTTGAACGCGCTCGTACCGTCATTTCTGCCAACTCAATAAGTACATCATTGACAATGGGAGTCACTTCTGACGGCAAATACAGCTTACGTTTTGGTGTAAAAACGTTACCTCGGCTTGCTTTTCTCGGAAAATATTCGATATAGCTATTACCGTCATCATCGAAAGACAATTGCTGATTGGGTAATAGTGAAATCTCACTAAATCGTCTTCCTGTACAAGCCAGCAAAGTCAACATCAAAACATAAAATCTGTATTTATGCTTTTTCGGAACATTCAAATAGAGTTCACCGATAACTCGGAATACAGCTGGTTCAACAAGTTTGTCCGATTTCGTCTCTAGAACTTTGGGGTCATCCAACCTTTTATGATTGAGTCCCCCTGTGTTTGCTGGCCTATTCATCTTGGCATATTTGTACTGCAACAAACTCTTACATAAGCCATTGGCATCGCAGTGCGCAGCGAACTCTGCAACATGCTTATGTAGATTGTAGGCAGTGGTGCTACTGTAATGTGCAGAGATTAATCCACACGCATTATCTAGAGCCTCCGGTGTTAGCCTAGCCAAATTCTGCCCAATTTGTTTAGCAGCAAATGAGACATATCCTAACGCAGCAATAAAATTGCGATTATTTGGCGTTGATTGATATTTTCTGTGGTATCTAAGAATAAACAATGCTTTTGTAACTAACTCCCAACAACCATCTAATGGTTCAGAACCCAGCTTTGGGGAAAGAGAGAAAGTAAATGATGCTGTTTTAGAATTTTTACCTGTAAGTCTAACCAGACGACCAGTATTGATTTGCCACACAGAGTTATCCCAGTCAATAGACTCAAATCCTTCCAAGCTCATTAGTTTTGCTTTATTAACTAAAGCATGAAGATTTGTTCTCCTATCATATTCAAACCTATCAATGAAAGGGATTACCTTGGCTTTGCGATTAGAACGAGCATCAGACATTACCCTCCTCCTTTACTCACAAAGTTTAGCCACTTGTACAACCGCTGAGATTACCTCATCAAGTTGTATTCCTAATCGCGTATTCTCGTACTTTTTTAAACGCTCTTCACGACCTGCCAACAAACATGTCAAAACATGTTCATGATCAGCATGGCGATAGGGTTGGAACTTGGGACACAAATAACATGAGTAAGGTGGATCAAGGTAACAAACACTGGATTCGCCGCACACACCAATATCAGACTGTTCAGCGGGATTTTGCTCATCAACAAATATTAAATGCTTATCATGTCGCTCACCATTGACTGCATCTTTATCACTATCGATCAATGTCCCTTTAAAGAAATTGAGGTACTTCGAGAACTCCTTCGCCGTCGCCTTGTCGAGGTGCTCAACTATTTTGCCAGCCATCTCAAAATAAACGTTCACATGCTGGGTGTCGGTATGGTCCAGTATTCTGGCCAGCTCTCGCTTACTGATTCCTTCGGCAGCCAAACCTGTTGCCAAGGTGTAACGCAACCGCCTTGGTGTGACATATAACAATTTACCAGTAAGTGGGGAAATAATATTATGACGCTTTACAAACGCGCTGAGTAAACGTGATATGTCATTGCTTGTCAGGTTAAATACGTTATCTATATCTTTGGATAAAATGGCTGCTTTATTTCCATCCCTATTAATGAGCAATGGTCGTTCTTCTGGCTTTACAAAAACTCTATCAGCAAAATTCAACGGCACAAACTTACTGACCTCCATCAACTTTTCAATCAAAACTCCAAAATGTGGGTCAAGATATTCATCCAAAAGATCATCTCGTGGATTAACAAATCGCTTTTTAATTCTTGGCATACGAATAATGTAGCAAGGATCCTTATCCCCTGGTGCCAACCGTTCAAAATCAGACTCTCGTAGAAATGTTAGGTTAGCTGGATTACGTCCAAATGCAATAGAAAGAGCAACTACAACCCTTTGCTGTAAATGCTCTAATGACTGGCCCTCATCCGATTTAAGTGCATTTATTAAGAGGGGTAACTCAAGAGATTTATGCAAAGGACCACTTTCGGGATCCTCCATCCGCACAGCTTCGCCTTTAGGGTTACCTGGCAACTCTAAAGATTCAAGCTCTTGAGCATAAATTCCAGAAAATCCACATTCCGGGTTGTTGTCCGCACTCCAAATATACCACTGAATCGGCCTATACATTGCCCATAATCTTTTTCGTGAACGGGCGCGACTAATAGCTGATTCAAATAAACTTATTAAATATGACTCTGTATAAACTTTATCTAACGGACCCTCCCAATGTCTCAGCACCTCTCTCCAAACATCCTGATACACTGCGTGACCTGCATGGGTAGATATTCGCTTAAGTCGGTCAATAACATGGTTTTTGAGTGCTTCTCTTATGTCTAGATTAATTATCTTTTTAAAATCCAGAGTTGAATGATCTCTTACAGAATATGGCAACCTCCAAATATCACCAGATATATCAACTTCCTTTCCTTCTCGAGTAATTAATTTCTCTATCTCAGGCTCAAATTGCCTGGCAGTCTGTGCTTTCAATAATCTTGTGTTCACTAAGGCTACCTCTCTGACATGATTTCTGCTTGATATCGCTTTAATGAATTAATTGCCTGATCCTCAACTTCTTGTGCTATATAAGTATCTTGTGACTCCAAACTACTATCACCACGCAACAAGGCCAGCGCTTCTCTTCTACGCTGCTCCTCCATTCCTGAAGCTCTTAATACTCTCTCAAGCCTGGATGAAAATGTATGCCTGAGAGACTTAGCAGTTAAGTTTTTGGGCAGATGCTCAGCATATCGCAATCGCAGCAACTGGAAAAATTGGGTAATTGAGGATTGCGACAAAGGAGCCCCATCATCACTTAAAATTAAATAGTCTGATCCATTGTGTTTTTTACTTTCAAGCACTTCACGCCAAGTAACAATGTACTCGTTTAATGCAAAAACAAACTGTCTATTCACAATTGGAATGCACCTACCATTACGTTTTATTTGAGGTCTAGGTCGCCTTACATCTAGCAAGTCCGCTGGTCTACGCTCAACATTTATCGCCGAAATCGCGCCAATTTGGACATCTTCTACTCTGAGACTAAGCAGTTCGCCTGGCCTTAAACCACAAAATAGCATCAATCCAACAGATATATAGTTTCTGAACTTTACCGCTAAATCTTGCCCAAATCCCTCCACTGCATCAGGGCGTAATACGGCAAGTAGGAAATCAACTTCTGCCTCATCTAACCCTTTACGTAGACTTGTTTTTTTCGGTGTAGTAGACATAAAGCTACTATCAAGTGTATTTAGCAAAAATAATTTTCTCTCTCTTAAACGCTCGTAGTCCAAGGAAGACAATGGCAACTGACTTATGTGTACATCCATGCACCAACTGATAAATTGTCGGATAGTTGTTAATCGTTGATTGAAGGTATTAGGCGCTACTGCACTTATATGCCCATTGACTTGATCAATTCTTAGTGCTTCGACCAAACTACCTTTTAATTCTGCTTCTTTGAATGAATTTTGAGCCAGCAATTTAGCAGATAAATCATAATTTGATTTAGCCAACCAACGATAGAAAACAGACAACTCTCTCAAATTCCGAACTAATGTATTGGTACTAAGAGAGCGTCTAGTAAGGATAAACTCATTAGGCAAGACAACTGGCATATCAGAAGAATCCAGCATTATTGGTATTTGTTCCCCCGTTTTGTGTGTAACTAGATTTATTTTCATCGGTTCATTTCGCAATACTTATTGACAAAATTATAATAACTCAAAAACTTTATATTTACAATATTTTTATTATGCGATTTTATAAAATAACAAATCTATATAAAAAGAAAAAGCCTTTTGAACGTTTACACATTCAAAAGGCTTTATTTTCAATAAATTTTCATAAAAACAATAAGTTATATATAAAAAATAAATAATAACTTAACAATAATTACTTTATGTCATTCAAAACGGAATATCGTCGTCGATATCATCCACAGGCGCAGCCGGCGCAACGGGAGTTTGACGGCGCGGTGCGGCGGGCGGTGCGCTTGGCGCTTCTTGTTGGTAAGCAGGAGGCGCACTTTGGTAGTTTTGTTGCGGCGCAGATTGCTGGTAACCTCCTTGTCCGCCGTCGTATTCGGCAGAGCCTCCACTGCGCGAACCCAGCATCTTCATTTCGCTGGCGATGATGTCGTAAGCGGTACGCTCGATGCCGTCTTTACCTGTGTATTTGCGGCTTTGGATGCGGCCTTCGATATATACCGAGCTGCCTTTGCGCAGGTATTGGCCGGCAACTTCTGCCAAGCGGCGGTAAAGCGTGATGTTGTGCCATTCGGTGCGTTCTTGGCGTTGGCCGCTGTTGCGGTCGTTCCAAACTTCGCTGGTGGCAATGCTGAAATTACACACCGCTTCGCCGTTGGGCATATAGCGCACTTCGGGATCCCGTCCCAAATTACCGATTAAGATCACTTTATTCAATGATGACATTTTCTACTCCTGAACTGATGGCTTCAGCGGCTTTGGGGTCGAAACCTTTTTGCAACGCTTTAATGTAAACGGTTTTTTTGTCCTGACTAAACTGTATTTCTTCTACTGCCTGCAAATTTTTCAATGCCGCGTAAAGGTCTTTTTCCCTGCCTTGCCATGTTTCGCCTACTGTAAAACCCATGTTTTTTACCGGGCGGGGTGCAGGCGCAGTAGCGGCAATCAACAACCATATCAGCGTTAGAGCACTGCAAAATATAAAAACACCCGGAAAACCGTAATGTTTCAACAAATAGCCGCCGCAAGCACTGCCGACCACCAAACCGACGGATTGCAAAGTGTTATATACGCCCATTGCCGTGCCTTTGAGGTCGGACGGTGCGATTTTAGACACCATGGAAGGCAGGCTCGCTTCCAATATATTGAAGCCGATGAAATAAACAATCATACAGATTGTAATCACGGCGATTGAGTTCAAACTGAACATCAAAGCCATTTGAGCGGCAATCACGCATAAAATTCCGCCGATAAACACTTGTTTCAATTTATTGCGCGTTTCACCGATGATAATCAGAGGCACCATCGCAATCAAACCGATTACCGTAGCGGGAAGATACACTTTCCAATGGCGGTTGTCGGCCAAGCCTAAATCCGCCAATGCAAAAGGCAATGAGGTAAACAAAGCCATCAAAGCGGCATGTAAGGCAAATATACCGAAATCCAAACGCAGCAACTGTTTGTTTTTCAATACTTCTCCCAAGCGGGAAGGCAAAGCTTGGGTATCCTCGTGCAAACGCGATTCTTTGGGATCGGGCGTTATCCACGCTACCACGCCGATACTGATTAAGGTGAGCACGCCCATCATCGCAAACAGCCCCGGCACGCCAAGCCACCCCACCAATACCGGCGACAATACCAAGCTGACGGAAAAAGTAAGGCCGATGGTCAAACCAATCATCGACATGGCGCGGGTACGCACCTCATCGCGGGTTAAATCGGCAACCAATGCCGTTACCGCCGCACTAACGGCTCCGGCTCCCTGCACGATTCGGGCGGCAACCAACATACCCCAGCTTTCGGCAAAGGCAGCCATAAAACAGCCTATAGCAAAGACTACCAATCCGGCGTAAATCACTTTTTTGCGGCCGAACTTATCCGAGGCCAAGCCCAAAGGAATTTGCAGCAGCGCTTGCGTCAAACCGTATGCACCGATGGCCAAGCCGACCATTTGTTTGTCGCCGTTTACGCCTTCGAGCGAAGCGGTATATAAAGCCAACACGGGCAAAACCAAAAACATGCCCAGCATGCGCAGTGCGTACACGCTGGCTAAAGATGTACTGGCGCGCCATTCTTCAGGAAACATCTGTGTGCGGTTGTTTCTTGCCATAATATTTTTGCCCGACCGAGAAGGAAGTACGGTCAATTGAAATGATAAAAATGCAAGCGATTATACACGATTTGACTTGCGTTTAAGACGGCATCCAATGTTCATATCATGTTGCCGGAGTTCAAACACTTAAAACACTTATTAGAGCTGTTTGATACTTGGAGGGCTTTGTTTACGCAACTCGCACAGCTCACTTTCAGACGGCCTTGAGCTTTTCAAGCCCGCCTAAGCTTATCTATGAGGCCGTCTGAAAAAGTACCTTAACCGTTCCATTGCCAGCGGTTGCGCCATGCACCAAGCACGGCGTTCGGATATTTATTGCTGCCTAAGCTGCCGTTGAAACGCGCCAAAGCACGAACCAAGTTGCCGCGTTCTACATTATTGTAATGGCGCAATATAGTGCAGCCGTAACGCAGATTGGTGCGGATATCAAACAGATTGTGGGAAGGTTGGCCGATATAGTTTTTCCAAAACGGCATCACCTGCATCAAACCACGCGCGCCCACATTACTGATGGCGTATTGTCTGAACGCGCTCTCTACTTCGATCAATCCCAAAACCACTTGCGTATTCAAACCGGCGCGGCTGGATTCATATTGAATGTTAATCAGCAAACGGCGGCGCTCGGCCTCATCGGGAACATAACGGCTCAAGCGTTGCGACATCTCGTTCAGCCAACGCTCGCCTTCTTCCGGCCGGTCAAATACCAAGCGGGCGGGATTCACGTTATTGACCGAACTGCGCATCACGGATGCCACATCATCCGACAGCGTTTCTTCCCGTTGTGCGCCGGCCAAAAGCAATCGCGGAAAACATAAAAGCGCACCGCCGCCGACCAACAAAAGCCGCCGTTCGGGCGATGCGGGTAAATGAGTCAATGTGTTACGTTTCATACTAATGTGTGTGATTTTTTATTGCTTTTACATTCAAACATTGGGCTTCATTTAGATAAGAAGCCTTGGATATTTTCAGACGGCCTCTTCAATCTTTCAGGCGGTCTGAAAATATGGTTGGTCAATTAATCCAAATGTTCGCTGCTTTGCGCCAAAACGGTTCGATTGCCGTTGGCTTCCGGTGCCGAAACGATACCGTCTGCCTCCATTTGGTCAATCAGACGCGCGGCACGGTTGTAGCCGATGCGCAGGTAACGCTGCACCGAAGAAATGGTTGCTTTGCGGGTTTTAATCACGCAGGCAACGGCATCGTCGTACATGGGATCCAGCTCTTCATCGCCGTTGCGTTGGCCGTTGGCATTGCTGAACATATCGTCGCTGCCTACGCCGGCAGTCAGAATGTCGTCTATATAATCCGGCTCGCCGAACTGCTTGAGATACTCAACCACGCGGTGCACTTCATCATCCGCCACAAACGCCCCGTGAACACGCTTCGGATAGCCTGTGCCGGGCGGCAAGAACAGCATATCGCCCTGACCCAGCAGGTTTTCCGCACCCATTTGGTCAAGGATAGTACGGCTGTCTACCTTGCTCGACACTTGGAATGCAATCCGGGTCGGAATATTGGCCTTAATCAAACCGGTAATCACGTCCACGCTGGGACGCTGCGTCGCCAGAATCAAATGGATGCCTGCCGCACGCGCTTTTTGTGCCAAACGTGCAATCAGCTCTTCGATTTTTTTGCCCGCCGTCATCATTAAGTCGGCAAACTCGTCAACCACCACCACAATAAACGGCAATTTGGTCAGCGGCTCCGGCTCTTCGGGTGTTAAGCTGAAAGGATTGGCCAGCGTTTGGCCGCGCGCTGCCGCTTCGGCTATTTTCTGGTTGAAGCCCGCTACATTACGCACGCCCATATGGCTCATCAAACGGTAGCGTTTTTCCATTTCGTTCACACACCATGTCAAAGCATTGGCTGCCAACTTCATGTCTGTTACCACCGGCGCGAGCAGATGCGGAATGCCTTCATAAATGGAAAGCTCCAGCATTTTCGGGTCGATCATAATCATGCGCACTTCTTCGGGCGAGGCTTTGAACAGCATGGATAAAATCATGGCGTTCACGCCCACCGATTTACCCGAGCCAGTAGTACCCGCCACTAATAGATGCGGTGCTTTGCCTAAGTCGGTAACCACCGGTTCGCCGGTAATGTCTTGACCCAGCGCCAGCGTCAACTTGGATTTAGATTCTTGAAATGCAGTTGAATTGAAGATTTCGCTCAACCGTATCATCTGACGTTTGGGATTGGGAAGCTCCAGCCCCATGCAGGTTTTGCCCGGTATCGTTTCCACCACCCTGATGGAAGACACGCCCAGCGAGCGGGCAAGGTCTTTTTCAAGGTTCATCACCGCATTGCCGCGCACGCCTACATCCGGTTCGATTTCATAACGGGTAATCACCGGCCCAGCATAGGCATCCATTACTTTCACTTTTACCTTAAATTCGGCCAGTTTCTCTTCGATGGTAATGCTGTTTTCCAACAAGGCTTCTTCGGTTTGGGTTGCGCTTTGGTCGAATTGCGGCGGCTGGAGTAATGCAACCGTCGGCAGTGAAATGTTTGAAGTTTCGGTGTTTACAGTAACCAACGGCCGCAAAGGTGTGTTTGCAGGCATGCCCGAATGTTCAGACGGCCTATCTGCCTGAACTGCCGAAGCTTGTGCGACAGGCTGCTCAAAAACAGCAGCAGGTGTTTCGCTGGAATTTATGGCTTCATGATGGTTTGAGGCCGTCTGAAACTGAGTTGTGCGAATTTCACCGAAACGGCTTTGCTCATGCTCCGGTGCGGATTCCTGCAACAAACGGTCGTTAATACTCCAGCCGGGACGGGTAACGACATGAGCCTCTGCATTTTCAGAATACTCGTTAGCCGCAAGCGCGCGCGTGATCGGTGTCTTCAACGTATTAATCGACACGGCGGGCTGTGCATCATGAAATACCGGCGGTTCGGGAATATCGATAACTTGACGCTCCACCTCCGGTACGGGTGGCGGCTCCACCACCATTTTTTCCGTTTCAGGCATGGCTGAATACGGCGTAAAGCGGGTGGAAATAGGTTGAATGGCCGACACGGGTTTCGCTGCGGGCTGCAACTGCACCGCATGGCTCTGCTCCACGCGCGCCGCATCGGGAATAACGCTTTCACGCATAGCCGTATTGACGCGGCGTATCCGCTGACGGTTTACAGGCGAATCAGTACGGGCGAGATTGGCAAACACTTCTCCCTCAGGAATGATTTGCGGCTGCGCCGTCTGAACAGGAGCTTGCGCCGATATTTGGCGACGCCGCGCCATGCGCTGTCTTAACAGGTTGGAACGGATGTCGTCTTCGCCTATCGTCTCCGGATTACCCACCGCCTGATGAACAGATTGGGCAATTTCAGTACGGGGAACGGCATGGGAAAGCTGGCGCACTTCCGACAATACACGCTCGCGGGTACGCATAACGGCCGGGTCGTCCAAATCAATGGTTTTCAGCTCGACCACGGGCGCAGGCGGCGAGGCTTCTTCTAAAGCCGGTTTGAATTTCCAATTGATTTCCACCACCTCCATATCGGGAGAAGGATTGGAAAAAGGTTTGACGGGCTGTATATCGGTTTCTTTGTCGTGCCACTCCACCAAATGGGTTTCCTGTAAGGCGCGAGTAGCTTCTTCCAACGTAATCACCGGCAAAGAAGCATCTACCGGCTTGTGCGTGCGGTATTCGTCTTCATCGAAAGCAACATACGGCGCCGGGGCAATGGCCTTACCGGTTACCGAAGTGCGCTTGCGTTCTGTTTTTTGTTCAGACGGCTGCAATACCGCGCCAAACATAGGAATATCGGTTGTCTCTTCTTCAGCTTCAGCCGATTCGGAAGATGCCGTATCAGCAACGGAACGCTCAACCGGTTCGGCTTTTGCTGCCGCTTGTTCACGGGGAAGAGGCTGCGCTTTTAAGGCACGAATCGGTGTATCTTGTTCTTCTGTCGATTCAACAGCTTCTACCCCGTCTCCGACTTCCTGAAACTCTTCTTTAGCAGCAACATCGGCTTTTAAAGCCGCTTTGGGAGCGGAAGCAAAAATCGGTAATTCATTGATGGATTCGTCGTCTTCAAGCTGTTCTTTTCTTGTACCCGAAGTAGCATCCAATTTACGGCTGTGTTTAGGCGAAAGCGCACGGAATTTTTCGACGGTTTTGTCGTAAACCGCCTTCGCTTCTTCCGCAGCACGATGGCTCTGGCGGGTGTTTTTCAGATTAGGATCCACACCTCTCAGCGCTTTAGCCGGCTTGGTATTTTCCAATCCTTGCGATGAAGATACCTCTCCGGCTTCATGACGGCTCAAATACGTCAGCTCGCGCAGCCACTCTTGCTCCTGAGTGTGGCGAACCCACAGCATACCCGCAATCGCGCACAGTAAAACAATCAGTAAAAATGTCCACAACATGAATACAAACAGCCCAGATTTGATTTTGGCAAAGTGCTTATTCTAGCCTGTTTCGCCCTCGAAAAGAACCATTTTCATCTTTGTTGGTAGCTTTTTGTGACAAAGGGTTTGCCCGCACGGCATCAATTATTTGCCATTTAAGGGCTGTACCTGACGTAAGCATGTTCAAACTTCCACCCTAGCCATAACAAGATAAACTTTCGGCAACACAAGCCTACTTGCGCCCTATTCTACTTTTCCCGATATTACTCAGGCCGTCTGAACGGTTTCAGACGGCCTGTTTTGACTATGCTACAATTCCAGCGCAAAATTTCCGTTCATTCACTTACTTCAAAGGAATGCTTATGACAACCATCGCCCATGGTATTTTCAAAGCCTACGACATCCGCGGCATCGTCGGCAAAACCCTCACCAACGAAGCAGCCTACTTAATCGGTAAAGCCATTGCGTCCAAAGCCGCCGAAAAAGGCATCAAAAAAATTGCTTTGGGGCGCGATGGTCGTTTAAGCGGCCCCGAACTGATGGAAAGCATTTCAAAAGGCTTAACCGAAAGCGGCGTAGATGTATTGAACGTCGGCATGGTTGCCACGCCCATGCTCTATTTTGCCGCCATCCGCGAATGCGAAGGCAGCGGCGTGATGATTACCGGCAGCCACAACCCGCCCGACTACAACGGCTTCAAAATGATGCTCGGCGGCGGCACGCTGGCAGGCGAAGCCATTCAAGAGCTGCTGGCCACCATTGAAAACAAGCGCTTTGTTTCAGACGGCCTCGAAGGAAAAGTCACCGAAAAAGACATCTCCGCCGAATACCAAAACCACATTGTCGGCCACATTAAACTCAAACGCCCGATGAACATTGTGATTGATGCCGGCAACGGTGTAGCCGGAGCGTATGCAGGCGATTTATACCGCGCCCTCGGCTGTACCGTAACAGAGCTTTTCTGCGATGTGGACGGCACTTTCCCCAACCACCATCCCGACCCTGCCAAACCGAAAAACCTGCAAGATGTCATTAACGAACTGAAAACCTGCAACGCGGAAATCGGCATTGCTTTCGACGGCGACGGCGACCGATTGGGTGTGGTTACCAAAGAAGGCAACATCATTTACCCCGACCGCCAACTGATGCTGTTTGCCCAAGACGTATTAAGCCGCAATCCCGGCGCGAAAGTGATTTTCGACGTGAAATCCACCCGCCTGCTGACCCCATGGGTAAAAGAACACGGCGGCAAACCGATTATGGAAAAAACCGGCCACAGCTTCATCAAATCATCCATGAAGAAAAACGGCGCATTACTGGCCGGCGAAATGAGCGGACACACATTCTTTAAAGAACGCTGGTTCGGCTTCGACGACGGCCTCTACGCCGGTTGCCGCCTGTTGGAAATCCTTTCCGCCGGCAACAACCCTTCCGCTGTGCTGAATGCCTTGCCTCAAAGCATTTCCACGCCCGAGCTGAATATTGATTTGCCCGAAGGCAGCAACGGCCACAAAGTGATTGAAGAATTGGCGCAAACCGCCTGCTTCGATGGCGCGGAAAACATCATCACCATCGACGGCCTGCGCGTAGAATTCCCCGACGGCTTCGGCCTGATACGCGCCTCCAATACCACGCCGGTATTGGTGTTGCGCTTTGAAGCCGACAGCGAAGAAGCCATCACACGGATTCAAAACCAATTTAAAGCAGTGATTGAAAGCAATCCCAACCTTCACTGGCCTTTGTAATTTCTGTTTTCAATAGTTGAACATATCGTCTGCCATGCCTCATCGGAAGCATTTTTCCGTGCATGGCAGACATCTTTATTTCCCTAAAAATTCAAATCTTTCCTAATAAAATCAATACATAAAAAAATAATTCATATCCAAGCAAATATTTTTCAACTCTTCTTGCCGCTCTTGGTTTTGATTTCAATTTATTTGCGTGCATAATCCCGCTTAAACATTTAATGACCAACCCGATAACACCTCTCCAACAGCCAATCATCGGGATAAACCCGCAAGCCAAAGATCACTATTATGACTTTACACAACCAACAAAGAAAAAAACTCAGCTTTGAATTTTTCCCCACGCGCACGCCCGAAGGCCGTGCCAAACAAGTCATCACCCGAAAACAACTGAGCCAGTTTCACCCCGAATTTTTCTCGTGCACATCCGGTGCGGGCGGCTCGACCCGAGACGGCACCATGCAGGCCATTCAAGACATCTTGAGCGAAGGCATCGCCGCCGCACCCCACCTGCCCTGCGTCGGCATGCACGCGCAAGAAATCATCGATTTGCTCAACGAATACAAAGCATTGGGCGTGCGCCACATCGTCGCCCTGCGCGGAGACATTCCTTCCGGCATGGGTGCAGGTTCAGACGGCCTGCGCTATGCCAACGAATTGGTTTCTTTGATTAAAACCGAATTCAACAACGACTTCCATATCGAAGTAGCCGCCTACCCCGAATACCATCCCCAATCGCGTAGTGCGGAAGACGACATCAACAACTTCGTGCGCAAAGTCAAAGCCGGAGCCGACTCCGCCATTACCCAATATTTCTATAATGCCGACGCCTATTTCCGCTTTGTGGACGACGTACGCGGCCGCGGCGTGGATATCCCGATTATTCCGGGCATCATGCCGATTGCCAGCTTTTCCAAACTATCGCGCTTCTCCGATACCTGCGGTGCCGAAATCCCCCGCTGGCTGCGCCTGAAACTGCAATCTTACGCCGACGACACCGCCTCGATTAAAGCACTGGCTTTAGATGTGGTAACCGAAATGTGCGAACGCTTGCTGCGCGAAGGCGCGCCCAGCCTGCATTTCTATACCTTGAACCAAGCCGGATTGGTATCTACCATTTGTCAGCGTTTGGGGTATTGATTAAACAAGGTATTAGCTGAGAATAAAACAGTAAAACCAAATAGCTTGAGGCCGTCTGAAATTTTCAGACGGCCTCAAATTCATTAGCCGAGACCTTTGCAAAGCCCTCAGATGTGGATGCAGTTCAAGGCGTAGCAGCACAGCGAGAGCAGACATATCACACGATAGGCAAACGAGCGAGCAGCGCACAACGCAGAAATGCGCCGCAGATGAGAGCTTTGCAAAGGTCTCTGGCCTACTGCTTAGCAGCTTCTATCCGAATATCGACTTTAACCTTTTTCGACATTCCCGTAGTTGCCAGTGAATCAATGCCCCAGCGGGTGCGGTCTATCTCGGTTTTAAAGTCCCCTTTGCACACTTCTTTTTTTATCGCAACATGTTGATAGCATTTGAATTGCGTTGCTTTCAAAGTAACCGGCGCAGTTTTGCCCCGCATGGTCAAACTGCCGGAAACCGCATCTAGCCTGCTGCCTTCGAAATGAAAACGTGTGGAGCGAAAACGGATTTCGGGATATCGGGCAGCATGAAACAACTCGGCACTTTTCAGATAATCATTGACTTCCTCACTACCCGAGCGGACGGTATCAACTGGGATAATGATGTCGGCAAAACCGGTTTTGCTTTGCGGATTAAACTGCATGTTGCCGCTCAAATGGTAAAAGCCTGCGCTTTGCTCACCGGTAGCGAAATGATCCACACTTAAGCGCGCGTGGGTATGTTTGCTGTTGATGGTATAAGTAGCTGCACCCGCCGTAGAAACAGCCAAGCTGATGGCGGCGGCAAGCAGATGTTTTTTCATTATTTTCCAATCAACATGTTGCGGTTTTAACGGCATTAAGCGGCATTTTTCAGACGGCCCCAACTCACCGCTTAAAGTAAAAATGTGTCAGTACTGATTGCAACACAAAAACGCCTCAAAGGCGTTTTTGTGTGATTAGGCGTTTAAAGTGGAATCAACCGTTATTTGATGATGCTCACTTTTTGAATCACGATCGGCTTCACAGGAATATTTTGGTGATAGGCCTGATCGGTGGTTTGCACTTTGGCGATTTTATTAACCACGTCCATGCCGGCGGTCACTTTACCGAATACGGCATAGCCGTAACCTTGTACGGTTTTGTTTTTAAAGTTTAAAAAGTCGTTATTGGCGACATTGATAAAGAACTGGCTGGTGGCGGAATTCGGATTGGCCGTGCGCGCCATGGCGATGGTGCCAACGGTATTTTTCAAACCGTTGTCGGCTTCGTTCACAATCGCTTTATCGGTGGCTTTTTGCGTCATATCCGCCGTGAAGCCGCCGCCTTGCACCATGAAACCGTCGATCACGCGGTGGAAAATCGTGCCGTTGTAAAAGCCTTTTTGCGCGTAGTTAACGAAATTGGCTACGGTTTTCGGGGCTTTTTTCTCGTCCAGCAACAGTTCGATTTTGCCCATATTGGTATCAAGCACGGCGCGGGTATCTGCCTGCGCAGCAAAAGCCGGCAACAAAACCAAGCCGGCCAAAATCAGTTTTGCGGTATTTTTCATCTTTGTTTCCAAATAGCTTTGTTTGTGAAATGGCTGAATTATCGTGTCTTTTGAGATAAGTTGGCGTAAACGGATTGTAAAAGGCCGTCTGAAAAGATTAAACAGTTTCAGACGGCCTCTTGCGGCCTTTTTATGTTGTTTTTATGCAAAAATCATTCAGGTTGGCTGCCAGTTACAGTGCAGCCAAAACGGCATTGCCCATTTCGGAGCAGGAAACGAGTTTGCAGCCTTCTTCAAAAATATCGCCGGTGCGGAAGCCTTGCTCCAACACGGTTTGAACGGCGTTTTCGATGCGGTTGGCTCCGGCTTCGTCGTTCAGGCTGTAACGCACGAGCATTGCCAGCGAAAGAATGGTTGCCAGCGGGTTGGCTTTGTCTTGGCCTGCGATATCGGGGGCGGAGCCGTGCGAGGGTTCGTACAAACCTTTGCCGGTTTCGTTCAAAGACGCAGACGGCAGCATACCGATAGAGCCGGTCAGCATTGATGCCTGATCACTCAAAATGTCGCCAAAAATATTGCCGGTGGCGATCACGTCAAACTGTTTCGGCGCGCGCACAAGCTGCATGGCGGCGTTGTCGACATACATATGCGAAAGCTCGACATCGGGATAATCTTTTGCCGTTTCGGTAAAGATTTCTTTCCACAATTCGGTGGTTTCCAGCACGTTGGCTTTATCAACCGAACACAATTTCTTATTGCGTTTTTGTGCGGCTTCAAACGACACTTTGGCGATGCGGCGGATTTCGCTTTCGCTGTATTTCATGGTGTTGAAGCCTTCGCGCTCGCCGTTTTCCAGCGTGCGGATGCCGCGCGGTTCGCCGAAATAGATATCGCCGGTGAGTTCGCGCACAATCAGAATGTCCAAGCCGGAAACCACTTCTGGTTTGAGCGTGGAGGCATTCGCCAATTCTTTATACAAAATGGCAGGGCGCAAGTTGGCAAACAGGTTTAAATCTTTGCGAATGGCCAACAAACCGCGCTCAGGACGAAGCGGGCGGTCGAGATTGTCGTATTGCGGGCCGCCAACTGCGCCGAGCAATACGGCATCGGCTTCGCGGCAAAGTTTTTGCGTGAATTCAGGATAAGGATGGCCGTATTCGTCGTAAGCGGCCCCACCGAGCGGGGCGTATTGATATTCGACATCGAGGCCGTCTGAAATCAATTTGTCTAACACGCGCACGGCTTGGGCGATAATTTCGGGGCCGATACCGTCGCCGGGAAGAATGGCAATTTGTTTGGTCATTTAGGATTCCTCTATATTTTCTTGATCAAACCGGGAATGGTTTATTGGACTTGAAACAGACGGATATTAGCACAAACCACCCTATCCATCAGGCAAGGCCGTCTGAAAAACATTATAATACCGCCCATGAAACTGATTACCTCCGCCCGCAACGAACAACTCAAGCATCTGTCGAAGCTGCTTTCCCAAGCCAAAGCCCGCCGCCAACACGGGCAAACGGTGCTGGAAGGCATACATCTTTTGCAGTCTTACCTGCAAAGCGGCAGGCAACCCGTGCAGGTTTATATTCCCGAAGCCAAAAAAGATTTGCCTGAAATCAGCGCTGCGGTAAAACATCTGCCGCCGCAAAGCCTCACTCTGGCGGCAGACGGCGTGTTGTCTAAAATCTCCGGCCTAACCGAAGCCGAAGATCTCATTACACTGATTGATATTCCCGTTCAGACGGCCTTACCCACAAAAGGCGACTGCGTTGTTTTGGAGCGCGTGCAAGACCCCGGCAATGTCGGCACCATCATGCGCAGTGCCGCGGCTGCCGGAGTGAAGCAATTGATTTTAAGCCACGACTGCGCCGACGTATGGGCGCCGAAAGTATTGCGGGCCGGCATGGGCGCGCATTTTTTACTGGACATTCACGACCGCGCCGACTTGCCTGAATGGAGCCGCCACTACACCGGCAATATTTGGGCAACCGCCTTATCCGAAACCGACAACCACAATCTCTACGACATGCGCCTGACCGAGCCTGCCGCATGGGTGTTCGGCAACGAAGGCAGCGGCATCAGCCCCGAAATACGCCGACATGTGCACGGCTGCGTCAAAATCCCCATGCTCGGGCAAACCGAATCATTAAACGTCGCGATGGCGGCAACCGTATGTTTATTTGAACAAATGCGCCAACGGCTGCACACCGCCTAAGCGCAACCACCCTATTTTTCAGACGGCCTCAAGCCGCACCCACAAGGAACCACCATGTTTGACGACTCTTCCCGACAAAGACTTTCCGAGCTTTTGGATGCCAAAGCAGAAACCCACGCCACCATGCGTTGCGACGAAGTTCAGGCCTATATGATGGCGCTGCTCACCGGCCCGGACGCACTCAACACGGGCGAATGGCTGCCGGAAGTAATGGGCGACGAAAACCTGTTCACGCCCAACGAACAAAAAGAAATCGAGTCGCTGGTTCTCGCTTTGGTGATGGACATGCACACCAAGCTGGAAGAAAAAATGCTGCCCGATTTGTGGCTGTATGACGACGAAGCCGAAAACCCCGACTTCCACACTTGGTGCAACGCCTATCTTTATGCCTTGGATGTGGTGCCTACCGATTGGTTTGAAGCCGTAAACAACGAAGAATTTGAAGACCTGTTCTACCCCATCATGGCTCTAGGCGGCATTTATGACGAAGACGACAACGGCGAAGTGCTGCTGCATCTGACCGATAAAGAATTAACCCAGCTCGAATCGGAGCTGCCGCATGTGCTGCTCGATATCTATTACTACTGGCGTAGCCTCAAAAACAAACCCAAAACCGTGCGCAATTCCGGTACCAAAGTCGGCCGCAACGACCCCTGCCCCTGCGGCAGCGGCAAAAAATACAAAACCTGCTGCGGCAAAGAGCATTAAACCACAGAGGCCGTCTAAAAGGTCAACATGATGAACAATCCCTTTGATTTAAACGCCGCCATCGGTTTGCATCCCGATCAAAACGCGCCTTTCTTCCATGCCGACTGGCCGGCTCCCGCCCATGTCAAAACGCTGATTACCACCCGCAACGGCGGCATCAGCGAAGGCGTTTACCGCAGCCTTAACCTCGGCAGCCATGTCGGCGACCGCCCCGAGCATGTGGAGCACAACCGGCAAACCGTCCAAGCGCACATCAGCGCGCCCGTGGTATATCTCAACCAGATTCACAGCACCACCGTTGTGCGGACAGCGGAACATATCGGCCAATCTCCCGATGCCGATGCCGCCGTCGACAACACCGCCACCGCAGCCTGCGCCGCCATGACTGCCGACTGCCTGCCCGTGCTGTTCTGCGACAAAGCGGGCACGGTAGTCGCCGCCGCACACGCAGGCTGGCGCGGTTTGGCCGGAGGCATCCTGCAAAACACCATAGCCGCCATGAACGTGCCTCCGATTGAAATCATGGCCTATCTCGGCCCCGCCATCGGCCCCGATGCGTTTGAAGTAGGCCAAGACGTTTACGACGCTTTCTGCGCCCAATCCCATCAGACCGAGCAGGCTTTCGAGCCGATAGGTTCAGGCAAATATCTGGCCGACATTTATGCACTCGCCCGATTAACCTTACAGCGGGAAGGTGTGAGCATGATTTACGGCGGCACCCACTGCACCGTGCTTGAGCGCGATACTTTTTTCTCGTACCGCCGCGAAAAGCAAACCGGCCGCATGGCGAGCATTATTTGGCTGGATAATCGGTAAAGGTTCTAGATGCTACTGTTTTAATCAAACCGAAGCGGCGGATTGCCCACCCTCCGCTGCGGTTGACTGCATAGAAACCTTATTTCGTATCCATTGTTGATTAACATATAGCCGGAAAATCAAATTATTACTAAAAACGCCAACTGGCGGATATACAATCCGCCTCCACGAAAGTGGTTGGCAATTCAAAAAAGTGTGAGGAAAACCCGCTTTGGAAAAACTCGCGTTACTCGTTTTGACGAAGCCCGCGTAGCGGGTTTTCAGACGGCCTCAAGATTTTTTTAAGCCCCGTTTGGGCTTTTATCTGAATGGTACAAAGGCTGAGACCTTTGCAAAACCCTCAGATGTGAATGCAGTTCAAGGCGTAGCAGCGCAGCAAGTGCAGACATATCATATAGATAGGCAAACGAGCGAGCAGCACACAACGCAGAAATGCGCCGCAGATGAGGGTTTTGCAAAGGTCTCAGGCTTCAGCATAAAAAAACCGGCATGGTATCAACCATGCCGGTTTTTTTACAGCTTCAATATTTACTCATCGCTACTTTTACCGTTCGGCACACCTTTCAACATGGTGTGCCACAGCAAAAAAGTTACGCAAACACGGTAAACCCAACCTTATTGACGCTGCGCATCTACCGCCGTCAGCGCGATCATATTCACGATACGGCGCACGGTAGAAATCGGGGTAACGATGTGTACCGGTTTGTTCATACCCATCAGAATCGGGCCGACGGTAATGCCGTTGGTCGCATTCACGCGCAACAGGTTGTAGCTGATGTTGGCGGCTTCCACGTTCGGCATCACCAGCAGGTTGGCAGAGCCGGTGAGCGTGGTTTCGGGATAAATGCTTTTGCGCATCTCTTCATCCATCGCCACGTCGGCCTGCATTTCGCCGTCGATTTCCAAATCCGGGTCGATTTCACGGATCATCTCCAGCGCTTGTTGCATTTTGATGGCATCTTTATCGCTACGCGAACCGTAATTGGAGTTGGACACCAACGCCACTTTCGGTTTGATACCGAAGCGTTTCATTTCTTTGGCGCACATCAACGTACCTTTGGCCAATTGGTCGGCATCCGGGTCTTCATTAATGTAGGTATCGGCGATGAAGAAGTTGCCTTTGTTGGAAATCAGCGCGTTCATGGCAAAAGCGTGGTTTTCCGGGTTGTTGTAGCCGATGACTTCCTCAAAGATGTTGAAGTGGTCGTAAAAACGGCCCATCGTGCCGCACAGCATACCGTCCGCATGGCCGAGACGTACCATCAAGGCGCCGATCAATGTGCTGTTGGCGCGCAGGCGGCGACGTGCCATTTCTTCGGTTACGCCCTTGCGTTTGCGCAGTTGGTAATACTCTTTCCAGCTTTCTTCGAAATGGGGATTGCAGTTGATGTCGATCAGTTCGAAGTCTTTGCCGGGCTGAATGGTCAAACCTTGCGACTGCAAGCGCTCTTCGATGGTTTTTTTGTCTCCCACCAAAATCGGGAACGCCAGTTTTTGCGACACCACTTGCTGCGCGGCATGCAATACGCGCTCGTCTTCGCCTTCCGTTAACACGATACGCTTAATTTGTTTGCGCGCTTGGTTGAAAATCGGGCGCATAAACAGGCTGGTTTTGTAAACAAACTGGTTCAGTTTTTCTACATAAGCGTCCATATCGTGAATAGGACGGGCAGCCACACCGGAATCCATAGCCGCTTGGGCGACGGCCGGAGCGATTTTGGCGATCAGGCGCGGGTCGAACGGCTTGGGAATCAGATATTCCGGGCCAAAGGTCAAATCGGCATCTTCATAGGCACCGGCCACCTCTGCGCTGGATTCTGCCATCGCCAAATCGGCAATGGCGCGCACGCAGGCGAGTTTCATTTCTTCGTTGATGGTGGTTGCGCCTACGTCTAATGCGCCGCGGAAGATAAACGGGAAGCACAATACGTTGTTGACTTGGTTGGGGAAATCCGAACGACCCGTGCCGATAATCACGTCGGGGCGCGCTTCTTTGGCTTCAGGCGGCCAAATTTCGGGCGTAGGGTTGGCCAGTGCAAACACGATGGGGCTGGCGTTCATGGTTTTGAGCATATCCGTGCTCAACACATTGGGGCCGGACAAGCCCAAGAAAATATCTTTGCCGTTCACCGCGTCGGCCAATACGCGCTGGCCGTTGTCTTGAACGGCGTAGCGCACTTTGCTCTCGTCCATGCGTTCGCGGTCTTCGCGGGTGGTGTAAATCACGCCTTTGGAATCGCATACGGTGATGTTTTCGCGCTTCATGCCCAAGGCTACCAGCAAATCCAAGCAGGCAATGGCGGCCGCGCCCGCACCGGAACACACCAGCGATACGTTTTCAATCGCTTTGCCGGTAACGCGCAAGGCATTCAAAACGGCAGCGGCGGTAATAATGGCCGTGCCGTGTTGGTCGTCGTGGAATACGGGAATATTGCAGCGCTCGCGCAATTTTTGCTCGATATAGAAGCACTCGGGCGCTTTGATGTCTTCAAGGTTGATACCGCCGAAGGTCGGCTCTAAAGAGGCGATGATTTCAACCAGTTTGTCAGGGTCGGTTTCGTTGACTTCGATGTCGAATACGTCGATACCGGCGAATTTTTTAAACAAAACGCCCTTACCTTCCATCACGGGTTTGCCGGCCAAAGCACCGATGTTACCCAAGCCCAATACGGCGGTACCGTTGGAAATCACGGCAACCAGATTGCCGCGGGCGGTATATTTGTAAGAAGCCAGCGGATCGTTATAAATCTCCATACACGGAGCGGCCACACCCGGCGAATAAGCCAGCGAAAGGTCGTATTGCGTCGCCAAAGGCTTGGTGGGGGCAACTTGGATTTTGCCCGGATTGGGATATTCGTGAAAATGGAGGGCGGCTTCTTTGATTAATTCATCCATAAATGTATCCTGACTTATCGGCTTGAGGCCGTCTGAAAAAACCTATTCATGCTTTTCAGACGGCATGCGTGTAGAAAGCGTAATGTTATCATGTGTGATAAACGGCGCATACCGTTATGTGCTGCATTTTTAAGAGAAGTAACGCACTATCTGTTAAAGCTTGGCCGTATATACCAAAAGCCGTCTGAAAACATTTTTGCGAAACCCGCAAAGTTTGTTTTCAGACGGCCTTTATTCATATCGGCTGATACTCAATCAAGCGTAGAACGCATACGCCCATGCGGCCACCAATACGATACACAGAATATTCAGCAGCACACCCGTGCGCATCATTTCCTTCTGCTTGATCAGCCCCGTGCCGAACACGATGGCATTGGGCGGCGTTGCCACCGGCAGCATAAACGCACACGAAGCGCCGATACCGATCACAAACACCAGCACTTCTTTAGGCAGCCCCATCTGCGTGGCAATGCTGGCGAAAATCGGCACGAGCAAAGCGGCGGAAGCCGTGTTGCTGGTAAATTCGGTGAGGAAAATAATGAATGCGGCCACGGCAAAAATCACCACCAAAGGATGCGCCACCACAAACGCCGTCGCCAGCTGTTGGCCGAGCGCGAGAGATGCGCCGGAAACTTTCAGCAGATTGCTCAATGCAATACCGCCTCCAAACAGCATCAACACACCCCAGTCGGTATTGCGTGCAACTTCTTTCCAACGCGCCACGCCAAACACCACCACGGCCACGGCGGCGGTCAGAGCGATAACGGTATCGGGATTGGCAATGCCGAACGATGCTTTAAGTTTGGAGCTGAACACCCAAGCCACGGCGGCGGCGATGAAAATCAACATCGCAATCACGCGGTGCAGCGTCCACGGAATATGCTCGGCTTTCACTTCCACGCGCTCGCTCAAGTTCGGGCGCAGGATAATGTACAGCGCAAACAGCATCAGCGGCAGAATCAGCAGCATCATGGGCAAGCCCATTTTCATCCAGCCGGCAAAATCCAAATCCAAGGCTTTGGCAGCAATCGCATTCGGCGGAGAGCCGACAATCGTACCCAAGCCGCCGATGCTCGCGCAGTAGGCAATACCTAACAATACAAACACATAGGTTTTGCGTTCTTTCTCTTTATCCAAATGATCCATCATGCCCATAGCCAAAGGCAGCATCATGGCGGCGGTGGCGGTGTTGCTGATCCACATAGACAAAAATGCGGTAACGGCAAACAGCATCAGCACGGCGGCTTTCATGTTCCCGCCGGACAAAGACAGCAACCATACGGCAATCTTACGGTCGAGACGCTGCATATGAAGCGCCGCAGCCAAGGCAAAGCCGCCGAAGAAAATATAAATAATCGGGTCGGCAAAGCTGCTCATGGCTTTTTTGATATCCATTTCGGGGAAACCGAGTACCACGGCCAGTATCGGCACCATCAATGCGGTTACGGTAATGTGCACGGCTTCGGTAAACCATAAAATAGCCACAAACAGCAATACGGCAATGCCTTTATTGGCGGTGGCTTCATAAGGCAGAATATGATAAATACCGAAACAGATTACCGCAGCAATGATGGTCGTAATCAGGCCGCGGAAATCGGTAATCGGCGCTTGCGCGCTGAGCAGCTCGATATTTTCCGGGCGCTGTTGTTTGTCGGGAGCCATATTTTTATCCTGTGAAACGTTGTCAAAAATCATTCTACACAAGCAATCCGCGCCTCTTTCAAGACGCATAACTGCCAACCCAGTATAAGTGTAATTCCGTGTAGTTGTAAAGAATGTGTAAACGAGCGGTTAAGCAGCGAATTAAAAGAATTCATGCTAAAAAACCAAATTCATTTAAAACAATATGCTGCGCATCAAAACATTCCCTCCATAATCCTGCCGAAGCATTTAAGCGGATAACTTCGGGCGTTTCCCTGCCCGATATGCACGGCATCAATCCAAACAAACCGGTTTCGTTGGATTACACCGTCTGTTTATGCCGCAAAGCATCTGCGCGCCACCCATCACTTCCCGCTTATCCGCTTGTTTTTTCAGACGGCCTGCTATATAAATGCCTACGGTTTGCAGACTATATTTCATTCAAACAAACCGCTGCTATCGTTAAAAAACACAGAAAACCATTAGAAGAAAAATTCAAGTGATGCACCATCGTTCCGACAATCTGCGGATGGCGTGGCTGGTTATCTTATGCGCGGCATCCGTATTAATGATTACTTCCGGCATCAGGATGTCGCTGGGGCTGTTTGTACAGCCTATGGTTAAAGATACCGCACTCAGTATTGCCGACATCAGCTTTGCCCTCGCCGTTACCCAACTGATGTGGGGCGTTTCCCAACCGCTTACCGGCGCCTTGGCCGACCGCTTCGGTGCGTGGCCGGTGCTGCGGTGGGGAACTTTGCTGCTCGTGGCTGGCTGCATCATGGTTCCTTGGTTGAGCGGGGCTTGGGGATTGGCGTTTACGATGGGCGTGATGATTGCTTTCGGTTCGGGCGCGGGCGGGTTTTCGATTTTGATGAGCCAAGTTGCCAACAAAGTACCTGCACGAATGCGCGGCACGGCTTCCGGCATCGTGAATGCGGGCGGATCGTTCGGGCAGTTTTTATTTGCACCGCTGATTCAAGGGTTGATTTTTCTGCCCGTCGCAGGTTGGCGCGGCACGATGTATGTATTGGCAGCCATCAGCGTGATCATCATCCCTCTTTCCCGCCTGCTTACCCGCGGCGACAACACACCCAAACCGCAACCAGCCGCAAGCACAGACAACGGCAGCCAAACACTCAAACAGGCTTTGGCGCAAGCCTTTAAAGACCGCAGCTATATCTTGCTGCACTTGGGCTTTTTTACCTGCGGTTTCCACATTGCTTTTTTAGTGACCCATCTGCCCACCGAAGTAGCCTTGTGCGGATTGCCGCCCGCTGTGGCCTCGTGGTCGTTGGCGATTATCGGCTTATCCAACGTCGTAGGCAGCCTTGCGGCGGGCTGGGCGGTCGGCCGTTTCCGCAGCAAATACATTTTATTTTGGATGTACGGCTCACGCGCCGCTTTGATTGCCGTTTACTTAATGCTGCCGCGCACCGATACCGTGTTTTACCTTTTTGCCGCCGGGCTGGGGCTGACTTGGCTGGCTACCGTGCCGCCCACCGCCGCGATTGTCGGCAAACGTTTCGGCGTACGCTATCTCGCCACGCTGTTCGGCTTAACCTTGCTGTCGCACCAAATCGGCGCGTTTTTCGGTGCTTATCTCGGCGGCAAAGCCATCACGACTTTCGGAGATTACGGCTGGATGTGGTATGCCGACATGGTGCTTGCCGCCGCCGCAGCCCTGCTTAACTTACCGATTAAAGAAGATAAAATCGGCCGTGATGCTTAATCTTTCATCAAATGAGGCCGTCTGAAAATTTCAGACGGCCTCAAGCCAACCTACAACCTGTTGACACACATGAACAAGAAAAACATCGTTATCAGCTTTCTCGGCACCCAACTCGACAGCGGGCTGGGGCAAGGACGCTGGTCGAAATGGCGCCCCAATGTCGCCATCAGCCAGCAAAAAGACCTGCACATCGACCGCATAGAGCTTTTCTACGCCGAACACTACCGCGAGTTGGCCGACACCGTAAAAGCCGACATCGAAAGCAGCGCACCGCACACCAGCGTGCGCCTCGTGCCGATGGAATTAAGCAACCCGTGGGATTTCAGCGAAGTCTATACCAAGCTGCACGATTGGGCCGAGCATTATCCGTTTGATACCGAAGCAGAAAACTATCTCACCCACATTACCACCGGCACACACGTCGCCCAAATCTGCCTGTTTTTGCTGGTTGAAAGCCGGCGCATCCCCAGCGTGCTGCTGCAAACTTCGCCGCCCAAAAAACAAAGGCGCAACATGCCTATCGGGGAAGTCGGCAGCTACGAACTGATTGATTTGGATTTGGCGCGCTACGATGTTTTGGCCGAACGCCTCGCCGCCGTGCGCCACGATGCCGTGCGCTACCTCAAAAGCGGCATTGCCACCCGCAACCCCGCGTTCAACCGCATGATTGCCGAAATCGAGCAAGTCGCCCTCCATTCCCCCTCGCCTATCCTGCTCAGCGGCCCCACCGGTGCGGGCAAGTCCATGCTGGCACGGCGTATTTACGAGCTGAAAAAAGCGCGGCACCTCATTTCAGGCAAGTTTGTCGATGTGAACTGCGCCACCTTACGCGGCGACGGCGCCGCCTCCGCCCTGTTCGGCCATAAAAAAGGCGCGTTTACCGGTGCCGCCGACAAACGCGAAGGCTATTTGAAAACCGCCGACAAAGGCGTGCTGTTTCTCGACGAAATCGGCGAATTGGGGCTGGACGAACAAGCCATGCTGCTCAAAGCCATTGAAGAAAAACACTTTTATCCCATCGGCAGCGACAGCGAAGTCCACAGCGATTTCCAACTCATCGCCGGTACCAACCGCGATTTACGCCGCGAAGTGCGCTTGGGGCGTTTCCGAGAAGACCTGTTCGCCCGCATCAACATCTGGCAATACACCCTGCCCGCACTGGCCGAGCGGCGCGAAGACATCGAACCCAACATCGAACACCAGCTTGCCGTCGTTTCACAAGAATTGGGGCGCACCACCCGCTTCAACAAAGAAGCCCATGCCGCCTACCTTAATTTCGCCCTGTCGCCGCAAGCCTTGTGGCGCGGCAACTTCCGCGACCTCGCCGCCAGCATCATGCGCTTGGCCACGCTCGCACCGCAGGGAAGGATTCAGACTGAAGCGGTAGAAGCCGAAACAGGCCGTCTGAAATGGCTGTGGGCAGACGATGCCGATACCGCCCTCCACAGGCCGTCTGAAAACGATTGGCACCTGATTCTGAAAGCCAAAGGTATCGACGCCGACAGCTTGGATTTGTTTGACCAAATGCAGCTCGAAAACGTGATTGCCGAATGCCGCCGCCACAAAAACATGGCCGAAGCCGGGCGGGCGCTGTTTCATGTTTCACGCACTCAAAAAGCCAACCCCAACGACAGCGACCGCTTGCGCAAATATTTGGCAAGATTCGGGCTGACTTGGGCCGATATTTCATCGACAGACTAAGCCCGAAACCTTTGCAAAATCCTCAGATGTGGATGCAGTTCAAGGCGTAGCAGCACAATGAGTGCAGACATATCATATACAAGGCTAAACGAGAGCGAGCAGCACACAACGCAGAAATGCGCCGCAGATGGGTTTTTTGCAAAGGTCTCAGTCCGTAGCAAGCCGCTCAATATTGCACAGCCCATTTTCAGACGGCCCGAAACCTTTATACAGGTTTCGGGCCGTCTGAAAAACCACATGTGAAACCGGCAAGCAGTCTCAACAATTGAAACATTACTTATACGACAACACTTCCACTTCGTCCCCCGCTTTAACCACGCCTTGATTCAACGCCACCAAATGCACACCGAAGACGGCTTTGCGCGCAATCGCCAAAGTGCTGAGCGGCTCTTGAAACGGATCTTTTTTGGCGGTTTTCAAATCCACCGTCGTCATCACGCAGCGGGTGCAGGGTTTGAAATGCTCGAACTCCACTTCGCCTATGCGGATGCGGTGCCACGTTTCTTCTTCATACGCTTCTTTGCCGGACACAACGAAATTGGCACGGAAACGCTTCATTTCCACGGGTGTATCGAGCATCGCGTTCAAATCGTCCAGCGAAGCCGTGTTCGTGAGCAAAAACGGTGCGCTGTCTGCAAAAGAAAGCGGCGTTTGCGAATAAGCCAATACGCGCTTGCTGTGCCAGCCGAGCCAATACAGGCGTGCATCGGTGCCGATCCGTTCCGAAAGCCACTCGTCGGTTTCAGCACTGCCGTGATAAGCCGGAAAACAGTCTTTCCACACCGTAACATCGGCGGTATGAACCATCTCGTTGGTATAAACGGTGCGGCTGCTGCCGTCGGGCGCGGTCAGCGTGAGGCGGTCGGGCGCGGCATCGGTTTGCCACAAGAGCATCTGCGGAAACTTCCGCGCCGTGATAAAACCGCCCTGCGGCGTCGCCACCAGCCATTCGCGGTCGTGCGGCAGGCCGACGGGCGTTACCGCGCTTTCCGCCAATACGTTTCCGCCCATTGATTTCACAGGATAGCGGGCAATCGAAGTCAGCTTCATTTTCAGACGGCCTCTCTTACCCGGCAAACCATACGGCGCACACCACGCCCACAGCTACCGCCAACGCCGCCAACACTTTGCCCGCTCCGGCAAATCTCAGCACGGGCAGTTTGCCTTCCAGATATTTGTAGCCGGTAATCATCGGCGTAATCAGGTTGTGCTTTTTCACAAACTTATAAACCAAAATGGTCAGCACATGCACGCCGATCAAGGCCAACAGCAAATTAAAGAAGCTCACATGAATCTTGTGAATCAGATTGCCCGTATCTTCACTCACCCAGCCGTTTAAAAAACCGTTGTTAACAAAGGCATTGTTATCAGGCGTAAACAAACCTGTGGCCACTTGAAACGCTACCGCGCCCAACAGCGCCAGCACCATCAGCGCACCGAGCGGATTATGACCGGGCTGCTCGTTTTCGGTGATTTCGCCTTTGATATAGCGTTTAATCTGCGCCGGGCCGCGCACAAAGCTGCTGAAGCGGGCGGTATCGCTGCCCCACAAGCCCCAGCAAAGGCGGAACACAATCAGCCCCAAGATCAGCAGCCCCACCCGCAAATGCCATACCATCAGGTTGCCGCCGGTTTCGGCGCTGTACCACATAAAGGCAATCGCGATGACCAAAGTCCAATGGAAAAGCCGTGTGGAAAGATCCCAAACTTTCAATTTCTGCTTCATAAAATGCTTTCATTCTTATATGATGGTTTGTGCCGTTTCAGACGGCCTCGATGCCGTCTGAACAACATTGTAATGGATTTACACACGGGTATCATCATGTTTTCAAGCCACTACACCAGCCACCGTCTCGACACGCAGATTCAGGCCGCCGCGCAGTTCGGGCAAGTTTTCGCACCGCGCGACCCGCAAAGCCACAAAGGCACACACGGCACGCTGGCCGTTATCGGCGGTGCGGCAGGCATGAGCGGCGCCGTTATTCTGGCCGCCACCGCCGCCATTTACAACGGCTGCGGCAAGGTGTGGGCAGGCTTCAACCAGCCCGCCCTGCCGCTGCCCGTGATTCCCGAACGCCCCGAAATCATGCTTTCCACCGCCGCCGCTTTGCAACTGCGCAACGACATTACCGCTTGGGCAATCGGTTGCGGCATGGGGCTGTGTCATGAAGCACTTGCCTTACTCTACACGCAGCTGACCTCGGCAAACCGCGAAAGCCCCGTGCTGCTCGACGCCGACGCCGTTACCCTGCTTTCCCGCCACGCCGATTTGGCAGCATCGGCACGCGATTATCCGACATTGGTGCTCACCCCCCACCCCGCCGAAGCCGCCCGCCTGCTCGGTGTTTCCACCGCAGAAGTGCAGGCCGACCGCACAGCCGCGGTAACACAAATCAGCAGCATGTTCCACGCTTACACCGTCCTCAAAGGCCACCATACATTAGTGTGCAGCCCCGACGGCAGCCTCTACACCAACTTAAGCGGCAATGCAGGCTTGGCAACGGCGGGCAGCGGCGATGTGCTGAGCGGCATCATCGGCAGCCTGTTGGCACAAGGCATCGATACCGAACAAGCTGTGCGTGGCGGCGTGTGGCTGCACGGAGCCGCGGCCGACGTGCTGAAAGATTCGGCCATCGGCGAAATCGGTATGCTGTCGGGAGAAATCGCCCCGGCCGCCCGCTGGCTGCGCAACCACATTATTGAGGCGCAACGCTAAACATCAGTACCTTTTCATTTTCAGACGGCCTCATCCGGCAAAAGCCATCTCTATTCTTTTATCCGGCTCATAGCAGGCCGTCTGAAAAATATTCCCTACACCAACCGTTCACATCTTTACATTCCGGCCGCATCTGCAACAAAACATTCAAAAGCCAATCCTTGCGCTGACTGTTTTTAACTCAAAGCATAAAATTTTATACGGTTTGGAAGAGTAATATGCGCATCGAACGGTTTGGCCTGTGCACGGCTTACCCAAGCCCGCTCTCTATCCAAACCGATCATACTCAACATACTAAAATGAACTTTCCAACCTGAAAAAAGAATTGATAACATGAAAACGAAAGCCGCTTTACTCCTTCTTCCCCTGTTAGCCAGCGGTTGTATCTATATAGAACCGCCCACCAATTTCCCCGAGTTTCCCGATGTGAGCGACAACGGCCGCATCAAAACGCCACGACACGACCGCGAACCTCACCACCGTTTCCCGTCTGACAATTCACACGCCCGCCTGATCCGCAGTTCAGACGGCCAATGTTTAGATCACAGCCGCTCCGGCTACAAAGGCATGATCACTTATTCCTGCCACGGCGAACGCAACCAGCAGTTTACGTTCTCCCGCAACAGAATCATGGTGGACGGCCTCTGCCTTGACGTAGCAGGCGCTAAAACGGAAGACGGCGCCCCGGTTATCGCCTACGCCTGCCACGGCGACAAAAACCAACAATGGTATCGCGACGGCCGCACCATCCGCAGCGCGCTCAACAATAAGTGCTTGGATGTGGGCAAACACGGCAACCAAGCCCGTATGTACCGTTGCGACGGCAGCAGCGGCCAACGCTTCGATATTTCCCGTTACTAAACATCAGCGTTTTTGCTGACGCCACAACCTAAAACACGCCGGCCTGATACATATTTCAGGCCGGCGTGTTTCTTAATAATCAGAAGAAAAACCCACTTATCTGCGTCAATAGCCCGCATTGGATTTTTTTGCCGCAAAACAGTTTTCCCGCCGCAAAAATTTAACTAAAATCCATGTTTTATATCCAATCAACGAAAAATAACCGATATGTGTTTCAAACTAACACCGATTGATGTAGTAGAAGACATCAGCCGCGAAGATTTTCGCCAACATTACCTCAAACCGCGCCGCCCCGTAGTCATCAAAAACATGAGCAAAAAATGGCCGGCGTATGAAAAATGGTCGTTAGATTACATGAAAGAAGCCATCGGCGACATCACCGTACCGCTTTACGACAGCAGCAAAGCCGACCCCGCCGCGCCGATTAATGCCGCCAGCACCGAAATGAAATTCGGCGACTACATCGATTTAATCAAACGAGAGCCGACCGACTTGCGCATTTTCCTGTTCGACCCCATTAAGCACGCCCCTTCGCTGTTGCAAGATTATGTGTTCCCCAAAGATTTGATGGGCGGCTTTTTAGACAAATACCCCACCATGTTTTTCGGCGGCATCGGCTCCGAAACCTTCCTGCATTACGATATAGACATGGCGCACATCTTCCACACCCATTTCGGGCGCAAACACATTATTTTGTTTGACTACAAATGGAAAGAGCGTCTCTACCGCATTCCCTATGCCACTTACGCACTCGAAGATTACAGCGTTGAGCACCCCGATACCGAGCGTTTCCCCGCCCTTAAAGGCGTGGAAGGCGTAGAATGCTATTTGGAACACGGCGACACTCTGTTCATGCCGACCGGCTGGTGGCATTGGATGAAATACCTCGACGGTTCGTTTTCCCTATCCCTACGCGCATGGGACGAAAGCTTGGCCGTTAAAGCCCACAGCTTGTGGAATCTGACCGTACAACGTAAATTCGACAATATGATGAAAGCACGTTACCGCCAGCGATATATGAGCTGGAAAGAAGAACTGGCAGTCAAAAGAGCCAATAAAGCTCTGGCAAAAGGTTTGCCGCGCTAATCTCCAAATAAAACAAGGCGGGTAATAACATTACCCGCCTTGTTTTTTTATGTAGTTTTCCGATTTATGCGCCGGCAGATGAGCCAAACGAACCCATTACCAAATAAATCGTGTAAACAATGTAAACCAACAACAGCCCCAATCCGACCACACGATTCAGACGGCCTTTCAACAGCCAGCACAATCCAAACACAACCACCGTCAACGCAGACATAATGGCCACGTCACGGTTCAACACTTCAGCACCCGGCTGCATCGGCGACACCAAAGCCGCCAAGCCTACCACTGCAAGCGTGTTAAACAGATTCGAGCCGATCACGTTACCCATTGCAATATCGTGCTGGCCTTTGCGTGCGGCAATCACCGATGAAGCCAACTCGGGCAACGAAGTGCCTACCGCCACCACGGTTAAGCCGATAACCAAATCCGACACGCCGAAACCTTGCGCAATCGTTACCGCACCCCACACCAACAGGCGCGAACTGAGCACCAGCACGATCAAGCCCAACACCAACACCACCAAAGCGCGGCGCAGCGACATGCGGCTTTCTTCACTTTCAAACTCGGTAGCAATATCTTCCACAATATTGTCGCCGCCTCTCAAAGCTTTAAACACAGTCGGTAAAAATACCGCCGCCAACGCTGCCATCAAAACCACACCGTCAAACCGCGATAATTCGCCATCCAGCAGCAAAACCACTGTCAGTGCAGTTACCGCCAACAATACCGGAAACTCACGCACAATGATGCGGCGTTGCACAAAAATCGGGGCAATCAGCGCCGTAATACCGAGAATCAAAGCGATATTGGTAATGTTGGAACCGTAAGCATTACCCAAAGCAATACCGGGGTTTCCCTGCATCGCCGACAATAAAGACACCACCATTTCCGGCGCCGACGTGCCGAAACCCACAATCACCATGCCGATAAACAACGGCGACATGCCGAAATGGCGGGCGGTTTCTGCCGCACCTTCAATAAAACGGTCGGCACTGAGCGTCAATAACACTAAACCGAAAATCAAACCCAAACAGGCCAATAACATTATTTTTCCTAAACATTCAAAAGCGCGTATTTTACTCGAAGTGATGTTTGCGGTTTACGAAAATTCAATATCCAAACCTTACAGGCCGGTTGATTTTTCAGGTAAATCTTCAACCGCATACCCGCATTCAAGATCAATTACATTAATCGGATTATTTATTGTGCAGCTTCTTCACGCTCACTTTATTTTTCTTTTTGATGCGGTTTTTCTCTTCTTTACGCCCTTCCCGTTTTTCAATTCTGTTACTCAACGCCACCCTGCGCAAAGGTTTCTTCTTCGGTTTGTCTTCGGCTTCTTCGTAAGGATTTTCGGAAACGTTATATTGGATGCGCAGCGGAGTACCTTGCAGATTGAATGCCTTACGGAAAGTTTGAGTGAGGTAACGGGTATAACTGTCTGAAATCGCGTGTAGAGAGTTGCCGTGAATCACAATTACGGGAGGGTTCATGCCGCCCTGATGGGCATAACGCATTTTCGGGCGCACCAAACCTGCACGCGGCGGAGCCTGACGTTCGATGGCGGATTGAAGCACGCGGGTGATTTTCGGCGTCGGCATTTTAATCATAGCCGCATCATAGGCCGTCTGAATACTGTCAAACAAACCGTCTATACCGCGCTCTTTCAATGCGGAAATATAGTGGAATTTGGCAAAATCCAAAAAATACAGCTTGCGGGCAATATCGCGTTTTACCTGCTCGCGGCGTTCTTCGCTGATACCGTCCCATTTGTTCACGGCTACAACCAAAGCTCTGCCCGCTTCTAAGGCAAATCCGGCGATGGTGGCATCTTGGTCGGCGATATCCTGCTGTGCGTCGAGCACCAATACCGCTACATTCGCAGCCTCAATCGCCTGCATGGCTTTAATCACCGAGAATTTTTCAACGGCCTCTTCCACTTTGCCGCGACGGCGCACGCCTGCCGTATCGATAATCGTAAACGGCTTGCCTTCGCGCTCAAAATCGATGTGGATGCTGTCGCGGGTTGTACCTGCCATATCAAATGCAATCACCCGCTCTTCACCCAAAATGGCATTCACTAAAGTGGACTTACCCACATTGGGGCGGCCAATCACGGCAAACACGGGATGTTTAGGCTGCTCCGCCTCTTCTTCGGCATCGGGGAAATGCTCGAGAATTTCTTCCATCAGGTAATACACGCCGTCACCGTGCGCACCGGAAATCACGTGCGGTTCGCCTAAGGCCAGTTCGTAAAATTCCGCCGCCAATACGGCTCGGTTGCCACCCTCGCCTTTATTCACTGCCAAATAAACAGGGCGCGGGCTTTGGCGCAAACGGTCGGCGATAATCTTATCCTGCGGAGTCAAACCGGTACGGCCGTCCACCAAAAATACCACCGCATCCGCTTCATCAATCGCCTGCAAAGTATGTTTGGCCATTTCGTGCAAAATACCGCTGTCTACCACCGGTTCAAAACCGCCGGTATCGACCACTAAATAAGGCTTGCTGCCGATTTTGCCGTGGCCGTAATGGCGGTCGCGGGTCAGCCCCGGCATGTCTGCCACCAGCGCGTCTTTGGTGCGGGTAAGACGGTTGAATAAAGTAGATTTGCCTACATTCGGGCGGCCGACAAGGGCAATTGTGGGTTTCATAATTATGCTTTCTTGGCCGTTTTTTCAGACGGCCTTAAATATCGTCATTCGTATTGTATCAACAGCGATTGCCGTCTCGGCTTTACCGGCTTCCGTGCCGATATATCAAGATATTGGGAAATGCTGTAAGTCGCTGCCGGCTATAGTGCCGGAAGCCATTTTTACCGGTCGAAATCCAACCGGTGCTCAATAAAATATCTAAAACTGCCGTTTTGCTATCATACGCAGCAAAATATTCAAAAATATGGAAATCTCTACCGGCTCTGAAACAGACAAGGGCTTGCCAAGCACAAAACTTGGCAAGCCTCGCTGTTTCAGACGGCCTTAACGCAACTGATCGGCTTTAAATTGCACGGCGTCTCGGTTGGGCGAATCTTTGGCGAGTTTCAACAAAGTTTGTTCGTACATTTGCAACGCTTCTTTGTTTTTTCCTTGTGCCGCATATACGTCGCCTTTGGTTTCCGTCATCAGCGGCTCGAATGCTCCGTCAACGGTTGTATTCAGCGTGGCCAAAGCTTCGTCATATTTACCCTGCTGCAACTGCACCACGGCCAAACGCTGTGCTGCCAATGCTTGAACGGGTGCAGATTTTTGGTGTTTCAAAACCCAATTCAGATGGCCTGTAGCCACATCGTAATTGCCTTTTTCAAATGCCGATGCTGCCGCCATCAAGGTAGCTTGGGCTGCGGCAAGGCTGTCTGAATAATTTTGCTGTAAATTTTGCAAATCGGCTTGGGCTTCTTTACTGTCTGCGCTGGATTGTTCTTTTTCGGCTATCTTGATCAGAATGCCGGCTGCTTCCTGACGTTTATCCAGCTGATGCCCCTGATACAGGATATAGGCAAGATAAACCAACGCCGCAAGCACTAAAGCGCCAAACAGCCAACGCCCCCAGCTTTTCCAAAAATATTTGAAATTCTCGAGTTCTTCTTGATCTTGAATATGTCCGGCCATTTAAGCATTCTTCCATTGTTGTAAAGTAGTGGTCAGCAAAGCGGCATCAACCGTGGTCTGTTCATGCTTGCCCTGCATATCTTTAAGGGTTACCGTGCCGTCTGAAAGCTCGTTTTGCGCCACGATCAAAGCAAAACGCGCTCCGCTGCCATCCGCTTTTTTCATCTGCGCTTTCAAACTCTGGCTGCCAGAATGCTGAAGCACATCGAAACCGGCAGCGCGCAGTTGCTGTGCATATTTCATCACCTGCAAATCGGCACCTTCGCCTTGATGCACGGCATAAACATCGGCCGCAGTGCGATAGCTAAGCGAACCGTATTCATGTACCAACAGCAGCAGCCGTTCAATACCCATACCAAAGCCGATAGAAGGTGCGGGTTTGCCGCCCAACTCTTCAATAAGCCCATCGTAACGTCCGCCACCGCACACAGTTGCTTGCGCACCGAGTTTGTCTGTCGTCCACTCGAACACCGTTTGATTGTAGTAATCCAAACCACGAACCAAACGCGGGTTTTCGACGTAAGCGATGTTCAAACCATCCAACATAGCTTTCAAGCGTTCATAGTGTGCGAGAGATTCTTCGCCTAAATATTCGGTCAAACGCGGAGCTACATTGCAGATTTCCTGCAAATCGGGATTCTTAGTGTCGAGCACGCGCAAAGGATTCGTATGTAAGCGACGCTTGCTGTCCTCATCAAGCTTGGCCTCATGGCTACTCAAATAAGCCACCAAGGCCTCACGATGCGCGGCGCGTTCTTCGCGATTACCCAAGCAATTGATTTCCAAAGTAACGTAATCGCTAATGCCCAATTCCTTCCACAAATCGGCCGACATAGCAATGATTTCCGCATCCACATCCGGGCCTGCAAATCCCAATGCTTCGATACCTACTTGATGGAATTGGCGGTAGCGCCCTTTTTGTGGCCGCTCACGGCGGAACATCGGCCCCATGTACCATAATTTTTGCGGGCCGTTATAAAGTAAATTGTGTTCGACAACGGCACGCAAGCAAGAAGCCGTACCTTCTGGGCGCAAGCTCAGGCTCAATTTATCGTTGGAATCAGAGAAAGTGTACATTTCCTTGCCGACCACATCGGTTTCTTCCCCGATAGAACGGACAAACAAACCTGTTTGCTCAACAATCGGTGTGCGGATTTGCTGATAACCAAAACGCCTTGCCCAACGTGCCACGGTTTCTTCAAAAGCCTGCCACAACGGAGCAGTCAATTGGAAATCTTTCTGCTCTACCGGCAGTAAATCATTCATGCCTTTAACGGCTTGGATTTTTTGTCCCATATTTATAATCTGTTGTTTTTATCCGTATTGTTTTTTCAGACGGCATCAAGTATTCAGAAAACACCATTCGGCCATCCATTAAGCTGATGTGGTTTTATATGATTCCGCTGTTGATAAACTGGCGCAGCATGCTCTTGGTTAAACCGACAAACTGCTTATATTTATCCGATTCGGCAATACTTTCTTTATCCAAATCAATCGATACCAACACACCGTTTTTATTGCCGTACAACATGATATTTTCCACTTCCCACTGCGGCTGGTTTCGCGGCAAATCGGTCGGCACGATAAAAGCCTGAATCATCTCGCCCGAAGGAAGGTTTTGTAAAATAACGCTCTTCTTAACATTATCAAGTAATTCGGCACTTACAAACTGAAACGGATTAACCGCCATATCGCTCACACCTTGGTAGGTGTAAATAAACACCTGATGCTCAACTTGCGGATTGTTAATCAGATACAGTCTTAATAGTAACTCTCGTAAGTCTCCCATAATGATTTGCCTTAATTAATAAAGTTTGAGTTGGTGTCTTCAAATGAGCAAAACCGGGAAAAATCTCACTCAATACTACGCAGATTTAATGGGAATAATGCGGTTTTCATTACGCTTTTTCCCACCTTCACCATAATTGGTTTCCACATAGTCCTGAACAATCGCCAAAAATTCGGCAGCCATGTTATCACCTTTCAGCGTAACCTTACGTTCGCCATCAACATATACCGGCGCAACCGGCGTTTCACCCGTGCCCGGCAAGCTGATACCGATATCAGCCAATTTACTCTCACCCGGCCCATTAACTACGCATCCCATTACCGCAACGTTGAGCGATTCAACGCCGGGATATTGAGTGCGCCAAACAGCCATTTGATCACGCAGATAATGCTGGATGTCTCTTGCCAACTCTTGGAAAACCGTACTGGTAGTGCGACCACAGCCCGGACAGGCTGTTACCATGGGGGTAAATGAGCGCAAACCCATAGTCTGTAAAATTTCTTGGGCAACCACCACCTCTTGGGTGCGCGGGCTACCCGGCTCGGGCGTTAAAGAGATCCGAATGGTGTCGCCGATACCTTCCTGCAATAACACGGCCAAAGCGGCAGTAGAAGCCACAATACCTTTACTGCCCATGCCTGCTTCTGTAAGACCCAAGTGCAAAGGGTAACGGCAACTGTCGCCCAATTTACGATAGACTTGAATCAAATCTTGTACCGCGCTTACCTTACAAGACAAAATAATCTTGTCTTCCGGCAATCCCAAATCCACTGCTTTTTGTGCGGATTCCAAAGCCGATACGATCAAGGCTTCTTTCATCACTTCTTCCGGAGGCAGCGGCGTAGAAGATGCCAAATTTGCATCCATCATGCGTTTTGCCAGACTTTGATCCAATGACCCCCAGTTAACACCGATACGAACAGCTTTATTATGCTCGGCAGCCGTACGGATCATATAAGCAAATTTTTCATCTCCCTTTGCTCCTTTACCGACATTGCCCGGATTGATACGGTATTTTGACAATGCCTTGGCACAATCAGGAAATTCCTGCAACAAACGCTCTCCGTTGAAATGAAAATCGCCCACCAAAGGCGTTTGGCATCCCATATCATTCAGACGGCTTCTGATCTCTGCTACTTTAGAGGCAGCTTCGGGGCTGTTTACCGTAATCCGCACCATCTCCGAGCCGGCATCGCTCAATTCTTTCACTTGTTGTGCCGTACCGATAGCATCGGCCGTATCGGTATTGGTCATAGACTGCACCACCACGGGAGCGTCGGAACCAACGGTCAGATGGTCAATGTTTACCTGATAAGTTTCTCTGCGTTTAATAGGAGAATGACTCATTACTGCCCCGCGATGAATGATGAAGTCGTTTTACCGACCATATGCTTACGAACAGCGATTTCTTGACCGCCATAATTTACGGTAGCACCGGGCGCATAGCCGATCCAAACATTGTAAGGTGCACTGCCTTTGAAACGGTGCTCACTTCCGGCCGGTACAATTTCATTAATCACAAACTGATCATTCTTATCTTTGATGACAAGTTTAGAACGATAATGAACCTTAACTACAAGCTCATCAGCTGCAACGGGCATTTCCCCACTTGCCGCCGCAACCATATCTTTCGCTGCTTCGGAAGTAGTAGCAACACTAGATACCGCCACCACGGGCTCTGACGCAACTTTTATCTCCGAAGCGGTGGATGAAGGGTTAAGAATAGCAGAGGCAACCGCGTTGCTCCCCATCGCTACCACGGAAACATTATCTGCATTCAGGCCGCTAGCCCCTACATTGTCTAATTCAGGAGGAACAACGCTGTCATTTTGCTTGGCGTATTCTGATTGTGATTTACTTTGCCACACATAAACACCGCCTCCAATCAAAGCCAGAAGCACTAATCCTAAAATCCATTTGGGAAATGATTTACCGACTTCTGTTTGCTGATAATTGAGCGACGAACCGCTGTTTCTTTCTACTGCATAAATATTGCTGCGGCTCTGCGGCATAATGCGGTCTAAATAAGCAGACACTTCTTGTTCATCTAAACCTAAAAAACGCGCGTAAGTGCGCAGAAAACCTCGCACAAACACCAATTCGGGCATACCTTCGTAGTTGCCACTTTCAAGCCCTTCAATCTGGCGGGCAGAAAGCTTCAACCGTTCGGCCACTTCTCCAATAGAATAGCCTTTTTGTTCCCTAGCCTGACGCAGCTTCATGCCCAATTCTGCGGCAACGCCACCGGTAGAATATTGTTCGGTATTTTGATGATCAGTCATTACAAACGTCCTGTTGTAATTGTTTGCAGCTCTTCAGAATAAGGATAATTTGCCCTCAATTGCGCTTCATATTCATAAGCAGCTTGGGTATCGCCCAAACTCTTGTAGATTTTCCAACCTAACAATAAATCATCAGCGCTCAAAACATCAATTTGGCTTTGGTACTGTCGGAAATAATAATCCGCATCGCTTAAATTGCCCGCCAGCATTTTCGTGCGCGCCATTTCTTTCAATACAGGGAAAAACTGCGGTGCAGCAGCTAAAGCACGTTCAAAATAAGCTTCCGACAAAGAATATTGGCCCATTTTGGCGCTACATATACCTTTGTTTAAATTGGCAATGTGCGGTGAAGGATAAGTCGGATCGGCCAATGCTTTATCAAAATAAGCAATAGATTCATTCGCGCGGTTTTGTGTACTGCACAAAAACCAGCCGTAGTTGTTGTTGATTTCAGCGCTGTTAGGTTTGATAGACAATGCTTTTTGGAAACTCTCTTGAGCTTTATCCGTAACCTTCAAATATTGATAAATTTGTGCACGTATCAGCCACGCATTTTCATTCTTAGCGTTAGCTGCAAGCGCTTCATCAATACTGGCGACAGCTTGGCGGTAATCCTGCGCACGCATATATTCCAACGCCAACTGTGTTTTAATATTAGATACTTGATGGGCACGCTCGCGCGCACTGGGCTGTTTGTTGGCATTTCCCGCACATGCAGTCATTCCCAACATCAATAAACAAATCCAACCGGCTTTGAATTTCATATCAACCTCTTTGTTCCAGCAAAACTTGCTGCCATTTTTGTTGCCTGCGTGTTTTATCTTTCACCTGACCGGCAAGCTGCCCGCAAGCAGCGTCAATATCGTCACCACGAGTTTTTCTGACCGTTACTACGAATCCAGCTTGCTGCAAAATATCCCGGAATACTTGGATATTGGCATTGCTCGAACGGTTGTAGCCTGAATTCGGAAATGCATTGAAAGGTATCAGGTTAAATTTACACGGCACGTCTCGCACAAGCTGGATTAACTCTTTTGCATGTTGTACCTGATCATTCACGCCGTCCAGCATCACATATTCAAAGGTAACAAAATCTCTCGGCGCTTTTTCCAAATAGCGTCGGCATGCCGACATTAATTCTTTCAAAGGATATTTTTTATTTAACGGCACAATCTGATCACGAACCGCATCATTGGAAGCATGTAATGAAACAGCCAAAGCCACCGGCATGACTTCTTTCAATCTATCCATTTGCGGAATCATACCGGAGGTAGAAACAGTTACACGGCGGCGAGACAAACCATAACCGTGATCGTCCAACATGATGCTCAAGGCAGTAACTACGTTATCAAAATTCGCCAGCGGCTCACCCATGCCCATCATCACAACATTGGAAATGATCCGCTCGTTTTTCGGCGTAACACCTAAAGCTTTATTTGCCCACCACAATTGACCGATAATTTCGGCCGTACTCAAATTCCGATTGAAGCCCTGGCGGCCTGTCGAACAAAATGTGCACTCTAATGCACAACCTATTTGAGACGAAATACACAAGGTTCCGCGTTCTGCTTCGGGAATAAAAACGGTTTCCACACCATTTCCGGTGCCGACATCCAGCAACCACTTGCGTGTGCCGTCTGAAGATTCTTGGGCAGCCATTAACTGCGGTACTTCCACTACCGCATGCTCATGCAGCTTCGCCCGTAAGGATTTCGCCAAGTCAGTCATTTCATCAAAATCAGACACACCCGATTGATGCATCCAGCGCATGACTTGTTTGGCTCGGAAAGGTTTTTCCCCCATTTGGGCAAAGTACTGGGTCAAACCGTTTAAATCAAAATTCAGCAGATTGGTTTTCATGTTCAACTTTAAGCTTTTAAATGAAAGCTTTATATATAGATCCAGCTTAATATTTTAAAGCTGCCATTTAAAAACCTTCAGGCCGTCTGAAAAAATCAGACAGCCCGAAGAATAACAAATCTTTGTTTAGCGGGCGCAGAGTTCGCTTTCGCTGAAGAAATAAGCAATCTCTTTAGCGGCATTTTCCAAGCTGTCAGAACCGTGAACAGCGTTTGCATCAATAGATTCTGCAAAGTCGGCACGGATAGTACCGGCAGCTGCTTCTTTAGGATTGGTAGCACCCATCAATTCACGGTTTTTGGCTACTGCATTTTCGCCTTCCAAAACTTGAATCATTACCGGGCCGCTGGTCATGAAAGATACCAAGTCGGCAAAGAAAGGACGCTCTTTATGAACAGCATAAAAATCTTGAGCTTCTTTTGTGCTCAGATGTTTCATTTTAGCGGCAACAATGCGCAAACCGTTGCTTTCAAAACGAGTATAAATTTGACCGATAACATCTTTAGCTACTGCATCAGGCTTGATAATAGAAATGGTACGCTCGATAGCCATGAAGAAAGTTCCTTTATATTGTTATTAACTTAAATAAAAAGCCAGGAATGTATTTTAGCAAACTCCACCCGTATTATGTTAAACATCAGCGTTTTTTTTGTTTTTGACGCCCAATGTCAAATGCGGCTGAGCCAAATACTCTTCTGATTGCATTTCCACCATCCTACTTACCGTGCGGACAAATTCATGCGCAAAATCACCTTGTACATAAATTTCTTCCGCCAGCACTTGGCTGGTGGCACAGAATTTAACCCGGAAGTCGTAAAGCACGTCTATTAACCATGTCAAACGGCGGGCTTCTGCTTTTTCACTCTCATTCAGCTTCTCAATTCCCGATACGAATACCATTTCGAAGTTTTCAGCCAAATAAAGATAATCCGCCTGAGAACGAGGACCAAAACACAAAGCACGAAAATCAAACCAAATCGCTTTATCGTCTCGAGCATTACACATCAACTCGCGGCCATGTATGGTGACAGGTTGGGGCGACTTGGTTTTGCCGTGTGCAACTTGAGCAAACAAAGCAGCGAGCTTTTCTTCATTTTCCTGATTATCCGGCACATAGAATACTTCAGCCGGCTTTAAAGTACGCAAGCGGTAGTCTTCGCCACCATCCACATTCAAAACAGTCAGCTTATTTTCAATCAAAGCAATGGTAGGCAAAAAACTACTGCGATTTTGACCCTGCGGATACAGTTCCGAAGGTGCATAATTTGATGTGGCCACCAAAACCACTCCGTTTTCAAACAGGTTTTCCAAAAGCCTGCCCAAAATCATTGCATCTGCAATATCGCTCACATGAAATTCATCGAAACACAATACCCGTGTTTCTTTGGCAATTTCAGCAGCTACGGCTTTCAAAGGATTGGCTTCGCTTTTCAAAGCTTTCATGCGTTTGTGCACTTCAGCCATAAACGCGTGAAAATGCACACGGCGTTTGCGGCGATAAGGCAAGCAGCCGTAAAACACATCCATCAAAAAGCTTTTACCTCTACCCACTCCGCCATAAAAATACAACCCCTTCGGCAACTGAGGTGAGCGCAAACTTCGGCCTAAAAAGCGGTTGCGTTTACGCTTAAACATCATCAACTCCGTCCACAAACGGTCGAGATATTCGATGGCCTTGGCTTGTGCTTCATCGCGAATAAACGCCGGCTGCTCGGAAGCAGCCTGATACCAAGTAAGCGGACTATGATTGCTGAAATCAGGTGCTACAAACCGATTTTCTTTATTATTCATCATTATTATTTAAAGCAGATAAACAGGCTTGCCATTATAAATGATTTCAGACGGCCTCCAAGCGTTTATTACCGAATGAGGTTTGGTTTGTTTCATTATTCTTTAAATAGAATAACTTCTGACATTAAAGTGCTTGCCCACAAATACTATCTAAGCAAGCTTACATGCCAAATCTACAAAAGAAAAACGCTGCATTTCTGCAGCGTTTGTTTTGTATTGCTTATTTGTCTGACATCGCTTGGTCGACGCGCTCGCGCAACTCTTTACCCGGCTTGAAGTGGGGCACGAATTTTTCGGGCACTTCCACACGCTCACCGGTTTTAGGGTTACGGCCAATACGAGCCGGACGGCGGTTCAGATCGAAGCTGCCGAAACCTCGGATTTCAATACGTTGACCTTTAGCCAGTGAACGAGTCATGGTATCTACCAAAACTTTTACACTGTACTCTACATCTTTGGCCACTAATTGAGTACCGTTTTTCTCAGCGAATACTTCTGCCAGACGAACCATTAATTCAGACTTGGTCATGTCTGCACCTTACTCCTGATCGCCAGACAGTTTAGCTTTCAGCAAATCGCCCAAGCTGGTCGTACCGGCACTTGCAGTTGATGCAGCATTAACTGAATTCAAGGCATCGCGGTTTTCTTTAGCGTCTTTTGCTTTAACAGACAGTTTGATGCTGCGGTTTTTGCGGTCAACGGTAGAAATAACGGCTTCTACTTCTTCGCCTTCTTTCAATACGTTACGCAAATCTTCAACGCGCTCGCTAGACCACTCGGAAGCAGGCAGGTAAGCTTCAACTTCGTCAGACAATGCGATAACGGCACCTTTGGCATCTACTGATTTGGCAGTACCTTTTACCAAAGAACCTTTGTCGTTTACGCTGATGAAGTTACCGAAGGGGTCGCCTTCCAATTGCTTGATACCCAAAGAGATGCGCTCTTTTTCAACATCGATAGCCAATACAACGGCTTCCACTTCTTCGCCTTTCTTGTATTTGCGTACGGCTTCTTCGCCAGTTTCAGTCCAAGACAGGTCAGACAGATGAACCAAGCCGTCGATGCCGCCGGGCAAGCCAACGAATACGCCGAAGTCAGTGATAGATTTAACCGCGCCAGACAATTTGTCGCCTTTGTTGTGATTGGCGGCAAACTCTTCCCACGGATTAGCTTGGCATTGTTTCATACCCAAGCTGATGCGGCGGCGGTCTTCGTCGATTTCCAGGATCATTACTTCTACTTCGTCACCCAGCTGAACAACTTTGCTCGGATGTACGTTTTTGTTGGTCCAGTCCATTTCGGAAACGTGTACCAAACCTTCGATGCCTTGTTCGATTTCCACGAATGCACCGTAGTCGGTCAGGTTAGACACTTTACCGAACAGACGGGTACCTTGCGGATAACGACGGGTCAGGCCGCTCCAAGGATCTTCGCCCAATTGTTTCATACCCAGAGAAACGCGTTGTTTGTCTTGGTCGAATTTCAATACTTTAGCTTCAACTTCTTGGCCAACTTCCAGCACTTCGCTCGGATGTTTCACGCGGCGCCATGCCAAGTCGGTGATGTGCAACAGACCGTCGATACCGCCCAAGTCAACGAATGCACCGTAGTCGGTAATGTTTTTAACGATACCTTTAACCACTGAGCCTTCTTGCAGGTTTTCCAGCAGTGCTTTGCGCTCTTCGCCCAAAGTCACTTCCAGAACTGCACGGCGCGATACCACAACGTTGTTGCGTTTTTTGTCGAGTTTGATCACTTTGAATTCTACTTCTTTGCCTTCAAAGTGTGAGGTGTCTTTTACGGGACGTACGTCAACCAGCGAACCCGGCAGGAAGGCACGGATGCTGTTGATCATAACGGTCAGGCCGCCTTTTACTTTGCCGTTGATTACTCCGGACAGGATGTCGCCGTTTTCCATGGCTTCTTCCAAGGCAATCCAATCGGCAGCGCGTTTGGCTTTTTCGCGAGACAATTTAGTTTCGCCGAAACCGTTTTCAACTGATTCGATGGTTACGGTAACGAAATCGCCAACTTTTACTTCAATCTCGCCCTGTGCGTTTTTGAATTCGTTTACATCAATCAGAGATTCTGATTTCAAACCGGCATTTACGGTAACGAAGTTGTTGTCGATTGCCACTACTTCAGCGGTAATCACTTCACCGGGATTCATCTCTTGAAGGGTAAAGCTTTCTTCCAACAGCTGGGCAAAATTTTCCATAGTCATATATAACTCTTTTCAATACACCGCCAAGGGGTGCGGGTTTGGTTTTAAAAAAGCCTGATGCCCTTGGCGCAACAAGCTTATGTAATCAAAAATGTTTTTCAGACGGCCTCAACATATTGCGAGGCCGTCTGAAAAACAATGCGGCATTATACAGCACTAATTAGATTTCTGCATACCAATCAAGCACTTTTTTTACTGCCTCATCAATGGTCATTTCACTTGTATCCAGCAGGTGTGCATCGGGCAGTTGTTTTAGCGGGGCAACCGGTCTTTTACGATCAGCCTCGTCGCGCGTTTCGATATCGGACAATATTCTTTCAAAAGCCACGCCGTTAAGCGGTTCGCCTATCTGCTTGGCTCTGCGCTCGGCTCTGATTCGGGCGGAGGCGGTTAAAAATATTTTCAAAGCGGCGTTTGGGAAAATGACCGAGCCCATATCGCGCCCGTCTCCGACCAAGCCTTTTTCAGTCAGAAAATCGCGCTGCCGCTGCAACAATGCTTCGCGCACTTTCGGCAACCCGGCAACAGCGGATGCGCCCATACCTATGGCTTCGGTGCGGATGGCATCTGATACGTCTTTGCCATCTAATAAGATAGTTTTTCCGATAAACTCGGCCGGCAGGTTTTGCGCCAACTTGGCCAATGCTTCTTCGTCATTCCATTGAACGCCTTGCTGTTGAGCATAAAGAGCGGTGAGCCTGTAAAGCGCACCGGAATCGAGATAATTGAACCCCAAAGCGGCGGCAACCAATGAGGCGACTGTGCCTTTTCCTGACGCGCTGGGGCCGTCGATGACGATTATTTTTCGGTTTAAATCCATTGTCTTGTCTTCTTCAGCAGGAAGCTTTTGAAAAAATAGGCTAACAGACTGTTAACTTCAAATCTGTTTGAATATTTTTCAGACGGCCTGATTCATTCCATGTGACTGACAGGCCGTCTGAAAACAAATACCAAGGCGGATTATATCGGCACACTCTGTTTCTGCAAGTGATTTTGTTTGAACGGCAAAACAGAAGCTGGCTATTGAGGCCGTCTGAAACCGCGCAAACAGGTAAACACAACATGCTTTGGCGGCGCTATAATTGCGACCGTTTGATTTCAATAGCTAACGGAACTTAACATGCAACAACTTAAACTTGCCGTTTCCGGTGCACAGATTTTATTTGTGGCATTTGGTGCAATGGTACTCGTGCCCCTGTTGACCGGGCTGAACCCCGCCTTGGCGCTTTTGGGCGCAGGTATCGGCACGCTGCTTTTTCAAGCCGTAACCAAATTCAAAGTGCCGGTGTTTCTCGGCTCTTCTTTTGCCTTTATCGCGCCGATTATCTACTCCATCAGCGAATGGGGATTGCCTTCCACGATGTTCGGCCTGTTTGCCGCAGGTTTTATGTATTTTGTTTTTGCGGCGCTGATCAAGTGGCGCGGGCTGGCAACGGTAAACCGCTTGTTGCCGCCGGTGGTGATTGGCCCCGTGATTATGGTTATCGGCCTATCAGTTGCTGTCGTTGCCAGCCAAATGGCGATGGGTCAGGCCGACGGCAAACAAGTGGTGGACTATACCCAATCTTTGATGCTTTCCGGTTTTACGTTTGCGGTAACTGTGGTGGTGGCCGTGTTCGGCAGCAAAATGATGAAGCTTATCCCCATCCTGATCGGCGTGGCGGCAGGCTACATTGCGGCATGGGTTTTGGGATTGGTTAACACCGCTCCGATTGCCGATGCGCCTTGGTTTGCCGTGCCTCAATTTGTTACGCCGCAAATCAACTGGCAGGCCGCACTGTTTATGCTTCCCGTTGCCATTGCACCCGCCATCGAACACATCGGCGGCGTGATGGCCATCGGCAAAGTAACCGGCAACAATTACGCTAAAGACCCCGGCTTGGATAAAACGCTCGCCGGCGACGGCTTGGGCGTGTGCGTGGCCGGTTTGATCGGCGGCCCGCCCGTAACCACTTATGGCGAAGTAACCGGCGCGGTGATGATTACCAAAAACAGCAACCCCTACATCATGACTTGGGCGGCCATATTTGCCATCTGTATGGCGTTTTTCGGTAAATTCAATGCGTTTTTGGCATCTATTCCTCTACCTGTAATGGGCGGCATCATGATTTTGCTGTTCGGCACCATCGCTTCACTCGGTTTGAAAACCTTGATTGATGCTCAAGTAGATTTGATGCGGCCCAAAAATCTGGTCATCGTCAGCTCCGTGCTGACTACCGGCGTGGGCGGCATGGTGATTAAATTCGGCACCGTCAGCTTTGCCGGCGTGGGTTTGTGCGCCATTCTCGCCATCATACTCAACTGGTTGATTCCAGATGAAAAACCACTTGAAACGCTGAATGAAGAAATCTAAACCCTATTTGTAACACCGCAATATCTCGGCGAAAAAACCAATTAAGCAAGTCAAAGGCTTGGCATTATCGGTTTCTTCGTCGATTTTTTATATGCCGAAAACCGATTGATCCGCCGTATTTCCTCCTTACCCAATGTGAAGTAAAATCCGTTAAAGCAAATTCACAAGGAAAGATCATGAGCAACAAACTGACCGCCCCTGCCGAGCTGCCCGATGAATCAGATTTACGCGCGGTGTTGGCTTACAATATGCGCCTGTTCCGCGTGAACAAAGGCTGGTCGCAAGAAGAACTCGCCCGCCAATGCGGGCTTGACCGTACCTACGTTTCCGCAGTAGAGCGCAAACGCTGGAATATCGCGCTGTCGAATATTGAAAAAATGGCCTTAGCTTTGGGCGTACCGGCTTACCAGTTGCTGCTTCCGCCGCAAGCACGTTTGGAAATGATGGGCTGAGTTTGATCGATTAGCGATTCGCTTTGAAACATTGCAAATATATTCAAGCCTTTACATACATTTGAGGCCGTCTGAAATTTTCAGACGGCCTCAAATGTATTTACTTAAACCGATTCTCCAATAATCAACACGGCATTACTGCCACCGAAAGCGAATGACGAACTGGCGCCCACTCTTCGCTGCTGCGGCCAACAGCTGTTTTCATCGGTCAAACCTATTTCCGGCAACGCTTGGTCTTGCACACCGTCCCACGACTGTGGCGGCAGTTTTCCTTCGGGATTAACATGGCGGCTGACCATGCCCCACAAAAATGCCGCTTCAACTGCGCCGGCCGCACCGAGCGTATGGCCTGTGTATGGTTTAGTGGAAGTGCAAGGCGTATCGGCGCCGAATACTTCCGCCACGGCAATACTCTCCATGCTGTCATTATGCAGCGTGCCGGTGCCGTGCAGATTAATCCAGCCAATATCATGGGCATCAATGCTTGCATGCTTTAAGGCCGTCTGAAAAGCTTTTATCGCACCCAAGCCGTCCGGACGAGGCGACGACATATGATAAGCATCGCTGCTCGAACCATAGCCCAACAGCGGCAGGCTGTCTTCAAACACGGCTTCGCGCGTCATCACAAAAACGGCCGCACCTTCACCGATATTGATGCCGTTGCGGTTGGCTGAAAACGGTGTAGCCAAGCCTGAAGACAACACTTCCAGCGAAGCGAAACCATTGATGGTTAACGGAGAAAGCGTATCCACGCCTCCGCAAACCACCGCGTCACACAAGCCTGCACGCAACAAGCGGGCGGCGCTGATTAATGCTCTCGCACCCGATGTGCAAGCGGTAGATACAACGTAATTCAGGTTTTTCAAACCATACATTTCGGCCACAAATTCCGCCGGCGCATACATCAACTGCTGAGCCTGTTTAAACGGCACGCTCTGCCAATCTCCGCCTTGAGCGACGTGTTCAAACATTCCGATATTTTCATCCACCCCGCTGGTTGACGTACCAATCACGACGCCGATGCGCTCCGCACCAAAACGGGATACAGCATACTCGATTTGCGGCTCGATCTGCGCCAAAGCATGCCAAAGCAACTGATTGTTTCTGCTGCGGAATGCTTCAGGAAGAGATTCGGGAAACGGCCTCAAGGTTTCCCCAACCGCGCCGAAAGCATATCGTTTCCCTTTCACCCATTGGTCAGAAAAAGTCAGCGGAGAATCGCCGCCGGGATGAAATAAGGCGTCAATATGGTTTTGCAAACCGCTTCCCATCGCGCTGACCAAAGCAGGTGCTGATAAATAAACAGAATCGCTCATTTCTTGATGTATTCCTGAGATGATTTACTCTTGAATCGGCGTTACCGCCCATGTTGTCTGATCAGGGAAGGTAACCTGCCAGCGCTCCATCGCGCCCAGCACACACCACAGCTCGCGCCCGCGTTGATGGTAACACTCGCCTTTTTCGGTGGTCATTCGGCGTTCCAAATCGGGATAAACACTGGCGGAATCTTCTGCCAAAACCGGCAACATGGCACCAAACAAACGGCGCGCCGCGGCATTGGGCATCACAAACCCGTCGTTGCTCCAACCTTTTTGCGTGAGCACTTGGCGGGATAAAGGCGCACCCAAAGCATCGGTTTGGACAAACCGTACCGAATCTTTGTTTTGCTCGACGGCCAACAAGCTGTTTTGAATCACATTTCCGCCTGCATCGTATTGTGTGAGCTGAAACCAGTTTCCAGCCGTTTGCCCGAGAGCGGGCACGGTTCGGGGTTTCGGCACGCCCGATGTACAAGCGACAAGCACTAATGCGGCCGACAAAGCGATAACTATTTTCTTCATTGTTCCTACCTAAATTGTGTTCGTTTCCTGCCTGAAACAGCAGACTGCGTAGGCAGACGCCAGCGTAAAAGGCGGATAATACGCTTAATTTATTACCTGAGAAACCTGTATTTTAACCGAGCAAATCTTCCGAAATGGAAGATAAAAGCGCCATCAAATACCCCCGGATTTATGCTGAAACCCGGGGGCAAAATCATGCTCATTGCTGGCAGTAATCAAACTCAAAGATTTAATAGTCTTCCACCACACCTGCCTGCGGCGCGCCGTTCTTCACCTGAGCAATGGCCGCTTCGCGCTCAGCTTCTCCGGCATACATCATGCTGGTGCCGACAACCTGCCCGTTGGCGGCTTTCAAATTAAAATAAACTTTGCCGGAACTGCTGGTTTTCAATTCGTAACGGCTATCGTTGCCGGCGTTGCTGCGCACCGATTCGATACCGTTTTGCGCGGAAGCTTTGCTGCTGTATTGCTCGCTGCGCAGAATGGTTTTGTCTTCTTCGCCAATGAAGTTGAAATGAAACTCACCGCCTTCGCTTTTCTTCAGTTCAAATGTTGCCATTGCTGACTCCTTCAGTAAAATCTGCATGCAAAAAAACATCAAAAAAATCATATCCAAACAGGCATTTCGACGAACACTATAATGACCCTGCTTCGGGCTTGTCAATACTCGCACCGCTCATGAAAAGGCCGTCTGAAAACTTCGGCATCGACAAATTACGATGAAATGTTTTCAGACGGCCTCAACCGGTTTGGGCATTATTCCAATGCTGCTTTGAGTTTTTGCTCGATTAAATCCGCATCAAATGCTTTGGCAATCAGCTCGAAACGGCTGTCGCGCCGCCATGAAACTTGGTTCGCGCCCCATTTGCCGTCCACCCAGTTGAGCCATACCCACGTACCCATTACCTGAAACACGCCTTTGGCGCGCACCAAACCTTCGGTAAATTTCGGCAGATCGTTGAAAAAATTGGTAAGGCGTTCGCCGTCGAAATCTTGCCCGGCCGGGAAGGTAAAGCCTTGCGATTGATAGCCCATGGTATTGTCGGGCAAGGCTTTCAAGCGGTAGCGGGATTTTTCCACCACGGGGATTTCCAGCCATGCGATATCCACTTGGGCGTTATCCACTTCCACCACTTTGGCTTTGGGTGGGAAGAGTTTGGCTGCTTTTTCGCGGAATTCCGCCAATACTCCGGGCGTGCACAAATCGGTTTTGCTGGCCACCAACACATCGCACACGCCGATCTGGTCTTTATACAAAGCCTGTTGTGCGTAGTTGGGATCAACGAACTGACGCGGGTCGACCACGGTAAACACAGCGGCGATTTCAAGCTGTTCGTCGAGCGGTTTGACTTTCAATTCGTCAATCACGCTGGCGGCATGTGCCAAACCGCTGGCTTCAATCATCAGGCGGTCGGGTTGGGCATCACGCAACATTTTCTGCACGGTAGCACCCAATTGCGGGCCGGCGGTACAACACAGGCAGCCGCCGGCAATTTCGGCAACGGGAATGCCGTTGTTGCTCAACACGGCACCGTCGATGCCGATTTCGCCAAATTCGTTCACGATAATGACCCATTTTTCATTCGGGTCTTTTTGTTCCATCAAACTTTTCAGAGCAGTCGTTTTACCCGTACCGAGAAAGCCCGAAATCAAGTGGACTTTGGTTTTTTTTACCGACATTTTTTGCACACTCCTGTTAATACAACATGTTCTTCTTTCAAAACAAAACCGCTTGCCGCCACACCTGCGCACAACGCCGACCACTCTTTGCTGAGGGTTTGTTCGTCAACCTCTCCGCATTCGGTACACACGAGAATAAATGCGCTGTGATGTGCGGCTTCACCATGCTCATGACAATGCGTATCGCATTCGTGCTGAGCATGACTGCACAACACATAGCCGTTGACGGCAGCCACTTTATGCAGCACGCCCTGTTCTGCCCAGAAATCCAACGCCCGATACGCAGTAGGCGGAGCCACTACGCCTTCACTCTGCTGCTGCATTTGCGACAGCACGTTATAGGCTTTGATCACTCCGGTTTGCTGCAATACGATGTCCAAAACCTGTTCGCGCAAGGCGGTAACCTGCACCCCGTCTTTCTTGGCTTGGGCGAGGATTTTTTCTTTAATAGTAGTCATGGCTTTTCAGACGGCCTGTTTCTGATTGAGGAATACTTATTATAACGAGGTTGACCTCGATATGCGAAAGGCCGTCTGAAAGTTTCGCAAAAACTTTTCAGACGGCCTGTTGTTACCGTTCGGGCACCATTACAACGAACGTGCCACTTCTACGATTTCAAATACTTCCAGCTGGTCGCCTTCCATAATCTCATTGAAGTTTTTCAGCATCAGGCCGCATTCGTAGCCCATGCGCACTTCTTTAACGTCGTCTTTGAAGCGCTTCAACGAGGCCAGCTCGCCAGTATGGATAACCACGTTGTTGCGGATGAGGCGGATGTGCGAATCGCGCTTCACGATACCGTCGGTAACCATACAGCCGGCAATATTGCCCACTTTCGACACGCTGATTACCTGACGGATTTCCACCGTACCGATCACTTGCTCTTTCTCTTCCGGTGCCAACATGCCGCTCATGGCTGCCTTCACATCGTCGATGGCATCATAGATGATGTTGTAGTAGCGGATTTCCACATCTTCGCTCTCGGCCAGCTTGCGTGCGGAACCGTCGGCACGCACGTTAAAACCGATGATGAATGCGCCGGACGCAATCGCAAGGTTAACGTCAGACTCGGTAATACCGCCCACGCCGCTGTGCAGCACGTTGACTTTCACTTCGTCGGTAGACAGTTTTTTCAGGCTGCCCGAAAGTGCTTCGTACGAACCTTGAACGTCGGCTTTGATGATAACCGACAGCGATTGCGCCTGCTCGCCCATGTTGCTGAACATGTTTTCCAACTTGGCCGCCTGTTGTTTGGCCAAACGCACATCGCGGAATTTGCCTTGGCGGAACAACGCGATTTCACGGGCTTTTTTCTCGTCTGCCAACACCATAGCATCTTCGCCTGCATTCGGCACATCGGACAAACCGAGGATTTCCACAGGAATCGACGGGCCGGCTTCTTCAATCGGTTTGCCGTTTTCATCGGTCATCGCGCGGATCTTACCGAACGCGGTACCGGCCAGCAGCATATCGCCTTTTTTCAGCGTACCGCTTTGAACCAGCAAGGTTGCCACCGCACCGCGTCCTTTATCCAAGCGCGCTTCAACGATGATACCTTTGGCAGGCGTATCAACCGGAGCAGTCAGTTCCAACACTTCGGCTTCCAGCAGCACGGCTTCCAGCAGCGCATCAATATTCAAACCTTGTTTGGCCGATACATTGACAAACTGCACATCGCCGCCCCACTCGTCCGGCACAACTTCATGCGCCGTCAACTCTTGGCGGATGCGCTCGGGGTTGGCTGCCTCTTTATCGATTTTGTTCACTGCCACCACAATCGGCACGCCCGCCGCTTTCGCGTGGGCAATAGCTTCGATGGTTTGCGGCATCACGCCGTCATCGGCGGCCACTACCAGAATCACAATGTCGGTGGCTTTGGCACCGCGGGCACGCATGGCGGTAAACGCTTCGTGACCCGGAGTATCCAAGAACGTAATCACACCGCGCGGGGTTTCCACATGATAAGCACCGATATGCTGGGTAATGCCGCCCGCTTCGCCTTGCACCACTTTGGCGCGACGGATGTAGTCGAGCAACGAGGTTTTACCGTGGTCAACGTGACCCATTACGGTAACAACCGGCGGACGCGGGAATTGCTCTGCCGTTGCAGCGGTTTCGGCATCATCGCTCAAGAAGGCTTCGGGATCGTCGGCAGCGGCAGGCTTACCGATGTGGCCTAATTCTTCAACCACAATCAATGCAGTATCTTGGTCGATGGACTGGTTGATGGTAACCATCATGCCCATTTTCATCAGCGCCTTAACCACTTCTACGCCTTTAACGGCCATTTTGTGCGCCAAATCCGCCACGGTAATGGTTTCAGGCACCAACACTTCATGTACCACCGGCTCGGTCGGCGCTTGGAAAGCATGTTGGTTCGGCTCCAGCTTGAGTTTTTTGCCTTTTTTGCCGCCGCGCACGCGCTCTTCCTGATTGGCATTCTGATTACGGCCTTTGCCTTTATCTTTGCCGCCGCGCGGACGGCTTTCCATCTCATCACGGTTGTGGCGGTCTTCTTTCTTGGCACGCGCAGGCACACCGGCTTTGCTCGAAGTAGAAGCCAAAGGCGCTTTTTCGCTCGGCTTGGCGGAACGCTGTTCGGCCGCTTTGCCTTCTTTGGCTGCTTTCGCTTCCTGTTGCGCCTGAAGTTTCACGGCTTCACGGCGTGCTTGACGCTCTTGCTTCTCTTTCAACAAGGCTTCCTGATGCGCACGCATGGCAGCGGCACGGCGGGCTTCTTCATCACGCTGTGCTTGTTCTTCCGCGCTTACTACCGGCCGGATAACCGCAGGGGCGGCTTGTTTTTTCGGCTCTTTGTGTTTGCCTTGCTTGGCCGGCTTCTCTGCTTTGGCCGTCTGAACAGCCTCTTGGGCTTTCTCTTCGGCGGCTTTCTTTTCAACTGCTTTTTCTTCGGCAGCCTGCTCGGTGCGTGCCTGAGCTGCTTTTAATTTGGCCGCTTCTTCTTCGGCTTTGGCTTTTTCGGCAGCCGCACGTTCGGCATCTGCTTTAGCAGCCGCTTCGCTCTCCGCCTGTGCAGCAGCTTCGGCTGCTTTGCGCGCTTCTTCCTGCTCGGCTGCGGCCTTGGCTTTCGCTTCGGCAGCCAATTCGTCGGCAGAAGGTACAATCACTTTTCGGCTACGGCGGCGGGTTTCCACTTGTACGCCGCCAACAGTGCTGACTTCAGCTTTTTTGCGGCTGATGCTGATAGTGCCGCCTTCACTGCCGTGCGATTTTTTCAGATAAGCCAGCAATAGCTGTTTATCGTCAGATGTGATGCTGTCGCTGCCGCTGTTTTTATGCACACCTGCACTTTTTAATTGTTTCAATAAATCGTCGACGGGTTTTTTAAGTTCGGCGGCAAATTGTTCTACTGTTGTGTTACTCATACTATTACCCCCTTAGTTTTCTTCGGTGAACCAATGTTCGCGGGCTGCCAAAATTACTTTCTTGGCTTCTTCCTCGCTTACTCCGGTAATTTCAATCAATTCGTCTACCGCCAGTTCAGCCAGATCGTCGCGCGTGGTAATGCCGGCCTGAGCCAGATCACGCAACATGTCTTGATCGATACCGTCGAGATTACGCATATCTTCTTCTACATCTTCCAGTTTTTCTTCAGATGCAATGGCCAACGTCAGAATCGCGTCGCGGGCACGGTTACGCAAGGTTTCTACAATATTTTCGTCAAAACCTTCGATTTCCAGCAATTCGGCAGCAGGCACATAGGCTACTTCTTCCAAAGTAGCAAAACCTTCCTGCACGAGAATGTCGGCCGTTTCTTCGTCCACATTCAAATGTTCTACAAACAGGTTGCGGATGGCGGCATCTTCGGCGGCGTTGCGTTCTTCGGCTTCGGCAACCGTCATAATGTTCAATTGCCAACCGGTCAAGTCAGCCGCCAAGCGCACGTTTTGTCCGCCGCGACCGATGGCCAGCGCCAATTGATCTTCGGCAACCACAACATCTACCGCATGCTTGTCTTCATCAATCAGGATGCGGGTTACTTCGGCGGGTGATAATGCATTAATCACAAACTGGGCGGTTTCGGGAGACCACAACACAACGTCGATGCGCTCGCCAGAAAGCTCGTTGGTTACCGCATTCACACGAGAACCGCGCACGCCGATACAAGTACCTTGCGGGTCGATACGTTGGTCATTTGCTTTAACGGCGATTTTGGCACGGTGGCCGGGGTCGCGGGCGGCTTCTTTAATTTCCAACAAGCCGTCTTCGATTTCAGGCACTTCCATGGCAAACAGTTTCACCAGAAAATCACGCGAAGTACGGCTCAAAATCACTTGCTTGCGGCCTGACGCACCGATTTCGTCTACCCGCAAAAACAGGGCGCGCACGCGGTCGCCGTTGCGGAAATTCTCGCGCGGAATCATTTGGTCGCGCGGCAGCAAAGCATCCAGCTTACCGATTTCGATGATGGCACCGTGACGCTCGACACGCTTGACCGTACCCATAACAATATCTTCTTTACGAGCCAAAAATTCTTCTAAAATTTGCTCGCGCTCCGCATCACGAATGCGTTGCAGAATAATTTGTTTGGCAGTTTGGGCAGCTTGGCGGCCGAAGCCTTCGTTTTCCATCGGTTCTTCATAATATTCGCCGATTTGGATGGTAGTGCCCGGAATTTCTTCTTGGATTTCTTCGATGGTTTTTTCTACGTCCGGATAGGTGTAGTCTTCGTCGGCCACAATCAACCAGCGGCGGAATGTTTTATATTCGCCGGTATCGCGGTCAACTTCCACGCGCACATCCATATTCTCGCGGCCGCTCTTCTTTTTGGCGGCAGTGCTCAATGCAAACTCCAATGCACTGAATACCACTTCTGGATCAACATTTTTCTCGCTGGCTAAGGCTTCTGCCAGTAACAGCATCTCACGACTCATTTATTATTCTCCGTTAATTCAAATATCTTAAAAATTAAACTCGGGGCGCAAACGGGCACGATCAATGTTTTCCAGCTCAATCTCGGCTGTTTTGCCGTCAAACTCAATGCGCACAATATTATTTTCACAACTCTCGATACGGCCGATAAAGTTTTTCTGCCCGTCAATCGGCAGGCGCGTTTTGATTTTGGCCTGCTGGCCGGCAAAACGTACAAAATCAGCAGCCTTTTTCAAAGGACGATCCAAGCCCGGGCTGGAAATCTCAAGGCGCTTGTAGTCAATGTCTTCCACCATAAACAAACGGCTTAAATGATTGCTGACAGTTGCGCAGTCTTCTACGGTAATACCGCTTTCTTTATCGATGAACACACGCAAGTCGCCTTGCGCGGTCAATTCAAAATCCACGAGCTCATATCCCAAGCCCGGCAGGGTTTTATCGAGAATGGTTTGAATATCCATAACACTCCAAAAACAAAAAAATGGCCCTGTGGCCATTTTTCGTGAAAATTGAAAAATTTACTGATTATAACGCGTTTACTTATAAAAGAAAAGCAAACAAATGCATCCTGTTATGTTTACGGCAAGCCAGTCTAACCGCACCATCATGCGGTTTCAGACGGCCTCACCATCACATACGCCCCAATTCCCTCTGCAATGCTTGGATATTTTGCTGGCGGTCGAGTACGCTGCCTTGAAGTTGGGTAATTTGCTGCTGATCAATATTGCCGTTTTTCGCCGCGCGCGCAGATGCTAACGATTGCTGCGCTTCTGTTAAAGCTTTGCGTTCATTGGCCAATTCTTGCTCCAAGATAGAACGGCGGCTGTTATTACCAGACGATTTAGGTGCCACAGGCGGCAGAGAAGCCTTGGCTTGCACCGGCGTGGCTTTGGCTTGGTTTTTAGAGGATGGCGCTTTTTCTGCCGGCCGCTTTTTAGGTTCCGCAGCCTGACTCTGCACATATTGGGGTTGGTCATAACGGGTGCTGCTATATCGACCGATAGACGGCAAATCTGCGGCTTGGCAATTGCCGATGCGTTTGGAAGTATAGGTAATCTGACCATTCACCACACAGGTATAAATTTTGGCAGAGGCCGTCTGAATTCCTGACAGCCCCAACAGTAAAAACGTACCAATCCCGATTAATTTTTTCATATTATTCAAATATCTTTAATACAGAAACCAAGCTTCCAACGCTAAAAATCAAGCAAAGCCAAACCTTGCTTAATCACATTCGTGCTTGAGCTTGGCATGTAAAGCTTCTTTCAGACGGCCTTTGTACAAACCAATAAACAGCCGATCTGTTGTTCTCCGATATGAAATCAGCCGCACAAAGAAAAAAGAAAATTGGAAACATCAAAGCTGCTTTATCTGACATTGCACCAACATAAAGCTGTATGACAAGCCAAATAAGAGCAGCTTTCTTTGATCTATCCATTATCCGTATTCTTTTGCGTAACGTTCTTTAACAATACTGCGCAAAACAGACACAGAAAAAGTTATTTAAACGCTTACGGCTAACCGGCCAAAAGCATAATCCATCTGCATGGATACTGCAATCCGGATTCAATTAAATTCTATCGCTTGCCGCATAGAGAGAGGAAGGCTGTGCATCTGCCACCAGCTCCGGCTCCAATGCAACTTTAATAGGCTCGCCCGCTTCTGATTTTTGCGACAAAAGCACTTCGCTGGCTGCCAACAATAAAATAGCCTGTTTGAATGATGTATAAGACATAATAAAACCCCGTAATTTAATGGTTATTCATGGTTATTTAAGATCAACTTGATGGGGCAGCTGAAAATTGTGTTTCAATCTCGTTTTCAATTTGTTCCAGCTCTTCTTGCCAACCTAACCAACTCTCCTCAAGTTTACTCAATTTTACCTTAACATCAGCTAAATTAGCGAGCACTTGCTGAAGCTTTACTTTATTCTCTTCCAAATAAGCATCTTCTTGTGACAAAAATGTTTCACATGCCGTTTGAACTTCGTTTAGCTCCGCCATTTCTTTTTCTGCTTTATCTATTTTGTGCAGAACAGGCTTAGTGCGTTTGGCTTTTTCCTGCCGTATCTGCGCTTCGAGGCGTTTGGTGTCTTTGCGGCTTTGGGTTTGTGCCGAAGCTGCGGGAGCAGCAGCCGCATTTTCCTGCGCCAAACGCCATTGGCGGTAATCGTTCAAATCGCCGTCGAAGTTTTTCAGACGGCCTTTGTCGATTAACAGAAAGCTGTCGGTGGTGGCTTCGAGCAGGCTGCGATCGTGCGACACCACGATCAATGCACCCTGAAAACTCTGCAAAGCCACGGTAAGCGCGTGGCGCATATCCAAATCGAGGTGGTTAGTCGGTTCGTCGAGCAGCAGCAGATTGGGCTTTTGCCACACAATCATCGCCAATGCCAGCCGCGCTTTTTCACCGCCGGAAAAAGGTTCGATTTTCTGCAAAGCCATATCGCCGACAAAGTTGAAGCCGCCGAGAAAATTGCGGATTTCCTGCTCGCGCACATCGGGAGAAAGCTGCTGGATGTGCCAAACGGGGCTTTGGTCGTCGCGCAGGGTGTCAAGCTGGTGCTGGGCGAAATAGCCGATATTGAGCTTTTCGGATTTCACCATCTGGCCGGACAATAAAGCCAATTCTCCGGCCAAGGCTTTGATAAAGGTAGATTTTCCGCTGCCGTTCACACCCAGCAATCCGTAGCGTGCGCCGCTTTCCAGCGATAAGGTAATGTCGTTCAGCACTACCGTATCGCCATAGCCTAAATCGGCTTTATCCATTTTTAACAGAGGGTTGGGCAAGTGTGCGGGCGTTTCAAATTCAAATGAAAATTCGCTGTCGAGATGCGCGGGGGCGATGCGCTCCAGTTTGGCCAACGCTTTCATGCGGCTTTGCGCTTGCGTAGCTTTGGTGGCTTTGGCTTTGAAGCGGTCGATAAACGATTGCAAATGCTTGATCTGCGTTTGCTGCTTCACATACGCGGCCTGCTGTTGCGCCAAACGCTGGGCGCGTTCGGTTTGGTAAAAATCGTAGTTGCCGCCGTATTGGGTGAGCTTCTGATTCGATAATTCAACGGTTTGCGTAGTGGTGGCATTCAGAAAATCGCGGTCGTGCGAAATGATGATTTGGGTGCACGGCAGGCTTGCGAGATGGTTTTCCAACCACAGCACGGTTTCGAGATCCAAGTGGTTGGTCGGTTCGTCGAGCAGCAGCAAATCGGCACGGCACATCAGGGCTTGGGCCAAATTCAAACGCATACGCCAGCCGCCTGAAAAGGCTTTCACGGGCTTGCTGTGTTCTTCCTGAGCAAAACCCAATCCGCTCAACAGCTTGGCGGCACGGGCGGGCGCGGTGTAGGCATCGACTTCTTCGAGCTTGGCATGCCATTCGGCGATTTTGATGCCGTCGTTTTGTGCTTCGGCTTCTGCCAAGGCCGTCTGAAATTGCTGCAACTCGGCATCGCCCTGCAAAACGTAGTCCAAAGCCGAAGTATCCAATGCGGGCGTTTCCTGCGCCACCGCCGCCATTTTCCAATGTTTGGGAATCTGCACATCGCCCGTATCCTGTGTGATTTCGCCTTTAATCAGGGCAAACAGGCTCGATTTGCCAGTGCCGTTTTTGCCGATTAAGCCGACGCGTTGGTTGGGGTTGATGGTGAGGTTGGCTTGGTTGAGCAACACTTTCAGGCCGCGCTGGAGGGTGAGGTTTTTGAGTTCGATCATGGGAAAACGGGGCGGAGTGCAAAAAGCGGCTATTTTAACTGAAATAGGGTTTGCTTTCTTTGATATATTGCCCCAAGCATTTTTCAGCTATAAAAGTATAAAAGCAAACATGCAGCTTTAAACCTTGAAGATAGATAGGCTCCGACTGACTTATACAGGCCGTCTGAAACGGTCTGCAATCTGATTCATCTTGGCCGGAAAATTTTTCAGACGGCCTTGTTATCTCCACTATTTACCGCATGAACTCATCAATGCGATACTCATACTTATTTATTTTGTGACCGACCCTATTCATAAAGGAAGTTTCATGGCAAGCGAACAACTGAATCCCCTTATCCTGCCCGATAACGACGGCAATTTCGGCAAACACGGCGGCAAAATCGGCCATCCCGAATTGGCCAAAGCTCTGGCAGAAATCGAACAAGGCTTTCGTGCCATTATCCGTGACGATGAATTTATCAATGAAATGAAACGCTTGCAGACCACTTATGTCGGCCGCCCCAGCCCTATTTATCAGGCCCGTACTTTATCCAAACGCGGTGCGCAAATTTATTTGAAACGCGAAGACCTCAACCATACGGGCGCACACAAAATCAACCATTGTTTGGGTGAAGTCTTGCTGGCGAAAAAGCTGGGTAAGAAAAAAGTGATTGCGGAGACCGGTGCCGGCCAGCACGGCGTAGCCTTGGCTACTGCGTCTGCCTTGTTGGGTATTGAGTGTGAAATCCACATGGGCGTTGTCGATATCGCCAAAGAGCATCCCAACGTGTCGCGCATGAAAATTCTCGGTGCGAAAATCGTTCCCGTGTCGGCAGGTGCGGGCACTTTAAAAGAAGCGGTGGACAGCGCTTTTGACGCTTATATCAAAGCGCCTGCCGACAGCATGTTTGCCATCGGCTCGGTAGTTGGCCCGGCGCCCTATCCCGAGATGGTGGCTTATTTCCAATCGATTATCGGACACGAAGCCCGCGACCAATTTCAGCAGCTCTACGGCGGCCTACCCGATGAAGTGATTGCCTGCGTAGGCGGCGGTTCCAACGCCATTGGTCTGTTTAACGCGTTCCTAGACGACAAAGAAGTAGCCTTGGTCGGCGTAGAACCCGCCGGAGAAGGTTTGGACAAACCCGGACGCCACGCCGCCACCATGACTTTAGGCAAATTCGGCAATATTCAGGGCTTCAATTGCTACTACTTGCAGGAAGAAGACGGCACACCCGCCGCCGTGCATTCGATTGCATCGGGCTTGGACTACCCCGGCGTCGGCCCGCAACACTGCCATCTGAAAGACACCGGCCGCGGCCGTTATGAAACGGCTACCGATGCCGAATGTTTGGAAGCATTTATGGCTTTGTCGCGCGAAGAAGGCATCATCCCCGCGCTCGAATCCTCACACGCCATCGCCTATGCCTTGCGCCGCGCGGCAGAACTGGGCAGCGATAAGAGACTTTTGGTCAACTTATCCGGCCGCGGCGATAAAGATATTGACTATGTATTGGATAAAATCGGTTTGTAATCACAGCCCTCCCAAGCAGATACAAACAAAAACGGTGCTTCAAATGGTTGAAGCACCGTTTTATTTACTCAAAAGCTGAATACTGTTTGTGTTATCAGGCTCTTACACTTCGCTCAGATTCAAATAATGGCGGCTGCCCTGCATATCGCTCATCGCACGCAACAGCATTTCAAAATGTTCATCGTTATTGATGAAGTCCAACTCGTCGGCGTTGGCAATCAACAGCGGCGCATTTTGATACAGATGGAAGAAGCGGCGGTATTCGTCTTGAATCTGTTTCAAATAACCGGCAGGGAAAAGATTAAGCGTGCCGCTATTGCGTTTCTGCAAGCGTTTTTGTGCGTTTTCATCAGAAGTTTGGAGATAAATCACCAAATCGGGCACGGGATATTCGGGCATAATTTTGCGCTTCATCTGCCAAAAAAGCGTTTGCTCGTTGGCCGGGTCGTTGCCTTTGAGCAGCACGGGCACAAAAATCTGGTCTTTTTCAAGCAGAAAGTCGGCAATGATCAGCTCGTTTTTTTCTTCTTCTTCATTAATCACTTCCACCGCTTCCGCACGGCGCATCAGAAAAAACAGTTCGGTCGCCAAGCCGTGATTGGCTGCATTCAGGTAAAACTGTTCTAAAAAAGGATTGCGCTCGGGGCTTTCGGTTAAGTGTAAGGCATTGAAATATTCTGCCAAACGGCGGCTTAATTCGGATTTGCCACTGCCGATAGAACCTTCCACCACAATGTAACGATGATGCATTTGAATAATCTTTCTTTCAATTGAAACTGTCTGTTTGAATATTGAATACGTTGATGAGGCCGTCTGAATTTTATATTGAGGGCAGCCTTTCTTATCACGGCGTTATGTTTTTAAGCGGATACCTTCGCTGCCGAGTTCTGCAGCCAAATCCGCAGCGCAGCCGTGCTTGCCGATCACATAATCCGGCGCGATTTCCGCCAATGGACGCATCACAAAACTGCGCTCGTGCGCGCGGGGGTGCGGCAAAGTGAGATGCGGATCGTCGCTAAACTCGCCGTTGAAATCGATAATGTCCAAATCCAAAGTGCGCGGCGCATTGCGGAAACTGCGCTCGCGGCCGAAATCGTGCTCGATACGGTTTAAAACGGCGAGTAAGGCTTTGCCGTCTAAAGCCGTGTTTACGATACATACCGCGTTCACAAAATCGGGCTGGTCGGCATAACCTACCGGCGCGGTAATATAGAGTGAAGATACGCTTTTCAGTTCAATTTCAGGATGGGCTGAAATCGCGTTCAGCGCAGAAATAACCTGCTGTTCGGGCTGATCGAGGTTGCTTCCCAAAGCAATAACGGCAATATGCGGAAAAGATGACGGCATTTTCAGACGGCCTTAAAAAGGTTTGAACCAGGCAAGATAAACAATCGCCGCCACGCAAGTCATAGAAACGGCATAGCCCAGCCAAAATTTCGCAGTATGCGGACGGGCGCGCACGGTAACCATGCCCATGCCGATATAAGCCAGCAACAGCAAGAGTTTCACGCCAAGCCAATCGGCATTACCGAAAGGCATGAAACGGGTAATGTGCATCAGCCACAAGCCGGTAAACAGCAGCAGGGTGTCGTTGAAATGGGGAATGATTTTTAAGATTTTCGGCAGCGGTTTTTCGGGGTTGGCGCAGCGCATCCAAAAGCGCAGGTTAAACAGCAAAACAGTGATTACCACAAAAGTCATGTGGCTGTGTTTGACAATCAGGTATTGCATATGGAAATTCCCAAGCGGTGTTTTCAGACGGCCTATTGTAACCGAAACATGCAGGATAAGTTACGACAGCTTTTCTATTGCCAAAAGATAAGGCGGGCGGTTTTGCCGGTTGATAAAACCGTATTTCAAAACAGCATACTGCTTCTGCGGCAAAGTTCGTGCCCAGCTTTCTATGGCCGAAGCCTCGTGCGCACCGGCCTCGTGGCCGGGATAAACCACAGCGACCAGCAAGCCGCCTTTTTTCAACAAGGTTAAAGCGGCATTTAATGCACGGATGCTGGTATCCGCTTGAGTGGTAATGCTTTTATCGCCGCCGGGCAGCCAGCCGAAATTGAATACGGCAGCGGCCAGCGGTTCGCGCACATAATCTGCCAGCGTTTCATGCCCGGCGTGCACATATTCCACGTTTGCCTGCACGGCTTCATCCTGCAAGCGTTTCGCCGTTGCGGCTAATGCCTGCTCCTGAACGTCAAACACCCAAACCTTGCCGCCCTCACCCACGCATTGCGCCAGCAAAAGCGTATCGTGGCCGTTGCCTGCCGTACCGTCAAGCACGGTATCGCCGGCGCGGATATGGGCGCGCAGCAAATCATGGGTAAAAGGCAGAATGTTTTGCAGCAGCATCACAGGCCGTCTGAAAGTATGAGAAAAAATACCTTACCCCTGAAGGTAAGGTATTTTAACTACCCTCCCGCTTAGGCGGAAGGCTGGGTGGTTTCAACCTGAACTGGCGCAGCGGCAGGCTGTTTGTTTTCATGCTGCAAGCTCACGGCACGAGCCGGAACGATAGTGGAAATCGCATGTTTGTAAACCATCTGCGTAACAGATGTATTACGCAGCAATACAACATACTGGTCAAACGATTCAACTTGCCCCTGCAGCTTGATGCCGTTTACCAAGTAGATGGAAACAGGCACATGCTCTTTACGCAAAGCGTTCAAAAAAGGATCTTGTAACATTTGTCCTTTAGCGGTCATTTTTTTCAACTCCGTTATTATTTATGGTTTTAAAGTATTTCGGGAAAAACACGTGCCGATTTTAGCCTTGAATGCATTTTTTTACCAATATTTTTCGGTAAGAATATGCAAACATTACCTGCATCATCCGAAAAGGTTTCCGTAGTGAGATGGTTTAGTGCCTGTAAAGTTCTGCGCAAATAAGTACAAGCATGAAAAATGCACATGCCTTACACAATTGACATATATCCGCCCGCCCTCTGCCCGATATGGCCATACTTCAGACTTTCACACATCAAGCAGCGATCCGAAACCTCAATCTCTATAAATAGCGAATTCCTATATAATGATTTTTAAAACAAATTCTTAAAAAGTAAAAGGTGGGTAATGGAACGTGAAAAAATTTATTATGCGGCGGTAATTTTGATATCGGCTGTTTCGATTTTGCTCAGCCCGTTTTTCTATGTGAGCCGCGGCAAGCGTTTACTCAAACCTGCCGATTCGCGAAGCTGGCGCAAGATCATTGCCGGCAATATTTTAATGGCGTTGGTTTTGCTGGCGGTGTGGTGGTTTTGGTTGCGCGGTAGCTTTTGAAACCCATTATTCACGCCAACGGTTGCCTGCTGCTTTTTCAGACGGCATACTTTTGATTGTTTTGACCAAACCGATATTGAAAGCCTTACATGAAAAACACATTACTTTTGGGAACAGCCGCATTGATCTTGGCTACATTGCCTGCCTCGGCTGACACGATTTATGCCTGTAAAGACAGCAGCGACCGCACCGTTTATTCTCAAAACGCCGGCAAGCATTGCCAAAAAACCGAAATCGGTAAAATAGGCATTTACTCAAACAGCCCGGCACAAAGCAGCGGCCAGCTTTCAAACACTTCCACCGCGCCCCAAGAGCCACCCCATCCTCAAGGCTCGCAAGGTACACAGGAAGACCAAGCCAAACTTAAAGCTGCACAACAAGAACTTGATGCGGCCAAGAAAGCTTTGGCCGAAGGCAGGCAGATTCGTTACGGCCATGAACGGAACTATGTGCGCTATCAAGAGCGTATTCAGAAGCTGGAAGATGCCGTGCAAAAAGCACAAAACAAGCTCAACGGGTTAAACGGTGCTTCCGACGGGCATTCATCTGCCCGACCTCCCCAATATTAAGATTGAGGCCATCTGAAAAATTCAGCTTTGCGCCTGAACATGATGGATGCTTTCTCGATTCCCCCATAAATAAACAGGCAGACGGATGCACCGTCTGCCTGCTTGTTTTCGGATACCTATTTGAATATCTGTCCGATATCAACCATCAATATTGAACAGTCCAGCCGACACTTTCACCCGCACGCATCGGCACTAAGACTTCATTGCCGCCGAACGGCACGGCCGAGGCAACCTTCTGGCTTTGTTTCACCAAGGTAATCGTGCGAGGGTTTTCGGGCAAGCCGTAAAAACGCGCACCGTTTTTCGAAGCAAATGCTTCGAGTTTGTCTAAAGCACCGGCTTGCTCGAATACTTCGGCATACAGTTCGACGGCCGTAACGGCGCTGAACATGCCTGCACAGCCGCAAGCGTTTTCTTTGGCCGATTGCGCGTGCGGGGCGCTGTCTGTACCCAAAAAGAATTTATGCGATTTTTCACCGGTAACCGCTTCAACCAAGGCCTTGCGGTGGATCTCGCGCTTCAATACCGGCAGGCAATAATGGTGTGGACGAACACCGCCGACCAGCAAATCGTTGCGGTTCAGCAAAAGGTGTTGCGGCGTCACGCTTGCTGCCACATTGTCGCCGGCCTCCATCACCAAACGGGCGGCATCGGCGGTGGTAATGTGTTCAAACACCACTTTCAAAGCGGGCACTTTTTCCAATACCGGCTTCAACACGCGCTCGATAAACACGGCCTCGCGGTCGAAAATATCGATTTCGGGGTCGGTCACTTCTCCGTGCACCAAAAACAGCATATTTTGTTTGGCCATTTCTTCCAATACGGGAATCAGCTTAAACAAATCGGTTACGCCCGAATCGGAGTTGGTGGTCGCGCCTGCGGGATAAAGCTTGAAGGCCACGATACCGGCAGCTTTGGCTTCACGCACCAATTCGGGTGTAGATTTATCGGTCAGGTATAACGTCATCAAAGGTTCAAACGTGCTGCCTTCGGGCAAAGCTGCCAAGATGCGTTCTTTATAGGCTTGTGCATCGGCCACGCTGACTACGGGCGGCTTGAGGTTGGGCATAATCACCGCGCGTCCCATCTGGCGGGCGGTAAACGGCAGCACCGCTTTCAAGGCCTCGCCGTCGCGCAAGTGCAGGTGCATGTCATCAGGTTGGATTATGGTCAGGGTTTGCATGGTATTCCTTTGTTTCATCTATCAATATTTGCGGTGAGGCCGTCTGAAAACCCAGATGTTTTTCAGACGGCCTGATGTCTGTTTATTGGCCGCCGATTACCTTCATGCCCAGCGGCTGGCGGGTAAGGTAAAGGGCGAGCTGCGCCGGCACATGCTCGGACGGAGAGGTGTTGGCCGTTAGCAATATTTCTTCGTCGGCACCGTTTGCATGCCAGCCATACACCAGCTGATTGAACGGAAACGGCGAAGATACGCCGTTGTCGGCTCTGAGCATAGCGGTAGCGCCTGCTCTGCCTTTTTCTGCTAAGGCGACAAAATATTGACGCGCCGCTTGATGGTCGGCACGGGGCGTTTTAACGCTGCACGAACCGGGCGCGGTGCTGATATAAAAGGTTGCGCCGTCTTTCTCAACTGTCCAAACTGCTTGCGCATCCAATTCCATCATCCCCAAAGGCAGATTCTTCACAGCCGCCTCGCCGAGCATGGGTAATTGCTGTTGCGCCGCCCAAGCCGCAACATTCTGCGGGTTGCCGTTGTTTCCGACGCAAACTTCTTCAAACAACTGCACCGCTTGGGCAGCATGACTTTCCAGCCGCTCCGGCGGAATGTTTTCCCCGCACGAGGCAGTGAATAATACAGCAGGTAGCAGAAAGAACATGCTTTTCAACATTTCAGACGGCCTCACTTGTGGCGAACCACCAATTTAAATACGCCGTCTGCTTCGGAAGATTCAAGCAGTACATGTCCTGTTTGGCGGCAAAAAGCGGCAAAATCATCAGGAGCGCCGTGGTCGGTGGCCAATACGGTCAATACTTCTTCGGCCTGCATCTGCGCCAATGCTTTTTTTGCGCGCAAAATCGGCAGCGGGCATTTCAATCCGGTTACGTCTAAAGTCTGCATAGGTTTGTGTGTTATTTAGGAATATTAAATTGGATATTATACCCTTCGGCGGCACTATCTTACAGAACGATTTTCAACCACCCAAAACATAAATATCGGCACAAGAAGCACTTACCGACATTTCACTTTCGACAAATAAAAAAATACCTGGCAACCGTGATTGCCAAGTATTAAAGGGAGATTTCGTAAACTTTTACACCAGCCTGTCCACAATTATGATTGGCACGGGCTGAGGCCTAAGATAAACCAGCGAGCGTGCACCTCACAACGCAAAAATGCGCCGCAGATGATTTTTTTGCAAAGGTCTCAGGCTGTTTGCCGTCATTCTTACTCAGGGCCGATTAATGGCCTTGCTGATCTCGCATAAATTTGCAGGCATCTTCGTCGCCGCCTTTGCAAGCCTGACCCAGCAGTATGTAGGCCTTATCAATGTTTTTAACTACGCCGCGGCCAATCAGATACATATTGCCCAGATTGTATTGGGCAACAGTATTTCCTTGGTCGGCAGCTTGCGTGTACCACAAAGCGGCTTTTACCGGATCGGCTTCCACCCCTTCGCCGGAGTCATACATGAAACCGATTTCCGCTTGGGCTTCCACCAAGCCTTGTTGAGCGGCTTTTTCATACCACACGGCGGCCTGCTTCATGTTTTTTTCCACGCCGGTGCCGTTCGCATACATATAAGCCAGATTTTTTTGCGCGGTGTTTTCGCCTTTATCCGCAGCCTGTTTGAACCACTCAAACGCCTGCTGATAATCCTGCCCTACCCCGAAACCGTAAAAATACAGACGGCCTAAGTTGTTTTGCGCATGCGTGCTGCCTTGCGCCGCTGCTTTGCGGTACCAAGACAAAGCCGTTTTCATATTAGTTTTCACACCGCGGCCTTCCTGATACATTGCACCTAAATTGGCTTGTGCTTCCGCATGGCCTTGTTTTGCCGCGCGGCGGTACATCTTGAAGGCTTTTTCCAAATCGCTTTCTACGCCGTCTCCGTTTTCATACGCCAATCCCAGCTCATACTGAGCCTGTTTGTCGCCGCGCTCGGCCAGTTTCGTGCGCTCTTGTAACTCTGCCGCGTTATGTGCAGAGGCTGTAAAAGTTAAACCGAGCATCAATACGGCTGCTGCTAAGCGGGTGTTTATTCGCTTCATTTTCATCTATTCCCGTTTAATCTACTCGATTTGAATAATAACAAATAAATATTTCCCTATATCAAAAGACTGACATGCGGACATTTTTACCGCCTCAATGTTACATTGGTAACTAATGTTATATTTATTGTTACCAAGCCGCCAATTCCCGTTTGTACTGCGCCCGCATACCGAATCGGCGTTACAATAGCGTTTTTCAGACGGCCTCATCCCCCATACCCTTACCCGCAGGAACCCTCATGGCAAAAGCACCGAAAACCGTTTACCAATGCAGCGAATGCGGCGGCACCACCCCAAAATGGCAAGGCAAATGCCCGCATTGCGGCGAATGGAACACCTTACAGGAAAGCCTTGCCGCACCCGAGCCGAAAAACGTGCGCTTCCAATCGTGGGCGGCGGACACCGCACAAGTGCAGGAGCTTTCCCAAGTAACTGCCACCGAAGTGCCGCGCGAACCCACCGGCATGGGCGAGCTTGACCGTGTGTTGGGCGGCGGTTTGGTGAGCGGCGCGGTAATTCTGCTTGGCGGCGACCCCGGCATCGGCAAATCGACGCTGCTGCTGCAAACCGTGGCGATGATGGCGAAAAGCCGCAAAGTGCTGTATGTGTCGGGTGAGGAATCCGCCCAACAAGTCGCCTTGCGCGCGCAACGCTTGGGCTTGCAAAGCGAAGGCGTGAACCTGCTGGCGGAAATCCGCATGGAAGCCATTCAGACGGCCTTAAAACAGCACGAACCCGCCGTGGTGGTAATCGATTCGATTCAGACCATGTATTCCGACCAAATCACTTCCGCGCCCGGCTCAGTATCGCAAGTGCGCGAGTGTGCCGCCCAGCTCACCCGCATGGCCAAGCAGATGGGCATTGCCATGATTTTGGTCGGCCACGTTACCAAAGACGGCGCCATCGCCGGCCCGCGCGTGCTCGAACACATGGTCGATACCGTGCTTTATTTCGAGGGCGACCAGCATTCCAACTACCGCATGATACGCGCTATCAAAAACCGTTTCGGTGCGGCCAACGAGCTGGGCGTGTTCGCCATGACCGAACACGGCTTGAAAGGCGTGTCCAACCCTTCGGCGATTTTTCTCGCCAGCTACCGCGACGACGTGCCCGGCTCATGCGTATTGGTCACGCAAGAAGGCAGCCGCCCGCTGTTGGTGGAAATTCAGGCGTTGGTTGACGACGCCCACGGCTTTACGCCCAAACGCCTTACCGTCGGCCTCGAACAAAACCGCCTCGCCATGCTGTTGGCCGTGTTAAACCGCCATGCCGGTATCGCCTGCTTCGACCAAGACGTATTCCTGAACGCCGTAGGCGGCGTAAAAATCAACGAACCCGCCGCCGACCTTGCCATTATCCTTGCCATGCTCTCCAGCTTCCGCAACCGCCCGCTGCCCGAAAAAATGGTGGCCTTCGGCGAAATCGGTTTGAGCGGCGAAGTCCGCCCCGTGGCGCGCGGGCAGGAACGCTTGAAAGAAGCGGAAAAACTCGGCTTCAAACGCGCCGTCGTGCCTAAAGCCAATCTGCCGCGCAACCCGAAAGAATTCCCCGGCTTACAGATTTTCGGCGTGAGCAGTTTGCAGGAAGCGGTGGAGGTGTGCAGGAATAGTGAAGAGTGAAAATTAAACGATATGTAAAACAGCATAAGCATTGGTTAGAGATAGGCGCCATCCTGTTAGCATTGTTCCTTATGGTGTACATTTCTTGGCAACCGATTCAATTAAGAAAAGGTCTTTTCAAATGGCTGGTCATCACAAGCACCATTGCCTTTTTGCCCGTATTTTTATCAAACAGAAAAAAACTTAAACCTCCAACCAAGTTTTTACCTAAATGTTGGTATCTACTGCAAGGCATAACCAAAACATGGTTCTATATCTTCGCTTGCCTATTTTTCACTCTGAATATTATGCTTTGGGCAAGCCTAATGATGGATTTCATGTTTTTTTAACTTTCGGCAAACAAACTCAAACTGTTTTTTGCAACTTGACACTATACGGATGTCTGCGTATAGTATCGCTGCACATTTTTGAAAGGAGATTTAATTATGCATATCATATTTATCAATTAACTAAGGACTTAACTATGATTAAAAGTTTCAAGCACAAAGGCCTAGCAATTTTTTTTGAAACCGGAAACAAAGCCGGCATACAGGCTAACCATGCAGAAAAGCTGAAACTTCAACTATCGGCCCTAAACCGTGCAACCTCGCCCCGAGATGTGAACGCTCCGGGCTGGCAATTGCATCAGTTAAGTGGCAATCTCAAAGACCACTGGAGTATCAAGGTAAATGGCAATTGGCGCATCACATTCCGCTTTAACGGTAATGATGTTGAAGTTGTCGATTACCAAGACTACCACTAGGAGAATGTATGATGCACAACCCCCCGCACCCAGGTTTGGTGTTGCGTGAATACCTTGCCGAAACCAGCGTTACTGAAGCGGCAAAGCGTTTGGGTGTTACTCGTGCTGCTCTTTCCCGCGTTTTAAACAGCAAGGCTGCCATATCAGCTGAAATGGCAGTTCGCTTGTCTATTTTACTCGGCACGAGTAGTCAAATGTGGCTTGGCATGCAGTCTGATTACGACTTATGGCAAGCAGAACAGAAGCCGCATGATTTCGTCGTACCCTTAAGTACGGCTTACTGCTAAAATAAAACCCGCCATTTCGGCGGGTTTTATTTAAAATGCTTTTTTTGGTTTTAGATTTCAAATTTACTTTTGCTGTATGCTCACATCTTTAATAGATCAAGACTGTAATTTCTACCTAGGTAGTGTAGCCACAATATTCTTAACCACATCGCAATAATCCTAATTTCTATTGCCGCAACAAATGAAGTCAATCTTTTCGCATAACGCGTGGCAATACCCCGCCAACGCTTGAAATACAAAAAGCAGGTCTCCACCAAAAATTTTAATAACTATGTGTAGGAAATTCTAGCGTTGTTTACACTTTCCGTTTTTTGCATGCAGACCCATTTTGGGATTTTTGAGGGTTATCAAGAATGCCGAAAGGCACGGTGAAGCCGCATCGTTCTTGAGAATACTCAAAAATCACGAAACCATCATTCCTGCAAAAAACAAAAGCTGTTTGGTATAAAAAGTGTAAATAACCCGACCTTTTCCAACAGCCGCAAACGGCAACATCCCGATAATCACAGGCAAACAGTCTTTAGCTCCGCGCCAAAATTCGGATTGCGGAGAAACAGCCGTATTCATAACAGACTTCCGAAAACAAAACGGCGATGATAGCGCAAAGGCCGTCTGAAAGCGAACTTGGGCGTTGCGCCGAAACAGGCTGAAACCTTTGCAAAACCCTCAAAAATCCTCTAAATTCCCACTCACATCAAACTCCGGGAATTTAGAGGATTTTGTTCATGAGCAGCTTTTTGCACACCGACGCCCTCCACCACATCGAAAAACATCTCGACCGCTTCCCCCTCATCAAACTCGACCGTATTCTTGACTGGGCACCCATCGAACAATACCTCGCCGGCCGCAAAACCCGCTACGTGCGCGACAATGGCGGCCGTCCCGCCTATCCTTTGCTCTCCATGTTCAAAGCCATCCTGCTCGGCCAATGGCACAGCCTCTCCGACCCCGAACTCGAATACAGCCTCATCACCCGTATCGATTTCCAACTCTTCTGCCGCTTCGACGACTTCCGCATTCCCGACCACAGCACCCTTTGCCGTTTCCGCAACTGGCTGGCACAAGACAACACCTTGGCCGGACTACTGGATCTGATTAACCGCCAACTGACTGACAAGGGCTTAAAAGTAGAGAAAGCATCCGCCGCCATCGTTGACGCCACCATTATTCAGACGGCCGGCGGCAAACAGCGTCAGGCCATCGAAGTGGATGACGAAGGCGTTGTCTGTGGCGAAACCACCCCCAGCAAAGACCCGGATGCCAAGTGGATCAAAAAAGACGGCCGCTTCCATCTAGGCTACAAACAACACACCCGTACCGATGCGGACGGCTATATCGAGAAACTGCACATCACCCCGGCCAATGCTCATGAGTGCAAACACCTGCTGCCATTACTGGCGGACATCGCAGAAGGCAGCACCGTCTATGCGGATAAAGGCTACGACAGCCAGGAGAACCGACAACATTTGGCAGCGTGCGGCTTGAAAGACGGCATCATGCAAAAAGCACACCGTGGCTGCCCATTAAGCCAAGAGCAGAAAATACGCAACGGCCGGCTGGCGAAAGTGCGCTATGCGGTGGAACAAAGCTTTGGTACGTTGCACCGCAAATTCCGCTATGGCCGGGCAGCCTATTTTGGGTTGGGCAAAGTGAGGGCGCAAAGCCACCTGAAGGCGATGTGTGTGAACCTGTTGAAGGCGGCCAACAGGATAGGTGTGCCTGTTGCTGCCTGAACAGGCAGGCAGTGCCTCATAATGAGGCACTTTAAGGGGAATTTAGGGGTAGCTTGTCTACTTTTACGCAAAAACAGCCGGAACATGATGAAGAATGTTCCGGCTGTTTGTTGGCGTGGGGTTTTGCAAAGGTCTCAGGCTTTGCGGCTTGCTCCTAAAACCTGTTCAGACGGCCTTTGCGCTATCAACCGGCCTTATAAAACTGCTATACTCAGCGTCATTTCCCAACCCGCCTCAGGCCGTCTGAAACATGATTACCAAACAAGAATACCAAGCCCAAGCCGCCGCAGGTTACAACCGCATTCCGCTGGTTCAAGAGCTGCTGGCCGACCTCGATACTCCGCTTTCCCTCTACCTCAAACTCGCCAACCGGCCCTACACCTACCTGCTTGAATCCGTGGTCGGCGGCGAACGCTTCGGACGCTATTCCTTTATCGGCCTGCCATGCCGCACCTATCTCAAAGCATCCGGCAAAAAAGTGGACGTTTATCAAAACGGTAAAATCACCGAGCAATACGAAGGCAACCCGCTGCATTTCATCGAACAGTTTCACGAGCGTTTCAAAACGCCCGAAATCCCCGGCCTGCCCCGCTTTACCGGCGGCTTGGTCGGCTATTTCGGCTACGAAACCATCTACCATTTCGAGCACTTCGCCCACCGCTTCCAAAACAGCGGCAAGCCCGACACCATCGGCACGCCCGATATTCTGCTGATGCTTTCCGAAGAACTGACCGTTGTCGACAACCTCAGCGGCAAAATCCACCTGATCGTTTATGCCGACCCCGCCCAAGCCAACGGCTACGAACAAGCCCGCGAACGCTTGGAAGACTTACGCACCCGCCTGCGCCAAAGCTGCGCCATCCCCCTTTCGCTGGGCAGCCCCAAAACCGAACCGGAACACGAAACCGGCGAAGCGCGCTACAAAGAATATGTACGCAAAATCCGCGAATACATTCTCGACGGCGACTGCATGCAGGTTGTGCCCAGCCAGCGCATGAAGCAGAAGTTTACCGACAACCCGCTCAGCCTCTACCGCGCCCTGCGTACGCTCAACCCCTCGCCGTATATGTTTTACTACGACTTCGGCGATTTCCACGTCGTCGGCTCGTCTCCCGAAATCCTCGTGCGCCGCGAACGCGACAACATCATCGTCCGCCCCATCGCCGGCACCCGCCTGCGCGGCAAGACCCCCGCCGAAGATTTGGCTAACGAACAAGATTTGCTCAACGACGCCAAAGAAATCGCCGAACATGTGATGCTGATTGATTTAGGCAGAAACGACGTCGGCCGCGTCAGCCGAACCGGCGAAGTGAAAGTAACCGACAAAATGGTTATCGAACGCTATTCGCACGTGATGCACATCGTTTCCAACGTAGAAGGCCGTCTGAAAAACAACATCGACAACATGCAGATACTCGCCGCCACCTTTCCCACCGGCACGCTGTCGGGCGCGCCGAAAGTACGCGCGCTCGAAATCATCGAAGAACTCGAACCCAACAAACGCTGCATCTACGGCGGCGCGGTCGGTTGCTGGAGCTTCAACAACGACATGGACTTAGCCATCGCCATCCGCACCGCCGTGATTAAAGACGAAACCCTGTATGTGCAGAGCGGCGGCGGCATCGTGGCCGATTCCGACGAAGAAGCCGAATGGCAGGAAACCCAAAACAAAGCCCGCGCGGTTTTGCGGGCGGCGCAGATGGTGCAGGAAGGCTTGGATAGATAAGGCCGTCTGAAAAACTGCGATTTTTCAAACTAATATGTAAACCTACCCTTTAAATCATAAATCAATTATTTTTACTCCAACAATTATGGCTATCAAATCTAATACGTTATTTCACTTTACTCCCAAAAAAGAATATTTATTTGATATTTTGGAATCTGGTTTTTGGCCTAGATATTGTTTGGAGGATATCCAGTGGCTTGTCAGCAAAGAAATTCAACACGAGCTTACCTATAGTGATGGCAACATTTTAAGCGATCTTATAAAAAATATAATTAAAGGAAATATTTCATCTCTTGCATATCCAATGGTTTGCTTTTGCGATATTCCATTAGCTCAGATCACATCACATACAGATTTTTATGGAAAATTTGGCATCGGCATGTCAAAAGATTGGGGAATTAAAAATGGTTTGAATCCTATTTTTTATATATCAGATGAAAGCATGATACCTGATGCAATTAGAAAAAGTATTTTCGATTTCCTTATGATTTTTATTCCCAAATTAATAATCACAAAAAATATGACCATGCCCGCACCTGTTAAATTACTCCAATTTATCAAGCCCTTAAAAGGAATTATGAAAAATAAAATGGGACAAATGGTGGAGAAGAATTTTGATGAGGAGTGTGAATGGAGATATATTCCCAATCCTAAAAATCAACTTTTTTCAGACTTCTTACCTAAGCTTATCTTCAAAGATAATAAAGAGCTTGAAAATGCTCATAATGCTACAAAGTGGGATGCTTCTCTTACTTTTGAACCCAATGATATTAGATATATTTTTGTACCTGAAGATAAAGATATCCCCAATGTAATTCAGCAGATACACATTATTTTTGAAAACAAGGGTTACACAAATGATGAAATTTATTTGCTCTCATCCAAAGTTATTTCCTTAGATACCATAATGAAAGATATTTGATAGATATAAATCTGGTTCTCCTACTTTTTACAATTAATCCTGACAACTGTATCAATAACTTTCTGTCAAAAAATAATAGTAAAAAAATCAGGCTGCACGGAAACCTTTCCGTGCAGCCTAAACATTAAAGCCAACCGATTAACGGGGGCGGCAAACCGTATCCCAAAGTTTTTTGGTCGTGCGGTATTGGCTGTCAGGATAAGTCAGCACTGCCGTACCGCCTTGCTCATGCCATCTTAACGTGTTGGCATCGTTCACAAAATAGTTACCCGAAGCGGAAGGCGCGCGGTAGGTTTGAACGATAAACGTATCTTTGCCGTTGTTGAAGCTAACCACAGCGTGATTCGCAGATTTATAGTTTACCAACACTTTATAGCCGTTGTCGCAACGGAACTTACCAATATTACTTGAAGAACCGCTTGACGCGCCATTATCCAACCCGCCGATTTCAACACCCTCAAGGCTTACGCAGGCGCTCGCCAGCAAAACCAAAGCCATAGGAGCCAACTTTTTGAAAATGCTCATAGAAAATCCTTAAATCAGGTATATTTTAAATATGCTTCACAGCGAAACCATTATAAGAGATGATTTTGTCAGCAACAATCCGCACCACGAAAACAAGGAACACACAACATGAACCCTCAAAAATTAAGTGCCAAAACAAAAGACGTCGGCGGCATTCCCGTTGCCCGCCTGATACCGCAGGCAAACCGCCGCACCATCGGCGCATGGTGTTTTCTCGACCATGCAGGCCCAGCCGAATTTAACGCTTTTTCAGACGGCCTCCAAATCGGTTCGCATCCACATACCAACCTGCAAACCTTCACTTGGATGCTTGAAGGCGAATTATGGCACCAAGACAGCTTGGGCCACCGCCAGCTTATCCGCCCCAAACAAGTCAATTTGATGACGGCCGGCACGGGCGACACACACGGCATTGCCCATACCGAACAAACGCCCGAAGGCGTAAAAAATCTGCATGCCGTACAACTGTGGATTGCCTTGCCGATGAATCAAGACATCAAGCCCGATTTCCAACATTACCCCGAGCTGCCCGAATGGGAAGACAACGGCGTGCGCTACATCCTCACCACCGGCCGCTATCAAGGCCGCACCGCACCCACCGCCCAACACAGCCCCTTGCTCGGCGTGGACATCCAATGCCCGAACGCCGCAAAACTCGATATTCCGGCAAACCCGTCTTGGGAATACGGCGTGTTGGTAATTGCAGGCAAAGTCCGCATCAACGGCGAAACATTCGGCGCGGACGAACTGGCCTTCATCGCCGCCGGCCAAGCCGAATCGTTTTCTTTGCAAGTCGAAGCGGGCAGCCACTTTATGCTGCTGGGCGGCGAACCGCTGCCGCATCCCACTTTGATTTGGTGGAACTTCGTCGCCGACAGCCGCGAAGCCCTACGCCGCGCTATCGAAGATTGGAACAACGGCAGCGCGCGTTTCGGCTCCGAAATCGATTTAAACGGCACCCGTCTCACACGCCTCCCTGCCCCTGAAATGCCGGGCAAATAGCTAAACAGGCCGTCTGAAAACATTTTCAGACGGCCTGCTCTAAAATCTAACCATTGATATCTGCCCTATCAGGCATTAAACAACCACGGCTGTTCGGCTTTGCGTTTTTCTTCAAATGCTTTGATTTCATCGGCATGTTGAAGGGTCAAGCCGATTTCGTCCAAGCCGTTGAGCAAACAGTGTTTGCGGTGCTCGGTGATGTCGAAAGAAAAGGTCTGGCCGCCCGGAGTGGTCAAGGTTTGTTTTTCCAAATCAATCGACAAACGATAGCCTTCGGTGGCTTCCACTTCTTTAAACAGCTGATCGACTTGGTCTTCCGTCAACACAATCGGCAACAAGCCGTTTTTGTAGCAGTTGTTAAAGAAAATGTCGGCAAAAGAAGGCGCGATGATGGCGCGGAAACCGTAGTCTTCCAAAGCCCACGGCGCATGTTCGCGCGAAGAACCGCAGCCGAAATTTTTGCGGGTCAGCAGGATTTCCACACCTTGGTAGCGCGGTTGGTTTAATGAAAAATCGGGATTCAGCGGGCGTTTGCTGTTATCCATGCCCGGCTCGCCGTGATCGAGATAACGCCATTCGTCAAAGGCGTTGGGACCGAAGCCGCTGCGTTTGATGGACTTGAGAAATTGTTTGGGAATGATGGCATCGGTATCAACATTAACGCGGTCAAGCGGTGCCACCAGCGCAGTAATGGGGGTAAACGGTTTCATGATTGTACTTTCGGTTGAAAATGCCCCCGCGTTGATGCGGTGCGGGGGCGGGTTTTATCTGTTCAGATAAATTTAGTGTGCATGGCGGTCTGCGGATTGCTCAAGTTTGTCGCCGGCTTTAGATACGTCTTTGCCGAAACCTGAAACGGTATTGCATGCAGACAATAAGGTCATGGCGGTTAAAGCGGCTAATACTAATTTTTTCATGTTGGACTCCTTGATTTTTTGAAAGTACAGTTTCATGTTACTGCACTCCGCATCATGCCAAAAATTTTTCTGAATTACAATTCAATATCTTGCGCCATCTGAAAACTTTTCAGACGGCCTGCATATCTTTACAGAGTGCGCACATCGGTAAAGTGTCCCGCCACGGCAGCGGCCGCCGCCATAGCCGGGCTAACCAAATGCGTACGCCCGCCGTTACCTTGCCGGCCTTCAAAGTTGCGGTTTGATGTTGAAGCGCATCGCTCTTGCGGGGCAAGGCGGTCTGCGTTCATCGCCAAACACATCGAGCAGCCGGGTTCGCGCCATTCAAAGCCTGCATCGGTGAAGATTTTGTCCAAACCTTCTTTTTCGGCCTGCTCTTTCACCAAACCGGAGCCGGGCACAACCAGCACCCGCTTCACGCTTTCCGCTTTCTTGCGTCCGCGCGCCACGGCTGCCGCTTCGCGCAAATCTTCGATGCGGCTGTTGGTGCATGAGCCGATAAACACCACGTCCACAGGAATTTCGTTCAAAGGCGTACCGGCCACCAAGCCCATATACTCCAACGCGCGCTCCATACCGCTGCGCTTCACGGGGTCTTGCTCTTCGGAAGGATTGGGTACTTTGCCGCCCACATCCAACACCATTTCGGGCGACGTGCCCCATGTCACTTGAGGCTCGATATTGCTTGCTTCAAACTCGAAAACTTTGTCGAATTGGGCGCCTTCGTCTGAAACCAAAGTCTGCCAATAAGCAACGGCTTTCTCCCAATCGCTGCCTTTGGGCGCAAAAGGTTTGCCTTTGATGTAATCAATAGTGGTTTGGTCCACCGCAACAATGCCGGAACGTGCACCTGCCTCAATCGCCATATTGCACAAAGTCATACGGCCTTCCATGCTGAGCGAACGGATGGCTTCGCCGCCGAACTCGATTGCATAGCCTGTACCGCCCGCCGTGCCGATTTGGCCGATGATATACAAAGCTACGTCTTTGGCGGTAACACCCGGTTTCAGACGGCCATTAACCTTAATCAGCATGGATTTGGATTTTTTGGCAGTAATACATTGGGTGGCCATAGTGTGTTCGACTTCGGAAGTGCCGATGCCGTGCGCCAACGCACCAAATGCGCCGTGGGTGGAAGTATGCGAATCGCCGCACACTACGGTCATGCCCGGCAAAGTCGCGCCTTGCTCCGGCCCCATAACGTGTACGATGCCCTGCCCTTTGTCTTTAAACGGAAAATAAGCCAGTGCGCCGAATTCTTTGATGTTGCTGTCCAAAGTATCGACTTGCAGCTTGGAAATCGGGTCTTGAATGCCTTTATCCCAATTGTCGGTAGGCGTATTGTGGTCGGCAGTGGAAACCACACTGTCAACGCGCCACAGTTTGCGCCCTGCCAATTTCAAGCCTTCAAAGGCTTGTGGGCTGGTTACTTCATGCACCAAGTGACGGTCGATATAAAGCAAAACGGTACCGTCTTCTTCTTCGCGGACGATGTGGCTGTTCCAAAGTTTGTCGTAGAGGGTTTGTGCGCTCATAATTTTTCTTTGTAGTTCGGTTAAGTTATTTAGAAATTAAATGATTTTGCCGGTTGGGCTGCATAATTCCAGGGGCAATATTAGGCTTTTCAGACGGCCATTGCAACCCTTTTTGTCTAATTTTTTATAATTAATTAGATAGCACGATAAAAATAGCAAAATATTTGTACAAATTGTCTAATTTTAAGTAGCGGCCACACTGTAAGAAAAATCTCATCAGGCCGTCTGAAATGAAGAAGCTTGTATCTCAAAGCTAAAAAACCTATTATTCCGCATTATTCACGATTACCCGAAGGAGCCTTCATGAACCTGCCTGTAATGTCTCCCGCTTATCTGCCGCAATTGCAAGAATTCGAACGTAAAATTCTGGCCAACCAAACCAAAATCGAAGCATGGTTCCGCCGCCAATGGTCGGAACACAAGCCGCCGTTTTACGGATCTGTCGACATCCGCAATGCCGGTTACAAAATGGCCTCCATCGACATGAACCTCTTTCCCGGAGGATTCAACAATCTCAACCCCAACTTTATCCAGCTGGCCGCCCATGCCGCCCAAGACGCGGTCGAGCGCTCTTGCCCGCAAGCCAAGTCTGTGCTGATTGTGCCCGAAAACCATACGCGCAATACCTTCTATCTGCAAAACGTGTTTGCGCTCAGCAATATCCTGCGCTCCGCCGGTTTTGAAGTGCGCTTGGGCAGCTTGAACCCCGAAATTACCGAACCTACCGAATTTGAAACCGCATTGGGCGAAAAAATCCTACTTGAACCCCTCTTGCGCACCCGAGGCCGGGTTCACCTTTCAGACGGCTTCTCCCCCTGCCTGATTCTATTAAATAACGACTTATCCGGCGGCACGCCCGATATTTTAAAAGACATCGCCCAAACCGTATTACCGCCGCTTCACGGAGGTTGGACGACCCGCAGAAAGACCGCACATTTTGCAGCTTACGACGAAGTTGCCGAAGAGTTCGCACAATTAATCGATATCGACCCTTGGCACATTAATCCCTATTTCGAACAAATCAGCGGTTTGGATTTTCAAGAGCGCGAAGGAGAAGATGCCCTGGCCGAGGCGGTTGAGCGGATGCTGGCTAAAATTCAAGCCAAATATAATGAAAAAGGTATCCAAGATACGCCTTTTGTGATTGTCAAAGCCGATGCAGGCACCTACGGCATGGGCGTTATGAGCGTCAAATCTGCGGAAGAAATACGCGGCCTCAACCGCAAAAACCGCAATAAAATGGCCAAAATAAAAGAAGGGCTTGAAGTCAACGAAGTTATCGTGCAAGAAGGCATTTACACCTACGAAACACTCAACGATGCCGTATCCGAACCCGTGGTGTATATGATAGACCGCTTTGTAGTCGGCGGCTTCTTTCGAGTCCATGAAGGCCGCGGCACCGATGAAAACCTGAACGCAACCGGCATGTCTTTCGTGCAGTTGAACCAAGCCATCCCCGTGGCCGGAGCAGAAGATGGCAATGAAGAACGCTGCAAACGGGTTTTTGCCCAATGGGATTCACTCGGCGTACCACAAACAAACAGCGCAAACCCTGATTGCGAATGCAACCGCCTGTATGTTTACGGCGTCATGGCCCGTCTTTCCCTTCTCGCAGCATCTAAAGAGCTGGAAAAAACTACATAAACTACTCTTCCCAAGCAGCTTTTTAGTTCTCTTTTAACATTTCAGTTAAACATTCCAGCGGCAGAAATAACTTCTGCCGCTGTTTTTTGATGGTTGGAATTCCGGCCAATAAAATTATTTTGCCAACCGGCAAACCATACAAAACACAAAACCTTGCTTAAACGCAGGGTTCGGTTTCATCATCAATCTTAAATTTATTTATTGGAATTTCTAAACTCAGATCGATCTTTATCCTAAAGCAATAAACAGTCGGATAAATTACATCACTTTTTGATGCGTACGAGGTTGGCTGTTCACAGGTTTGCGCGCATTAAAAGCACGTTTTGATGCCTGAAAAATAGCCTGGCGTCTGCGATGTTGCATAATATCTCCTTTCTTTTTTGTTGTCGTCATATGAGATATGGGCAATATAATGCCTTTGTATCTTTATTACAATACCATTTTTGATAAACAATGTTTATTATTGATAAATAAGTTATGAAAGACAAATCCCCGGTATAGCAATGTAAAATTTCATGTAACTGACGTATTAATAATATAGTGATAATAAATGCTTATTGATTGATTAATTAAAAAAATCCCAAAAGTAAATTTTGAAATTAATTTTTATAAACCGCCCATGATAGATAATCAATTAAATATGAAGTCTTCAATTAAACACAGTAACCTTTAATAGCAATGAGGCCGTCTGAAATTTTCAGACGGCCTGTCTTCAAATCAAAACTTCTTTAAGAAGAAATATTACTCAGCAGCGGCAACCACAGCAACTTTGATAGCTGCCACAGCATCAGTATGCAAAGCTACTTCTAAGTCGTACTCGCCAACCGCTTTCAGCGGGCCGTTAGGCAGGCGGACGTTTGATTTTGCAACTTCAACACCTGATTCAACGATAGCAGCAGCGATATCAGCGTTGGTAACAGAACCGAACAAGCGACCATCAACACCTGCTTTTTGAGCCACAGTGATGGTTTGACCGTCCAATTTTTCTTGGCGGGCTTTTGCATCAGCCAGAATTTCAGCTTGCTTGGCTTCTAACTCAGCACGACGAGCTTCAAATTCTTTCATATTGGCTTCAGTAGCACGTTTGGCTTTGCCTGAAGGAATCAGGAAGTTGCGGGCATAACCGTTTTTTACGGTTACGATGTCGCCCAAGTTACCCAAGCCACCGATTTTTTCTAACAGAATAATTTGCATAGTCAGAATCTCCGTAAATTATTTATGTTGGTCGGTGTAAGGCAACAAAGCCAGAAAACGAGCACGTTTTACGGCAACAGCCAATTGACGTTGGTAATGTGCTTTGGTACCGGTAATGCGTGCCGGAATGATTTTACCGTTTTCAGAAATGAAGTCTTTCAACAAGTCTACTTGTTTGTAATCAACTTCTTGGATTTTTTCAGCCGTGAAACGGCAGAATTTTCTACGTTTGAATGATTGACGAGCCATTGTCGTTTAACCTTTATATTCTTTAATGTTTTGTATGCGCAACACAGGTTTGGGATAGCGTTGGCTTTTTTGTGCCAGAAAACCGTTTACTGTAACTACGGTTTCAACCTTGTGTTGCCAATTAAGCGCATCCTTACCGAGAATTTTGGCGGGTAATTCAAATTTGACCAAACACTTCTGCCCGTTTTCCTCTTGCCAAGATTCATGTTTCAAGATGATATCCAAAACCGGTATTCCGGCCGGCGTATATCTCAATTCTCCGCAATGGGTAATTTGGGCGGTAAGGCTGAAAAGATTTTCAATCTTCAATTACGCTTCGGCAGTTTCTTCTTTAGCCGCAGAGTTGCTGTCGAGCAGATTTTTAGACTTTTCGTCTTTCAGCATCGGAGAAGCTTCGGTAACGGCATGTTTGGTTTTGATGGTCAGATGACGCAATACGGCATCGTTGAAGCGGAAAGCGGTTTCCAGCTCTTCAACCACTTCGGGAGTGGTTTCGATGTTCATCAAAACATAGTGCGCTTTGTGGATTTTGTTAATCGGGTAAGCCAGTTGGCGGCGGCCCCAATCTTCCAAGCGGTGGATTTTACCGCCTGCTTCGTTAATCATGGTTTTGTAACGTTCAACCATTGCGGGCACTTGCTCGCTTTGATCCGGATGAACGATAAACACGATCTCATAATGACGCATGTTATCTCCTTACGGCTATTAAATCCTTTTACCATGCGAAAGTAAAAGGCAAGGTTGGAAAACGCGAAATTATAACGGCTTTATTTTTATAAAGCAATATCATGGTATTGTGAATAGCCCGATTCAAGCCGCAAAGTATTACAATAATGTTTTTCAGACGGCCTCATTTACAAAAATACCAACCATGCAAACGCGCAAAATCATCCACATTGATATGGACGCATTCTATGCCTCGGTAGAGTTGCGCGAGCAGCCGCATCTGTGCGGTAAACCCTTGGTGGTTGCATGGGACGGGCCGCGCTCGGTGATTTGTGCGGCATCTTATGAAGCCCGACAGTTTGGCCTGCATTCGGCTATGTCTGTTGCAACAGCCAAAAGGCTCTGCCCTCAAGCAGTATATATCCAACCTCATTTTGGTTTATATAGGGAAGTATCGCGCGAGATTCATTCTATTTTTGCGAGATACACCACGCTGATTGAGCCTTTATCACTGGATGAAGCTTACTTGGACGTTACCCGCAATCTTCAAAATATTCCCTATGCGGGTGAAATTGCTCAAAAAATACGCCAAGAAATCAAACAGGAAACAGGGCTGACGGCTTCTGCGGGAGTTGCACCCAATAAATTTCTGGCCAAAATTGCTTCAGACTGGCATAAACCAGACGGACAGTTTGTACTGCATCCTCAAAAGGTAGAAGCGTTTTTAGAACGTTTGCCGCTGGGGAAAATTCCGGGTGTAGGCAAAGTGACGTTGCAAAAGATGAAAACCCTCGGCATGGAAACCGCCGGTGATTTGCGCCGCTTTGAACGCGGTCAGCTGCTGCACCACTTCGGGCGCTATGGCTACCGCTTATACGATTTGGCGCGCGGCATTGATGAACGGGAAGTCAAACCGAACCGTGAGCGGTTGCAGATTTCCACTGAAATTACCTTGCCCGAAGACCTGCCTTTAAACGAAATTTCAACTCATTTATCTGTTTTAACTGCCGATTTATGGGAACAGATGGTTCGTAAAAAAGTGCAGGCCCGCAGCGTAACGTTGAAATTGAAAACGGCTGATTTCCATATCATCACCCGTTCGCTTACCTATTCTTCTTTTCTGCCGAACCATGCTGCCTTGCTGCAAGCCGCCGAAGCACTGATTCTGCGCGTTCCTGCGCAAGACTATACTTTCCGGCTGATCGGTGTCGGCGTAAGCCATCTGATACCCGAGGGTACGCAGCAATCGTTATGGGATATATGATTTTTCAGACGGCCTGTGCGCTTGTTTAAACTCAAGCCAAGCCGCCCCAAGAATGCGGTTGATATTCAAAACAAAGTAAATAAACCGGCTTATTCCGTTTACTTCCCTACTTTCAATCTTAACGTTCTTTTTCTCTAAAGAAAGCGTAAGTCACATCATGAAATAAATCCACATGCGGACTGTCTTCATAATTCAATTCTGCTAAAGCGTCTTCAAAAGCCAATTGCACTGATTCCACCACATCTTGTGCAATATCTGCGGGCAGAGCGCGCACCATGCCTTTGAATGCGGTGGAAAGCACATGATTTTGCATACGTAAAACATCGTATGCTTCTTCAAGGTATTCTAAACGTTGTTCTATGCCGCTCATGATTTTTCCTTCTATAAATTCTGCTAAAATAAAACATTATATAGTAATTAAACAAATACCGCGGTTTGGCGGTTGATTGCATCTGCAACCGCCGCCAAACGGCTTCAAACATTAAGGCAGGCCGATTTCTGCCGCATTTCGAATGAAAGTGAATAAATGAAAGTGAATAATTAATAATGAATAATCCACGTTACAATCCGAAATCCGAGCCTCAAAACGGAGAAGATGAATTCGACTGGGAAAGCGGCTTGGAAAAGCTGCGACAGCAGCGCAATACGGGGCGTGAAAATCCTGCTCCGGCACGCCCTGCCCCGCAACCTGCCGCGCCCGCTTACCAGCCTGCTGCTTCCAAACCGACCGAAGCCCAATTAAGCGCGAGGGCTGCGGAAAAAATGTTGCGCGAGTATTTGCAGCAATGGCAGGAAGAGCATAACGAGCTGTTTACGGAAAACATTACTGCCGAAACAGATACAACCGTTTTGCTGCAAGAAGACTGGGTTGCCGCCCAAACCGCTCTGCAAACCGCCCGGGTGGACGATAAAAATATTGAAAGCACGCGCACAGTGTGGCTGAATCCTAAGCGCCAAACCGTTTCATTCAACGAACCGGAAAATCTTCGTCCAACCGGCCGTTTCGATGACAATGCTGACGAACAGTCTGACAATGCTTTCGAATCCGTTGCACCGCACGAAGATTGGCTGCCGGTTACCGTTAAGGTTATCAACCCGCAGGTTGATCCGAGAAAGCCTGTGATGTGTCTTTCGGAACAGGAATTATTGGAGCGTTTGAGCCGCCGTTTGCGCCCGCATTTAACCGATGCGGTGGCCGGTATGGTGCGTGTGGCAGTGCAAAAGCAAACCGCCGCCCTGACTTATCAACTCCAGCAGCTTTTAAACGAACAAACGCCCGCGCTTGTGGATGAAATTTTGGATTACAATCTCAAAGCGGCTATGTCTGAAATCAAATACAGCTTAAAATACAAGCGTTAACGGCCTATGCGCCAGAAAGGCCGTCTGAAAAAATCCCCGGCCGCCGTGCAATACCGACACGGCGGCCGGGTGTTTAGCTGCTATATGTCCCATCAATTTTGATTGAACCTTACACGATAAACGTCGGAATCTGAACCAATGAACAAAAATTGGATTTTGCCTGCCATTGTTGCCGTCGCGCTGTTTGGCTACCAGTATGTGTACAAACAGACCCAACCCTCACTGCCCCACGCAGAAACTTCGTCTCCGGCCTCCCCTTCAATCAACCAACAATCCGCCGACGATATTCTTCAGACGGCCTTTGAGCGCCGTCAAAGCAATATCCAAATAGCAGGCAGCGGCACAGTGAGCAAAACCCTGCCCGACGACAACAAAGGCTCCCGCCATCAGCGCTTTATCTTAAAACTAAATAGCGGGCAAAGCCTTTTGGTGGCACACAATATTGATTTAGCGCCCAAAATCAAAGGGCTGAAAAAAGGAGATACGGTCGCTTTTTACGGTGAATACGAATGGTCGGAAAAAGGCGGCGTTATCCACTGGACGCACCACGACCCGCAAGGCAAACACCCCGACGGCTGGTTGAAACACAACGGCGTGATTTATCAATAAAGGAAAGGCCGTCTGAATTTTTCAGACGGCCTGAAACCTTTGCTCCATACATTTCATTCAAATCAAACACATGATTCCGCGTAAAAAAATCTTTGTACTCTACACCGGCGGCACCATCGGCATGAGCCACAGTCAGCAAGGGCTGGCTCCCGATACCGCGCTTGTCGAAAAAGCCCTCACTCCGTTTGTAGATGCCTATTCATTCGACTGGCACATCTGCGAACCCCTAATCGACTCTTCCGCCGTTACCCTCACCGATTGGCACAACTGGCTGCTGTTGTTGCGTGAAAAATCAGCCGCTTACGACGGCATATTGGTTCTTCACGGCACCGACACCCTCGCCTACACCGCCAACCTGTTCGCCCTCGCCCTGCCCGATTTAAACCTGCCCATCGTGATGACCGGCTCGCAATGGCCTTATGATGCCGAACACAGCGACGCCCCTTTAAACTTGGCAACGGCCGTAGCAGCGTTTGAACTCAACCTGCCGGAGACAACCATCGCCTTCAACGGCAAGCTGTTTCCCGCCGTGGGCAGCAGCAAAATCAGCACCGAACACGCTGACGGTTTCGACAATCCGCATTTCGGCGCACTTGGAAAATGGTCTTCCCAACAAGGCTGGCACGATTTAAACCTGAGGCCGTCTGAAAAAACGCGCACGTCTCTGCACAAACAACCTTTAAACACACAAGCCAAAGTTATCTGCCACACCCTTGTTCCCGGGTTTTCCGCAGAAGCGTTTTCAGACGGCCTCTATCGCACCGCAGCCGACGCTGTGATTTTACAAAGCTACGGCCACGGCAACGCGCCGTCCCACCCCACTTTCATCCAAGCCGTGCGGGATTTCACGGCCGGCGGCAGATTGGTGCTGAATATCAGTCAGGTAAAACAGGGAAATGCGGCAGCCGTGTACGCGCAAGGCAGTGCGTTGCGCCAAGCCGGAGTAGTAAACGGAGGCAAAGCCAATTTAGAAACCGCGCTGGTGTTGCTCACGCTGGCGGTTAGCAATGGTTTAGACAGCGATCAATTGCAAGCAGAATTGGCTGCATTGCGGTTGCTGTAATCGTCAAACTGAAACGAGATGGCAAGCGGGTAAGAACCCGTGAAAAGCTGATAAAACGAAGTATCTTTAGAAATATCTTTTAAGAGAGCTAAAAATCAGGCTGCTGTTTTAGTAAAGCCCACAAAATTCACTTTCAGACGGCCTCAAACTCGCTTTAGCCTTTACTAGAGTTTTGTAAAAGCTTGAGGCCATCTGAAAGCAAACTTTGTAACTTTTACCACAGTATCTTCACAACAAGCGGCTTTCGTAAGGGCAGATTGCATATCCGCCCGATACTTGGAAACACGCAAATTGTGTTCAACGCCAATCAAACCTTCATTTAAAATCAAATCAAAATCGCAAAACAATTGTCCGATTTTTCATTACTGAACTCCGGTTACAGGCGGATATACAATCCGGCCCGCACACCGCTTGCTTTGAACACGAAAGTTTAAAATCGTTGCTGATTCGTAAAGTTTTCAGCCCTGCTCTCAGCCATCGCCTTTATTGATCTGCGCATCCAACATAGCCTTCAAAGCATCCAGATTTCTCTTGCCTTCTTCTTTGCTCACAATCGGTTCGCCGCCTTTTCTGCCGAGGATTTTCAAATCTTCCTGCGGCATTTCGTCGATAAAGCGGCTGGGGTCGGGAAACTGCCATGTGCCTTGCCGTTTACGCTTCACGCAATGGGTGAGCGTAAGTTGGCGTTTGGCGCGGGTGATGCCTACATACATCAAACGCCGCTCTTCTTCGACGTTGCTCTCTTCGATGCTGTCGGCGTGGGGCAGCATGCCTTCTTCGCAGCCGACGAGAAACACATACGGATATTCCAAGCCTTTGGAGGCATGCAGGGTGGAAAGTTTGACCGCATCTGTTTCTTCTTCGTTTTTGCCTTCGAGCAAGGTCATCAGGGCGATGGTTTGGGCGATTTCGATGATGTTTTTGCCGTCTTGCCCGCCTTTGCGCGCCAGCCAGTCGGTGAGGTCGGTAACGTTGCGCCATTTGATTTCGCCGGCCTTGCCTTCTTCGCTGCCGAGCAGATGGGCTTCGTAGGCGATGTCGGCCAGCAGGTTGTTGACGAGTTCGCCCGCGTCGTCGTGTTCGGCACGGGCGCGGTAATCTTCCATCAAGGCCATGAATTGTTGCAGATGCTCGCGGTTTTGTGCGTTTAAGACGGCCTGTGCTTCGGGGTTTAACGCCGCTTCATACAGGCTGCATTCGTGGCTGTGGGCATAGGCGTTGAGTTTGCCGAGTGTGGCCTCGCCGATGCCGCGTTTGGGCGTGGTAACGGCGCGTAAAAAGGCGGGGTCGTCGTTGGGGTTGGCAAGCAGGCGGATGTAGGACAATACGTCTTTGATTTCGGCTTTATCAAAAAAACTCTGGCCGCCTGAAAGCTGGTAAGGCACGCGCGCGCTGCGCAAGGCTTCTTCAAACACCCGCGCCTGATGGTTGCCGCGGTAGAGGACGGCGAAATCGGCATATTGGGTTTTGTCTCCGCCCACCAGCTTCTGTTTCACAATCTGGCTCACCACCCATTCGGCTTCGTGCTGTTCGTGCTGACAGGCGACGATTTTGATGTGTTCGCCCATGCCGAACTGCGACCACAAGGTTTTTTTGAACAGCTTGGGGTTGTTTTCAATCACCTTGTTGGCCACTTTCAATATCCGCGCAGTGGAGCGGTAGTTTTGCTCCAGCTTGATCACTTTCATTTGCGGATAGTCTTCCTGCATTTGGCGCAGGTTTTCCATGTTTGCGCCGCGCCATGCGTAGATGGATTGGTCGTCGTCGCCCACGGCGGTAAACATGCCTTCCGCGCCGGTAAGCAGCTTCATCAAGGTGTATTGGCAGGCGTTGGTGTCTTGGCATTCGTCTACCAGCAGATAGCGCAGGCGGAGCTGCCATTTGTGGCGCACTTCGCTGTTTTGCTGCAACAGCACGGCGGGCAGGCGGATTAAGTCGTCGAAATCGACGGCCTGATAGCTTTCCAGCGTGGCCTGATAGCCGGCATACACTTTCGCCATTTGGCTTTCCCACTCGTTGGAGGCCGTCTGAAGAATCTCTTCGGGCGTTTTCAAATCGTTTTTCCACAGGGAAATTTGGTGCTGGGCTTTGAACATCGCCTCTTTGCCGGTGCTGCCGAGCAGCTCGTTGATGATTTTGGCGCTGTCGGTGCCGTCGAGAATGGAAAAGTTTTTCTTGTAGCCGATGTTGGCGGCTTCTTCACGCAAAATGCGCATACCGAGCGAGTGGAAAGTACAGATGGTCAGGCCGCGCGTTTGGCTTTTCGGCAGCATTTTGCCCACGCGCTCCTGCATTTCTTTGGCGGCTTTGTTGGTAAACGTAATAGCGGCGATGTGGTGGGCGGGATAGCCGACTTTGGTAATCAGGTGTTTGATTTTCTGAGTAATCACGCCGGTTTTGCCGCTGCCCGCGCCCGCCAAAACGAGTAGCGGGCCGCCGAGGTATTGCACGGCTTGTTGTTGCTGGGGATTGAGTTTCATGAGCCGGATCGAACCATAATAAAAAGCGGATACCAAACAGCATCCGCTTTTCTCAATAAAATTAACAACCTGCCCTATCGTTTTATAGCAAATTGCTTAAATATTTTGGCAGGAGGAAGTCTGCGGTGCATGTTAACATGTTGTTATTTTATATTTCAATAGCAGTCTTTAAAGAACTAGGAGACTGACGTAGATTAGCAGTCATGATAGGCTGTTGAAATAAAGATAACCCACTGTTAGTTAAAGAAGAAGAGTATCCAAAGAAAACTGCTTGAATTATTTGTAATTGAAGGAACTGCACGTTGTAGCTTTAAGTACAGGCTGTTGATGTTTCTGACACTAATCCCTGTCAGTTTGGCGGTGTCGGAAGCGGTCAGATTCAAGGAGAAAAGCCGCAGGATTTAACGGAATTTTGGCTCGGTAATTTTGCTGAACTTTTGATACTTGTTTTTTAATTCCATTTCAGAAGCTTATTACTGCATTTGGTGATTTTGCTTCCTAAGCCCCTAAGTTAATTATGAGAATTAACAACTTTTTTCGAGAGTTTAAAAATGAGTACCTATAACAATAGCATTTTAATAAAAAATATTATCAGATCGGAGATTATGGTTACAGGAAACAAAAATTTATATAATTTTTTAGTTGAAAAATATATAGATTTGAAATCAGTTTTCTGCCTCAGTATGATCCCAGAACAGGGAGAGGATATTTATACATTAATGATTAATAAAAATAAGGTTATTATGGTAGATGTATCTAGATTAGATTCATCAATAATCGAAACAGAAGGGCTGTCTGCAACAGATTATTTACACCAACTAAAGAATAAACAAGAGAAAGATTTCTTACTAGCTATCCTAAAACAGCAGGAGTAGGCCAAGTTAAAAACCAGTATCTAAAAGCTATTTGAAAACAATTTCAAATGTTTTCAGACGGCCTTAGATTCGAATTTCAAGTGCAACACTCAGGCAGTAGATGAATTTCTTTTAGCGAATATACATATTTAGAAGGAAAATTGCTTACTCTTGAGGTCGATAGATTAGATGTTTCTATTATTTCTAAGCTAGATTGATATAAAGAAAATCAATAAAATCATGAAGAATATACTATATAAGTACAAACCATACACAACGAGACTCTGTTTTTTCAAAATTAATTTTGAAGAATTGATTAATTTGTATCAAAAACGCTGTATGGAGTTAGCACGGATTTGGGAACAGACGGTAAAAATAACACCGCTTTGTAAACATATTAATTTTTTAGAAAAAATAGATCATTTAAATCCGCGTTCAGTTGGATTTCCAAATAAATATTTATTGTCAGAGACACAATCCGATTGGTGTCTTTATATGGATAATAGATATTCGGGGACAGATATAACCAGCCAACCTCCATTTTTAGCAGGTCAATGGAAGATACAATTGATTAACCTATATCTTGAGCCCGATTATGGAAAAGATCAATATGGTTCAGTCATGTTTTATTGGATGGACGGTGCTAAATCAGTTTCTGATTATGAGTTTCAACATAGAACTATTATGGTTCATAAAGAAGGAAATCGTGTCGATTTTGAGCAAAGTGGAGCTCCTTTCACGTTTGAAAATACAGCCAACTACGAAAAAAGATTGAAGAAAGATCGATTGACTGTTGAAATGGTAGAAGAATATTGCGGCCATTTCGGCATTCATCTTTTTGATTTGGATTTTTACAAAGGTAGGTCAGTAATTTTCAGTACGGAATAGATGTTGAAAGAAATATTTGAACATCCGGAAAAGTTGATTGAAAGGAAATCAACTAAACGATCGCTCGGCTAGGTATTGCGGAAACTTTTACAAAATAGCCCCCTTTACCCAACAGCCGAAAATCAAACACAGGGTTTCGGCTATTTTTCTATTTCAATGCTCTCTTTATTCTCCTCAAATACCCGATAATCGGGTATCTGAACTGCCTTTCAGACGGCAACAGGCGCACGTAGCCTGTTGGCTGCTTTCAACAGGTTCAAAAACATCGCTTTCAGATGGCTTTGCGCACTCACTTTACTCAGACCAAAATAGGCTGCCCGAGCATGGCGGAATTTGCGGTGCAGCGTACCAAAGCTTTGTTCGACCACATAACGGGTTTTCGATAAGTGTCGGTTACGTTTGGTTTGCGCTTCCGTCAGCGGCCGGTTGCGGTGGGATTTGCACATGATGCCGTCCCGCAGCTGATGTTCTTCCAGATGTTGCCGGTTTTCCATACTGTCGCAGCCTTTATCGGCATAAACAGTCGTGTCTTTGGCTAGGCCTTCCAACAAAGGCAGCAGGTGTTTGCACTCATGGGCATTGGCGGCAGTGATATGCAGTTTCTCAATGTAGCCTTCCGTATCGGTACGGGTATGTTGTTTGTAGCCCAGTCTGTATCGGCCGTCTTTCTTCACCCAACGGGCATCGCTGTCTTTACTCGGTGTGGTTTGGCTACTTACTTGTCCTTCGTCATCCACTTCTATGGCCTGACGTTGTTTGCCGCCGGCCGTCTGAATAATGGTGGCGTCAACGATGGCGGCGGATGCTTTCTCTACTTTTAGGCCCTGGTCAGTCAGTTGGCGGTTAATCAGCTCCGGTAGTTCGGCCAGGGTGTTGTCTTGTGCCGGCCGGTTGCGGTAGCGGCATAAGGTGCTGTGATCGGGGATGCTCAGTTCGTCAAAACGGCAAAACAGATGGAAATCGATGCGGGTAATGAGGCTGTGTTCGAGTTCGGGATCGGAAAGGCTGTGCCATTGGCCGAGTAAAACGGCTTTGAACATGGACAGCAGGGGATAAGCTGGACGGCCGCGGTGGTCTCTAAGGTAACGGGTTCTTTGATGGTTGAGGTAATGCTCGATCGGTTGCCAATCAATCACCTGTTCCAACTTCAACAGGGGGAAGCGGCCGATGTGTTTGGCAATCATGGCTTGTGCGGTTTGCTGAAAGAAGGTGCTCATGAAAAATCCCCTAAATGTCTTGGGAGGGAATTTAGGGGATTGTGGGGAATTTTGCAAAGGTCTCTGCCTCCTTAAAAACATGAGGCCGTCTGAAAACATTTTTAGACAGCCGCAGTTTTTACTCTTTAAAATTCAGACGGCATCTCTACCGGGCCTCCATCATCGCGTTTAACCAAACGCCAAACGGCATCATCTTTAGTTCGATGACGTTCTCCATTGGGCAAGACCCAAATATGCTCGCCTTCCATCGGAAAAATTTCTCCTTTTTCAAAATGTTGTTCAATCCCTTCAGAAAGGTTATCCGGCACCCACATACCGCTGAAAGGCACTTCATACGGTTTCTGGCGGTACACCGGCATCAGCTCGGCTTTATCCCCATCTGGATTGAAAATGCCCTGTTCGAAATTAGCGTTATCCCAACGGCGCAGCCAATAATAACCCTGCGAGGCCGAATAGCGGGTTTTGCCGTTGCCGTAAGCAGTATGTATCGCATCTTTCAATTTTTCCACCCGAGCCGGACGCAGCAGGTTGTTGACCACTAAATAGGGAACCGGCAAGGGCTTGTTGCGGTCGCCGGTTGACGGGAAACTCCCCGCTTTGAATATCATCGTGTCGTTACAGGTTTGCAGGGTAATGTCGGGATAGTGGTTTAACACATTGTCCACTTCCTGCTTGTTCAGACGGCCTTGTAATTTTTTACCGACAAAGGTGTACCAGTTGACAGACTTCAAGCCGGTTCTCCAGTTGGTGCCATATGGAGCGAAATCAGGTGTTATTCCCCAATAATGTTTGGTGGTGCTGTGCTCGTAAAACTGGTATTCAAACCCGTCATAAGGTAATGAAACCGTCAATCCGGCATAACCGTGAAATATGGAAAACTGTTTACAAAGATAAGCCACCCACTCTTCAAACTCCTGTTTACCTTGAGATGTTTTCAAAAGGGAAATCGGCAGATTAACTTGAATAAAGGATGGTTTTTCATTCGATTCTATATCGGGTCTTGCAGTCAGTGTACTTATTGCATAGTCAGGCGAATAGTCGCCCCATTCATCACTACTTAAATAACCGAATAAAGCCTCCCCTTGCTCAGCTGCTGCAATCATTTTCTGCTGTTTTTTGACAAAGGCCGTCTGATTCAGTTTAGCGAAGCGACGCATCCCTTTCCAAAAATGGGATTTCAAATAGGGATGGTAATGCATATAGAAGCGGTCAAACACTTCCAAAACCTTGCGCTGTCCTGCCACCGAGCCACCGTCGTGAAAGTAAATCAGAATAACCAACCCCAGTTGAGCCAATATCTTGTGCTCTTCGTCGTGCAACAGAATATCGCGGTATTCCTGCTCCAAGGCTTCGTATTGTTTAAACATCATATATTTGTTTTCCTAAAATTCAGACGGCACCTCTACCGGGCCTCCGTCATCGCGTTTAACCAAACGCCAAACAACATATAATGCATTGGTAACTTGCTTATTTCCATCAGGCAATGTCCAAATATACTCGCCGTCATTTGGAAAAATTTCTCCCTGCTCCAAATGCTTTTCGATTCCTTCTGGAACATTATCCGGCACCCACATACCGCTGAAAGGCACTTCATACGGTTTCTGGCGGTACACCGGCATCAACTCGGCTTTATCCCCTTCAGGGTTGAAAATACCCTGTTCGAAATTAGCGTTATCCCAACGGCGCAGCCAATAATAACCCTGCGAGGCCGAATAGCGGGTTTTGCCGTTGCCGTAAGCAGTATGTATCGCATCTTTCAACTTTTCCACCCGAGCCGGACGCAGCAGGTTGTTGACCACCAAATAGGGAACCGGCAAGGGCTTGTTGCGGTCGCCGGTTGACGGGAAACTCCCCGCTTTGAATATCATCGTGTCGTTACAGGTTTGCAGGGTAATGTCGGGATAGTGGTTTAACACATTGTCTACCTCCTGCTTGTTCAGACGGCCTTGCAGTTTTTTACCGACAAAGGTGTACCAGTTGATAGATTTCAGGCCGATCTCCCAGTTGGTGTCATATGGAGTGAAATCAGGTGTTATCCCCCAGTAACGTTTGGTGGTGCTATGCTCGTAAAACTGATATTCAAACCCATCATAAGGTAATGAAAGCGTCAATCCGGCATAACCGTGAAATATGGAAAACTGCTTACAAAGATATGTTATCCACTCTTCAAACTCCTGTTTGCCTTGAGATGTTTTTAAAAGGGAAACCGGCAAATTAATTTGAAGATAGGATAATTCTTCATTCTGCTCGGTATTAGGTTTTGAAGTCAATGTATGAATAGCATAGTCAGGAGAAAAATCACCTGATTCATCAGAACATAAGTAACCAAATAATGGTTGTCCCTGCTCCGCCGCCTCAATCATTTTATGCTGTTTTTTAGTGAAAGCTGCCTGATTCAATTTGGCAAAACGAGACATATCTTCCCAGAAATGGGATTTTAGATAGTGATGATATTGCATATAAAAACGGTCAAACACTTCCAAAACCTTGCGCTGTCCTGCCACCGAGCCACCGTCGTGAAAGTAAATCAGAATAACCAACCCCAGTTGAGCCAATATCTTGTGCTCTTCGTCGTGCAGCAGAATGTCGCGGTATTCCCGTTCCAAGGCTTCGTATTGTTTTGATAGCATGTTTTATTTCCTATGTCGGTTATCAAATTCTCGAACTTTTTCTTCCCAACCCTCCAAATGGCTGGTATCCGAATTTTCACCGCATTCTTGCCACGGCAGGTAACGGATAATTTCATATTCATTGCGTTTATATGTTTGACCTTTCGGTTTCCTCTCAACAAGGTAGTGATACTCATAACAATTGCTGCGCTCTTCAAAACGTTCATCCGCCGCCCATACCTTTGCTGACACACCTAATGCAGGGGCAAATCTAGCAAGCCTCAATAAAAACGTTCCGGCGCCCAGTAGTGCGGCGGGGGCGAAATAAGCCGCTGCTGCAACAACCGCGACTGTCAGCACAACGATTGTGATGATTTCTTCTTTGTTGTCTTTAACAAACTTCAACGCCAAAGCCAGCGTATCGTCACCGGACATTACCACCTCTGCCTCCTGAATATAAGGCAGATGGTCACGCGGGATATCTTCATATTGTTCCAGATAGTCGGCAGCTTGCTGCAACTCGGCATCACTATATTCGACAACCTGACCATTTTCGCCTACCCAGCGTATGCCGTCTGAAGTACGTTCGAAATTGCCGAAACTGTCAAACCAAGGCGAATTGCGGCTCAACATTTCTACGGTTTCCGGACGGTAAGCCGCTTCCAAATCTTGCTTGTTAACCAATTCGCCGGACAGGATGTTGACAGGTTTGCCCGATGGAGGCGTTAGCCACGGTTCAAGACGAATTTTAGGCAACAGTTCTTCTTGTTTAAAACCAAACGCAGGCACCAAATCGGGCGAAAATTCATAAATATGCCGTTTGTTGTCTTTATTATTATCCTGCCAGATTTTCAATACGGCAAAGCGTTCGGGAGTGGCAATTTGCCGATAGGCCTTTGTTTGTGCTGGTTTAAGCTTATCGTTTCCATACTTCATCTCCACCAACCGTTTGAGATTATCGCCATAATTTTCTCCTGTAGGCGGATAGGCGGCATTACGTCCCGGCCAACGGGTTTTGTAATCGTTAACGATAATCAAATCGGGGCGCTTGACAGTAGCACCAGCCATAATGGCCGGCGAACCCTTCCAACGTGTATGCCTGCGGTTTTTTCCTTCGGTAGTCGGGTCGGTTAAGCTGATTTTTTCACCGATTTTTTCGATATAGTTTTCATTTTCCTGCTGCTCTTTTTTCCCTGCCTGCCTGTTTCTAGTCAAATGAGGCACAGGTGTTCCTTCTCCTTGGGGAACGCTGAAACTGACTTCAGGTTTGTAAGGCCAATAGTAGCTGGTCATTTTTTCCGTTAAGTTGACGACATGATCAAAGCCATTTTGCTTTTTATCCTGCGTTTTCTTACCTATCCGAAGTTTGGGTTTGTAGTATCTGAGAACGTAATCCCATACCAAATAAAGATAACCTAAATCAGACAATTCAATATCGGCATATTTTCTATCAACTTCCAGTCGTGTAATCATCGTCATGGTATTTACTCGTCGTCGTAAATTTCAAAATGCAGATTAATTGTGCCTCCGCCTGCAATATGTAAAAGATGCGGTGCTTTCTTGGGCTTATCTTCCCGAATAAATTCTACTTTTTGAGGAGAGGAAGTCGTAACCAACAAGGTTTCTCCTTTGTGGTTAGTTATCCCTTCTACTTGACTACCGTCCTCTAAAGTCAAAGTGTATGGGCGGTTAACCAATACATTTTGCGTTTTTTTATCCCTCAAAATATAACGTCCAGAATATAAAGGCTCGAATTTTGGCAAATTATTTGCTATAGCATGAGGATTGATGACCTGAAACCCTGCACACTTCACCCACACCATCTTCGGACAGCCCAGCTCAATGTTGCCATCCTTAATCTTGATATACGCCCCACCGCTGGTGAGCAGGATTTCGTCTTTGGCGGCCACGGTTACTTTACCGGCGCTGCTGGTAATGGTGGCGTCTTTGAGGGCGTTGATCTGCATCTCGTCGTTCTGTGCCTGTATCTCCACCTTGCCCTGATTGGCCTGTAACTTCGCCCCGTTGCTCTGGGCAAACAGGTTGACGCTTCCGACCGCATGGGCGGTGAATTTGCTGCCGGCGCTGATGTCGGTGTCGCCGCCGCTGATGTGGTGGATGTGTTGGCCGGCGGTATGCAATTGGCTTTGCGGGGTGGCGCTGGCGATGCCGTCGGGGGCGGATTGGATGATGCCGGCGCGTTGCAGCTGTTTGAGGCTGTCGTTCAGACGGCCTGCCTGTTCTTCGGCTTCGGTGGCTTCGTTTTGGGCGGTGTGGGCGGCTTTATTGAGGCTTTTGGCTAGGGAGATTGCCTGTTCGAGCTGGGCGATGGCTGCATCCATATCCAACACCTGCCCCGCCGCCTGATTTTGGGCATCGGCACTGATGAACAAGCCTTTGCCCGCCCTTACCGCCCCCCAACTGTCGGTACGCAGCTCGAAGCCTTCGCCGTTGTCGCCGCGTTTCTGTCTTTGGCCGTCGACGATATGGCCGAGGTTGAGTTGGGTTTTGCCGTATTCGGTCGCCAATTTGATGTGTTCCTGCCCCTGTTTGTCTTCCATGCGCAGCTTATTATTCGCCCAAGTACGGATAACGTTGCGGGTGTTCCAGTCGGCAGGCACGTGGTCGGGGTGGGAACTGTCGTGCATCACGCCGCTGATGTAGGGCCTGTCGGGATTGCCCTGTACAAACGACAGCATTACTTCGGTGCCTTCGTGCAGCGGGAAGTGTTGGCCGTAGTCGGGGCCGGCATAGGGCTTGGCTAAGCGGATGGGACGGCTTTCTCCGCCCGGACTCCATTCATCAAGGTCGAACGGCAGTTTGACGCGGTAACGGCCCATATTGTCGATATAGGCGTAGGTGTAGTTGCCGGGGCTGGTGACTCTGGCGGGAAGGCTGCCTTGGATCTTCGGCAACGGGGTGATGCGTTCGGGGCGGAAGATGCTGTCGGCGGGAATGGCGGTGAAAGTATGGCTGTATGCTTGGTCGCGGCTGCCGCTGTGGGTGAGCGATACCGCCAACCAGCCGTTGGGTGCTTCGCTGAAAGCCGGGGCCGTCTGAAACACCAGACCGGGGCGAAGCGCGGTGATGTTGCCGCTGCCGGAAGCGACGATACGGCGGCTGTGGTCGAGCTGTTGCAGTAAGGCCGTCTGAAGTTGGGCTTCTTCGGGTGTTTTTTGATGCAAACCCCAATGGCTGTCGCTGCCGAGTAAGACGCTGCTGTCGGTTTCCGTACCCTTCGCCGTTACTGCGGACGATAAGTCGGTATCGGCATCGCGGTAGTTGTAGTCGCCGACGCGGATGGATTCGAGAATGGGATTGTGCTTCACCTGTAAGGCAAACACCGCTTCCTCGCCAACGCTCTCCAACCCGCCGTGGGGGCGGTAGGGATAGGGGGAAGTGTGGCTGCGAAAATAATGGGCGGCATCGTCACCGAATACCGCCACATCGCCATATTGGGCATTCTGCTCGAAGGCATACCAAATCCCTTCTTCTTCGCACAGCCGGTTGAGAAAGGCAAAGTCGGATTCCTGATACTGGGTCACATACTCGCGTACACCGTATTCGCGTGAGGTATTGAAACGGAAATCGACGCCGGAGAAGCCGTGGTGTTTCAACAGCGACGAAATAATGTCGGGCACGTTTTGGTTTTGAAACAGACGCGAAGTGCGGTGGTGCTTCAATGCGGCGATGCGGGGTTCCAATACCATGCGGTAACGGGTCTCGTCCGCCGATACCGACAGCTTCTCGCACGAAGTGATGATGCCGCTCCATTCCTTCAGCGCTTGGGGGGCGATCATTCCTTCGATCAGTCCCAATGCATCGCTACTCACCGGCGTTACCGTAAACTTGGCCGCTTGGTTGATGTAGGACGACAGCGGTAAGTCTGAATCAACAGAAGTAAGTTCGATGTCGAGACGGTAGGCTGTGTTTAAGGCTTCGGTGGCGGTGAAGGAGACGACGGAGAGGGACGGACTGAAGCGGGAGAAGCTGAGGCGGTAGGATTGGGTTTGGGTCATCGCGGGCGTTCCAGAGCGTATGTCAAAGTATCGGAATTCAAGATATATGCTCTACAATATAGCAGAATGGACATCTTTGCCCAATATGGGTATGACAAAAGGCCGTCTGAAATTTCAGACGGCCTTGGGGTGCTAAGATTTATCTATAATATCAACCAGATTATAGAAACGACAGGCTTTGAGTATGACAAGCCAGATTCATCGGCAAACTACCAAGGTGAGCCTTGAATAGTATCAATTATGTTTCATTCATGAACATTTTGCCTATTCACAAAAGGCAAATAGTTAATCATGATGACACTTATTTTTACTAATATTGGTAAAGTGTTGGTGCGTTACGAATACAGCCCTCTCCAGAAAATTTCTAGACAACCAGACCGAGGTAAGAATGGGATTTGATTTACCAAGGCGGCCGTACCGAAGTGACTGACATATTGATAGGTGAATAACTACACATGAGAAAAGCCGGTAATTTTCACCGGCTTTTTTATTGGGTACACAATATGGTACATAAAATAAATATAACCTAAAATTATCTAATTCAATCATAAGGTTATAATAAAATATGGCAGAGAGGAAGGGATTCGAACCCTCGATACGCTATTCACGTATACACGCTTTCCAGGCGTGCGACTTCAACCACTCATCCACCTCTCTGTGGAAAACGGGATTATACGGATTTTAAAGTTTCATGGCAATAATATTAAACAAGTATTTAGCACCCAAAGTTCTCACCTTCCTTCAAAACAACACCATACTTTCCCGCCACCCTCTTATCGAAATCAAATACTAAAACCTTTGGATATGAAACGCAGGCAGCAATTTAATGTACAATACACAGCATATTCCAAACCTTTTCAGACGGCCTTTCGACACACAGGCCGTCTGAACATTATCCACATCACAAAACGACTTATCCCTATGATGAACAAAGACCAATTTGCCGATAACCACTTTATCCGCACCATCATCGACGAAGACCTCAAAAGCGGCAAACATACTGCCATCCAAACCCGTTTCCCGCCCGAACCGAACGGCTACCTGCACATCGGCCATGCCAAATCTATCTGCCTGAACTTCGGTTTGGCTTATGTTTACGACGGCCTGTGCAACCTGCGCTTTGACGACACCAACCCCGAAAAAGAAAATCAGGAATACGTTGATTCGATTAAAGAAGACGTAGAATGGTTGGGCTTTAAATGGGCTGGCGAGCCGCGTTATGCTTCCGATTATTTCGACCAACTGTTCGATTACGCCGTCGGTCTGATTAAAGACGGCAAAGCCTATGTGGACGATTTAACTGCCGAAGAAATGCGCGAATACCGAGGCACGCTTACCGAGCCGGGCAAAAACAGCCCCTACCGCGACCGCAGCGTCGAAGAAAATCTCGATTTGTTCATGCGCATGAAAAACGGCGAATTCCCCGACGGCAGCAAAACCCTGCGCCTGAAAATCGACATGGCCGCAGGCAACGTAAACCTGCGTGATCCGGTAATTTACCGCATCCGCCGCGCGCATCACCACAATACCGGCAACAAGTGGTGCATTTACCCCATGTATGACTACACCCACGCCATTTCCGATGCCATCGAAAACATCACCCATTCGCTGTGTACGCTCGAATTTGAGGCCCACCGCCCGCTGTATGATTGGGTGCTCGACAATATCCCGATCGACAACCATCCGCGCCAATACGAGTTTTCACGCTTGGAGCTGCTGTATTCCATCACATCCAAACGCAAACTGAACCAGTTGGTTTCAGACGGCCACGTTACAGGTTGGAACGACCCGCGTATGCCCACTATCTCCGGCATGCGCCGCCGCGGTTACACGCCTGAAGGCTTGCGCCTGTTTGCCAAGCGCGTCGGCATTTCCAAGTCTGAAAACGTGGTGGACATGAGCGTGCTCGAAGGCGCGATTCGCGAAGAGCTGGAAAATTCCGCTCCGCGCATGATGGCCGTGTTAAACCCGATTAAAGTAACGCTCACCAATTTTGAAGCCGGTAAAACCCAAAGCCGCAGTGCGCCTTACCATCCGCACCACGAAGAAATGGGCGAACGCGAAGTGCCCATCAGCCAAACCCTGTATATCGAAGCCGACGATTTCAGCGAAAACCCGCCAGCCGGCTGGCAGCGTCTGACTTTGGGCGGTGAAGTGCGCCTGCGTTACAGCTATGTGATTAAGTGCGACGAAGTGGTGAAAGACGAAAACGGCAACGTAATCGAACTCAAATGCAGCATCGACCACGATACCTTAGGTAAAAAGCCCGAAGGCCGCAAAGTAAAAGGCGTGATCCATTGGCTTTCCGCCGAACACGCCGTGCCGGTGCAAGTGCGCCTGTATGACCGCCTGTTTACCGAGCCGCGCCCCGATGCCGTTCGCGGCGAAGACGGCGAATACCTGCCGTTTACCGATTTCCTGAACCCCGAATCTGTGAAAGAAATCACTGCTTACGCTGAGCCTGTGGTCAATACGCTGGAGCCGGAAAGCCGCTGGCAGTTTGAGCGTTTGGGTTACTTCGTTACCGACCGCTACGACCACAGCAAAGAAAAGCCGGTGTTCAACCGCACGGTTACTTTGAAGGATACTTGGCAAGCGAAGGAATGAAACATTATTTTTCACTGCAAGCTTAAGCCATCTGAAAAATAATTTACCGAGAAAACAATACTTTCAAAAATTTTTAAAATTTTCTGCGCAAACTGCTTGCCAAACCGCATCAAGATGGGCATAATGCGCACTTCTTCAGCCGGTATAGCTCAGTTGGTAGAGCAGCTGACTTGTAATCAGAAGGTCCCGAGTTCGACTCTTGGTGCCGGCACCATAAAACAAAAACAGCCTGATCCCAGCGGTCAGGCTGTTTTGCTTTGGTTGAAATTTCACCTTCAGCCTCCATTATTAACCGCGTTTAAACTTAAGGCCGTCTGAAAAGAATCGGAATATTGTGATGATCACAGTCAACACTCTGCAAAAAATGAAAGCAGAAGGCGAAAAAATCGCCATGCTCACCGCCTACGAAGCCAGCTTTGCCGCCTTAATGGACAATGCCGGCGTGGATATTTTGCTGGTAGGCGATTCGCTCGGCATGACCGTACAGGGGCAAGCTTCCACCCTGCCCGTTTCCCTGCGCGATATGTGCTATCACACCGCAGCCGTCGCCCGCGGCACCCAAAACGCCATGATCGTGAGCGACCTGCCCTTCGGCGCATACCAGCAAAGCAAAGAGCAGGCGTTTGCCACCGCTGCCGAACTGATGGCCGCCGGCGCACACATGGTCAAGCTGGAAGGCGGCGTATGGATGGCGGAAACCACCGAATTCCTACAACTGCGCGGCATTCCCGTTTGCGCCCATATCGGCCTCACGCCGCAATCGGTGCATGCTTTCGGTGGCTATAAAGTGCAAGGCAAAGGCGACAAAGCGCAAGCGTTGCTGAACGATGCCAAAGCGCACGACGAAGCCGGTGCCGCTATTATCTTGATGGAATGCGTACCCGCCGCCCTCGGCAAACAAGTTACCGAAACCGTGAGCAGCCCCACCATCGGCATCGGCGCGGGCGTGGATTGCGACGGGCAAGTATTGGTGATGCACGACATGCTGGGCGTATTCCCCGGCAAAACCGCCAAATTCGTCAAAAACTTTATGGAAGGCCAAACCAGCATACAGGCTGCCGTAGCCGCTTATGTTGCCGCAGTCAAAAACAAAACCTTCCCTGCCGCCGAACATACTTTTTCATAATGTGAACAGGCCGTCTGAAACCTTGCTTTTCAGACGGCCTTATTCAGTTGAAGGACCAATCCTCCATGAAAATCATCCATACCATCAAAGAATTACGCGAATGGCGCAAAACCGCAGGCCGTGTGGCGTTTGTGCCTACCATGGGCAACCTTCACGAAGGCCATCTGGCTTTGGTGCGCGAAGCTCGTAAGCGTGCCGATCATGTCGTGGTCAGCATCTTCGTCAACCGTCTACAATTCGGCCAAGGCGAGGACTTCGACAAATATCCGCGCACTTTGCAGCAAGATGCCGACAAACTGAAAAACGAAGGCGTGGCGGTTGTTTTCGCTCCCGATGAAAAAGAGCTGTATCCGAACGTGGAACAACGCTACAACGTCGAGCCGCCCCACCTGCAAAACGAGTTGTGCGGCAAATTCCGCCCCGGCCATTTCCGCGGCGTGGCTACCGTTGTCTGCAAGCTCTTCAACATCGTCGAACCTGATGCGGCCTGCTTCGGCAAAAAAGACTACCAGCAGCTTGCCATCATCAAAGGGCTGGTTGAAGACTTGAACATCAACGTGGAAATCGTGCCCGTCGATACCGGCCGCGCTTCAGACGGCCTCGCCCTCTCCAGCCGCAACCAGTACCTGAACGAACAAGAGCGCGCCGAAGCACCGCGCCTCTACCGCGAGCTGTGCACCATTGCCGAAGCCGTGCACAACGGCAATTTGGCCTATGCCGAATTGGAAAACGCCGCTATACAGCGTTTAATCGATGCGGGCTGGTCGGTCGACTATGTTGAAGTCCGCCATGCCAGCAGCCTTGAAGTCGCCCATGCCGGCGATAAAAATCTGGTGGTTTTGGCCGCCGCGCGCTTAGGCTCTACACGCCTGATCGACAATATCGAAATGCATCTGTAAATCCATGCGAAAGGCCGTCTGAAAAGACATAAAAAAACGGAGCTTCAAAGCTCCGTTTTTTTGTTAGCCATTGCTCTTCTTAGGCAAAATAAAGCGCATTTTCAAACCGTTTGGCTTGATGTTTTCCGCAATAATCTTACCGTTGTGCTGATTCACAATATGCTTGGCAATTGCCAAACCCAAACCCGTGCCCGGCTTGCTGGCGCTGCTGTCTGCCCGATAAAAGGCTGTGAAAATATGTGGCAGTTGCATTTCATCGACACCGGGGCCGTTGTCAATCACATCAATCACCCAGTTTTTCGAATCTTGGCACAATCTGACTTTAATCGTGCTGCCTTCAGGGCTGTATGCCATGGCATTGCGTATCACATTGTCGAAAGCACGGTAGAGGAAGCCTTCGTTAGCCATAATAACTGCGCTGTCGGTAACTTTTTCCACCTCCAAGCTCACAGTTTGATGGTTTTGCAGTGCAACGGCCTGGCTGTCTTCAACCAATTGTTTGAAAAACGGCAACATCGCCAAATTGTCTTTTTCTAAAGGCATGTTAGACGTTTCCAAACGCGATAAGGTCAGCAATTCGCCCACCAGCGTATCCATGCGGGTCAGCTCGCCTTCGAGACGTTTGAGGTATTGTTCCTGCTTTTGCGGCTGCGATTGAATCAGCCCCACAATCGCCTGCATCCGCGCCAACGGGGAACGCATCTCATGCGAAACGTGATGCAACAAGTGGCGCTCTTTCGCTACAAGCTGCTCCAACTGCACCGCCATTTTGTCGAACAATACCGCTAGTTGCGACAATTCATCATCACGATCATCCATCTGCTGGGAAATGCGGGTATCCAAATCGCCCGAAGCCAAGCGGTTCATACCGAAACCGAGAATGCGGATGGGTTTGGTAATGTTGTTGGTCAGGATATAAGCCAACAGCAAACCGACCAAAATAATAAACGACAAGATGATAAATTCGTGCCAAATCGGGGCAAGCTCCAATCCGGGGATAAACAGCGGGCTGGGTAAACGCTGAACTTGCTGATTGTCCCAATTGCGGATGAAAAACAGGTATTCCTCGCCCCAGCGGTCATACTCTATGCGGGCGAGATCCGAATTGGGGTTCGATATGGCAAATTTGCGCGCATTGGCTATCATTTCCGAGTCAATCGGACGCTCCAAAATATCCTGTTCGTCGTCACCCGTAATCACAAGCACATTATGCGCAACCGGATTGTCTTTCCATTCGGTCAGAATTTCATTGGCACCCTGCTCGCCCCTCGCTCTGAATGCAGAAACAATGCTGTTCATCAGCGTGGTTTCTATCGTGCGCCGCTGCTGGAACTGGTTTTCAGCAATGGTATTTTGCACCAACCAGAAAGAAAAACTCGCCACGAATATTGCGCAGATAATCACTGCGCAAAACGTGGCGAATATACGTTGAAACAGTTTCATTTAGCTGTTTTATCTTTTCATCAGTTTTTCACAAACAAATAACCCAAACCGCGTACAGTCTGAATCAGAGAAGCATCGCCCAATTTGTGACGGATGCTGGAAATATGCACGTCGATACTGCGGTCGAATTTGGCAAGTTTGCGGTCGAGCGCTTCTACCGACAAGGTTTCTTTGCTCACTACCTGACCGGCATGACGCATCAGCACTTCCAATAAGTTGAACTCAGTGCTGGTCAGCTCCAAAGGCACGTCTTTGATGGTAGCTTGGCGTTTGGCCGGATACAGCACCACATCGCTCACCGAAATGCTGTTGGGGCTGGCGCTTTGCTCGCCGGATTGCTGGGCACGGCGCAGAATGGCATTGATACGGGCCAGCAACTCGCGTGGCGTGCAAGGCTTCGGCACATAGTCGTCGGCGCCCATTTCCAAACCGATAATGCGGTCGATATCGTCGCCTTTGGCGGTGAGCATGATAATCGGCACGGTGCTTTGGTTGCGCACGTTTTTCAATACATCCAAGCCGTTCATTTTCGGCATCATCGAATCCAATACGACTACATCGTACTGGCCGGATAAGATTTCCTGCACGCCGGCTTCGCCGTCGGGCACGCTGTGTACATTTAAACCCTCTGCCGTTAGGTATTCGGTTAACAGCTCGGTTAACAGAGCATCATCATCTACCAATAATACGCGACTCATGGTTGGTCCTTTATACGGTTATAGTGGGTGGCTGCGCTTTTGCAGATTATGCAGCCTCAATGGATGAATCTTAACATGCAAATCTAATCCGTTATAGCACTTGCTTCTATGCTTTTGCGCTTTTTTGCAATGGCAACAACGGTCTTTACAATTCGTTTTGCATACCGATTGGTTTTTGAAAACGGTATGTTTTTGGAACTTATGTTAAGAATGAAAGATGGTTTGTTTAATTCAGGCCGTCTGAAAATTTTTTCACTTACAAAGGCATATTGCATTCTGTCTTTCATACGAGTTGAAACACAGGGAAATATTTTCAGACGGCCTCTTTATTTAAGATGGTTCTTTTTGCCAAACTTTCAAGCCATGCGGGCGTGTTTACATTTCAAACGCATGAAAATTCAGCTGACTTTGTGTTCTTCCAGCAGCCACGCCGACAGCCACAGGTTCAACACCACTCCCACGGCCACGGTTAATCCGAAAGCGGCGACAGCGGGCGTGCCGCTCATGCCGAGCAAAACAAAGGAAATACCGGTGGTGAGCGCAGCCAAAAGCATGCCGCCCAAGCGTGCGGGCGCGGAATGTTTGGCGGCAACGGCATAAACGGCGTAATCGACACCGATGGCGGAAACCAGCAGCAAACCGAACATGGCAAACAGGCTTACCGGTACGCCCAACCAGCCCAACACGGCTACCGAGCCGACCGCCGCCGCCAAAGGTACGGCGAGAATCTTGATGCCGCGCTTAGTGCCGAACATGCGCCACAGCAACAGCCACGCCAGCGTGTAAGAAGCGAGTTTCAGCCAAGCCGCCTGATTGCGGGTGGCGTGAAACAATTCGTTTAAGTGCGCGCGTTTGTCCGCCCAATGCACGCCCTTCATGCCTTGTGTGGCCGTCTGAACTGCAGCCGGGTCGGCCAAGCCGTTTAAACGGATAACCGACGCAAACCGCCCTTGCTCCGCTTCTCCGAGATACAAAGGCCGCCAAGCTTCCGCCAGCTCGGGTTTGAGGCCGTCTGAAAGCGTGAGTGCGGGCGTTTGCGCAGCTTGATTTAAGGCTTGGCGCATGGTGTTTCGCGGCACGCCGATGTCGTGCATGGCCTGCCACGCATCGGGCAATCTGGCTAATTCGCGCAAACGGTTTTGCAGTTTTTGCTGTTCGGTCACGGGCAGCAGCCATTGGTCGAGCGACTGCACGCCACCCAATTTTTGCTGTGCAATAAGCGGCTGCAATGCGCGACGGACTTCGACGTTTTTCTGTAAAAGCGCATCTTCACTTTCGGCTTCGACCACCAAATATTGACCGCTGAAATCGGTGCCGGACAACACGCCGATTTGCCGCGCTTCGGCCAGCATTTCAGACGGCATGTTGACCCATTGGCGGATATCGTCGCGCCAGTCGCTACGCCACAATCCTGCCGCAAGAAAAATACCGCCCACAATCCACCAACCGCGGCGGTGCAGGCGTTTTTTGATGCGTGCCGACACCTCGCCCAGCTTTTCCACCCAGCCGGCAAAGGGAACGTCTTTCACAGGATAACGTGCAAACAAAACGGGCAGCCACAACACGGTTGCGCCAAACGCGCCCAGCAGTGCAAAGCCAGAAAACACCGCGGTTTGCCGCAACACCGGCAGCGGCGTGAACCATAAAAACGCATAGCCTGTTACCGTGATAAACAGGCTTACCGCAAAAGTCGGCATCACATGGCGCATGGCGGAAGCGGGCTGCCACGGGCCGTCTGAAAGCGCGTGGTATTCGCTTTCCGAACGGCGGAACACCGACGGCGCCAGCCAATGCAGCGGGAAATCGACCAGCATCCCCACCAAGCTCGTGCCGATCACAATCGTGAGGATATGCACTTCGCCGAACACCAGCAGCGCCGCCGCCAGCCCCGTCAACATGCCTGCCGCCAGCGGCACCGTCAGCCAAAACACGCGCGCACTGCGGAACACCCACAGCAGCAGCGCAAAAGTGAGCAGCAAACCGGCAGCGCTCATCAGTTTACTTTCACGCTGGGCTTGCGCTTTGGCAGCAGCAGCAAACACCGCACCGCCCGCGCTTAAGGTATCGACCTTGCGCTCCGCTGCCAGCTTTCGGCTTGTTTCCAGCAGCGGCAGCAATCCTTCGCTGGCGTTGGCTACATGATTGGCATCGGGCAATCTGCCGCGCAGCACCACCCACGTTTTTCCCTGTTCGTCTTCGGTAAACAGCATGCCGTTGTCGGCATTCCACTGCAAACGGCTCTGCGGGCGGGCGCGTTCGGTTACAAAACGGCCGAAGCCCAGCCAATCTTGCTCCAGCGATAAAGGAGAAGGCGCGGCAAAGGGGTTTACCGCCGCCTCTGCACGCGCCTGAAAATAGTGTTTGGGCTGTTCAAACAGCAAGCGCTGCTGTTCAGACGGCATCACCGCCAGCCCCACCTTTTGGATATCCGCACGCACCTGCGCCAAATCGGGCGTGATGCTGCTGTCCACTTCGGCAAACACGCCGCTTTGCCGCCACTGCCCGGCAATATCCGAGGCCGTCTGAAACGCTGTTTCCGCATCGCTGCTTCCGGCCAACATCACCACTTGCGAATTAAGCTGCTTTTCGTTGGCCGCATCCGCCGCCAGCAACAGCGCGTCGGGCTGCTCTTCCTGCGGCAGCAGCGCGGTCAAATCGGTTTGCAGCCAAGACGTTGCGGCGAAGCTGTACAGCAGAAAACCGAGCAGTAAAACCATCAGCGCGGTGTAAGTGCGTCGGATTGAAGCGAGCATGGAAACTCCTTATGGCTGTGGAAATGAATATTTTATGGGGCGGCAAATCGTCTAAAGTACGTTCAAACGGTTTAACCAATCGGCAACACCCTGCCAATAATAGCAGTTTTCAGACGGCCTGCTGATGCCGTCTGAAACGCCAAGCGTCAGCTCCGCACCGTTTTGCCCTCCGCGCTCCAGCAATATCCAAATGCTGCCTTCCTGAAGCTGCTCCGATTGCGGCGGCTGCTCGAAGCACCAGCCGACGGCAATCTGCTGCCCGACATTCAGGCTGTTGGCGGCAAGTTGCACGATTTGGCACCATGACTCGGGGCGGTTGTCGGCGGCAATCACCAGCGATGCGCCGCTGCTGCCGAGCGCCTGCGCGGTGTGGAATGCGGGGGCGTTGTGCAGATTGGCGATAAAATCAAACGGCATGGCCACATGATGGTTGAGCACGTTGTCGGCCATTTTCTCAAACAGCGACGGCGAAAAAAACGGTGTGGCCGCATAAACGGCGCAATCAGGTTTGATTTCCGCCCGTTCGAGCAGCAGGCTGCCGCCGAGCGCGGCAATCAGGCTAAGGCGGCTGAGGCGGCGGGCATCGATGCCGGTTTGCGCTTGCAGCTGCTGTTTGAGTGTTTTGACCGCGACCGTCGCTTCGGTGTCGAAACGCACGGCAGCGGTGATGTTTACGGGGGGATTTATTTTGTCCATTGCCATACCATCGCGGTGTTGCTGCCGCCGAAACCGAAGTGGTTACTTAAATAATGGCCGTCTGAAAAAGCGACGGGATTGCCGTTAAGGTCTTGCCCGCCGCCTTGCTGCAAGGCTTCGGCCAGCAGCGCAGTTTCCAATGCCGTGCTGGCGCCGAGGGTGTGGCCGATGCGCGGTTTAAACACCAACAGCGGCGGCAATGTGCCGAACACTTGCTGCAAGGCTTGAAGCTCGGCGGCATCGCTGTCTTGCGTGCCGATGCCGTGCGTTTTCACCGCGCAGATGTGTTCGGGAGAAATCTGTGCGGCAGCTAAAGCGCGGCGGATCACGTCGGCTTGGGCAAGGCTGTCGCTTTGGACGGCGCTGGCGGTGGCTGTGTTGGCGGCATGTGCAACCAAGCGCAAAGCCGAAGCGTTTTGGGGTGCAGACGAACACGCCAACGCAGCAATGCCTTCGCCCAACATCAGGCCGTTGCCGCCGAAAGGCCGGTAATCGTCGGTAAACAAGCCCAAGCTGTGAAAATGCAGCAGCGTCAGGCGGTTGAGGCTTTCCAGCCCGAGCACAAACGCGCGCGGATGCAAGTCGCTGCGCAGCCAGTTGTCGGCTTGAATCAAAGCATGGGTAGATGATGTGCAGGCGGTGGCGAAGCTGAAAATGTTGGGATTGCCGCTGCGTTTTTTCAGGTCACGGGCGAGAAGAAGCAGGGAATATGTGTCTTCATCGTACCCGTTTTGGTCGGGATGGCGGTTTTCGTATTCTGACATCAAATAAGAACTCGAGCCGATAAACACGGGCATTTCGTGCCAACTTTCAGACGGCCACCCTGCCCGTTCGGCGGCTTGGCGCAAATGCTGTTCGGCCAATGCCACCATTTCGGCGCGGCTCAGGCTATCGTTGGAAAATGCGCGGAAATACTTGGCCTGCTGCGCTTGCTGCAAAAAGGTAAAACCAACCGTTGCGGGTTGGTTGGCGCTGCATCCGGCTTGCGGTTGCTGTGCGGAAGTAGCCGCCTGCCCGCACACATACATCATGCGCCGTGCTCCGCGCGCACGAAGGCCGCCAAATCGCGCACGGTCATCATGTGTTTGCGCACTATGCGGTCGCCTTGCAAGCGCACTTGGAAATGCTGTTGCAAAGCGACGGTAATTTGCAGCGCGTCGAGCGAATCCAAATCAACATTGCTCTGCCCGCCGAACAGCACGGCATCGTCGGCAAAATCGGCCAAATCAATGCTGTCGGCTTTGTCGGATTCTTGCAGTATCAGTTTTTTCAACTCGGTTTCGAGCGCGCCCGGTGCCAGGGTAAAGGTGTAAGACATGGTGTTCTTTCGGTATTCGGTATGTGTTTCAGGCCGTCTGAAACGTTTTTTGCGAAACTCTCGCACGGCTCGGTTTCAGACGGCCTCGTTCGGTTAAAACCGCACTTGCGTTTGCAGCTGCTGCCTGTACAGCAACACCGCCAGCACAAGCGTAACGGCTGCAAAAGCGGCCAATAATTGCAGATAAAGCGTGATGCCGTCCAAACCGCTGCGGTTGAGCAGCAATTCTTGAAAGGCTTTCAGCCCCCACGACATCGGCGACACCCAAGCGGCCTGCTGCATGGCTTCGGGCATCACATGGGCGGGCACCATAATGCCGCCGATGGCCGCCATCAGAATCACGCCGCCGCCGCCCAACACCACCGCGTGTTCGGTGGACTTAGCCACCACGCTCACCAGCAGCGCATAACCCAAAGCCGCCGCGCTCACCGCCGCCGACAGCAAAACATAAGGCCACAGGCTGCCGTTTAACATCAAAGCAGGCACGCCGATTTGCGGCAGCAGATAGCGGCCGAGCAGCAGCATGCCGGCAAACTGCAACTGGTTAATCAGAAAATACGGCACCAGTTTGGCGGCAATCAGCCCTGCCGCCCCTGCACGGGCAAGGCGCAGGCGGGTGATGGTGTTGGTTTGGCGCTCCAAAGCCATCACGTTCGACAGCGGTATCATAATGAAAAACATACCGAAAATCAGCCATGCCGGTACGCTGTGCTGCACGGCGTTCGGTTTGGACACCGCACCGCCCTGCACGGTCAGATAATGTTCTTTGAGCATGGGCTGCTTCAGAAAATCGCTGACAACGGCAAACTGCTCGGCGTTTTTTTCATCCACTTTTTTCTGAATGCTGTCGCGGATTTTTTTCGGCAACTGCTTGTTATCCACAGTGATGCCGGTGCCGCCGTCGAAATAAGCATTCAGGCGCGTTTCGGTGTAGTGCTGCTGCAAAACGCCTTTCACCGCCGCCAGCCAAGAAGGCTCGGTGTCGGGCGGCACATAAATATCCAGCGCACGGCTGTCGGCAAGCGCGTCGGAAGCGGCGTTGGGATTGTGTAGCACCAGCTGGAAACGCTTGTCGTGCAAGCCTTGCTGCGCGTCTTTGAGTTTTTCAGACGGCATCAGGCTCACCTGCATGTTTTCCTTTTGCAAAGCGGCAGCAAAAGCGGTGTTGACTTTATCTTCTGCTACGCCCACCAAAGCAATGCGGCTGTCGGTATGCGGATCTTCATCGCGGCTCAGAGCCAGCGACATAATCAGCATAAACGCCACGGGCATCACAAACAGCACGGCCAAACCGTGCAGATCGCGGCTTAAGAGTTTGAGTTCTTTGATTAAAGAGGCGACAATCATGCGGCTTCTCCGCGCAGAAAATCAAGGTAAAACGCCTCCAGCGAACCGTGCCCCTGCTGGAAATAACGGATATCCGTGCCGCTCTGCTGCAAGATTTCATACACTTCGGCCGGCGTGCGCGCGGTTTCCATCATGCCGCGGCCGTCAACAGCTTCGGCTTGCAGCAATGCCAGCGTTTCAGACGGCAGCGGCGGTTCGGTAATAAAACGCACCCGTTGCTCCTGCTCTGCCAATAGCTCGTCCAACGCGCCCTGATAAACCAAACGGCCTTGCTGCAACAGCGCGATTTTGCTGCACAACTGCTCGATTTCGGGCAGATAGTGGGACGTATAAACAACGGTTACGCCGTTGCGCGTCAGTTCCGCCACGCTGTCGAGGATAAAACGGCGCGACTGCGGATCGATGCCGACGGTAATTTCGTCCAAAAACACCAGTTCGGGCGCATTAATCAGGCCGATGGCGAAATTCAACCGGCGTTTGAGGCCGCCCGAAAGATGCTTCGCCGCCTTGTTTTTGTGCTCGGTGAGGCCGGTTTGCTCCAGCAGCGTTTTCAGACGGCCTTTGTCGCGCATTTTATATAGAGATGCGAAAAACAGCAGGTTGTCCCACACCGAAAGCTGCGGATAAAACGCAAAATCCTGCGGCACCAGCCCGATTTTCTGCCGCTCCGCCCGGCTCAAACGGCGGATGGGTTTGCCGTTAAACAAAATCTCGCCGCGCTGCACGTCTTGCAAACCGGCCAGCAGCGACATCAGCGTAGTTTTGCCCGCGCCGTTGTGCCCGAGCAAACCCCAACATTCGCCCGCGGCAATATCAAGCGAAACATCCGCCAATGCGTCGGCATCGGCGGCGGGATAGCGGTGTGAAAGAGATTGGATGTGAATCATAAGTATCGGGTTTTCAGACGGCCTGTTGGTTAAGATTTCAAACTACGCCACAAGGCTTCTTCCTTATCGGCAATCCCGCGCAGAAAGTCGGCAATCTCGCGGCAACCGTTTTCAGACGGCTTCTTACACTGCTTCACGCACTTGGCGGCAAACATGCGCCAGTCGTCGCCGATGGCGGTGAGTTGCTCGGAGGCCGTCTGAAAACGGGATTCGCCGCAAACTTCGGCGGCCTGCTCGAGAAAATAGGCGTAGATGTAGCGGAAGCCTGCGCCGCCTGTGCCGATTTCTTCCTGCATGCGTACGAGATGGCCGAGAAAGAGCTGTTGGTATTTGGCAGACTGTTTGCGCGGCAGGGATTCTATTTTTTTCGCCACGGTGCGTATGCCTTTCACGCCGGCGAAAAATACGGGGGCAAGCATGTGTTTGGCGTTTTTGCGGATAGCAGTACGAATCAGCGCGGGCAGTTCGGCCTGAGCGTTTTCAGACGGCCTGTTGTGCAGGGTGTACATCATGCCTTTGGCCGCCAACGCGCCTTTGGCAAAACGTGCGCGCTGCAAGTCTTCGGCAGCGCAGCGCTGCACGGTTTCAAACACGGGGTCGCTGATGAGATAGTCGCCGCCCTCTTTGCCGTACACCAACAAATTATGCGCGTTGAAATGAAAACGCATGTGCGGTGGAAAGTAAGGCAGCCAGAATACGGAAGTCTGCAAGCCGGCCAAACGGCCTTGCGACAACGCTTCATCTAATGCGGCCTGCCCTTCCTGTTCGCTCGAAAACTTGCGGATATCCAGCTTGAGATTCAACGCCTTGCAGGTGTTTTTGATGATGCTGCGCGGCACGGTGCGGTAAGACACGAGCGGCATGCCCGCCAGTTTCACAACCGGCAGATACACAAAAGAAAGCCCGTGCGCCAAGCCGAAAACCATGGCTTCGTTGAGCGGCAGGCCGTGGTAGTTCAGCAGCGTGGACATGACGCCGCTTTCGCAATGGGCGGTATGTTGGTGAGGGAAATCGGTCATAGGGTTTTGGTGTTGAGGCCGTCTGAAAGCGAGCTTTGCGGGTTTTGCGAAAGCCGTTTCAGACGGCATATCATGGTCAATACGTTAGATCATTAAGTTGAGGCTTTGTGTATGGGCGAACCGGCCTCGGCGCTTTTCAATTCGTCTAGGCTGATACACAAAGCATCGGCGTACTTGCGCAAGGTTTTTTCCGACAGTTTGGCAAACACCTCGGGGCGCAAGTGGCGGCGCAACTGCCATTTCCACACGCCCGCCGCCATCGCTAAGCTGGTTTCGTCGTGGCGGAAGCGGAACATATGGTAATACAGCGGCGAATATGCGCCTTGCGCCACAGCTTCGCGCGCCGCTTCGGTTTGCTGTTCCAACTCCGACACCGCCATTTCGGTGGCGTAGGATTCTTCCTGCCAGCCGGTGCTGGTGGCGGCTTCGTAGTGGCCGTTGCGCGTGCCATAAATGATTTTGCGCTGGCCGTGATACGACTTGCTGTTGTCTTGCGGAATATCTTCAACTTCCATTTTCAGACGGCCTTTACTGCTTCCAAGAGCATGAAACAAGTGGAAAAACGCCCGCTTTCGGGAATATAGCACAAGATTTTCTGGCCGTTTTCCAGCGGAAAAGTACGCATAAATTCTTCCAGAATAATGTAAATCGACGCCGAGCCGGTGTTGCCTTTGCTGTGCAGGTTGGTAAACCATTTTTCCTGCGGAATGGCAAAGCCGATGTTTTCCAGCCCCGCCGCCACTTTGTCGCGAAAAAAGCCCGACGAATAATGCGGCAGAAACCAATCGATCTCTTCCGCCGTCAGCTTGCGTTTGGCGGCAATCTGCGCCAAAGGCTTTTCAACGGTGTAGCGGATAATATTTTCATTGAGCAGCTTCACATCCTGCTTAACCGCCATCAGGCTGTTTTGGCGGCAGTAGTTTTGGTCGAATGCTTTCCAACCTTGAAAGAGGCCGTCTGAAATTTCTGCGCCCGCGTACATGCAGGCGGGCATTTCGTTCGCGTAGGAAAGCAGCTCTATCCAATGGATTTTGAAACTCAAGCCTGCCTCGTTCGGGCGGTTGCTCACATGCACGGCACCGGCGCCGTCCGACAGCATCCAGCGCAAAAAGTCTTTTTCAAAGCCGATTTCAGGCTTGGCGTTTTCCAGCTTTTTGTAATCGGTTTCGCTTTGGAACACTTCGCCGCGCATGATGGCGGAAGCGGCTTCGGAAGCGGCGGCCACGGCATCGCTATGCTCGCCCGTGCGCACGGCGTTGTAAGCGTGTTTCATCGCCGCCATGCCCGCTACACACACGCCGGAAGTGGTCAGCACTTCGCAGGCGGGAATCTCGGGCAGCAGACCGTGCACCATCACGCCGTGACCGGGCATCACTTGGTCGGGATAGGAAGTCGCGCACACCAAGCTGCCGATGTTTTCGGGTTCGACACCTTGCGCAAACAGCTGCTTCACCGCTTCCGCCGCGAGTTCGGCATTGGTATGCGTTGCCGCGCGCGTTGCCGGGTCGATGGCGTAATGGCGCGTTTCAATGGCGTTGGAACGCAAAATCATTTTCCGCACGCGCGAAGGCAGCCCGCCCGCCATGCCGAGCACGGCTTCCATATCGTCATTGCCGACTGCTTCATTGGGCAAAAAAGCGGCAATGCGGTTGATGTAAACGTCGTTGAGAGTGTGGTTTGGGTTCATATAGCGATATTAACTCATCAATATTTTCAGACGGCCTCATTCTCCCGAAGGCAGGCTGTAATAATGTTTTTGCCTTTCCAGCCACGGGCGCAGCAACGGCTTGAGCAGCTGCTTCAGCAAAGCGGTAATCGGCACCACGGTCAAAATCAGGGTAATCAGAAAAACGATGTACACGCCGAGCAGCACGCGGCGCGCAAGCGGCGATACGCGCCCTGCCGCCATCAGCAGCTTGCCCCACAGATAAAAACTGCGGGAAGCGGCTTTTTCGCTGAAAATCAGTTTTTCGTTCACTTTTACCGCGCTCATGCCGTGAAAAATGCCGGTGTCCAGAGGCCGGTTTTCCATCAAAACGTCACGCAGTTTCGCGCCGAAACGCGCACCGTCGGCCAACTGTTCGGGGGCGATGCCGGCTGCGGGCAGCGAACGGAAATACTGCCTGTCGCCCGTGAGCATCCACGCCGGTGTGGTGATAAAACTGGCGGCGCTGCTGCACGCATCAATTTTCACGATGTTCCCGATCAGCTTCGCGCCGTTGCGCGCCAACAGCATTTTCATTTTTTCCTGCGCCGCCAACCACATATTGCGGCAGCCGATAAGCGTAATCACGGGTTTGTCGCGCAGCAGCTGCTGTGTTTCAGGGCGCTGCAAAAATGCGGTAATCGGCTGGGCGGGCGACAAAAACCACACCGTATAGGCAATCACAACCACATCATAATCGGTGTGCGGAATATCGGGCTGCTCAATCGGGGCGGGCTTTAAGTGGACGGTTTCGGGAAAGGTGTCGAAAAACCGCCAAAACGGCCAAGGAAACGGATAAGGCTGCTGCGGCCGGATATTGACGCAATCCACATGAATACCGCCGCTTTGTTGCAGCGGCTCGATAAAATGTTGCGCCAACCGGCTCAGCTGGCCGGTTTGCGAGTAATACACCAGCAAAACTTTTTTCACATCAGATGCCATTTTCAACAATACACAAGGCTTATTCTTAAAATTTAACTACATATTTTAACCGAATTGGCGCCTGAGCTTACGGTTATTTTTCCCCGGCCTGATTTTTTCTGATGAAATATGTCGTGAATATATAGGGAGGTAGCTCTGCAAAGCTCTATAGCAAATAACTTTATTTCTGCTACGGCGTTGCTGCGCCTTGCCGTATTACCCATACTGTCTGCGGCTTGCTGCCTTGTATCAAAAATAAGTTTATTTGCTATACGCATCAACACTAGAGCAGTATCTCTACAAACTTAATGATGCCGTCTGAAAACCTGTTCAGACGGCATCATCATAAGCAAGCCGGGTTTGGTTTACAGCGCCTGCTTGGCAAAAGCATCCAATTCTTTGCCGGTTTGAATCTGGTTAAACTGCATCACCGTGCGGTCGCCCTGCTTTTCGTGCAGTTCGATACGGCGCACAACGGTATCGCCGCTGATGTCGATATGGTTGAAAATCTGCTTCATCAGCGCGGTTTTCGGGTCTAAACGCAGCGTCCATTTCTGTTGGGTACCGGAAAGTTTGAGCGTGAACTGTTTTTCCAGCCCTTGCGCATTGCCGCCGAGCAAATCGAGAAACAGGCGGATTTGCTGTGCTTGGCCGCTCATTTTGCTCGGATTGGCTGCCGCCCAGCTTTTGCCGTTCCACTGCATGATGCCGTCTGAACGCACGCGCAGGCGGTTGTCAAACGGCTTTTGCATATGCCACAGCAGGCCGCGCTTGGGAATCAGCACGAATTGGCCTTGGGTCGTCATCGGTTTGTTGAGCGATTTCAGGTAACGCTGCTGCGTAAACGCGCCTTGCACGTTATCGGGCTTTTGCAGGGTTTGGGAAAGCTCTGCGGTCGAAAACGCCCAAAGCAGCGGACTGCACACGGTTAATGCGGCAGCAAGTATCAGTTTTTTCATCGGTTTCTTTCTATCTTAAATTTCACGGTAAACGCTTTCAAACGGCAGGCGGAAGCGTTCGCCCCAAATGCCGCGTCCTTCTTTGCGTATGCCGCAGGAAACAATCATGTTGATTTCCGCGCCTCGCGGCAAGTTGAGAATGCGCTTCACCATGCGGCTGTCCAGCCCTTCCAGCGGGCAAGTGTCGTAGCCTTGCTCGGCCATGGCCAGCATAAAGGTTTGCGCCGCCAAGCCGCAGCTTTTGTGTACAACGGTACGCACATCGGCTTCGGACACGTCCACCACAATCGGGCGGAACAGGCCGGCGCTGCGGGCAATGATTTGGCGCAACAAGCCAACCAAGCCGAAAAAGCGTGCATAGATAAACGGCATCAGTTTGCCATAATAAAACTCAGTGTTTTTCAGACGGCCTGCCACTTTTTCGGGCGGGCTTGTGCGGCTGATGTTGCCGCGCTGGAACGCCAACACGGCACGCGCACGCTCGCGGTGCAAATCTTGGCGAGCTACAAACACCACCATCTGCGGCGCCGTGCTTGCTGCGCCCTGCCCCAAACAGGCTTCCGAAAGCTGCTTCAATACGGCTTGGTCAGTGATGTGGTAAAACTCGTAAAGCTGCATATTGGAGCTGCTCGGCGCAAGCTGCGCCAGCTTGAGGCATTCGCGCACTTTGTCGCTGTCCACCGCTTTGTTTTCATCATAATGACGTACCGCGCGGCGGTGATGAAGCATATCGGAAAGTGTCATGATGCTGCCCTCCTATCTTGGCAAAGCCCTGCCCGCTACGGTTTCAGACGGCCTCAAACGTAGGATGCCGCTTAACGGCCTGCAACCAGCTTTCAGGCGTTTCAAACTGCATTTCGCCGCTCTCGAGCGACACCGCCGCCTGAGTCGTACTCGCTTTGTTGAGTTTCACACCGCTCTCGGCATCGACAATCGTGTAATCAATCCGCAGGCAGCTTTCGATTTCCACCACCGCCAAATCCACGCGGATTTTTTGGCCGAAGCGGGCGGGCTTCACATATTTCAAGTTCATCTGCACAATCGGCCAGCTGAAACCCTGCCGAGCCATTTCATTGTAATCGTAGCCGATTTCGCTGAGAAACGCACAACGCGCCACCTCGAGATATTTCACATAATGCCCGTGCCACACAATGTGCATGGCATCGACATCGAAAAACGGCACTTCCATTTCGGTGCTGTGGCGACAATAAACATGTTTAGCCATGCGTTTCGTCTTTCCAAAAATCGTAAAAATTAAACCATTGCAGCGGATTGCGCGCACATTCCTGCGCCAAAGCATCGGCAAAACCCTGCGCCGCCGCCTCTACCGCAGCATGGCGTTCGCTGCGCTTCCAATCCGCCGTGTCCGCAAAACGGCGCAACTTCAAATGATAACGCCCGTTTTGCTTCACACAAAAAAGCGTGTTCACACGCGTTTTCAACAAACCCGCCAGCAGCCATGCCCCTTGCGGCATATCGGCTTGCGCGCCTAAAAAATCCACCGCTACGGTTTTTTCGCCGCGCACGGGCACGCGGTCGGCGGCGATGGCAATCCATTCCCCCACATCCATGCGCTTGTGCAGCTCCATCATCACCGCCGCATCCAAATCCGTAACCTGAATCAGCTGGATTTCATCGGCACCCGCCTTAGTCAGCGCTTCATTAAACGCCTGCGCATGGCGGCTGTGCACCAACACATTGAGGCGGAAACCTTTGTGATGCGACACCAACGCGCGGCACACTTCTACATTGCCGAAATGCGAACACACAAAAATCTGCCCGCGCTCACCGCGCTTGTCCACCACAGCCGAAATACCGTCGGGGTCTTCCACCACCAAATCTTCATAACGGATTTTGCGCTGCCACACCGCAAAACGGTCGCACACCGCCTCGCCAAACGCCACAAACTGCCGAAACACAGGCATACTTTGCGGCAGGCGCACATCGGGAAAGGCAGTCTGAAGCCGCCGTTGGTAGCGTGCGATATTGCGCCGCTGCTTGGGCGACGTGATATAGAAATACAGCACCACAAAGCCGATACACGGATTCATCAGAAACGCAGGCAGATATTTCACCATCAGCGTGGTAATGCCCAAAAACAGGCGGTTGCCGCGTTCGTTTTGCGCGGCCCAATGCGCGTTTGCTTTCGTATCCTTTTTCATATTTTCAGACGGCCTCTCACAGCTTCCCGCCCAACCGCCGCCACACCATCCCGCAAAACAATCTTGCGTGCATTTTGCTGATCAGCACATTATCGTCAAACGCGCGGAAATGCGACACGCCGCCGGCTTCGTATTTCACCGGCGTTTTAATCCACACCGGTTTCACGCCGCGCCAATAGAGGCGGATAAGGATTTCCGTGTCGAAATCCATACGGTCACCCACCCGTTCTTCACGCACCACGGCCAGCGCGGGCGCGAGCGGATAAAGGCGGAAACCGCACATACCGTCTTTTATATCGGTGGAAAACGTATGCACCATATTCCAAAAATCGGTGATTTTACGCCCGTAGAGCCGCGCTTTCGGCGCATCGCTGCCGTATTGCGGCCAGCCGCATATAACTGCTTCGGGATGTTGCGCCGCAGCGGCCAGCAACTTTTCCGTGTCAGCCAAATGGTGCTGAGCATCGGCATCCACCTGCAAAACATGGGTATAGTCCTGCCCTTCGGCGTATTTCAACCCCGCTTTTACCGCCGCGCCTTTGCCGCCGTTGACCGAGCGGTACACAACGTGAATGCCGTCCTGCTCCGCCAAAGCGTCCAATACCGGTTTGCAGTCCGCCCGCGAACCGTCGTCCACAATCAGCACATCCAAACCAAACCCGCGCATGGCTTGGGCAACTTGGGTGATGGTGGTCGGGTGATTGTAGTGGGGGATTAGGGCTAGGGTTTTCATGGATAACATTCAGGCAATATGAAATAAAACTTAACGGCACCACTGACGCTCGCACGGCACGCCGTCGTGGTTTCCGTCCATCTTGGTGTTGGGGCAATTCTGTAAGAAAAACTTGGCCTCTTCGCAGGAAGTCATTTGCGAACAATGCGTTCTGCCGTCGCAAGTAAATCTGCTTTTTTCTTTATCGGCTTGCTTGGGTGGCGATTTTAAAGGCAGCTGTTTAGTAATGTTCGACAATACTTCCGGTTTGTTTTGCCATTGGTTGTAGGCATCCTTTCCCCACAACTGCCATAAACCGCTAATCACAGCCAGTAAAAGAATGAATTTACGCATACGCCAACCCTTTCATGTATTTTATTAATGCTAAATTATTTATATAAAACAATATAATAACAACTCCAATATTGAGATGTAGGGGCGGATTACATATCCGCCCTATACTTGGCAAGACTGGAATGTTATTTATCCAACTACACGTGAAGCCGCTGTTGAATCTCAATGCCTATTGTTGAAATTCACATAGCGGGCGGATATGTAATCCGCCCCTACAAATAGCCCGGCGTAGTCGGCAAAGCATTTTTTCAGACGGCCTCAAACGCCCCAAACACAATCCGCCCCGAAGCGCACACCGCTTCATGGTTTTCCAGCTTAAACGTCAGTTTGTTTTTATCCGCATCGTATTTCAACTCTGCAAACACTTCATGATGCGGGCGCAGGAATTGCTGGTATTTCAGGTTCTCCACGCGCACGACGCTTTGCCGACCCCAGTCGAACCGTTCGGCCAAATCGCGCACCCATTGCAGCTCGATCACGCCGGGCACCAGCGGGAAATGGGCAAAGTGTCCGCCGAAATACACCAAGTCCAACGGCACCCGGCCTTGAAAGCGGTAGGTTTCTGCATTTTCAGACAGGCATGGCTGCCATTGCGGAGCGGTTTGTGCTTCGGTAAAGGCCGTCTGAAAATCGGCGGCGGTGATTTTGGATTGGGCATTGCGCGGCAAAGCATCGGTGAAACGCCAGTAGCGCGGCAAGGCCACTGTGTCTTGCGTCGCCGCAAGGTGTTTTTTCAACGCTTCCGCCACAGCTGCCCTGCCCCGTTCCTGCAAGGCTTGGATACCGTCTGAATTCAACGCCGCCCACACGGCGGGGCGTTTGTGCTGCGGGTGCTGGGCGCAATAGGCATCGGCAATCCATTCATGCGCCAGCAGATCGTGTTCGATTTGGTTTAGTGACACGCGTTTGTCCTCAAATTTGATAATCCGGTCTTTCCGGCCAAGCAGTAAAAAGCCTTCGGGCTGCATTTCCACCATATCGGCGGTTTGGAAACGACCGTTTGTCCACGGCGATTGCGCCCACAACGCGCCGTCTTCGTCCTGCCCGATTTCCACAGCGGCAAAAGGCTCCCACTCGCGGCGGTGGCAGCGCGACGCAATCACGCCGGTTTCGGTGCTGCCGTAAATCTCAAAAGGCCGCACGGCATGTTTTTCGAGCAAATCGGCGGTCGCTTCGGGCAATGCGCCGCCTGCCGACACAATCCCCGCCACTTTGCCGCCCACCGCCTGCCAGTTGCGCGCTTCGCCCAAGCGGTTCAACACCGCCGGGCTGGCAATCCACACCGATTGCACGTGCGCAGCCGTAGCGGCCAGCAGGGTTTCGGGATACACATTTTGCAGGCGGTCTATCGTCCAACCCATCGTAAGCGCGAGCGCGAAGCGGAAAGTAAAACCATACATATGTTGCGGGCTGACGCTGCCGACTACGGTTAAGCCCTCTTGTTGAAACGGTACAACCCCCGCCAACGCCAAAGCCTCCGCCTCCATCTGCCCCGCCGTTTTTACCACCACCTGCGCGCCGCCGGTCGAGCCGGACGTTTTCAGACAGGCCTCGGCATCCGCAGGAATCAGCAGATTATCCGGCATCACTATTTCAGACGGCATCCCGCTTAACACCGCGGGAATGTTGTAAATGTTATCGGCATTAAGGCCGTCTGAAAACGCTTTTTCATGCGGCGCATCCGTCAACCACACATCAGCCGTGTTGCCCCAATCCACATTATCCTGCGCCAAATTCGGCGGCAACAACACCTTCGCCCCCGCATGCCACGCCGCCAGCACCGCGCAGGCAAAAAACGCGGCATCTTCAAACCACAAAGCGGCGGTTTGCACGTTTTGCGTTTTCAGACGGCCTGAAAGGTGGATAACGGCGCGGTTGAAATCGGCGCGTGTCCAATCGGGGCTGGTGGCAATCAAATTATTAGAAAATGTTTTTTGAAGCAATATGTTAGTGAGTGTATTCATTATTTAAATCACTGTTTTTTATTCATGATCGGACGGCAGATTCGATAACTCAAACTACATTAAATCAGTTATCAAGCGGTTTCGATGTCAAAGGCTGCGCCAAACGGTAAACCCTACCTTTGCCCGTTCCCACCGCTTCCAGCAACCCGGCTTCGGTCAACTCCGCCAGATATTTTCTAACAGTCGCCGCTGATTTTCCGGTCAATTGCTGCGCCCGACTGTTGGAAATTTCGGTGTTTTCTTCAAGGTAGCGGCGTATCGGCAAATACGCTTGGCAGGCTTTTTCGCTGATTTTGGCGTCTGCAACATCACTTGTTGCATCGAATGTGTACGCTTTCAAGGTTTGAAGCACCATATCGAGCATAAACTCAACAAATACGGTTGAATCGTTGGCTTTGTCAGCCTCGGCCAAGACACGGTAATAGCCCTGCTGATTGCTGTACACCATCGTTTCTACGGGTATCCACGCAAACAAAGGGTTCCAGCGGCTCAACATTACGCTTTGCCACAACCTGCCTATGCGGCCGTTGCCGTCTTCAAACGGATGAATCATTTCGATTTCGTAATGCACTACGGCGCTTTTTACCAACATCGGCGTATCGTCGGCTTCTGCCCATGCAAACATTTTTTCCATCAAATCGGGCACAAACTGTGGTCGTGCGCCCATGTGCAGCAATGTACCGTCGGCGGCAAAAATACCGACATCTTTATGGCGGAAACCACCGGCTTGGCGGACGATGCCTTCGGTCAACAAACCGTGTGCTTTGAGAAAGTCGCCGATGCTGTATGGGTTGAAATTCAAAATCTCCTCATGCGCATCATAGGCATTTTTTACTTCTTGAATTTCTTTCGGATTACCCAATACCCGCTTGCCGTTGATGATGTCGGTTACTTGCTCTATGGTTAACGAGTTGTTTTCAATAGCTAAAGACGACTGAATCGAGCGGATGCGGTTTTCTTTGCGTAAATGCAGATTGCGCTCGTATTGGAATTGCAGGCGGCCGATGATGTGTGAAATTTCTACAATCAAGTTGAGAATATGATTGGTAATGCTGAAAGGCGGCTTCATGGCGGTATTTCCTGATGTTCAGGCGGCATCAATTGAGACGTTGAATTATACCGCTTATTTTATCGCTCGCTATATCGCTTATTTTATCGCTTATCTTTTCCCTATCTGCTTTTGCCTCAAGAGGCCGTCTGAAAGACTAGCCTGCTTCTGAGATAGTCAAAATATCGGTTTCACACATCCGTTCCGCCATTAAATGTTCAGACGGCCTCAAACCTTCAATACCACTTTCCGATAAACCCACTCCCCCGCAAACAGCACGCCCATCAATATATACGAAACAACGCCCGTATAAAGCGCCCACCAATCATGCCTGTCTGAAAGCGCCAACAGCGCGGCGGTGGCGGCGTTGAAGATGAAAAAGCCGCACCAGATTTGTGTTACCCGGCGGGTATAGCGCACGCCTTCGGGCGGGAGGTCGGGGTTTTGCAGGCGGGCGAGGCGTTCGATCAGGGTTTGTTTGGCAAAGAGGCTGGCACCGAACACGGCAAGCATCAGCAGGCTGACGGCGACGGGATACCAATACATGGAATCAGGCCGTCTGAAAACAATCACTACGGCAAAAAAGGCGGCAAGCAGCAATGAAACGGCTTGCTGGGCGCGGGTTTTCTGCATCGCGGCGCGTATCAGCCACAAGGTGCACATGGCCGCGGCAAGCCAGACAAACGCACCGTGTTCGCGGCCGTAATACCACAGTAACGGATAAGCGATACTGACTATGGCGAGCAAGACTTGGCCGATGATTTTCATAGTAGCTTCGGAATGAATGTTGTTGGACGGTAAGGGCTTTTCGATTGTTTTCCGAATAGGCAAAACAAGTTTTCAGACGGCCTTAAAGGAAAGAGGCCGTCTGAAAACCAATCCGAACATAGCAAAACGGCGGGCAAGGATGCCCGCCCTTCGGCTTTTAAATATCAAATGCGGCTTATTCGGCCTCAATCTTTGATACGGCCTGCACCACATCATCGACGGTGCGCACGTTGCGGAAATCTTCGGCTTTGAGCTTACGGCCGGTTTCGCGTTTAATGTGGTCGATCAAGTCGATGGCGTCGATACTGTCGATTTCCAAATCTTCATAAAGATTGGTTTCGGGCTTGATGCGCTCGGGTTCGATTTCAAACAGATTCACCAAAGCATCGGTCAGAATCCGGCGGATTTCTTGTTCGGTCATCATTCGCTCCTTAGGCTTGGCGGCTGCGGATAAAATCGGCCAATGTGGCTACGCTGGCAAAGTGGTCGCGCAAGTTGTCTTTTTCGCCGTCGAGTTGGAAGCCAAAGGTTTTTTGTACGGCCAAACCCAGCTCCAGCGCATCGACCGAATCCAAGCCCAAGCCGTCGTCGCCAAACAGGGGGGTGTCGGTTTCGATGTCGTCGGCAGTCATGTCTTCCAGACCCAAGCTGTCGATAATCATTTGTTTGATTTGTGTTTCTAAATTCATGTTGTTTCCCGTGTGAAATACTCTTGCAAATAAGTGTTTAAACGCCGTGCGGCGATGGGTAGGGGTTTTTCGGCCAGCCAATCTTGCGGATGGATGTCGTCGCCGACCGTAATTTCGTAATGGATGGTACGGGGTGGGATTTTATACCATGGCTGGCCTTTTTTAAAATTGGGCGGGTTCATTTTGATGCTTACAGGCGTAATCACTTCCGCGCTGCGCAAGCCGATGGATACGGCGCCGCGGTGGAGTTTGATTTCGCCATCCCACCCTGTGCGCGTGCCTTCGGGGAAAATCAGCATACTCTGCCCGCTTTTAAACACGGCATCCACTTCTTCCATCATTTCCAGCGATTCGTCGTTGGGGATATAACCTGTGGCGAGAATCTGGCTTTTCATAGAAGGATTATTCAGCAAATCTTTTTTAACGATGCAATTCACGTCCGGCACATGGCTGACCAGCAACACCACATCCAGCAGCGACGGATGGTTGGCCAGCACCAATTGCCCCGGGCGGCCGAGTTTTTCCACGCCGTTGAATGTCACGCGCAATACGCCCGACCACTCAAGATAGCCGACAAACCATTTCCACACTCTGCCGATCAGTCTGCGCGCGGCTATTTGGCGGGGAATATCGCCTTTGGTGCTTTTCAGGGTGTAAGGCAAAAGAACGATTTTCAACAATACGCCCACCACACCGAATAAGACGAATCCGAATAAAGTGGCAAGAAAACGGCGGCAACGGTTCAACATCTTCATCAGCTTTTCTGCCACAGCCAGCGGTAATGGCGGTAATTTCGGGTGTATTCGGGTTGGTCGGAAAGCATGAAGCGTATCCAATCCAAAGCTCCCCAATAAGGCGCCTGCTCTTCTGCATCTTGGTTTGCGGAACACATCGACAAGGTATATTGTTCGCCGGGTTTCAGCACCATCGCCAGCGCATAAGTCATAGGCGCACGCCCGGCAGCGACGGCGTATTCTTGAAGCATGGGGTCGTCGGCGATTACCACCAATACTTGCTCCGCGCCCTCCTGCATGATGGCGTAAGCCTCGGTCAAAGCGGTTTCCAAACCGTCGCGGCCAACCGCCAATGCGGTACTTTCGCCCATATCTTTGCGCAACATAGACCATTGGCCTATTTGGGCATTGTGCACTGACAAACCAAACGATGTGGGCGAAACGGTATCTGTTTTCATCAATTCCAGCCACAGCTCGAAGCTGCGGTTTAATTCGCCGTCGTGCGAAGCGAATACCAGCGGGCTGTCGGGATAGCGTTCGGCCAAATCCCATGCGGCATCGCACACCAGCCGTGCCGCGGAGCTTAAGCGCCGCCGCTGCATGGCAGGCAAAAAAGACAAAGCAGGTTTGTAATCAGGCCGGGTATCGGCAAAACCGGCATCCGCTGCCCATTGCTGCCAAGCTTCCAAGCCTGATACGCGGCTTGATGAAGCCTGCCAAGCTGCAATGTCAAAAGAGAAGCGGCAATGGCGGGAAGAATTCATGGTGTTTCCGGTGTTAAAGAAGGCGTTTATTTTAACCTAAGGTTTTAACAAAAAACAGCAATGCAATATAATCGCCGTGCTGCGGTGTCGCATGAATGATTATTTTGCCGTTCGGCACATATCAGGCTTACCGCAACCTTTTTTATACGCCACACCAGCCCAACCTTATCCACATTACATGTTTATGAATACTCCGCTCACTTGTCCGATTACTTCCGTTGCCCCTCTGCTGCCGCACAGCGGCCATATGGTACTGCTCGACTGCATTACCGATTACGGCGACAACCACCTTACGGCAACCGCTACCGTTAAAGACAACCACATTTTGTTGCGTAACGGCCGCCTCCCCTGCTTGGCCGGTCTTGAAATCATGGCGCAGGGCATCGGTGCGCTGGTGGGCTGCCATGCCGTAAATTCGGGAGAAGCAGTCAAACTTGGGTTTCTGCTCGGCTCACGCAAACTGAACCTTTTTGTCGACGATGTGCCGGTGAGTACGGAGCTGCTGATCAAAGTGAAAGAATCCATGCGCGATGCCGGCGGTTTCGGTGTGTTTGACTGCTCGCTTCATTGGACGGACGCTCCCGAACACGAAAAGCATTTGCTGCCTTCAGACGGCCTCTTGGTACAAGCCTCTCTGAATGTTTACAGCCCGAACGAAACCGAGGCTGAAACGCTTTAAACACATTCGGCACAAGTATTCATCTCTCAAAGTATCTCAAAGCACAAGTAAACCAAAAGGCCGTCTGAAAATATTCAGACGGCCTTTCATATAAATAAACCAAAGTTAACAGCGATTAAGCAGCAAAGCGTTTGGCTACTTCATCCCAGTTTACGATTTCCCAAAAGCCTTTCAGGTAGTTGGGGCGGCTGTTGCGGTAGTCGATGTAGTAAGCGTGTTCCCACACGTCGCAAGTCAGCAAGGGAGTGTTTTCGGTAGTCAACGGAGTGGCTGCGTTGGAAGTAGAAACCAAATCCAATTCGCCTGCCGGTGTTTTCACCAACCATGCCCAGCCTGAACCGAAAGTGCCGGCAGCACAAGCGTTGAATGCTTCTTGGAACTTCTCGAAACTGCCCCATTTCGCATCGATGGCAGCGGCCAATTCGCCGGAAGGCTTGCCTTGGCCTTTAGGTGTGAAACCCAACCAATAGAAAGTGTGGTTCCAAGTTTGGGCTGCGTTGTTGAATACGCCGCCGGAAGATTTTTTCACGATCTCTTCCAATGAAGCGTTTTCAAACTCGGTGCCTTTGATTTGGTTATTCAGGTTAGTGATGTAGGTTTGGTGGTGTTTGCCGTAGTGGTATTCCAAAGTTTCTTTAGAAAGATGAGGTTCCAAAGCATCTAAAGCGTACGGCAGTTCTGGTAATTTGTGTTCCATTTCGTATTCCTGTGGTGGTTGTTGTCGATATCGGTTTTGGTTGTGGTGCCGCCTTTTTATCGGCGGTCTGCGCTGATTTTACCCTGTTCGTTTTCAAAGGCCAATAAAACTTATTCATGTAGCTGTTTTAAAAGCCGATAAAAAAGCAGATAGGTAGGGTTGCCCATCTGCTTGAAAAGAATGTTTGGTCTGCGTCGGTTACACCAAGCTGACGACGCCCATCACAATCAAGGTGAGCAAAATCGTCAAGGCACACCCTACTTTGGCCACCACGCCGATGATGAAGCCGATAAACGTGCCGATGCTGACTTTACCTGCCGCCCATAAATCCTTACGCGCCCAAAGTTCGCCCGCGCCCGCACCAACCAACGGCCCGAGCAGCAAGCCCGGCAATGAGAAAAACGCGCCGACCAAGCCGCCGATTAACGCGCCCCATATCGCCTGCTTGCTAGCGCCGGTAAATTTCGCGCCCAACATTCCCGCCACATAATCGGTGGCTGTTCCCAATACCGTCACAACTGCCAGGAAAATCAGCGTATTGGTGGTAATCACCTGATAATCGCCCGCATAACCGATCAGCCACGCGCCGGCAAACATCAATCCCAAACCGGGAATGGCAGGATAAACCGTGCCGAGCAAGCCGATCAGCAGTGAAATCAGGCCGAGAATAATCAAAATAGTGGTCATGCGGTGTCCTCAAAAAAATCAGTTCTATAAATATCATCCGCACATCCGCACAGGCCGTCTGAAAAATGCGGCCGGTGCCGATGCCGGATTTTCGGTATTGTAATCACTAATATGCAGACAAAGTTGCTTTATTACAAGATTTAAAAATGCGCCTGCCAAACCCGGATTTCAGCTGCCTGCTTGAAAGCGCAACGCTCCGGCCTCTTTAGCCAAACAGGCAAAATAAAATATAATGTCTTTTTCGCCATGCGGCCGTCTGAAAACCCATCAGCAAAGTGAGAAAATATGACCACCTTATCGCAATTCCTTCCCCAGCATCTGCAAACCAACCACATTCCCGCCGCTTTGGGCAGCGTGTTGGAATCCGTCGTCGCCGCGTGCGCGCAAATCAACGGCAAAGTGCGCCAAGGTGCGCTGGCCGGCATTTTGGGTGAAGCCGGCACGGGCAATGTACAGGGCGAAGACCAGAAAAAACTGGACGTTATCGCCAACGATATACTGGTTCACGTTTTAACCGCCAACCCCAACGTAGCGGGCTTGGCCAGCGAAGAAGAAGACACTTTTGTCGCCTGCAATGAAAACGGCGGCTACTTGGTGCTGTTCGACCCGCTCGACGGCTCTTCCAATATCGACGTTAACATTTCCGTCGGCACCATTTTCTCCATTCTCGCCAAACCCGAAGGCGCGCTGGCTACCGAATCGTTCCTGCAAAAAGGCCGCAAACAGGTGGGCAGCGGCTATGTGCTCTACGGCCCGCAAACCCAGCTGGTGTTTACCTTAAAACACGGTGTGTTTGTGTTCACGCTCGATTCAGACGGCCAATTCGTACAAACGCAAACCAACCCAAGCGTACCCGCGCAAACCAAAGAATTTGCCATCAATATGTCGAACCAGCGCCATTGGTTCCCGCCCATGCAACAATACATTGGCGAGCTTTTAGCAGGCGACACCGGCGTGCGCGGCAAAAACTACAATATGCGCTGGGTGGCCTCGATGGTGGCCGAAATCCACCGCATCCTGATGCGCGGCGGCGTGTTTATGTATCCGCAAGACACGCGCGATCCGGGCAAACCCGGCAAACTGCGCCTGATGTACGAAGCCAATCCCTTGAGCCTGATTTTGGAACAGGCGGGCGGCGCGAGCAACAACACCGTTCAAAACATGCTCGACATCCAACCCGAAGGCCTCCACCAGCGCGTATCGGTGGTGATGGGCAGCCGCGAAGAAGTCGAATACGTTAACAAGCTGCACCAACAATAACAACGTCCGCATCAATCCCAAGCATCGAGCGGATCAGCTATCGAGGCCGTCTGAAAACACTTTTAAGGTTTTTCAGACGGCCTTTATTCAACAACCACGCTCCCCCTACTTCACACTCGAAATTTCCATTCCTTTTCCCTTCCCGCCATTCCGCCTGCCAATCCGCGCTCAAACCCCTGCCGAAAAGTCCGCATTGCGTTAAAATAGCGGTTTTTATTTTTCACGCGAAACCACATCATGAAAGCCAGTCAATTTTTCATTTCCACCTTAAAAGAAGCCCCTGCCGAAGCCTCCCTCGTCAGCCACAAACTAATGCTTCGCGCAGGCCTGATCAAAGCCAATGCTTCGGGTTTGTACACATGGATGCCGATGGGTTTGCGCGTGCTGCGCAAAGTGGAAAACATCGTGCGCGAAGAGATGAACCGCGCCGGCGCGGTGGAGCTGCTGATGCCGGTGGTGCAACCCGCCGAATTGTGGCAGGAAAGCGGCCGCTGGGAATTTTACGGCAAAGAGCTGCTGCGCCTGAAAGACCGCCACGACCGCGATTTCTGTATGGGCCCCACCTGCGAAGAAGTGATTACCGACATCGTGCGCAAAGAAATCACCAGCTATAAACAGCTGCCGAAAAATTTCTACCACATCCAAACCAAATTCCGCGACGAAGTCCGCCCCCGTTTCGGTGTGATGCGCGCACGCGAGTTTGTGATGAAAGATGCCTATTCATTCCACAGCGATTATGAATCGCTGGTGCGCGACGGCTATCAACCTATGTACGATGCCTATTGCCGCATTTTCAACCGCTTGGGCTTGAACTACCGCCCCGTAGCCGCCGACACCGGCAGCATCGGCGGCACCGGCTCGCACGAATTTCAAGTGCTGGCCGAAAGCGGAGAAGACGTGATTGCATACAGCGACCAATCCGATTTCGCCGCCAACGTCGAGCTGGCACCGACCTTGCCCCAACAAGGCGAACGCGCCGCCGCCACCGCAACCTTAACCAAAGTGCACACGCCGAATGTAAAAACTATTGCCGACTTGGTGGCGTTTTTGAACGTGCCGATTGAAAAAACGCTCAAATCCATCGTGGTGGAAGGCGAAGAAGAAGGCGAATTGGTGTTGCTGCTGTTGCGCGGCGATCACGAGTTCAACGACATCAAAGCCGAAAAACTCACCGGCGTGAAATCGCCTTTGGCCATGGCTACCCCAGCCGCCGTTCAGACGGCCTTCGGTGCCAACGGCGGCTCGCTCGGGCCCGTCGGCTTCACAGGCAAAGTGTATGCCGATTTTGCCGTTGAAAAACTGGCCGATACCGTGATCGGTGCCAATGAAGACGACTACCACTACACCGGCTTCAACTTCGGTCGCGACTGCCCCGAACCTGAGTTTGTCGATTTGCGCAATGTGGTTGAAGGCGACCCCAGCCCCGACGGCAAAGGCCGTCTGAAACTGGCACGCGGTATCGAAGTCGGCCATGTTTTCCAACTGCGCGACAAATATTCCAAAGCCCTGAACACCACCTTCCTCGACAACAACGGCAAAGCGCAAATCATGGAAATGGGCTGCTACGGCATCGGCATCACCCGCATCGTGGCCGCCGCCATCGAACAAAACAACGACGAACGCGGCATCATTTGGACAGATGCGATGGCACCGTTTGAAGTGGTGATCGTGCCGATGAACTACAAAAAATCCGATACCGTGCGCGAAGCTGCCGACACACTCTACGCCGAATTGCAGGCAAAAGGCGCAGATGTACTGCTCGACGACCGCGACGAACGTGCCGGCGTGTTGCTGAACGATTCCGAGCTTTTGGGCATTCCGCACCGCATCGTTATCGGCGACCGCGCTCTGAAAGAAGGCAATGTCGAATACGCCAAGCGTACCGACAACGAAGCGCAAAGCATGGCTGTTGATGAAGTGGTTGGCAAAGTGTTGAGTGCTTTGGGTAAATAAAACTGATTGAGTGATGTGAAATGAGGCCGTCTGAAAATTCAGACGGCCTTTAAAATGGCAAGCCCATGTAGAGCGGGCATCCCTGCCCGCCTTTAACGCTTGCTGCACCTCGGCGGGCAAGGATGCCCGCCCTACTGCAATCTATTTTTCAACTCCAAAAACAAAATATCAAAGCATACCGTTTGAAATCCACAATCCCATCTTATCCTCAAACACCAAACCAAAGGCCGTCTGAAAGCGAGCTTTAGCGAGCTTCGCCAAAACGAGCTGTGCGAGTTTCGCTAAAACTTTTTCAGACGGCCTTTGAAACGACAAATCCATGTAGGGCGGGCATCCCTGCCCGCCTTTAACGCTTGCCGTACCTCGGCGGGCAAGGATGCCCGCCCTACTGCAATCTATTTTTCAACTCCAAAAAACAAAATATCAAAGCGTACCGTTTTAAATCCACAATCCCATCTTATTCTCAAACACCAAACCAAAGGCCGTCTGAAAGCGAGCTTTAGCGAGCTTCGCCAAAACGAGCTGTGCGAGTTTCGCTAAAACTTTTTCAGACGGCCTTTGAAACGACAAATCCATGTAGGGCAGGCATCCCTGCCCGCCTTTAACGCTTGCCGTACCTCGGCGGGCAAAGATGCCCGCCCTACTGCAATCTATTTTTCAACTCCAAAAAACAAAATATCAAAGCATACCGTTTGAAATCCACAATCCCATCTTATCCTCAAACACTAAACCACAAGGCCGTCTGAAAATGTTGTTCAGACGGCCTTGTGGTCGATGAAAGGGAATGAATGAAATTTTATCAGACTGCCTGATTACTCTTTGCGGGTAAATTCAGCGTTGAAAGACACGGGAACTTGCTCAACGATAGAGCTCAAGCCCATTACTTCAACCAGTTTGGCTACACCGCCAACCATGTCCATGGCTTTAACATCGAGCAATACGGGGCTTAAAGTGCTGACCATGATTTTGTCTGCGCTGATGCGTTGTGCGGCCAAGTCGGCTTCCAGATTCAGCTGTTTGCCGTGGATGTCCAACACCAAAGGCTGTTTCAGGTTGATGGTTTCGCCTACGGCCAGTTTGCTTACGGCATCTACATCTACGGTGCCGGTTACGTTGGCTTTGGCAAATTTAGCGGTTTCAAAAACCCAGTCTTTCAAACGTTGGTCGCGGATTTCGATGCCGGTGTTTACGCTGCTCAAATCCACTTCCATTTTGAACTCGCCGTCTTTACCCAACACGGCTTGGCTGGCGGTGAAGCGTGATTGCTCGGTAACGCTGTTCAGCTGTTTGTTGATTTTGCTGCTCAGGAAAGTGATGGTTGCGTTGGATACTTCCCAATCGGCAGGGGTTTGCGGCACGGCTTGTACGGCTTCTGCAACAGGTTGTTCGGCTTGTGCGCTTTCGTTGGAAGGAGAGCAGGCTGCCAGAGCGAATAAAGAGGCGGCAACGATCAATGATTGTTTAAACATTTGGGTTCCTTTCAGTAAAAAATAAGATACGCACGGCTACGCTTTATATGCTTGGTATGCGGTAAAACATGCCGTTATTCAAAAAATCATGCCTAACAGACGGCGGGCTCTTCGGTTTCTTACAGAAAAATGACATTATTTTTTTACAAAGATTATCGATTTTCCGCTAATGTTTGTTTTTAAAAGTAAAAAAATATACGTTTTGTGGCAAAAAAATGACGGCAAAAATCCCCTTCTCATGCCCGTTCAATCATTCATCCGGCAGCCGCGCTTTATACGCGGCGCTCTTCAGACGGCCTGCCCGCCCAATCGCACACAAACTGCCAAGCGGTTCGGCCGGAACGGTTGCCGCGTGTGAGCGACCAATCGAGCGCGGCTTTGCGGGCGGCTTCGTCAAACGGCAGGCCGAAATCTTCCAGCCAGTTTTCGACGGCTTTCAGATAGTCGTTTTGGTCAAACGGGTAAAAGCTCAGCCACAAACCGAAGCGGTCGGAAAGCGACACTTTTTCTTCTATGGCTTCTTTGGGATGCACTTCGCCGCGTTCGCCGGTAAAGGCTTGGTTTTCGTCCATATACTCGGGCATCAGGTGGCGGCGGTTGGAGGTGGCATACACCAGCACGTTGCCGCAACGCTGCGACAAGCCGCCGTCCAGCGCGGTTTTGAGGGCTTTATAGGTTTCGTCGCCGCTTTCAAACGATAAATCGTCGCAAAACACGATGTATTTTTCAGGGCGCGGCTCGAGCATGGTGAGCAAGGCGGGCAAGGTAATCAAATCGGTTTTATCGACTTCGATGAGACGCAGGCCGCGGTCGGCGTATTCGTGCAGCAAGGCTTTCACCAGCGACGATTTGCCTGTGCCGCGCGCGCCGGTCATCAACACATTATTGGCAGGCCGTCCGTTTAAAAACTGCTCGGTATTGCGTATCAATCTTTGCATTTGGTTATCGACCGCCGCCAAGCGTTTGAGCGGAAAAGTGTGCGGATTGGGCAGGCTTTCGAGCAAACCTTTTCTGCCTATGCTCTGCCAACGGTAGGCCAGCGCGCGCCAATCCGGCTCGGAGCTTTCGGGCGGCAGCAGCATATCCAAACGCCGCAATACGGAAGCGGCCAGTGTAAAGAAGGTTTGGGGCTTCATCTTGTTTCCTTTTTTTCAGACGGCCTCAAGCCACATCAAAACGCGCCTGCACCACGCCTGCCAAATCCAATTCCAGTTTGTCGCCGGAATGCAGTTCGCCCACGCCCGCCGGCGTACCGGTAAACACCATGTCGCCCGCTTTCAAACCGTAGCTTTCGGCCAGCTCGCGCAAGATGGCGGCGATGGGATAAATCATGTGGGAAGTGTGGCCTTTTTGGCGCAACTCGCCGTTCACGGTCAAGGTAAACGCACAATCCTGCGCTTGCGGCAGCGTGGCGGCAGCAACAAAATCCGACACACAGGCCGCGCCGCGGAAACCTTTGGCTTTCGTCCACGGCAATCCTTTTTCTTTCAGACGGCCTTGTACATCGCGGGCGGTCAAGTCCAAGCCGATACCGAATCCGGCTATGATGCCGCACAAATCTTCATCACAGAGGCCGTCTGAATCGCGACCAATCAGCAACACCAGCTCGCATTCGTAATGCACCGATTGGCTGTACGGCGGCAGGATAATGGTGCTGCCGTCGTTGAGAATGCTGTTGTTCGGCTTCATAAACACCACCGGCTCGGTGGGCGTTTCGTTTTTCAATTCGGCAATATGGTCAACATAATTGCGGCCGATGCAGTAGATATTGTTGACGCGGGTCGTTTGGCGGTTGAAACGGATTTGGGTCATGGCGGTTTCCTTGCTCGGATCAATAAACGGAATGCGCAACATTATAACGGGATTCACTCCGTCCGAAACGCCCGCCGCCGCAACGATATGCAGGTCTTGTAAGCACGGAGCTTCGGTCGGATAATCAGGCTTACAGCCGCATCAGGCCGTCTGAACATTCAGACGGCCGGAGTTATTCATTCCCAACCTCCACCGACCCGTACCCGACACGAGATACCTATGCTCCCCAACTTGATTCCCGCCGCCGCAGAAACGTTGAAACAACGCAAGCAAGAAGCCGTCGAAGCCTACCGCACCCAACGCAGCCCTTTGGTGTTTTTCGAACAATACACCCAAGCCATCGACGACATGCTGGCCGTATTGTGGCAAGCGCTGTTCGCCGAGCAAAATAACCTGTGCCTGCTGGCCACGGGCGGCTTCGGGCGCGGAGAAATGTATCCGTATTCCGACGTCGATTTGGCTTTGGTGTCGGCCGAACCGCTCACAGCCGAAGAGCAGGAAAAAACCGCCGCATTCGTGCAGGCACTGTGGGACATGCAGCTTACCCCCGCCCTCAAAGCCGGCAGCATCGAAGAATTGAGCGAAAGCGCCCGTGAAGACATCACCGGCGATACCGCCTTTCTCGAAGCCCGCTTTCTGCACGGCAACCGCGAGCTGTGCGGCGAATTACTCAAACGCATCAATCTCCAGCGCGACACCGTTTCCTTTATAGAAGCCAAACTGCTCGAAATGCAGCAGCGCCACGCCAAATCGCAAGGCACGGGCGCCGTGCTCGAGCCGAACATCAAAACCTGCCCCGGCGGCCTGCGCGACATCCACACCATGCTGTGGCTCGCCAAAGCACAAGGTTTGGACGCCCCCCTCGGCACCTTAATCAGCCAAGGCGTACTTACCCGCACCGAAGCCGCCATGCTGCTCAACAGCCACACCCAGCTTGCCACCATCCGCATCGAGCTGCATCTGGCCGCAGGGCGCAACGAAGACCGCCTGATTTTCGACCTTCAAGCCCAAGTAGCGGAAAACATGGGCTGGCAAGAAGAAAGCCAACGCGCCAAAAGCGAAAAACTGATGCGCACTTTTTACCGCGCCAGCAAAACGCTCACCCAATTAGGCGGCATCCTGCTGCCCATGCTGCGCGGGCGGGTGTATTCGCTGATACGGCGCGTTGTCCACCGCATCGACAACCACTACTATCAGCTCGACAACCAAGTGGCGGTGTACGACAAACAACTCTTCGCCCGCCAACCCGAGCATCTGTTCAAAATCATCGAGATTCTGCAAACCCGCAACGATATTTCCAGCATCGCCCCCAAAACCCTGCGCGCATGGTGGGCGGCCACCCGCAAAATCAACCGCAGCTTCTACCTCAACCCTAAAAACCGCCGCCGCTTTATCGGATTTTTCAAGCAAGGCGAAGGGCTGACCCGCGTGATGCGCTTCCTCAACCTCTACGGCGTGCTGGAACGCTACCTGCCCGCATGGGGCAAAATCGTCGGCCTGCTCCAGCACGACCTCTTCCACATCTACCCCGTGGACGACCACATTCTCACCGTGCTCCACCACATGCGCCGTCTCGCCATGGATTCGCGCAGCCATGAACTGCCTTTCGCCTCCGCGCTGATGCACGCTTTCGAGAAAAAACACATCCTCTATCTCGCCGCCTTTTTTCACGACATCGCCAAAGGCCGCGGCGGCGACCACTCCATAGAAGGCATTGCCGACGCCCGCCGCTTCGCCGCCGACCATTTCCTCGACGAAGAAGAAAGCGCGCTGCTGTGCTGGCTGGTAGAAGACCACCTGCTCATGTCGGCCGTTGCCCAAAAAGAAGACATCCAAGACCCCGACGTGATCAGCCATTTTTGCGAACGCGTCCAAACCCAAGAGCGCTTGTCCGCCCTTTACCTGCTTACCGTTTCCGACATCCGCGGCACCAACCCCAAATTATGGAACAGCTGGAAAGCCGGCCTGCTCGAAAGCCTGTTTCACGCCGCCGCCCGCCGTTTTGCGGGAGAAAGCGGCAGCCGCCATCTCTTGGTCAGCCGCCGCCAACAAAGCGCCGTCGACCAACTCAACCGCGCCGGCACGCCCGAAAAACAGCAGAAAAAGCTTTGGCAGGCGCTCGGCTCGGCCTATTTCGTCCGCCACGAACTGCAAGAAATCCTCTGGCACACCGCAAACCTCGTCCACCAAACCGAATCCCCGCAAGTCCGCAGCCGCCTGCTCGACAGCGCCACTCTGCAAGTGATGGTGTTCATGCCCAATGCTCCCCGCCTGTTTGCCCGCCTGTGCCGCATCTTCAGCCATCAAGGTTTCGACATCCTCGCCGCCCGCGCTTTCGTTACCGAACACAACTACATCCTCGACACCTTCATCGTACACATGCCGGAAAAATACAACCGCAGCGAATACCCCAATGTACAAAGCGCTTTAGAGGCCGAAATCAACAACTTCATCCACGGCTGCGACACCACCCAAACCCACAGTCCGCAAAGCACCGCCGTCCGCAGCCGCCGCAGCCGCCACCTGCCGATTGCCCCCGGCGTGCAGCTGATACCCGAAAGCGACTATCCTGGCTGGTACACACTGGAAATCATCGCTGTCAACCGCCCTTACCTGCTGGCCAATATCGCCGAAGTCCTGTCCGACCAAGACATCAGCCTGCGCTACGCCAAAATCGCCACCCTCGACGAGCGCGCCGAAGACAGCTTCGTCCTCTTCAGCCCCCAGCTGGATAACTCCAAAAACCAACTGGCGCTAACCAGAGCTTTGCTGGAGCAACTATCCGCATAACGGCTGCAATATGCTTTGAGGCCGTCTGAAAGCGAGCTGTGCGAGTTTCGCTAAAGCGAACTTTAGCGAACTTTGCTAAAACCTTTTCAGACGGCCTCAAACACAAAACAGCAGCAACAAAAAAGCCGCGTTTTCATACGCAGCTTCAACTATTCCTCAAACAGATCCACATCAAACAAATCCGGCTCTTCAATACGCAGCCTGCAATCAAGCTCCACCGCTTCGGTAACCCGACAACAACACGGCAGAACCTCATTCGGGCCCACAAACGCCAGCGGAAAATTATCGTATTCCACCCTGCCCGACACGATTTTCAGACGGCATGAACCGCAATACCCGCTGCGGCATTGGTATTCGACCTCATGACCGGTACGCTCCAGCCCTTCCAGCAGCGTTTCACCGTCTTGAAGCTCGAAAATTTTGTCTCGTGTGGTAACCAAAGGCATATATAAAGACATTCCACTTGTGTGCGACGGTTTGCATTTTCCCTACCCGCCTGCATCACTCATTTTAGCGAAATCCAGTTAGGGGATATTTCGCGAAGCTCGCTAAACTCGCTTTAGCGAAACTCGCACAGCTCGTTTTAGCGAAACCAGCTAGCGGGTTTTGGCGAAGCTCGCACAGCTCGCTTTCAGACGGCCTCAAACAGCCGTGATACTTGAGGCCGTCTGAAATTCCGGTTTGAAACGGAAGCTTTCAGACGGCCTGATATTCAGATTCAAAACGCTCTGCCACTATTCACAACTACGCACAAAGGCAGATTATCTATCTGCCCGTACATCCATCACGAAGGCATTCGAAACGTCAGAATCACTGTTGGTAAAGGCAACGACTATCTTTTCAGACGGCCTTAAAGCTCGAAATCCCCCAAATCATCGGCGCTCACTTCAGCATCAATCTGGCCGATTAAGTAAGAGCTGATTTCCACTTCCTGCGGCGCTACCTGAACATTATCAGACGACAGCCACGCATTAATCCACGGAATCGGATTTTGGCTCGCCCCTTCAAAAGCAGGCTTCAAACCCACCGCCGCCATACGCAGATTGGTAATATATTCAACGTACTGGCTGAGAATTTCCTTATTCAGGCCAATCATCGAACCGTCTTTAAACAGATATTCCGCCCACTCTTTTTCCTGAGTGGCCGCCGTTTTAAACAACTCGAAACATTCCTGTTCCAATTCGGCGGCAATCTCGGCCATCTCTGGGTCGTCCGCACCGCTGCGCATCAGGTTCAACATATGCTGCGTGCTGGTTAAGTGCAAGGCTTCATCACGCGCAATCAGCTTGATGATTTTTGCATTGCCTTCCATCAATTCGCGCTCGGCAAAAGCAAACGAGCAGGCAAATGACACATAAAAACGGATCGCCTCCAGCACATTCACGCACATTAGGCACAGATACAGTTTCTTTTTCAGCTCGCGCTTGTTAACCGTAACCACCTTGCCGTTCACACGGTGCTCGCCCTCGCCCAACAGATTGTAGTATTGGGTATATTCAATCAAATCATCATAATAGCAAGCGATATCTTCCGCGCGGGCAATAATGTATTCGTTATCGACAATATCATCGAACACCACCGAAGGATCGTTCACGATATTACGGATAATGTGCGTATAGCTGCGCGAGTGAATGGTTTCCGAAAACGACCACGTTTCAATCCACGTTTCCAACTCCGGAATCGACACCAACGGCAGCAAAGCCACATTCGGACTGCGCCCCTGAATCGAATCCAACAGCGTTTGGTATTTCAGATTGCTGATGAAAATATGCTTTTCATGCTCGGGCAGATTCTGGTAATCGATACGGTCGCGCGACACGTCGATTTCTTCCGGCCGCCAAAAGAAAGACAGTTGTTTTTCAATCAGTTTTTCAAAAATTTCATATTTTTGCTGGTCATAACGGGCAACATTCACCGGCTGGCCGAAAAACATCGGCTCTAGCAAAGCATCGTTTTTTGCTTTGCTGAATGTGCTGTATGACATGACTAGGTGTTCGCAGGACATGGTTAATTTTCTTTAAAAAATAAAATCATCTATTAATTTATTATCAGCAACATATTTCAACAAATACTTTGCCTAAAGAAGTTAATTTACAAATACCTTTTCGTAAACTGACTGTTCTATCTTGCAACCAATTTTCAATATCAGAAACAGAACAATGGTTAGCTGAAGCAATTCTTTCCTTAGAATATGATTTTAATAGTTCTTCTATTTTCAATTTTCTAGATAAAATATGATTATTATGATTTAAGTGATCGAATAAATTTATCGAATAAAACTCTCTATATCTCGCTTCATCTGTGAAATGCCTATCCATATCAACTTGGATCAGTCCTAAATGTACTAAGTTATCTATTGATACAGATGTTTTCTCTATATTTTCTTCTCCCATAGCTAAACAAACTATGGGACTAAGTGTAAATTCTCCAGCATTATTATTGTCTTCAATATAATATTCACCCAGAGCCAATTCTATTGATTCTTTTAAGTTTTGAAGTAGTTTGGCATCATGAGAGGATAATGATTTAATTTTATCTACAAAACTATTATGCAACTTACCATTTTGTCTTGCATCAAAAGAAGCTGATACCAATTTTGCAAATATCTCTCTAAGCTCTTCTTCCTCTAAATAATATTGAGAAGCCTCTATCGCAGGACCCAAGACACTAAATGTAGGTTCTTGAATCTCCTCTTTCGGAATTTCTTTTAATTTCTCATTCAGTCTATTACCAAAATCCTCCAACTCTTTTGTTCTTTTTAACTGCTGCTTTTCCAACCATAAATCCATAGAACCAAAAACTTGTTTCCATATCAGATTTAATGTGTGAGCAGGAGCATCCGCTCCCTTTGTCATCAAAGTTGTTGCTCCTGCCGTTATGACTGAAGTAGCAATTGTAGATATATTCTCAATCACTTAAACTCCCTTATCCTAAAAGTTTTGATATCTAAATCTACAAAGAAACCCCTTAAATCTTACAAGCCCCACCCGCGCAGCCGTCGTCCTGCAAATCAGTCTGCGTATCGTCCGCACCATCGCGGGTGTTATGGTAATACAGGGTTTTCAAGCCGAATTTGTAGGCGGTGAGCAAATCTTTCAACAGTTGCTTCATCGGTACGCGGCCGCCTTCGAAGCGTTGCGGGTCGTAGCTGGTGTTGGCGGAAATGGCTTGGTCGACAAACTTCTGCATAATGCCGACAAGTTTCAAATAACCGTCGTTGGAAGGCATTTGCCACAGCAGTTCGTATTGGTTTTTCAGACGGCCGAATTCAGGCACCACCTGTTTCAAAATACCGTCTTTCGAGGCTTTCACAGACACCAAACCGCGCGGCGGTTCGATGCCATTGGTGGCGTTGGCAATCTGCGAACTGGTTTCAGACGGCATCAAGGCGGTTAAGGTTGAATTGCGCAGGCCGTGCTTCACAATATCGGCACGCAGGCTTTCCCAATCGAGATGCAGCGGCTCTTGGCAGATGGCATCCAAATCTTTTTTGTAGGTATCAATCGGCAACTTGCCTTGCGCGTAAGTGGTTTCGTTGAACAGCGGGCAGGCACCGAATTCTTTGGCAAGTTCCACCGAGGCTTTGAGCAAGTAGTATTGAATGGCTTCAAAGGTGCGGTGGGTTAAAGGGATAGCGGAATCGTCGCTGTATTTCACACCGTTTTTGGCCAAATAGTAGGCGTAGTTAATCACGCCGATACCGAGGGTGCGGCGGTTCATGGTGGCGACTTTGGCCGCTTTAACGGGGTAATCCTGATAATCCAACAAGGCATCGAGTGCGCGGACGGCAAGATCGGCCAAGCCTTCGAGTTCATCCAAACTTTCCAACGCACCCAAGTTGAATGCCGACAGAGTACACAAAGCGATTTCGCCGTTTTCATCGTTAATGTCGTTTAACGGCTTGGTCGGCAAGGCAATTTCCAAGCACAGGTTGGATTGGCGCACGGGCGCAACTTTGGGATCAAACGGGCTGTGCGTGTTGCAATGATCGACGTTTTGAATGTAGATGCGGCCGGTACCGGCGCGCTCCTGCATCATCAATGAAAACAGTTCGGTTGCAGGCAGCGAACGTTTGCGGATATTCGGATCCTGTTCGTATTGCGTATACAAACGCTCGAACTGGTCTTGATCGGCAAAAAACGCTTCGTACAAGCCGGGTACTTCGTTGGGCGAGAACAAGGTAATGTTGCCGCCTTTAATCAGGCGGGTATAAAGCAGGCGGTTGATTTGCACGCCGTAGTCGAGATGGCGCACGCGGTTGTCTTCTACGCCGCGGTTGTTTTTCAGCACCAGCAGGCTTTCCACTTCGATGTGCCACAGCGGGTAAAACAGAGTGGCCGCACCGCCGCGCACACCGCCTTGCGAACAAGACTTAACCGCGGCTTGAAACATTTTGAAAAACGGAATACAGCCGGTGTGTTGCGCTTCGCCGCCGCGGATTTCGCTACCCAAGCCGCGGATACGGCCTGCGTTGATGCCGATACCGGCACGTTGGGAAACGTATTTCACAATCGCGCTGGTGGTGGCGTTGATGCTGTCGAGGCTGTCGTCGCACTCGATCAACACGCAGCTTGAAAATTGGCGCGTCGGCGTGCGCACGCCCGACATAATCGGCGTAGGCAGGGAAATTTTGAAAGTGGAAACGGCATCGTAAAAGCGTTTCACATAATCCAAACGGGTGGCTTTCGGATATTTGGCGAACAGGCACATGGCCACCAAAATATACAGAAACTGCGGCGTTTCGTAGATTTGGCGGGTAACGCGGTTTTGCACCAGATATTTGCCTTCAAGCTGCTTGACCGCGCCGTAAGAGAAAGTCATATCGCGCTCGTGGTCGAGATAATCGTTCAGCTCTTCAAACTCTTCACGGCTGTAATCGGCAAGGACATGGCGGTCGTATTTGCCCGCTTCGGTGAGCTTGGCAACGTGGTCGAACAGGTGCGGCGGCTCGAATTCGCCGTATGCAATTTTGCGTAAATGGAAAATCGCCAAGCGTGCGGCGAGATATTGGTAATCGGGCGTATCTTGTGAAATTAAATCGGCCGCCGCTTTAATGATGGTTTCATGGATATCGTCGGTACGGATGCCGTTATAAAACTGGATATGCGATTTCAGCTCGACCTGGGAAACGGAAACGTTGTCCAAACCTTCCGCCGCCCAAGTAATGACACGGTGGATTTTATAAAGGTCCAAAGGCTCCAAACGACCGTCTCTTTTGGTTACTTTCAGGTTGCTCGCTGCATTCATCTCTATCATCCCGGAATTTATAAAAACACAAGATACAGTAGTACCCCGATAATCGGAACACAATATACTGTAATTCTAAAAGGCACACCAGTCTTGACAAGCCAAATCAAATTCGGTTCGGCGGCAACTGCAAACCGTATGTGCGGCAAACTTATACGTTTATCGGTTTGGGCTTGAAAGGCCGTCTGAAAGAGATTGCAGACGCAAAACAAGGGTTTGCTTAAAGATAAGAATGTCTCGCAACAACTGCGGCGGCGGCGCACAGGCTGACATGCCGAATTTCCCCGTCCGACCGAAAACGGCGCAAACCCGCATGATGCCTAATACTTGATGCTTTTGCCGACCAAAGTGTAAATAAATGTTAATTTACACATTCGTTATACCAATTTTGCATATCGGTTAGAGGCCGTCTGAATATTTTCAGACGGCCTCAATTGATAAAACCGCATCACAACAACGGACTCATCAAACGCACGGCGTTCTCAACCAAACCCCACCATTTTGCCCGCTGCTGCCAATTTTTAATACTCACATAGCTGCTGCCGGCCAAATACTGTTTTTGCAGGTTCCACACTTGCCGCGTGATGCCTTTATCGTACACGGCTAAGCTGATTTCCAGATTCAGGAAGAAGCTGCGCATATCCATGTTTACCGTACCGAAAAGCGTGTAGCCGTCGTCCACCGTCATGGTTTTGGCGTGCAGCAGGCCGCCGTCGAAAAGCGCGATTTTCACGCCCGAGCGCAACAGCATCGGGTAATAAGCCTGCGAAGCGTAACGCACCATGACCGAATCGACTTTTGCCGGCAGAATCAAGGTAACATCTACACCGCGCTTTGCCGCGTTGGTCAGCGCCATCAGCAAAGAATCGTCCGGCACGAAATAAGGCGTGGTAATCACCAGCTTGCGGGTTGCCGCATAAATCGCGCTGATGATGGTTTCGTAGATTACCCGGTCGGTTTGGCTGGGGCTGGAAGGGATAACCTGCGCCACCACTTTTCCGGCTTGCATTTTTTCAGGCAGCATGGCCGGAATAATATCTACATAAGTGCTCAGGTATTTTTGTATTTCAACCAAATTCTCATCGTTTTCAACCGCCACATCGGCATAAAACACTGCCGTCATTTCCAGCACCATCGGGCCGGTGCAGCGCATCATCACATCCACCCACTCGCCCACGCCCGCACCTTTTTTGAAAAAGTGCGGATCAACGAGATTATAGCTGCCGGTATAGCCTATTTTCTTGTCGATAATCATCAACTTGCGGTGATTTCTCAAGTCGCTGCGGGTAAACAGCGTGCGTAGCGGCCCCACCGGCAATGCGGCATGCACTTCTACGCCGGCATGACGCAACTTCTCTATCCATGCGCTGTTGAAAAAACTGCGGCTGCCCACCGCATCGGCCAAAATCACACAATCTACTCCGCGTCCGGCCGCTTCGATAACTCTGTCTAACAGGCGTTCAATCCGTCCTTGCGGGTCGATGATATAAAACGCAAGCAGGCAGGATTGGGTTGCAGATTCGATATCGTTTTCCATTGCCGCCAGTATGTCGGCGGTGGAAGACAGCAGCGACACGGCATTATTTTTCGTAACGCCCAATCCGGTCGGGTCTGCCGCCACTTTGGCGATACCGCGATAACGGGGGCTGACTTCTTCGGTGGTATCCAAATCGATATCTGCCAAATAACGTTCGGCGAAACGGCCGTAAAACCGGTTCATTTCTTCCGTGCGTTTGGCTCGGGCAATACCCAAGCGCGGCTCGCCCAGCATCAGGTATGCCGCCACGCCGAACAAAGGAAACAGAAACAAAATAATCAACCAGGCAAATGCCGTGCCGGTGTTGCGCTGTTTGTAGAGTACGCGCACCATAAAACCCAGTGCCACGGCAGTATGCAGATAAATCAGCATCTGCCCCCATGTGATTTCTATATTCATTGTTTGTGGTTTAAAAGAGTGAGCAGGATTGCAATCAAGATAAGACTAAACAGGCCGTCTGAAAGTTTAATCTTTTTTCAGACGGCCTCTTAAAGCGATGCAAGCATCAGACGTTTACTTTAACCAACCAGCCGTGGCGGTCTTCTGCCAAACCATATTGGATATCGGTAATCGCTTTGCGGATGGCCGCGCCACGCTCTTGGCTTTGCACTTCGATTTCTTTGCCTTCGATCACAAAAGAAGTTACCGGAGAAATCACCGCAGCCGTACCGGTTAGAATTGCTTCGGCACCGTTTTCAACCGCTTCTTTCAGTTCGCTTACCGTGAAATTGCGTTCGCTCACTTGATAACCCATATCACGGGCGATTTTCAGCACCGAATCGCGGGTCACGCCGTGCAGAAATTCGTCGGTAAGCGGCTTGGTGATGATTTCGTCGCCTTTAATCAGTGCGAAGTTAGACGCGCCGGTTTCTTGAACATCGCCATTGGGGCAGAACAACACTTGATGCGCACCGTGTTCTTCGCGGGCTTTGGTCACCCACGGTAAGGCAGACGCATAGTTACCCCCGCATTTCACACGCCCCATGTGCGGCGCACAGCGCATATGCTCGGTTTCAACCAAAAGCTTCATCGGCGCACCGGCCTTGAAATAGTCGCCCACGGGCGAGGCTAAAATATACAGCAAGGCATCGGATGAACCGACACCGGCTTTACCGATTACGGGATCGGTGCCGATTAAGGTCGGGCGCAAATACAAAGCGGCCGGAGCATCGGGAATCTCTTCTTCTGCGCGTGCCACCAGTTCCAACAGCGCCGCACGAAACGCCTCGGTTTCCGGCACGGGCAAACCCAACAGTTTGGCACTTTGCTGCATACGCGCGATGTTGGCATCGGGGCGGAACAGCACGATATCGCCGTTTTTTTGGCGGAACGCTTTCAAACCTTCAAAACACTCGCTGCCGTAATGCAGACAATGCGCACCCGGAGCAAGCGTCATCCCGTCTGATTTCTGCCAGCGCACTTCCTGCCACGAACCGTTTTCAAAAGCCAAGACGGGCATGTCTTGATGAAAAACACTGCCGAATACGGCGGGTACTTCTCTTGCCATGATTATTTTCCAAGTGGATGTGTTAAAAATGATGAAAATACTCTTTGCCTGCCCGGATTGCAAGTGTCTCTGCGCATAATCATTATTCCGATTGATAGGAGGAGACCTTTGCAAACCCCTCAGATGTGGATGCAGTTCAAGGCGTAGCAGCGCAGCGAGTGCAGACATATCATACAGATAGGCAAACGAGCGGGCAGCGCACAACGCAGAAATGCGCCGCAGATGAGGGTTTTGCAAAGGTCTCAGGCGGGTTGTTTTAACAAGATTTGAGGCCGTCTGAAAAACCGCACAGCCAAACAAAACACCCGCTGCCCTATCAACCGGCAACGGGTGTATCCGTAGATTTCAGACGGCCGTCTGAAACGGCCTATCCTTGCTCATGCTTAATTGCTCAACACATCCACACCTTTAGGCGGCGTGAATTTAAACGTGCCGCGGGAAAGATTCGGCTTCATATTCAAATTGCTGAAGCGGATGGTGGTTTCATTACCGAAGCTGTCTTTCAGCTGCATCGCGGCCAGTGCATCACCTTTGAAACCGATGCGGATGTATTGATAGCCCGCATTGTTTTTCTTCGGCATCGCGCGCACGTAATCAATGCCTTCGGCCGAGCCGTCTTCTTTCAGAGAATAGCTGCTGTCAAGAGCGGATTTGTTCGACAAAATCGCAGCGGGGCTGTCGCCGATGGTTTGGTTTTGCGCAGACTTGGTCACTTGCGCCAAATCGACATCGTAGAGCCAAATGGTTTTACCGTCGCCGACTATCGTTTGTTTGTAGGGCGAAGTGTATTGCCATTTAAACAGACCGGGGCGCAGAATTTGGAACGAGCCGTTAGTCGTTTGGGTTTTCTTTTTGCTTTTCACGGTTTGGGTGAAGCTGCCGCTAATGCCGTCGGCGTCTTCGTTGAATTTTTTCAGCGCATCAATCGCGCCTGCATGTGCGCTGCCCATGCTCAAGGCAAATACGGTGGCAAATGCAGTAAGCATTTGTTTTTTCTGAATCATCTCAGGTGTTCCTTTCGGGAAAATCAATCAATCGGCTCCCAGCAGATTGCTAGGGCGTATATTAAGCCTTTTTCTCGGAAATTCAACACTTTGAGCCGAAGCGCACGCATACCCTGCTTTCTTGTAAAGGCGGTTCTGCGCACTAACTGCTTATGAATTAAGGGCAAAATCCTGATGCTTTTAACCTGAATTTAAACCCCGTTTACCGTATAATCCGCCGCATGAATACAACACAATCCGTTTATCCCCGGCTTTTATCTGCGTTAAACGAGTCTGATCCGGAAGCAAAATGCCGTCTTACCGATGACATTTTTGCAGGGTTTGCTCAAGGTATTTTGGACAACAGGCCGTCTGAACCGCCGGTCGATTTCCGCTTTGCCGGCCGTCCGGCCAAACCCGACCTTGTGCCTTCCACCGCTGTCCGCGCCCGCAAAATGGGTACGCCCGAAGGCTACGCGGCCATGCTTCATGCGATTTGCCACATTGAATTCAACGCCATCAACTTGGCACTCGATGCCGCTTACCGTTTCCGCAACCTACCCTCCGACTTTACTGCCGACTGGCTCGGCGTTGCCCGTGAAGAAGCCTTCCACTTCCGGCTGATGCGCGCACGTTTGCAGGCGCACGGCTATGATTACGGCGACTTTGAGGCGCACAACCATCTGTGGGATATGGCCTACAAAACCGCTTACGATCCGCTTGTGCGCATGGCGCTGGTGCCGCGGGTACTCGAAGCGCGCGGCTTGGACGTTACCCCTGCCATACGCGCTAAAATGGCGCAAAAAGGCGACATGGAAACCTGTTCGGTGCTCGACATTATCTACCGCGACGAGGTCGGCCATGTACAAATCGGTAACCGTTGGTATCAATATTTGTGCGCAGAACGCGGCTTGGAGCCGATTGCACTCTTCCGCACTTTGATTTCACGCTACGATTTGTTTATTTTCCGCGGCTACGTCAACATCGAAGCACGCGAGCGCGCGGGCTTCAGCCGTTTCGAGCTGGATATGCTGGAAGACTTCGAGCAAAGTTTGAAAGCGGGCTGATAATGGATGAACCAGCCTGAGACTTTTGCAAAACCCCCATCTGTGGATGCAGTTCAAGACGTAGCAGCACAGCGAATGCACACATATCATATGCACAACGCAGAAATGCGCCACAGATGGGGGTTTTGCAAAGGTATCAGCCTTGCTTTGATGATATTTCGGTGTGAACTTATTTACGCTATCAATCTTTTGAGGCCGTCTGAAATTTTTTCAGACGGCCCCATCATTATGTGTGCAAAAGCTGCGGGCATTCAAAATGCTTTAGATACTCCGCCCTGCCCGCAATCTTTACAGCCATTGCCGACACAGCAGCCAAAACGTTCTCAATCCAAACAGGCTTAACTATTCAACAGCCAATATTGCAAACCGGCCAAGGTTTTGCCGTCTGAAACTTGGTTGTTTTTCAACGCCGCTTTCACTTCTTCGCGGCTCATCAGCACGGTTTCAGTAAATTCGTCTTCGTCGTTTTGCAGCGTGCTGCCCTCGCGCACGCCTTCGGCTTGGTAGAGGTACATCAATTCGTCGCAGAAACCGGGTGCGGTGTAGAAAGTGTGCAACAGTTTGACACTGTCGGCGGTGTAAGGCGTTTCTTCGGCCAGTTCGCGCAGGGCGCAGACAGCGGGGTCTTCGCCGGCATCGAGTTTGCCTGCGGGCAGTTCCAGCAGGGCTTGGTCACAGGCGTAGCGCCATTGGCGTACCAGCACCACTTCGTCGTTGTCGGTTACGGCCAGCACGCAGGCGGCACCGGGGTGGCGGATCACCACGCGCGTGCTTTCGTTGCCGTTGGGCAGGCGGATGGTGTCGCGGGCGATGTTGATGAACGTGCCTTGAAAAATCGGCTCGGAACTGAGTTGGGTTTCTTTCAAATCCATGATGATTCCTTGTTGTTATTGAAACAATTCTGTTTTTTGAACGGCCGCGCCAACGGCATCGGTAAGCCGTTGCAATTCGTGCGGGCGGATGATGTAAGGCGGCATCAGGTAAACCAGCTTGCCAAACGGCCGAATCCACACACCTTGCTGCACGAAAAACTGCTGCATGGCGGCCATATTGACGGGGCGGCGGGTTTCGACCACGCCGACGGCACCGATGATGCGCACGTCGGCCACGTTTTCATGAGCGGCAAGCGGCGTTAAGGCCGTCTGAAAATGTGCTTCGATGGCGGCGACTTGCGCCTGCCATTCGTTGCGCTTGAGTATCTGCATATTGGCTTCGGCCACGGCGCAGGCCAGCGGGTTGCCCATAAAAGTGGGGCCGTGCATGAATACGCCCGCTTCGCCGCCGCATACGGTTTCGGCGACATGGCGGGTGGCGGCGGTGGCGGAAAGCGTCATCATGCCGCCGGTGAGGGCTTTGCCGATGCACATAATATCGGGTTGGATGGCGGCGTGTTCGCAGGCAAACAGCTTGCCCGTACGCCCGAAGCCGGTGGCGATTTCGTCCAGAATCAATAAGATGCCGTATTCGTCGCACAAGGCGCGCACCTGCCGCAAATATTCGGGATGATACACGCGCATGCCGCCCGCGCCTTGCACCACAGGTTCGAGAATTACGGCGGCAATATCGTTGCGGTGTTGCGATAAGGCCGTCTGAAAAGCGGCGATATCGCTTGGCTGCCATTCGCCGTCGAAGCGGCTTTGCGGAGCTGGCACGAAGATGTGCTCGGGCAGGAAACGACGGTAAAGATTGTGCATGGAGTTCACGGGGTCGCACACGCTCATGGCACCGAAAGTGTCGCCGTGATAACCGCGCTCGATGGTGAGAAATTTACTGCGCGCTTCGCCCCGCGCATGCCAATATTGCAGAGCCATTTTCAGGGAAACTTCCACCGCTACCGAACCGGAGTCCGCCAGAAAAATGCAGTCGAGATTTTCGGGCAGCATGGTTTTCAGGCTTTGGCACAGGCGGACGGCGGGTTCGTGGGTGATGCCGCCGAACATGATATGCGGCATGGTGTCGAGCTGCTTGTGGGCGGCGGCAAGCAGTTCGGGATGATTGTAGCCGTGTTGCGCGCACCACCACGACGACATGCCGTCCACCAACTTGCGGCCGTCTGAAAGCTCTATATACACGCCTTCGGTGCGGGCGACGGGATAGACGGGCAGCGGATCGATCACCGAGGTGTAAGGGTGCCAGATATGGCGGCGGTCGAAGTCTAAATCGGCGGAAGAAAGCATGAAGGTAAGAGGCCGTCTGAAAAAAGAATGGCGGAATTATAACGCTTTTCAGACGGCCTTGAATGTGTCTCTACACCGCACGCATCAAGCCGCGCTCCTGCAAAGACGTTACTTGGCGGGCGGTTACGATGAAATGGTCTAAAAGCGTGATATCTACCAAATCCAAAGCCTGCGCCAGTTTGTGTGTGAAGGTGATGTCGGCATCGGAAGGCTCCGGCGAACCGCCGGGGTGGTTGTGGGCAATGATGATACTGCTGGCGTATTCGTCGAGCGCGAGTTTGACGATTTCGCGGATGTAAACGGTGTTTTCCGCCACCGTACCGCGCGCCAATTCATGCATGGCAATCAACTGGTTTTGCCGGTTCAGCAGCAGCGCAAGGCTCACTTCCACACGTTGGTGTGCCAGATGCAGACGCAGAAAGTCGGCAACCTCGCGCGGATTGTTCAACACGGCGGTTTCGCGCAACTCTTCGCCCAATATCCGCCGCCCGATTTCGCGCACCACGGCAAACTGCGTATAGCTCGCCAGCCCCATGCCTTTGTGCGCCGACAATTCTTTCATCTCCGCACTCATCAGCCGCCCTAAGCTGCCGAACTCGTTGAGCAGATGGCGCGCCAAATCCACCGCACTCATGCCGCGCGTGCCCACCCGCAGCAATACGGCCAGCAGTTCGGCATCGCTCAACGCACCCGCGCCGCGCTCCAACAGCTTTTCGCGCGGGCGTTCGCCTTCCGGCCATTGTTTGATACTCATGTAAGGTTTTCCCGTTTTATTATGAAATAATCATATCATTGATAGTTTTAAAATAACACAAGAGGCCGTCTGAAAAACCTTATTCGGCTTGATAAGAAAGTTTTTTGTCGCATAAATAAAACTGCTCCGGCTAAAAACCGGAGCAGTTTCAAAACATCAGGTCAATGGCAAATTAACCGTGCAGAGCGCGTTTGTCTGCCGCCAATGCCGCTTCGTGCAATACTTCCGACAATGTCGGGTGTGCGTGAACGATACGGGCGATATCTTCGCTGCTGGCGCTGAACTCCATGCTCATCACGCCTTCAGCCACCAGCTCGGAAACCATCGGGCCGATCATGTGAACGCCCAATACGCGGTCAGTTTTGGCACAGGCCAACACTTTTACCGTACCTTTGGCTTTGCCTAAACCTAAAGCGCGACCGTTGGCAGCAAAGCCGGAAGTCCCTTTTTTGTATTCCACGCCTTCGGCTTTCAGTTGCTCTTCGGTTTTACCTACCCATGCGATTTCGGGGTCGGTGTAAATCACAAACGGGATGGTGTTGAAATCCAAATGCGGTTTTTGACCGGCAATACGCTCGGCTACGGCAACGCCTTCGTCGCTGGCTTTGTGCGCCAACATCGGGCCGCGTACCACGTCGCCGATTGCCCATACGTTAGGCAGATTGGTGCGGCATTCGCCGTCCACTTTAATAAAACCGCGCTCGTCTTTTTCCAAGCCCACGCCTTCGGCATTCAAGCCTTCCGTGTTCGGAATACGGCCGATAGACACGATTAGTTTGTCGAAGGTTTCGGTTTTCGCCGCACCGCCGACTTCGTAAGATACGGTTACACCGTTCTTGTCGTTTTTGATTTCATTGAGCTTCACGCCCAATTCAATTACCAGGCCTTGTTCTTTCGTGAATACTTTGAAGGCTTCTTTGGCAATTTGCTGGTCTGCGGCAGCCAAGAAAGTCGGCATGGCTTCAAGAATGGTTACTTCAGAACCCACACGTTTCCACACCGAACCCATTTCCAAACCGATTACGCCGGAACCGATTACGCCCAGT